>JAXLSW010000060.1:0-1764 GCA_046330415.1 Solirubrobacterales bacterium | reverse complement strand
GGCCATCGAGATGTCGACGAACTGCTGCATCTCGGGGGGCGTCATGAGCTGACGCGTCGTCGGCGTCTTGACGAGACCCATGCGGAAGATGGCGTACGGGCTCGTCTCGTACTCGATCCAGCCCTCGCGCAGCGTGCCGTAGTAGTCGGACGCCGAGTTGCTCCCGTTCGGGAGGCGACCGGTGAACTGGCCGGTCCCGGCGAACGCGAACTCGGTCGTCAGGGACTCGATCCCGTTCCGGTTGTCGACCCACAGGCCGCTGTGGCCGAACTCGAGCTCGGCGTAGTAGTGGACGTCGCAGGTCGCGTCGCCCGAGAACTTCAGCGTCGCGCGGGGAAGCGAGAAGCCGGACAGGTCGCCGCCCGGGCTCGGCTCGACGGCCGAGTCGTCCCAGTCGAAGCCCTCCCAACGCGTCTGCAGCGTCAGGTTGATCTTCATGAGGAACGAGCCGCCGCGGATCCAGAAGCCGCCGTCGTAGCCGGCCTGGCCCGCACCGCCCACGAGGGAGGCGTCGGCCTTGGACGTCGCGAGGTAGGCGTCGACCGCCGACTGGACCTCACGGGACGACGTATCGGCGAGCGCCGGCGTGGCGAACGCGGCCAGGGCGAGCACGCCGCCGGCGAGGGACATCGAGACCATCGATCGCATGCAGACCTCCTGTCGGCCCAGAGAGGGCGAACCTCGGATTTGTAGCGTCCCGCGCTCCCGCGCGGAAGAAGTAGCCTCTCCCCCCCCGGCCCCCGGGTCCGCTCGAGTCCACGCCGGCGCCCCCGCCCCGGTGGGATCGGCGGCGGTGGCCCCCCCTTCGCGCGGCGCGCCAGAGCGCCGGAACCGCCGCGCGAGGAGATGACAGGGGCAGCGTCCAAATGGAGACGCCCGGCCGATTTCTCGGCCGGGCGTCGTCGATCGCTGCCCTGGAGGCCCTCTGCCGCCCGCATCGCTGGCACGCGAGGCCCGTTCGGCTCTAGGGGTCTGCGCGCGGCCCGGCGGCGCGCGGGCCCCGCAGGGCGTCGAGCCCCTTGCTCCCCCTCAACTCGCGCCGGGCCTGGGGTTGCTCCCCTCGGTAGCGAGCGCCGGAACCGCCGCGCGAGGAGATGACAGTGGCAGCGTGAAAAGAACGACGCCCGGCCGAAGATCGGCCGGGCGTCGTCAACCTCAGTTCGTGTACGAACTTAGAGTGCGAGCTGCCACTGCAGGCGGATCAGCACCGCGTCGCTGTCGAACGACGGCGAGTAGCCGGCGTACGTGTCACCGATCGGGTTGATGTCGTCGCTCGTGATGAACGCCACGTCGAGGGTCACCTTGTCGGCGTGCCCGTCGATGTAGTAGTTCACCGCCACGCCGATCTCGTCGGCCGAGGCGTCCGCGTCGTTGAGCTCGTAGTGGTCATAGCGGGCCGCGATCTCCCAGGCCGTGCCCGGGAAGAGGTAGCCGGCCTGCGCCAGCCACGAGAAGCCGTCGAGGTCGTTGAAGTTGTCGGTGCTCCACTCGAACGCGCTGTACGCCGCGGTGAACGAGAACCCGCCCCAGGCGAAGGCCGCGTCCACGCCCCACGTGAGGCGATCCGCGAACTTGCGGAAGGGGTTCTCGAAGTCGTGGTCGGTGTAGTAGTGCGCCCAGGCGCCGAGCGAAGCGGCCCACTCGCACTCGTGCGAGCGCAGCGCGCCCTCCTCGTAGCCGAGGTGACCCTTGATGTCCCAGTTCACGCGGGCCGAGTAGGCGAAGCAGTCGTCCGTCGTCCCGTCGAGCACGTTGCGGTGCACC
>JAXLSW010000059.1:0-3425 GCA_046330415.1 Solirubrobacterales bacterium | reverse complement strand
GTGGCGATGACTTGCTTCCGCAAGCCCTCGTAGGCCTCGGCGGCCGCCGTCGAGTTCGGCTCCCGGATCATGAGCACGGTCTGCATCTGCTCGGTGGTCCGATCGACGCGATCGAGCAGCGTCAGGATGTGGTCCATGGCCTCGGCCAGGTCTTCACGCTCGGTCTTTCTCATGGCCTTCCTTGTTCTCAGCGGGCGGGCACGTCGGTCTGCTGACCGAGGTTGTGGGCGATCCAGAGCAGCATGTCGGCGATCGCTCGCTCGACGGAGGCCCGGACATCGGCCCCCGACGACTCGGTCCGCCGCTCCATGCGCTCGGGCGGGGGCGTGAACAGCCCTCGGCCCTCGGGGTCGAAGGCCGTAGGGTCCGCGGGGATCCGGTAGATGTCGAGCGCGGAGTCCGGATCGGCGATCGCCTCGTCGATCTGGTTCAGCGCCCAGGTCAGCTCGACGAGTTGGTCCTTCCCAGCGTCTCCCTGGCGACGCAGCGCCCGGCCCCGGAGCGCGAACGCGACATTTGCCTCGTCGCGCGACGACCCGAAGGGGAGACCGAGGATCAGGTACGGGTTGCGCTGCATCAGAGCATGCTCCTCAGGCGAGCCAGGTTGCGGCTCCAGTTGTCGACGTCGCTCGCGATGTCCCGGCGCACCTCCTCCGTCTTGTCCGGCCTGGGGAACCGGGCGACGCGCGCGAGATGGCGGCGACACCGATCGACGTAGGCCTCGATGTCGTCGAGCAGGTCCGACTCCATGCGCAGAATGGCGTAGCGGTTCTGCGTATCCCACCGCTCGCGCTGCACGAGGGCATCCCACTGCGAACCGAACACATCCATGCGGCGGCTCGTGACGATGAAGATCGACACCAGGCCGATGCCGAGGCAGCGGCCAACGTCCTCATCGACGATCCGCTTGAGCTCGTCGGGAAGGTCTCCCTTCTCCGCGTGCCAGCGCTCGGCGGGGGCGAACAGCATCTCTCGCTCCGACTCCTCGGAGATCTCCTCACCATCCTGCTGCAGCTTGAACGCGACGTGGGCGCCTGCCTGGCACATCAGGATCGTCTCCTGAACGAGGTTGAGCAGGCGGCTCTCGGCCAGGGCCCTGACAGCGCCAACCACCCACGCCGCCTCGCCGAAGTCGACCCCCACTGCGTCGATCAGGAGGCTGATCAACCTCTGCAGCTGCGCATCCGCCCAGGAGGTAGATGGACTCGCGCCTGTTCAGCGGGATGAGCACGTTGGCGTAGTCGGTGATTGTGACCGGGCCCAGGCTGGTCGCGCCGGCCCAGGTGCGCCAGACATCCACCATGTCCGTCTGCTCTGGGTTAGTTGCGACGACCGGCGCGGAAGCGAGCCACTCGGCGTCCTGGCCTGAGGCAACGGTCAGAAACGTCTTGAGGGCCTCGTTGCCCTGGGGCTCCTGCAGCGCCCGACGTACCGAGAGCACGATGGGCGCCGGCAGCGTGTCGGCATCATCGTCCGCCAGCCACAGCGCGACGCCCTTGAGCAGCGCCTGGGCGCCGATCGACCGGTCAGGAGCTTCGTCATAGATCTTGGCGAGGAACGTTGCGGCAGCCTCCGAACCGAGCTCCGTTGCGACGACGCTCGCGTTCACCACCAACGCATCGGTGTAGCTCCCGCCGAGCGCGTCCTCGAGGAGGCGGAGCGCATCGGCCGGCCGGCCAAGGACTGCCTGGGCGTACGCCGCCATGTTGAGCGCCTCGTCGCGCAGGGCCTCTTCGCCGAGCTCGTCGACGAGCCGCAGGCCGAGGGCTTCGACCTGTCGCCATTCGCCTGCGAAGCAGAGGCGCTGCATCTCGACCAGGTCGCACCAGCCGGTGAACGCCGGATGAGCCACGCGCTCCTCGGGGCTCAGGGTGATCTGCCCCTTGAGGGCCGCTGCCCGGAGCAACCGCCACAGCGTGGGATCGGAGAGGATCGGGGCGGGCGGCAGCGCCGGCCCGCCATCCTTCAGCGCCCCGAGGTAGACATCGACCTGCTCGAGCCGCGCGAGGGCCTGCGGCCGCAGTCCCTCGCGGACTGCGGCCGCAGGGTTGTTGCGTAGGCGGAGGAGCGAGCCGTAGTGGTCGCCGTGCGGGTCGCCGGCCGGGAACTGGGTCAGGCGCTCGAGGTCGCCGAGCGTGTACAGGCGGCGCGCGTACTCGCCGAGGAACCCGAGCTCGTAGGTCTCCTCGATGGACAGGGATCCGGGCGCGACCCGAGCCCGCAGGTAAGGGCCGTTCGGTCCTTCAAGCAGCGGTGTGCGAAGCGCTGCCGCGGTCAGGGAGCCGGAATCGACGAGGTCGTCGACCATCGTCAGCGGCAATGCGAGGAGCTCTCCGGCGACGCCGTCGAGATCGTCGCCCTGTCGGCCACGCATCCAAAGGGCGACGGCTCGAGCGAGCGGCAGCGGGAGCTCCTCGGGATCAAGGATGACCCCTCGACCCGCAGCTTCGGCCATGGCCGTGGCTCGGGCACCGGTCGTCTGATCCACTGCCGCGAGGGCGGCGGAGAGGACGTTCATCGCTTCGATGCGCTCGGGCATGGTCCCTCCGCCGAGCACGACAACGAGCGCGGAGGCGACCGAGTCCACCTCCGTGAGCGGGGTGAGGGCGGCGAGCGCGACCGTCTTGAGTTCGTGGTCGGCCCCAATGGCCTCAATGTGGCGGGTGATCAGCCCGACCTTGCCCGGGTACGACACTCCGGGCAACAGGGAGACCTGTTGGAGGACCGCTCCAGCGTCGCCACGGCGGCTGGCGTCGAGGGCCCGCAGCCAGGCCACCTCGGATGGAGAAAGCCCGACACTGTCTGCGTGCTGGTCCAGTCCAAGCGAGAGCCAGTCGGGGACGGCCGCGCGACGCAGTGCAATCGAGTCGACGCCCATGGCCCACGCTGCGTCGAACGCGGCGCGGGGATCCCACTTCGCCTTGAGCGCTCCGTCGCGTGCTGCGATGTGCGCCGCCATCAGGCGACCAGGGGCGCTCGCAAGGTCGTCGCCATCGAACGCCCGGCGCTCGAGGGTGGGAACCGCGGCGACCTCGACGGACACAACCTCGTCTGCCTTGACCTGCACCTTCGCGTAGCCGTCCGCGACTCCAGTCACCACGCCCCACTTGGGGCGGAGGCCCCCGGCTGCCTTAACGCACAGCCCGATGATGGGGTCACCGAAGTCGGGCTCGACGAGGGGCCATTCGCATGACGGGCACGTGTCGGCAGGCGAGGGCAGCGGAACGCCGCAGGCCCGACACCAGTCGCCCGAGAGCATGGTCGTGGTCATCCCCGGTACTCCTGCGCGTCTGGCCCCGATGGGACGGTGTGGCTCAAGAACTTGGCGAAGCAGTTGTTGGGCGAAATCCCGTGGTCGTCGCACCATCCGTTTGCGCCGTCGGCCGTCGGGAACCCGACGGCCGCCCCGGGGACGTCCAGGGCGC
>JAXLSW010000058.1:0-1001 GCA_046330415.1 Solirubrobacterales bacterium | reverse complement strand
CCGCGGAGCAGGTCGATGACCCGCGCCACGTCGCCGGAATGCGCTCCGGCCTTCAGGTAGTAGCCGCAGATCGAGATGTTCGGCTGCTGGGCGATCTCACCGCTGGGCGGCGTGTGCAGCGGGCTGACCAGGACGTTCTCCTGGAGCTCGCAGTTCTCGCCCTGCTCCTTCGCCTCCTGCCACTGCGAGACCCACTCGCGGCTGAGCGTCTGCTCCTCCTTGGAGACGATGTTGAGCGTCTCGTCCATGGCGAGGTAGTGGTCGTAGACCTGCTTGCCGTAGACCTCGCTGGTGCCCTTCTCGTAGGTCATGCCGGCAGCGCCCATGAACAGGGACGGGCCTGCGTCGCCGTACTCGTTGGCGAAGAGGTCGTAGGCGTTGTAGTTGCGGTACTGCAGGCCCTGGTCGTTGAACCGGTTCTGCAGCGCCGGGCCGATCTCTTCCTGGATCGTGTCCAGGGCGAAGTGCGAGATCTCGTGGAGCACGGGATCCTCGTTCGGCGGGAAGAAGTAGCCGCTCGACTGCTGGTGGGCGTCGATGAAGAACAGCCCCGGGTACTTGTTGATCTCGTCGAGCGCCTGCGTGTTGACGTCCTGCGTCTGGAACGCGAGGTCGCGGTTCGGGTCGAACGAGTAGGCGGTCGTACGCGTGTTGTTGTCGCGTCCGTCCGGGTTGCGGGCCGGGTCGATGAACACGGTCATGTTGTCGAGCCGGCGCAGGTTGGCGCAGTCGGTCCGGGCCGCGAGCTCGTAGAGCATCCGCATGCTCGCCTCGCCGCCCGCCGGCTCGTTGCCGTGCGGGGTCTCGGTGATCCACCCGAACGAAGGCGGAGCGTCGCCCGAGTCGAGTCGTGCGAGCGCCTCCGTCTCGGAGATCGAGCCGTCGCGGACGCCGCGCCAGAAGGCTGCGTCGCTCTCGAGGCTCGCGATGTGATCGGGCGTGCCGATCACGGAGATCTTGAACGGGCGACCGCCGAAGGTGGTGCCGATCGTCTTCGTCAC
>JAXLSW010000057.1:0-1039 GCA_046330415.1 Solirubrobacterales bacterium | reverse complement strand
CGCGCTCGGGCGCTTCGTGACGCAGATGCCGGCGCGGTTCCGGACCGCGGAGGAGAACGTCTGGATCAACGCCGTCGTCGTCGACGTCGGTGCCGACGGCAGCGCCGAGGGGATCCATCAGGTCCTCCGGCCGGCTTCCTGAGCGGAACTTCTCCCGCCTGAGCAGGCGATTCACAGATTCCGGACGGTGGCCGATAAACCGTCTATGGAAGGGGGATCGAGTTGGCTGATCGCCCGGGACCACGACCGGCAGCGAATGCTGGAGATGGACCGGCGGCTGCAGAACGTCAGGCTGATGACGTTCGGCGTGCTCGCGGTCGCGTTCATCGCATGCGGGCCGTGGATCGGCTGGCAGACGCTGCCGCTGCTCTTCTTCGCCGGCATCTTCTTCGCCCTCGCCGACGGCCGCGCCGAGAAGGTCAAGCGGCCCGAGTACTGGATCTTCGGCGCCTGGGTCGGCGCCCAGCTGATGATCGCCGCCGCAGTCCTGCTCACCGACGCGCCGGAGCTGATCTCGGCGATCTGGTTCGCGCTGCCGATCGTCACCCTCAGTACCCGTTTCTCGGGGCGCGGGATCGTCGCCGGCGTGCTGATCACGCTCGCGCTCCTCTGCGCCGTGATGCTCGGCGCCGACGCGGGCGCCGTCCGCGACTACCCGCCGATCCTGCTGATGCCCGCCGCCCTGATCTGCGGCGTCGCGATCCTCTCGACCGCGCTCATGTACTCCGACCTCAAGTACCGGAGCGAGTCGGTCATCGACCCGCTGACCGGGCTGCTCAACCGCAAGGCGCTCGAGAACCGGATCGCCGAGCTCAGCCAGCAGTCGCTCACCGCCGACGCCCCGGTCGGCCTCGTCTGCTGCGACCTCGACCACTTCAAGCGGGTCAACGACACGATCGGCCACCCCTGCGGTGACGACGTCCTCGTCCGCGTCGCCGAGATCATCCGCGGCCAGCTCCGCGCGTTCGAGCTCGCCTACCGGACCGGCGGCGAGGAGTTCCTGGTCGTCCTCCCCGGCCTCGGCGTCGCCGAGACGGCC
>JAXLSW010000056.1:0-1095 GCA_046330415.1 Solirubrobacterales bacterium | reverse complement strand
GCGAGCCCAGCAAGCGCCCAAAGACCCCAACTCAAACTCTGTCCGAGCCATCCTGGGAGGGGCCTTCGACTCGAATCGGCGTAAGCACTGAGTGACCCGAGGTTCGGGTTCGCTCGCTGGGCGCACTCGGTGCCGAGAGGGGCAGACATTCCTCAGGGCGGCCCCAAGTCAGCTACCGGGCAGGACCGCCATCCAGCAGACCACCCCCAGATCATCCGGCGCGATCTTTCCGACCAGCGGCAGCGTCTCGACTTTACGCAAGCCGAATCCTTCGACGGTCTCGATGACGGCTGCCGCCGCCTCATTCCTGCTGATCTCGCCAGCGTCGAGCTTCTCCTGAACTTGACCGAGCGCCCGCCGAACGGCTGAGCTCCGCTCGACCGAGAGCGCAGCGATCGCCCGCTCGGCCCGATCGAGACTCGGCAGGGCCACCGTCGGATCCCGCAAGAGTTCGAGAGCCCAGCGCTGACGGGGTCCGACCGACTCCTGTCTCGCGCGAAGGTCGCTCCGCTCATTGTGGGTGGCGACGATGCTCTCCGAGGCGATTGACCAGGCGACCTCGAGATCGACGCCCTCAAGCGAATCGACCGCCTCTCCCCCACCGGGGTCGATCACCCGGAGGATTTCGAGGTCGAGCGACAGCGGCTCGCGCTCGCCGTCCTCGTTGGCCGAAAACGGAATGTGCCGCCAGTAGCGGAAACCTTCCTCGGCGTCGGCCATTGGCTTCGTCCGCGTCGCAAAGAAGATTCCTGGCGGTCCCTGCGAACGGCCATCAGGCTGCTGACGAAAGCAGGCTCCTATCCCCCAAGGCATCGCCAGCACCCGGGCGATCTCGCCCTCGGCGGCGGCGCGGTCGATCATCCTCCGCAGCTCCTCGCCGACGAATGCCCCCGATTCCTCCTCGGCGTCGTCGAGTAACGACTCGTCGCCGGCCTCCAGCCGCTCCGCGAAATTGCGTAGTTCGAGGTCGTCGTCTGCGTCCGCGTCGCCGAGTCCGTCGATGACGTCCGACTCCATCCCGTACAGCCCAGCGGCCTTGATCTTGGCCTGGATCCGCGCCTCGAGACCGAGCAACTCCTCGAGCTCGCCGGGCTC
>JAXLSW010000055.1:0-1193 GCA_046330415.1 Solirubrobacterales bacterium | reverse complement strand
CTCCTCGATCAGCTCGGCCATCGTCGCCCGCCGGTACGGCGGCTTCATGTCGACCGGCCGGCCGTCGACGTCGATCATGGTCGTCCCGTTCGCGGCCATGCAGGAGGCCTCGATGATCGATTCGGTGAGCTCCATCATGTCGTGGTAGTCGCCGAACGCCTGGTAGGCCTCGAGCATCGTGAACTCGGGGTTGTGGCGGGTGTCGAGGCCCTCGTTGCGGAAGACGCGGCTGACCTCGAAGACGCGGTTCATGCCGCCGACGATCAGCCGCTTCAGCGGCAACTCGAGCGCGATCCGCAGGAACATGTCGATGTCGAGGGCGTTGTGGTGGGTGATGAACGGCCGCGCGGCGGCGCCGCCGGCCTGGCTCAGCAGCACCGGGGTCTCGACCTCGCGGAAGTCGCGCTCCAACAGGACGCGGCGGGTCGCGTCGATCACGATCGAGCGCTTCTCGAAGATCTCGCGGGAGTCGTCGTCGACGATCAGGTCTAGGTAACGGCGGCGGTATCGGGCCTCCGGGTCGGTCAGCCCGTGGCGCATGTCGGGGAGCGGGCGCAGCGCCTTCGAGAGCAGCTCGAAGCGCTCGATCCGGATCGAGAGCTCGCCGCGGCGGCTGGTGACGACGACGCCCTCGGTCCCGATCCAGTCGCCGAGATCGAGCGCGTTCAGGTCGTGCAGCGTCTCCTCCCCGAGCTCGTCGCGGGTGGCGATCAGCTGGATCTTCCCGGTCTCGTCGCGAAGGTCGATGAAGTCGAGGCCGCCGTGGCGGCGCAGGGCGATCACCCGGCCGGCGACGGTCACCCGCTCGCCGGAGTCGGCCCCCTTGTCGAGGCCGGCGAAACGCTCGCGGAGCTGGACCGTCGTGTGGTCGCGATCGAAGCGCACGGGGTAGGGATCGACGCCCCGATCCCGCATCGCGTCGAGCTTCGCGAGGCGGTGCGCACGCTCCTCCTGGAGGAACCGCGAACCCTCGCCCTCACCGGCGTCCGCTTCCTGCTTCTCCTCGTCGGTGGCCATCTCGCTCCCGTCCTTTTCCGGGGCCGCACTCTGACAGGATTCGAAAATGGCCGCCGGGAATATCGACGCAGTCGTCGCCCAGGCCAAGATCGACCGCAAGCGCCTCGATTCCGCCGCGATCGGCCCGTTCAGCCTCACCGCCATCGGGATCGCCAGCGTCGTCGGCGCCGGCATCT
>JAXLSW010000054.1:0-1559 GCA_046330415.1 Solirubrobacterales bacterium | reverse complement strand
AAGAGCTTCGGTCGCATCCCCGAGGTCACGGTGATGCCGAACCTGATCGAGGTGCAGCGGCAGTCGTACGAGCACTTCCTGCAGATGCACGTCGTACCGGCGCAGCGCGAGCTGTCCGGCCTCGAGGAGGTGTTCCGCTCCGTCTTCCCGATCAAGGACTTCGCCGACCGCGCGGCCCTCGACTTCGTCAAGTACGAGCTCGAGGAGCCGAAGTACGACGTCGAGGAGTGCCACCAGCGCGGCATGACCTTCGCGGCGCCGCTGCGGGTGACCCTGCGCCTGATCGTCTGGGACGTCGACGACGAGACCGGCTCGCGCAGCGTCCGCGACATCAAGGAGCAGGACGTCTACATGGGCGACATGCCGCTCATGACGGACAACGGCACCTTCGTCGTCAACGGCACCGAGCGCGTCATCGTCAGCCAGATGCACCGCAGCCCGGGCGTGTTCTTCGACCACGACCGCGGCAAGACGCACAGCTCCGGCAAGTTCCTCTACAGCGCCCGGATCATCCCCTATCGCGGCAGCTGGCTCGACTTCGAGTTCGACGCCAAGGATCTCGTCTACGTCCGCATCGACCGGCGCCGGAAGCTGCCGGTGACGACGCTGCTGCTCGCCCTGGGCCTGACCCAGGAGGACATCCTCAGCACCTTCTACGACGACGTCTCGTACTTCCGCGCCGGTAACGGCTGGCGCAGCCAGTACCGTCCCGAGCACCTGCGCGGCCAGACCCTGACCAGCGACCTCGTCGACGCGCGCTCCGGCGAGACGCTGGCCGAGGCCGGCACCAAGCTGACCCCGCGCCTCGTCAAGAAGCTCGAGGAGCAGGGGCTCGAAGAGCTCTACTTCGGTGCCGAAGACCTCATCGGCAAGTTCCTCGCCCGCGACCTGATCAACGAGCAGACCGGCCTGGTCTACGCCGAGGCGGGCGACGAGCTCACCGGCGACATGATCAAGAAGCTGGTCGAGAACGGTGTCGAGGAGATCCCGGTCCTCGACATCGACCACCTGACGATCGGTCCCTACATCCGCAACACCCTGGCGCTCGACCGCTCGCAGACCCGCGAGGACGCGCTGCTCGACATCTACCGGGTGCTGCGCCCGGGCGAGCCGCCGACGCTGGAGACCGCCGAGGCCCTGTTCGGCGGGCTGTTCTTCGATTCCGAGCGCTACGACCTGTCGCCGGTCGGCCGCGTCAAGATGAACGCCCGGCTCAGCCTCGAGACCGAGGACACGCTGCGCATCCTCCGCCGCGAGGACATCGTCGCGGTGGTGCGGGCGCTGGTCGAGATCAAGGACGGCCGCGGCGACATCGACGACATCGACCACCTCGGCAACCGCCGGGTGCGCTCGGTCGGCGAGCTCATGGAGAACCAGTTCCGCGTCGGCCTGCTGCGCATGGAGCGCGCAGTCCGCGAGCGGATGAGCTCGGTCGAGATCGACGCGGCGATGCCGCACGACCTGATCAACGCCAAGCCGGTGGCGGCGGCTGTCCGCGAGTTCTTCGGCAGCTCGCAGCTGTCGCAGTTCATGGACCAGACCAACCCGCTGTCGGAGAT
>JAXLSW010000053.1:0-1332 GCA_046330415.1 Solirubrobacterales bacterium | reverse complement strand
ACGAGCAGCCCGCCGTCGTGGCCCTCCGCACGGGCCGGCCGGTGCGCGACGTGGAGATGGGCGTCCGGGAGCGGGACGGCCGCCTCTCCTGGCGGTCGGTCAACGCCCAGCCGGTCCACGACGACGACGGCCGCCTGATCGGCACCGTCGCCTCGTTCTTCGACATCACCGAGCGGAAACGCGCCGAGGCCGAGCGGGGGCGGATCGCGGCCGAATCCGAGCGGCTGCGGCTCATGTACGAGGCGGCGCTGTCGAACACGCCGGACCTGGTCTACATCTTCAACCTCGACCACCGGTTCATCTACGCGAACGAGGCGCTCCTGAGGATGTGGGGCCGGAGCCGCGAGGACGCGATCGGCAAGAACTGCCTGGAACTGGGGTACGAGCCCTGGCACGCCGCGATGCACGACCGCGAGATCGAGGAGGTCGTCGCCACGAGGCGGCCGATCCGCGGCGAGGTCCCGTTCACCGGCACCAACGGCCGCCGGATCTACGACTACATCTTCGTCCCGGTGCTCGGCCAGGACGGCGGCGTCGTGGCCGTGGCGGGCACGACCCGCGACGTGACCGAGCGCCAGCGCGCCGAGGCCGAGCTGAGGGCCAGCGAGGAGCGATTCCGGGCCTTCATGAACAACAGCCCTGCGCCGGCCTGGATCACCGACGACGAGGGCCGGATTGTCTACCTGAGCGATACCTACCGGAAGACGTTCCTGCTGCCGCCGGGAGAGGTGATCGGGCGGACCGTCTTCGAGATCTACCCCGAGGAGATCGCGCGCACCTATCTCGAGAACATCCGCGCGGCGGCCGCCGCGGGCGGCCCGGTCGAGTCCCTCGAGCTCGGCCCCCGGGGCGACGGGTCCGAGGGCCTGTTCCTCGTCTACAAGTTCCCGCTGGCCGACGCCGGCGGGCGGACGCTCGTCGGCGGGGTGGCGGTGGACATCACGGAGCGGCAACGGGCCGAGGAGGCGCTCCGCGAGAACGACCGCCGCAAGGACGAGTTCCTGGCCATGCTCGCCCACGAGCTGCGCAACCCCCTGTCCGCGGTCAGCAACGCCGCGGCGATCCTGGAGTCCTCCGGCGACCCGGACGCGGGCAAGTGGGCCGTGGAGGTCCTCTCCCGGCAGACCAGGCAGCTCGCCCGCCTGATCGACGACCTGATGGACGTCTCCCGCATCTCGCGCGGCAAGCTCCAGCTCAGGCAGGAGCGGATCGACGCGGCGCCGGTCCTGCGCCGGGCGATGCAGGCGGCCCGGGCCGCCATCGCCGCGAAGGGGCACGAGCTCCTCGCGGCCCTGCCGGAGGGGCCGGCCTGGGTCGACGCCGATCCAGCCC
>JAXLSW010000052.1:0-1047 GCA_046330415.1 Solirubrobacterales bacterium | reverse complement strand
GCCGGCGCGTCGGGGGATGGGGGGAGCCGCCGCCCGCGACCGTCGACGACGTCGAGCGGGTGGACCCTGTGGCGCCGCCGCCTGCTCGCGATCGGGGCGATCGTATTGCTCGTCACCGGAGCCGCGTTCGCCTTCAAGAAGGTCCGGGGAAGCGGCGACGCGCCCGCGCCGGCGCCCGTCAAGAACGTGAAGACGATCGACGTGACGATTCCGGAGGGCCTCACCTCGGGCGAGATCGCCGACGTCGCCAAGAAGGCCGGTCTCAAGGGCGACTACGAGGAGGCCGCCAAGCAGGCGCAGAAGAAGTTCGACGTTCAGAAGCTCGGTGGTCCCAAGGACGCCACGCTCGAGGGCTTCCTGTTCCCGGCGACCTACGAGGTCGAGAAGGGGGCGCCGGTCTCCGACCTCGTCGACAAGCAGCTCTACGAGGGCTTCGAGCCCAACTTCGCGCAGGTGAACATGAGCAAGGCCAAGAAGGCGGGCTTCAGTGAGTTCGACGTCGTCACGATCGCCTCGATGATCGAACGCGAGGTGCAGGTGCCCGAAGAGGCGAAGAAGGTCGCCGCGGTGATCTACAACCGGATCGATGCCGGGATGCCGCTCGGGATCGACGCCACCGTCCGCTACGCGATCGGAAACAACTACTCGAAGTCGCTCGAGCCCTCCGACCTCGAGGTCGACTCGCCCTACAACACCTACAAGTACCCGGGGCTCCCGGTCGGGCCGATCTCCAACCCGGGTCTCAACTCGCTGCAGGCGGCGGCCGATCCAAGCGACGACAACTACCTGTACTACGTGGTCAAGCCCAACACCTGCCCCGCCGAGCACTTCTTCACCGACAGCTACGACGAGTTCCTCGCCGCCTCCAACGAGTACGACGCCGCCCAAGCGGCGGCGGGAGGCAAACCGAACTGCTGAGCGGCCGGGATGATGGAGGGGTGAACCGCCTCGCCGTCCTCGGCCAGCCGATCGCCCACTCGCTCTCTCCGCGGATGCACACGGCCGCCTTCGCGGCGCTCGGGATCGACGGTGAGTGGAGCTACGAGG
>JAXLSW010000051.1:0-1136 GCA_046330415.1 Solirubrobacterales bacterium | reverse complement strand
CCCGCCGATGAACGAGGTGGTGCGCGACGGCGTCAACGGGCTCCTCATCCCCGACGTCCACGACGACGACGCGCCGTCGGGCATCCCCTCGATGCGCCCCGACGTCCCGGCGATGACCGCGGCGATCGAGCGGCTCGCCGACCCTGCCGAGCGGGCGCGCCTCGCCGACGGCGCTCGAGCGAGCCGCGAGGAGCTGAGCTGGTCGCGGACGGTGACGGACTACGCCGCGTTGATCGAGCGTGCCGCCGGAGCGGGATCGTGAAGCTGCGCCGCGAGCTCCTCAACCGGACGGCGGGCTGGAACAGCCGCCGCCTCGCGGTCAAGCGCGCCAAGACGGCGCCGGCTCCGGCGCCGTTCGTGGTCGGCGCGACCAGGTCGGGAACGACGCTGCTGCGGCTGATGCTTGACGCGCACCCGCAGCTCGCGATCCCATCGGAGACCCACTTCATCCCCGAGCTCGTCGCCGCCCGCGACAAGCACGGCGCTAGCCGCGAGCAGATGCTCGAGCTGATGACGAGCCACCGCCGCTGGGGCGACTTCCAGCTCGAGCCGGAGGAGCTCGACGCGGCGTGGGCCGAGCTCGACCCGCTGACCGGGCCGGAGGCGGTGCGGGCGTTCTACCGCCTCTACGCGACGAAGCTCGGCAAGCCGGACGCGCACTGGGGCGACAAGACGCCGGGATACGTGAAGTCGATGCGGGAGATCCAGGTCTACCTGCCGGAGGCCCGCTTCATCCACCTGATCCGCGACGGGCGCGACGTCGCGCTGTCGGTGCTGAAGCAGGACTGGGGGCCGCAGTCGGTCGAGGCGGCGGCCGAGAAGTGGCGCAGCCGGGTCCTCCGCGGTCGCGCCCAGCAGCCCTACCTCGGCTTCTACATGGAGGTCAAGTTCGAGGACCTCGTCCTCCACACAGAACGCGAGCTGCGGCGGATCTGCGAGTTCGTCGAGCTTCCGTTCGAGCCGGCCATGCTCGGCTACCACGAGACCGCCGAGAAGCGGCTGCGGGAGAAGGCGCGCGCCCTCCCCCGCGCCCACGGCGCACCGCAGGCCGCCGAGAAGCGGCTCGCCAGCCACGCCAAGACCTTCGAGCCGCCGAACCCGGACCTGATCGGGACCTGGAGGCACAGGATGTCCCC
>JAXLSW010000050.1:0-1173 GCA_046330415.1 Solirubrobacterales bacterium | reverse complement strand
CGCAGGGTCTGATGCTCGAGTCGGTCAGCGAGCGCCTGATGGAGACGGTCCACGCCGGCTCCCCGACCAAGCATCCGGCGGTGCGGCTGGAGACGATCGAGGCGGCGGGCGATCTGCGCATCCCATTCACCAGCGGCATCCTCGTCGGCATCGGTGAGAGCGAGGAGGAGCGGATCGCCTCGCTGGAGGCGCTGGCGTCTGTGCAGGACAGGTACGGGCACATCCAGGAGGTGATCCTCCAGAACTTCGTCCCGCACCCGCGCTACTACGGAGCCGAGGTCGCCGACATCGCCGAGGAGGCGAGCGAGCGGCGCTGGAGCGGCGAGGAGAGCGAGGCCGCCGGAGGGCCGGAGTTCCCGGCTTGGGCCTCGCCGGTCTCGCTCGAGGACATGAAGCGGCTCGTCGCCGAGGCTCGGCGGCTGCTGCCCGGCGTCGGTATCCAGGTGCCGCCCAACCTCTCCGACTGGTGGATCGACCTGGTCGAAGCGGGGGCGACGGATCTCGGTGGCCTCTCCGCCAACGGCGACCACATCTCACCCGAACATCCCTTCCCGAGCCCGCATCAGGTGCGAAAGCAACTGCGCCCACGCGGCTACGCGCTCACCGAGCGGCTCTGCGTCTACCCCCAGTACATGAACGAGGAGTGGATGAACAGGGGCGTTCTCGGCGTGGTCGAGCAGCGGTTCCCGACGTTCCTGCCGCGCTCGCGTCCGGGTCGCCAGAGCAACGGGTCCGCCCCTCACGTCAACGGCTCGCCCGACCTCACCGCGCGCGCGCTCGAGCGGGGGCGGCGCGGGGAGGAGCTCAGCCTCGAGGAGCTCACGGCGCTGTTCGCCGAGCGACGTCCGGAGGCGATCGAGGACATGCGGCAGGCGGCCGACGAGCTCCGCGCCGAGATCGCGGGCGACGTGGCGACGTTCGTCGTCAACCGCAACATCAACTTCACCAACGTCTGCACCGTCGGCTGCGCGTTCTGCGGCTTCGGGCAGACGCGGCGCTCTCCCGACGCCTACGAGATCGACCCGGCGGAGTTCGCCGAGCGCGTCCGCGAGGCGGTCGGCTTCGGGGCGACGGAGATCTGCATGCAGGGCGGGATCCACCCCGAATACGAGCTCTCCGACTACGGCGAGTGGCTGCAGCGGGCCAAGGCCGCAGCGCCCGACATCCACCTCC
>JAXLSW010000049.1:0-1190 GCA_046330415.1 Solirubrobacterales bacterium | reverse complement strand
CCGACGCCTACAAGGAGGCCTACCGGGCCGCCTTCGAGGACGCCGGCCTCGACCTTCCCGAGCTCGCCGACATCGAGGTCGACTCGCCGTGAGCCGCCTCAAGCTCGCCGGTCTGATCGTCGCCGCCGTGGCGCTGATCGCCGCCGCGTCGGCAGGTGGCTACCTGCTCGGCGACGGCGAAGCGGCCGACCAGTCCGACGTGATCTCGGCCAAGCGCGCCGCGAGCCGCGAGGCCTTCGCTCTCTCCAACCTGCAATCGATGTCGAGCAGCCTCGAGCGTGGGATCGACCAGGGCCTGAGCGACGGCGAGGAGCGGGCCGACTACGACGGCAACGCCGAGGGGACCGTCGCCGGGCAGAAGGCGGCGAGCAAGGAGGCGGGCGGCCTGCTCGCGTCACGCCGCGGCGGCGGTAACGACGACCTCGGCGCCGGCTCCCCCCCGCCCCTCGACGGGAGCGGCGAGGTGCTCGTCGTCGGCGACAGCCTCGAGGTGCTCACCTCCCCCTACATCGAGCAGTACCTGAAGGAGCAGGGGATCACCGTCACGACCAACGCCGTCGGCGGCTACAACAGCTACCAGATCTACGACCTCTTCCAGGAGAGCTACGGCCCCTCCCAGTCGGTGATCGTCTTCGACGCCGGCACCAACGACAACCCGAACTACCCCGAGATCCTCGCCGGCAACCTCGACAAGGTCGCCGGCCAGATCGGCAACCGCTGCATGGTCGTGCCGACGATCCACGGGCTCACCGTCGACGGGGTCGGCAACCAGGGCAAGAACCGCGTCGTCGCCGAGTTCGCCGCCTCCCGCCCGGGGACGCAGACCCCCGACTGGGCCGGCGCCGTCGCCGAGCACCCGGAGCTGATGCAGCCCGACGACCTGCACCCGATCGCCGAGGGAGCCGACTACCGCGCCCAACTCATCGTCGAGGGCGTCGAGGCCTGCCTCGGCCAGAGCGGCAGCTTCTAGGCCGCCTCGCAATCAGAGCGCTCAACCATCGACGCGGGGCGCGCAAACCACGTCATACGTGGCTGAGGCGCCCCGCGTTCGCAGCCGGAGCGCTCCACCATCGACGCTCTCCGATGGGCAGCGCACCGAATCGCAATCGCACGTCTGTGGGACCTGCGATTGCGAGTTGGACGCGGCTGCCGGGCCTCCCAACGTGCCGGGCACCCTCGCAGCGCACCTG
>JAXLSW010000048.1:0-1277 GCA_046330415.1 Solirubrobacterales bacterium | reverse complement strand
CTGCCTGCGCGAAGGCCCACCAGGCCGACTGCGGCAACGCCGACCCGAGCACCTACATGCCCTACGCGACCGACCTCTACAACGAGGGCGGGCTCAACTTCCCCTGCGTGCGGATCCAGCGCGACCGCACCGACGTCGCCGACATCATCCGTATGTGCCGGCGCCGGATCCGGGTGCCGGACATGTGGTACGGCGACTACCTGGCGATGATCGGCGCGGCCCGGATCGGCGAGCGCCGGATCGGCGAGCTCGTCGAGCGCTACGGGATCGAGACGATCGAGCGCTTCGCGGTCGAGTGGCTCGACTATTCCGAGCGCCGGATCGCCCACGAGATCGCCAAGCTCCCGAAGGCGAAGCTGCAGGGCACCTCTTCCCACGACCCGATGCCGGGCGTCCCCGACGGCGTTCCCGTGGACGTCAAGGTCGCGATCGACCCCGACGAGGGGCGGATCGAGGTCGACCTGCGCGACAACGTCGACTGCCTCGCCTCCGGCATCAACCTCTCGCGGTGCGCGGCGATGGGCGGCGCCTACATCGGTGTCTTCAACTGCCTCGACTCCGACATCCCCCACAACGCCGGGACCTTTCGCCGCATCGATGTCCTGATCCGGGAGGGGAGCGCCGTCGGCGGCCTCACCTTCCCGCACTCCTCCTCGATGGCGACGACGAACATCCTCAACCGCGTCATCAACCCGCTGCAGGCGGCCTTCGCCCAACTCGGCGACGGCCAGGGGCTCGCCGAGGGAGCCGGGGCGATGGGCGTCGGCTACTCCGTCTTCAGCGGCACCGACCCGCGCGACGGCCAGCCCTACGTCAACCAGCTCGTCTCCGGCAACAACGGCGGCCCCGGCTCCCCGACCGCCGACGGCTGGGTCACCTACGCGATGCCCGACTGCGCGAAGACCGTCTACATCGACTCGCTCGAGCTGCTCGAGCAGAAGTACCCGATGCGCTTCCGCTCCTATCGGCTGCTCGCCGACACCGGTGGTGCCGGTCGCCGCCGCGGAGGCCCGGCGAGCGAGATGGTCTTCGGCCCGACTCGCGGCACGATGCAGGCCTTTTACTTCGCCGACTTCGCGATCGACCCGCCGGCGGGTGTCCTCGGCGGCGCCCCCGGCTCACGCGCGGCGGCGTGGAAGGTCGAGGCCGACGGGACCGAGACCAGCAGCGAGCCGATCGGCGACGCGACGCTCGTCCCCGGCGAGTGGGTCAAAGGCTGGGAAGCGGGCGGTGGCGGCTACGGGAACCCGGCGGAGCGGGCGCCCCAGCGCGTGGTC
>JAXLSW010000047.1:0-1335 GCA_046330415.1 Solirubrobacterales bacterium | reverse complement strand
CCGTCCCAAGGAGGTCGCGGAGCTGCGCGGCCTGACCATCCGCGAGGTGCTCGGGATCCCCAAGGACGCCGAGAAGGCCGAGGGTGACTCCGAGGAGAGCGACGCGCCCGACCCCGTCGCGGTCGTCGCCGAGACGCCCGTCGCCGAGGAGGCTCCGGCCGCTGAGGCCGCTGAGGCCGCTGAGGCCGCCGAGACCGCTGAGGCCGCTGAGGCCGCCGAGACCGCTGAGGCCGAGGCGCCCGCTGAGGCCGAGGCGCCCGCCGACTCGGGCGACTCCACCGAGGAGGAAGGTTCCTGATGGGCGAGGTCCTCCTCAAGCAAGTGCGCTCCGCCAACGGCGCGAGCCCCCAGCAGCGCGACACCCTTCGCACCCTGAAGCTCGGCCGGATCGGCAAGTCGTCGACCCGCACCGACAACGAGCACCTTCAGGGCCTGCTCCGCAAGGTCGAGCATCTCGTCACTGTCGAGCCTGCCTCGTCCGGCTCCGGGAAGGACTCCTGATGGCGCGCCTGGATCCCGAGGAGATCGGGCTGAACAACCTGAGCCCGAAGCCGGGCACCCGCAAGGACCGCAAGCGCGTCGGCCGCGGGCATGGCTCCGGCAACGGCAAGACCGCTGGGCGCGGCCACAAGGGCCAGGGCGCCCGCGCCGGGGCCAAGCGCAACGTCGCCCGTGAGGGCGGCCAGAACCCGATCCACATGCGGATGCGGAAGCTGCGCGGCCCGAACAAGAAGATGTCGATGCCGTTCGAGAAGTTCCGGACGCACACCCAGCCCGTCAACCTGGCGACGCTGGAGGAGCGTTTCGACGACGGCTCCGAGGTGACCCCGGAGACGCTCCGCGCGGCTGGCCTCGCAACTCGCAAGCACCCGGTCAAGATCCTCGGCAACGGCGAGCTCACCAAGAAGCTCACCGTGAAGGCTCATGCCTTCAGCGCCACCGCGCGCGAGAAGATCGAGGGAGCCGGCGGCTCGGTCGAGACGATCGACTCCTAGTCCATGCTCAAGATCCTCGGAAACGCGTTTGCGATCCCCGAGATCCGGCGCAAGCTCGCCTTCACCGCGGCGATGCTGGCGCTGTACCGGCTCGGCGCCTACATCCCCGCGCCGGGCGTCGAGGTCTCCCAGATCGACGACCTGCAGAACCAGTTCGGCAGCGGCAACATCCTCGGCTTCCTGAACCTGTTCAGCGGCGGCTCGCTCTCGCGGCTGTCGCTGTTCGCGCTCGGGATCATGCCCTACATCACGGCCTCGATCATCCTGCAGTTGCTGACGGTCGTGCTGCCCTCGCTGGAGAAGCTCCAGAAGGAGGGCGAGGTCGGCCAGCAAAAGATCA
>JAXLSW010000046.1:0-1344 GCA_046330415.1 Solirubrobacterales bacterium | reverse complement strand
CAGCGGCGTCGCCCAGGCCGGTGTCCAGTCCAAGGTGACGATCAAGGGCACCAACGGCGACTACTACGGCAAGGTCAAGAGCAGCGACAGCGACTGCCTCGCCGACCGCCAGGTCGTGGTCTACAAGAGCGACTCGACCGCCCAGAACCCGAAGACCGATCAGAAGATCGGCAGCGACACCACCGAGAGCAACGGTGAGTGGTCGATCGGGAACTCCGGCTACAAGGACGGCTACTTCTACGCGAAGGTGAAGAAGTCGGGGGGCTGCGAGGGCGCCCTCAGCAAGGTGATCGTCCGCTGAGACCTGAACTCGAAGACGACCTGAACGAAGGGCCCGCTCCGGCGGGCCCTTCGTCGTGAGAGGATCGGTTCGTGGCCTCGGGCTCCCCCGCACCCCGCATCCCTCCCGCCAAGCGCGCCGAGCTCGGGTTCGTCAACTCGGTCCTGACCGGTATCTCGGCCCGCGCGGCGGGAACGAAGAAGCCGCTCAACCTGTTCACGACCGTCGGCCGCAACCGGTCGCTCTTCCGGCGCTGGCTGATCTTCGCGGGCGCGCTGATGCCCGGAGGCAAGCTGCCACGTGCGGACACGGAGCTCGTCATCCTCCGCGTCTCCCACCGCACGAGCGCCGAGTACGAGGCGACACACCACCGCGGCATCGGCAGGCGCGTCGGCCTCACGGAGGAGGAGATCGAGGCGGTGGCCGAGGACGACCTCTCCCTCGGTCCCTGGAGCGACCGGCGCCGGCTGCTGCTGACGGCGGTCGACGAGCTGCATGACGAGCGCTCGATCAGCGAGGAGACGTTCGCGGCCCTGCGGCCCGAGCTCAGCGACGAGGACTTCATCGAGCTCTGCATGCTCGCGGGCCACTACTCGATGGTCGCCGGGCTGATCAACTCGCTCCGCATCGAGCACGACGAGCACCGTTGAGCGGTTCCGTCGCCGGGAAGGTCGCCCTCGTCACCGGTGCCGCCGGAGGCATCGGCCGGGCAACGGCGATCGAGGCGAGCGCCCGCGGCGCCGCGGTGGTCATCACCGACATCCAGGCGGCGCCGCTCGCGGCGACCGCCGAATCGATCAGCGCCCGCGGCGGGACGGTTCTGCTCGCGGAGCCGCTCGATCTGACCGACCGCGAGGCGGTCGGCGCGTTCGCCGATCGCGTCCACGCCGAGCACGGGTCGATGGATGTGGTCATGAACGTGGCGGGCACCTCGACCTGGGGCACCGTCGACCGCCTCACGCATGAGCACTGGCGCAAGATGGTGGAGGTCGACCTGATGGGCCCGATCGGGATCATCGAGACGTTCGTGCCGCCGATGATGAGCGCCGGCCGCGGCGGCCACC
>JAXLSW010000045.1:0-1380 GCA_046330415.1 Solirubrobacterales bacterium | reverse complement strand
GCGCGCAGCGGTGCCGGTGATCGAGGCCGCAGCCGCGCGGTTCGGTCTCGGCGAGGCATCGCGCCTCGGCGCCCGTCCCGAGCGCCCGAACCTGATCTACCGGATCGGGGAGGGAGCACCGACGCTGCTCATCGCCGCTCACATGGACACGATGCCGCCCGGAGACCTCGACGCCTGGCACTCCGACCCGTTCGTGGCGACGATCGACGGCGATCGCATCCGCGGGCTCGGCGTCGCCGACATGAAGGGGGCGATCGTCGCGATGCTTCACGCCGGCGCGCGCCTGGTGGCTGATCCGCCACCGCGAGGCTCGCTCGTTCTCGCCTTCACCGCCGACGAGGAGGCAGGCTCTGCTGAGGGGATGGCATGGCTCTGCGAGCAGGGCGCCATCGCTGCCGACGCGGCCGCAATGGCAGAGCCGTCGAGCACCGGCCCCGGCTCGTGGGAGACCCTGTTCGTTGCGCAGCGCGGCTCCTGCATCGTTGAGCTCGTCGCCACCGGCGTGCCCGGCCATTCGGGCGAGAAGGTGGACGCCGAGTCAAGGGCCGGTCCGATGTTGGCGCTCGCGATGCGGGCGATCGTCGAAGGAAGGCCGTTCGACTCGCTGGGGCATCCGGTTGACGGCATGTTGCCCACGGTCAACGTCGGCACGATGATCCGTGGGGGTGAGGTGCCGTTCGCCCATCCTCCCGAGCTGCGCGCGACGATCGAGGTTCGGGTCATCACCGGGATGACCGAGGAAGGGGTCGTGGCGCGATTCAACGAGGTCTTGGGCGATGCGGGTCTCTCGGATCGCGCATGGGTGGAGCCCGTCGAAGGCACGAGCTGGATCTCGCCGGGCGAGATCGTCACCGACGAGGCCCTGCTGACCGCCGCGAAGGGTGCGTGGCGATCGGTTCACGGCGTCGAGCCGACCCTGGGGGTGATGCCCGCCGGGACGGACAGCTCGATCGTCGATGCTCTCGGCATCCCCGCGCTGCCGGCGTTCGGGCCGGGCACGCTGGGTGTCGCCCATCGTCCCAACGAGTCGATGCCGCGCTCCGACCTCGAGACCGCCACAGCCATGCTCGAGCGACTCGCACGCAACTACTTCGAGGCGGCGGGGTGAGCCGATGAACGGATCGGCGGCCGGCGCCTCTCGTCGTGAAGCGCTGCGCGGCGCGCTTGCCGGCTTGCGGCCGGAGTTGATCGAAGGGCTCTCTGCGGCAGTCCGGATCCCGAGCGTGGTTCCGACCTTCCCCGGTGAGGAGGACGCCGACCACCTGGGGCGCGAGGGCGACGTCTCGCGCCTCGTGGCGGACTTGCTCGCCCCGGCGGGGTGCGAGATCGACCTGTTCTCCGTCGAGGCTGGGCGGGAGAACTGCGTCGCCGTGCGGCGAG
>JAXLSW010000044.1:0-1604 GCA_046330415.1 Solirubrobacterales bacterium | reverse complement strand
TTGCCGATTCCGTGCGGCGAGCGGGGCCATCGCCCCGCCTCTCACGATTGGCAGCGAAGGGAGGTGGGGAGCTCACCGCGAGGGCCAGGCCTCACCGGATCTCCCATGCTCCCCTCGCTGCCCATCGCCCCGGCGCCAGCCGTGGCGGATGGGTCTTGGACCTGTCACCGGGGAACGGACCTATTCCCCGCTCCCGGGTGACAGGTCGGCCGGGTACCCGGGATCGACGGACCTGTCACCCGGAAGTGGAGCTATTCCCCGTTTGTCGGTGACACGTCCGCTCGCGGCAGGGAGGTGCCGCGCCGCGCGGGGCCATCGCCCCGCCTCTCACGATTGGCAGCGAAGGGAGGTGGGGAGCTCACCGCAACGGCCGGCCTCACCGAGATCTCCGATGCTCCCCCTCGCTGCCCATCGCCCAACGCGGGGCGCCTCGACCACCTATGACGTGGTCAACGCGCCCAGCGTCGATGGTTGAACGCCGCCGCTGCGAGCGCGGGGCGTATGGACCACGCTGTACGTGGTTCCCGCGCCCCGCGTCACACGGTCGGCAGCGAAGGGAGGTGGGGAGCTCACCGCGACGGCCGGCCTCGCCGGATCTCGGCTCGCACGCGCTCTGCGCTGCGTATCGACCCACCTATGGCAGGGCAATACGCGTCGCAGGTGCGCTGCGCGGGTGCCCGGCGCGTTGGACGGCCGCGGCCGCGTTCAACTCGCAATCGCAGGTCCCACAGACGTGCGATTGCGATTCGGTGCGGCGCGGAACTCCCTGCGACGGCGGGCGCCCGACGGTTCCAGCCGCTAGGCGAGGGCGAACTCGACGCGCCGGGTCGCGGCGTCGGCGGCGAGCAGCTTGACCGCCACCTCGCTGCCGAGCTCGGGGGCGGCGCCCTCGACGTGCGCGCGAACCGCGGGTTCGCGCACCTGGACCATGCCGTCGTCGATGACGAGCGCTTCGAAGCTCTCCCCCACCCGGCCCTCGAGCAGCATGGCCTCGACGAGGTCGACGACCCCGCGCTCGACGGCACCGGCCCGGCGCGCTCCCGCTCCCATCGCATCCGGCAGCGCGGCGAGACCGGCCCGCACCCAGTCCGGCGGCGCCGCGCCCGCCGCGGCCGCGAGGCAGCACTCGCTGACGTAGCGGTCCTGCAGCCGCCGCAGCGGGGCTGTCGCGTGCGCGTAGTCGGCGGCGATCGAGAAGTGCTCGTGCTCTGTAGGCACCTCGCCGTCGAAGGCCACATAGCCCGCGCCACGGCCGACGCCGGTCGCCTCGTGCATCAGCGCCGCCTGCGCCGGGACGGACGGATCGAGCGAACGGATCAGCTCCGGGTAGCTCATGCCGTCGGGCCACGGCACCCCGAGCGCCCGGACCTGGAGGCGGAAGCGCCGCAGAGATCGCTCGTCGGGAGGCGGCTGGGTGCGGAGGATGCCGACGCCCGCTCCGAGCATGAGCTTGGCGGCCTCCATCCCGGTCAGCAGGGAGATCTGCGCGTTGTCGTCCTCGACCTGACGCGTCACCCGGTAGCGCACCGTCCACCCGTCCCCCTCGCGCTCGACCTCCTGCTCCGGAACGGCCAAGCGGACCCCGCCGCGCGCCTCCTCGAGCG
>JAXLSW010000043.1:0-1759 GCA_046330415.1 Solirubrobacterales bacterium | reverse complement strand
TTGACCGCCTCCGAGCGCCGCGTCGCCGACCTCGCCGCGGCAGGTCAGACCAACAAGCAGATCGCCCAGGAGCTCTTCGTCACTCCGAAGACGGTCGAGGTCCACCTCTCCAACGCCTACCGCAAGCTCGACATCAGCGGCCGCCGCGAGTTGGCGGGCGCATTGGAGGAATGAGAGTTCCCCAAATCTAGGGGTCCGGGTTCAGGGAGCCGCCCGATGCCGGAGCCGGCGCGAGCGGGAAGGATGCGCGTAATCCGAAGGTCTCATCCACGATCACCATGAGGGAGAACCCCATGAACAACGCCAAGAAGATCCTCGCCGTCGCGGTCGCCGTCCCGGCGCTCGCGGTGGCCACGACCGGCTGCAGCGTCTCGATCGGCGGCGGCGACACGATCGACTCCGCCGACCTCGAGCAGGAGCTAGCGGATCAGCTCGCGCCCCAGGCGGGCGTCGACCCCGCCGACGTCAGCGTCGCCTGTCCCGACGACCAGGAGGCCGAGAAGGGCGCGAAGTTCCAGTGCGAGCTGACCGCCCCGAACGGCGACAAGGTCCAGGTCGACGTCACCCTGACGAACGACGAGGGCGGCTTTGACGCGGTCGTCCCCCCGGAGCAGTTCAAGTAGGCGATCCGGCCACAGGACGGGGAGCCCGTCCTGTGGCCGTCACCGCCCTAAGCCAGCGCTGAGACGCGATCCTCGACCGTGACCGTCGAGGCGATGTGCTTCGGCATGCCCAGCTGCTTGGGGTCGAAGCCCAGCGCCAGCCCGACGAGCTGCGGCAGGTGCAGGACCGCGAGGCCGAGGTCGCGGCCGACGACCTTCGCGGCCTCCGGCTGCTGCATGTCGAGGTTGAGGTGGCAGAGCGGGCACGGCGTCACGAGGCAGTCGGCACCGGCGTCGATGGCGTCACCGACGTGGGTGCCGGCCTGGCGCAGCGAGGTGTCCTTGTTCATCGTGATCACCGGGAAGCCGCAGCAACGACGGGCGCCGTCGTAGTCGACGACCTGGCCGCCGAGCACCTCGATCACCTGCTCGAGGTAGAGGTCGCGGTCGGGGAACTCGTCGTAGCCGAGCCGCGTCTTCGGGCGCAGCACGTAGCAGCCGTAGAACGGGCCGACGCGGAGTCCCTCGAGCGGGCGCTTGACCTTCTCGGCGAGCTTGTCGAGGCCGTAGTCCTCGACGAGGAGCCAGAGGAAGTTCTTGTTCGTGAACCCGTCCTTGTCCTTCGTGTAGGCGAGCCCCTCGCCGCTGAGGGTGTCGTTGATATGGGAGCGGTAGGCGGAGTCGGCGTCGAGCCGCTCCTGGCACTCCGACTGCGCGCCCTGGCAGGTCGAGCAGATGTTCATCATCGACAGCCCGGTCTCCTGGGCGAGCGCGAACGTCCGCGCGTTCAGGGTGTCGGCGAGCTCCTGGTTGTGCTCGGCGATCACGCCGGCGCCGCAGCAGTTCGCGCGGTCGAGGGTGACGAGCTCGATCCCGAGGGCCTCGGCGCTGAGCGCCATCGAGCCGTGCAGCTCGGGCGTGAAGCCGCGCGAGACGCAGCCGGGCCAGTACGCAAGCTTCATTGATCGCTCCTGTGGTTCGTGTTCATGCAGTGGGGGTGGGCTCTTCCGAGACCGATTCGGGCTCGACGTCCTCGGCGGCGTGGTCCTCCTCGCCGCCCTCGCCGATGATGTAGAGGTTGAGCTGGATCTTGCTCTCCTCGGCCCGCTCGTAGATCTCCTTGACGTGACCCTGGGCGTCGCCGGGCAGCTTGTGGT
>JAXLSW010000042.1:0-1770 GCA_046330415.1 Solirubrobacterales bacterium | reverse complement strand
CAGGAGGCGGGCCGAAGGGTGCGCGTCGATCAGCTCGACGACGCGCTCGAGGGTCGCGGCGTCGATCATCGCCCCCGTCGGGTTGTGGGGGTAGGTGATGGAGACGAGCTTCGTCTCGGGCCGCATCTGGGAGGCGAGGCGGTCGACGTCCAGCTCCCAGCCGTCCTCGTATCGGATCTCGATCGGCTCGACCTCGGCGCCGAGCATGCGCGGCGTCTCCAGGTTGGTCGCGTAGTTGGGAGCCTGGATCAGGGCGTGGTCGCCGGGCTCGAGGAGGGCGGTGGCGATGATGAAGAGCGCCGGCGCCGCCCCGGAGGTGACCGTGACCTGGTCGGGGGTGACGTCGCTCCCACCGCCCTCGGCGGCGATCAGCTCGCGTAGGCGGGGGAGTCCGAGGTGGTCGCCGTACTGGAGCAGGAGGCCGCCGACGTCGGTGTCGATCCCGTAGTCGCTGAGCCGCTGGTCGGCGAACGAGCTCTCGGCGAGGTTGAACCGGATCGAGTCGTAGCCGAGCTCCTCGGGTGATTCGATCTCGATGGGGGTGCGGGCGTAGCGCATGGGGGACGCGAGCCTACTGCGGCTCCGGCCTCCCGGATATGGTCGCGGTGTCGTGAGGGAGCTTTGAACGAGATCGCGGCCAAGCTCGGTGAGGTCGGGCTTCCGGAGCCCGTCTCCGCTCTGGCTTCGCGCCCGGGGGGTTGGGATGCGGTGATCGTCGGCGGCGGCCACAACGGGCTGACCGCAGCGGCGTACCTGGCGCGGGCCGGGCAGTCGGTGCTGGTTCTCGAGCGACGGGAGCGGCTCGGCGGGGCGGCGACGCTGGAGCGGCCGTTCGCGGACGAGCGCTTTGTCTGCTCCCCATGCGCGTACGTGATCGGGCTGCTCGACCCGAAGGTGACCGCGGAGCTCGGGCTGAAGGAGCGCGGGCTCAAGTACTGGCTGGCGGATCCCGACATGTGGATCCCGTTCGAGGACGGCACCTCGTTCGCGGAATGGCAGGACGACGCGAAGACCCAGGCGAGCCTGGAGGCGCTCGGGGTCTCGAAGGCCGACATCGACGGCTACTGGGCCTACAACAAGCTCTTCCGCGACATCCGCATCGCGCTGCGACACGGCGAGCGGGACGCCTGGGAGGGGGAGTGTCCTTCGCGCGAGGAGATCGAGGCGATGCTCGGCGGGGACGAGGAGAAGATCGGCGTCGTCTTCGAGGACTCGGTGGCGTCGGTGATCGATCGCTACGTGAGCGACGAGCGGCTGCGCGATTCGCTGTTCGGCGGCGGCGTGATCGGGACCTGGGCTGGGCCGAAGGACCCAGGGACCGCGGGCGTCAAGCTGATGCACCGGCAGGGTTCGCTCGACCCTGCGCCCGACGGTGGACCGGGGTCGTCGTCATGGGGTTACGTCGAGGGCGGGATGGGGATGGTCTCCTTCGCGATCGCCGACGCGGCGCAGGAGGCGGGGGCGGTGCTGGCCTGCGGCGTGCCGGTGGCGCGGATCCTCCCCGGGGAGGGAGAGGGTGACGGGACCGCGGGGGTCGAGCTCGAGGACGGGACGGTGATCCGGGCGAAGTCGGTCCTCTGCAACGCCGATCCGAAGGTGGCGCTCCGGCTGCTCGGCCCAGAGGTGGTCGGTGGGATCGACTCCGCGTACCTCGCGAAGCTCGAGGGCTGGAAGACGCGGAGCCCGACGGTGAAGTTGAACGCGGCCTTGAAGCGACTGCCGAGCTGGACTGCGGCGCCTGGGGAGAGCTGGCCGGCGCGCTCGCAGATC
>JAXLSW010000041.1:0-1875 GCA_046330415.1 Solirubrobacterales bacterium | reverse complement strand
GATCCGTGATCCGCACGCGGTCGATCCCGAGGAGGCCATCGACACCGTCGAGCTCAAGGATCGCCTCGCCGAGGCGATCGAATCGCTTCCCGACCGCGAGCGCCTCGTCATCGCCCTCTACTACTACGAGACGCTGACACTGCGCGAGATCGGCGAGGTTCTCGGCGTCACCGAGTCGCGCGTCTCCCAGCTCCACACCAAAGCGGTGCTGGGAATGCGGTCGCACCTGCAGAACGCGGCCTGACCCCGGCGCGGGTGCGCCCCGCTTGACCTTCAGTTCGCGCACCCATAGGCTCGCGACATGTCGCACAAAGCGGCCGATCGCTTTCGGAACGTCGCCCTGATCGGCCATCGGGACTGCGGCAAGACGTCCCTGGCGGAGGCGATGCTCTTCGAGGCCGGGGCGATCAACCGGCTCGGCCGCACCGAGTCGGGCAACACCGTCAGCGACTTCGAGTCCGACGAGCAGGAAAGGGGGATGTCGATCGGCGCCTCGATCTGCTCCTTCGAGCACGGCGACCGCAAGATCAACCTGATCGACACCCCGGGGGACCCGAGCTTCGTCGCCGAGGCTCTCGGCGCGCTGGCGGTCGTCGATGCGGCGGTCGTCGTCGTCAGCGCCGTGGACGGAGTCCAGGTCCACACAGAGCGCCTGTGGGCGCAGGCGGACCGCGCGGCCTTGCCTCGGCTCGTCTTCGTCAACATGCTCGACCGCGAGCGCGCCGATTTCTTCCGCACGCTCGAGGGCCTGCAGGAATCGTTCGGCTCCCACGTTGTCGCCACCGAGATCCCGATCGGCGCCGAGCACGAGGTCGGCGGCGTCATCGACCTGATCGACATGCGCGCGTTCCTCCACGACGGCGACGGCAGGGGGGAGGAGGTGGAGGCCGAGATCCCGGCCGAGCTCCAAGAGCTGGCCCAGCAGTACCGCGAGAAGCTGATGGACGAGGTCGCCGAGAACTCCGACGCGCTCATGGAGCACTACCTCGAGGGCGAGGAGATCTCCCACGAGGAGACGGTCGCCGCGCTCAAGAAGGGGGTCACCGAGGGCCACCTCTTCCCGGTCACCTGCGGGATCGCCACCCGCGACCTCGGCATCGAGCGCCTGTTGGAGGCGCTGATCGAGGACCTTCCCTCACCGGCCATGCGCGGCGCCCGCACGCTGCTGGGTGACGACGACTCCGAGGCCGAGATCCCACCCGACGAGGACGGGCCGCTCATCGCCCAGGTCTTCAAGACGACCGCGGACCCCTTCACCGGCCGCCTCAACGCGCTCAGGGTTCTCTCGGGGACGCTGCGCTCCGACAGCCATGTCCACAACGAGCGCACCGGCGCCAAGGAGCGGATCGGGCAGCTCAGCGAGCCTCTCGGCAAGGAGATGAGCACCACCGACGAGCTCGGGGCCGGTGATATCGGCGTCGTCGCCAAGCTCAAGGAGACGCGAGCCGGGGACCTGCTCTGTGAGCCACCGAGCGGCCTGCGGGCGCCGCGGGTGGAGCTCCCGGCGCCGGTCATGGCATACGCCTACGAGGCGAAGAGCAAGGGCGACGAGGACAAGGCCGTGACCGCGATCCGCCGCCTCCGTGAGGAGGACCCGTGCCTCGACGTCCACCGCGATCCCCAGACCGGCGAGCAGATCATCGCCGGGCTGACGCAGATCCACGTCGACGTCGTCCTCGGCCGCATGAAGGAGCGCTTCGGCGCCGAGATCGTCCTCAAGCCACCGCGGGTGCCCTACGTGGAGACGATCCGCAAGCCCGCCAAGGCGCACGCCCGCTACAAGAAGCAGACGGGCGGTCGCGGTCAGTTCGCCGACTGCGTGATCGAGATCGAGCCCGGGGAGGCGGGGGCGGGGCTCGTCTTCGAGAACGCGAT
>JAXLSW010000040.1:0-1881 GCA_046330415.1 Solirubrobacterales bacterium | reverse complement strand
TCTCAGGCGGTGGCGGATCTGCTCATCCGTCAACCCGGTCCCGGTGAGCACCGAACGGACGACAACCCGGTACCGACTTCGCCCCGCAATCGCCGCCTCCATCGATCGAGTGGAACGTTTTCGGGATCCACTCCCGGATTTGTTCCTCTCGGACCCCATTCGCCCAGCATGGCGGCGTACGAGTCGCTGGTGGCGCCCCTTCAGTGCCGTTTCAGCACCGAAGCGCCGAGAATCTCACACGGCGACCGCCGCTGGACGCCTAAGCCCGCGAGACGTAGTCGCCGGAGCGGGTGTCGACGCGGACCTTCTCGCCCTCCTCGATGAACAGCGGGACCTCGATGGTCACGCCGGTCTCGAGGGTTGCGGGCTTGGAACCGCCGCCGGA
This sequence comes from Solirubrobacterales bacterium, assembly GCA_046330415.1. Lineage (GTDB taxonomy): Bacteria > Actinomycetota > Thermoleophilia > Solirubrobacterales > 70-9 > RHKX01. Next base: position 1,496 of record JAXLSW010000040.1, on the reverse strand, counting down.
GGCCGTGTCGCCCTTGAGCCCGGGCTGCGTCTCGGTGACCTCGAGGTCCACCGCGCTCGGGATCTGGAGGCCGGCGGGGCGCTCGTCGATCAGCAGCAGCTCGACCTCGTCGTTGGGCCGGACCCAGCGCATCGAGTCGGGATCGAGATCGGCGGGGATCTCGAGCTGCTCGTAGTTCTGGTTGTCCATGAAGACCTGGGCCTCGCCGGAGTCGTACAGGTACTGCATGCGGCGGGTCTCGGTCCGGACCGGGCGGAACTTCTCCCCCGCCCTGAAGGTCTTGTCGATGACCGAGCCGTCCTCGACCCGGCGCAGCTTGGTCCGGACGAACGCCCCGCCCTTGCCCGGCTTGACGTGCTGGAACTCCATGATCCGGAAGATCTTGCCGTCGACCTCGATGTGGGAGCCGTTCTTGAACTGCGCAGTGCTGATCACGGCGCGGAGAGTAGCGACGAGGGCCGCGATCCGTTCGACCGCGGATCGCCCGGCCGGTCAGGCCGCTGCCGGCTGCCCGTCGCCCTCGCCGCCGCCCTCGGCGGCGTACTCGGCGAGCAGCTCCTTCTCACGGTCGACCCGTGGGAAGAAACGCCAGATCACGATCGCGCCGATCAGGACGGCGATGATCCCGGCCATGTAGGCCCAGTCGTCGCCCTTGAGGAACGCCTCGCGGGCGCCGGCGATGATCTGGTCCTTGTACTGGGGGTACTGGCTCGCCATGTCGGCGGCGCTCGCGAACGACTTCTGCAGCTCCGACTCGGTCGCGTTGGTGATCTTGTCGGCGTTCGGGGCCCCCGCGATCTGGCTCGAGATCGAGGCCGCGTAGCCGGCGGTGAGCACCGCGCCGAGAAGCGACTGCATGATCGCGCCGCCGAGGTCGCGCTGGAGGTCGGCGGTCGCCGAGGCCATCCCCGCCCTGGAAACCGGAACCGAGCCCGTCAGCGAGCGCGACGCCGGGGTTCCGGCGAGGCCGATCCCGATGCCGATCAGCCCGTAGGCGAGGCCGATGTGCCAATAGGGGCTGTTCTCGCTCCAGACGAGCAGCATCGTCAGGAAGGCGGCGAGGATGAAGACGTAGCCGAACAGCAGGGTGAATCTGGCGCCGCGCGTCTCGACCAGCTTCGCCGAGCGCGGCGCGACGAAGATCATCAGCACCGCCGCCGGGAGAATCGAGACGCCGGCATCGAACGTGGAGTACTCGAGCACGTTCTGGAGGAACTGCTGGCCGATGAACGCCGCCGCCATCAGCGAGCCGAAGACGATCACACCGGCCACCGCCGCCACCCAGAAGGTCGGCCGCCCGGCGACGTGGAGGTCGTAGAGCGGCACCGACACTCGGCGCTGGCGGATCGCGAAGCCGGCGACGCTCGCGAGCGCGACGACGAGCAGGCCGATCGCGACCGCACCGGCGCCCGGGACGGCAGCGAAGTTGATCCCGAGGACCAGCGCCGCGACCATCAGGATCGAGAGCATCCCGCCGAGGTTGTCGACCGGGTCCG
>JAXLSW010000039.1:0-2203 GCA_046330415.1 Solirubrobacterales bacterium | reverse complement strand
GTCGCTCCCGGCAGCGGGCCGTGGGCCACGTGCACGGGATCGCCGATCACGCCGGCCTCGTAGTGGGTGGACTTGACGGCGGCGGGGGAGCTCAGCTCCATCCCGATCGAGTCGACGTAGGAGCGGAAGAAGGCCTCGGCACCGAGGCCCCAGGCGGCGTCGTCGATGAAGAACGGGATCGGCCACCGGCGGAAGACCTTCGCGGCCTCACGCACGCCGGCCGGCGGGCGAGGGAACGGGTGCTCGGCGAGCGCGGCCTCGATCCTGGGCTCGCGGCCGACGACCGCGGTACGCCGTTGCGGCGATCCGCGCCCGATCTCCTCGGCGCGGGCGTGGACCCGCCCGGCGGCGGCTTCGAGCGCGTCGAGCTCAGCCGGGTCGGTGTGGATGCCCGGCAGGAAGCAGCTCAGCGCCCCGTCCTGGAGCTCGAAGGAGAAGCCGTCGAGCGGCAGCTCGGTGAGGTCGTCGATCAGGTCGGGGCTGAGGAGGCGCCGGAGGGCGATCGGGTCCTGGTCGGCGTCGCCCAGGAGCCGGTAGCGGCGGTCGAAGGCGTCGCTCTCGAGCTCGACGTCGACGTCTGCGAGCGTGACGGTCTGCAGGTCGGCGTCGGCGTCCTTCGCGAGCTCCTCTTCGACGTCGCGGTCGTGGCAGACGATCCGCGCCGCGAAGCCGGCGCTCGCGGCGGCGGGCCGGACGAGCACGGTCACCCAGTGCCGCTCCCCCTCCTCGGAGGGAAGGTGCATCAGCCGCACGGTGTGGCCGTGTCCGTCGTCCCAGGAGACGACGTTCCATCCCAGCGGCAGGAACCGGCGGCGCAGCACCTGAGTGGCCTCGGGGGCGAACACGAACGCCTCGTAGTGACGCTGCCGGGAGCCGGCGTAGCCGCGCATCGCCGGCGCGGCCGCAGCCGCCTCCCGCGGAGGCTCCGGCCCGCTCATCTCCTCCCCGGCGTTACGTCCGTCCACGGTCCTAGCTTGACCCTTCGTCACGAAGCGCGTACCGGGAGGCAGGCGCCATGTGGGTCGTCAGGCTCAGCGACAAGCAACTCGAGGTCCTGAAGGCGTTGGTGAACGCCGAGGAGCGGCACGGGCCGACGCTGGCGCGGGCTCTGGAGTCGCTCGAGCTCGCCCGCTGGGACGAGCTCCCCGACGCGCAGCTCCCCTGGGATCAGGTCGGCGACCTCGCCGGCCGGCAGGGCATCAGCGAAGCGGACGTCGTCTGGGACCTCGCCGGCAAGGGCCACTGACCGGGGCCGCTGCGGCCAGACGGCCTCGGCGGCCTGAGCCTCAGTACGTGTAGAAGCCCTCGCCGCTCTTGCGGCCGAGCTTGCCCTCGGCCGCCATCGTCAGCAGCAGCTTCGGGGGATGGTGGTGGTCGTGGCCGTTGGCCTGATGGAGGCTCTCGCCGATCGCCACGGCGACGTCGATGCCGACGAAGTCGAGGAGCTTCAGCGGCCCCATCGGCTGGCCGGTTCCCATCGCCATGCAGTCGTCGACGTCCTGGGCGCTGAGGTCGAGGTCCTCCATCAGCCGCACCGCCTCGAACAGGTAGGGGAACAGCAGCCGGTTGACGACGAAGCCGGTGTGGTCGGGGACCTCGACGGCGTGCTTGCCGAGCGCCGCGCAGAAGGCGCGGGCGCGGTCGGCGGCTCCCTCCCGCAGTCCCTCCGGCAGGCAGAGCTCGATCAGCTCCATGCGCGTGACCGGGTTGAAGACGTGAAGGCCGAAGAAGCGCTCGGGCGCGCCGGAGCGCTTGCCGAGCTCACCGACCGAGAGGGAGGACGTCGTCGTCGCGAGGTCGGCGTCAGGGCAGGCGTCGGCGAGGGTCGCGAGCAGCGTGGCCTTCGCGTCCGCGTCCTCGGCGATCGCCTCGACCACGAGGTCGCAGCCGGCGAGGTCCGCGGCCTCTGTCGTCACCTTCACCCGCTTCGGGTCGCCCCCCTCGAGCTTCGTGCAGAGCTTCACCGCGCTCTCCTCGGCCTTCCAGGCGGAGGCGTCGCTGCGCGCGAGGACCCGAACCTCACCGAGGGTTGAGGAGACCGCGGCGACCCCGAGCGCGATCGCGCCGGTCCCCGCCACGCCCGGGCTCAGGTAGCCGTTGGACGTTCCCGAACTCATCTGGGAGGGAAAGCTATCCGTGATCGCCGTCGCCGCGTCCCAACGACGACGGCAGCCAGATCCGGCGGCCGAGATCGAGCGAGATC
>JAXLSW010000038.1:0-2252 GCA_046330415.1 Solirubrobacterales bacterium | reverse complement strand
CGGTTCGCGCCCTGGCGCGAACGAGCGTCAGGGCCACGGTGACGCCTGGCCTGCGCGCATCTTCGTGGCTCGGCGGTGAGCCGTTTCTCGGGGGCGCGCCCTGGCCGCAACTGGGCGAAGAGCCGATGCCATTCCTTGCCCGGCTCGAGCTTCCAAGGGGCGTCGATGGAAGCGCGGATGGCTCGATCGCCGTCTTCGTCTCTCGTGACGGCAGCGGAGCGGAGGGACGGGCACCTCGTACCGGCGTGCTGCTGCTGCCCTCGGACGGTGAAGCGGCGGATGCCGACGAACATGAAACAAGGAACGCACCGCTGGGCATGAGCCGCGAGCTTCAGCTACCTCGCGCTTGGTCGCGTCCCGTCCACGATCTCGGGTTGAGCGAAGGGGAGCGAGAGGCGTGGGAGGAACTGCGCGGGTGGCTGGCGGAGGCGCAGGGTGTGACCACGTTCGACCGGGAGCGCGGCGTCCTGGGATTGCATCGGCTCCTCGGCTTTCCCGACGAACGGTCCGGCAATCTGCCGCTTCTCTGCGAGATGCAGGCTGCGGGTGTGCACGGGCTCAAGCAATCGCCGCGAAGCCATCCCGACTGGCACCGCCACGAGGAGGGTGCGAAGCGTTGGCGGCTGCTGCTTCAGCTGACCCGCGATCCCGCGACCGCCCGGCATTTCAGAGACAACGAGACCCGCCTCTATGTTCTGGCTCCGGCAGCCGACCTGGAAGCCGGCGACTTCAGTCGCGTCCAGGCCGTCTTCCGCTGACGTTCACCCGCGCTGGTCCCCGAACCGCGCGATGGCCTCCTCGCGGGAGTGCTTGAGGTCCACCAGCGGCTCCGGGTAGTCGCTGCCGATCAGGCACCCGGCCTCCTCCTGGACCTCCGCGGGGGCCTCCCAGGGCTCGGCCAGGTACTTGTCGGGAACGCGCTCCAGCTCGGGTACCCATCGCCGTACGTAGGTGCCATCGGGATCGAACTTCTGCTGCTGCTTGACGGGGTTGAAGACGCGGAAGTAGGGCTGGGGATCGGCGCCGACGGAAGCCGCCCACTGCCAGTTGCCGTTGTTCTGGGATTCGTCCCCGTCGAGCAGGTGAGCCATGAAGTGCGCCTCGCCCTCGCGCCAGTCGATCAGGAGGTTCTTGGTCAGGTAGGAGGCGACGGCCATCCGCACCCGGTTGTGCATCCAACCCTCGGTGAGGAGCTGTCGCATCCCCGCGTCTACGTAGGGGACGCCGGTCTCGCCCCGCTTCCACGCGGTCAGCGAGTCGCGGTCGTCGTTCCAGCGCATCCCGCGGAAGCGCTCGTCGTACTCCTCGGTCCGGTTCGCCGGGAAGTTGCGGATCACGTTGAGCCAGAAGTCGCGCCAGCAGATCTGGCGGCGCAGCGCCTTCGCGCCGTTCGAGCGCTGCGGGACGAGCAGCGTCTCGACCTCGCGGGCGGAGACCGTCCCGAAGTGGAGGGGAGGGGAGAGGCGCGTCGTCTCGTCCAGGCCCGGGAGGTCGCGGATCCTCTCGTAGTCGGCGGCGCGCTCGGCGGCTTTTCGCATGAGCTTGCGCCCGGCCTCCTCGCCCACGCCGGCGGCCTCGGCGATCCGCTTCGCCTCGGCGGTGATCCCGAGCCGGTCCTCCGACAGGAGCTTGCCGACCTCGATGCCGGACGGGGATCGCAGCTTGCGCGGCTTCGTCGCGACCTCGCGCCGATCGGCCGCCATCCAGGCCTTCGAGAAGGGCGTGAAGACCCGGTAGGGGGCGCCCGAGCCGGTCTCGATCGTCGCGATCTCGGCGCAGGAGACCCCGGCGTGTCCGGTCAGCTCGACGGCGTCGCGGCCAAGCGCCTCCTGCACGCGCCGGTCGCGCGCGCGGGCGTGAGCGGTGTGGTCGCGGTTGACATGCACGACGTCGGCCCCGCATTCGGCGGCGAGGGGCTTGATCTGCACGGCGGGATCGCCCGAGCGGTAGTGCAGCTTCGAGCCGGCGTCGCGCAGGTTCGCGTCGAGCTCCCGGAGGGAGGCGCGCAGGTAGGCGTTCCGGTTCGCCGACCTGTGGCGCCCCCCGTAGAGGCCCTCCTCGAAGCAGAAGACCGGGACGATCCGGTCAGCCTCGGCGGCCGCGGCCAGCGCCGGGTTGTCGCTCATCCGCAGGTCGCGGCGGAACCAGACGATCGCGGTGCCCATCGCGCTCAGTATTCCCCGCCCGCGTTGGTTCAAGCGGCGCCAGCGTGTTGCCAGCGTCACCCCGGATGCTCAACTCGCAATCGCAGG
>JAXLSW010000037.1:0-2731 GCA_046330415.1 Solirubrobacterales bacterium | reverse complement strand
CGGCACTGGAGGTCTCCGAGCGCGAGCGCATGCGTGGCCTCATGCCCGCCGTCGAGCCGGATCGCACCCTCGACGACTGGGGCCGCTCCGAGCGGGTGGAGCGGATCTTCGACGAGACGGTCGTCAACTTCTTCTATCGCTACTGGTTCCGGACCGAGGTCGAGGGCATCGAGAACGTCCCCAGCGAGGGAGGCGCCCTGCTCGTCTCCAACCATGCCGGGGCGCTGCCGCCGGACGCCGCCGTGATCGGCAAGGCCATCCGCGAGGAGCACCCCGACCCGCGCCCCCTCTACATGACGGTCGAGCACTTCTTCAAGGGCTATCCCGGCTTCTCGGCGTTGCTGCCGAAGATCGGCTGCGTTCCCGCGCATCCGGCCAACGTGCATCGCCTGCTCTACGACGAGCGCCAGCTGGTCCTCGTCTTCCCCGAGGGCCGCAAGGGGACCGAGAAGCTCGTCAAGGACCGCTACCGGGTGCAGCGCTTCGGGCGCGGTGGCTTCGTCGAGGCGGCGATGCGCGGGCGCGCCCAGCTCGTCCCGGTCTGCGTCGTCGGCGCCGAGGAGGCCGCGCCCGTCTTCATGCAGTCGAAGCTGATGCAGCGCGCGACCGGGCTCCTCTACTTCCCGATCACCCCGACGTTCCCGTGGCTCGGCGCGGCCGGGATGCTCGGCTACCTGCCGGCCAAGTTCAAGATCCGATTCCTGGAGCCCATCGACACGACGAAGATGGGCAATGCTCCCGCCGAGGACAAGGCGCTCGTGCAGACCGTCTCCCAGGAGGTGCGGGTGCGGATCCAGGAGGGCCTGCACGACATGCTGGCCAAGCGCAAGTCGGTGTGGATGGGATGAGCGAGCTGCAGTCCACAGCCGCCGAGGCAGCCGAGCCCGCCGAGGGCGAATCCGCCCGCCGGGTCCTGATCACCGGCCTGTCCAGCTACTGGGGAGGACGGCTCGCCCAGGCGCTCGAGTCCTTCGGTGAGATCGAGGCGATCGTCGGCGTCGACTCCAAGGACCCGACCCGCGAGCTCGAGCGCACCGAGTTCGTCAAGGTCTCCAACCAGCACGGGCTGATCCAGCGGATCGTCCGCGCCGCTCGCATCGACACCGTGATCGACACGCGGCTCGTCGTCGACTCGACCACGAGCCCGCGTCGCGAGGCGCATGAGAACAACGTGATCGGGACGATGAACATCCTCGCCGCCTGCGCGGGGGAGGACTCCCCGGTGCGGAAGTTCATCTTCAAGTCCTCCGCTCACGTCTACGGCTGCGAGCAGGACGACCCGGCGTTCTTCACCGAGTCGATGGGGCGCAACACGCGCCCGTCGGCTGCGATCGAGCGCGACGTCGTCGAGGCCGAGGCGTCGGTCGTCGACTTCGCGGTCAAGCAGCCCAACGTGACCGTCACCGTCCTTCGTTGCACCAACGTGCTCGGGCCCGACGTCCGCACCTCGTTCTCGCGGATGTTCGCCCTGCCGCTCGTGCCGATGGTCCTCGGCTTCGATCCGCGCTGCCAGTTCGTCCACGAGGAAGACGTCGTCCACGCGCTCGAGCACGCGGCGATCAACCACACGCCCGGCGTCTACAACGTGGCCGGCGACGGGGTCCTGGCGCTCTCGGAGGTCATCGGCCTGCTCGGCAAGCGCCCGGCGCCGCTGCTGCCGCCGTGGGGGACGGGCACGCTGGCGGGACCGCTGCGGTCGCTCGGCATCCGCATCCCCGACGAGATGCTCAACCAGCTCCGCTTCGGCCGCGGGCTCGACAATCGCCGCTACAAGGCGAGCGGGTTCGAGTACGGCTACACGTCGCGGGAGACCGTCAACGCCTTCGCCGAGCACCTGCGCCTGCACCCGATCATCCGCGGCGTCGAGCAGACCTACACCTACGAGGGTGAGGTCGAGCGGTTCCTGCGCCGCAGCCCGTTGACGCGGCCTCCCGAGAGCCCTCCCGAGGAGCGCACGGGCACCGAGGCCGAGCCGTTCGGCATCTAGCGCCGGTTCCCTTCCCGTGGGCGCGCTCTCGCGCCCAGGCGCAAACCCGGTTGCACGGAGCCGACAACGGCGGCGCCGCTTGGGGCTGTGCCTAAACTTCAGAAACGAAAGCGAGGGTCAGAGGAACTGATCCGAAGGAGCCCGGCGTGCGTTGCGCGTTGTGGGCGTTCGGAAGGAAGAGGAGTGGGCCGGAAAGCGCAGATCTCGATCGTCACCGTCGTGTTCGCGGCGATCGTCGTCGTGATGCTCGCCTTCTGGTACGACTCGACGCAGAAGGACAAGATCGCCGAGGGCGTGACGATCGGCGGCGTCGACGTCGGCGGCCTCGACGCGGATGCGGCCGCCTCCCAGGTCCGGACCAACCTCGTGACCCCGCTCGACAAGACCGTCAAGGTCAAGTACGGGGATGACACCTACGAGCTCACCTCCAAGGAGCTCAACGTCCACGCCGACGTCGACACGATGGTCGACGAGGCGATCTCAGCCTCCCGCGACGGCAGCCTTCCCTCGCGCGTCTGGCGCGAGGTCAGCGGCGGTGAGGTCGACGAGGCGATCCACCCCGAGGTCGCCTACGACACCGACGAGGTCGACCACTTCATCAACCACGTCGTCGAGAACGTCGGCCGCGATCCGGTCGACGCCAGCATCGATCCCTCCAGCGGCTCGCTCGTGCCCGTCGCCGCCAAGGCCGGGGTGGCCGTCGACGCCGACTCCCTGCGCCGCCAGGTCGAAGAGGCCATCGAC
>JAXLSW010000036.1:0-3420 GCA_046330415.1 Solirubrobacterales bacterium | reverse complement strand
GCCGCCTGCTTGACGGTGAGGTCGTGGATGTCAACGGCGGCGCTCTGGGTGACCACGACCCCGTCCGTGCCCGAGTTGGAGCCCGGCGCGATCGTGACGGTCAGGTCGTGCATGGAGTTGGAGGTCGCACCGGTCCCGGCGAGCAGAAGCGTGTAGCCGATCGTCGTCGTCGGCGACAGGATCGTCGACGCCCCCTGGCCCGCGATCTCGACGTCGTTGCCCGCCGCGGCGGGGTTGTAGACGAGCGCGGTGTTGGCGGTACTCGTGAACGTCCCCGGGCCGATCACGACCTTGTCGGGTCCCGCGTTCGTGGCGGCGGCGTTCAGGGCCGCCTGAACCGAAGTCGTCGCCCCGGTGAACGTGTTCGGAGCGGTGCAGTCGGGAAGCGAGCCCGAGGTGACGGCGCAGTAGGTGTTCGCCGACGCCTGCGCGGTGGTGGCGAGAAGGGAAGCGACGGCGAGCGCCACGACGACGAGAGAGACCCTGCTGGAGCGATTCATCGGCGGGAAACCTATCCGCTGCGGACGATCGACACGCCGATGGGAGGCGGCCTGCAAGCTGAAACGGAGAGGGTGGGATTCGAACCCACGAGGCAGCTTTCGCCGCCCACACGATTTCCAATCGTGCACCTTAAGCCACTCGGTCACCCCTCCAGGGTGGGCAGGGGAAGATACCGGCGCGCGGCGCAACGATTCTCATCGAACGTACGAAACGGGTGCCTATGGCGCCCAACGACGTACGTTCGGCGCGGGGACCGGTCCAAAGCGGCGCTCAGATGATGCCGACGGGCTCCCCGCGCGGCTCCAGCCGCCCGCACCAGAGCGCGAAGAGGATCACCGCGATCAGCGCCCCGAGCCAGTGCACGCCGACGATCACGGCGAGGATGCTCGGGAGCCCGACGAGAACGGCGCCGAGGAGCGCCGGCCCGCGCGGCAGCGCCAGCACGGTCGCCGTGAACAGCGCGCACAGCAGCCAGGCCGTCGGTCCGCTCAGCCAGCCCCAGTCCTCGAAGAAGGAGTGGGGGAGCGCCAGCGCGAGCACGATCGAGAGCAGCGCGACAGCCGCTGCCTGCAGCGCCCCGGCGCGGATCGCTAGCCCACCGTCCATGGTGAGGATTATCGCCGCCGCGCCCCGGCTCGCCGATGTCGCCCCGCCGGAGCCTCCTCGCCGAAGCTGCCTCGTTATGGTCCGCCCGGATGGAAGCGAGCGGAGCAGAGCGCACCTGGGTCGTCTACCTGGCCGGGGAGATCCACACCGACTGGCGCGAGCGGATCGCCGAGGGCATCGAGGTCGCCGGCCTGCCGGTCCTACTGACGGGCCCGGTCACCGACCACGCGGCCTCCGACGATTGCGGCGTCTCGATCCTCGGCCAGGAGCCCGACAAGTTCTGGCACGACCACAAGGGCGCCGGCCTCAACGCGATCCGCACGACGACCCTGATCAAGGAGGCCGACCTCGCCGTCGTCCGCTTCGGTGAGCAGTACAAGCAGTGGAACGCCGCCTTCGACGCCGGCCAGGCCGCCGCGCTCGGGACCCCGCTGATCACGCTGCACCCGCCCGAGCACGACCATGCGCTCAAGGAGGTCGACCGCGCCGCGCTGGCCGTCTGCCGCGAGCCCGAGCAGGTCGTCGCGATCCTGCGCTACGTGCTCAACGGCGAGCTCTGAGCGGCTTCGGCTCCCCGCTCACCGAGATGCAACAAACGGGAGCATCTGTCCCGCGAGCCGCATCTCGGTGACCGCGGCAACGGGGAGAAGCCCGCGGGAGCGGAGAGAAGACCGCGGCCACGGGGAGAAGCCCGCGGGGGGCGCGGGCCGGGGCGTTGAGCGGCGCCGCCGCGCTCAGACCGAGACGACCACCAGGATCATCGCCACCACGGCGAGGATCACGCCCGCCGCGCTGAAGGCGAACGTCACGCGCGAGTTGCTCGCCGCGAAGTCGCCACTGGCGAGGGCGCGGTCGATCGCGGCGTGGCGGTACCAGCCGTAGCCGATCGCCGCCGCACCGACCAGGGCGAACCCGATCCCGAGCGCCACCGAGAGCGTCTTGCCGCGATCGGTCAGCAGCGGCAGCAGCTTGCCGACGGCGATGCAGGCGATGATCGCGGCGACGCCGGTGCGCCACCAAGCCAGGAACGTGCGCTCGCCGGCGAGCTGCGTGTCGCGGATCGCCTTGGTGCTGGGAGCCGGGTCGGGCTCGGGGCGCTCGCTCATGAGTGCCCCGAACCTACCTTCCAGCGTCTAGTAGCGGTAGTGGTCCGCCTTGTACGGCCCCTCGACCGGAACGCCGATGTAGTCGGCCTGCTCCCGGCTGAGCTCGGTCAGCTTCACGCCGAGCGCGTCGAGGTGCAGGCGCGCGACCTTCTCGTCCAGCTGCTTGGACAGCGTGTAGACCTGGTTCTCGTACTCGGAGCTGTGCTTCCAGAGCTCGATCTGCGCCATCACCTGGTTGGTGAACGAGTTCGACATCACGAAGCTCGGGTGGCCCGTGGCGTTGCCGAGGTTGAGCAGGCGGCCCTCCGAGAGGACGATGATCGAGTGGCCGTCGGGGAAGCGCCACTCGTCGACCTGCGGCTTGACGTTGATCCGCTCGACCGCGTCGTCGGCCTCGATCCCGGCCATGTCGATCTCGTTGTCGAAGTGGCCGATGTTGCCGACGATCGCCTGGTGCTTCATCCGGCCCATCTGCTCGGCCGAGATCACACCCTTGTTGCCCGTCGCGGTGATGAAGATGTCCGCGGTCTCGACGACGTCGTCGAGGCGGACCACCTGGTAGCCCTGCATCGCCGCCTGCAGCGCGCAGATCGGGTCGATCTCGGTGACGAGGACGCGCGCGCCCTGGCCCCGTAGCGACTCCGCGCAGCCCTTGCCGACGTCGCCGAATCCGAGGACGACGGCGACCTTGCCGCCGATCATCACGTCGGTGGCGCGGTTGATGCCGTCGATCAGGGAGTGGCGACAGCCGTAGATGTTGTCGAACTTCGACTTCGTCACCGAGTCGTTGACGTTGATCGCCGGGAAGGGGAGCTTGCCCTCGCGCTGCATCTGGTAGAGCCGCGCGACGCCGGTGGTCGTCTCCTCGCTGACGCCGAGGATCGCGTCGGCGATCTCGGTCCACTTGCCGGGGGTCTCGGCGAGCGTCTTGTTGAGGAGGGTCAGGAAGACCTTGAACTCCTCCGACTCACCGGTGGAGGGGTCCGGGGCGGAGCCTGCCTTCTCGTACTCGGCGCCGCGGAGGACGAGCATCGTCGCGTCGCCGCCGTCGTCGAGGATCAGGTTCGGCGGACCGTCGGGCCAGCTCAGCGCCTGCTCGGTGCACCACCAGTACTCCTCGAGCGTCTCGCCCTTCCAGGCGAAGACGGGGGAGCCCTGCGGGTTCTCCGGAGTGCCCTCGCGGCCGACGACGACGGCCGCAGCGGCC
>JAXLSW010000035.1:0-10834 GCA_046330415.1 Solirubrobacterales bacterium | reverse complement strand
TGGGGACGCCGCCCGAGGAGTTGATCCACTGCTCCTGGATCTTCTCCAGCTCGCCCGAGCTCTGAAGCTCGTCGACGGCGGCCGAGACGCAGTCGGTCAGCGGCGAATCCTTCTGCATGAGCGCTCCCCACTGGTCGGTGTTCGCGCCGTCCTCCTCGGGGGCCGAGAACTCGCCGATGATCTCGCCCTTCGGCACCTGCACCGCGGTCAGATATAGGGCGGTCGGGGTGTCGACCACGACCGCGTCCACCTGGCCCTGCTCGAGGGCGGTGACGACGTCGTTGGAGGTCTCGAACGTGCGCGGCTCCTCGTTCGGCTGAATGACCGCGTTGACGGCGTCGAGGCTGGTGGTCCCGATCTGGACGCCGATCGTCGCGTCGGCCAGGTCCCCGGCGGTGGTGATGTCGTCGGGCAGCGTGCCGGGGAGTGCGACGACCGCCTGATCAGCCGTGTAGTACGGCGAGGAGAAGTCGACGTTCTGCGCGCGCTTGGGGGTGATCGAGATCTGGTTGAGGTCGAAGTCGAAGTCCTTCGGGCCCGGCGCGTAGGAGGAGTTGAACGGCTCGACCGTCCAGCTCACCTGATCCTGGGTGAAGCCGAGCTGGTCGGCGATCGCGTAGCCGACGGCGCTCTCGAAGCCCTTGCCGTTGGAGGGGTCGTTGTCCTCGAAGTAGGGCGGGAAGGCGGGGTCGTCGGTGGCGATCGTCAGCGTCCCGTCCTTGACCGTCTCCAGCGAGTCCGGCGTGCAGTCGCTGAGCGCGACCGTGGAGTCGGTGTCGTCGGAGCTGGTGTCGTCGGACTTCTCGCTGCAGGCGGCGAGGAAGCCCAGCGCGGCGAGCAGGGAGAGGGACAGCAGGAACTTCGAGATGCGGGACACGATCACCTTCGAGTCGGAGGAGCGGACCGCGAAATCCTAGTCCGGACGCGGCGCGTGTGTCCATCACACATCTCCCGGGGGCTCCGGCCTGCGAGAGTCCGCGGCGTGAGCGGCTCCGACGGCACCCCCGAGCCCGGGGCGAGCGAGTTCGCCGCCGCCACCCGCGTCGAGCCGCTTGGGGACGGCCGCTGGAGCGGCATCGTCGATCCCGGCTGGTTCGGACCTCCGGGTCCCAACGGGGGCGTGATCGCGGCGATGATCCTGCGCGCGATCCGCTCGGAGCTCGCCGACGACGCGCCCCTGCCGCTCCCTGACGCTCCACTACCTGCGGCCGCCCGCTGGGGAAGTCGAGATCGAGGTGACGGTCGAGCGCTCCGGGCGCTCGGCGAGCACCTGCTCGGCGCGCATGATCCGGGACGACTGGCAGCGATCGCGCTCTGCGTCCTCAGCCACGACTACGAGACGGTCACCAGGCGAGGCGCCCGGGCACCAACCGCACCGCCGGAGGAGGTGCCGCTCCCTCGGCCTCAGCGGCGTCGCCCCGCCGATGTTCGAGCGCATCCGTACCACGGCGTCTTTCGGGCCACCGCCGTTGCAGGTGGGGAGGAGGCACTCACCGGCGGCTGGCTGCGCACGGCCGACGGCGACGAGCTCGACCCGGAGCTGATCGCGCTCTTCGCCGATGCCTGGTGGCCGGCGCCCTTCCGGCCGGCTGGAGGAGCCGGCGATGGCGCCGACGCTGGAGCTGACGATCCACTTCCGCGCCAAGCCCCGTCCCGGCGAGCAGTACGCGCTGACGCGCTTCTGGACGGAGGCCTCGATCGACGGCCTCTTCGACGAGATGGGCGAGGTCTGGGACGCGAACGGCCGCCTGCTCGCGCAGTCGCGCCAGATCGCGCTGCTGCGCCGTGGCGCCGCGAGGGCTGAGCGCCGGCAGGGCTCCCGCCGAGCCGAAGAGTTCGGCTTCTCGCGGCCACGGATCACACGCGATACGGTCCTCGCACCGGCAGGTCCGCATCAGCTCAAGCACCGGCTCGCCCCCAGAACTCGACCACGTGGACGACTCTCGACCACCCCGCTTCGCCGCACCGAATCTTCCGACGATGTCCATCAGCTCAGCCAAGGAGCCAAGTCGCCCTCCGCGGCCTCAACGAGCCGTCGACCCTGATCGACAAGACCGGCCTGCGGGGTCTGACCAGGCGGCTCGTCTACCGCGGCACCGCGGGCTTCGCCTGCGCCAACGCGGCGGAGCCGCAGCGCTTCGCCGCCGTGCAGAAGCTCGGCAAGCCGGCGCGCGCGCCAACCGCGGGCGAAGCGCTCCGGTGGTTTCGACGTCACCCCGAGCGAAGAGCAGATGATGATGCAGGAGGCCGTCGACGACTTCGCGCAGGAGAAGCTGCGCAAGGCCGCACAGGAGGCCGACGCCGCCCGCGCTCGGCCTGCTCATCAAGGGCGCGCCAGGCTCGGGATCGCCACGCTCGGCGTCCCGGGGAGCTCGGCGGCGCGCCTTCTCCGAGCGCTTTCGCAGTCCTCCGCGCTGATCCTGCCGAGGCGCTCGCCGGCGGCGACATGGGCCTCGCCTTCGCGGCGCTCGCCCCCGCCGGGGTCAGCACCGCGATCGGCCTCTGGGGAGACGCCGAGCGGCGGAGTCACCCTACCTACCTGCCTTCACCGGCGAGGACGTCCCGCCGCGGCGCTCATGGTGCACGAGCCCGGCGCTCTCTTCGATCCCTTCGATCTCTCGACCAAGGCGCGACGCGACGGCGACGACATCGTCATCGACGGCCTCAAGGCCCTCGTCCCCCGCGCCGCCGACGCCGAGCTCTTCGTCGTCGCCGCCGACCTCGAGGGCACCGGCCCCGTGCTGCTGATCGTCGAGGCGAAGTCCGAGGGCCTCTTGACCAAGGCCGAGCCGATCGTTGGCGTCCGCGCCGCCGCCACCGGCGAGCTCAAGCTCGAGGGTGTGCGCGTCCCCGGTTCGGCGCTGCTGGCCGAGGGCTCCCCCGAGACCTACGCCGAGTGCATTCGCCTCTCCCGCATCGCCTGGTGCGCGATGGCGGTCGGCACCGCGCAGGGCGCGCTCGACTTCCTGATCCCCTATGTGAACGAGCGCAAGGCGTTCGGCGAGCCGATCTCCCACCGCCAGGCCGTCGCCTTCAACATGTCCAACATCGCGATCGAGGTGCAGGGGATGCGCCTGACGACCTACCGCGCCGCGAGCCTCGCCGACCAGGGCAAGGACTTCGCGCGCGAGTCGGCGATCGCCCGGCGCCTCTGCGCCGACAAGGGCTTCCGGATCGGCTCCGACGCCGTCCAGCTCCTCGGCGGGCACGGCTACGTCAAGGAGTACCCGGTCGAGCGCTGGTACCGCGACCTGCGCGCCGCCGGCGTCATCGAAGGAGGGCTCCTCGTCTGATGGCCATCGATCTCGAAGTCCCGAAGAAGTTCCAGCCGCTGGTCGAGCAGGCGCACACGGTCGCGGTCGAGGTGCTGCGCCCGATCTCGCGCAAGTACGACCTCGCCGAGCACGAGTACCCGAAGGAGCTCGACATGCTTGCCGCGCTCATCGACGGGATGGGCGAGGGTGGAGCGGGAAGCGGCGCCGGCGCGGCGGGCGCGAGCCAGGCCAAGGCCGCTGACGACGGCGGCAACCGCAACGGCTCCAACATGGCCTCGATCCTTTCGATCACCGAGATGTGCTGGGGGGATGTCGGCCTGCTCCTGACGCTTCCGCGTCAGGGGCTGGGCAACTCCGCGATAGCGGCGGTTGCAGACGACGACCAGAAGAAGCGCTTCGCAGGCAAGTGGGCTGCGATGGCGATCACCGAGCCGGAGGCAGGGTCCGACTCGGCGGCGATCCGCACGACCGCCGTCCTCGACGGGGACGAGTACGTGCTCAACGGCGAGAAGATCTACGTGACCTCGGGGGAGCGCGCGGAGCTCGTCGTGGTCTGGGCGAGCCTCGACCGCGAAGTCGGCAGGGCGGCGATCAAGTCGTTCGTGGTCGAGCGCTCGAACCCAGGCCTGAAGCTGGACCGTCTCGAGCACAAGCTCGGGATTCGGGCGTCGGATACCGCGGCGTTCATCCTCGACGACTGCCGGGTCCCGAAGGAGGACCTGCTCGGCAGCCCCGAGATCGACACGAAGAAGGGCTTCGCCGGGGTGATGCGGACCTTCGACAACACGCGGCCGCTGGTCGCGGCGATGGCGCTCGGCGTCGGCCGTGCCTGCCTCGAGCACACGCGCGAGGCGCTGGCGGAGGCGGGGGTCGAGGTCGTTACGACCGGCCATCGAACACGCAATCCGCCGCCGCGGCCGAGCTGATCGAGCTCGAATCGGACTCCGAGGCGGCGCGCCTCTTGACGATGGAGGCGGCGTGGATGGCCGACAACTCGAAGCCGAACTCCCTGCACGCCTCCTACGCGAAGGCGAAGGCGGGAGGACCTCGGTCGACATCGCGCTGCGCTGCATCGCGCTCTGCGGGGCGGCGGGCCTCGGTGAGGACGAGCTGCTCGAGAAGTGGGCGCGCGACGCGAGAATCCTCGACATCTTCGAGGGCACCCAGCAGATCCAGCTTCTGATCATCGCCCGCCAGCTCCTCGGCCTAACCTCGGCTGAGCTCAAGTAGCGCTGGCGGGCTTCCGTAGCGCCCGCGGCGCAAGTACAGAAAGGCTCCAGATGAACTCGCAGACCCGGCCGGCCGTCGTGCTGGCCTCGAACCGCATCCCCTTCGCCCGCTCCAACGGCCCCTACGCGAAGGCGTCCAACCAGGACATGCTCACCGCTGCCCTCGACGGTCTGATCGACCGTGCCGGGATCGCCGGCGAGCGGCTCGGCGAGATTGCGGGCGGCGCCGTGCTCAAGCACAGCCGCGACTTCAACCTCACCCGCGAGTCCCTGCTCGGCACGCGGATCTCGCCCGAGACCCCCGCCTACGACGTCGGCCAGGCCTGCGGGACCGGCCTCGAGACCTTCATCCTCACAGCCAACAAGGTCGCGCTCGGCCAGATCGACTCGGCGATCGCCTGCGGCGTCGACACCACCTCCGACGCGCCGATCGCGCTCAACGAGGACCTCCGCAAGATCCTCATGGAGGCGAACTCGACGAGCTCCAACGCCGACCGCGCGAAGCTTCTGGCGAGACTGCGGCCGGGGATGATCGTCCCCGAGATCCCGCAGAACGCGGAGCCGCGCACCGGTCTCTCGATGGGGGAGCACACCGCGATCATGGCCCGCGACTGGGGGATCACCCGCGAGGCGCAGGACGAGCTCACGATCGCCAGCCACGACCGCCTCGCCGCCGCCTACGACGAGGGCTTCGAGGACGACCTCGTGACCCCATACCTCGGGCTCGAGCGGGACCAGAACCTGCGCCCCGGCTCCACCCTCGAGAAGCTCGGGAAGCTGAAGCCCGTCTTCGGTGGCCCCGAGGGGACGATGACCGCGGCGAACTCGACGCCGCTCAGCGACGGCGCCTCCGCGGTGCTGCTGAGCAGCGAGGAGTGGGCGGCCGAGCACGGCCTGACGCCGCTCGCCCGCTTCGTCGACGCCGAGACAGCCGCCGTCGACCACGTCGGCGGCCGCGACGGCCTGCTGATGGCTCCCGCCTACGCGGTCCCGCGGATGCTCGCCCGCAACGAGCTCTCCCTGCAGGACTTCGACTTCTACGAGATCCACGAGGCGTTCGCGGCGCAGGTGCTCTCGACGCTTGCGGCCTGGGAGGACCCGGTCTTCTGCCACGAGCGCCTCGGCCTCGACGCGCCGCTCGGCTCGATCGACCGCGCCAAGCTCAACGTCAAGGGCGGCTCGCTCGCCGCCGCGCACCCGTTCGCCGCGACCGGCGGCCGCATCGTCGGCAACCTGGCCAAGATCCTGCACGAGAACGGGGGCGGCCGCGGGCTGATCTCGATCTGCGCCGCGGGCGGCCAGGGCGTCGTCGCGATCCTCGAGGCCTAGATACCTGGCGACGGGTCCCCCGTCGCATTCACAGAAGGACTTGACCCCATGACCGACACCTACTCCGCACTCGTCAACAACCCGGTGGGCGGCTTCGTCGCCAAGAACCTCGGCCTGCCGAAGCCCGTCCCGCTCGACCGCTACGTCGAGGGCGCGCCGCTGATCGACGGCGCTGTCCTCGTCGGCTCGGCGCCCGGCGGCCGGCTCGGCCCGGCCGTGGCCACGATCCTCGCCGGCGCCGACGTGCACGTCGACTCCCGCCTCGACGACGAGGTCCGGGCACCGCTCGGCTCCGCCGGGGTCGACGCGGGCGTCTGGAACCCGGAGGCCCCCGGCTCCCAGCGTTGGAAGGGGCTCGTCTTCGACGCCACCGGGATCACCGGCAGCGAGCAGCTCCGCGAGCTCTGGGCGTTCTTCCACCCGACTATCCGCAGGCTCGCCCCGAGCGGCCGGCTGATCGTCTGTGGCGCGCCCCCGGAGGATTGCGTCGAGCCGCGCTACGCGACCGCGCAGCGCGCGCTCGAGGGCTTCGTCCGCGCGGCCGGCAAGGAGTGCCGCTACGGCGCCACGGCCCAGCTCGTCTACGTCGCCCCGGGCGCCGAGGAGCGGCTGGAGTCGACGCTGCGGTTCTTCCTCTCGCCACGCTCCGCCTACGTCTCCGGGCAGGTCGCGCGCGTGGGCACCGGCAAGGACGTTCCCGAGATCGACTGGGAGCGGCCGCTGCACGGCAAGGTCGCGCTCGTCACCGGTGCCTCGCGCGGGATCGGCGAGGCGATCGCGCGGACGCTCGAGCGCGACGGCGCTCACGTCGTCGGCCTCGACGTCCCGGCGCTCGCCGAGGATCTCGACAAGGTCGTCTCCTCGATCGGCGGCTCGGCGATCGTCGCCGACATCACCGACCCCGAGGCACCGGCGCAGATCTGTGACGAGCTGCAGGCCAAGCACGGGGGCATCGACGTCGTCGTCCACAACGCCGGCGTCACCCGCGACAAGACGCTCGGCGGCATGGACGAGGAGCGCTGGTCGCTGCTGATGGACATCAACCTGAGCTCGGAGGAGCGGATCAACGACGCGCTGATCGAGCGCGACCTGTTCAACGACAACGGTCGCATCGTCTGCGTCTCCTCGATGAGCGGGATCGCCGGCAACGCCGGGCAGACGAACTACTCGACCTCGAAGGCCGGGGTGATCGGGATGGTCCAGTCGATGGCTCCCGTCTTCGCCGAGCGCGGCGCGACGATCAACGCCGTCGCCCCTGGCTTCATCGAGACGCAGATGACCGCGGCGATGCCGATCGGCCCCCGCGAGGCGGGCCGGCGGATGAACTCGCTCTCCCAGGGTGGGCTGCCGGTCGACGTCGCCGAGGCGATCGCCTGGTTCGCGAGCCCGGCCTCCACCGGGCTGAACGGCAACGTGGTCCGCGTCTGCGGCCAGAGCCTGATCGGTGCCTGAGGCAACCGTGGCAACGGAGGAGACCGGGGTGTCGATGGAGCCCGCCAGGACCGAGCGCCTCGACGGCCCGCCCGGATCCCTGGGCCTCTACGGGAGGGCGGCGCTGGGCGCCGTCCCCGGCGCGAGCCTCTTGCCGTTCGTCGGCGGGCGCGGCTCCTCGCTTCCGGACGTCGAGTTGCGGCTCGAGGGGGTGGAGGTCGACCGCGAGCGGCTCGCCGACTACTGCGAGGTCTGCGGCTTCACCCTGCGCGAGTCCCTGCCCGCCACCTACCTGCACATCCTCGCCTTCCCGCTGCAGATGAAGCTGATGGCGAGCGGCGAGTTCCCCTTCCCGCTGCTCGGCCTCGTCCACCTCGACAACTCGATCACCCGCCACCGCGCGATCGGGGCGGGGGAGAGTCTCGATCTCGCGGCCCGCGCCGAGGACCTGCGCCCGCACCCGAAGGGGAAGGCGTTCACGCTCGTCGCCGAGGCGAGCGTCGATGGCGAACTCGTCTGGGAGGAGCGGGGGACGATCCTGCGCCGCGGCGGCTCCAACCCCGACGCCGTCCGCGACCCACGCCCCGCGCCGGTGCCCGAGGACGCGACGCTGACGACGCAGTGGAAGCTCGGCGACGACCTCGGCCGCCGCTACGCCGGCGTCTCCGGCGACCACAACCCGATCCACATGCACGCGGTCAGCGCC
The DNA here is from genome assembly GCA_046330415.1 of Solirubrobacterales bacterium. Taxonomy (GTDB): domain Bacteria; phylum Actinomycetota; class Thermoleophilia; order Solirubrobacterales; family 70-9; genus RHKX01. Next base: position 2,864 of record JAXLSW010000035.1, on the reverse strand, counting down.
AAGGCCTTCGGCTTCCCGCGTGCGATCGCCCACGGCATGTGGAGCCAGGCGCGCTGCCTCGCCCAGCTCGAGTCCGCACCCCCGACGCGGTCCGCACCGACGCCTCCTTCGGCAAGCCGCTCCTGCTCCCGGCGAAGGTCGGACTGGCCCTCGACGAGCGCGAGGGCGGCGAGATCGGTTTCGCCCCGCGAGACGCCCGGGTGCGGTCGAAGGGCGACGAGCCGTCCGCACCGACCGAGCACCTGCTCGGTGTGATCCGCCCGCTCTGAGGCGTCTGCACCTGCCGGGGTTACTTCTTCCCGGAAATGAGAGGAAAGCTCCCTGCGACAGGCGTTCTGAGGATGGCGCGGGCTCCGATCGGGTTCGTACTCTCCGTATGGACATGCGGTCCGTGACTGTTTCAGGCGCCGCCGCCATCGTGTTCTTGGCGCTGGCAAGGGGTCGGCGACCGCCCTCCACTGTTGCCTCGTCCGGTGGTAATCCTCCATTGACCGGTCCCGCGCTGATCATTGGGGGAAGCTAGACCGCCTACCAGTAGTCGTGCCTATTCCACGCTCGGGCGAAGCTGAAAGCAGCGGAGCCATCGTCAGCCCATCGTCAGCCACCCGCACGGGACGTGGGGTGACTCAGTCCAGCATGCTGGTCTCCGTCACCCCTGGTCGCGCAACGAGCCACCCACGCGCAGCGACACGACCCACCCGGAACGTGGGGTGACTCAGACCAGGATCGTGGTCTCCGTCACCCCTGGTGGAGCGCTGGAGCCCACGGCGGTTCCGCGGCGGGGCTCCGTGGAATCACTCATCTAGGCGGACCTGGGGATGATCGCCTGCTTGCCATCGACGGGACGAGGGAGCAGACCATCGACTGCGGGGCAGGTCGAGACGTCGCCTACCTGGACCGCAGGATCGACCCCCACCCGAAGCACTGCGAGAAGGTCAAGTTCTTGCTTCCTACGTAGCTGGTGGTGGGACGGGCGATGGCCCGCTTGAAGAGGAGCGCGCCGTTAGCGGCCTCACAAGAAGCTCATCGCGAACGGCCCGGCTGCAACGCCGCTCGCAATACGCCAGAAACCGTGCAGATCCAGGGGTTTGTTGAGCGTGGGGGCGTAGTCCTCCCGGCGCAAGATCCGTTGCAGGAATGTGAGCATTCGCTTGCAATCGTCGATCGACCGCTAGCCTGCGGCCTCGCCCTGCGGGTCCCAGCCCGTCGGACACCTTCATGGAACCGCATCTCCTCGACAAGCGAGCAACGTCCCCTCTCGCCCGCCTCGCCGCCCTCGGCGCGCTGCTGATCGCGACCTGCGCCCTCGTCCTCGGGGTCGAGGGCAGCCGCGCCGACGCCTCGATCGCCGACAAGCAGGACGACCTCGCCAACGTCCGCAACCAGCAGGACGACGTCGCCGCCGACATCGCCGCCGCCAACCAGCAGATCAACTCCCTGATCGGCCAGGTCTCCGAAGCGCGCCAGCGTGAGGAGGCCGCCGCGGCCGAGCTCGCCGACGCGCAGGACGAGCTCGCCGACGCCCGTGACGAGCTCGACGCCGGCCGCGAGCATTTGAAGGAGGTCCGCGACCAGCTTCACCGCGCGATCGACCAGCTCGAGGACATCCTCGTCGGCGTCTACAAGTCCGACGACCCCGACGCCATCCGCCTGCTGCTGGAGTCGACGCAGTGGGAGGACGACGAGGTCGACGCCGCCTACCTCGATCGCCTGCAGGACTACCAGGCCGACACCGTCCAGAAGGTGAAGGACCTGCGGACCGAGGCCGCCGACACCGTCGAGCAGCTCGCCGACACCGAGACCAAGATCCAGGAGCAGCGCGACGAGATCCAGTCCCGTCACGACGAGCTCGCCGACATCCGCGCCGGGCTCGAGGCCCAGGAGGCGCAGCTCGCAGCCGCCAAGCAGGAGCGGGCCCAGACCCTCGCCGCGCTCCAGGGCCGCGAGGACACCCTCGAGGACGGGATCGCCCGCGCCCAGCGCCGCCAGGCCGTCGCGCCTCCCGCCATAGACACCTCCACGGACCCCGACGTCGCCGCACCGGCGCCCTCGGCCCCCGCGCCTTCCAACGGCAGCACCGCGACCATCAACTCCGACGGCAGCGCGACGCCCCCCGCCGACGCTCCCCCCGCCGTCGTCGCCGTGATCGCCGCGGCCAACCAGATCAAGGACGCCCCCTACGTCTGGGGCGGTGGCCACGGCTCCTTCGAGTCCTCCGGCTACGACTGCTCCGGCGCCGTCTCCTACGCGCTGCATGGCGGCGGCCTGCTCTCCTCGCCGCTGGACTCCACCGGCTTCGGCTACTGGGGCGAGTCCGGCGAGGGCAACTGGATCACCGTCTACGCCAACTCCGGCCACGCCTTCATGTGGGTCGCGGGTCTGCGCTGGGACACCTCCGACACCGGCGGCTCCGGCCCGAGCTGGAGCGCCAGCTCCTCCAGCTGGGAGACCAGCCAGTCCTGGTCGGTCCGCCACCCCGCCGGCCTGTAAGGTCCCCGCCGACCGGACCGTCTGTTAAGGTCCGCTCACAGAACGCCGCAAACCGCCGAGTGCGACACCCACCGAGGTGCCGCAGCGGGGGAACCGCCGGGAGCCGCACACGAGCGAATCCCACGGGGCGAATCGGGCCATCTGGTCCGTAGCGCGACTCTTTCAGCGCGAGCCCGTCAGCTAACCCCGTAGGCCTTCCGAAAGAGGTTCGAAAGCCGAATGTTCCGCGTTACCCGGATCCCGAAGTTGCTCGTCGCTGCGCTCGTCGCCTGCGCGATCGTGCCCGCCGTCGCCCTCGCGGGCGGTCCGACCGGCGGCGTCGGCACCGATCCCACCGATACCGGCGAGACATCCCCGGGGACCGGCACCGGCAG
>JAXLSW010000034.1:0-16516 GCA_046330415.1 Solirubrobacterales bacterium | reverse complement strand
AAGCACGGGGTCGGCATCGTCGACCACCTCGAGGACCGGATCGTCGGGCTCAAGGTGCGCGACCTCTACGAGGTTCCCGCCGCGGCGATCATCCTCGCCGCCCACAAGGACCTCGAGAAGCTCGTCTCGACGATCCACCAGAACAACTTCAAGTCCTCGCTCGACTCGCACTGGGCCTACCTGGCGTACGCGGGCCTCTGGCACGAGCCGCTGCGCCAGGACCTCGACGCCTACATGGACTCGGCGAACGAGCACGTGACCGGCGAGGTCACCGTGAAGCTCTACAAGGGGCTCGCGCGGGTCGTCGCCAGGACCTCGCCGTACGCGCTCTACGACGAGGGCCTCGCGGGCTTCGGCGCCTCGGGCGGGACGTTCAGCCAGGCTGCTAGCCCGGGTTTCATCGAGCTGTTCACGCTGCAGAGCCGGATGGCCCATCAGGTGCGTGAGGGAGCCGGAGGCCACGAGGTTCGCCGAGGCGACGAGGGGTAAGGTCAACGCATGAGCTTCATCTACGAGACCATCGGCCGGATCGTCGTCTACGTGGTGCGCCGGAAGTTCGGCCGCCAGATCCAGATCGGTGCCGGTGTTGCGGTCGCAGCGGCGGTCGTCGGCGCCTACCTGCTGGCCTCCCGAGACGTCGAAGAGGGCTGAGTCCGCGGCGCTCCGTTTCCGTCCGGAGCGTTTGCTAGTTGACAGCGGGTCACCGATTTGTAAGGGTTCGCTCACCCTTGGGACCGTTCCCCTGGGTCCCTGTTCAGCCGCCAACGGCCCCAAAGGCGGACGGGGTGGCAACGGATGGGTTCGATGGACTTGGGGCCTGGAGACGGGATGTCTCGAACACGAATGCGGGACCGTTTCGACCTCGGCGCGCCGAGGTCCGGGCGGTCTCCTGGCGAACTTCACCTCAGGATCCCCGACGGCGTCGAGCCCGGTGGCGCGCCGCTGCCGCGGGGCATCCGCCTGCGCCAGCAGCTCCGCTCGGCGCGCATGTGGCTCCCGGCGCTCGCCGCGTTCGCGGGGACGCTCGCCGTCGCCGGAGCGGCCGGGGACGGTCTCGTTCGCGCCCTCTGCTTCTCCGTCGCGATGCTCGCGGCCTCGCGCCTGCTCCGTGACTTCCCCTACCCGCTGCGGCTGATTCCGGCCTCCAGGTACGCGCTCTGCGTGCTACCCGCGTTCACGGGCGCCGTCGCCGTCGCCGCGCTCAGCGTCGCCGAGCACGACGCCTTCCTCGCCTCCGCCGTGGTCCCGGGGCTGCTGGCGGCCGTCGCCGTAGCCCTCGCGGTGGAGATCGTCGGCTACCACCTGGTCTCCCGCCGTCCCCTGCGAATCGCGGTCCTCGGCGCCGCCGACTTCGTCCCCGCCATCCGCCGCGAGCTCGACGCGATCGGCGGTCAGAGCGAGATCGAGGTGATCGGTTGGCTCAACCTCGGGGGCAGCCTCGCCCCCGGTGGTCACCGCGCCGACGCGAGGACGCTCGGGAGGGTTCGCGCTGCGATCACCGAGCACGGGATCGACCTGCTCGTCCGTGGGCCCGGATCCGGTTCCTCGCGCGGCGGCCGCGACGCCTACGACGCGATCGCCGCCGGCTGCCTCGACCTGCCCGTGCGGATGATCGACGGCAACCAGCTCTACGAGCAGGTCTTCGGCCACGTCCCGATCGGGACGATCGACTCGGCCTGGTTCCTCTTCCTGATGCACCCGAGCTTCCGGGCGAGCTCGAAGATCTCCAAGCGGGCGATCGACCTCGGCGTGGGCCTCGTCGCCGGTCTGATCGCGTTGCCGCTCGTGGCCGTCGGAGCGCTCGCGATCCTGCTCACCGACGGCAGGCCGATCACCTACCGCCAGCGGCGCGTCGGCGAGCGCGGCAGGGAGTTCGAGATCATCAAGCTGCGGACTATGCGGCCCGACTCCGATGGCGCCGATCAGCGCTGGTCGGGAGCCGACGACGACCGCGTCACCCCGGTCGGCAGGGTGCTGCGGCGCCTCCACATCGACGAGCTGCCGCAGATCGTCAACGTCCTCAAGGGCGACATGACGCTGGTCGGGCCGCGGCCCGAGCAGCCGCAGATCACCGCCCAGCTCGAGCGGGTCTTCCCGCACTACTCACGGCGCCTGCTCGTCAAGCCGGGCGTCACCGGCTGGGCGCAGGTGCGCTGCGGCTACGCCGGCTCGGAGCTGGGCACCGCCTGGAAGCTCTGTCACGACCTCTACTACCTCAAGCACCGCTCGACCCTCGTCGACTTCCTGATCATGCTCGAGACGATCGTGATCGCCGCGCGTGACTCGCACCGGCCGATGCGCGCCCCCCAGGCGGGCTTCCTCTTCTCACCCGCCCCCGGCGGACGCAACCTCGCCGGCGCGGAGGAGTCACCGCTCGACGTCGGCCTCGCCGGCCCGACGGGCAGCTAGCGGCGCAGGCTTCAGGCCTCGCCGAGGACCCGGGCCACGAGCGGGTCCGGATCGGCGACGCCGTAGCCCTCGCGGAGGGCGGCGGCGATCGTCGCGCGGTCGGTACCGGCGACGGCGAGGCGGGTGGCGTGCAGAAGCGCTTCCTCGGAGACGGGTTGGCTCGCGACGGGGCGGGCGCTGCTCGCTGCGGGCGCAGGGGCAGCGGCGACCGGCGCCGGGGCCGGCGTCGGTGTTGCGGCGGGCGCAGGGCTCGCCGCGGGCGCCACGGCGGGCGGCGGGGCCACAGCCGGGGCGCTGTAGGCGGAAGCGGGGGAGGGCACCGCGCCCAGGGTCGCCTGGCCGGGGATCGCGGCGGCGGCGCTCGGCGTGTACTCGATCGACTCGGTGAGCTCGGGCTGCTCGAGTTTCGTCGTCACCGAGCTGATCGCGTCCTCGAGCGCGCGGATCATCTGCTCGGAGTGGTCGCGCACGGTGGCGGCGTGCCGGATCAGGTCGTCGGTGAGGTCGGAGATCAACCCGACGCGCTCGGCGGTCAGCCGGTCGGCCTTGCGCTGCGCCTCGGCGAGGTGGTGGCGAGCCTGCTCCTCGGCGTCGAAGCGGATCGCCTCGGCGGCGCGCTCGGCTGCGTCGATGACCGTCTGCAGCTGCGAGGTCATCTGCGTCATCGTCGCCTGCACGTTCGCGGAGGGGATGTGGCCCTGGCTCTGCCCCCAGGAGGAACCTGCGGGGTTGACGGGCTCGGGGCTGTGCTCACTCATCGGCTCTGGTTCTCCTGCTCCTCGATCGCGGCGATTCTAGATCTTCCACCGGGGGGCGCTGCGGATGCGCGCTCGCGCTCGATCCTGATCGTCATCTCCCGCGTCTCGGTCAGCTTCACCTCGAACGCGCTGCGAATGCCGCCGGGCCACGGCGGGATGCTGAAGTCCGCGTCGCGGGCCGCTTCGGTCAGACGGGTGGCGACTTTGGCCATGGTCTCGGCCATCGCCACATAGGCGGCCTCGATGCGCTCCTGGTGCTGCTCGATCTCGGCGCGCAGGTTGACGAGCCGCTGCATGCGGGCGTCGATCAGCGCCTGGTCGGTCTCCGCCGCCATCTCGGTCAGCGCCTGCGCGTGCGACTCCGCGGCGTCGAGGATGCGGTCGGCCTGCGCGCGGCTCGCAGCAAGCGAGTCGCGGATGTCGCCTGTGAGGGCACCCGGCACCGCTCCATCGTAGGCCGGGGCGTGGCGGCAACCGCAACACCACGTGCAGCGATCGGGTGGCGGCACCCACGGATTCCCTGTATATCGATGGGATCGTGGCCGACCGGGATGAGCGAGAGGATGCCGACAGCGCCGCCGAGCGTCGTCTCGTGCAGGCGCGCCAGAGCATCGGCAGGAGCTTCGACGAGCTGATCTCCCGGGTCGGCTCGAGCGAGCCCGAACCCGAGTCCGATTCCGAGGCGGAGACGGGAGTCACGGGCGCCGCGTCGGTTCCGGGGGCCGACCCGGCCGCAGCAGCCCCAGCGCCGGCCCGCTTCGAAGACGACGATGACGACGAGACGCTTCCGCCACCCCCCGTTGGGACGGGTGGGGCCGTGCCCGAGGAGGTCGAGGCCCGCCTCACCGCCTGGGTGAACGCCAGGGTCGAGGCGGCCGAGCGGCGACTCGAGTTGCAGTCGAAGGCCCTCGAGGCCGCGCTCGGCGAGGAGGCGGTGAGCGCCCGGCGCGCGGGTGAGCAGGTCGACGCAGCCCGCGAGGCTCTGATCCGGGCGACCGAGATCGCGCTGCGCGCAGTCGGCGAGTCAGTCGAGAGCGCCAAGGTGGAGCTCACGACCGCGGCGAGCGAGCGAGCCGACGCTTCCCTCGCCGAGACCGAGACTCGTGTGCGCGGCCTCGGCTCGGTCCTGCAGGACGAGCTTCGCGACACGATCGTCGGCTCCAACCAGGAGACGCTCGAGCGCGCGGTCGGCGAGGCGACCCAGCGCGTTCGCAACGAGGTCGAGTTGGCGCTGCGCGAGGCGCGCGAGCACCTCTCCGGTGAGTTCGGCAACGCCGAGGCGCGGCTGCGCGAGAGGATCGAGGAGACGGACGCCGACCGGGCGAGCGAGCTCGGCCGTCGCGTCACCGAGGTCGAGCGCGTCGGCCTCGAGCGCGTCGAGAGCAGCCTCGAGCGGGCGCTCGAGCGGCTTCGCACCGTCAACGAGCGCGCCGCCGGCGCCGCGGCCGATGCCGCCCGGCAGGGCGCCGAGGAGGCGGTCGAGGCCAGGATGCTCGTCGCCGAGGAGCAGCTTGCGCGCCGCGCTGAGGGCGAGCGCGCGAGCACCGAGTCGCGGATCGCGGAGATCGAGGCCGCCGTCCGCGAGCGGCTCGACTCGAACCTCGGCGAGGCCGCGAGCGAGCACGCCAAGAAGCTGGAAGCGGATCTGACCGCTCATCGCGAGGCGCTGGAGCGGCTTCGGGCCGATGCCGAGGAGGCCCGTCGCCGCGGTGAGGCCCGCGCCGCCGAGCTCGAGGCGACGGTCCCGGCGACAGTCGAACGCGAGATCGCCCGTGCGACCGAGGCCGCGACCGCTCGACTCGAGTCCGCGCACCAGCTCGTCGCCTCCAGGCAGACCGTCGAGGCGACGGAGCGACTCGACAGCATCGTCGCCCGCGAGGCCGCCAAGGCCGAGGCCCGGCTCGCGGCCGAGACCCAGCGCGCGGAGCTGCTGGTCAACGAGGGCCGGGAAGCGATCGCCGCCCAGATCGCCGAATCGCGAACGCAGATCGCCGAGCAGACCGAGGAGCGGGTCGCCCGCGCGACCGAGGCCCGCCTGCTGGAGGCGCGCAAGGCACAGGAGGAGCGCGAGACCGAGGCGCGGGCGCAACTCGTCGGCGAGATCTCGCGTGCGCTCGGGGAGGTCGACCGCCGTGTCGCCGAGACGCGGCAGACGCTCGACGTCGCCAACAGCCAGGCGATCGAGGCCGGGCTCGAGGACGCGCGCCGCAAGCTCTCCATCGACGTCGAGCGCCAGATCCTCGCCGGGCTCGACGCATCGCGTGAGGAGCTGAGCCGGACCGGGGCGGAAGGTCTCGCCGAGGCGCGGCGCTCGCTCGAGCACCTCGCTCGTACCACTGCCATGGCCGAGGCCGAGGCCGCGCTCGGCGCCGCCGAGGAGCGGCTCGACCAGCGCTTCAAGACCGAGCAGGAGGCGCGCGCGACGGCCGCGACCGAGCACGTCGAGACCGTCTCCGCCGAGCTTCGCTCCCGCTCCGAGGCGCTCTCGGGTGAGCTACGCGATCACGCCGGTTCCGCGGCTGAGGAGGCGGTCAGGGCCTACGAGAACCGCCTCGCCGACCGGATGGCGGCGATCGAGCGCCAGCTCGTGCGCGAGAACGAGGCGAACACCGAGAAGCGGCTGGAGAGTTTCGACTCCCAGATCGAGGCGCGGCTGACCGACGCGGCCGGCAAGCTCGAGGAGCGGATGCGCGCGGCCGCAGAGGCCGCGGTCGCCGACGCCCGGGGCCAGGCCGCCGCGGATGCCCAGCAGGCGGCTGCGGGAGCGATCGAGCAGGCCCGCGAGCAGGTGCGCAGCGAGCTCGAGACATCGCTGCAGGCGAGCGTTCAGCAGGGGGCCGAGGAGAGCTCGAAGGCGGTCCGGGCGGAGCTCGAGGCCGACGCCGTCAAGCTCCGTGGTGAAGTTGCGAGTCTCCGCGAGGAGCTCGACAAGCGGCGGATCCGCTCCGAGCGGGACAAGATCACCGCCGAGCTCGCCGGGCGCCAGACGGAGATCGTCGCGGCGATGCAGACGGAGGCGCGCAAGCTCACCGACGAGATACGCGCAAGCTCCGCCGAGGTCGTGGCGAAGGGGCGAGGAGAGCTCGCCGAGAGCGCGAGCGAAGGGCGGAGCGAGCTCGAGCGCAGCGCCTCGACGCTGCGCACGCAGACCGAGGGTTCGGTCAGCGAGCGCGCCGACGCGGCGCTCGATGCCGGCGTCAGCGCCCGGATGGCGGCGCTTGAAGCCCGCGTCACCGAGCTCATCGAGCGCTCACACGCGAGCGCCGAGCAGCGGCTGATGGACTACACCGCAGCGGCGGAGTCACGGCTTGCCGCCGTCGAGCACGCGCAGCAGCGCGAGGAGGAGGTCCGGGCACGGACCGCCGCCGCCGAGCAGGAGTCCGAGCGCCGTGTGCGTGAGGCCGAGCAGCGCCTGATCGACGTGATGGCGCGGCTCGACGCGTCCGGCGACCGGCTCGGCTGAGCCCGCGCCGGCACGCTCCCACGACTCCCCTCGGGGCTTCCTCGCAAAACGCGCGATGTGCTCCTCGCGGACCCGCGAATGCCGCGGGTGGCATCTGCCGCCCTTGCCATGATGGGCCGGTGAGCCAGCAAGGCGGGCAGACCGTCCATCTGCACGTCCACAGCGAGTACTCGCTGCTGGACGGAGCGAACAAGATCGACGCCATGGCGGCGCGTGCCGCCGAGCTCGAGATGCCCGCGCTCGGGCTCACCGACCACGGGGTGATGAACGGCGCGGTGGAGCTGTTCAAGTCGTGTCGCGCGCACGGCGTGAAGCCGATCATGGGCCTGGAGGCCTACCTCGTCGACGACGTCGAGCTGATCAAGCAGAAGACGAAGTGGGAGCGCAACCACCTGACGCTGCTGGCGGCGAACGAGACCGGTTACGGGAACCTGGTCAAGCTCAGCTCCGCCGGCTTCCTCGAGGGCTTCGCGCGCGGCAAGGCGAACGTCGATCCGAAGCTGCTCTCCCGCTACTCGGAGGGTGTGATCGCGCTGACGGGTTGCCTGCAGTCGCGTTTCTGCAGGCGAATCGTCGAGGACCGTCCGACCGAGGCCCGCCAGCACGCCGACGACCTGCTGCAGATCTTCGGTGCCGACAACGTCTACTTCGAGCTCCAGGTCAACGGCATCGCCGACCAGGACAAGGCCAACGAGGGCATCGCGCGGGTCGCCCGTGAGCTCGGCAAGCCCCTGGTCGGGACGGCGGACGTCCACTACCTGCGCCGCGAGGACTACAACAACCACGCGGCCCTGCTCTGCGTGCAGACGAAGTCGACGCTGGAGCAGCCGAAGCTCCGCTTCGACACGAACGAGTTCTACTTGAAGACCGCGGCGGAGATGCACGAGTCGTTCGCGCCGTGGCCGGAGGCGGTGCCGAACACGCTCGAGATCGCCGAGCGCTGCGACGTCGAGATCAAGCTCGGCGAGCTGCTGCTGCCGAAGTTCCCGACGCCCGACGGATCCGAGCCCGAGGTGATGCTGCGCCGGCTCGCCGAGGAGGGTCTGCGGCGCCGCTACGGCGACCCGGTCCCGGCGGAGGCCACGGAGCGCCTCGACATGGAGCTCGGCGTGATCAGCGAGATGGGCTTCCCGTCCTACTTCCTGATCGTCTGGGACTTCGTCCGTTTCGCCAAGGACAACGGCGTCGCGGTCGGTCCGGGCCGCGGTTCGGCGGCGGGCTCGATCGTCGCCTACAGCCTCGGCATCACCGATCTGGACCCGCTGGAGAACGACCTCCTGTTCGAGCGATTCCTGAACCCGGCCCGGCGGTCCATGCCCGACATCGACATCGACTTCTCGGTCCGTGGCCGCGAGCGCGTGATCCGCTACGTGCAGGAGAAGTACGGGCGCGAGTCGGTGGCGCAGATCATCACCTTCGGCAAGATGGCGCCGCGCGCGGCCACGCGGGATGCGGCGCGTGTTCTCGGCTTCGACTACGGCACCGGCGACAAGGTCGCGAAGCTGATCCCGGAGCCGATCATGGGCCGCTCCCCGAGCTTCGCCGACTGCCTGAAGGAGGGCGAGGACCTGCGCAAGGCCTACGACGCCGAGGGCGACGTGCGCCAGATCGTCGAGACCGCGAGAGGGCTCGAGGGAATCGTCCGCAACAACTCGATCCACGCCGCGGCGGTGGTGATCGCCGACCGGCCGCTGCAGCAGGTCGTGCCACTGCAGCTCGCGGAGGACCGCGGCGCCTCCAAGGACGGCGAGCGCTCCTACAAGATCGTGACCCAGTACTCGATGGGTCCGGTCGAGGAGATCGGGCTGCTGAAGATGGACTTCCTCGGCCTGCGCAACCTCGACGTGATCGAGGACGCGGTCGCGATCATCGAGCGATCGCGCGGGATCACCGTCGACGTCGAGCAGCTCCCGCTCGACGACGCGACGACCTTCGAGATGCTGAGGGAGGGCGACTCCATCGGTGTCTTCCAGCTCGAGTCCGAGGGCATGCGGGAGGCCATGCGCAAGGTGAAGCCGACCGAGTTCGGCGACATCGTCGCGCTCGTCTCCCTGTACCGGCCGGGGGCGATGAACTACATCCCCGACTACGCGCGGGGCAAGGCCGACCCCGCATCGGTCCGCTACGACGACGAGCGCCTGCGCCCGATCACCGAGGCCACGTACGGCTGCTGCATCTACCAGGAGCAGCTCATGGAGATCTCCAAGCAGATCGGCGGCTTCACCGGCGCGGAGGCCGACGACCTGCGCAAGGCGATCGGCAAGAAGAAGCGCGAGCTGATGGCGACGATGGAGCAGAAGTTCATCGACGGCAGCGCCGCCTCAGGCACCGCGCCGCAGGTCGCGCAGAAGCTCTGGTCGACGATGACGGCGGCGGCCGACTACTCCTTCAACAAATCCCACGCAGCCTGCTACGCGCTGATCGCCTACCGGACCGCGTTCCTGAAGGCGAACTACCCGGCCGAGTACATGGCCGCGGTGATCTCCTCGGTGATGTCGACGAAGGACAAGGTCCCGTTCTTCGTCAACCGCTGCGAGGAGATGGGGATCGAGGTGCTGCCGCCCGACGTCAACTCCTCCGACCACAGCTTCGTGGTCCACGAGGACAACATCCGCTTCGGCCTCGACGCGGTCAAGAACGTCGGCCACGCGGCGGTCGAGGCGATCATCTCCGAGCGCGAGGAGCGCGAGTTCGACTCGCTCTGGGACTTCTGCGAGCGGGTCGACTGCCGCGCGGTCAACAAGCGCGCGATCGAGGGTCTGATCAAGTGCGGTGCTCTCGACTCGACCGGGGCGACCCGGAAGGCGATGCTCGGCGTGCTGCCGCAGGCGCAGGCCGCCGGCCAGAAGGCGCAGGAGGACGCGATCCGCGGCCAGGGCTCGATCTTCGCGATGGACGACGGGGCGGGCGGCGGTGGAGCCGGCGGCGGCTTTCGCACGCAGCACGCGCCGATCCTCGGCGAGGAGTTCGAGCAGCGCGAGCTGCTGGCGATGGAGAAGGAGACGTTGGGGACGTTCCTCTCCGATCACCCGCTCTCGCAGGTCCGCGACGCGCTCAAGGTCCGCACCGACTGCTCGCTGGCGGAGCTCGACACGAAGAAGGACAACGAATGGGTGACGGTCGGTGGGATCGTCGCCGAGGCGAAGAAGATCCGCACCCGCAGCGGCTCCAACATGATGTTCGCGACGCTCGACGACCTCGAGGGGCGGGTCGAGATGATCATCTTCGCGAAGACGCTGGAGGCCAACGACGGGCTCATCGACACCGATGCGGTGCTGCTCGTGCGCGGTCGCGTCGACCGCAAGGACCGCAACGAGATCAAGCTCGTCGTCCAGGACGCGGAGGAGTTCCGCCCGAGCGAGGCGGACGTCGCCGACGCGAAGGAGCAGCTGCGCAAGGAGGCTGAGCCCGAGGTCTTCAAGATCGAGCTCGACGCCTCGCGCTTCGACCTCGAGGTGATCGAGGAGCTCAAGGGCCTGCTCGCCAACTTCCCCGGCGAGGCCGAGGTCGAGCTCGAGATGGAGACCCGCGAGGGCAAGCGGCGTCTTCGCTTCGGCCGCGATTTCCGGGTGGCGCCGTCGGTGGGCCTGCGGGCCGAGATCGACGAGCTGCTCGAGCCGCCGATGGCGGCTTAGACCCCGCCACGGCGCTCCCGAGTCCGGCACAGCGTGGCGCCGGCCGCGCGCTCGCGGCTGCTGCGCGGAGCGCCGTCGCATGCTGCCACCGATGTCGCTGTTGCCCTGCTATTGCCACCGAGTGGTTCAACCCGGCGACGGCACCGCCGGATTAGACCACTCGATGCACCTCGGTGGGCGAGGTAGCGCGCGGCGTTCCCCGATGGTCCACCCGTGCGCGACTTCCGCTCCGCGCCCCGGGATCTCAGCCGCCCTCGGGCGCCAAGCCGTCCTCGCCGCTCTGGAGCGCCGCCGCGCATCCCTCCGCGAGCAGCTCGGCGACGGGCTCGTTCAGCGGGAAGTCGGTGCCGGCGCTCGAGTCGGCCCAGTCGCGGACGAGCGCTGGATCGGCGTCGCTCCCGTCGCCGTTGCGGCAGTCGTCGGGCATGTCGGCGACGTAGTCCTGCGCGGCCGTGATCCGCTCCTGTCCCGAGAGCTTCAGCCACTCGCCGGCGGTCACGTCGTAGCTCGCGCCGGGCTCGACGCCGGGGGTGGTGTCGGGCGGTGTGTTCGCCCCGGCGGCCGGCACGTAGTCGGTCGCTCCCATGTCCTCCTCGCCACCGCACGCGGCGAGTCCCAGCGCGAACGTGAGCGATGCCGCGACGACGACGGCGACCCTGCTGATCCCCATGGAAGCAACCTAGTGCATGGGCGCGCGCGGGCCGGCGATGTGGGGCGCTCTGGGCGGCGGAATCGGTGGACCGGCTCCGTAGACTCCAACGAATGCCAGGGACCAACGTCAAGCAGCTCCGTCCACCCGAGGGCGAGTGCAGGAGCTGCCGGACGTTCTGCGACAAGCTGATCGAGCCGCGCGAGTGCCTGCGGATGCGCTGTCCCTATCTCTGGAGCTACGTCGACGGGCCGACGGGCCGCCGTTTCATGGGCTGCGTGCAGAAGGTCTTCCGGGGGGAGATCGACGTCGCCGGCTTCGAGGCGGCCGAGCGCAACGGCGGCTTCGGAGGGATCAAGATGATGGGCTCGCCGATGGGCCACTGCCCGACGAGGGTGGAGCCGGCCTACGAGGGCGACGGCCCGGCCCACATCTGCCTCAACCCCGGTTTCTTCGACGCCGAGGATCCCGAGGACTTCGACCTGCGCACCGGCCTCCCGCTGGCCAGCTAACCCCGCGCTGCGATCCCCTGCTCGCGTAGGCGCTTCGTCAGCCTGATCTCCTTGCGGTCCGGCCCCTGCTTGTCGGGGCCGGGGGTCTCGAGCGTGGCCGGGAGGTCCTGGAACCGCGGCTCCGAGAGGAACGTCGCGATCCCCTTGCGTCCCATCTCGCCCTTGCCGATGCTCGCGTGCTTGTCGCGGTTGGCTCCCTGCGGAACGGCGCTGTCGTTGATGTGCAGCGCGCGCAGCCGGTCGAGGCCGACGAGCCGGTCGAGGTCGTCGACGGCGCTGCTCAGCCCGTCGGGTTCGAGGATGTCGAAGCCGGAGGCGAACATGTGGCAGCAGTCGATGCACACCCCGATCCGCTCTCCCGCTCCGGCGGCATCGACCAGCAATGCCAGCTCGTCGAAGTCGCGACCCAGCGGCCCCTGCGTGCCGGCCGTGTTCTCGAAGAGGATCGGGCAGCTCTCGGTCTCCGCCAGTACCTCCCGCACGACCTCACCGGAGCGGGCGACAGCCTCGTCGACGGGGTCCTTCTTGCGTGAGCCGGCGTGCAGGACGATCCCGTCGGCGCCGATCGCGTCCCCGATCATCGTCGCGTGGAGGAGCGAGGCGAGCGACTTCTCGCGGATCTCCTTGTCCGGCGTCGCGGTGTTGATCAGGTAGACGGCGTGGATGATCACCGAGCCGATGCGGGAATCGGCCATCGCCTCGTTGAAGGCGTCGAAGTCATCCTGCGTGTAGTTGGTCGGCTTCCACGCCCGCGGGGACTGGTGGAAGATCTGGATCGAGTCGCATTCGAGCTCCTCGCCGCGCTCGACGGCCTTGGGCAGAGCGCCCGCTGTGGAAACATGCGCCCCGATCAGCACCTTGCCAACACCATTGACCTCTCCCGTTCGAGTTAGATTCGCCCCCTCGCCGACAGGCGCGCTGCACATCGGCGGCGCGCGGACGGCACTGTACAACTGGCTCGTCGCCAGAGGGACGGGCGGCGCCATGGTCCTGCGGATCGAGGACACCGACCGCGAGCGCTCGACCGACGCCAACGTCGCCCAGATCCTCGACGCGCTCGAGTGGCTCGAGCTCGACTGGGACGAGGGGCCGATCAGCCAGTACGAGCGGGCTGACCGCCACGCCGAGCGCCTCCAGGAGCTGCTGGCCTCCGGCGCCGCCTACCGCGACACCGCGACCGGCGCCGACGTGCAGGAGTTCCGCAAGGCAAATCCCGACCGCGGCTACCGTGGGGAGCCGACCGCCGAGCCCGGCGCCGCGATCAGGTTGCGCGTTCCAGAGGAGGGGGAGACCGTCGTCCCCGACGCGATCCGCGGCGAGATCCGCTTCCAGAACCGCCTCCAGGATGACCCGGTCATCGCCCGGGCGGACGGCTCGGTCCTCTACAACTTCGCGGTCGCGGTCGACGACTCCGACATGGGGATCACCGACGTGATCCGCGGCGACGACCACCTCTCCAACACGCCGAAGCAGCTGATCGTCCTGCAGGCGCTCGGGGAGCCGGCGCCGCGCTACGCGCACCTGCCGCTCCTGCACGGTCCCGACGGCAAGAAGCTCTCCAAGCGCCACGGCGCCGCCTCGGTCCAGGAGCTGCGCGAGGAGGGCTTCCTGTCGGAGGCGGTGCGCAACTACCTGGCGCTGCTGGGGTGGGGGAGCGGGGACGACGAGACGATCCTGAGCACGCCGGAGCTGATCGAGCGCTTCTCGATCGAGCGCGTCGGGCGGGCGGCCGCGATCTTCGATCCGCAGAAGCTGCGATGGCTCAACGGGCGCTACATGCGAGAGCTGCCGCTCGCCCGCTACGAGGAGGAGCTCGCGGCGCACCTCGCGCGCAACGATCCCGCCGCCGCGGAGGCGTTCGCCGCCGCCGCGCCGGAGGCCCGCGCGGAGGCCTGCGCGATCGTGCGAGAGAAGGCGCAGACGGTCGTCGAGGTCTGGCCCCTGATCGCGTTCCTCTTCACCGAGCCGGTGGACGACGAGAAGGCCTGGGGCAAGGTGATGAAGCCGGAGGTCGCCGATGTGCTGGCCCGTGAGCGCGAGACGATCGCCGCGGTGGAGCCGTTCGACGCCGAGAGGCTGGAGGCCGAGCTGAGGGCGGTGATCGAGGCCGCGGGCCTCGGCGCGGGCAAGGGCCTGCAGCCGATCCGGGTCGCGATCACCGGCACCACGATCTCGCCGGGGATCTTCGAATCGCTCGTCGCACTCGGCCGGGAACGCTCGCTGCAACGCATCGATCGCGCGCTTTCCCGGCTCGCCGAGCCGCCGCACGCGGTTTCCGGCGATCAGGGTTAAGGCCCGGGCACCTATCTGCCGACAGAGGCTGCGAGGGAGCGCCGAGGGCTGCATCCGAGGCCCTCGCTCCCCGGAACCACGATGGCAACAGCACAGCGAACCAAGGCACCGGCGGTCACCAACGCCCAGGGCAAGGGCGGGCAGCGTCTCGCCGCCGCATTCGATGCGGTCAACACCCTGCCCGCGTTGGCCGAGACGACCGCGCGAGTGGCGAAGCTGACCGAGGGGGAGGCGATCTCCGTCGCGGAGGTCACTGAGCTCGTCGAGTCCGACACCGCGGTCGCGATCGCCGTGATGAAGGCAGCCAACAACGGCGGCGGCCCGCGGGGTCGCGTCTCCAACGTCCCCGACGCGGTGAAGGCCCTGACCCCGGCGGGCGTGCGGACCATTGCCGGCTCCCTGCAGACCTACGACCTCTTCCAGCCGGTCTCCAGCTGGGCGCTGCTGCCCGAGCGCTTCCGCCGGCACGCGATCACCACCCGCCACGCCGCGGAGTGCATCGCCGATGTCGCCAACGTCTCGGGCCGCGACGAGCTCGCTACGGCG
The DNA here is from genome assembly GCA_046330415.1 of Solirubrobacterales bacterium. Lineage (GTDB taxonomy): Bacteria > Actinomycetota > Thermoleophilia > Solirubrobacterales > 70-9 > RHKX01. The sequence goes on along the minus strand of JAXLSW010000034.1, from coordinate 2,252 downwards.
GCCCTCTTCCACGACATCGGCCAGCTCGTCCTCATGCGCCTCTACCCCGGTTACGAGGCGATCCTCGGCGACCGCTCCTCCACGCCCGAGCAGCGCGTCAAGCAGGAGCGCCGCGAGCTCGGCATCGACCACACGCTGGTCGGCGGCGTTCTCGCCCGCCGCTGGGGCCTCCCGAGCGTGATCGCCAGCGCGATCGAGCGCCATCACTCGGAGGGCGCGAAGGGCCTTGCGGCGGCCGTCCGGCTCGCCGACCTCATCGCTCACCACTCGGCCGGCGACATGGTCTCCGCTGATGCGATGGAGGAGACCGCGAGGGCCGTCGGGATCACCGACAAGCGCCTGCACCAGCTCGTCTACGAGTTTCCCCTGGCCCGGGTTCCACGCAAGAACCGCGGCGAGCCGTGCCCGCTTTCGCGCCGCGAGGTGGACGCGCTCCGAGGGCTCGCTGAAGGCAAGGTCTACAAGGAGATCGCCGCCGAGATGGGCCTCTCCGCCAGCACGGTGCGGACGCACCTGCACAACGTCTACCGCAAGATCGGCGCCGCCGATCGCGCCCAGGCGGTCCTCGTCGCGCGCGAGCGCGGCTGGATCTAGCCCGAACCGCCCGGGCCTCCGCCGGTCAGTCGATCAGGCCGCCGCGCAGCGCGATCGCGATGGCGTGGGCGCGGTTGTTGGCGCCGAGCCGCGGGAGGATCGCCTTCGCGTGGGTCCGCACCGTCTCGGCGCTGAGGTTGAGCTGCTCGGCCGCCTCGGTCGCGCTGCATCCGTCGGCGAGGAGCTGCAGGATCTGCCGCTGTCGCCGCGTGATCGGCGGCTTGCCGTCGCCCCTCCTGTCGACCGCGGGATCGACGAACGACTCGAAGTCGCTCACCGCCTCGACCGCACGCCGCATCGTCTCCGGAGAGGAGTGCTTGCTCACGTACGCCGACGCCCCGGCGTCCAGCGCCTCCGCCAGCGCGTGACGCTCGATCCCGCCGCCGTGCCCGACGACCCCCAGCCCGGGCTGCTCCAGCAGCAGCGCCTTGATGGTCGCCGTTCCTGACGGTGACCCGTTCTCGGCGGGGCGCATCTCGACCACCGCGACCTCGAAGGGCCCGACGCTGCGCAGCGTCTCGAGAGCGTCGCCGCCGTGCGGGAGCTCCTCGAAGGACCAGGCCTCTCCCGACGAGAGGGCATCGCGAATGCCCAGCCGCGTGACAGGGTGGGCATCGATGATCATGCAGCAGCGTTCGTCGCTCATCCTCTCCTCAGGCCCCCCGGGGAACGCGTGAAGGTACTGACCGGCGACCGTACCACGGCCTGCGCCGTCCGATCCGCTACAACGACGCAGCGATGATCTCGGTCACGGCCAAATCCCGCTACGCCGTCGTCGGCATGGCGGAGCTCGCCCGCAACCACGGCACGCCGGTGCCCATCGCGACGGTGGCCGAGCGCCGCGACATCCCCGTCCAGTTCCTCGAGCAGCTCTTCTCAACCCTGCGGCGGGCCGGCCTGCTGGTCTCCCAGCGCGGCGTCGGCGGCGGCTACCGCCTCGCCCGCGACGCCGAGGACATCACGGTCCTCGAGGTCGTCCAGGCCCTCGACGGCCGCCTCGGCGAGGAGGGCAAGGAGGCCGGCGGCATCTGGGCCGACGGCGTCGAGTCCCTCCGCAACGTCTTCAGCCGCGCCACGATCGCCGACGTCGCCGCCCGCGAGGACTCCGAGCGCGGCTCGGGGATGTACTACATCTGAGCTGAGAGGGCCGATCCCGCTTGCTCAATCGGAACCGGCCCCCATTGAGCCAGTAGATGCGCCAGTCGCCTACGCGACGACTGGCGAAGCGGCGCGAGCGGAGTCCTCAGCGCGCTCGTGCTGGCGCGTCAGGTACGCCTGCAGCAGCTCGCCTCCGTCTCGGAGCTGTCGACGGGCCTCCACCGAGACATCCTGCAGGACGTCCGGCCGTGGCAGGCGCCGCCACCGAAGGCGGCTGAAGGGATGCCGTAACCGACGGTTGTCGGACAGGCTTGGGCACTCGCTGGCGCCCACTCGCGTGTGATCGATCACGGCGCTGGGAAGACCCGCGGTCCCTTCTTCGTCATGAGAGCGAGACCGCGAAGAAGCGCGGTACGCGATACGAAGGGAGAAGTTCGGGATGGACGACGAGAGAAGAACTACGGGAACCAGGATGCCGAGGATTGGGCGCCGCTGGAAGGCGTCCGTCGTGGTCGGGCTCATTGCCGCGCTGGCATGCACCATGAACGCGGCTCAGGTTT
>JAXLSW010000033.1:0-17064 GCA_046330415.1 Solirubrobacterales bacterium | reverse complement strand
TTCGGCGGCGACCACGAGGTTCCGTCGAAGCGGCTCGCCCCGATCACGCCGCGCTCGCCCTCGCCACCGCGCCACACGGCGACCGCCGATCCGTCGGCTCCCGCCGCCACCCGGACCGCCTCCGACCCGGCCGCCGGGATGGACTGGGCTCCTCCGAACTCCGCCGCGCCGGGCGCAAGGGTCCGCGCGACGAGCGTGTCCCCCTCGGGCCAGATCACCGTGGCGGCGCCGTCATCGGCCACGGCGACCGCCGGCGGCCCGCTCATCTCCCCCGCGCCTGACAGCTTCTGCGGCTCGCCCCATGACCCGCGACTCCAGACCGCTGCCTCCGCGGTCGATGCGCCCTCGCCGCCCGCCGACCAGACGGCGACCACCACCCGCCCCGCGCCGGAACCACCTGCCGCGATCTCAGGGGACGCAGCGTCGCCACCGGCCGCCGAGATCGTCGCCACCTCCGGGCGCTCCTCGCTCGGGTTCGCCGAACCCCACCGCGACGGCCCCGTCCGCGAGCCCGGACCGCGGACGATCGCGCGGATCTCACCGCCCTGCTCCCACGCGACAGCGGCTACGCCGTCCGGGCCCATCGCCGCGACCGGGTCTCCGGCGCCGGGCTCCGCGGCGAGCTCGGTCGGGGCGCCCCACCGCGCGTTGGCGGAGGCGGCGAGGTCGGTGATCTCGTCGGCCTCCAGGCAGTCGTTCCCATCGCCATCGGCCGAGAGCAGATGGAAGTCGTCGTTGAGGGGGTCCGCGTAGATCGGCGGCATGACCGGCTGCGCCGCCGGCGCGACCTCGAAGTTGGTCCCGTCGTCCTCGAAGCCACCGCTCTCCGGGACGGCGGGATCACGGAGCCCGATCCCGCCGTTGGCGTTGTAGAAGTCGTCGGGGCCGTCGGAGTAGGGGTTGTCGGCGTAGACGCAGTTGTGGCTGACCACGTTCCCGCGGGTGTCGTCACCGATGTCGAAGCAGCCCGGCGAATCGGCGGCGGGGACCCAGAAGCCCTCGATGTTGTTGCGGACCTGCGAGCGGGTGACGACGTTGCGCTCGACGACGTTGTCGCGGGTGGCCTCATCGGCGGCGGGGCACGGCGTCTGATCGCCGATCAGAACCCCCACCGCGTTCGAGTCGATGACGTTGTCGGAGACCGTCGTGCCGACGGCCCGCGGCCCGAGCTTGACGCCGTGGGCGCCGGTGTCGTAGATCAGGTTCCCGGTCACGGTCGAACCCGCGGAGTCGTTGACGTAGATCGCATGCGCGGTGTTGCTCCGCTTCGGTTCGATCGGCCCGCAGTCGTGGATGCGGTTGGCTGCGACGGTGGCCCCATCCGCGGCGGACTCACCGAAGCGGACGAGCTGCAGGCAGATGTCGGTGGCGTCGTTGCTGATGTCGTTGCCGGCGACCGTGACGCCGGGCGCGGCGATCGAGAACGAGGCGTTTCCGCAGGGCGGAGCGCATGAGGCGCCGGGATAGAGATTCGACTGGGTCGCGAGGTCGAGGTTGGAGATCGTCACGCCGGAGGCCGTCGGGCTGACGAAGATGCGGCCGACGACGCGCGCCCGCTCGCCCGGGAGGCTGGTCAGGGTGACGCCGGGCGCGTCGAACCGCATCGCCGGCTCGCCGCCGGATTCGTCGACGCTCGTCGGCGTGTAGGTACCCGAGCGCAGGCAGCCGACCGCCCTGCCGGGCTCACCGGTGAGCTCGGAGACGAGGAAGTCGACGTGCTCCCATGGGCGCTCCCGACTGCCGTCACCGCGGGCGTCGGAGCCGCCGACCGCCGCGTAGAGATCGCATTCGTCGGCGGAGGAGATCGCACCGGGCAGCGGGCCGACGGCGACGGGCTCCTCCACCGTCCCGGTCGACTCCGGGGATCCTCCGCCGCACCCACCGGTGAGCGCGAGGCAGAGAAGAAACGACGCAGCCAGGGCGAGGAACCGCGTGCGGACCCGGCTCCCCTCCGCGGCGCCCATCGCTCCCCCGCAGGTCCCTCAGCCGCGGCCGTCGAGCGCGTCACGCAGAGCGGCGACGCCCGTCGCAACCTCATCCGCGGTGACGACGAGCGGCGGCAGCAGCCGGATCGTCTCGGGGTTCGGCGCGTTGACGACCAGGCCGAACGCAAGGGCCGCGGCGGCGACCTCCCGCGAGTCGACGCCCTCGGCGAGCGCGATCCCGAGCATCAGCCCGCGACCGCGGATCCCGCTCACCGCGGGATGGTCGGAGAGGCCGGCGCGGATCTCCTCGCCACGCTCGCGCGAGTCGGCGAGCAGCACCGGATCGGAGAGGATCCCGAGCGCTTCGATCGCCGCCCGCGCGCAGATCGGGCCGCCCGCGAACGTCGAGCCGTGATCGCCGAGGGTCAGGCCCTCGCCGAGCGCCGGCGAGATCACGCAGGCGCCGACCGGCAGGCCGCCGCCGAGCGCCTTGGCGGCGGTCATCACGTCGGGATCGACGGGCGTCCACTCCGACGCCCACAGCGTCCCGGTCCTCCCCATCCCGGTCTGGATCTCGTCGAAGACGAGCAGCGCGCCGACCTCGTCGCAGGCCTCGCGGGCGGCGATCAGGACCTCCTCGGAGATCTCGTGGACGCCGGCCTCACCCTGGATCGGTTCGATCATCACCGCCGCGGTATTCGGGCCGACGGCGGCGCGGAGTGCATCGGCGTCGTCGCGTGGGACCGAGACGAACCCCTGCGGAAGCGGGCCGAAGAGGTCCTCGCGGGCGAGGCGCGGGGTCGCGCTGAGGGCCGCCAGGGTGCGGCCGTGGAAGGCGAAGTCCAGCGAGACGATCTCGGGGCGCTCGATCCCGCGCCCATGGGCGTGCTTGCGGACGAGCTTGATCGCGCACTCGTTCGCCTCCGCGCCGGAGTTGCAGAGGAAGGCGCGGCCGCCCAGCGAGGAGCCGACCAGCAGCTCGGTGAGCCGCATCGCGGGCTCGGAGTAGAAGAGGTTCGACATCCCGGCGATCGCCGCCGCCTGCTCGGAGATCGCGGCGACGATCCGCGGGTGGCAGTGGCCTGCGTTGTGGACCGAGAGGCCGCTGAAGAAGTCGAGGTACTCGCGCCCCTCGGCATCCCAGATCCGACACCCCTCCCCGCGCACGAACTCGACCGGCGCCCGCGGGTAGGTGGGCATCGCATAGCGCTCCTCGATGGCGCGGAGATCCTGCAGTGGGGTGGTCACGCTGCCGAGTACAAGTCGAGGCCGGGGACATCTTCAAAGTCGACCCGGTTGAGGGTCCAGACGGAGGCATCACGAAGAAGCGCGTGGGAGGCGATGGCGATGTCGGCCTCCCGCGCCCGAGCGCGCGGAACCGTCCGGTAGATGACGGCCGCAACGGCCGCCTCCTCCGCACCGAACGGGATCGCCTCTGTAGCCGGGAGAAGCCCCTCCTGGAAGTCGAGCTCCTCGGGCTCCCGGGGACCTCGCAGCCACTCGTACAGCACGAGCGTCGGCATCAGGATTCGCCGCGACCCCGCGATCAGCGCCTGCAACGCGGGCAGCGACTTCTGCGGCCCAGCGAGCGCGTCGATCAGAACTGACGTATCGAGGACGATCACTCGCCGAGCGCCTGCCGTCGGTGCTCGGCGCTGAGCCTGCGCGTCTGGCGGATTGCAGCGATCTCCGCGTCGACCTCGGCCTGGTAACGAGTGGGCGAATCGTTCGCGAACCTCTCGATCACCGCGAGCATCCGATCGCGCTCCTCGTCGCTGAGACGGTCCGTGCGATCGCTGTACTCGATGATCGCCTCGCGAACTACCTCGCTCTTCGGCTTACCGGTGCGCTCAGCGGCGAGCGCCAGCTTACGAGCGCTCTCCTCGTTGAGCACGAACGTCGCCTTTACACTTGCCATACCAGCACCATACAGCCATATATCGCCATACTCAAGGCGTCACCTTCGTCCCGATCCCGGCGTCGGTGAACAGCTCCAGCAGGAGGCTGTGGGGGCGGCGGCCGTCGACGATGTGAGCGGACTGCACGCCGCCGTCGATCGCCTCCGCGCAGGCGACGAGCTTGGGGCGCATGCCGCCGTCGATCGCCGGCAGGGCGTCGCGGACCTCGTCGACCGTCGCCTCCGAGATCAGCGTCGCGGGATCGTCGGCGACCTCGCGCCAGCCCTCGACGTCGGTGAGGAAGATCGCCTTGTAGGCGGTCAGGGCGGCGGCGACCTTGCCCGCGGCCGAGTCGGCGTTGACGTTGTAGGAGTTGCCCTCGCGGTCGGAGGCCGCCGAGGCGATCACCGGGATGTAGTCGGAGGAGATGTGGTCGAGCACGTCGACGTCGACGCGCTCGATCTCGCCGACGAAGCCGACCTTGTCGGCCTCGGGGACCGGGCGGATCTCGAACAACGTGCCGTCCTCACCGGAGAGGCCGACCGCTGGCTGCCCCTGGCGGTTGAGCCGCTGGACGATGTCGGAGTTGACCTTGCCGAGCAGGACCATCTTCGCGACCTCGACCGTCTCGGCGTCGGAGACCCGCAGTCCGTCGACGAACTTGACCTCGAGGCCGAGCCGCTCCATGTACTCGGTGATCTCGGGACCTCCGCCGTGCACGATCACCGGGTTGAGGCCGACGTACTTGAGCAGGACGACGTCGCGGGCGAACTCGTCCCGCAACGCCGGGTCCCGCATCGCCGCGCCGCCGTACTTGATGACCACGGTGCGGCCGTGGAACTCGCGGATGTAGGGGAGCGCCTCTAGCAGCGTCTCGACGCTGCCCTCGGCCGCCAGGGCCCGTTCCTCCGCTGTTCTGCGATCGCTCATGTCGTGTACTCCGCGTTGAGGGTGACGTACTCGTGGGTGAGGTCGCTGAAGTAGACGTGCGCCGACGCCTCGCCGCGGCCGAGATCGATCGCGATCTCGGCCTCGCGGGCCTCGCCGCCGAGCTCCTCGAAGCTGATCCGGTCGGGGCCCAGCTCGCCGACGTCCTCGCCGGCCAGCGCCTTGCCCGCGGCCTGGGCGATCCGCCCCCAGTTGGGATCGCGGCCGAACAGCGCCGTCTTGACCAGCGGTGAGTTGGCGATCTCGCGGGCGACGCGCTCCGCCTCGGCCGCGTCTGCCGCACCGTTCACCTCGACCCTGCCCGTCCGCGTCGCGCCCTCACCGTCGGCGACGATCTCGAGCGCGAGCTGCAGCAGGACCGCATCGAGCAAGCCCTCCGGCAGCTCGGCCTCCGCGGCGCCCGATGCCTGCAGCATCACGGTGTCGTTGGTGGACATCTGCCCGTCGACCGTGATCCGCTCGAATGAGGCGTCGACGGCGCGGCGCAGGGCCGCGGCGGCGTCGGGGACGACGGCGTCGGTCTGCACGAAGCAGAGCATCGTCGCGAAGCCGGGCTCGATCATCCCCGCGCCCTTCGCCTGGGCGGAGATCGTGACGCCGCCGGCGCGGATCGCGCAGCGCTTGGGCCAGCGGTCGGTGGTCATGATCGCGGCGGAGAAGTCGGCGCCGCCGTCGGGCCGGAGCGCGGCGGCGGTCTCGTCGATGCCGCCGATCACGAGGCCCATCTCCAGCGGCACGCCGATCGTCCCGGTCTCGGCGACGGCGACTCGTTCGGGCTCGCAGCCGATGGCGGATGCGGCGCGCTCCTGCATCGCGATCGCGTCGGCGTAGCCCTGCTCGCCGGTAGCCGCGTTGGCGTTTCCCGAGTTGACGACGACCGCGCGCAGCGCACCCTGGTCGCAGCGTTCGCGACAGACCCTGATCGGCGCCGCGGCGGCGGCGTTGCGGGTCAGAAGCAGCGCCGAGCGCACCGAGGCGACGTCGCAGGCGAGGATGCCTACGTCGGTGCCGCCCGAGGGCTTGAGGCCGCAGGCGACGCCGGCGCCGCGGAAGCCGGGCGCGAGCGTCGTCGGCTCGAGCTCCTCGATCCCCTCGGGAGCCTCGACCCAGCGCGAGCGGAAGAAGCCGCCCTGCTCGCCGGCGCTCACCGGAGCCCCAGGCTCTCGTCGAGGCCGAGCATCAGGTTCAGGTTCTGGATCGCCTGCCCGGCGGCGCCCTTCCAGAGGTTGTCGATCGTGCCGAAGGCGAGGATGCGGCCGCCGCGATCGACGTCGACGTGGATCCGGCAGAGGTTCGTGCCCCGGACCTCGCGCATGCTCGGCGGCCGCTCGTCGAGCAGATCCACCCACTCCTCGTCGGCGTAGCACTCGGCGTAGAGGCCACGCACCTCCTCGGCGCCGACCTCGCGCGTGGGACGCACGTAGCAGGAGACGAGCTCTCCCTGGTCGATCGGCAGCAGATGGGGAACGAAGGTGAGGGGCGGCGCGCCGGACCCGGTGAGCGCCGCGAGCTCCTGGGCGATCTCGGGCTCGTGGCGGTGCCCGGCGGTGCCGTAGGGCATGGCGTTCTCGGTCAGGTTCACGAACGAGAGGCGATCTCCCCCGCCCCGCCCGGCGCCGGAGACGCCCGACTTGGCGTCGACGACGACGTCCGCGATCAGCCCCGCTGCCGCGAGCGGCGCCAGGGTCAGGATCGTCGCGGTCGGATAGCAGCCCGGGTTGGCGACGAGCTCGGCCGCGCGGATCCTCTCGCGATACAGCTCGGGCAGCCCGTAGACCGCCTCGCCGAGGAGCTCGGGCGCGGCGAGCTCCCCGTACCAATCGGCGTACACGTTCGGGTCACGTAGGCGGAAGTCGGCGGAGAGATCGACGACCATCAGGCCGAGCTCGCGGAGCCCGGCGACCACGGGCGCGGAGGCGCCGTGCGGATAGGCCACGATCGCGGCGTCGCAATCGGTCGCGGCGTCGACGTCGAGCTCGGTCAGCTCCATCGGGACGCGGTGGCGCGGGTGCAGGTCGCAGAGGCGCGTGCCCGCGTCGCTGCGCGATGTCGCGCGGGCGAGCTCGAGCCTCGGGTGGTTCCAGACGAGATCGGCCGCGAGCGCGCCCGCGAGACCGGAGGCGCCGGCGACGATGACCCGGCTGACGGGGTCGCCGTCGATGGGCTGCTGCTTGTCAGCCACGAAGCGACGCCCCGATCCCTCCGAGGGCGTCGACGATCCGCTTCCGCAGCGGCGCGACCTCGGAGTCGGTCAGCGTCCGGTCGGCTGCGCGGAACCGCAGGTGGAGTGCGAGGCTGCGCTTGCCCGCGCCGACCTGCTCACCCTCGTAGACGTCGAAGACGCGGATCGAGCGCAGGAGCTCTCCCCCGGCCTCCGCGACCGTGGCGACGATGCGTTCAGCCGGGACGCCGGCGTCGGCGACCACCGCGATGTCCTCGCCGACCGCCGGGAAGGTGGTGACGTCATCGAAGCTCTCGGCGCCGACGGACGCAGCCTCCAGCAGCGGCGCGACGTCGATCTCGAAGGCGACGCCGGCCCGCGCGTCGATTCCGGCGAGCACGGTCGGGTGCAGCTCCCCGATCCAGCCCGCGCGAACGCCGCCGAAGGACACATCCGCGGCGCGCGCGGGATGCAGGAAGGGACGCGCAGCCGGCTCGAGCGAGAGCGGGGCGTCCATCGCCTCGGCCAGGAGCTCCAGCAATCCCTTCGCGACGTAGAAGTCGGCATCGGCTCCCTGCTCGCGCCACGAGCCGGGCGCCAGCGGCCCGACGACGACCGCGGCGAGGCGGTGCGGCTCGGCGATGGGCGCGCCGCGCGTGCCGGCGAAGTCGCCCGCGGCTGGACCGCCACCGCTGGGTGGGCGCTCGGGCAGGTAGGCGCGGCCGCTCTCGAACAGCGCGACCGAGCCAGCCCCGTGCGCGAGGTTGCGGGCGGCGGCGGCGAGCAGACCCCCGAGCAGGTCGGTTCGCATCGCCGACTGGTCCTCCGAGAGCGGGTTGTGGACGACGACCGGCGCGATCTCGGCGAGACCGGGCACGCCGTCGCGATCGGGCGCGACGAAGCTGAACGTGACGGCCTCGTTGAGGCCGCTGTCGCGCAGCAGGTCCTCGAGGCGCCGGATCAGCACCTGGTGGCGCTGCAGGCCGCCGACGGACTCGCCGCGGTCGGGCAGCGTCGCCGGCAGATGCTCGTCGATCCCGTGGACACGGGCGATCTCCTCGATCAGGTCGATCTCGCGGGTGGTGTCGAGATGGCGGTCGGCGGGGACCCCGACGCGCAGCTCGCCGTCGCCGGCCGAGCTCACCGTGAAGCCGAGACGCTCCAGGTACTCGGTCATCTCGGCGACGCTCACCGGCATCCCGAGGATGGACTCGACCCGGGCGGCGCGCAGGGTCAGCTCGCGGGGCTCGAAGCGGGGAAGGCGGGCGTCGACGTCGATCGTGCCGGGCACGAGCCGGGCTCCGCAGAGCTCGACGAGCAGCTTCGACGCGACCGCCTGGGCGCGCATCGTCAGATCGGGGTGGATGCCCTTCTCGAAGCGGGTCGAGGCCTCCGAGCGCAGACCGAGGAAGCCGGAGCTGCGAAGGATGTTGAAGCCGTCCCAGTTGGCGGCCTCGAGCAGGACGCGGGTCGTCTTCTCGGAGACCTCGGAGACCTGACCTCCCATGATCCCGGCGATCCCCGAGGGCCCGTTGCGATCGCAGACGACGACGGTGTCGGTGTCGAGGGTGCGGTCGACGTCGTCGAGCGTGGTCATCTTCTCGCCGTCGCTCGCCGCGCGGACGATGATCTCGCCGCCGGGCACCTCGTCGAGGTCGAAGGCGTGCAGGGGCTGGCCTGTGAGCAGCATCACGTAGTTGGTGATGTCGACGACGTTGTTGATCGGACGCTGGCCGGAGGCGATCAGCCGCGCCTTCAGCCACAGCGGCGACGGAGCGATGGTGACGTCCTCGAAGACGCGCGCGGTGAAGCGCGGGCAGAGCTCGGGGACCTCGACCACAACCGAGGCGTGGTCGCTGGCGTCGTCCTCGCCGCTCGGCTCGGCGTCGGTCTCCCACGGTGCCTCCGCGAGCGGAGCGCCCGTGATCGCGTGCACCTCGCGGCCGATCGCGTAGAGGCCGAAGCAGTCCGCGCGGTTCGGCGTGATCTCGAGCTCGAGGACCGTCTCCGTGATCGGGAGCACCTCGGCGAGGGGCGTGCCGGGCGCGACGTCGGTCTCGAGCACCGCGATGCCGTCGAAGTCCTCGCCGAGCTCCATCTCGGTCTCCGAGAGGATCATCCCCGCGGATTCGATGCCGCGGAGCTTCGCCTTCCCGAGCTTCGTCCCCCCCGGCATGACGGCACCGGGGAGGGCGACCGCCACGGTCTGGCCGGCGGCGACATTGGGGGCGCCGCAGACGATCGTCCGCGGCTCACTGTCCCCGGTTTCGACGGTGCAGACGCGCAGCCGGTCGGCGTTGGGGTGCTGCTCGGCGGCGAGGACGGAGCCGACGACGAAGCCCTCCGTCGAGGGGGCGCCGATCTCGAGGACGCGCTCCACCTCGGTGCCGGTCATCGAGAGGCGCTCGGAGAGCTCCCGCGCCTCGAGTCCGGGGTCGCAGAGCGAGCGCAGCCAGGCCATCGGGGCGCGCATCAGAACTGCTCCAGCATGCGGACGTCGTCGTCGAAGAACATGCGCAGGTCGGGGACGCCGTGCTTGAGCATCGCGATCCGCTCGATGCCCATCCCGAAGGCGAAGCCCTGGACGCGCTCGGGGTCGTAGCCGTGCTCGCGCACGAACCCGAAGACGTTCGGGTCGACCATCCCGGAGCCGAGGATCTCCAGCCACCCGGTCCCCTTGCAGAGGTTGCAGCGCTCCGCGGCGCCGTCGACGGTCATGACGCCGGTGCCGGAGCAGCGGAAGCAGGAGACGTCGACCTCGACGCTCGGCTCCGTGAAGGGGAAGTAGTGCGGGCGCAGCCGCAGCTCGCGGTCGGGGCCGAAGATCGACCGCGCGAAGGTCAGCAGCGTCCCCTTGAGGTCGGAGAGCGTGATGTCCTCGCCGACCGCCAGCCCCTCGATCTGGTTGAACATCGGGGTGTGGGTGGCGTCGGAGTCGCGCCGGTAGGTGCGGCCCGGGACGATGATGAAGATGGGCGGCGTTGCGTCCTCCATCGAACGCACCTGCATCGGCGAGGTGTGGGTGCGCAGGAGCACGTCGCGGGGACCCGGCGGTAGCTCCAGCGCGGCCCCGTCGGTGCCGTAGAGCTCGGGACCCGGGCCGAGCGAGGCGGGATCGACGTAGAAGGTGTCCTGGAGCATCCGCGCGGGGTGGCCGGGCGGGTGGTTGAGGGCGGTGAAGTTGTAGTAGTCGTGCTCGACCTCGGGGCCCTCCATGACCTTGTAGCCGAGGCCGACGAAGACGTCCTCGATCTCGCGCCGGGTGCGGGTGAGCGGGTGCAGGTGGCCGAGCCGCACCGGCGGCGTTCCCGGCAGGGTGACGTCGATCCACTCGCCCGAGATGCGCTCGTTCAGCTCCGCCGCCTCGAGCTTCTCCTTGGCGGCGCCGAGCAGACCCTCGAGCTCGACCCGGGCCTGGTTGCCGGTCTTGCCGACGGGACCGCGCTGCTCGGGCGGAAGCTCGCCGATCCCGCGCAGGATCGTCGTCAGCTCGGCCTTGCGACCGAGGAACCGGACCCGGATGTCCTCGAGCGCGGCGGCGTCGGGCGCCGCGTCGATCGCGGTCCGGGCCTCGTTGCGCAGCTCTTCGATCCGCTCGAGCATGGTGGTCAGTCGTGCCCCCCGGCCGCGAGCGACGATATCCGCTGCAGCCCGATCGCCGCCGCCGCGGCGACGTTGAGGGACTCGGCGCCTGAGCGCACCGGGATCGTGGCGACGGCGTCGCAGCGCTCGATGACGTCGCCGGGAAGGCCGTCGCGCTCGCCGCCGAGGCACAGCGTCGGCGCCCTCTCCCCGCCCGAGGCGATCAACTCCGTGATCGCGCCGTCGAGGTCCTCACCGCCATGAGCGACGAGGCCCAGGCGCGGAGCCGGGGTCGCATCGAGTCCACCCCTGACCGGCGGCACCGCGAAGAGAGCTCCCATCGTCGCCCTCACCGCTTTCGGCGAGTAGGGATCGGCACTGCCCGGGCCGATGACGACGGCGCCACCGCTGAGCGCTGCGGCGGTGCGGACGATGGTGCCGACGTTGCCGGGGTCGGAGACGCCGTGCAGGTAGACGGCGCCAGCGGCCGGATCACCCTCGGGAATCGCCCAGACGGCGATCACGCGGGTCCCGGAGCCCAGCGCCGAGATGGAGGCGAGCAGGTCGGGCTCCACCTCGTCACCCGCGAGCCCGGATCCGGCAGGAACGAGCACCTCCCGGGGCTCCAGACCCGCCGCCCTGCCGGCCTCCAGCAGATCCTCGCCCTCGGTCACGAAGGCGCCCTCCCGCTCCCGCCACTTGCGGGCCTGGAGCTTGCGGACGAGGCTGAGCTTGGAGTTGTCGCTGCTGGTGATCAAGTCGCGGTTGCCGTCAGTCGGGGAACAAAAAAGGCGGTCCACCTTGGACCGCCCGGGAAAGTCGTGATGTGACCGTCGCTACGCGACGGCCTCCCGGGCCACTTCGGAAAATCGGCGGAACGCCTCGGGGTCGCGGACGGCGATGTCGGCGAGCATCTTGCGGTTCACCTCGACACCGGCCTGGCCGAGGCCGTGCATGAACTGCGAGTAGCTCATCCCGTTCAGACGCGCGGCGGCGTTGATGCGGGTGATCCAGAGGCGGCGGAAGTCACGCTTGCGGTTGCGGCGGTCGCGGTAGGCGTACATGCCCGACCGCATCACCTGCTCGTTGGCGAACCGGTAGGAGGAGTGCTTGCGCCCGTAGTAGCCCTTCGCCTGAGCGAGGGTCTTCTTGCGGCGCCGGCGCCGCGCGACTGCGTTCGTTGCGCGGGGCCTCTACTTCTTGCCTCCGGCCAGGAGCCGGCGGACGCGCGGCTGATCGGCGCTGTCGATCGGCACCGGGTTGCGCATGTTGCGCTTGCGCTTGGGCGACTTCTTCTCGAGGATGTGGCTCGAGTACGCCGACCGCCCCCGGAGCTTGCCGGTGGAGGACTTCTTGAAGCGCTTCTTCGCGCCCGAATGTGACTTCATCTTGGGCATCGGGACGGGGTATTGAAGCAAAGTGGGCGCTCGACGCGCTGCCGAGCGGTCGTGAGCGGGTCCAAGAGACCCTCCACGAGGTGGACGTTCGGCGCGCAAACAACGTTCTAGGTGGTCTATGCGCCCCGCGTTGGGCGATGGGCAGCGAGGGGAGCGTGGGAGGTCCCAGTGGGGCCGGCCGTCGCGGTGAGCTCCCCACCTCCCTTCGCTGCCGATCGTGAGATACGGAGCGATGGCCGCGCTCGCCGCACCGAATCGCAATCGCACGTCTGTGGGACCTGCGATTGCGCGTTGAGCGTGGCTGCGGGCGCCCAACATGCCAAAGCACCCTCGCAGCGCGCCTGCGACGCGTATTGCCCTGCCATGGGTGGGTCAATACGCAACGCAGGGCGCGTGTGAGGGAGATCCCGGTGAGGTCGGCCGCTGCGGCGAGTTCCCCGCCTCCCTTCGCTGCCGGTCGTGAGACGCGGGGCGCGGGAACCACGTGGAGCGTGGTCGAGGCGCCCCGCGCTCGCAGCGGGAGCGCTCGGCCGTCGACGCTGGGCGCCCGGTCAGAGGGCGGCGATCAGCTCGTTGCAGGCGAGCTCGACGTCATCGGCCGACATCGAGGTCGAGAGCGGCATCGCCATGTGACGCTCGGCGAAGCTCTCCGCCCGTGGGCACGGGTGCTCGCGGCCCGCCTCCTCGTAGAGGCCGAGGCTCGTGATCGCCGGGTAGAAGGTCGTCTGCACGCCGCGCTCGGCGAGCGTCGCGCGGACGCGGTCGCGGGTCTCGCGATCGGCGACGACAACCGGGAATGCGAAGTGCCCGGCGCGGCCCACCTCCTCGTCCTCGAAGGGCAACGTCAGACCCTCGACGCCGGCGAGCCGTTCGCGGTAGGCGGCCACCGTTCCGCGGAGCTTCCCGAGCTTGTCGTCGAGCGCGCGCAGGTGCGCCGCCGCCATCGCGGCGCGGGGCTCGTCGAGGCGGTAGTTGAACCCGAGGTCGGTGACGTCGTAGGTCTCGGCGTGGCCGCGGTGGCGGTCCCAGGTCACCGAGGTCATCGCGTGCGAGCGCAGCAGCCGGACGCGATCGGCGACCTCCTGATCGGCGGTGGCGACGATGCCGCCCTCCCCGACCGGGAGCTGCGTCTTGGCGAAGAACGAGAAGCAGCCGCTCTGGCCGGCCGTCCCGACCGGGGAGCCGTCGGCGAAGGTCGCGCCGACCGACTCGCAGCAGTCCTCGATCAGGGCGATGCCGCGCTCGTCGCAGAGAGCCCGTAGCCCGGCGAGTTCGAGCGGGTAGCCGAACATGTGGATGGCCAGCACCGCCTTGGTGCGGTCGGTGATCAATGCCTCGACCGCATCGGGATCGAGCAGGGGCCGGGCCTCGGAGGTGACGTCCGCGAAGACCGTGCGGCCGCCGCACCAATGCGCGGCGTGCGCGTCGGCGACGAAGCCGACGGCGGGGACGATCACCTCGTCGCCCTCCCCCACGCCCGCGGCGAGGCAGGCGAGGTGGATCCCGGCGGTGCCGCTCGAGACGGCGACCGCGTGCGGGCGCTCGACCGCCGCTGCGAAGTCCATCTCGAGCGACTGCGTGCGCGGGCCCATCGTCAGCCAGTTGCTGCGCAGGGCCTCCATCGCGGCCTCGATCACGGGCTCGCTGAGCTGGACGTCGGCGAGCGGTAGGCGCCAGGCCATCAGCCCTCCACCCCCGCGAAGGCGACCGACTCCCGCAATGCCGCGGCAACCCGTTCCTGCTGGGCCTCGGAGATGTGCGGGAAGAGCGGGATCGAGAAGAGCCCGTCGGTCACGCGTTCGGTCACGGGCAGCGACGCCTCCCCGTAGGCCTCGATGTAAGCCGTGAAGCGGTGCACCGCCGGGTACATCGTCGTCTGCACGCCGTGCTCGCTCGCGAGGCGCTCGCGCAGCGCGCGGCGGGTTGCGGCGTCGGGCGCCAGCACACCCATCAGGTAGCACGAGGAGGACTCCAGGTCGAAGTCCGCGTAGGGGATCGTCAGCGCGGGGACGTCGGCGAGGAGCTCGCGGTAGCGGGCGACGGCGGCGCGGCGCTCGACGAGCTCGTCCTCGAGGCGGTGGAAACGCGAGAGCAGCAGCGCCGCCCGCGGGTCGTCGAAGCGGTAGTTGTAGCCGCGCTCGAGCACGTCGTAGCCGATCGCCTTGCCGCGATGGCGGTCGATCGAGACGGCCGTCATCCCCTGTGAGCGCAGCCGCACGATCCGGTCGGCGAGGTCGTCGGAGTCGGTTGTGAGCGCGCCGCCCTCACCGACGCCGAGCACCTTGTTGGGGAAGAAGGAGAAGCAGCCCATCGCTCCGATCGAACCGAGCCGCGGGCCGTCGCGATGCTGGCAGGCGCTCGGCGCGTGCGCGGCGTCCTCGATCAGGCCGATTCCGTGGCGCTCGCAGGTCTCCGCAAGGCGGTCGATCTCGACGGCGTAGCCGGCGTAGTGGACCGGGATCACCGCCTTCGTGCGCTCGTTGATCAGCGACTCGACGTGATCGACGTCGATGCCGAGATCACCCTCGGAGACGATGTCGGCGAAGACCGGGCGGGCGCCCGTGTAGCGGACCGCGTTGGCGGTGGCCGCGAAAGTGACGGAGGGGACGATCACCTCGTCCCCGGGCCCGATGTCGAGCGCCATGCAGGCGAGGTGCAGCGCCGCGGTGCAGCTCGAGAGCGCGACGCCGCGCGAGGTGCCGATGCTCTCGGCGAACTCCCGCTCGAAGCGCTCGGTGCGCTCGCCCATCGTCAGCCAGCCGGAGCGCAGCGCGTCCTCGACCTCGCGCATGTCTTCCTCGGTCACCTGGACGTCGAAGACCGGCAGCTGCTCGACCTCGTTGCTCACGAACACTCCCTTCGGCGGGAGGCTGGGATCCCTTGAAGGGCGAAAGGCAGCGGTCGCGAGGGCGCGATCGTGGCGATCAGGCGGTGCTCGCGGCCTTGCCGGGAGCGAGGACCATGTGCATGTTGCGGCCCTCCTGCTGCGGCGCCTGCTCGATCACGGCCAGCTCACCGAGATCGGTGAAGAGGCGCTCGAGCAGCATCCGGCCGCGCTCGGGGTGAGCCTGCTCGCGGCCGCGGAACATGATCGTGACCTTGACCTTGTCCTTCTTCTTGAGGAAGCGCTCGACGTGACCCTTCTTGGTCTCGTAGTCGTGGTCGGCGATCTTCGGCCGCAGCTTGATCTCGCGGACGTTGACCTGCTGCTGATGCTTGCGGGCCTGCTTGGCCTTCTGCTCCTGCTCGTACTTGTACTTCGAGTAGTCGAGGAGGCGGCAGACGGGCGGGCGCGAGTCGGGAGCGACCTCGACCAGGTCGAGATCGGCCTCGCGGGCGATCCGCATCGCCTCGGCGGTCTCGACGACGCCGATCTGCTCGCTGTCGGCACCGATCAGCCGCACCTTGGGAACGCGGATCCGCTCGTTGATCCGGGTCTGATCCCGGTCGGGCGGGCGCCGGTCGAAACGTCGCGGGACCGGCATCAGCTGAAAGCGCAGGGAAGCGTCAAGCGTGCTGCCCGGGGCGGAAAGGACGAGGAAGGCGCAAGTACTGGGAAACGGGCGCTCAGCGGCGCGACGGGGTCTCGTTGACTTGCATCGCCGCGCAGTATAAGCATCGGCGCGTCAACGGCAAGTCGGGGTGCGGGCTGGGGGTCGGCCGGCAAGCGGCGATCCGCATTGACGACGCGTGCAGGCACCTCCTACGATGCTCGTGACGCGGCCGGGATGGGCCGCTGGGGATGAAAGGACCACGCGTGAGACGAACCGTTCGCTTCGCCGCCATCTTGGCGTTGCTCCTCCCTGCACAGGCGGCCGCCGCTTCGGGCGCCGCAGGCCAGGCTGATGCCGACCCCGGCTACCCGTTCGTCAGCTCCGAGACGCCCCTGGATCCGGCGCGCTCGGTGGCGGCGACGAGCGACCTGAACGGGGATGGCCACCTCGACCTGCTCTTCGGGCCGGCCTCCCCCACCTCCCCCGCGCCCATCGCGGTCTCGCTCGGCGACGGGACGGGCGCGTTCGCCGACCCATACGAGGTCACGAGCTCGAGCGTCTCCGATTTCACGCTCGTGGACTTCGACGGCGACGGGTCCGAGGACCTGGCGACGGCGCGCAGGGACGGCGACTGGGTCATCGCCGAGGTCCTGACGGGAGCCGGAGACGGGACCTTCGAGCCCCGTGATTCCGAGGTGCTCCCGGCCACGCACCGCCTGGCGGATCCCGGCTACTGGGCGGACGTCGCTGCCGGAGACTTCACCGGAGATGGCCGCACCGACCTCGCGGTCCGCGGCAGCCACTCGGTCGCCGTGCTCCCCAACGCCGCAAACCTCCTCGGCTCCGCGGTCGAGACCCAGGTGTCCATGCCGCCCGACGACCCGTCGATCGGCGGTCGCTGGGGGCTCCTGGAGACCGGCGGGTTCGCCGCCGGCGACCTCGACGGAGACGGAGACGACGACCTCCTCGTCGAGCCGTGGATGTACAACTACGCGCCGGCGCACCTGACGGCGATGCTGGCCGGGCCCGGGGGCTCGCTGACCCAGACCGACAGTCCCAGGGGGGTCAGGGCAGACGCCTTCACGCTGGCCGACCTCGACGGGGACGGCAGCCTCGACCTCGTCGCCGACGCCCGCGACAGCTCCGTCAGCTGCGCCTGCCTGGCGGTGGTCCGGGGCAACGGCGACGGCACCTTCTCCTCAACGGTCACCCGCCCGATCTCGACCGGCGCGGCGCACCCTGCGATCGCCGACTTCACCGGCGACGGGATCGACGACATCAGCTCCGCCCAGCAGGGGATGCGCCGGATCATGCTGCTCCCGGGCAACGGCGACGGGACGTTCGCCGATGTCATCGGCGAGGACCCCTTCTCGGGGTTCCCCTCCGCCGTCGTCGGCGGCGACTTCAACGAGGACGGGAAGGTCGACATCGCCGTGACCCGGAGATCGCTCGAGATCGGCCTCAACGACCCCGACCCCGTCGTCCCGCCGCCCGACCCCGACCCGGATCCTGATCCCGACCCCGACCCACCGGCGGAGGCCGACGCGGCCCCCGTCCTCGACATCTCCGCGACGTCCCTGCCGAGGCGGCTCGCCGCGCTGCGACGCGGCGTGACGATCTCAGGGAGCTGCGAACCCGAGTGCATGGTGACCGCGGTGC
>JAXLSW010000032.1:0-26161 GCA_046330415.1 Solirubrobacterales bacterium | reverse complement strand
AGGTCGGCCCCTGTGCTCGCCAGTGCTTCCTCTGTGCCGGGGTCGGGGACCGACACGTGGATCGGGGTGCTGCCGCTGATCCGCCTCCGCAGCTCGACCGCGGCGCTCAGGGCGTCGGCTTCCGGAAGGCCGCAGACGAACGACTCGGTGATCTGCTCGTGATGCTGCGGACCGTCTGACGCGCGGATGTCGGCTCGGTCGAACACCCACTCGTCGCTCGCATGAAGACAAGAGACGACGGCATCCGAGTCAACGCCCTCGAGGATGAACTCGGGCCTGTCGCCGATCATCTCGGCGCGTAGGAGGTGGACGACGAGGCGCGCGACCTCCGGGCCGTCGCCGTGAAGCACGACGCGACGCCTGATCGCCGGTGGCAGCCCGCCCCCGAACGCCTTCTCGGCCAGCAGCCGGGCGACCCTGTCGGGGACGCTGACGAACTCGACCCGGCGTTGGGCGTTGCGGTTCTCCAGCGGCAGCCGGTGAAGCTCTGACCAGAGTGCGATGCCATCGATCGCAACGTGCGTCGGCACCGGATCTTGCTCGCTCGTGAGGTGCCGCAGCGTGGCGAGGATCTCCAGGTTGCTCGAGTCGTCCCCCGTCAACAGGACGATGTTCGATGCGCGCTCCGGGTGAGCGGCTCGCAGGGACCGCTCGTCGCGCGCATCGCCGAACAGGACGGGGAGCCCGGAGCGTCTGAGGCTGGTCGCCGCGCCGTTCGACTCGTCGAGCTCGAAGAGGACGACGTCGTAGCGGTCGCGGAGCGATCTCGCGAGTGAGGTTCCGCGCCCCCCGGCTCCCACGATCAGAAGATGGCCTCGGCCGAACAGGCTGACCCGTACTCGCCCGGCGCGCCCGCCGACGGCGGCGAACAGAGCTACGAGAGCGGCGTAGGGCAGGACCAGAGGCGCGAGGAACCGGGCGAGATCGAGCTGCCATGGGGTGCCGTCATCGGGCACGTCGGCGTTCATGTAGAGGAGCTGCACCGCTTGGTAGGCATCGTCGCTGGGGCTGGCGAGGTCGCCGTCGACCAAGGCGAAGCCCCAGTAGCCGAGCCCCAGCGGACCGCGAGCAGGACAACCACGCACCAGGCGCTGCGAAGGGCTGCGGCCAGCACCCGCAAGGTCGCCACGCCCCTGGGAAGATGACCTTGCGGATTGGCGTTCACGGTCGGGGGACGAGCGCCTATGCCGTGCCGGAGCCGCGGCACCCCGGACAGGTCACACGACCGCGGTGGCCGCAGTTCCAGCACGTCTGCATCGGGGGTACGCCCGGGATGGGTGGAATCCGCGGGAGGCTCACCCCTGCCGTGGCACACCGTGCACTGGACCGTCTTCAACCCCTGACACGTCGAGCACTTCGATGGCGGCGCGGGGGTCTCGGCCCGGCGGGCCCGGCGCTTGGCCGGCGGAGGTGCGGCCGGAGAAGCTTTCGGCATGTCGGGAACGAGGACCTTCGGCTGCTCCTTGTTCTGTGGCCAGGTCGGGCCAGGCGAGGGCGCGGGCGAGGTGCGGATCCTCTCCAGCGTCTGCTGGAAGTCCTCGCTCGAAACGCGGCGGGCGCCCTCGACCACCTTCGGCCGCACCGCGAAGTAGGGGACGATGATCAGCGACGGACCCAGGAATCCCACCGTCTGGAGGATCACCCACATGCGTTTCGACCTCTCGGCAGCGGCGAAGGCTCGCTTCGAATGCTGCGCGACGTCGATCAGCCCGCAGAGAGCGATAACCCAGACCGCGATCGGCAGGACCCGGTCCATTTTGACCCCGAGGACGATCCCGAGTCGTCGAAGCTCCCCGCCGGTGCCTGGTGCCCGCTGTGCTGCCAGGTCCCGCCGTCGTTGCGGAAGACGCCGGTCTTGGAGTACTCCAGGATCCGTCCATGTACACGGGGAGACATCGACCTGGGCCCAGCGTCCGTCCTCTGAGACGTCGATCCCGGTGACCTCGACCGTCTGCTGGGCAGAGCCCTGCTCGTAGTCGACGGCCGCCTCGGTGTGGCCTCCTGCGCCGGCGTCGGAGCGGCGGCCAATGCGAGCGGTGCGGCAAGACCCACGACCAGCGCGACGCACACCACCACCCGTGCGGTCTTCCCTTGACCATGGGGCGTATATGTGCGACCGGTGACCCCATTCGAGGATCAGCAGTGGGTGACTCGTGTGTCCGGGGCCCACCCTCCACGCCTCCCGGTGAGTGCATCGGATATTGATTGCCGGAGTCGCTGTGCCCACACCCCTTGATTCCTGTGGTTCGAGTGGCGCCCCCTAGGTGCCGAGCGGACCGCGGAGGCCTTCCGGCGTCTGCTGACCGGAGCACCCCGGCGCGCTTCAACTCTCGGACCTGAGCTCAGCCCGCGCGGCGGCCCTGCCGTTCTACTCGGATCACGATCTCACCGAGCTCGAGTTCGAGGACGGCGTCTCCTACTTCGGCCTGCATGGGTCGGCGGCACGTTCTGGCTCGAAGGTGAATCCATCCTCACCGAGAGCACCGCAACCGGGATCCATGCCGTCGGCGAGATCGAGTCGCTCACCCTGACCGAGGAGGTCGTCGTCGACTACCTCCGCTTCTTCCTCTGCTTCCTGCAGGGGGGCGATGGCCATTTCGTGCTCATCGAGAGCGGGGGGCGACCTCGGGATCGACGCGGCGATGAGGGTGCCGAGGATGCCGGGCGCGGCTTCGGGGACTGCGCGACTTCGTCTTCTTCGCCGGTCCCCGCTCGGACGGTGACTCATGGCTGCTCGATGCGACGTTCGCGTACCGGGGAGTGCTGTTCCGAGTCAGCCTCACGGTCTCACCAGACGGGAACGTGCAGATGCTCGACGATGAGCCACTCGCCGATCTCGCGGACATCGAGATTCCCTCGTATCCATCGTTCAGTGCGGCGCCCGTCCCTGTGCGCGATCGCCCTTCGAAGGGACATCCCGCACGGAAGGTGGCTGAGGACCGCGCCTGCTCCGCGATCGAGCCAAGCGGCAGTTGCGAATCGTGCGATTCGGGTGTTCGTGTCGTCGACCTTCCGCGACATGCAGGCCGAGCGCGACCTCCTCGGGGATGAGGTCTTTTCCGCGGATCCGCGACATCTGCGAGCGGCGCGAGTCTCGTTCTCGGAGATCCGATCTGCGTTGGGGTCTGACCGACGAGGAGGTCGCTGAGGGCAAGGTGCTGCCGATCTGCCTGAGTGAGATCGAGCGTTGCAGGCCTACTTCATCGGCATGCTCGGCGAGCGTTACGGATGGGTCCCCGACGAGATACCTGAGGACCTCGGCGTGCGCGAGCAGTGGTTGATTGGTGGTGAATGTGCGTGGCCCACCTCGGTTACCGAGATGGAGATCTCCACGGCGCCCTTCGCAAGCCCAACATGGCCGAGGACGCCCGCTTCTACCTCCGCGATCCGGCCTACGTCGAATCCGACGCGATCGACGATGCCGGAACGGCGGTTCTTCAGGGAGGAGCCCACCCCGGCCGAGATCGAAGCCAAGGGCCTCGAGCGCGCTGAGAGCGTTGCCGGGCACGACGGCGAAAGCTGCTCGAGCTCACAGCGGCTCGTCGACAGCCCCTTCCCCGCAGTCGAGTACAGCACTCCCGCCGATCTCGCCCGGCGAGTGCAGGAGGATCTGGAGGAGTTGGTGGATCGCCTCTACCCGAAGGACGAGGCGCAGATCCGCTGGCGCGGAGAGCCGTCTGCACGAGTTCTTCGCCCGAACCGTGAAGCCGGTGTATGTCGACCGGCCCGACTCGAACGCGCTCGAGGACTTCGCTTCTGAGGATGCCGGTGGCGTTCTCACCGTGCTCCGGGGAGTCCGGTCGCGGCAAGTCGGCGCTCCTCGCGACCTGGGCCTCGGCTATCGGAGCGAGCACAGCGAGCCCGCAACGCTGGTGTTGATGCACTCATCGGAGGCGGCCAAGAGCGCCGAGCTGAGCCCCATGCTCAGCCGCCTGAACTACGAGAGCTCGAGCGATCCTGGAGCTTCACGAGGGTTGACGGAGCCCTCCGGAGAGCCGGAGAAGCTGGATGAGCTCGAGAAGTTCAAGCGCCTCGCGGCGGCCGGGTCCAGGAGGCAAGGTCATCCTTGTTCTCGACGCTCTCAATCAGCTGAAGGACGAGGACGCCGCGCGCGAATTGGCCTGGCTGCCGACCACCATTCCCGATGGGGTCCGGGTTGTCGCCTCGACCCTTCCGGGCGCCGCCAAGGACGAGCTCGATCGGCGCGGCTGGACCAAGGATGCACTGCGGGTGCGTCAGCTCGGACACGCTGAGCGCGAGGAGCTGATCAATCGCTATCTGGCACGTTTGACGAAGAGCCTTCCCGCGTCCACGGGTGGATGAGCTTGCCAGCCTCCCGCAGGCCGGAAAACCCCTGTACCTACGCGTCGTTCTCGACGAGCTGCGGCGCGTGAGCGCTCACGAACCGCTGGATGCGCGCATCGCCGAACTGGCCGAAGCAGCGAGCATCCCGGCGCTGCTCGGGATGGTTCTCGAGCGGTATGAGGCGACCTTCGACGGCCGCGGCGCCGATTCGTCCGACGCGCGCGATGAGCTTCATCTGGGCTTCACGTCAGGGACTCGAGGAAGGTGAGCTCCGCGATCTGCTCGGTTCGGACGACGACCCCTGCCCGCCGCAGTGTGGTCGCCGTTGCGGATCGCCGCGGCGGACATGTTCATCGAGCGTGGCGGTTTGATCGACTTCGCGCACGACTTCTTCCGCCAAGCTGTCGAGGATCGCTACCTCGGTGGCCTCGAAGCGAAGCACGGAGGTCCACCGGCGCCTCGCTGACTACATGGCGACCCGAGCGATCACCCCGAGAGCGCTCGAGGAGGCCGGCCCAGCTGGCGGCCCTCGAGGCCTGGCCGGAGCTGGCAGAGGCTCCTAGCGGATCCTCATTGGCTCAGTCCGCTTTGGGAGCGCGACAAGTCCGAGGTCATGTGGCGCTGGGCTCGTATCTCACGAGAGGTCGGACATCTCAGCGAGCGCGCTGTTCGATGCGATGTCCGACGAGCAGCTCGATCAAGCCGCGCCCGGTTTCTCATCGATGCTGCCCGGTTGTTGGAGAACTTCGGTTCTTACGGTCGGGCTGAACGCCTTCTTCAGCGTGCCGAGAGGATCTGCAGGAGAGGGGGAGCCAGCCCGATCTGCAGGAGGTGCTGCTCTGCCGCGCTCTGATCCACCGGAGTCGGGAGCGATACGACTCCCGCCCTGGCGCTGCTCTTCGAGCAGGAGGGGATCTGCCGAGATCTGGATAGCGCCAGGGATCTGTGGAAGTCACTCGGCCTGCAGGCGTCGACCTACGATCTCGACGACAAGCTCAACGTCGCGATGTGCCTGTACCGAGAGGTCGAACGGCTCTATGTCGAGATCGGTGATCGGGCGATCCACGCGTTTGCGTTGGCGGGTCAAGCGTCGCTCTTCATGCAGTTGGGCGACGACGAGGAGGAGAAGGCGCACTTCGAGGAGCAGCGCGCGCTGGACCTATTGGTCCAGCAGGAGCTCATCACCCGCGATCTGGGTGATCTCGGCAACACCGCAGCTTCGCTGTCCAACCAGGGGCGCATCTTCGCGAACTGGGGCAAGCGGGAGCGCGCGCTGGAGTTGCATGGCAAGGCGGCCGACCTGTTCCGCAGCCTGGGCGACATGCCCGGACCGGGCTCACTCGACGATCAAGCAGGGCTCCTCGACGATCGCGAGAGGCGCTCGGTCTTTATCGAGAGCAGGGAGGATCTGCAAAGGGCCCCTGCTCGAAGACCCCGGACGCGCTGCAGGCCGCTTTGGGCCATCAGGCGCTCATCCACAGGGACAGGGGCGACCTGCATCGCGCGATGGAGCTGCTCGTCGAGGAGGAGGGGATCTGCCGTGACAAGAACCTTCCGCTGGGCCTGCAGTTCTCGCTCGCCCAGCAGGCCCTGATCCGTGAGCAGCTCGAAGGCGGCCTAGGGTCGCGCGAGTTGGATCGCGCTTGGATGGGGTGGAGATCCACGATGGACACACCACTTGATTCCTGGCTCGGCTGGGAGCCTCTGCCCGGCGAGGAGGCGGCGGAGGCCGTCGAGCGTCTGACGGGTGGAGCCGCCGGAGAGATCGGACGTGCCGGAGCTCTCCTCCGCCCACGTCGCGACCTTGCCGTTCTACGGAGATCATCGTCTCGTCTGCCTCGAGTTCGAAGGCGAGTCCGTCTTCTATGGCCTGCATGGGCCCGACCACACCTTCTGGCTCGACGGTGAGTCCACCCCGATCCACCTGACCAACGAGGTCGAGTCGCTGGTGCTGACCGACGACGTGGTCAGAGCGTACGTCCGCTTCTTCCTCTGCTTCCTGCGCAGCGATGATCAGGCGTTCATCGTGGTCGAGTCCGAATCGCAGCTCGCGGTCAGCTCGCCGCAGGATTCGGGCGTCGAGGAGGACGGTGACGCGTACGGCGATGCCGAGGGGGCGGAGCAGCGGCTGCGGGAGCTGGCCGGCGAGCTGGTGCCGATGAGCGTTCCGGAGCTCGACGGCTATGGCGGGTGGCGGCTCGGCGTGACCGTGGTCTACGACGCGGCGCTGTTCGCGGCGAGCTTCAGCGTGAACCGAAGCGGCGAGGTCGAGATGATCGACGACGTTCCGATCGCCGAACTGGAGGGGATCACCGTGGCTCCCTATCCGGTCCTGCGCCCGTTCCACCCGGCCCCGTCGGTGGAGATCAGGGATGCCTGCACCCTCGAGGTGCCCGATATCCGGCTTCGCGACGGAAGCCCGTTCGCGCCCCGTGAGGGCTCGGGCACCGCAACGCGCGACCGCGACGTCACCGAGGCCCTCGTCGGGGTGCTTCTCGAGGACGCCATCCGTGAAGCCGACGACTCCAGCCAGCGCGGTGCGCTGCTGCAGCACTTCAACGCCAAGACCAGAGGAGAGAGCGCGATCGATCGGCTGCGGCGGCTGGTCATCGACTCCGTTCCGGTGATCATCATCGAATCGGACATCCCGCTGGTGGAGGAGTTCGTCGCCGGCCTCGTCGATGGTCCGGATCGCCAGGTTTCGAGGGGCTCGATCGAGCGGGCCTCGGTGGCACCGAGCGACGAGCTCCGCTGTGTCGTCGAGTACGGATCCTCCGCGAAGCTGCGACTGCTCTCCTTCCACGCGTACCACGGCCTCTTCGACGCCGAGCGCACGGCTCACGAGCTTGCGCTGGGTGAGGCGACGGTCCTGATCGGATGCGAGCGGGCCACCGCCGTGCCGGAGCCGCTTCGACGGATCGCCGACCTGACGCTGAAGTTCCCCCGGATGGATCGTGGCCGTTTCGTCCGGGCCTTCAAGAGCATCTTCGACACCGAGCCGCCGTCGGGCTGGGACGAGGCCGGTTCGGACTGGACCAAGTATCTGGCGCCCACGGACTTCCACATCCCCCGCCGCCTGGGTCTGGAGCCGGACACAGCGCTCGAGCTCCTGCGGCAGCGCGTCGAGGCCCGGTTGACGCAGATCTCGGCGAAGGACGGTCCCGACCTCGACGAGCTACACGGCATGGGGGAGGCGAGGCAGGTCTGCGAGGACTTCGTGACCGACATAGCCGCCGCCCAGGCCGGCGAGATCCCGTGGAGTGCGGTCGACAGCGGCCTGCTGATGTTCGGGGCCCCCGGGCGGCAAGACCACGCTCGCTCGCGCCATGGCGAAGAGCTGTGGGGTCAAGTTCATCTCCACGAGCGCGGCGAACTGGCAGGCCGCCGGCGACCCTGGACGTCCACCTGCAGGCGATGCGGGCGGACTTCAGCGAGGCGCGCCGATGCCCCCGATCCCTTCATCGACGAGATCGACAGCATCGAGCCGTGAGCTGCTCGGCGGTGACCGCAACCAGATCTACCAGACCGAGGTGATCAACGCGCTTCTCGAGCAGATCCAGGGATGGATGCTCCGAGCCCGTCATCGTGGTCGGGGCGACCAACTATCTCGACCGTGTTGATCCCGCGCTCCGGCGCGCTGGGAGGCTGGATCAGGCGGTCGAGATCCCCTTGCCCAACATCTCGGGCCTGGAGAAGATCTACGCCTTCTACCTCGAGCCGCACATCGCTGACGACGAGGTCGATTCGAGCGTCCGGCCGAGCGAGCTCGCGGCATTGAGCCTGGGCCGCACCGGCGCGGATGTCGAGTTCTACGTCAGGCGCGGCGCGGCGTGCGCGGCGCGCGGGTCGCAAGATCACGAGCGACGACCTGATCGCGGAGGTCACGCTTCGGCCCCGGAGGCCCGACAGCGTTCCTCCCCGAGGGCGAGGAGCTCCATCGTGTGGCGGTCCACGAAGCGGGCCACGCGGCGATGCGTCTGCTCAGCGAGACCAAGGGGAAGGACATCGCGTTCGTCTCGATCGTCCCGCGGGCGACCGGGTCACTCGGCTTCGTGGCGAGCGTCCTTCGGAGCAGCGGGTGATGACGCGGCGCGATCTGGTGGCGTTGCTCGAGGTCATCCCCGCGGGCCGCGCGGCCGAGGAGGTCGTGTTCGGACTCGAGGAGGTGAGCACCGGCGCGGGAGGCGAATCGCGGACGAGCGACCTCGCCGTCGCCACCACGATCGCCACGTCAGTCGTCTGCCAGAGCGGTCTCGGCGGGGTCGGCGGGCTCCGCTGGACGCCGGAACCGAGCTCCGCACAGCTGGCGCAGATCGAGGCGCTCCTCACCGAGTCCTACGGCGGCGCGGTCTCCGCCCTGGAAGCTCACAGGCCGCTGCTCGATGGCGTCGCGGCGATCCTCGAGGAAGAGCAGGAGGTGACCGGGGAGGCGCTGCGCGGCCTGCTCGGCTGAGCGGGGCGTCCCAGTCGTCGTGGGGCAGGCTCAGGCGGCGTAACGCGCCTGCGCGCGGGCGCGGCGCTTGGCGGCCTCGACCTCGCGGTCCTTCGGCGGGGCGTTCGTGACGAGCTTCTCGAGCAGGTGGCGCGTGATGTGCGCGACCTCCTCGACCGCCTCGTTGAACGCCTCCTCGTTCGCCTTCGACGGCTTCGTAGACCCGCTCACCTTGCGGACGTACTGCAGCGCAGCGGCATGCACCTCGTCCCTTGGTCGCGGGCGGTTCGAAGTTGTGGAGGGTCCCGATGTTGCGGCACATACCCTCAGGGTAGCCGCAACGGGGCGCCGAAACCTCGTCGGCGCCTGGCGCTACTCCTCGCGCGGGGTGATCCGGAAGATCGAGACGACCTCGGCCGACTTCGCCTCCGGATGGGCGACGTAGGCGCTGGGGCCGCCCCGAACCAGCCGGCCGACTCGTTGTCGCCGACGAAGATCCCGGGGTGGTGGTTGCCGTCTGCATCCTCGACCCAGACGGCTGGCCTTCCTTGAATCCGACCGGTTGTTCCTCGCTCATGTCACAACCCTATTCGCTGCGGGCGAGCGTTGAGCTGCACGCATCCACCCGTCGCCGAGAGGCCGCCTGATGACCGCCGAAACCGACCTGTCCACTCGGAATTGCCCGGGAACGGCTGCTCAGCGCCTTCTGCCATAGTTGAAGGCGTTGATGGCACTGGCCTCCTGGGATGAAAATACGGCTGCGCTGGTGCATGAGGATCCGACGCTGCTGAGGGCGCTCGACATGGTCGCGCCCGGCACCACCCTCCGCGAGGGCATCGACAACGTCATCCACGCCTCGACCGGGGCGCTGATCGTGATCGGCGAGCCGGAGGAGATCTCGTTCCTGTTCTCCGGCGGCCTCAGCCTCGACGTCGACTACACGCCGGGGCTGATCTACCAGGTGGCGAAGATGGACGGCGCGATCGTCCTCGACCCCGAGGCGAAGAAGATCTCCTGGTGCCAACGTGCAGCTGATGCCGGATCCGACCATCCACTCGTCGGAGACGGGACGCGGCACCGGACCGCCGAGCGCGTCTCCAAGCAGACGAAGGCGCTCGTGATTACGATCTCGGCCCGCCGCGACGTCGTCTCCATCTACCTCGACGGCCACAAGTACATCCTGCAGGACATCCCGACGGTGCTCAGCAAGGCCAACCGGGGCCTGGCGACGATGGAAGTACCGCAACCGGCTCGATCGCGGTCACGGCCCGGCTTACGACGGTCGAGATGGCCGGCGCCGCGAGCCTCCACGACGTCCTCACGGTGATGCAGCGCGCGGAGCTGCTGCTGCGCACTCCAACGAGGTCGAGCGCTACATCATCGAACTCGGGGCCGAGGGCCGGATGATCGAGATGCAGCTCGGGAGATGGCGGTGGGCGTCCTCTCCGACCGGATCGCCCTGATCCGCGACTACGCGGTCGATGACTCCGAGGAGGCGCTCGACGCCGTGCTCTCCGAGCTCACCCGCCTCCCACCAGGAGCTGCTCGACCTCGGCCGCCTCGCCGAGCTGCTCGGTTACGAGCGCAAGGCGAACCCACACGACCTGCACGTCTCCGCGCGTGGCTACCGCGCGCTCGGCCGGATCCCGCGCCTGCCGCGGTTGATCGGGGCGAGAAGGTGATCCACCGGTTCGGCAGCCTCGAGCAGATCCTCGCGGCCACCGACGAAGAGCTTGCAAGCGTCGAGGGCGTGGGGGAGGACCGCGCGGCCGACATTCGCGAGGGCCTGGACCGTCTACGCGAGTCCGAGGTCTTCGACAGATATCCGCTGACCTGACCTGGCGCGCCGCAGTGGAGCGCCATTACTGTGAGGAGAAAGACGATTCCTGAGCTAGTTGAAGAGGCGACCGACACCGGTTTCGAGCTGGAGGATCTGAGCTGCGACTTCGAAGTCGGTGACAACGTCGTCTATCCCCACCACGGTGCTGGGGTCGTGCAGAAGAAGGAGACCAAGTCCCTTCTCGGGGAGGAGCGCGACTACCTCACCATCAAGATCCTCCACAACGACATGACCGTTCAGGTGCCCTGCGAGAACGCCGCCACGGCGGGTCTGCGCAGGGTGATCGGTCCCGAGGACGTCAAGAAGGTCACCTCCGTGCTGACCGACGACGTCTCGGAGATGCCCAAGAACTGGAACCGGCGCTTCAAGCACAACCGCGAGAAGATCAAGACCGGTGACGTCTTCGAGCTCGCCGAAGTAGTCCGCAACCTCGCCATCCGCGAGATCGAGAAGGGTCTCTCGACCGGTGAGAAGCAGATGTACACGCGGGCGAAGAAGATCCTCGCCTCCGAGTTCATGTACGCGCTCGAGAAGGATGAGGACGGCGCCGAGGAGTACCTCGACAAGCTCCTGACCGAGCGGTTCTCCGGGGCGACGGTCTAGACCGCCGACCCCCTTCCGGCCCAACCATGTGGGCTGTAGTACGCGGCGGCCGGCTCCGGGCAAAGGCTCGGAGCCGGCGGCCCGGGAAGGCGCTCGTCGGGTCGCCGGTAGACCGTTGATCTCGTGGTCGCTGCAGGCGTTCGCCGCCTCCGAGAGCGTCTCCGGCGTCACGATCGCAGCGCCCTCGGGGGAGGAGGAGACGCTGCGTCGCCTCGCGCCCGGCGCAACCGTCGTGACCGGCGGCGCGACCCGCGCCGAGTCGGTGGCGCTGGCGCTTGCCACGACCACCTCGGAGGCGGTTGCCATCCACGATGCGGCGCGGCCGCTGCTGAGCGCGGAGCTCGTGGACCGGCTCGCCGCTCGGCTGGACGGCTCCGACGCCGATTGCGTGATCGCCGCCGCGCCCGTGGCGGACACGCTGAAGCGGGAGGGGGAGGTGGGAGCCGTCGCCGGGACCGTCAGCCGCGACGGCCTCTGGGGGGCGCAGACACCGCAGCTCTTCCGGGTCGCCTCCCTGAGGCGCGCTCAGGATGCCGCTCGCGAGCGCGGCGACCTCGACCAGGCGACAGACGAGGCCTGGCTGATCGAACGCGCGGGCGGCACCGTCCTGCTGGAGCCGACGGGTACGCCGAACTTGAAGGTGACCGACGCCGCCGACCTGGCGGTGGCCGAAGCGTTGCTGGCGGGGCGGGGCTGAAGCGAGGTCGCGAGGCCCCGCGCTCCTACCTGCGCAGGAGGATGACCAGCGTCGCCGTCAGGGCGAACACGATCTGCCCGACCCCCAGCGCCGTCCCGAAGTTCGCCGCGCCGAGCGCGGCGGCCAACGCCGTGGCGATCACGAAGGCGCCGAGGGCGATGCCGATGTCGACGAGGGTCGCCAAGGGGCATCTAGGGTAGCTGCGTGCTCACCGACTACCACGTCCACCTGCGCCCCGACGAGGACGACACGCCTCCGGAGCGCTACTTCACCGCCGAGAACGTGGAGCGCTACCTGGCCGCTGCCGCTGAGGCGGGCGTCGGCGAGCTCGGCATCTCCGAGCACGTCCACCGCTTCCGTCAGGCGCTCGACGTCTGGCGCCATCCCTTCTGGGAGGAGCAGGCCGAGGACGACCTCGACGCCTACGTCGACTTCCTCCTCTCCTCGCCGCTTCGCTGCGGGATCGAGATGGACTGGATCGCGGGCGCAGGTGAGCGGATCGGGGAGCTCCTGGACCGTCCCTTCGACTACGTGATCGGCTCGGTCCACTTCGTCGCCGACGATGCCGTCGACTACGAGGTCTACGACATCTGGGAGACGGCGAACGGGGACCCAGACCGCGTCTGGAGCATGTACTTCGGAGCTCTGGCCGACGCCGCCTCCTCAGGGCTCTTCGACACGATGGCGCATCCCGACCTGGTGAAGGTCTGGGGAGGGGCGAGGCCGCGGCCGGAGGGAGACCTGCGCCGCTTCTACGAGCCGGCGGTCGAGGCGATCGCCGCTGCCGGCGTCGCGGTCGAGGTCTCAACCGCTGGGCTCCGCAAGCCGGTCGCCGAGCTCTATCCCTCGCGCGCGTTCGCAGAGCTCTGCGTCGAGGCCGGTGTCCCCTTCACCCTCTCCTCCGACGCCCACGTCCCCGCCGACGTCGGCCGCGCCTACGATGAGGCCGTGGCCTTCATGCGTTCGCTCGGGATCGAGGAGATCTGCGTCTTCGAGGGCCGCGAGCGCAGCATGGAGCCGCTCGGATGAGCGGGGCGGGCGGGGCCGGATT
Organism: Solirubrobacterales bacterium; assembly: GCA_046330415.1. Lineage (GTDB taxonomy): Bacteria > Actinomycetota > Thermoleophilia > Solirubrobacterales > 70-9 > RHKX01. The sequence goes on along the minus strand of JAXLSW010000032.1, from coordinate 13,233 downwards.
CCGCGTCGGGATCGGCTACGACAGCCACCGTCTGGCCGCGGGTCGGCGGCTGATCCTCGGCGGCGTCGAGATCCCCTTCGAGCTCGGCCTCGACGGGCACTCCGACGCCGACGCGCTCACCCACGCAGTCACCGACGCGGTTCTCGGCGCCGCCGGCGCCGGGGACATCGGCACCCACTTCCCGCCCGATGACGAACGCTGGCGCGACGCCGACTCGATCGAGCTGCTCCGCGCCGTCGCGCAGCGCCTCGAGGGGCGCACGGTGAACGTCGATGCCACCGTGATCTGCGAGCGCCCCAAGCTCGGCCCATATCGCGAGGAGATGGAGCGTCTGCTCGGCGAGGCGCTGGGCGCGCCCGTCTCGGTCAAGGCGACCACGAACGAGGGCATGGGGGCGATCGGGCGCGGCGAGGGCATCGCGGCGATGGCGGTGGCGCTCTTCGAGCCGCTGGACGCCCCCAGCCAATAGGCTTGGCTGCGGATGGCACCTAAGGGGTTCGCCAGCGGGGCAGCGGCGGCAGCGCGAAAGGTTCGGGTGGGACAGCTCGGCAGCGTCGTCGACCTTCCGTTCAACCTTCGCGTCCTCTACGACGCGGGCGTCATCAAGCCGATGTCTCCGCTGACGCTCGCGAAGGTGGGCGGGGCGCTGCGCTCCTGGGGAGCGTCGCCGGCGGCCGGGATCGCCTCCTCCGCGATCCAGCGCCCCGACACCGTCGGGCTCATCGATGACGCCGGGGAGCTCACCTTCGGCGAGTTGGACAGCCGCTCGAACTCGCTTGCGCGGGCGTTGCGGGAGGAGGGCGTCAAGGCCGGCGAATCGGTCGCGATCATGTGTCGCAACCATCGCGGCTTCGTCGACGCGCTCTTCGCCTGCTCGAAGCTCGGCGCGACGGTCCTGCTCATGAACACCGACTTCGCGGGCCCGCAGCTCCACGGGGTGATCGAGCGCGAGCAGCCGCAGGCGATCATCTACGACTCCGAGTTCCAAAAGCTCCTCGACGGCGCCGAGGACGATGCCCCGAAGATCTCCCGTTTCGTCTCCTGGATCGACGAGGGCGACGAGGTGAGCGAGACCTCGACCGAGGATGTGATCGCTTCGACCTCCGACGCGGCGCTGGATCCTCCCGACGCGACGAGCCGCTTCATCGTCCTCACCTCGGGGACGACGGGGACTCCGAAGGGCGCGCAGCGCAACTCCCCTGACTCGCTGGCGCCGCTGGCGATCATGCTCTCCAAGATCCCCCTCAAGAGTGAGCGGACGACCGTGATCGCGCCGCCGATGTTCCACTCCTGGGGATTCCTGCACTTCACCCTGGGCCTCGCCCTCGGCTCCACCTACGTGATGCGCCGCCGCTTCGATCCCGAAGGGACGCTGCAGGCCGTGCAGGAGAACGAGGCCGACGCGCTCGTCGTCGTCCCGGTGATGCTGCAGCGGATCATGGAGCTCGACCAGGAGGTGCGCGACAAGTACCCGCTCGAGTCCCTGCGGATCGTCGCCGCGAGCGGCTCGGCGCTGCCCGGAGAGCTCGCGATCCGGTGGATGGATCAGTTCGGTGACAACGTCTACAACCTCTATGGCTCCACCGAGGTCGCCTGGGCATCGATCGCGACGCCTGAGGACATCCGCGATGCGCCGGGCACCGCCGGCATGGTCCCGCACGGGACCATCGTGAAGCTGCTCGGCGACGACGGCAGGGAGGTTCCCCACGGCGAGACCGGACGGATCTTCGTCGGCAACGAGATGTCCTTCGAGGGCTATACCGGGGGCGGCGGCAAGGACATCGTCGACGGCCTGCTCAGCTCCGGCGACGTCGGCCACTTCGACGAGAAGGGCCGGCTCTTCATCGACGGTCGTGACGACGAGATGATCGTCTCCGGCGGCGAGAACGTCTTCCCGCGCGAGGTCGAGGACGTGCTCTCCGACCACGAGGCGATCCACGAGGCGGCGGTGATCGGCGTCGCGGACGAGAAGTTCGGCCAGCGACTGAAGGCCTTCGTGGTGACCAGCTCCGGCAAGGAGCTCGACGAGGACGCCGTCAAAGCCCACGTCAAGGACAACCTCGCCCGCTACAAGGTGCCGCGCGAGGTCGAGTTCATGGACGAGCTGCCGCGAAACCCGACCGGCAAGATCCTCAAGCGCAAGCTCGCCGAGGCGGAGGAGGGGACCTCGGGCGAGGACGCTGATGCCGCCGAAGAGAGCGACGACGAGTCGTCGCAGAGCTGAGACCGCCGCCTCCTCCCAGCGCGCCCTCGACCGCGCCCTGACGGTGATCGCCATCCCGCCTGCTCGGCGCGCGACGCCCTGCTGCTTGTGGCAGGGGACGAACTGCCGACGCGAGGCCCGTCGATGCGACCCACGCTCGCCCCCAACGAGACCGTGGAGATCGACGAGAGCGCCTACGAGAGCTCGCCGCCGCAGGTCGACGTCGTCGTCCTGCAGGGTCCGCAGGGCATCAGCCGCAGCGTCGCGATGCGCCTCATCCGCCGAGGCCCCTGCCCGGTGGCGCGGGCGACTACGCGCGCATCCGCCTGATCAACGGGTCGTTGCTGCGCCCGGCGACACCGTCGCCTTCGATGCCGCGGCCGCCTGATTCGCAACGGCGGGCTCGTTCGCGAGCCCTACATCGTCGAGTGCGCCGGCTGCGGCCTACCCCGCGCCGTCGAGGTGCCCGGCCACTTTTCGTCGGGCGACAACCGCCCACGCTCGAGCGACAGCAGATCTGGGGGCTGCCGGAGGATGCGTTCGACGCCGAGGTCCTGCTCGAACGTTGAGCGAGTCCGCCGCCACTGACTCCTTGGTCGCGATAACCTCGTGGCATGGCAGGGGAAGGGGCGACGATCGCGCACGCGCGAGCTTGCTGCGCGCGATGCCGCGGCCTGCGCGAACGCGCGATCGCGTTCTGGGGCTTCGCGGTGGCCGACCTGGTCGCCGTCGCCATCGACCTCGACTCGATCCGGTCGCCGACCGCCTCGTCGTGGAGAGCGTGCCGATCGGGGAGGCGCGCGATGTCGACGCAGGGTCGACGATCGGCCTCGTCCAACTGGTCGGTCTTGCTCTTCGGTGGTCTCGTTCCTGGTCTGGTGGAGCAGGCGTACAAGAACGCGATTGCCATGGGGATCTCGCATCCCCGATACACCACCGGTTGGGCGGTCGGCTGGTGGTTCGTACCCTTCGCCAACCTCGTGGTGCCGAAGAGATCGCCAACGACATCTACCGAGGCAGCGACCCGGACATGCCGTACCGCGATCCCGGCTTCCTGCAGCGGCCGGTCGCGCCCCTGATACACGTCTGGTGGGCGGTGGATCTCTCCAACATCCTCGACCGCTTCGCCTTCTCGGAGATCTCGACGGCCAAAGCGCGCAGTACGCCTCCAGGCGAAGCTCGCTCGCCGCCAACGGCTTCGAGGCGCTCGCCGCGGGGTTCGCGATCGCAGTTGGTCGCGATCACCCGCCGCAACGGGCGGCGAGCGCGTTTCCCAGCGGGATCGAGGCGCAGTTCCTCCCGCGCCTCCGGCCCACCGACCGCGTACCGCCGCCCCCTCCCTCCTCCGCCCGGGGCGTAGATCATCGGTTCGGCGTGAGCCCATAAGCTCGCGCGCGTGGCGATCACCAGGCAGGAAGCGGTCGAGCAGATCCTCGACGAGCTCGGGACGGGCATCGAGCGCACCGCCCTGGCGCTCGCCTGCCTCGGCGCCGCCTACGAGGCGCTTACGACCGCACCCGCCGATCGGCTCGAGGAGGCGCTCTACGGGCCGGTGCAGCGGGCCTTCGGCCGCGGCATGCGCGCTCACTCGCGCTTCTCGGAGCAGAACGGGCGGGAACGCCGGGCCTTCCCGCAGCCTGACGCCGGGGTCGCCTCCCAGGGTCCCCGCGCGTTCGTGGATCGCGCCGTGGTCGCCGCCGCGAACGCCGATCGCGCTCTGTCGGAGCTTCAGGACACCTCCCTGCTGATCGAGTTCGGCGACTCCGACCTGCGGGCGGGGGTCGCCGAGATGCGCGAGCTGCTCGCGCCGCTGCCGGTCAGCGCCCGCGAGTTCCTGCGCACCCTCGGGCGCTGAGGCGACAGCGGCGCTCGCGCGTCAGCTCCAGCCCTCGCTGCGGCCGCTGTACATGAGCGAGCCCGGGGTGGTCAGGTCCTCGCCGGTCTCCAGCAGCGTCTTCAGGCCGGAGAGGATCATCGGCCAGCCGCCGAAGAGCTCGTCGTTGGCGCCTTCGCGGAGCTGGTCGTGGGTGACGGTGAGGCGGCAGGAGTCCTCGATCCGCTCGATCTCCCACGTCACTCGCGAGGTTCCCTCGGCGCGGACGTCGTCGCTCCAGGTCGCGTTGAAGCTCTGCACGAGCCGGCGCGGCGGGTCGACCTCGAGGTTCTCGCCCTCGTTGATGACGAGCGGCCCCTCCGGGGTCGGGACCTCGCCACGGTAGGCGGATCCCGGCTCCCAGTCGGAGACGACGCCGACGCCGAACGTGTAGCGGCTCCGCAGCCCCGGGTCGACGATCGCCTCCCAGAGCTGCTCCGGGGTCGTCTTGATGTAGATCTCGAACACCTTCTCCATCGTCGTCTCCTCCTTCGGGCACCGGCTAGAGGGCGCCCAGCGTAAGGAGTCGGCGCAGGGTGGCGGAGTCCGGGAGAATCGCCGTCATGAACGAGCTCGACGGGATCTACAGCAGCGCTGCCAGCACCAAGCGGAAGCAGGACGTCCTCGAGCGGATCCGCGGCGGGATGAGCGAGAAGAAGATCGCCACCGACCTCGGGATCGCTCCCTACGCGGTCACCGAGATCGTCCAGCGACTGCGCGAGGAAGGCGCGCTGGACGCGCCGCCCCCGAGCACCTGAGCCGCAGCGCAGAGCGTCAGCGCCGTCGCGCCGCCGGCTCGGCGCGAGCGAGCTCGCGCAGGTTCCGGAAGGCGCGCCCGGCCAGCAGCACCGTCATCACGCCGGCGATCGCCAGCCCGACGATGTCGAACACGGTGAGGTCGACGCCGACGAGGTTGAAGTCGAGCCCGAGCTCGAGCGCCAACGCGGTGTTCAGCAGGATCAGGATCAGCCTGATCTCGGTCGGCCCGATCTTGCCGTAGCCGATCGAGAAGCGGTTGAAGGCGAAGCTCTCCAAGTAGACGTTGATCGAGAGGATCAGGTAAGCGACGACGATCAGCGTCCCGGTCGAGAGCAGCATGAACGGGCTGAGTCCGAGGCCGATGCCGATTGCGGCGGTCGAGATCGCGTCGACGAGGTGGTCGAGGTAGTAACCGTAGGTCGGCCGCTCGATCCCGCGCACCCGGGCGAGGGTCCCGTCCAGCGAGTCACCGATCCACTGCACGACGAGCAACCCGCTCGCCACCCAGAGCCAGGCGTTCCCGTCGTTGGACAGCTGGTAGGCGGCGGCGATCGCAAGCGCGGCGAGGACGCCGATCGCGGTCATGTCGTCGGGCAGGATCCAGCGCGGGAGCTTGCCGGCGAGCCAGCGCAGGAAGCGCTTCTCGGGCACGGCGAGCAGGAAGCTCTCCTCCCGGTAGGCGTCGACCGCCCGCTCCGACTGGACCTCTCCTTCGGGCATCCGGGCTAGACGGCGGCGCCGGCCGCCTCGCGGCGTGCGCGCCCCTCACGTCGCAGTCGGTTGCGCTCGGCGAGCTTCTTCAGCGCCAGCAGGCTCGCGCGCAGCCGGCGGGAGACGATCGGCTTGGCGACCCGCTCGGCGAGGAGCCCGGAGATCCCGCCGCCCGCCACGCCGTAGGAGAAGCGGAGCTCGACCCGGACCTTGCCATCGCCCGCGTCGCGGATCCGCCAGCGTCCCCGCTGGTCGACTCCCGTCACCGATGACCACGCCATGTCGGCGCCGCGCTTGCACTCCACGACCTCGATCAGGCCACCCACCTGTGCGGAGCCGACATGGATCAGCATCCGGATGCGGGAGCCGAGCCGCATCCGCCGGTCGGCGTCGGTGGCGCCGTCGCCGTCGAGCTCCCAGCGCGTGAACCCGGACATGAACTCGCGGTAGGCGTCGGGGTCGGAGATCAGGTCCCAGACGTCATCCCGGGAGGCCTTGGCGACGATCGACGTGTTGACGCGCATCAGCCGATCACCGGCAGCCGCCGCTCGGCGGCGAGCGCGGACAGCGTGTCCTGCATCGCGCCCGTGATGTGCTCGTAGACGTCGTCGATGTCAGGGTCGGCGCCGAACTGCTCTTCGATGTCGATCGGCGGCAGGACCTCGATCGTGATCTTCGCCGGCAGCGGCACGTGGCTGAGGAAGTCGCCGACGTTGATGATCCACGGGAGCGCGAGGGAGATCGGCAGGACCTTGAGCCGCAGGGTCCGGTCGACTCCCAGCAGCCGGGCGAGCCAACTTCCGTTGGAGAGGAAGAGCGCTGTCTCCTGGCCGCCGGCGGCGACGACGGGAACGATCGGCACCCCGGCCTCCTGGGCGAGGCGGATGAAGCCCTTGCGGTCGGCGAAGTCGACCTTGTGGCGATCCCAGGAAGGGCGATGGACCTCCCAGTCCCCGCCGGGGTAGACGAGCACCGCGGCACCAGCCTCCAGGGCCTCGCGAGCGTGCTCGGGCGAGGCGCTCACCGTCCCGTACTTGCGAAGCAGCGGGCCCACCGGAGAGGCGAGGACCAGGTTGTGGGCGAGTTGGTAGTAGGGGCGCTCGACGCCGAAGTAGGTGCAGAAGGCGGTGTTGAAGACGATCGTGTCGGGGGTGAGGTTGCCGCCCGAGTGGTTGCCCACGAGCAGCACCGGACCGTGCTCGGGGATGTTGTCGAGGTGGCGGACCTCACCGCGGAAGTAGAGGGTCGAGATCAGCCAGGAGGTCGGCAGATTCTCGCGGATGTAGTCGGGATCGCGGTCGTCGAGGTCGGCGCCGAGGCGGCCGCTGACGCTGCGCGCCACCGGAGCCAGAGCCCGTCTCGCGATCCCCGAGGCGGCGTTCGCCGCCAGCTTCGGGGCCATCGAGGCGGCGCCGAGCAGCGAGCCGAGGGGGTCGGGCCCGTCATCGCGCCGCTCGCTCCCGCCAGCCCCTCCGCCGGAGCGGGATGCGCCGCCGGAGCGGCGCGACGTTCCGCGCGCCGACCCGTCGCCGTCGCCGCGACCTTCGACTCCCGCGCTCCCCGTCGCAGCCTCCGCCATGCGGCCCAGTGTACGCCGCCCGCCACGGCTAGCATCGCGGCCGTGCGCGACGTCCTGATCACGGACACGATGAGCGGCGAGAGACGGCCGGTTCAACCCAACGCCGACGGGATCGTCGGCATCTACGCCTGCGGTCCGACCACATATGGCCCGATCCACATCGGCAACGCCCGGCCCTACGTGATCCCGATCCTGCTCCGGCGGTTCCTCACCCGCGAGGGCTACGACGTCCGGGTCGTGATCAACGTCACCGACGTCAACGACAAGATCTACGCGGCCGCCGCCGAGCGCGGCGTGCCGTCCTCCCAGCACGCCGAGGAGATGATCGCCGCCTACGTCGCCGACACCGACGCGCTCGGGGTCGGGCGCCCCGACCACGAGCCGAAGGCGACCGAGACGATCGGGCCGATCGTCGGCCTGATCGAGGCGCTGGTCGACTCCGGTCACGCCTACGAGTCGGGTGGAGACGTCTACTTCCGCGTGCGCAGCTTCGACCGCTACGGCGCGCTCTCCAACCGCGACCCCGAGCAGATGGACCAGGGCGAGGAGGCCGGCAGCGTCGACCTCAAGGAGGCTCCGCTCGACTTCGCGCTCTGGAAGGCTCGCAAGGAGGGCGAGGACACGTTCTGGCCCAGCCCCTGGGGGGGCGGGCGCCCCGGTTGGCACATCGAGTGCTCGGCGATGGCCGAGGAGCTGCTCGGGCTCGAGTTCTCGATCCACGGCGGCGGCTCCGATCTCGTCTTCCCCCATCACGAGAACGAGGTCGCCCAGACGGAGGCTGCGCGAGGGCGTCCGCTGGCGCGGATCTGGATGCACAACGGGATGGTTCAGGCCGGCCCCGAGCAGAAGATGTCGAAGTCGCTCGGCAACATCTTCCTGCTCGGCGAGGCGATCGAGGCGTTCGGAGCCGAGGCCGTCGTCCGCTTCCTCGTCTCGGGCCACTACCGCCAGCCCATCGTCTTCGGCGAGGATGAGCTGCGACAGGCGGCGGCGGCCAACCAGCGCATCCGCGAGTTCTTCCGCGAAGGGGGCGAGGAGGGCGTAGAGCCCGCTGCGGCGGTCGTCGAGCGGCTCGACGCCTTCATGGACGCGCTGGCCGATGACTTCAACACCCCGCGGGCGCTCGCCGAGCTCTCGACCCTGATCGCAGCGGCGCGCGCGGAGGAGCTGCCGGGTGCGCGGGCAGCGGCGCGGGAGATGTTGCGGCTGCTGGGCCTGGAATCCCTCGCCGCGACGGAGGAAGTGGCTGCGCCCCCGGAGGCGGTCGCGCTGCTGACCGAGCGCGGTGAGGCGCGCGAGCGCCGCGATTGGGGTCGCGCCGATGAGATCCGCGACGAGTTGGCCGCGCTGGGCTTCGATGTGCGGGACGAGGCCGGCGGCGCCCGGCTGATCCCAAAGCGATGAGCGGCGGGCGAGAGCGCCGGCCCGCGGGCCGCGCCCGCTCGAGGCAACCCGGGCAATCCGGGCAGACCGGGCAATCCAAGCGCCAGGCGGGGAAGCAGCGGCGCGAGGTCGTCTACGGTCGCAACCCGGTCGCCGAGGCCCGCCGTGGGCGCCGCCGCGTCCTCCGGGTCTGGACCGCCGAAGACACCGACGCCGCTGAGCTGACCCGGATCGCGGGCTCGCCCGACCACCAGGGCGTGGTCGCCGAGGTCGATCCCTTCCCCTACGCGGATCCTGGCTCGCTGCTGCGCTCGCCCGATGCCCTCGTCGTCGCCCTCGACCAGGTTCAGGACCCGCACAACCTCGGGGCGATCTGCCGCAGCGCCGAGGCGGCGGGGGCGGCCGGCGTCGTCATCCCGGAGCGCCGGTCGGCGGCGGTCACCGCTGCGGTGGCGAAGGCCTCCGCCGGTGCAGTCGAGCATCTGCCGATTGCGAGGGTGCGCAACCTGGCGGACTGGCTTGGGGTGGCCCGCGAGCAGGGGGCATGGATCTACGGGGCGGACGAGAAGGCCCAAGCGTCCTACCGAAGCCTCGACTTCAGCGGGAGGGTTGTTCTCGTGCTGGGAGGGGAGGGGGCGGGGATCAGGCCGCGCGTCGCATCAGCCTGCGACGGCCTGGTGAAGGTCCCGACGGTCGGTCGGGTCGGCTCCCTGAACGTCTCCGCCGCCGCGGCCGTGCTGCTGTTCGCGGCCTCCCGAGCCGGCGCCTGATCGGCTCCAGGACTGGCTCCTGGGGGGCGAGCATCCCTAGCGGCATGCTCGGACGCCAAGGCGCTCCTGCAAGCCATCTTGCACAACGTGCAACTTCTGGGTTGACAGAACTCCGCGCGTGGATAGACTGCCGCGCAGCGAAGGTAACGGTGAAGTAAAGGTTCAGGTTCGAGCCTCGTCCAAACCGCGACCGGGAATTCAACTGAGTTCGATATTCAAGGCGCGCCTGGGGAGGTAAGGCGCCACGGCCCTCGATGGAGGAGAGCAACGTGGCAGCAGTTACCCAGGAGTACTCGACGGTTCCGGCGTCCGGCAAGCGGACGCGCGAGGCCCCGGGAGAGCTCAACGACCATTACCTCGTCGCGCAGGCCAAGCGTGGTGACTCGGTCGCCTACGACCGCATCGTCCGCCGCTACCGCGGCTTCGTCCGGCTCAAGGCCTCCTCGTACTTCCTTCTCGGGGGAGAGTCGGAGGATCTGATCCAGGAGGGGCTCGTCGGCCTCTACAAGGCGGTCCGGGACTTCCGCCCCGACCGTGAGTCGAGCTTCCGCAACTTCGCCGAGCTCTGCATCACGCGCCAGATGATCACCGCGGTGAAGACCGCGAGCCGCAACAAGCATGCGCCGCTGAACCAATCGATCAGCTTCGCGACGACCCCGACGGCAGCCGGCGACGGCGAGTCCACGCTGGAGGAGATCCTGCCTGGACCTCGGACCGAGGACCCGGCGACGAAGGTGATCTCCACCGAGGAGCTGGGGAGCCTCGTCGATTGCCTGACGTCGGTGCTCTCGGAGCTGGAGAGCGAGGTGCTGACGTGCTACCTCGACGGCCGCTCCTACGAGGAGATCGCCGACCGCCTGGCCTGCGACACCAAGACCGTCGATAACGCCCTGCAGCGCGTCAAGCGCAAGGTGACGATCCACCTGCAGACCCGCGAGGTCCTCAACTAGGGGCTCTCAGACGGCTCGGGCCGGCGTCGCGAGGCGCCACCCCGAAACGGCTTGCCAACGCGGTACAGGCCGGGCGCAACCGCCCGGCCTCGCCGTTTGCGGGCACCCGGTGTCCAGTCCTTGGCCAGATCTGGGGGCTGGCCCTCATGTCGGCCGTTCGCGGGCCGATAGGGCCGCATGTTCCGCAGCGAGCCCAATGCCAGTTTCCTGACCACCGAGGCCACGCGACCCGACCCCCGCCACCGTGGGATCAACTTCGTCGAGCGGACCTACTTCCTGTCGACCGGCACCGGCGTGCCGAACGTCGAGCTCTCCCGGGGCTTCGGCGAGGCGATCGCCGCCGGTCAGCAGTCGCGGCCGCAGCCGATGGGCCGCGCCGCGGATCGCTACTGGTGGCTCTTTCGCGACCGCGTCTACAGCACCCCGGACCGGCTCAGCCGCGCTGCGGTGCTGAGGCTCGCCGAGCGCGAGAAGGAACTCGAGCGGGAGCGCCAGATGCTCTCCGCCCAGCGTCCTCGTCCGCGCATGCCGCGCGGGCAGCACGCCACCGCCTGAGCGCCGCGCGCCGGATCGATCAGCCGCCGCCGCTTGGCTACGCTGCGCCGATGCGCAAGCTCCAGAGCCAGGCCGTCCACCACATCACCCTGACCGGAGCCGACCGGCAGACGTCGATCGACTTCTGGGAGGGCGTGCTCGGCATGCCGTTCGTCTTCGAGCAGCCCAACCTCGACAACGCCGACGAGAGCCATCTCTACTTCGATCCCGGCGACGGGCGGCTGATCACCGTGTTCACCAACGAGGATCGCGAGGGAACCCCGGACCGGACCCCGATGGATCCCGGTTGCGTCCACCACCTCGCGTTCGCCGTCTCGGAGGCCACGTTCGCGCAGGCCGTCGAGCGCCTCGACGAGCGCGGCATCGACCACAGCGAGATCAAGGATCGCGGCTTCATGGACTCGATCTACTTCAAGGATCCACTCGGGTTGCTGATCGAGCTCGCCTGCTACCGCTTCGTCCCGCCGGCCGGCCACACGCACGCGGACGTCCTCCTCGCGGCGCACCGGATCAGGGTCGAACGCGGTGATCGCAACATCGACCGAATCCATCTGGCCGATGCGATCGAGCAGCTCACCGAGAGCTCGCGCGAGTCGCTCTCCGACGATCGCTCGCCGAGGGATCCGTACGCGGCCTCCAGCTGAGCGCCATCCCCGCCGATGGACCGACGTGCTTCGTCACGAACCCAGAGCTGAACTTCGCCGCGCCGAGCGGACCAGCCCCGATCCGCGCCACAGAGGCATCAGGCTGGTCGAACGCGTCTACACGCTGGTCGTCGGTGGCGGAGGTGACGTCGACCTGCCGCCTGGCCTCGGTGAGGCGGTCGAGGCGTCGCAGGGCCGGCATCCGGCCTTCATCGGCGAGGCGGCGGGCCGATTCTGGTGGATGTACGAGGACCGCATCTACAGCGCTCCCGAGTGGCTCAGCCGCGGTGTCGTGGCGCGCTTCGCCGAGGGCCGTGAGGGATCGTCGAAGCCCCGCCGCTGGAGCGCCGGGCCGGCCTCCTGGGCGGGCTCCCCGCCGCTGCTTGCGCTCTGCGGGGACCTGGCGCCGTTCCTCGCCTAGCCGGGCGGGCCGGTCAGCTCTCGAAGCCGCCGCAGAGACCCCAGACGCCGCGATCGTTCGCACGAGCGGAGCTCTCCGCCCGGTCGTACGCCGCGAGCCGGTCGAAGGGCCGGTCGACGCTCCGGATCTTCGGGTCCGCGGCGGCGTCAGGCGCCGGCGAGCGAGCTGATCGCGCGGCCGGCGGCCTGGCGGAACTCGTCGCAGCCCGCCGCGGTGCGGGCCATGTTCCCCGCGATCGGGTGCCAGACGGCCACCTTGTTCGCGCCGTAGGCCGCGGCGCTGTAGCCCTCCGGTAGATCGAGCGACGCGACTGCCGCGGGATCGGCCGCTGCCGGGAGCTCGGCCACCAGCGCGTCGGCGGAGAGCGGGCGCCCGTCGGCGGCGCTCATCGACACGGCGCCCGCGGCCCGCAGCTCCGGGGAGTCGGAGACCATGACGTAGGAGCCGACGAGCCCGCTCCCCGGGATGGCTCCACGCTGCACGCTCTGCGCCTCGCCAGGAACCGGGAAGTCTCGGTTGTCGTGGTGGAACTGCGCGATTCGCTGTCGCTCGAGGCCGCGCGAGGTCGCGTACTCGCGGTTGAAGGCGTTCACCCCGGCCCACACGTATGAGATCGAGCCCTCGAAACGGCGTTTCTCGGTTCCGATCTCACGGATGACCTTCCAGCCGCCGATGGCGCCGATCACTACGCCGGGGACGACGCCCAGGACCCCGCCGAGCAGGAACCCGACACCGCCGCCGAGCGCGAGCCCGACGAGGGAGCCGAGCAGCGCGGCCAGCAGGACGGCGGGGTTGCGGGAGGCGACGCGGCGGTAGGCGGCGATCGCCTCGGCGGCGCTCGCCGGCGGGCGCTCCCAGTCGACCTTGGCGATGGCGTCGTCCATTCGCTTGGTGTTGGCGGCGAACGTGAGCAGGTCGGGATCGTCCTCCTCCTCGAGCGCCTCCTCGCGCAGCCGCCCGGCCAGGTGAGCCGCCGCGCCGCACAGCGCCTCGATGGCGTCCGGATCGCCGGGTTCACCGGGTCGCATGACGCACAGCCAGCCCTCGTTCAGCTCGAAGGCGAGATCGGCGGGGGCACGGTCGGTGAGCCACGCGATCAGGGAGGGGGAGAAGAGCTCGTAGGTCCATCCCCGGTCCTGGCCCGAGAGAACGAGAAGGTCGAACTCGCGCTCGAAGGCGGCGCTCTCCAGCCGCACCGGCTCCCAACGCTCCTTGGGGTAGCTGACCGGGGTGGGGGCGCCGCTTCGCCGGCAGGCGATCGTCACCGAGTAGGCCCTGGTCTCGGGAACGGCGGCCAGGACAGCCGTGAATCCGTCGCTCCGCTCGCCCGGCGGAACCGCGAAGAGCTGACCCTCCAGCCCGGGGCCGAGCTCACCGCTGACGAC
>JAXLSW010000031.1:0-26330 GCA_046330415.1 Solirubrobacterales bacterium | reverse complement strand
GCCGAGCTCACCGCTGACGACGCCGCCGGCACCCGCTCCGGTGCCGGCGAGGGAGTGGGTCGCCGCCCTGACCCGACCCTCGGGGCTGAATCCGAGCTCGCGGGCGGCTGCGAAGTCCTCGAGGGCGGTCAGAGTCGCGAGATCCTATTCGCAGCCTGCGACGAGCGGACGATGTCGCGGCGATCCCGGGAGTCGCGACGTGGCAAGGTGGACCGATGAAGGAAGGATCCGAGCGCGTGCTGAGCCGAGACGGCACCGAGCTCTCGGTGCGCCCGATTCAGCCCTCCGACCGCGAGGGGCTCAAGCAGTTCGTCCACGACCTCAGCGACGAGTCCCGCTACCGGCGCTTCATGCACTCGATGAAGGAGCTCTCGGAGGCGGATCTGACCCGGCTCACCGAGCTCGATCACCAGGACCGGGAAGCGCTGATCGCGCTGGACGACGCCGGGGCGATCGTCGGCGTCGCCCGCTACTTCCGGCACACTGACAGGCCGGCCGCAGCCGAGGTGGCCGTCACGGTCGGCGACGAGTGGCAGCATCGCGGCGTCGGGACCCTGCTGCTCCGCAGGCTGGTCGTGATCGCCGAGCAGCACGGGATCGACCACTTCACGGCGCTCTGCTTCGCAACCAACTCGGACATGCTCCTGCTCCTGCGGGAGCTCGACGAGAACATCCACAGGATCGGCTCCGGCGGTGGCGCGATCGAGGTCGAGGTCCGCCTCCCGGTCGACGCCGAGCATCTGATCTCCCCGACCCTGAGCGCCGTCGCGCGAGCGCCCGAGCTGAGAGGGGCGCCGCGCCGAGAGGGCGACGAGGGGGAGAAGGAGTAGCCCCAGTAGGGCCAGTAGGGCCAGTAGGGCCAGTAGGGCTCAGCCGCGCGCCCGGCGGCGCTCCTGCGCGCGCTCGATCAGCGTCTGCCCTCGGTCGAGGATGTCGTAGTAGCGACTGGGAGCGACCCGCGCCAGGAAGTCGAACATCCTGGCGTCGGCGCCGATCAGGATCCGCGCACGCCCGCGCTCGACGCCGTCGACGATCACCTCGGCCGCGCGCTCGGGGGTCGTCTGGGCGATCTCGGTGAAGTTCGTCGCCATCTCGTCCTTGGTCTCGAACCGCCCGCGGGGGTCGGAGTGGAAGCGGGCGTTGGCGACGATGTTCGTCTTGATGCCTCCCGGGTGGACCGTGGCGGCGCTGACTCCCGTCTCGCGTAGCTCCTGCCGCAGCGAGTCGGTGTAGCCGCGGACTGCGAACTTCGAGGCGCAGTAGGCGCTCTGGTTGGGGATCCCGACGAGGCCGAAGACGCTCGAGGTGTTGACGATCGCCCCCGAGTCCTGCGCGAGGAGGATCGGCAGGAAGGCGCGGACGCCGTTGACCACCCCGCCGAAGTTGATCTCCGTGACCCACTCGTCGTCCTCGGGCGAGCCCTCGGCGATGCTCTGGATCGCCGTCACCCCGGCGTTGTTGAACACGAGCCCGATCGGCGCCGGCGCCCACTCGGCGATCTCGGCGGCCCACGCCATCATCGCCCCGCGATCGCGGACGTCGATCCGCCTGGTGGTGACGGGCACGGCGACGAGGTCGGCGGTCTCCTCGAGCCCCTCGCCGTTCTGGTCGGCGAGGGCGAGGGGACAGCCCATCCCGGCCAGCCGGATCGCAACCGCCCGGCCGATGCCGGAGGCGGCGCCGGTGATCACCGCGGTGCGGCCTGCGAGCGGAACCTTGGGTGGCTTGTTCGAGCTGCTCATGAAGTGGGACCCTAGCACCGTGACATTTCTTCTGTAAGCGTCTATGATCGCCGCCATGGCCGCCACCGAGACCCCCGCCACCGCTCCGTCCGTCCCCGCCTCCAACCCACTGCTCGGGGAGGCGCCGCCGCTGGAGGCGGGCCCGATCGAGGTCGGCTCGGCGCCCCATCGCATGCCGGATTCACTGCCGCTGACGCCGTTTCGGCAGGCGCTTCAGTTCGGCGCTCGGCCACTCGCCCTCCTGACCAAGGCCGACCGGCTTCTCGGCGAGACATTCAGCTTCCGGGTGCCGGCCCGCGACATCGCGTTCGTCTTCAGCAGCCATCCCGACAACGCAAAGGCCCTGTTCACCGCCAAGCCGGACATCGTCCCGTCGGCGACGGCCGAGTCCCCGTTGCGGCCGATCGTCGGTCCGAACTCGATCCTGACCTCCAACGGCGCCCGGCACATGCGCCAGCGCAAGCTGCTGCTGCCGCCGTTCCACGGTGAGGCGATCGCCGACTACACGCGGCAGATCCGCGAGGTCGCCGAGCGCGAGGTCGACACCTGGCGCCCCGGCGACGAGTTCCCGCTCGCCAAGCGCATGCAGGCGGTGACCCTGCAGGTGATCATGACCGGCATCTTCGGGATCGAGGGTGAGCCCGCTCCCGGTACCGCCGAGCGCTCGTTGCGCGACGAGACGCGCTTCTTCCTGTCGCTCTCGGAGCGCCCGATCTGGCGCATCGTCGAGCTGTACCACCAGGGGAAGATGGAGCCCCACGGCCCGGTCAAGGCCGTCATGGACCGGCTGGACAAGAGCTTCTACCGGGTGATCGCCGAGCGTCGTGAGATCCCCGCCGCCGAGCAGGGCAACGACGTCCTCTCGATCCTCATGGCCGCCACCGACGACGAGGGCCACCACCTCAGCGACGAGGAGCTCCGCGACGAGCTCGTCTCGCTGGTGCTCGCCGGCCACGAGACGACCGCCAACTCCCTCGCCTGGACCTTCGAGCGGCTCGTTCGCTTCCCGGACGCCTACGCGGCGTTGCGCGACGCGGTTCGCGGCGGCGACCGCGGCGACGAGTGGGTCGAGGCGACGATTCACGAGGGCATGCGGGTCCGCCCGGTCGTCCCGCTCGTCGGCCGCCGGGTGCAGACCGACTGGCGGATCGGCGAGTACGTGGTGCCGGCCGACACGATCGTCTCCGCGTGCATCGTCACGATGCACCATCGCGCCGACCTCTACCCGCGCCCATACGAGTTCCTCCCGGAGCGCTTCCTCGGCGTCAAGCCCGGGACCTACTCCTGGATCCCGTTCGGCGGCGGCACCCGGCGTTGCCTCGGGGCATCGCTGGCGATGGCCGAGCAGAAGATCGTCCTCGAGACGATCGTCCGTCGCAGCGACCTCACCTACGCCGATCCCGAGCCGGAGCGCGAGATCCATCGCAACGTGACGCTCGTGCCCAAGCACGGCGGCCGGGTCGTGGTGAAGCGCAAGCTGGCTTAGGGGGCTCCTGCGGCGCTACTCGCCGGAGGAGTTCCCGAGCGCTTCGACGTGCTCGGCGAAGCCGGACTCGATCGTCCGTTCGATCTGGTCCTGGAGCACGATCCGGAACGCGGCGTTGACCGCGGAGGTCGCCATCGGCTTGGCCAGCTCCAGCGCCTGCGCGACCCGCTTCAGCGCCTCGGCTCCGTCCGGATCGGGCCCCGAGTCCTCGAGCACCTGCTCGGTGATCCGCTCGACGAAGAGCTCGTTGAACGCCGCTGCTATCGCCTCGAGGTGCTCGCGCAGCACCTCGGTCAGCTCGACCGCGTCCTCGAATGTGCCGCCCATGGTCCGCAGCTGCATCCCGTGCGCCCGCAGCGTCGGGCTGCGGACCAGCACGGTGCCGTCCTCACGCGGTTCGAAGAACCCGGCGCGCTGCGCCCGCTCCAGCGTCTCCATCTCGATGTCCTCGCCCCAGACCTCGTAGACGTCGCTCTGCTCGTACACCTGCGGCTCCTCGTCGACGAGCCCTCCGAGCAGCGTCGCCGCGACCGCCCGCAGCTCCTCCGGCGCCATCCCCTCGCCCCACGCGGTGAGGCGCTCGATCGCCGGCAGGCCGATCCCCTGCTCGCGCATGTCGCGGATCATCTCCAGCCGGGTGACGTGGTCGGGCCCGTAGACACCGCTTCGTCCCCGCTTCTCGGGGAGCGGGAGGAGCCCCTGCGTCTGGTAAGCGCGGATGTTCCGCGGCGTCACCCCGACGCGCGCGGAGAGCTCATCGATCGACAGCTCCTCGGCACCAGCCTCCATGGGCCGGAGCCTACTCGCGGGCGCAGGGCCTTCCCGACGACCCTCAGCCGCCTCAGACCCTGACGCCGGAGTCATCCCGCTCGCAGTCGGGCGAAGAACCGCAGCATGACCTCCGTGGCGCTGATCGACATGTCGGTGGGGCCGAACTCGGGCTGGTCGTTGCCGGGCCAGGTGTGGCCGGTGCCGGCGGCCCGGTAGAGGCCGACGGTGGCGCCGGCTCGGCAACGGCGGTAGGAGATCAGGCTCTCCGTTGGGCTCACCGCCCGGGTGGAGGGACCGCGCTTGCAGCGGTCGAGGCGCGCCCAGGCGGTGAGCGCCTGCTCGACCCCATAGCCCCATCGCGGGTCGTCGTTGCCGGCGTAGGGATTGACCTCGTCGGTCGTGCCGTGGAACGCGAGGACCGACACGGGCCGGCTCGGCCGGCAGGTCGAGCGGCCGGGGCTCCAGGCACCGTCGGCGGACTCGACGGGAACCCCTGCCCGCAGACCGGCGACCGGGGCGATCGCTGCGATCTCGTCGGCTTGGTCGCAGGCGAGGGCGGACGCCATGCGCGCACCACCCGAGTAGCCGGTCGCGTACACGCGGTCGGGGTCGATGCAGACCGCGCGCTTCGCGGCCCTGATCACCCGCAGCAGGTAGTCCTCGTCGTTGGGGGTCCCGGCGGGGACGGGGGAGCCGCTCACCAGCGGGACGCCGGGAACGTTCCAGGCGTAGCCGCCCCCCGGGTAGGACACGGCGCCATCCGGCGCGACGACCACGTACCCGCGGCGGTCAGCGGCGTCCTCCATGTCGCCTACCTGCAGTTGGGCGGCGCCGCTGGAGCCACTCGAATGGAGGTCGAGAAGCAGCGGCATCGGTTTCCGCGGTTGGTAGCCGCGCGGGACGAAGAGCAGGAACGGCCGGCTGACCCCCTGGTCGGTGAGCGCGATGGTCCGCTCACCGGTGGGCGAGGCGACGTGGCAGGAGGACCCCTTCGGAGCGGCCCCGACCGCCGTAGCCGTCGCCGGCAGCGACAGCGCAACGAGGGCAAGGACGACGCAGACCGCGAGGTTCCGCATCGGGGCAACTTAACTCCCGCGGTAGCGGCGCAGCCGTGCAGCGAGCTTGAAGCCGGAGACCGGGATCGAACCGGTGGCCTCGGAATTACAAGTTCCGTGCTCTACCAACTGAGCTACTCCGGCGCGGGGTCAGGATAAGTGGCGACAGGGGCGGGGTCGCACCCACCAGCCAGCCAGGCGGAAGCCTGAGTCCGAAATGTCGGTCTCAGCCTGCCCGCTGGATGTCAGGGACGGCCCGGTTCAGCCGATCGCGAACTGGTTGAACGAGCAGACGCCGTCGTGGGCGATGATCGTCGGCGACGAGATCGTCACGGCGATTCCCTGTGAGGGGACGGCCAGCCACGGCGATGCCAGGCCACTCTCGAGCCCCTCGTTGTGGGAGACGTCAGGGATCTCGACGGAGAAGAGCTGGACGGGCGTGCCGGCGGGCTGCTCGGTCGGGTCGAAGCTGGAGTTCCAGCCGGGCTCGCTCGACGTGGCGGTCTCGGTGACGCGGTACCACTTCGTCCCGTCGTTCTCGTTGCTGCGGCTGTACTGGCAGGAAGCGCTGATCGTGAACGGCGGGCTCTCGAGGATCGTGGCCGTCTGGCCGTCCGGGATCTGCACGAGGCTGCCGCCGGACCCACCGGACGCCAACTCGGTCCTGTCCTTGTGGCCGCCCTTGCCCAGCGAGCTCACGTGCAGGCTCTCGACGTTCTCCGCGTTCTCCGCCAGCGGCACAGCCTGGTTCTTCTTCAGCCGGTTGCTCGGGATCGAGTTCTTCTTGATCGAGCTGCCGTTGATCTTCGCCGCCGCGTAGGCGCCGCCGCCGAGGGCGACGAAGAGGGCGAGCGTGGCCATCACGTTCGCGTAGGTCAGACGAGTGCGCATGCGGCCCCCATGTGAGTCGTTGGTCGATCCAGTACCGCGATCCAAACTACCCGAAAGCGGCCGCGGGTTCGCCGGGCGACGTCTGTAACTGCCCCTCCCACACCGTGTACCGCTTCGCGGTGTCCGACGAGGGAGACAAGCCCGCGCCCGCGCCCGGCGTGCCGGGCTCGCACGAGGGCAACGCCGAGAAGCCGCGCAAGGCGCCGAAGACCGGTGCCTCGGAGCGGATCGGCGAGGAGCGGATCGCCGGCTACCACGAGTTCACGCGAACCAAGGGCGTCAATTGGCCGATCTACTTCCTCGCGCGGCTCTTCCTCGTCCCGGCCTTCCTGATCTGGCTCCGGCTCGAACGGCTCGGCCGCGAGCACGCGAAGGTCGAGGGGCCGCTGATCGTCGCCGCCAACCACCGCAGCTTCCTCGACCCGTTCGTCCTCGGCGCGACGCTCCCCTGGCGGCGGCCGATGCACTACGTCGCCAAGGTCGAGCTCTTCGAGAAGGCCTGGCAGGGCTGGATCCTCAACCGCCTGGGCGCCTACCCGGTTCGCCGCGGCGAGGCCGACGGTGCGACGCTCGAGACCTCGCGAGCGATCCTCGACCGTGGCGGCGCGCTCTGCATCTTCCCCGAGGGAACCCGGATCCGGCGCGGCTCGCTCGCGGTCCCGCACCGCGGCGTCGGTCGCCTCGCGCTGGAGTCCGGCGCTTCGGTCCTGCCGGTGGCGGTGATCGGCTCCGAGGACGTTCGCCGCGGCTGGAAGATCCGCCCCCGCAAGGTGCGGCTGCGCGTGGGCAAGGCGATGACCTTCCCGCGCACGGAGAACCCCTCGCCCTCGCTCGCCGCCTCCGTCACCTCCCGCATCTGGCCGAACATCGAGCTTCAGTGGGAGTGGCTGGGCGGGCTGCCGCCCATGCGCAAGGCCGCGGTGATCGGCGCCGGCTCCTGGGGGACCGCCGTCGCGGTGCTGCTCGCCCGGGGCGGGGTGGAGGTGCAGCTCGGCTGCCGCACCGCTGAGCAGGCCGAGGAGATCAACGCCCGTCGCGAGAGCTCCTACCTGCCCGGCGTCACGCTCGGCAGCGCGATCTCGGTCAAGCGCGCCGCCGACATCGAGGTCGGCGGCCTCGACCTCGTCTGCCTGGCCGTGCCCTCGGCCTCGCTGCCGCAGGCGGTCGGATCGCTCTCGGATCGGATCGGCGCGCGCACCGCGGTTCTGCTGCTGTCGAAGGGCCTCGTCCCGCCGCTCGGCACGCTTCCCTGCGAGTACGTCGACGAGCGGCTCCGCACCCGCGCGATCGCCGCCCTCGGCGGCCCCGCCCACGCCAAGGAAGCCGCCTCAGGGACGGCCGCGCTCGCGCTGGCCTCCCGCGACGCGGACCTCCGCGCCCAGCTCGGGGACGTCTTCGACCGCGCCGGTCTGATCTGCGAGCGCACCCCCGATGTCGTCGGTGTCGAGATGGCGGGCGCCGCCAAGAACGCCGCCTCGCTGGCCGCCGCCGCGGCCGAGCCCCACGGGCTCAACGCCGCCGGGATCGCCGCCGCCGAGGTGTGGCGGGAGTGCGTCGCCTACGCGACCATGCGCGGCGCCAAGCTCGAGACCTTCTCCGGCCTGGCCGGCGTCGGCGATCTCACCGCGACCGTGCTCGCCCCCGGCAGCCGCAACCGCCGCGCGGGCGAGCTGCTCGGCAGCGGCGTCCCCGCCTCCCAGATCCCGGAGCGCATAGGCCAGGCCTCGGAAGGGCTCGATTCGGTCCCGTTGATCGCGGCCGCCGTCGACGGCGCCGGGGTGGATGCGGGTGGCCTTCTCGGTCTCGCCTCGCTGATCGAGGGGGAGGTCACAGCCGTCGAGTGGGTCGCGAACCTGCGCCGGGCGGAGCGCGCCAGGAGCGCGGCGTGAGCTTTCCGGTTTCTGGGACGGCACTACGCTTGGCGGGTGACGGAGACCGCTCCCGAGACATCCGCCGAGACGCCGGTGGCCAACGGCAAGCCGCCGAGCGCAGCCGAGAAGGCCGCTCTGGACCGGGCCTTCGAGGACCTCTACCGCGACCACCTGCGGGACGTGTACTCCTACTGCTACTACCGGATCGGCAACCACCACGACGCCGAGGACCTCACCGAGCAGACCTTCCTTCAGGCCTATCGGCACTTCGAGCGGGCTCAGCGCGAGTCCGACGGCAGACCGCTGCGCCCCTGGCTGATCCGCATCGCCCACAACCTCGCCGCCAACTACCACCGCGATCGCTCTCGCAAGCCGGTCGCGGCGCTCGATCACGTCGAGCCGGTGCAGCACCCGCACGGGACCGAGCGGGTCGTCGAGGGCCGGGAGCGGATGCGCGAGGTGATGGCGGGGCTGGAGACGCTCTCCGACGACCGCCGCGAGGCGCTGATCATGCGCTTCTCGCTGGGCATGTCGAACCGCGAGATCGCTCGCGCGCTCGGCAAGACCGACGGGGCGACGAAGGTGCTCATCCATCGTTCGATCAAGCAGCTTCAGGAGCAGCTCGACTCCGGGGAGCCCGACGGTGAGTGAACGGCCCGACCCGATCGACCTCGAGGGCATGCTCGCGGACGCGCTGCGCCCGATCGAGCCGCCCGAGCGCCTCGGCGGCAGGGTGGAGACGACCCTTCGCGAGATCACAGACGCAGCCGCCGGTGAGCTCTCCTGGTTCGCCGACGAGCTCTCCGACTCCGAGCGCGAGGCGCTGCGCGATCCGCGCAACTGGGTGCGCCCGATCGCCGCGGCCGCCGCGGGCACGGTCGCTGGCACGGCGCTGGTCGTGATCGAGGTCCGCCGCCGCCGCCGCGGCGAGGGCCTGCGCGGTGTCGGCCGCGAGATCCGCGCGCGCCTCTGAGCGCGCCTCCACCCTGACCTACGCGTCCGGCGCGCGCCTCAGGACGAGGAGGACGGGCGCGGCGTTCCCGCCGGGCGCGGTCTCGGGAGCTCGCGCTTCTTCGCCGGCTTGTCGCCGTCGGCCTCGGCCTCGGGCTCCGGCTTCGGCTTCGGGCGGGCTTTGGGCTTGCCCGCCGGTTCGGATCCGCCCTTCGCCCCCTCGCTCGAGGCTGGTTTCGGGCGGGCCTTCAGCGCCTTCGGCTTACGCGGCTTCGCCCGCTCGGGGAGCCGGGGCAGGGGACCGTCGACGAGCGCCGCCCCGAGCCCGAGGACACCGAGGATCAGGTGCAGGACGTTGTCGTCGTCGCCGAGGGGGATCGCGTCGAGCAGGTCGCCGATCCCGCGCTCGGTCTCGGCGAAGCCCCAGATCGCGAAGACGAGGTAGAAGAGCCCAGACCGAGGGCCGTCCGCCGCGGCCACCGTGCGGCGAGCCCGAGGGCCAGCAGGCCGGTGACGAGGTAGACGACGTTCCGCCAGCCGTTGACCATGAGGATGCCGGCCAGGTCATCGCTCGTGAGCGTGTCACCGGTCCCGAACGTCGCGTCGTAGAAGAACCCGAGCACGCCCAGCAGCGCCAGAAAAGCCCCGGCGAGCAGCGCGTACAGCCGGGCGGGGCCGGGACCGTCCCGCCGCTTCTCCCCGCGAGGCCGTGCGGAGCGCGGCGCCGGCCGGCGGGCGGCTCCACGCTTCTTCGCGGCGCCCTTCGACGCCGGCCTCCCACCGTCCTCGTTGCTCTCCACGCTTGCGACCAAGATCCCGTGCCCCGTTGCTGATCCGACTCGGCAGGGTAAACGTATGTGGAACCGATGGGCAGAAGTGTCGAGACAGATCCGGCGCGCCTCGAGAGGCTCGCCGACGAGGAGCTGATGACGGAGGTCGACGCCAAGGTGGCGGCCGCCTTCGAGGTCCTCTACGACCGCCATGGGGGCGCCGCCTACTCGCTGGCCTACCGGATCGTCGGCGACCGGATCGGTGCCGAGGATGTCGCCCAGGAGGCGTTCCTGTCGATCTGGCGCAGCAACGCCCGCTACGACCGCGCCCGCGGCAGCGTCCGCTCCTGGGTCCTCAGCGTCGTCCGCAATCGCGCCATCGACGCGCTGCGCCGCGGTTCGGGGAACGCGCCGAAGCTCGATCACGACGACGAGACGCTCCTCGAGGCGAGGGCGGCTGAGGAGCGCACCGACGCGGAGGCGCTGCGGCGAGAGACCGCCCGTGAGCTGCAGGGGGCACTCGGGGCCCTGCCCGAGGACCAGTCCCAGGTGATCCGCCTCGCCTACTTCGGCGGCTTCAGCCACTCCGAGATCGCCGACATGCTCGGCATGCCGCTCGGCACCGTCAAGGGACGGATGCGGCTCGGTCTCGAGAAGATCAGGGTCCAGCTTGCGGAGGCGATCGTGCCGGAGACGGCATTGGAGGGAATGTGAGCGAAGCAGTGGGACATCGCGAGCGTTGGCAGGACGACATCGCCGCCTACGCGCTCGATGCGCTTCCCGCTCGCGAGGCGGCGATCCTCGAGTCTCACCTCGCGGAGTGCGAGGCGTGCCGCGAGCAGCTTCTCTGGTTGGCGCCCGCCGTCGATCAGATCCCCCACGACATCGAGCAGCGGCCGGCGCCGCCGGCCCTACGCGAGCGGCTACTCGCCGTCGTCGACGAGGAGGCCGCCGTGCCCCGTGGGGAGGGCGAGCCCACCGAGCCCGAGACAGCTCCTGCACCTCGGCGGCGGCCGCGCTTCCGCCTGCCCTTCGGTGGGACCGGCCACGCAGGTCCCTCACGCGCATCGGGCATCTTCCGCTCCCGCCCGGCGCTCGCCGGGCTCGCCGTGACCCTGCTGCTCGTTGCGGGGGTCGTCGGCTACCAGCTCCACGACACCGGCGCGACGAACGACGGTGACGGCGCACCGGCGCAGACCTTCACCGCGCAGGCCGCGAAGGGCATGAGCTCCTCGTCGGGCTCGCTCGAGGTGGAGGGCGACCACGGCTCTCTGCGGGTCAGCGGCATGCCGCCGACCGAGGGCAGCGACGTCTACCAGGCGTGGATCCAGGACGAGGATGGAGGGGTACATCCCTCCTCGACGTTCGTGGTCGCCGGGGACGGGAGCGGCGTGGTCGCGATCCCCTCGGGGCTCGAGGGCGCGGAGGCGGTGATGATCACGCGCGAGCCAAGCGGTGGAAGCGAGACGCCCAGCGAGGCGCCGGTGATGACGGCGCGACTCGACTGAGTCCCCTGAGGGCGGCTTCGGTGGACCCCGGGGGGCCGCTTCAGCGCGTGTTCTAGGCTGCCGCGATGCCTACGAGCACCTGCTACCGACACCCCGACCGCGAGACCGGCGTCGCCTGCTCGCGCTGTGGCCGCCCGATCTGCCCGGACTGCATGACGCCGACATCGGTCGGCATGCGCTGCCCCGAGTGCGCGGGCGAGAAGACGCAGGTCAAGCAGGTCAACTACGGCGCGACGGGCGCGGGTACCGCAAGGGCAACGGTCGTCCTGATCGCCATCAACGTCGTCGTGTTCCTGCTCGAGGTCCTGGGGGGCTCAGGCGGGGTCGGTTCGACCGGCGGGCAGGTGTTCGCCGACGGCGCCCTCTGCGGCAACGCGATCGGCGACGGCGGCTTCTGCGCCGGGGGTGGGGTCGTCATCGAGTCCGACGGCGGCGAGTGGTGGCGGGTCATCACCTCCGGCTTCCTGCACCAGGGGATCATCCACCTGGGCCTCAACATGTTCGCCCTCTACATCCTCGGGCAGGTGCTCGAGCCGGCGATCGGGACGGCCCGGTTCGTCGCCGTCTACCTCGTCTCGCTGCTCGCGGGCTCGGTCGGTGCGCTGCTTCTCAGCGATCCCTCGACGTTCACGATCGGCGCCTCTGGCGCCGTCTACGGGCTCTTCCTGGCGACGATCCTGATCGCCCGCCAGCGCGGCTTCGATCAGGTCGTGCAGACGCTCGGATTCTGGCTCGTCATCAACCTCGTCTTCACCTTCAGCGTCTCCGGGATCAGCATCGGCGGCCATCTCGGAGGCCTGGTGGGCGGCTTCCTCGGCGGCCTCCTCGTCGTCGTGGCCGAGCGGCGCATGGCCGGCCGGGAGACCCTCTACGCCGAGCTCGCCTCGATGGCGGCGCTCGGGGTCGTCTGCTTCGTCGCCGCGGTCGTCGTCGCGACCGCGGGCATCGGCTTCTAGCCGGCCCGCGGTCCGGCCCGCGAAGCTCAGCGAAATCTCAGCAACCGCAGATGCTCCGCTCAGGTGCGCGCCACATCCTCCATGGGCACCAACTAGAGGAAGGAAGTCATGGAAGAGGCAACCGAGGAGATCCCGCGCGAGCCCCGCACCTACACGTTCACCGTCAGCCGGCTGATGGCCATCGTCGGCGCCGTGGTGGTGGCGCTCGTCATCGCCGGAGCGTCGTTCGCGATCGGCCGTTCGACGGCCGGTGACGATCACGGCGGGCCCCCGGGCGCTCCCAGCGGGGCGTTCGGCCAGCAGGGGTTCGGTGGCGGGAGCCAGGGAATGCCAGAGGGTCCCAGCGGCGGCTACGGCCCGCCCGGCTCCGGCGGCGTGCCCCCGACCGGCGGCGAGATGCCCGAGGGCGGTATGCCCCCCGGTGCGCTCCCGAGCCCCGGCGGCGGCAGCTCCGGCGGTGGCAGCGGCTCCGGCGGCTCCAGCGGCTCAGGGGGAGCGGGCAGCTCCAGCTGAACCCGACCCCGGCGGCCTCGGGCTCAGGCGATCCGCCTGGACTCGAGGCCGCCGGGCTCGCCGACCAGCTCCGGGTGGAGCAGGTGGCCGAGCAGCTCGACGCCATCGGCGAGGCGCGGGCCCGGCCGCGAGTAGGACGAGGCCGCGTCGACGGCGTGGATCTCCCGCGCGCCGAGGGCCTCCAGGCGATCGATGTGTCGTCGCGCCTCGACCTCGGCCTCGGTCACGTAGAAGCCGCAGGGCATGACGACGATGAAGTCGGGATCGCTCGCGCCGACCTCCTCCCAGCTGAGATCGCGCGAGCGGGCTCCCGGCTCGGTGCCGAGCGCGTCGATGCCGCCGGCCGCCGCGATCATCTCCGGGACCCAGTGGCCGCCGCAGAAGGGCGGGTCCAGCCACTCGAGGGCGAGCACGCGAACGGGTTCGGCGGCGGCGGTCGCCGTCCGCACCGCCTCGATGCGCGCGGTGAGCTCGGAGCGCAGCTCAGCCCCTCGCGCGGCGACTCCCGCCGCCTGGCCGAGGCGCGGGCAGTCGTCAAGGACATCCGCGAGGGTCGAGGGATCCAGCGAGATCACGGATGGCCGGCTCGGGAGCTCCGCGGAGATCGCGCGGACATCGTCGCCGGAGACCGCGCACACCTCGCAGACCTGCTGGGTGACGATCAGCTCGGGATCGAGCTCCGCGAGGGCGTCGGCGTCGAGCTCGTAGAGGGACAGCCCTGCGCCGATGCGTTCGCGTACGGCGGCGTCGATCTCGGCCGGTTCGAGCCCGGGCGGGATCATGGTGCGGGTCAGCCGCGGGATGCCCTCGACGCCCTCCGGTCCCGGCGGCCAGTCGCATTCGTGGGTGACGGCGACGACGTCGGCGCCGAGGCCGAGGCTGAAGAGCAGCTCGGTGGCGGAGGGGACGAGGCTCGCGATCCGCATCCCGGGCGGTATAACGGATCGCGCACATGGCCTTGGCGGAGACGGAGATCGAGCGGCGGCTGGGCGAGCTGGGGGAGTGGCGCCGCGAGGGCGAGGCGATCGTCCGCGAGTTCGACCGCGGTGACTTCGTCGGCTCCGTCGGGTTCGCCGACGCGATCGTCGGCCCGGCCGAGGACCTGGGCCATCACCCCGACCTCGAGATCTCCTGGGCGACCGTCACCGTGCGGATCACCACCCACTCCGAGGGCGGTCTGACCGCCGCCGACTTCGACCTCGCGGCACGGATCGACGCACTCGCCTGACGGCGGGCTGAGCGAGGTGGGTGGTATGCGGCTTCTCCACGTCGTCGGCACGCGCCCGAACTTCGTCAAGATGGCGCCGGTCGTTGCCGCTCTGCGCGAGCTCGATCCCGACGGCAGGCACGCGCTCGTCCACACGGGCCAGCACTACGACCGGATGATGTCGGAGGTGTTCCTCGAGGAGCTCGGAGTGCCGGTTCCCGACCACATGCTCGGCGTCGGCTCGGGAACGCACGCGGAGATGCTCGCGAAGGTCCTGACCGCGATCGCTCCGGTGATCGAGGCCGAGGATCCCGACCTGGTGATCGTGCCGGGCGACGTCAACTCGACGCTTGCCGCGGCGCTGGCCTGCGCTCACATGCAGGTCCCGATCGCGCACGTCGAATCCGGGCTGCGCTCCTTCGACCGGACGATGCCGGAGGAGGTCAACCGGGTGCTCACCGACCAGGTCTCCGACCTCCTGTTCACGCACTCGCCCGAGGCGCTCACCAACCTCGAGCGCGAGGGCATCAGCGGCGAGCGCGTGAAGCTCGTCGGCAACACGATGATCGACTCGCTCGTCGCCCTGCAGGACCGCTTCCGGGAGCGCCACGCATGCCGCGAGCACGGGCTGGAGCCCGGCTCCTACCTGCTGGTGACTCTGCACCGTCCGGCGCTCGTCGACGGCGACCTGCTCGGGTCCGCGATCACCGAGCTCAGCGCGATCGCCGCGGAGATGCCCGTCCTCTTCCCGGTCCATCCGCGGACCCGCGCGCGGCTTGGCGATGCCGCCGCCGAGCTGCCGGCCGGGTTGCACCTCGCCGAGCCGGTCGGCTACCTGGACTTCCTCTCGCTGGAGGCCGACGCCCGCGCAGTGCTGACCGACTCCGGCGGAATCCAGGAGGAGACCTCCTATCTCGGGGTGCCCTGCTTCACGCTTCGCGACAACACCGAACGCCCGATCACGATCGACGCCGGGACCAACGTGCTGCTCGGTCTCGATCCGGCCCGCATCGCCGAGATCCCGGCGCTTATCGCGCAGCGAGGCGAGGGCTCGTCGGAGCCGCCGCCGCTCTGGGATGGCCGCGCCGCCGAGCGGCTCGCGGCCGAGGTCGAGCGGTACCTGGAGGCTTGAGGGCGCCGCGCCGCCCGAAGCTGCGATATTGCGCCCGTGGTCGGTCTCTCCTTCGCACCCAAGGACCGCGTCTTCTTCGACCTGCTCGCCGAGTCGGGCCGCAATGCCCTGCGCGCGGCGGAGCTGCTGCGGGAGATGCTCGAGAACTGGCCCGACGGCAGCGAGGGGCTGAACCGGGAGATCCTCAAGTCCGAGCAGGAGGGCGACCGGATCACCCACGACATCATCCACCGCCTCAACTCGACGTTCGTCACGCCCTTCGACCGCGAGGACATCTACGGGCTCGCGACGCAGGTCGACGACGTCGTCGACTACATCGAGGAGGCCGGTGACTTCCTCGGGCTCTACCAGATCGAGGCCCCGATGCAGCAGTCTTTGGCGCTCGCAGAGGTGCTGGTGGGGTGCTGCGCGGAGCTGCAGGAGGCGCTCAACGGGCTGCGCGGCTTCAAGGACCTCGACCGGCATCTGATCGAGATCCACCGGCTCGAGAACGACGGCGACCGGATCTCTCGCGACGCGGTCGCCTCGCTGTTCGCCAACGGCATCGATCCGATGGTCGTGATCCGCTGGAAGGACATCTTCGCCGTACTCGAGAAGGCGATCGACGCAACCGAGACCGCGGCGCACATCATCGAGGGCGTTGCGATCAAGAACGCCTAGGTGGACCGGGGCTGACGTGTCGACGCGGCTCCGGCGGAGGATCTGAACATGGACGGCGACGTCGTCCTCGTGATCGTCATCCTGACGGCGCTCGCGTTCGATTTCACCAACGGCTTCCACGACACCGCGAACGTCGTCGCGACGTCGATCTCCACCCACGCGCTGACCCCGAGGGTGGCGGTCGGGATGGCCGCGATCCTCAACTTCGCGGGCGCGTTCATCTCGATCGAGGTGGCGGCGACCGTCGCCAAGGACGTCGTCCAGGCGACCGCGATCACGCCGACCGTGATCTTCGCCGGGCTCGTCGGCGCGATCGCGTGGAACCTGATCACCTGGTACTTCGGAATCCCGTCGAGCTCCTCCCACGCGCTGATCGGCGGCATGATCGGGGCGTCGTTCGCGGCGGTCGGCTCCTCGGCGGTGATCGGGGAGGGTGTGCTCGGCAAGGTCATCATCCCGGCGATCCTGGCGCCGATCATCGCCTTCATCATCGGCGTTCTCGCCATCCTCGTCGCCTACCGGATCTGCTGGCGATTGCGCCCGGGATCAGCGTCGCGGGGGTTCCGGCTGGGGCAGATCGCCTCCGGCGGCCTGCTCGCGCTCGCACACGGCACCAACGACGCGCAGAAGACGATGGGCGTGATCACGCTGGCGCTGATCGCCAACGGGAACCTCCCGTCGACGGGCTTCGAGGTCCCGACATGGGTGATCGTCACCTCGGCGACGGCAATCGCGCTCGGCACCTACACCGGGGGGTGGCGGATCATCCGCACCATGGGCACCAAGATCATCAAGATGGACGCCGCCCAGGGATTCTCCGCGCAGGGAGCTGGAGCGGCCGTGATCCTCGCCTCCTCGCACTTCGGCTACCCGCTGTCGACCACGCAGGTGATCGCCGGCGGCGTCATGGGGGCGGGCGCCGGCAAGCGCGTCTCGGCGGTGCGCTGGGGCGTCGCGGGGAACCTCGTCGTCGCCTGGTTCCTGACGCTTCCCGCCGCCGCCGCCATCGGCGCCGCCTCCTACGGCTTCACGAGCATCTTCGGCGACGGAGCGGCCGGGCCGTTGCTCGTCTCGGTCATGGCCATCGGGCTCGGACTGACCCTGTTCGCACGACGCATCCGGCGCGGCCAGCCGGTGCCCGCGGGGTGATCGCACCGTGCCCGCGATAACCGTGCTGGCGACGATCGTCGACTGGGAGGCGCTGCTCGACGCCGCGGTCGCCTCGGTGATCGCCGGGGTCGTGGTGACGTTCGCCGCCTCGACTGCGATCTGGGGAGCCTCGACGTTCGCCGACGCCCGCCGCGACGAGCGCTTCGGGGTCGCCGCGCTCGGAGGGGTGCTTGCGGTGGTCGGGACGCTCGGCTTCGCCGCGGCGGTCGCCGCGGGCCTCTACGTGATGATCAACGGGTGAGCGGCCCACGGCCCTCGCTGCGCCTACCATCCGCCTCGTGATCGCCGTCAGGAACATCGTCATCATCGCCCTGCTGGCGCTGGTGCTGACCCTGCTTCCGTCCGGGGGCAACATCACAACCGGTCTGCTGACCGCGCTCTCGCTGATGTTCCTCGGGGCGATCGCGCTGCTTGCGGTGCGCTTCTGGCGCGAGAACAGCCTCGCTCGCGATGCGATGACAGATCGCCAGCGCGGGTTCATCTACGGCGGCCTCGGCGCGATCGCTCTGATGGTCGCCGGGAGCGACGAGCTCTTCGAGACCGGGCTCGGCACCGTCGCCTGGCTGGTCATCGTCGGCGTCAGCCTGTGGCTGATCTACACGACCTGGCGCCAGTCGCAGAGCATCTGAGGCCGGCCTCGGTGGCGCGGGCTGACCGCCCCACCTACTTCTTCTTCCCAGCCTTCTTCTTGATCACCTTGAAGGTGGCGCTCGCCTTGTCTGAGACGTGGCCCGCGGGGTCGGTCGCGCGGACGCTGAAGGTGTACTTCTTGCCCTTCTTCGCCTTGCCCTTCAGGTTCAGGACCGTCGGCGAGGTGCACGTCTTGAACTTGGCCTGACTCGACTTGCCGCCCTCGAGGGAGCATTCGAACGTCGCCGGCTCGTCGGCTGTGAACTCCAGCTTCACCTTCGCCTTCTTCTTCGCCTTGAACTTGGCCTTCGGCTTGGTCAGGTCCACAGTCGGCGCGAGCGGGTCCTCGAGCTCGAACGCTCCGATATCGGGCGCCTTGTCCTGGGGCCGGCTCACTCCACGCTGATCCGTCGCGGGGAAGCTCGCAGGGTCGCCCGCGTTGAACGCGGGGCTGGAAATGCCGATCGCCTGCGTCTGGGTCGAGCCGCCGTTCGAGGCGAGCGGCGCCAGCTCGGGGTTGACGCTGACCTTGTTGGAACCGGGCACCGTGGTCGTCATGGAGGTTGGTCCGGGGTCGATGCCGATCACGCTGAACGAAGCCTGAACCGGGGTCCCCTGCAGGCTGAACACGTCCCGATCGACGTACAGGGGCCCCTTATTGCCGGCGACGATCGAGTTGTGCAGCACGGTCGGAGCCGACGCGATGCTCGTAACGCCTCCGCCGAGTTGCGCGGAGTTGCCTGTGATCGTGCTGGACTCGATCTCGGCGCCCTGGCCCAGGTAGTCGGTGACGCCACCGCCGACGTTCCCTTCGTTTCCAGTGATGGTCGAGTTCTCGACCTTGATGTCACCCGACACAGCCCCCACGGCTCCCGCGATAAGGCCGCCCTTGTTGTCGCTGATCGTTGAACCGGAGACGGTCACCTGGGCGCCCTGGCCGAAGATTGGAGCATTTGAGGCGTTGGCGGAAACGAACCCACTCACCACGGATCGCTCGATCCGCGCCCGCCCGCCCGGCAGGATGTTGATGGCACCACCGGTCCCGTCCTTGATGACGGCATCCGAGACCACCAACTCGCCTCGGCCGGCGGCGATCGCGGACCCGAGACTGTTCGTGATCGTGATCCCCGAGATCTTGTTGCTGTCGGAGGCATATGTGTACGAGGTGTCCAGGACCTTGAAGGCGCCGGCGCCGTCGATTGTCAGCGCCCCCGCGCCGGGGCCGACGATGTCGACCGAGCCCGAGATCTGCGCAAGGTCCGACTCCAAGGTGATCGGGCTGGTGACACCCGCGAAGGTGATCCGGTCTGCCTCCGGAGAGGCGTTCGACGCCTCGATCGCATCGCGCAGGCTGCCGGCCCCGCTGTCCGCGTTCGTGGTGACGACGAGATTCGCCGCCGTGGCCGGGGTTGCGGCAACGAGCAGAGCTCCGGTCGTCAGAGCGAGCGCGCTCTTCCTGCGGGCGGCGAGTCGCCGGATCTTCCGTTCACTCATCTTCGGTTCCTTCCGAGGTCGCGTTCAAGTGATCGGCGACCCCCGAGGCCGACGAGAGATGGAGAGCCTACTCAGTCGCGAAGTTGCCTTCGCTGGTTGTCGCGTGGAGGTTCGTCCGGCGCTGAATTGGCGCCGTTTCGTGACCCACTAGGCACATTGCGTCACCCATCCGTGAGGCGGTTGGGCCTAGCTTCGATCCATGGCGATTCGGAGTGCTACCGCGAGAATCACAGAGGTCGACGGGCAGGCCGCGGTCTCCCTCGTGGCCGTCATCCCGGGCCTCGTCATCCTCGCCCTCGTCGCGGCCCAATTCGCGCTGGCGGGTCACGCCGCGCTCTCCGCCGCCAACGCCGCCCGGGCGGCTGCCCGTGCCTCCTACATCGGCTCCGACCCCGCTGACGCCGCCCGGGCGGCGTTGCCGCCTTCGTTCCGCGAGCGAGCCGAGGTCTCCGCCCGTGGGGACCGCGCCGAGGTCGAGGTCGAGGCGCCACGGGCGTTGCCGTTCTTCCCGGTCATCGACGTCACGGGGACGGCACAGCTTGCGCCCGACGAGGGGATCGGCGATGGCTGAGCGGCGGTCGCCGGCGGGCAGCGCGGCAGGACAGGCTCAGATCGAGCTGATCGCCGGGATCCCGCTGCTTCTGCTTGCGGCGACGATCGCACTGCAGCTTCTCGCGGTCGCCTACTCGCAATCGCTCGCCGACGGGGCCGCCGAGGCCGGGGCGATCGCCGCCGCCGACGGCCGCGACCCGGTCGAAGCCGCACGCGCCGGCCTTCCCGGTTGGGCGCAGGACAGGGTCGATGTCGACTCCGACGACGGCCGCGTCGAGGTGGCGCTCGATCCCCCGGCTCTGCTCCCCGGCCTCTCTGGCCGTCTCGGCGTCGCCTCCGACGCGTACGCGCGGCCGGCGGACGCAGGTGGATCGTGAGCCGGTCGCGTCTGATCGCGTGCACCGTCGCTGGGGAGGCGAGCGGCGCGGATGCGGTGGCCGCGGCGGTGGCCGTTGCGGCGAGCTCGGTGGAGCCCGGCGCGGAGAGCGCGCTGCTGGTCGACCTGCGCTCCTCGCCGCGACCGTGGCGAGGGACGCTGCTGGCGTCGGCGGGGGCGCGTCAGCTCGAGGCGGTGGCGGTTGACGCGATGGGGTTGCGCGCTGTGGCGCGCGGGCGGATCTGCTTCGCCGCGCCGCGGGAGCCGGGAGCCGATGCCGCGAGCGTCGTCGCTCATCTCGCGGAGCCGGAGCTGCCCTCGCCGCTCGTCGCGTGCGTGTGCGACCCCGGTGATTTCCGCGCCGTCCTTGCGGCGGCGCCCACGGACGAACGCGCCGCGCTGGTGCGGGCGCTCCCCGGCGCCGACCGCTCGCTGCTGGCGCTCCTCGTCGCCGAGTTGCACGGCGAGCGCATCCCGGTGAAGGCGTGGACAGCGCCGGTGGGGACCATCCCGGCTCGCCGCGCGCTCGCCGGTCTCGAGCCCGGGGGTGCGACGGGTCGGCGGGCCGCCCGCTTCGCGGACGCGCTTGGGCCGGGCCGGAGGGTGGGCGCGCGACGCCCGCTCGGCCGCCTCCTCGGGGTCGAGTCCGGGCAGGCCCTTCCGGCGATCCTGGGGATCGCGGTGCTGGTCGTCGTGCTCGCGCTGATCCTCGTCGCCATCGGCGGCGCGGCGACCGCGAAGGGAAGACTGCAGCGAAGCGCCGATCTGGCTGCGATGTCGGCGGCGAGATCGATGCGAGACGACTTCTCGCGGCTGTTCGTCCCGGCCCTGCTCGCCGACGGCAGCCCCAACCCCGCTCATCTCGAGCGCTCCGAGTACCTGGCGCGCGCCGAGGCGGAGGCGCGTCGTGCGGCCGACCGCAACGACCTCGATCCGGCGCTCGTCGAGGTCCGCTTTCCCGACGCTTCCTCGATGGCGCCGCTGCAGGTGCGCGTGGCCATTGAGGCGGAGATCGACACGGCTGCGCCCGGGGGCGTCGACGAGGGTGCCGAGACCGAGGTCGAGGCGGAGGCCGAGGTGACACCGCCGACGACGTCGCTGGGGGCCGGCTCGCAGCCCACGATGGCCACGGGCGGCGGCTACTCAGGCCCGCTCGCCTATCGCCAGGGGAAGCCGATGCGCCCCGACGTCGCCGCGGCCTTCGACCGGATGGCGGCGGCCGCAGCCGCGGCGGGCGTCTCGCTGGTGATCAACTCGGCCTTCCGCTCCGACGCCGAGCAGCAGGCGCTCTGGAACGCGAACCCGGACCCGCGGTGGGTCGCGCCGCCGGGGACCTCGCTGCACCGCTGCGGCACCGAGCTCGACCTCGGTTCGCCGGCGGCATACGGCTGGCTCGCCTCGAACGCGAACCGCTTCGGCTTCGTGCAGCGCTACTCGTGGGAAGCGTGGCACTACGGGTACGTCGAGGGACCTGAGCCCTGCTCCGCCGAGGGTGACCGGGTCGGCATGACGGGGGAGGGTGATGAGTCGGACGGCCGCGGTGGCGGCGATCAGGGGCTGCCGTCGTTCGTGCCACAGGAGTACCGCGAGCCGCTGCTGGCGTCGGCGGCGCGCTGGGGTGTGTCGGCGGCGCTGCTTGCGGCGCAGCTCTTCGCCGAGTCCAACTTCAACCCGAACGCGGGCTCTCCCGCCGGGGCGCAGGGGATCGCGCAGTTCATGCCGTCGACGGCCGCCGCCTATGGCCTGGAGAACCCCTACGACCCGGTCGCCTCGATCGACGCGCAGGGCCACCTGATGAGCGACCTGCTGCGGCAGTTCGGCTCGCCGGAGCTGGCGCTCGCCGCCTACAACGCCGGTCCCGGCGCGGTGGGGGCCTGCAACTGCATCCCGCCGTATCCCGAGACGCAGGCCTACGTGGCGAAGATCATGGCCATGCTCGACGGCGCCGGAGCCCTCGCCGCCCCGCCTCCGACCCTCGAGGTGAGGTTGGTGGCGTGAGGCTTTGGGAGCGGCTACCTGCCGTGCTTCGGCGCTCGCGCGCCGGTGGCACGCAGGGCGTCGAGGACGACGCCGGCGTAGATCTCGGCACCCTCGGGGTCGGGGTGGATGCCGTCGTAGGTCAGGTCGAGGTGGCCGTCGATGGCGCTCTTCCAGTCGACGAGCTGAGCTTCGGGCCAATCGTCGACGGCGTCGGCGAGGGCGTCGTTGACCTCGCCCTCCCAGGAGCGGGGGACCTCGACGTTGACGAGGTAGACGTGATCGACGCCGTCGAGCGCGGCCTTCAGGGCTTCGATGTCGGCGCTGTAGATCGGGCCGTTGTTGCCCATCTGCACGACGACGTCGTCGGGGAGACCCTTCGAGCTCGCGTGCTCGGCGATGACGCCCGGGTAGGCGACAGGGGCGCGGCCCTCCTCGGCGTTGACGACGACCTCCCCGCCGATCGCATCCGCCAATGCCGGCGCCGCGGCCTTCATCACCGAGTCGCCGACCGCGAAGACGGGGACGTTCCCGCGCGACTGCGCGAGGCGAGCTTCGCGGCGTGCCTCGTGCGAGCGCCGCAGCGCCTCGCGCGGGAAGTCGTGCTGACCGGGTGCGACCGTCCCAGGCGCGCCGACGGGCGAGGAGTCGACACGCCCATCGCCGACGTGATGGACGATGACCGTCGCGCCCTCCCCGCTGGGATCGGAAGCGCTCGCGACGCCGCCACCGCCGCCGGAGGCGATCCCGCTCCAACCCGCGAAGAGAACCGCGACGACGACCGTGACGGCCAGGGCGGGGCGGGCGCGAGGCAGCCATCCCGGTGCGGACGGGCTGTCGGCGCGGCGGCGGAAGGGTTGCTCGACGAGGCGATAGGAGATCTCGGCCAACGCGAGCGTTGCGAGGAGCTGCAGCGCGATCAGCGGCGCGCCCTCGAGCGGCACGTCGACGCCGGGGCGGGTCAGCGCGATGACGGGCCAGTGCCACAGGTAGAAGCCGTAGCTGCGCACCCCGAGCCAGAGCATCGCCGGACGGGCGAGCGGCCAGCCGATCCGCGAGGCCGGATGCGCGAACGCGGCGATCAGGACCGCGGTCCAGATCGAGACCCGCAGGAAGCCGCCGCCGTCGTAGAGCGCGGGGTCGTAGTCGTGGGCGGTGAGCAGCTCGTGCGCGAGCAGGGCGAAGGCGACGAGCGCGAGGCCGTCGAGGACGAAGCCGGCGCGGCGGCTCTCCCGCCAGCGGAGCTCGGAGGGGTGCCAGACGAGCGCGAGGGCGACGCCGACGAGCAGCGCCGCCGCGCGCGTGTCGGTGCCGAAGAAGGCGCGGGCGCCGTCGGCGACGGATGGGTCGTGCAGGGCACCCATCAGCGCGGTCGAGGCGACGATCCCGGCGATCACGACGGCGAGCAGGCCGCGGCGGCCCAGCTGCGTCAGGCCGGCCGCGGCGATCAGCGGCCACACGAGGTAGAACTGCTCCTCCACCGAGAGCGACCAGAGGTGGCGGAAGAGCGAGGGGCGCCCGAAGACCTCGACGTAGGACTGGTCGGTGAAGATCTGGTGCCAGTTGTTGGCGTAGATCAGGGAGAAGATCGCGTCGCCGCGGAGAGCGTCGAGCTCGCTCGGCTCGACGAGCAGCGCGACCAGCATGACGACGCCGATCAGGACCGCGACGGCGGGGAGGAGGCGTCGCGCGCGCCGCATCCAGAAGGCCATCACGTCGATGAACCCGCGGCGCTCGAACTCGGAGACGAGCAGGGCGGTGATCAGGTAGCCGCTGATGACGAAGAACACGTCGACGCCGAGGAAGCCGCCGGGCATCCAGGTGACGCCGACATGGAAGAAGAAGACCGCGAGCACGGCGAGCGCGCGGAGGCCGTCGATCGACGGCATGTAGGGAAGGTGGGTCTCGCGCTTGAGGCTCATGCGGTTCCGAGGTCCGGCGGCGTGGCTCGCCACGCTTCGTTTCGCAGTCGCCGCTCCCGTCCTGCGCCGCAAGCGGCCGACCAGAACGCGAGAGGAATAGGGTCCACGCATGGCATTGGTCGAAGTCGACGGACTCGAGGGCGCTCAGGCGCTGATCGGGCAGCAGGTAGGGCCCAGCGAGTGGCGCGAGGTCACCCAGGAGGACATCGACCTCTTCGCGAAGCTCTCAGGCGACGATCAGTGGATCCACGTCGACGTCGAGCGGGCCCGGAACGAGAGCCCCTACGGCGTCACGATCGCCCACGGCAATCTGACCCTGTCGCTGATCGACGGCTTCCGAAAGGAGATGTTCTCAGTCGTCGGCGTCAAGCTCGGCGTCAACTACGGCTGGAACAAGGTCCGCTTCCCGGCTCCGGTCCCGGCCGGCTCGAGGGTCCGGGCGACGGCCGAGGTCGTCTCGATCGACGAGCTCGACGGCGGCTGGTTCCAGCAGGTGACGCGCTTCACCCTCGAGGTCGAGGGCAACGAGAAGCCGTGCTGCGTGGCCGACAGCGTCGGCCGCGCGCTCGTCTGACGCGCCGGCGACGCCTCGCCGGCCGGGCTCACCGAGATGCAATATCCGGGAGCATCTGTCCCGTTGGTTGCATCTCGGTGGGGAAAGCGAGCCGCGGCCGCCGCCGACCCGAGCGGGAAAAGCCGGCGGCCCGAGCGCGCCGGCTGCCGGCCTGGGCGCGCCTACTTGACGGTTAGCGTGCCCTCCATGCCCTGATCTCGGTGGCCGTCGACCGAGCAGTAGAAGGTGTAGGTGCCGGGCTCGAGATCGGCGGTCGTCTCGGTCGAGCCGGAGGTGATCTCGTCGGTCGAGGCGACCTCGTTGCCGTCGCCGTCCTCGATCACGACGTCGTGCGGGATGCCCGAGCCGTTCTCGAAGGTGATCGTGTCCGTCCCGGCGTCGGCGCTGACGTCGGTCTCGTCGTAGGCGATGCCGGAGCTCGCTGCGAAGGCCACGGTGCCGCCGCCTCCGGACGCGCTGGTGTCGGCGGTCGTCGCACTCGTCGTCTCCGCCGCGGTCGTATCGCTGTCGTCGCTGTCGCCGCAGGCGGCGAGTGCGAGGAGAAGGGCGAGAGCCGGGATGAGCAGCTTCTTGGACATGGTCGGCCTCCGTTCGGTCCGAGGGTGCTCGGCCGACTCTACTCCCGTTTCGGCTCGATCCGGTGCTCAGCGGCCCTCGAACACCGGCGTCTCACCCGCGAAGAACGCCGGAACGGCCTTCGCGAGGTCCTCGGTGCCCATGCTGTCGGCGATCCCGTGCCGCTCCAGTTGCAGGTGGTCGGCGAGAGAGTTGTCGAGGCTCTGCGAGATCAGTGCCTTCACCGTGCGCATGTAGTGGGGCGCCTTCGCGGCCAGCTCGCGAGCCTTCGCGCCGGCGACGTCGAGCAGCTCACCGGCGGGAACGACCTCCGAGACGAGCCCGCGCTCGAGCGCGTCGGCGGCGGTCAGGTTCGGATCCTCGAGCATCAGCTCGGTCGCCTTCGCCGGGCCGATGACCCGCGGCAGGAAGTAGGTCATCCCGCCATCGGGCGAGGCGCCGATCCGCCCGTAGGCGCAGGCGAAGAAGGACGCGTCGGAGGCGATCCGGATGTCGCACATCAGCGCCAGCGAGAAGCCGGCGCCGGCGGCGGGACCGTTGACCGCGGCGATCACCGGGTAGGGGATCCGCCTGAAGTCGACGATCGCCTGGTGCAGGACGTCGGCGCCACGGCGCACGGAGGAGACGAGGTCGGCGTTCGGGTCCTCGAGGCCCTTGCGGAACCAGGTGACGTCACCGCCGGCGGAGAACGCCCGCCCGGCGCCGGTGACGACGAGGGCCCGCAGCGGCGCCCGGTCGGCCAGCCAGGGCGCGATGATCGCGAACTCGGCGATCATCTGCGGGCTCATCGCGTTGAGGTCGTCGGGGCGGTCGAGAGTCAGCGTCCCGACGTCGCCGTCGATCTCCAGCCGCATCGTCTCCAGCTCGGGTTGAGCGGCGGTCGGGATCTCGGTCTCCTGGCTCATCGGTTCCTCTCCGGTCGCAGGTCGCAGGTGGCGGCTCACCCCTGGGCGAGGGGCGGCCGCGAGTGTATGTGGGGGCGCGTATCTACAGTTGGGACATGGCCTCGGATCGAGAGCGAGAGCGGCGGGAGCGGCGCCGCGAGGCGATCGCCGAGCAGCGCAAGCGGCTGCCCGATGCCCCCGGCGTCTACATCTTCATGGACGGCGACGAGCGCGTCGTCTACGTGGGCAAGTCGAAGTCGATCCGCAAGCGGGTCGCCTCGCACTTCTCGAGCCGGACGACGCTCGGGCGCCTCGCCGACGAGGTCGAGTCCATCGACTTCCTCGTCACCGACACCGAGGCCGAGGCTCTGATCGCCGAGCAGCAGTTCATCAAGCGCCATCGCCCGGTGCTCAACGTGAAGCTGCGCGACGACAAGTCCTATCCCTACATCGGGATCAGCCTGGACGAGGAGTTCCCGCGCGTCTACTTCACCCGCGAGCGCCACCGGCCCAACCGCGCCTACTTCGGTCCCTACGCGAACGCGCGCCGCGTTCGCGAGACGCTCGAGCTGCTCGGCAAGCTCTTCCAGTACCGGACCTGCGACGGCGCCGAGCCGGGGAGGCGCTCCGGAGTTCCCTGCCTCGACTACTACATCAAGCGT
>JAXLSW010000030.1:0-27639 GCA_046330415.1 Solirubrobacterales bacterium | reverse complement strand
CAGGGAGCTGCGAACCCGAGTGCATGGTGACCGCGGTCCTCTCGATCAGCGGGCCGGCGGCTCGACGGCTCGGGCTGACCGAGACGCTGCTGCTCAGCGACAGCGCGATCTGGTCGAGCGGCGAGGACGTCAGCTCCGGGACGGTCGAGCTGCGGAGCACGCCGACCATCCGACGGGCGATCCGCCGCTACCACGGTCCGCGGATCCGCCTGCATCTCGACGTGACCGCCGAGCGC
Organism: Solirubrobacterales bacterium; assembly: GCA_046330415.1. Classification (GTDB taxonomy): domain Bacteria; phylum Actinomycetota; class Thermoleophilia; order Solirubrobacterales; family 70-9; genus RHKX01. Next base: position 27,403 of record JAXLSW010000030.1, on the reverse strand, counting down.
GGTGCGGCGAGCACGCAGGCCGAGCTCGAGTCGATGCTCGCGAGCGGGCGCAAGCGCCCCTGACAGCCCCGGCGGCCGCCGCAGCGTCGTAGTCGGCGGCGGTCAGCCCTGGTCGATCCGGCCGGCGAGCTCGGCGGCCGACATCTCGCCGAGGTCGCCCGCTTCGTGGGAGCGGACCGAGCCGCCGCCCGATTCGGCCTCGCGGTCGCCGACGATGAGCATGTAGGGAACCTTGGAGAGCTCGGCGTCGCGGATCTTGCGGCCGACCGACTCGGCGCGCTCGTCCACCCTCCCGCGCACCCCCGCCTCCTCGAGCTCGCCGAGCAGCTTGCGAGCGGCGTCGAGGTGGCGGTCGGCCACTGGGAGGATCGCCGCCTGCACCGGCGCCAGCCAGTCGGGGAAGCGGCCGGCGTGATGCTCGATGAGGATCCCGATGAAGCGCTCCATCGAGCCGAGGAGCGCGCGGTGGATCATCACGGGGCGGTGGTTGGCGTTGTCGGCGCCCTGGTAGCTGAGGTCGAAGCGCTCCGGCATCTGGAAGTCGAGCTGGCAGGTGCCGAGCTGCCAGGAGCGGCCGAGCGCGTCGGTGACGTGGAAGTCGATCTTGGGGCCGTAGAAGGCGCCATCGCCTGGGTTGAGCTGGTAGTCGCGGTCCTGCTTGGCGAGCGCCGAGGCGAGGGCCTCCTCGGCGGCCTCCCAGACCGCGTCCTCGCCGATCGACTTCTCCGGGCGGGTCGAGAGCTCGAGCTTGACGTCGGTGAAGCCGAAGGTCGCGTAGAGCTCGTCGATGGCCTCGCAGATGTCGATCACCTCGGCCTCGATCTGCTCCGCGGTGCAGTAGACGTGGGCATCGTCCTGGGTGAACGCCCGAACGCGCAGCAGCCCGTGCAGGACTCCGGCGCGCTCGAAGCGGGAGACGTGGCCGTACTCGGCCATCCGCAGCGGCAGGTCGCGGTAGGAGTGGCGGGATGAGTCGAAGACGAGGCAGGCGCCGGGGCAGTTCATCGGCTTCAACGCGAAGCGGCGGTCCTCCTCGTCGCGATCGCGCTCGACCGGCTCAGCGAAGTACATGTTCTCGCGGTAGTTCTCGTAGTGGCCGGAGCGATGCCAGAGGTCGACGTCCATGACCTCGGGGGTCTTGATCTCGACGTAGCCGCGCTTGCGGAGCTGCTCGTCGACCTTCTCGCGGACGAGGCGCAGGAGCACCGTCCCCTGCGGCAGCCAGAACGGCATCCCCGGCGACTCGTCGCGGAAGGTGAAGAGGCCGAGCTCCGGCCCGAGGCGGCGATGGTCGTTCGCCTTCGCGAGCTCGATGCGCTCGAGGTGCTGCTTGAGGTCCTTCTTCGAGAAGAACGCGGTGCCGTATATCCGGGTCAGCATCTGGCGGGTCTCATCGCCGCGCCAGTAGGCGCCGGCGAGCGAGTTCAGCTTGACCGCCTCGATGCGCCCGGTCGAGGGCGCGTGCGGGCCGCGGCAGAGGTCAGTGAAGGGACCGTTCTTGTAGAGCGAGACGGTCTCGACGCCCTCGTTGGAGATCAGGTCCTCGATCAGCTCGACCTTGTAGGGCTGGTCCTCGCCGCGAAAGCGCTCGAGCGCCTCGTCCACGGGGATGTCGGTGCGCTCGAACTCCTCATCGGCCTTGATGTGCTCGAGCATCCGCTCCTCGATCCGCTCGAGGTCGGCGTCGCTGACGCTCACGCCCTCGGGGAACTCGAAGTCGTAATAGAAGCCACCCTCGATCGGGGGGCCGATCGAGACCTTGGTGCCGGGCCAGAGCTCGCAGACCGCGGTCGCCATCACGTGCGCGGCGTCGTGGCGGATCAGGTCGAGCGCGCCGTCGGACTTGGCGGTGACGATCTCGATCTCCTCGCCGTCGGCGAGCGGTGCGGAGAGGTCGCGCTCCTCGCCCGCCACCCGGATCGCCAGCGCGGCGCGCGCGAGGCCCGGCCCGATGGCGGCGGCGGCATCGGCGCCGGTGGCGCCGTCGGAGAGCTCCAGCGGGGAGCCGTCGGGAAGCTTCACGGTCAGGGCGGGCATCGGCGGCATGCTACGGCCCCGCCGCGAGGCGGCTCACGACGCCGCACACGCATAGGCTCCGCCCATGAACGAGCTGCCCGGCATCGATGGCCTCTCGCGCTGGCTCGGGATCCGCTGGGAAAGCGCCGAGCGGGTGCGGCTGACGATCCGCGAAGAGCTCATCAACCCGGCGGGGCTGCTGGCGGGGCCGGTCGCCTACGCGATGGTCGACTACTCGATGGGATCGGCTCTGTGGAAGCAGCGCGAACGCGGGGAACGCATCGCGACCATCTCGATCTCGATCAACTACGTGCAGACGGCGCGCGAGGGCGATGTCCTCTGTACCTCGGCCGTCGACCGCCGCAACGACCGCATCGCGGTGCTCTCGAGCCGGGTCGAGCACGAGGACGGGCGGCTCCTGGCGACGGCGATCGGCAGCTACGCGATCTTCCCGGCCGAGCGGCTCGGCGGCCACGATCGCGGCCCGACCGTCCCTGCAGGCACTTAGAAGCCCGAAGCGCCTTCGAGACGGATAGTCGGGCGACTGCAGCCGAGCAGGGGGTGACTCAGGCCAGGATCGTGGTCTCTGTCACCCCAGGTGGAGCGGCGGAGTTGCTGGGGAGACCTTCACCCGCATCCCGGCGTCTTCGCCGCCGTCCACGTTGCCTGCCCTCGTGGAATCGACCATCTAGATCGGGCAGACCGGCTCGGCCTCGTCCGCGCGGGTGCGGTCGCGGCCGGTGACCTGCCAGAAAGCGACACCGCCGGTGTCTCGGACCAGCTCCACATCGGAGAACGGCCGATCGTCGCCGTCTCCGACCACGGCAACCCGGGACCAAGGCGCGGGCGTCGGTGCATCCGGGTCCGCGACCGAGGCCGGGCTGATGCACGGCGGCGTCGCCTCACGGAACTCCCAGCCATAGAACTCGGCCCCGTGCTGGTCGGCGAGCACGTGGTCGGGGACGAGGACCAGCGTCGCGCGGCCGGCGAAGCGGTCGCTGAGCTCGCGCGACCCCGGGTGGTAGTCGCTCGGCCCGACCGGAGCGTTGCCCAGAGCGAGCGCCGAGCTGGCGGCGGCGGCGAGGACGAAGGCCACGGCGATGGCGGCGCCGAGCCGCGCTCCGATGAGCGGCTCTCGCTCCGGCTCCGCGTCGGGTGGCCTCAGGATCCCGCGCGTCGTCACGAGCATGACGACGGCGCCGAGCACCGCCAACGCCTTCGCGCTCGTGTACGGGGTGCTGCCGATCCGGGCCGCCAGCCAGATGGCGAGCGCCGCGAGGAGTGCGGCGAGCAGCGCAGTCTCCCCCGTGCGCGCCAGCATCGTCGCTCCCATGGCCAGCGCGAGGGCGCCGAGCAGCGCCCCGAGGTAGAAGACGGGTGCGGGGATCGCGCCGTCTCCGGGCGCCACCCTGAAGTCACCGCTCGGCCAGACGCCGAGCGCCTCGAGCGGGCTGATCTGGCCGAAGAGGTTGCCGAGGTCGTCGTCGAATCGGAGCTTGTCGGATCGCAGTCTCTCCCCCGCACGCTCGGGATCCCGCGTCTCAATCGCGCCGTCGTCACCGCCGCCGGCCGGTTCGGCTGCGGAGTCCGAAACGGTGCCGACCGACCCACCGAAATCGGCGATCCGGTCGATCTCGGGCGCCGCGAGGAGCACCACCACGCCGAGAGCGACGGCCGTCGCCGGGAGAGCTGCGCGAATCAGGGCGCCGGCTCGCTCACGCTCACGGAGCAGCTCCAGGAAGCCCCAGATGACGAACGTCCCGACGATCCAGCCCAGCCCGGGGGAGCTGTACGCGTAGAGGGCGCCTGCGGCCAGCACTGCGCCGGGCAGACCGATGCCGAGCCCACCGTCGCCGAGCCGGCGCAGCTCTCCGAGCCAGAGCGCGAAGCCGATCAGCAGAGCGATCTCGAAGAGCTCCTTGAACGCGCCCTGGGCGAAGTAGGTGGCGAGGAGGTAGGCGACCGCGCTGAGGGTCGCCGCGACCGTGCGACGCCAGAGCGGCCAGCGCTCGAGACCGGCAAGCGCTGTCAGGCCGACGATCAGGGGCACCGCGATCGTGACGCCGCTGAAGGCGGTGGTGAGCGAACCGGTCAGCTCGGCCGTCGCCACCGCGAGCGCGTGGGGGCCGAGCGGATAGCCCTGCTCGAACAGGCCGGGCGCCGTCCCCTCCTGGTCGGCCAACCAGGAGGCGGCGAACAGGTGCTGGGACATGTCGACGTTGAACCCGGTTCCGAGGACGCCGAAGTGGCCCTCCACGGCGAACGGGATCGCGGTCGCGATCAGCAGAGCGGCCGCCACGGGCGACGCCTCACGGGCCGCGCGGCCGATGCCGTCGAGGCGCAGCGCCGCGAAGATCCCGAGCGCCGCCGAGACCAGCAAGACCGCAACGAGCGCGCTCCAGCCGTGGCCGGGGAGCCGGACGGCCCACCAGGCGACCATTGTGATCACGGCCAAGCCGACCGCGGGTGCGGTCCAGGACCACTCGCGCCGCCCTGAGATCGCGAGGATCCCGGCGCCGGCGGCGGTCGAGGCCGCGAGCACGATCAGCGCGGCGGCGTACGTTCCCAGCGCCCCGCTCATCGGCGGTGATTATAGGTTCGCCGCCCAAGCGAGCGGGAGACGCCGAGGCGCGCCGCTACCATGCACCGACAACCGGAAGGGAAGTAGTTCCAACACGGTCGTCGTCAGCACGGGATCCCAGGGTCCCCGGCGGCCGGGGCCCGAGGCGCGAGCCTCCGAAGCCGTACAGGGCAGGGCGAGCAAAACCTTCGCGCTCCACGCACGAAAGGTCCCTTCATGGATTCCCTCGCCCCCCTCGCATCCCTGTCCTCCTCAGCGCCGGCATGGATCGGACTGATCGCCGCGATCGTGATCCTGCTCGCGCTCGACCTCAAGTTCATGAGCGGGCGCGGCGGCGAGATGGACAGCAAGTTCGCCGCCAAGGCGAGCGTGTTCTGGATCGGCATCGCCTTCGCCTTCGCGGGCGTTCTCTGGGTCACCTCGAGCCCCGCAGACGCTTCCGTCTACATCGCCGGATACCTGGTCGAGAAGTCGCTGTCGCTCGACAACGTCTTCGTCTTCCTGCTGCTGCTGAACGCGTTCGCGATCGCGGCCGAGGACCGCCACCGCCTGCTGACCTACGGGATCGCCGGCGCGCTCGTCCTGCGCGCCGTCTTCATCTTCATCGGCGCGGCGGCCCTGAGCGCGTTCTGGTGGGTGAACATCATCTTCGCGGCCGTCCTGATCGTGACCGGGTGGCGCCTGTGGCAGCACCGTCACGACCACGGGGCCGAGGAGGAGCTCGTGGAATCCGTGCGCAAGCGCCTGCCGATCGCGGCCGAGGAGCACGAGGGAGCCCGCTGGGTCGCCCGCGAGAACGGCAAGCGCGTCCTCACGGTGTCGGGCGCCGCGCTCGCCGGCCTGATCATGGTCGACGTCCTCTTCGCGATCGACTCGGTGCCCGCGATCCTCGCCCTCACCGACGACGTCTACATCGTCTTCGCCGCCAACGCCTTCGCGCTGATGGGATTGCGGCCGCTGTTCTTCCTGGTCGCTGACCTCGTCGACCGCCTCTACTACCTGAAGGCGGCGCTCGCGATCCTGCTGATCGTGATCGGGGCCAAGATCGGCGTCGCCCACTGGGTCGGGAAGATCGGGCCGGAGATCACGCTGCCGGCGATCGCGCTCGTGCTCGGCACGGGGGTCGTGGCTTCGCTGGTCCGCAACCGCCGCCAGGCCGCAGCGGGCGGGAGCTCGACGTGAGCGACCGGCACGCGGCCGATGCGCCCTCTGCTTAGATCGCGAACATGAGATCGAGAGCATCGTTCGGAGCCCGGGCTGCGGCGGCGGTCGCCGCGGTGGCGTCGTTGATCGCCCCCTCGCTGGCCGCCGGGCAGCCGCCCGAGGAGCCCGCCCCCGTCCCCCACGTCAAGCGCGCGGGCGAGCGCGCCTTCATCGTGGACGAGAAGAACAGCGAGCTGCTGCTGCGCGGGATCAACTCCAACGCGCTCGTCGAGTACCCCGACTACTTCCAACAGACGGTCCCGCTGAGCGCGGACGACTACGCCGAGATGGCGGCGCTCGGGTTCAACTTCCTGCGGCTGCCGATCAGCTGGAGCCTGCTCGCGCCGAATCCCGGGGAGATCTCCCAGAGCTACCTCGACCTGATCGACGAGAACGTGACCGCCGCCGAGAACGCCGGCCTGCGGGTCCTCGTCGACTTCCACCAGGACCGCTACAACCGCAACCTGCGCCCCGGCGACGAGGCTGACGGCGCTCCCGACTGGGCGACGCTGACCGAGGGCGAGCCGTGCGAGGAGGCGTTCTTCACGTCGCCGTGCTCGCGCGCGGCGCTCGACAACTTCTGGGAGAACACCGTCGTCGCCGGCAAGGGCTTGCAGGAGCACTACCTCGACGCGATGCTGGCCGTCTCGCAGAAGCTGCGCGACCACGACGGCATGCTCGGGCTCGAGATCATGAACGAGCCCACGTTCGGGACCATGGCCCCGCCCGCTTTCGAGCGGCAGCAGCTCTGGCCCTTCGAGCGCAAGATGATCGACGGCCTGCGCGCCGACGGCGAGCGGCGGATGATCTGGTTCGGGCCGAACCTGGCCCGCGATGTCGCAGACACCGACATCGGCCAGCCCGAGCGGTTCTCCGAGGATCCCGACCTCGTCTACGCGCCCCACATCTACACCGGCGTCTTCAACGACAGCGGGCCGCAGGAGCTCACCGCCTCCTACGAGGCAGCCGTCGAGGAGGCGCGCGCCTATGACGCGGCCCTCGTCAACGCGGAGTGGGGCAACGGCAACGACGCCAAGGCGGAGGCGATGCGGGAGGACCACCTCGACCTCGCCGACCAGCACCGCATGGGCAGCGGCTTCTGGATGTGGAAGCAGCGCGCGGGCTTCTACAACTGGCAGACGGTCGCCGAGGACGGGAGCATCCGCGACGACTCGATCCGCGCTCAGCAGCTCTCGCGCCCCCACGTCGATTCGATGCCCGGCCAGATCCTCTCGACCGGATACGACGGCGACGCGCAGACCTTGTCGGCGTCCAAGTCCGGCCGCGGCGGCAAGGCGACCTTCTGGAGCGGCACGGTGATCCAGCGCGGCGGTGTGACGGCACTCGGCAAGCCGCTGGTTCGCGCGTTCGTTGATGGAGAGCGAGTGCGGCCGGGCCGGGCGAGCGTCACCTACGGCTCAGCGACGACCGACCTGCTCGGTTACCGGGTCACCGTGAAGGTCCCGAAGGGCCGTCACTCGATCGAGCTGCGGCCCGGGCCGCTGCACCCGAAGCTGCGCTAGCGGCTCAGGCCGCGGGCGATCACCACGCGCTGGATCTCGTTCGTGCCCTCGTAGATCTGGGTGATCTTGGCGTCGCGCATCATGCGCTCGAGCGGGTAGTCCTTGACGTAGCCGTAGCCGCCGAGCACCTGAACCCCCTCGACGGTGACCTCCATCGCCGTGTCGGAGGCGAAGAGCTTCGCCATCGAGCTGTAGCTCGCCTTGTCCGGGTCGCCGCGGTCGATCTTGGCGCAGGCGGTGTAGAGCAGCTCGCGCGCCGCGGCCGTCTTCGTCTGCATGTCGGCGAGCTTGAACTGGATCCCCTGCAGCTCGATGATCGGCTTGCCGAAGGCGATCCGCTCCTTGGCGTAGTTGACGGCGTAGTCGGTGGCGCCCTGGGCGATCCCGACGGCCTGGGCAGCGGCGCCGAGGCGCGTGCGCTCCAGGGTCCCCAGGGCGACGGAGAGGCCGCGGCCGACCTCGCCGATGACGTTGGCGGCGGGGACGCGCACGTCCTCGAAGACCGGTGATCCCGTCGGCGAGCCCTTGATGCCGAGCTTGTGCTCGAGGTTGGCGATCGAGAAGCCCTCGCGCTCCTTCTCGACGACGAAGGCGGTGATCCGGCGGTTCTCCTTGTCGGTGACCGCGAAGACGACGTAGAAGTCGGCGATCCCGGAGTTGGTGATCCAGTTCTTGGAGCCGTTGATGACCCACTCGTCGCCGTCCTGGACGGCGGTGGTGCGCATCGCGGCGGGATCGGATCCGGCCTCGGGCTCGCTCAGCGCGAACGCCGGCGACCACTCACCGGTCGCGCACTTCGGCAGGAGGCGCTGCTTGAGCTCGTCGGAGCCGAAGAGCTGAATCGGCAGCGTGCCGAGCTCCTGGACCATCAGGATGAGCGCGCTCGACGCGCAGGCCTTGGCGATCTCCTCGACCGCCATCTGCTGCATCAGCGTGCCGGTGCCGGTGCCGCCGTACTCCTCGGAGAACGGCAGGCCGAGGACGTCATGGGAGGCGAGCAGCTCGCGGATGTCCCACGGGTACTCCCCCTTCTCGTCGATCTCGGCGGCGCGGGGCGCGATCTGCTCCTGAGCGAGCCGGCGAACCAGGTCGCGGAAGTCCCGCAGCTCCTCCGGCACCTCGTAGACGCCCGCCCCGGCAGATGAAGTCGCTGTGTCGCTCATGGGGCGATTATTGCCGCCTGGACGCTCCGACCACTTGACGAGGCGACGAGCGGGCCTCTACGGTGCTCGCACGCGCCTCCGGGCGCTGGGTATGGAAGCTCACTGGGGACCGTTTGACGATCCACTGGGTGACTGGATTCGCCCGAGTCGCCTTGCTCGGACCGGCGCCCGCGCAGCAGGAGCATGCGCCCAGGACTGCAACGGCAAGCTGACGCTGAGATGAACGCAAGGATCTGGATCTGTGCCGCCACCGCGTTGCTCGTCACCGCGCTGTCGCTTCCAGCCGCAGCGCAGGCCGACCCCGACCCCGGTTGGCCGTTCGAGACGTCCTGGTCGTCGGATGCATCGGAGCGTGGCATCGTCGCCACCGACGACTTCAACGGGGACGGACACGCCGATGTCCTCACCGACTACTCCGACGGCTCGGTTGAGATCTGGCTGGGCAGCGGCGATGGGACCTTGCGGGTCATGTATCCGTCGGACACCGGCCTGTCGGTGCGAGCTACGACCGTCCAAGTTGCCGACGTCGACGGCGACGACGATCCGGATCTCGTCGCCGGGGGCCAGCTCTCGGACGGAACTGGCCGCCAATTCACCACGGTGCTGCTCAACGACGGGGCAGCGCACTTCGCGGTGTCTCAGACCAAGACCATCAACACCGGCGAGTTCGCGGTGGGCGACGTGAACGGCGACGGGGACACGGACATCGTCTCCCTCGACTCCGAACCCAGAGTCGATGAGTTCGACCCCGGACACCTGCTGGTTCGTACCGCCACCGGCGATGGCGCCGGGCACTTCGATTTCGACGACCCGGCGGTGACGCGGGTCGACCCACCGCAGACGCAGGTCTCCAGCGGCGACTTCCCCGTCCCGTTCGGAACCCTGGCTATGGACGACTTCGATGCCGACGGCAAGGCTGACCTCGCGTTCCAGTACGGCGGCTTCGCCACGAATCCGAGAGGACCGCTCTACACGTTGGGAGGCCAGTCCGACGGCGGCTTCACTGTCCTCGGGCGCACGACGAAGCCCACCGCTTGTCCGGAGCTGACGACAGCCGATCTCGACGGCGATGGGCGGCCGGAGATCATCGGGGGCGGCCCGTTCAGCGACGTAACCAGCTGCGCCCTCGATGTGTGGCTCAACGGCGGAGATGGCACCTTCGCCGAGCCGACGTTCGTCCCCGGCAGCGGCCGGATCACCCCGGCAATCGCAGACTTCGACGGCGACGGAGCGCTCGACCTCGTCTCTGCTTGGGGCAGCCCCGTGGGGGGCCCGCCCGGCCTCTACTACCACCAGGGCCTGGGCGATGGCTCCTTCGCTTCAGAGCAAGCCGACTTCGACCACCGCGGCTACTCACTGGGAGCGGCGGACTTCGACGAGGACGGACACCCGGACGTCGTCGTGGCGGCGACCGGCCTCTCCGTGCAGCTCTACGTGGGACCGCGGGTGGTGGAACCAGAGGAGCCCGAGCACCCCCAGGACCCCCCAGTCGACCCGGACGACGCGATCGCCCTGGACGTTTCCGGACCCCCCTTGCGGGTGACCACGCGGCGCCTCGCTCGCGGTTACACGGCACTGGGCACCTGCGTGCCCGCCTGCCAGGTGCATGGCGCGTTGACGGTCACCAAGCGGATCGGCCGGAAGCTGGGACTCTCGGACCCCCTTCTCGTCTCGAACGACGCGATCTGGGATGAAAGCGGCGAGCTCACGCTGCGCACGGGATCCGCCGGGCGGCGAGCACTGAAGGCATTTCGCGGCCGGGACTTCAAGGCGAAGCTGACGCTCAGCGGCTCCTTCATCAGCGAGCGCACGGGCGAAACCGTGACCAGCGCGCCGCAGACGTTCGACCTCCGGGTCGTAAGCCGCAAGCACGCTGCCTGAGCCACCCTGACCCTGGTCCAGCCGGGAGGGGTCGGCACCCGCGGCTGCGCGTGGCCGGCCGCGCTGTCCTGTCCGGGTTGACATATCCACGCGATCCATTACGATATATCGCGTTACTGCTTGTCGATACACAACGAAAGGAATATCGATGCGCACACGCAGACACCCATTCGCAGGACACAGCCACGGGTACGGCCCCGGCGCCTTCCACCACAGGCATGGCGGCTTCGGCCCCGGTCCCGGTGGCTTCGGAGGTCCGGGCGGCCCCGGAGGATTCAGTCGCGGCGGCCGCGGCGGTCCCCGCGCTCGGCGTGGCGACGTCCGCGCGGCGGTGCTGGCGCTCCTCGCCGAGGAGCCCAAGCACGGCTACGAGATGATCAAGGAGATCGAGGAGCGCTCCGACGGGCTCTGGAAGCCCAGCGCCGGCTCGATCTACCCGACGCTCCAGCTGCTCGAGGACGAGGGCCTGATCGAAGGCACCGAGACCGAGGGCAAGCGCCGTTTCAACCTCACCGAGGCCGGCCGCGAGGCCGCGGAGGCGCGCGAGGACTCCCTCCCCTGGGAGGAGGTCCGATCGGGAGCTCCGCCAGAGTTCGTCGAGCTCGGCCGCTCGGTGCACCAGCTCCGGGCCGCGGTCACGCAGGCGTTCCACGCCGCCGACGAGGGTCAGCGGGCCAAAATCCGCGAGATCATCGACGGCGCGCGCCGCGACATCTACGGGGTTCTCTCCGAGCAGGACTGACCCGGCAACCAAGTCAAGCGGCATCGGTCGGCGCCTGATGATCGATGCCGCTTGCATCTTGGCTCCGTTGGCGCCACTGTGGCGCCGTGCCGAGCATCCAGATCAAGAACGTCCCTCCGGAGACTCACCGAGCGCTGAGGCGACAGGCCGCAGAGGCCAACCAGTCTCTGCAGGAGTACCTCCGATCCAAGCTCATCGCCGATGCCGCATCTCCCTCCCTGGACGAGGTCCTGACGAGAGCAGCGGGTCGCTCCGGCGGGTCGCTCTCATTGGACACCGCCGTCGAGACACTGCGCTCTGAGCGTGCTGGTCGTTGGCGCCAGCGTCCTGGCCCCGGCCTGGTGGACGACGGGCGACGGTGACCTTTGCATCCGCTCCAGGGGTGCGCTGCGAGGTCGCGCTGCTCACCAGTCCGCCGACCTGACACCACCCTTGGACTGCTTCGACACGCTCGTGATGCACTGCAGTCTCTGACCCCGCATGGCTAGCGGGCTCCCGGCGTCCGTCCGGACGCGTGCTCAGAGTGCCGCCCTCCCGATGCCTCCGGCGAGCACCGCGACAGCCCCCTCCCCCCTTCCCTCAGCCTTCACCGACGAGCGCCTGCGCGCATGGCAGCGGGAGGCGCTGGCGGAGGCGCACGGCTGGATCGGCGGGCCCTTCCTGATCGCCGCGGCCCCCGGCGCGGGCAAGACCCGCCCGGCGCTGGTGCTGGCCGCCGAGCTGCTGCGACGCGGGGAGATCGACCGGGTCGCCGTCGTCTGCCCGACCGCGCCGCTCACCCGCCAGTGGGCGGCCGCGGCGGCAGGGGTCGGCCTCAGCCTCCAGCCCGATTCCCAGGTGCTGCGAACGACCAAGGACTTCCAGGGGATCGCCGTCACCTACGCCCGCGCCGCCGCCGCGGCCAAGACGTACGGGTCCGAGTGCACTGCGCGGACGCTCGTGATCGCCGACGAGGTCCACCACCTCGGCGACGATCTCGCCTGGGGAGCGGGGTTCGTCAAGGCGTTCGGACGCGCCGGCCGCAAGCTGCTGCTGTCGGGCACCCCGTTCCGCAGCGACGACGCTCCGATCCCCGGCATCCGCTACGACGGCGAGGGCTTCGCCCGCCCCGACGTCTCCTACTCCTACGCCGAGTCGGTGCGCGACGGCTCCTGCCGCCCGATCACCTTCGTCCCCTTCGACGGGACGCTCGTCTGGCAGAGCGGCGACAAGGTGATCGAGAGCTCCTTCGAGGAGGAGGTCTCGACGAAGGAGCGCGGCCGCCGCTACCGGACCGCGATCTCGGTGGACCTGGCCGAGGGGCTGCCGCGGATCCTGCGCCAGGCCAACGACCAGCTCTCGCGGGTGCGGGCCGCCGGGCACGCCGACGCGGGCGGTCTCGTCATCGCCGCCGACAGCGACCATGCCCGGCTCGTCGCCGGCTCGCTGAAGGAGATCACCGGCGAGTCGCCGACGGTCGTCCTGCACCAGGACGCCGGCGCCCACAGGCGGCTGCGCGAGTTCTCCGACGGCCACGGCCGCTGGATCGTCGCCGTCAACATGGTCTCCGAGGGCGTCGACATCCCACGTCTGCGCGTCGGCGTGTACGCGACCACGGCGAAGACGGCGATGATCTTCCGGCAGATCGTCGGCCGGTTCGTCCGGACCGGGTCGGGAACGAAGGGTGAGAGCTGGCTGTTCCTGCCGGCGGAGCCCATCCTCCGCTCCCATGCCTCTCGCATCGAGGATGAGATCGCCCGAATCGCTCGGCCCGGAGCCGACGAGGACGGGCTCTTCGACGAGCGCGAGGAGCGGGTCGAGACGGAGAGAAGCGACGAGCCGGACTTCATCGCCGTCGCCGCCGACATCGCCCCGCAGATGAACCTCTTCGGGGAAGCCGGCGACGACTCGGTGCAGCCGATCGCCGCGCCGGTGCCGGCAGCCGAGACGCTCGACGACGGCGAGCCCGCCGTTCCCGCCTTCCAGCGCCGCAAGGACCTGCGCGCGCGCCGCCACCGGCTGATCGGCGATCTCGCCCTGAAGCGCGGATGGACCCACCGCGAAGCGAACCAGTGGATCAATGACGAGACCGGCATCGGGCGGGTCGAGGACGCGACCATCGCCCAGCTGGAGCGCTCCTGCCAGATCCTCAGCGAGGAGCTCTTCCGCCCCAAGCGCCGTCAGCGGCGCAGCTACTGAGCGGGAGCCCGGGCGGAGGTAGCCCCGGCTCGGTGATCCGATCCACGGCCGGCTCCGTTTGATCAGTTTGGACGGCCCCGCGGGCAGGATGGGCTCGGGGTCGGAGCAGGGGACGGGGCGGCAGCGCCGCTGCCCCGTGCCCGCTTCCCGAATAAGTGCAGCGCCCGGCGAAGTCGCAGCACACGATCGCCGGATAGCCCGGCAATCGATCAGGCCCGCGCCGACGCGGCTCCGACATCGGGGCTCGTCGTCTCCTCGTGACCGCGTGGCGTCCCCAGCCACCGCGCGAGCAGCAGGCTGATCTCGAACAGGACCACGAGCGGGGCCATCGAGACGAGCATCGTCACCGGATCCGTGCCCGGCAGCAGCATCGCCAGCACGGCGCAGACGAGGATCGCGTAGCGACGGTTCCGGGCCAGCGTCTGTGGGGTGACAAGCCCGAGCCGGGTGATCGCGAGTATCCCCACGGGGATCTGGAACAGCAGCCCGACCGAGAGCAGCGACATCGAGAAGAAGCCGTAGTACTCGCGCGCCCTGATCTGGATGCTGAACTGATCGTCGTTGAAGTTGAGGAGGAACTTGATCGCCGCAGGGACGACGACGAAGTAGGCGAAGACGACGCCGCAGACGAAGAGCACCGGGATCATCACGAGCATCGGGGTGATCGTCTTGCGCTCGCTGGCACTGATTGCCGGCAAGACGAACGCGTAGACCTGCCAGAGCAGGAACGGCATCGTCAGCAGTACGGCTGAGTAGAGGACGACGGTGAGCGTCGTCATGAACGGCTCCGCCGGCGAGAGGGTGATCGGCTCCGTGCCGTCGGGCAGCGGTGCATTCGCGATCGCGAGGATGGCGTGGTTCTGCCAGAAGCAGAGCACGGTGGCGCCGAGGAGGACGAACCCGCAGAGGATCAACCTGCTGCGCAGCTCGTCGAGGTGCTCGACGAGGGTGAGTCGATCGTCGAACCCGGCTGGCTTGATACCGCCTGGCATCGGTGCCCCTCGCTTGCGGACCGGGCCTCCCTACGCCTCGGCGCGCTCGGCGGGCTGCTCGGATTCGACCTCGATACGGGGACGCTCGTCCTCGCCGCTGATCGACGCCTTGAACTCGCGGAAGCCGTTGCCGAGCGAGCTACCCAGCTCGGGGAGCCTCTTGGGCCCGAAGATCACCAGCGCGATGATCGCCACGATGGCGATCTCCATTGGTCCGATGTTCGGCATCTTGGTTTCCTCCTGCTCGGTTGGGTCCGCAGCGATGTGCGGCTCGTCCTCTCTCCTACGAATCCCGCCCCGAGCGGATCACTGAACTCGCTTTCGGCGATCGGAGAGGCATGACCCTCCGCCGCACCCAGACCCGTCGATCGCTCGACGCAGGTGGAGGGGGCCGCGCGCCGGCAGCCGCCATCGGCTAGAACGCCGATGTGGCTACTCCTCCCGCCGAGCATCCAGTGATCGCCGCTCTGCGCAACCGCCCTGCCGACGCGCGGATAGCGCTCGCGATCGAGGGCGGCGGCCGCCGAGGTGCCGTCTCCGGAGGCATGGCGCTCGCGCTCCATGAGCTCGGACTCGGGCAGGCGTTCGACGCGGCCTACGGCTCCTCCGCCGGGACCCTGAACGCGATGTGGCTCGTCAGCGGCCGCGTCGAGGACGGGATCCCGACCTGGACCGACCCCGCCCTCGCCGAGGAGCTCGTCGACAGGCGCAGGATGCTGCGGCGGCGGCCCGTCGTCGACGTCGAGCGGCTCGTGGAGACGCGCTACGAGCAGCTCTCCCCCGGCCTCTTCCAGGCGGTCCTCGCATCGCCGACCGAGCTGCACCCGCTCGCCACTGACGTCGCCAGCGGTGAGGCCGTCGACCTGCACGAGACGATCGTCGACGACCGCTCGCTGCGCCTGGCGATCCGTGCCTCCTCGACGCTGCCGCTGCTGGCCGGCCCGCCCGTCGAGATCGGCGGCGGCCGCTACCTCGACGCCGGCCTGAGCGCCGCGATCCCATTCCGCGCTGCGATCGCCGATGGCGCCACCCACATCCTCCTCCTGCGCTCGCGCCGCAGCGGCGAGGTGGCCGCGCCGCCGGGTCGGGTCGGGGCTGCGATCTCAACCCGCCTCCTCGGCCGGATCAGCCCGGCGGTCGCCAGCGGGTTCGTCACCCGGGCCGAGCGCGAGGGCGCCGACGAGGAGCTGCTCGCCGAGCATGACGCCGACCCGGAGAAGCTCCCGCATGTCCTCTCCATCCGCCCCGCTCCCGACTCCCCCGTCCCCTCGCGGCTCGAGCGCGACATCGAGGTGGTCCGCGGGGGACTCGAGGCCGGGCGGCAAGCGGCGCTCGAGGCCCTGGCCGGGGTCGCTCCCGCCGAGCCGGCCGACTGAGGCCGGGCCCGCCTACCCCTCGCTGAGACCCGCGAGCATCGCGGCGGTGGGGACGAAGAACGTCGTCCCGGTGGTGGCCGTCGAGAAGTCGAGGATGCGGTCGTAGGAGCCCTCGGGCACGCCGACGAACATCCGCTCGAGCATCCTCTCGATGACCTCGAGCTTTCCCGCGTAGCCGATGAAGTAGGTGCCGAACTCGCCCTCGCCGGGGCGGCCGAAGGGCATGTTGTCGCGCAGGATCGCGAGCTCGCCGCCGTCGTCGGTCTCGATGGTCGCCAGCGACTTGTGGGACTTGCGGGGAGCATCGTCGTCGTCGATCTCGATGTTCTCGACCTTGGTCCGGCCGATGATCGCCTGCTGCTCCTCGATGGTCAGCTCCGCCCAGGCGGCCAGATCGTGCAGGTACTTCTGGACGACGACGTAGCTGCAGCCGGCGAACTCCGGATCGGCGTCGGGTGTGATCAACGTCGCGTCCGGCAGCTCGGCGCCGGCCGGGTTCGCGGTCCCGTCGACGAACCCGAGCAGGTCGCGGGCGTCGAAGTAGCGGAAGCCGATCGTCTCGTCGACGACGCGAGCGCTGCCGCCGGCGACGTCGAGGATCTGGCGCTCGAGCTCGAACGTCATGTCCTCGCGCTCGGCGCGGATGTGGAAGAGCAGGTCACCGGGTGTGGATGGCGCCGAGTGCGCGGGCCCGTCGATCCGCGCGAACGCCCGCAGGTCCTTCGGGCGGCGATCGGGCGAGAGCCGGTCCCACAACGTCGCGCCGACGCCGACGACGCAGGAGAGCCGGCCGCTCAGATCCCGGAAGCCGACGTTCTTGACGAGATCGCCGATCGAGCCGAGCAGGTCGCGGACGCCGGCGAGCGCCTCGTCCCCCTCGGCGGCTTCGAGCACGAGGAAGACCGCCGCTCGCGAAAGCGGCGCCTCGACGCTCTGGACGTCGATCGGGACGCGCTCCCAGCTCCCCCCGCTTCCCGCGTTGCCCCCGCTTGCCGGGCTCCCGTCGCTCACGGCCACACCGTCAGCCGAGGTCGATCTCGCGCTTGAGGACCTTGCCGGTCGGCCCCTTCGGGAGCTCGTCGACGATCTCGACCACGCGCGGGTACTTGTAGGCGGCGACCCGCTCCTTGGCGAAGGCCTGGATCTCCTCCGGGGTCGCCTCGGCGCCGTCGGCGAGGCCGATGACGGCGGCGACCTCCTCGCCCAGCTCGGGATGCTCGACGCCGATCACGGCCACCTCGCGCACCGCCGGATGCTCGTAGATGACCTCCTCGATCTCGCGCGGGTAGACGTTGTAGCCGCCGCGGATGATCAGGTCCTTCTTGCGGTCGACGATGAAGAAGTAGCCGTCCTCGTCCTTGGTGCCGATGTCGCCGGTGGCGAGCCAGCCGTCCTTGATCACGGCGGTGGTGGCGTCCTCACGCTCCCAGTAACGGTCCATCACGAACGAGCCCTTGATCAGGACCTCGCCGGGCTCGCCTTCGGGGACCTCCTCGCCGGCGTCGTCGACGAGCTTGATCTCGGTGTCGCCTACCGGGATCCCGATCGAGCCCGCCTTGCGCTCGCGGTCGGGCGGGTTGAAGGAGGCCATGCCGGTGGTCTCCGAGAGCCCGTAGCCCTCGAGGACCTTGCAGCCGAAGGCATCCTCGAAACCGCGGAGGACCTCGACGGGCATCGCCGCACCCCCGGAGACGCAGAGCTCGAGGCTCGCGGTGTCGAAGCTCTCGCGGTCGGGGTGGTGCAGCAGCGCCGTGTACATGGTCGGCACGCCACCGAATACCGTCGCCCCGTCGCGCTGGATCACCTCGAGCACCTTGCCGGGCTCGAACCGCGGAACCAGGGTCAGGAGTGCCCGCGCCTTCACGGTCACGTTCATGATCGAGTTCATCCCGAAGACGTGGAAGAGCGGCAGCGTCGCCACGGCGACGCCGTCGGAGTCGACGCCGACCAGGTCCAGCCCGACCTGCGCCCCCGCCTCCAGGTTGCGGTGGGTGAGCACAGCGCCCTTAGGCGTCCCGGTCGTTCCCGAGGTGTAGATGATCACCGCCGGATCGTCGTCGTCGCGGTCGGCGACGTCGTCGACCTGCTCGGCTTCCGCGAGGGCCGCCTCGGTCTTCCCCGGCTCGACGAGGAAGAGCTCGGCGCCGGCCTCCTCCGCGCCGGCGGTGGCCGCCTCGGCGAACCCGTGCCACGAGACCAGGACCTTCGCGCCTGAGTCCTTTAGGTAGTAGGCGACCTCGCGCCCCTTCAGCAGCGGGTTCATCGGTACGAGAACCGCGCCCAGGCGCAGCGCGCCGAAGTAGAACGCGGGGAAGTACGGGACGTTCGGCAGCTGCAGCCCGACCCGGTCCCCCGGCCCGACTCCAAGCCCACGGAGGAACCCGGCCGCGCGGCCGGCCGCGATGTCCAGCGTCCGGTAGTCGAGGGTGAGATCGTCGAGCCGGACCGCGGGGCGTTCGCCCGCCTCGGCGGCGGCGTCGCTGAGCGTGCGCGCGAAGTTGGTCATCTGCGGGTCCTCTCCTCTGGTGCCGTGGGGGTGCCGCCCCATCATCGCGCTTCGCCGCGTTGCAGACCCTCCGGCGGGACATGGGGACCGACACGCGTTGCCATTCGAGTCCGGATGGCGGACGAGAATGGCAACGCGGACCGGCTGCGACGGCGCTCCGCGACATCCAGCCCCTCCCTGGCCCGAACCCCAGAACGACGAAAGCCGCTGCGGGGCAGCGGCTCTCGGACTTCCGGGCGATGGGCGTTACTGGGCTCGAACCAGTGACCTCCAGCTTGTCGAAGAAGCTAAGAAGGCGGAAGCGGAAGGCCCGTAAACCGCATGGATAAGCGATAAACCCGTCGATATCACGACGGCGCCGATACCCGAGAAAACCGACGTTCCAGGGGGGTTTGGGCAGCGAGATCGGTCCCGCTGCCCAATGGAAGGCGCTTAGCGTGCGCCGGGGCCGCATGTACGGTCGGCCCGGATGGCACGGCTGGAGTCGATGTTCGATGGAGTGCTCGAAGAGGCGACCGAGACCGCCTGCCGAGAGATCGAAGCCCGCGGCCTCTCGCCCGAGGAGGCGGACAAGTACGTCTCCCGGGTAACGGAAGCCATCCCCGAGGCGCTGAGGGAAACCGTCGCGCCCCTCATCGAGCGGCTGAAGCAATCCGCGCCCGAGATGCTTCAGGAGCGGCGCGAGAGTCGCCGGGGCTATTCGGAGATGATTCAGGCACATTGGGGGGACGCGTTCGACGCATACGAAATCGTCCTGCGGATCGCGTTCGAACTTGGAGACGATTTCGTCCGAGCGCGGATCGAGGACGGCGACGACTCGACCGTCGGACCGGTACTGACCCGCCTACAAGCGCGGGCATGCCGCATCGCCGAGGAGGTGCTCGTCCTGATGAAGGCGGGATACGCACAAGGCGCGCTCGCGCGGTGGCGCGCGTTGCACGAGGTCGCCGTCGTCGCGATGTTCATCGGCCAGCACGGAGAGGAGACGGCCCGCCGTTACTTGGCTCACGAGTACGTGGAGGCGTGGTGGGCGATCAAGGACTACCTCGGCTGCTACGAGCGCCTCGGCTACGAGGCACCTCCGGCCGACGAGGTCAGGCTCGCCGAGAGGAACTTCGAGGCCGTGGTTGGCGAGTTCGGGAGTAGCTTCAAGGGTCAATTCGGATGGGCCGCCGACGTGTTCGCAGGCGAAGGTGAGGAGGGCTCGAAGCCCCCGCGGATCGGCTTGCGCGATCTGGAGAAGAACGTGGGCGTCGATCACCTGCGGGCGCACTACCGCCACGCAAGCCACCCCGTCCACCCCCAAGCGACCGGAACCATGAGCAGCCCGGACCTGATGCCGGAACTCGAAGGGGGAGCCCTCGCGGGACCCGCTCCGCGTGGAATGGCAGATCCCGGGCATGGGGCGCTCATCTCGCTGACACAGGCCACGATGGCCGTCCTGATGCTCACGGCGGGACCGGGTGCGATCGTCTACGGCGAGCTGATGGTCTCGCTTAGCGACGAGGCGGGCGAAAGGTTCATCGAGGCGCATCGCGCCCTCGACGAGGATGGCTTCGCCAGCGAGATATGAGCGGCGATAGTCACGTCCCTTCCCGAGAGGAACTGATGCAGGCCGCGTCCGACCTGGCGAAGGACGATACGGGCGCCGAGGTTCGTCGCGAGGCGTGCTCGGCGTACGCGGGCGCCCTGGCGGAGGTCGGTCAACTGCTTTGGATCACCGGGTCGATGCTCGGACCAGACCGCGCCGACGGCAAGTCGCCTTTCGGCTTTGGAAGCGACGACGTGGTCGGCCTGTCAGTGGTCTGCCAAGTAGGGGGCGAGTTGGCTCGCGGCTTCCTCGACTTGTTTGAGTCGGGGAACCTCTACTCGGCCCAAGCGCTCCTGCGCCAGATCGTGGAGGTCGAGTACCTCATGGCCGCTTTCGCCGATCAGGATGCCGTCGCGGCCGAGTGGCTCAGAGCAACCCGGAAAGAGCGCTTGAAGTTCTGGTCCCCGGCGAGACTTCGCGAGAAAGCAAAGGGCAAGTTCCTGCGCGAGGACTACTGGCTGCATTGCGACCTCGGCGGCCATCCGACGCCCGATGCCCGTGCCCTCTTGCCCAACCACAAGACGATGGAGCCCGCCCTCGTTTCAACCGACTTCGCTGGACACATGTTCAGCACGTGGACGAGCCTTGTGAAGGCGATCAAGGTTCGGCGAGATCAACTTCCAGACGAAATCGAAGTTCCTATCGCCGAGGTGGAGGAGACGACTGCGGCGTGGCTTGAGGCCGACGACCTGACGGCGGTCGTGCGCGCGATCCACCTGGTGCATCAACGGCCGCACGGCAGGCCGTAGCACCAGACCGACCGAATCTCGGTTGGCTCCGCGGAAGGCCGGATCGATCATGCCCCTCCGGCGAGCAGCGGCGACCCAATTCCCCGCCGTCGACCGGGCGACCCCCATCGTCGTCGCGACGGTCTGCGTCGGCGCGGCGTGGCCCACGGCCCTCGACCGCTTCGCCCGCTCATAGATATCGGTCACCTGGCGCAAGCGCTCCTCGGTAAGCCGGGAGCCACGGCGGGAGGTGCGGAGCCGCCCCTCGAAGCGTCGGGCGATCTCGTCAGCTTCGCTCTGGTTCGGGGGGCCGATCTGCGTCACCCCTCCCGGGAGTTACGTTGATTGGGCAGCAACGGGCAGCGAGACCGCTCTTGAGCACTCCGAGCCCGAAACCGAGACCCTCCCCGAAACGACGAAATCCCCCGCGGTGCAGGGGATTCCGGCGATGGGCGTTACTGGGCTCGAACCAGTGACCTCCAGCTTGTCGAGCTGGCGCTCTCCCAACTGAGCTAAACGCCCGGGGCCGGGCAGTCTAGCGACGGCGCGCCGGCTCGCGGCTGCGACCGGAGCGACTGCGGGCGCTCGCATCGGCGCGGGCCGGGAGGGGCATGGGTACGCTGGCCCGATGCGGGACGAATCGAACATGCTCACCAGACTCGGGATCCTTGGCGCGGTCACGGCCTGCGCCCTCGCGCTCGCCGCACCGGCGGCGGCCAAGACGCGTGATTACCAGGGTCCGATCGGGCCCTCAGGGGCGATCTCCTTCGGCGTCAAGGGCAAGGGCGAACGCGCCAAGGTGGTCGATCTCGAGTGGTTCCGGCTGCCGGTCGAGTGCGGAAACAAGGACGACACCTCCGACGGGACGCTGACGTACAAGATCCCCGTCAACGCGAGGGGGAAGTTCAGCGCCAACGCCGTCTACGGCAACCCCAAGCACCCCAAGGCCGAGGCGATCATCAAGGGCAAGATCAACGGCGATCGCGCCCACGGCTCGATCATCGTGCGCGGCTCGAAGCTGCCGGTCAACGACGCCGGATCCGGCGACTGCGACAGCGGCAAGCACCCCTGGAACGCGGCCGGCTGACCGCCGACCGCGTCCCCCCCGGGGTTCCCCTGCCATCCAGCGCTTCCCTCGCGCTTGTTGCCGACGGCCGTGGCCTTGCCGGTCGCGATCTGCTCGGTCCCGGCAACCTAGAGCCCGCCCTGACGGGCTGAAGCTCTCTGCAATCGACCCTAGCGAAGGGCGGCACCCCCGCGCGCCGGTTGCCACGCTCAGGTGGGGACGGACGAATGTGAAGAAGGGGTGCCCCGTGGTCCGCGGGGGAACGGGCCCGGGGCACCCGGCGCGCAAGCTAACGCGGAGTTGCCCACTGGTCAGAATCCGGAACCACTGGCGCGTGAGACTCGGGGACCGAAGACGAGAGGCGCCTACCGGAATCGAACCGGTGTAAACGGCTTTGCAGGCCGCTGCGTAACCACTCCGCCAAGGCGCCGAGAGCGACGGGAAGGGTAGCCGCCGGAAGCGCGGAGGCCGAATCCGGGGTGGTCGAGTTCACACCGGGAGCGAGTATCCCCGGCGCTCTGTGGCCCCGACCATGGGCGACATGAACAGCTCCACACGCACATATCCCCGTCCCCGCCCACTCCCGACCCGCGCTCTGGCCGCGCTCTGCGCCGCCGCCCTGCTCGCGATCGCCGCCTCTCCGGCGGCGGCCGCGCCCAAGGTCACCGGCAAGTTCGCGGTCTCCGGCGTGGGCACCAACAACGAGATCACCAAGGGACCCGACGGCAACGTCTGGGTCACCCTCGACAACGCCAACGACGTCGCTCAGATCACGCCCAAGGGGGTGGTCAAGGAGTTCGACGCCACCGACATCGACAACCCGATCGGAATCGCCTCCGGGCCCGGCAAGACCCTGTGGGTCACCCAGCCGGGCGGCGTCGCGGTCTTCGATCCCGCCGATCCCGACTCGGCGACCAAGTACGCGATCAACGACATCACCGACCCGCGGCCCATCGTGCGCGGTCCCGACGGCAACATGTGGACCGTCAGCGGCCAGAACGTGATCCGGATCCCGGTCGCCGATCCCACCCAGGCCGATTCGTTCCCAGTGCTCGACGCCGGTCGCGACATCGACCGCGGCAAGGACGGCAACCTCTGGGTCGCCGACTTCGGTGGCCAGGTCGTCAAGGTCGACACCGACGGCAACGCCACGGCGTTCGACACCGGCGCGAACTCCGGGCTGCAGGCGCTGGCCACCGGCCCGCGAGGCGAGGTCGGCTACGCCGATCCCACCTCCAACCCGCAGATCGTCGGCCGCGTCGTCGGCAACAAGGTGAAGCGCACCAAGAGCGAGGGCGACCCCTTCGGCGTCGCCTACGCCGCCCACACCTACTGGATGCCGCGGTTCGCCGCGAACGACCTGCTGACCCTCGACCCGAAGACCGGCAAGGCGCGCTCGGCGGTGAAGCTCGGTAAGAACGTCGGCCCCCGCCGGATCGCCACCGGTCCCGGCGGAACCCTATGGGTGACGCTCGACGGCGCTGACAAGATCGCCCGCGTCAGCGGCGTCGGCTGAGCCGCCCGGCCTCCCAACCCCCTCGACGCCAAAGCCGCGCCGCCACCCGCATCAAGCCGGGTGGTGGCGCGGTTTCGTTTCCGGGCCTCTAGATTTCGGCGCGATGCGTCGCGCCCTGCTCCCCGCCCTCCTCGCCCTGCTCGCCCTCGCGCTCCCCGCCGCCGCGCATGCGAAGCCGCACGGCGTCGAGAACCCGAAGACCTGCAACGGGATGAAGACGCTGTGCGATCGCACGCTCGATCAGGTCGTGCTTCCCGGCTCCCACAACGCGATGTCCTCGCAGGAGCTCGGCTGGCTCCTCCCGAACCAGACGCTGACGATCCCCGAGCAGCTCGACTTCGGGGTGCGGGCGCTGCTGCTGGACACCCACTACGGGCGCCTGCAGCCCGACGGCACCGTGGTCACCGACGACGACGGCGACGTCACCACCGGCGAGCGCGGCACCTACCTCTGCCATGAGGTCTGCCAGATCGGGGCGTCGCCGCTGGCGCCGACGCTGCGGCAGATCCGCAAGTGGCTGCGCGCGAACCCGACCGAGGTCCTGCTGATCGAGAACGAGGACTACATCTCCAACGAGGACCTCGTCGCCGCGATGACCAAGAGCGGCCTGCTCGACTACGTCTACAAGGGCCCGCGCACGCCGTGGCCGACCCTGGGCAAGATGATCCGCAAGGGCCATCGCGTGGTCATGCTGGCCGACAACGACAAGGCGATCGACCCGGCCTGGTACCGGCCCACCTACGAGGGGCTGATGCAGGAGACGCCCTACACCTGGAACCCGCCGTCGAAGCTCACCGATCCGGCGAACTGGCCCAACACGTGCGTCCCCAACCGGGGTGGCCTCAGCGGCTCGCTCTTCCTGATGAACCACTGGTCGCCGTCGACTGCGCCGCTGACGCCCGACCCCGCCGCGTCCAGTGCCGTCAACGCCAAGGACGTGCTGGTCGGCCGCGCGACCAAGTGCGCGGAGATCCGCGGTCGCTACCCGAACATCCTCGCCGTCGATCAGGTCTCCTACGGTGGCCTCATCGACGCAGCCCGCGAGCTCAACTCGCTTCCGGCCGACCAGATTCACCCGCCGGGCACGTGAGCGGCGGCGCGGGCGAGCTCCCCGAGGCGGGCGGGCTGGCCTACCGCGAGGCCGTACCCGATGGTGAGCCGAGCGGCCCGCCGGTGCTCTGTCTCCACGGCTTCCCCGAGACGTCGTACATGTGGAACGACCTGCTCCCCGCCGTCGCCGGCGCCGGCCATCGCATCCTCGCCCCGGACCTCCCCGGTTCGGGGCGCTCGCCCGCGGACCCTCCCAACACCTGGGAGCGCCTCGTCGATGCCGTTGAGCGGTTCGTCGTGGCGCTGGAGCTCGACCCCGTCGTCCTCGTCGTCCACGACTGGGGCGGGCTGATCGGGCTGCGCTGGGCCTGCGTGCATCCCGAACGCGTGGCGGCGATGGTGATCAGCGACACCGGCTTCTTCCCCGACGGCCGCTGGAGCGGCATGGCCGAGGGGCTGCGGACTCCCGGCACCGGCGAGGAGATGCTCACCGGGATGAACCGCGAGTCGTTCGGCCAGCTCATGGCCGCCTCCTCGAAGGGGATGGACGCGGAGACCGTCGACGAGTACTGGCTCGCGCTGGCGACACCCGAGGGACAGGCCGCGCAACTCGAGATGTACCGCTCCGGTGACATGGAGAAGATCGCCCCCTACGACGGCAAGCTCGGCGAGATGGCCGTCCCGACGCTCCTGCTCTGGGGCGAGGACGACCCCTTCGCCCCGGTCACGGGCGCTCATCGCTTCCAGCGGGAGATCCCCGGCGCCGAGCTCGAGGTGATCGCCGGCTCAGGCCACTTCGTCTACGCCGATGCGCCCGCCGAATGCGCGGCGGCGATCACCGCCTTCCTCGCGTCGTTGCGCTGAGGCCACGGCGGCTCTCAAGCCTCTAATCGAGGGCTAATCCAACCTCGGGACGCTGCCCCGCGCAACGTCACCCGACCCGAGGAGCAACTCGTGAACAAGAAGCTTGGAGTCCCCATCAGCCTGCTGGTCGTCGCCGGTCTGATCGCCGCCGGCCTGCTCGGCGCGTTGATCGCCACCGCCGTCGGCGGCGATGACGACGACGACAACGACGCCGTCGTCCTCACGACCACAGCCACCCCGTCGGCCGGCACCGGCGTGGAAGGGACCGCCCCCCTTCAGGGATCCGGCGGCCAGAGCGACCAGGGCGGCCAGTCGACCGCCGACAGCGGCGGAGTCACGGTCACCGACCCCGAGGACGAGCCGATCTCCCCGGCGCTCGCAGATCGTGTCGCCAAGGCGGCGGTCGCTGCGGCCGGCGGCGGGACGGTCACCGACCTCGGACGCTCAGACGATCCGGGCGAGGCCTTCGAGATCGAGGTGCAGACGGACACCGGTGAGGTCGACATCGCCCTCGACGAGAACCTGAACCGGGTCAGCAACAACCCCTACGACGACTAGGCTGGCTCGCCCGGCACCCGTCCACGGAGGTCAAGAACCATGCGTGTCCTCGTCGTCGAGGACGAGGAGAAGCTCGCGGCCCTGATTCGTCAGGGCCTCGAGCAGCGTGGGCTTGCGGTCGACGTCGCCGACGCGGGCGAGGAGGCGCTCTGGCGGGCCGGCTCGACCGCCTACGACGCGATCGTCCTCGACGTGATGCTGCCGGGCATCGACGGCTTCGAGGTCTGCCGCCGCCTGCGCGAGGACGAGGTCTGGACGCCGATCCTGATGCTCACGGCCCGCGATGCCGTCGAGGATCGTGTCGAGGGCCTCGACGGCGGGGCCGACGACTACCTGACGAAGCCGTTCGCGTTCCCCGAGCTCGAGGCGCGTCTGCGGGCCCTGGCCCGGCGGGGAGAGGAGCCGCGGCCGGCGGTTCTCGAGTCCGGCGGCCTGCGGCTCGATCCCGCCGCAAGCAGCGTGGAGCGGGACGGGACGCCGATCGAGCTCTCCCGCATCGAGTTCGCGATGCTCGAGACGTTCATGAGGCGGCCGGGGCGGGCGCTCACCCGGGTCGAGCTCCTCGAGCACGTCTGGGACGACTCCTACGAGAACCGCTCCAACGTCGTCGACGTCTACGTCCGCTACCTGCGGTCAAAGATCGACGAGCCGTTCGGGACGAGCTCGATCGAGACCGTGCGCGGCGTCGGCTACCGCTGGAGAGCGGACGGTTGAGGGAACCGCTCGAGGCCCTGGCACGGATCCCGATCCGGATCAGGCTGGTCCTCGGCTTCGCGCTGGTGATGGCGCTGGTCCTCGGGCTGACCGGCGCCTTCATCTACGACCGCACCCGCGACGACCTCAACGCCCAGATCCAACGCGAGCTCGAGGCGCGCCTGGCGGCCACGGTAGCGATCGTCCGAGACGACGGCGACGACCTCGGCGATCCCGACTTCGACCCGCTCGCCCGGCTCGACGCGGGTGCCGTCGTCCAGGTGCTGGCGCCGGGGCCGCGTATCGCCGACGCCACCTCCGATCAGCTGCTCGACCAGCCGCTGATCAGCCTCGAGCAGCTCGAGAGCCTTCGCGACGGCGAGGTGGACGCGGTCGAGGTCGACTCCCCGATCGGGGCGGTCCGCGTGATCGCCGGGCGCACCCAGGACGACGGGGTTCGCTACCTGCCCATCGTCGCCGCGCCGGTCGAGGAGCGTGACCAGGCCCTCGACAGCCTCTCGAGATTGCTTCTGATCGGCGGCCCGATCGCGCTGCTGCTCGCCTCGCTGGCCGCCTACGGGGTCGCGACCGCGGCGCTGCGCCCAGTCGAGGCGATGCGGCGCGGAGCGGAGCGGATCAGCGGTGACGATCCCTCAGCGCGCCTCCCTGTCCCCGCGGCCGACGACGAGATCGCCGACCTCGGCGAGACGCTGAACGAGCTACTCGAGCGACTCGACGAGTCGATCCGCCGCGAGCGCCGCTTCGTCGCCGACGCGAGCCACGAGCTGCGCACGCCGCTGACGATCCTGCGCTCCCAGATCGACCTCGCTCTCGAAGGCGGCACGGATCCCGAAGAGCTGCGCGCCGCGCTCGCCTCCTGCGGCGAGGAGGTCGAGCGGATGACTCGCCTGGCGAACGACCTCCTCGTTCTCGCCCGCGCCGATGACGGGGCACTCCCCACCGATCCTCGGCCGATTCATCTCGCCGGGCTCGCCGAGGACATCGCCGTCGGCTTCGCTCGGCGCGAGCCACCCGTGAGCGTCGCCGTGGAGGTGCCGCCCGAGCTCGAGGTCGACGCCGATCCGGACCGGCTGCGACAGGCCATCTCAAACCTGGTCGAGAACGCCGCCCTTCACGGCGACGGGGCGATCGAGCTCTCCGCGGGCAACGAGGGCG
>JAXLSW010000029.1:0-36283 GCA_046330415.1 Solirubrobacterales bacterium | reverse complement strand
GAGATGAAGGGGATCCTGGCCTACACCGAGGACCCGATCGTCTCCACCGACATCATCAGCGATCCGCACTCGTCGATCTTCGACTCCTCGCTGACTGTGGTCATGAGCGGCACGATGCTCAAGATCGTCACCTGGTACGACAACGAGTGGGGCTACTCCAACCGGGTCGTCGAGCTCGCCGGCAAGGTCCTCTAGACCGGCCGCGCCGGGCGAGAGCGAGCTGGCCGCGATGGCGGGATTCAGCAAGGCGTCGGTCCGCGACGCCGAGGTCGGCGGCCGCACCGTGCTGGTGCGTGCCGACCTCAACGTGCCGCTGCACGACGGCGAGGTCGGTGACGACACCCGGATCAGGGCCGCGCTGCCGACGATCGAGCTGCTGCGCGAGCGCGGTGCTCGGATCGTCCTCTGCTCGCACCTCGGCAGGCCCAAGGGCCGCGACGAGTCGCTTTCGATGGCGCCGGTGGCGAGGCGGCTGGGAGAGCTGCTCGGCGCCGAGGTGAAGCTCGCCCCCGACGTCGTCGGCCCGGAGGTCGAGGCGGCCGCGGCGAAGCTGAGCGACGGCGACGTGCTCCTACTCGAGAACACCCGCTGGGAGGCGGGGGAGAAGAAGAACGATTCCGAGCTGGCGGCGGGGCTGGCGGCGCTCGCCGACGTCTACGTCAACGACGCATTCGGCGCCGCCCACCGCGCCCACGCCAGCACGGCCGGCGTCGCCGCCGACCTGCCCGCCTACGCCGGCCTCCTGCTCGAGCGGGAGCTGAACGAGCTCGGGGCGGTGCTCGACGATCCCAGGAGGCCGCTCGTGGTCGTCGTCGGCGGCGCCAAGGTCAGCGACAAGATCGAGGTCATCGACCGCTTCCTCGAGATCGCCGACACGCTGCTGATCGGTGGCGCGATGTGCTTCAGCTTCTTCCGGGCGCAGGGGATCGCGACCGGCGACTCGCTCGTCGAGGAGGGGGAGGGGGTCGAGCTCGCGGGCCGCGCGCTCGAGGCCGCGAAGTCCTCCGGCTGCGAGCTCGTCCTGCCGACGGACCTGGTCTTGGGCGCCGAGTTCTCCGCGGACGCCGAGCCGGTCGAGCTCGACGGGGTCGAGGTTCCCGACGGGATGATGGGCCTCGACATCGGCCCGCGCAGCGCCGAGCGCTACGCGGAGGCGATCGAATCGGCGGGCACCGTGTTCTGGAACGGCCCGATGGGCGCGTTCGAGCTGGAGCCGTTCGCCGCGGGTACGCGCCGGGTGGCCGAGGCGATGGCGGCGACTGAGGCGACGACCGTCGTCGGCGGCGGCGACTCGGGGGCGGCGCTGGCCCAGTTCGGCCTCGCCGACAGGGTCGACTGGCTCTCGACCGGCGGCGGCGCCTCCTTGGAGCTGATCGAGGGCAAGGAACTTCCGGGCGTCGAGGCCCTCGATGAGGCGGAAGACACCGAAAGCACCGAGAACACCGACAACGCTGAAGGGAGCGCGGGATGAGCGAGCGGCGGCCGGTGATCGCGGCCAACTGGAAGATGAACAAGTCGATCGAGGAGGCGGAGGAGTTCTGCAACTCGCTCCTGCCGAAGATCATCGACTGCGGAGCGCAGGTCGTGATCTGCCCGCCGTACCTGGCCTTGACCACCGTCGTCGAGGCGACGAAGGGCGGCGAGGTCGAGGTGGCGGCTCAGAACATGCACTTCGAGCCCGACGGCGCCTTCACCGGCGAGGTCTCGGCGGCGATGCTGCTTGACGCCGGTGCCCTCGCCGTCGTCCTCGGGCACTCCGAGCGCCGCCAGCTCTTCGGCGAGACCGACGAGGCGCTATCCCGCAAGGTGCCCGTGGCGCTCGAGAACGGCCTGCTGCCGATCTTCTGCGTCGGCGAGAGCGAGGAGGAGCGCGAGCGCGACGACACCGACCGCGTCCTGCGCCGCCAGATCGACGCGGGCCTCTCCCGTGTGCCCGACGAGCGGCTCGCCGATGTCGTCGTCGCCTACGAGCCGATCTGGGCGATCGGCACCGGCAAGACCGCGACGCCGGAGGAGGCCGAGGACGCCTGCGGCTTCATCCGCTCGCTGGTGTCGGCCCGCAGCGAGCCCGCGGGCGAAGCGATCCGGATCCTCTACGGCGGCTCCGTCAAGCCCGCCAACGCCGCCGACCTGCTCGGCCGCGAGGAGATCGACGGCGCGCTCGTCGGCGGCGCCAGCCTCGACCCCGACGACTTCGCCGCGATCGTGATGGCCGCCTGATGACCGAACGGGCTGACCTGCCGCAGGCTCCCGAGTCCGTGCCCGTCGGTTCGGCGGCGCTGGTGATCCTCGACGGCTGGGGACTCGCCGAGCCCGGTCCCGGCAACGCGGTGGCGCAGGCCGACACCCCGACGTTCGACGAGATCTGGGAGCGCTTCCCGCGGACGACGCTGTCGGCGTCGGGCCGCGACGTCGGTCTGCCTCCCGGCCAGATGGGGAACTCCGAGGTCGGACATCTCAACCTCGGCGCCGGCTCCGTTGTCAAGCAGGACCTCGCCCGCATCGACGACGCGATCGCCGACGGGAGCTTCTTCGACAACGAGGTGCTGGTCGCTGCCTGCGAGAAGGCGCGCGCCTCGGCTCGCGGGCGCCTGCACCTGATGGGCCTCGTCTCCGACGGCGGCGTCCACTCGGGCTGGGAGCACATCGAGGCATGCATCGAGCTCGCCGCCAACGAAGGTGTCCCCGATCTCGTACTGCACGCCTTCACCGACGGCCGCGACACGAGCCCGACCGGCGGCGCGAAGTACCTCGAGGAGGTCGAGCGCTGGCTGCGCTCGGCGGGTCGGGTCGGCACGGTCAGCGGCCGCTACTACGCGATGGATCGCGACAAGCGCTGGGACCGGATCCAGCTCGCCTACGAGGCGATCGTTCACGCCGAGGGTGAGCGCGCCGACAGTGCCGCGGCGGCGATCGCCGCCTCATACGAGGGGGACGTCACCGACGAGTTCATCGTCCCCACCGTGATCGGCGACTACGACGGCATGGAGTCCGGCGACGTCGTCGTCTGCTTCAACTTCCGCCCGGACCGGATGCGAGAGATCGTCGCCGCCCTCGGCGATCCGAACTTCAGCGACTTCCAGCGCGGCGTGGTTCCCGATGTCGAGGTGACGACGATGGCCAGCTATCGCGAGGAGTGGACCTATCCGGTCGCCTTCCCGCCGCGCGAGCCGGACACGACGATCGCCGCGGTCGTCAGCGAGGCCGGTGGCCGCCAGCTGCACGTAGCCGAGACCGAGAAGTACGCGCACGTCACCTACTTCTTCAACGGCGGCCGCGAGCAGGTCTGGGGTGGGGAGGAGCGGCGGCTCGTCGACTCCCCCCGCGATGTTCCAACGTACGACTTCAAGCCCGAGATGAGCGCCGCCGCGGCGGCGGACGCCTTCTGCGGCGAGTGGCAGGCCGGACTCGACTCCGGTGACCCCTACCGCTTCGGGATCATCAACTTCGCCAACCCCGACATGGTCGGCCACACGGGCGACGTCGACGCCGCCGTCCGAGCTATCGAGGCCGTCGACGCCTGCCTGAGACAGGTGCTGACGACGGTCCTCGGTGGTGGTGGCGCCTGCATCGTCACCGCCGACCACGGCAACGCCGAGCACATGCGCGAGCCGGACGGCTCCCCGAACACCGCGCACACGACCAACCCGGTGCCGCTGATCGTCACCGCTGAGGGCCTCGAGCTGCGCTCCGGGGGCATCCTCGCCGACGTCTCCCCGACCGCCCTCGACCTGCTCGGGATCGAGCAGCCGGCGGGGATGACGGGCAAGACGCTCGTCGAGTAGCGCTCCGGGGTTCGGGGGCCGCCCGCCCCTCCGCGCCCCCGCGTCCCGCCGCCCCTCCGCGCCCCGGTGAGATCGACATTTGGGACGCCGTACGGCCGTTTCGTCGATCTCACGGTCCGCGCAGCTCCCGGCGCCCGCTCCGTAGGCTGGCCGGATGCGCTCCGACCCGGACCGGCTCCGCTTCGAGATCGTCGCCCGCGACGGCGACGCGCGCGCCGGAATCCTGCACACCCCTCACGGGACCGTGGAGACGCCCTGCTTCGTCCCGCTGGCGACCCGCGGCGCCGTCAAGGGGATGCTGCCCGGGGAGGTCGAGGACCTCGGCTTCGAGATGATCCTCGGCAACACCTATCACCTGATGCTCGCCCCCGGAGAGGAGCGCATCGCCGCTCGCGGCGGGCTTCATCGGTTCATGGGCTGGGAGCGCCCGATCATCACCGATTCCGGCGGTTTCCAGGTCTTTTCCCTTGCCCACGGCTCTGTCGCCGACGAAGTCAAGGGCCGCCGCGGCGCGCCGACCAGCGCCGGTGGCGTCCTCGAGATCGGCGAGGAGGGGGTCCGGTTCCGCTCCTACATCGACGGCTCCGAGCACTTCCTCTCGCCGGAGCGTTCGATGGAGGTGCAGGCCGGTCTCGGCTCCGACATCGCCCTCGTCTTCGACGAGTGCACCCCCGTCCACGCCGATCGCGACTACACCGCCCGCTCGACCGAGCGCACGCACCGTTGGCTGGACCGCTGCCTCGACTGGCACGCCGAGCACGGCCCGCGGAGGCAGGCCGTCTACGGGATCGTCCAGGGCGGCACCCACGAGGATCTGCGGCGTGAGTCGGTCGCCGCCGTCGCGGCCGCCGGAGTCGACGGGCTCGCGATCGGTGGCACCCTCGGTCGCGACAAGGAGGAGATGGGCGCGGTGCTGGAGCTCACGACCGGGCTGCTGCCACGCGAGGCGCCGGTGCATCTGCTCGGAATCGGCGAGCCCGACGACCTGGTCCGCAACATCACCCTCGGCGTCGACAGCTTCGACTGCGCGGTGCCGACCAGGCTCGGGCGCCACGGAATGGCCCTGGCGCCGATGCCCGAGCGTCGCTACCGCTACGACGTCTCGCGGGCCGCTCACGCCGACGACGACGGGCCGCTCGTCGAGGGATGCCCGTGCCCGGCCTGCGAGCGCTTCAGCCGCGCCTACATCCACTACCTGTGCCGGGCCGACGAGCTGACCGGCGTCCGCTTGGTCACAATCCACAACCTCGCATACATCGAGGCGATCGTGAGCGGGGCGCGGGGGGCGATCGTCGCGGGGCGCCTGGGTGCCTTCCGCGACGCGATCCTCGCCGGGGTGGCGCCGTGGGGGGCGAGCGGCAACTGACCCCGTTGCCGGGGACTACTGCGAGTTGTCGGTGATGAAGTCCTGGATGTTCTGGATCGACTGCTCGACCGTGTCGCCGATCGCCTTGCCGACCTCGGTGTCCTGGCCGGCGTCGGTGGCGAGCAGGATCACCGCGGCGATCAGCCCGGCGATAACCGCGACCAGCAGGACGGCCCCGAGCCCCTTGAAGAAGGTCGACAGACCCGAGCCGGTGCCCTTGGTGCGTACCGGAGCCGGGGCGGGCCGACGCGGGGGAGGGGGGCTGCGACGCGGTCGCGCAGGCCGGAGGGGGGCTGTCGGGGTGCGCGGCTCGCGGGGGGCGACGCGGGTCGCCGCCGTCTCCGGCCGGTCATCGACGACGTTGGTGGCGGCATCGTCGGCGGGCGGGATGCCCGAGAGCCCCGCGCGCAGCGCCGCCGCGAGAGCGAGGGCGTCGACGTAGCGGGCCTCGGGCTCGTTCTCGAGTGCCCTGAGAACCGCTTGGGAAAGCGCCTCCGGGATGTCGGGGACGTAGCTCGTCGGCGGCAGGGGACGCTCGTTCTCGCGCCTGATCGCGAGCTCGGCGAGGCTGTTGCCCTCGTAGGGAAGCCGCGCGGTCAGCAGCTGGTAGACGACCACGCCGAGCGAGTAGACGTCGGAGATCGGAGTCGCCTCCTCGCCCCGTGACTGCTCGGGCGAGAGGTAGGCGGCGGTGCCGACGACCGAGCCCACCTGGGTCAGCCGCGTCTGCTCCGCTGCTCGGGCGATGCCGAAGTCGGCGAGCTTCACCGTCATCTCCGGGGGCCCGCCCGCGGGACCGCCGATCACCATCAGGTTCCCGGGCTTGACGTCGCGGTGGATGATCCCCTGGCGGTGCGCGTACTCGAGGCCGGTGCAGGCCTGCGCGGCGATCTCCACGGCGGTCCCCGGTCGCAGCGCGCCGTCGCGCTGCAGGAGCTGCGCTCCGGACTTGCCCTCGACGTACTCCATGACGATGAAGTGACGCCCCTGGTCGACGCCGGTGTCGTAGACCTGAACGATGTTGGGGTGGACGAGCTTGGCGACGGCGAGCGCCTCGCGGCGGAAGCGCGCCACGAACTTCTCGTCGTCGGAGAGGTGCTCGGCGAGCACCTTCACCGCGACCGTGCGCTCGAGAACGCGGTCGATCGCCTTGTAGACGGTCGACATGCCACCGCTGCCGAGTCGATCCCCAAGCTCGTAGCGATCAGCGATCACGCCGGGGCTCATCGGGCCTCCCTCGGAGCGATCCCACCGGTCCCACCGGTGCCGCCACCACCGCCGCCCCCGGTACCACCGCCGCCGGTGGTGCCGCCGCCCGGGGTTCCGCCCTGACCGCTCGGGGGGGTCGGCGTCTCCGGCTGGTCGGGCTCGGTCGGAGTGGTCTCCGTGGTCTCGGTCTTGGTCGTGTCCTCGGTCGTCGTGTCCTCGGTCGTCGTCTCGGTGGTGGTAGTCGTCGACTCGTCGGTTGTGTCGCTCTCCGTCGTCGTCGTGTCGGCGGGCTCGCACTCGGTGGATATCTGCTCGTCGAGCTGCCCGAGCAGGTCGATCAGGTCGTCCTTCAGCGACTCGTCGACGTCCGCGGGGACACCCTCGACGGCGTCGCGCAGCGTGTCGAGCTTCTGCTGGGCGCCCGCGCAGTCGTCCGCGGTGACGAGGTCGCCGATCTTGGTCAACGCGCCGTTCCAGTCGGCCTCGTTCTGGGCTGTGAAGGGCTCGCCGGTCAATTCCTGGGAATCATCGCTGCCACCGCACCCGGCCGCCAGCAGCGCGGCGGCGGCGAGGCTGAGGACGAGGGCGATCCGGAGTCGTCCGAACCCCGTCCGCGGCGAGTGTAGTCGTGACCTCATCGGCCTACGAACAGCCTCTTCGCAAGGTGCTCGGGCAGGCCGGCGCGCTCGATCGCCTCGGCAGCGCGCTCGATCTCGTACTCGACCCGGTGGTAGGTGGCGTGCCAGGACTCGGTGTCGAGCTCGAGCCAGGCGGCGCGGGGGTCACCGTCGCGCGGTTGCCCGACGCTGCCGGGGTTGATCAGCCAACGGCCGTCGTCGATCTCCAGCCGGGTGCCGGCGCCGGCCTGCCATCCGCGCGCCTCCGGAGGCCGCTCGGAGCCCTTCTCGGGCTCCTCCGCGGAGAAGAAGAGAGCGACATGCGAGTGGCCGATGAAGCTGACCCGCCGGTCCTGGACCAGCAGGCACTCGGCCGCCTGCTCCGGCCAGAGCACGTACTCCCAGACGGGGTCGCGCGGGGAGGCGTGGTAGAGGGCGGCGACGCGGCTGGTGTCCGCGGGCTCGAGCCCGCCGAGGAACTTCAGACTCCGCCTGGAGGAGTTCTTCGCGGTCCATTCGACCGCCGCCGCGGCGGCGCTTGAGAACGTCGAGGTATCGAGCCGGTCGAGGACCGCGAGGTCGTGATTGCCGACGAGGCAGACGTCGGCGCGCTCGCGCACGAGCTCGACGCAGCCGTCGGGATCGGCGCCGTAGCCGACCACGTCTCCGAGGCACCAGAGCTCGTCGACGCCGACCTCGTCGGCATCGCGGAGCACCGCCTCGAGCGCGGGCAAGTTGGCATGGATGTCGCTGAACACGGCGATTCGCATGGGTGGTCCGGGCGCCACCTGGGAGACGACGACCCCGGTCCCCTAATCGTAGGCGGGTCGGCGGTCGGGGCGCTGTGAGCGGGGTCCGGATCGGGCCCGGATCCGCGTCTCCGGGGGCCCCGATGCGGCAACCCGGCTCCCCATGCGGAAAGTTGCGTCCGATCGGCCTTGTTATCGTCGCCGCCGCCCTGAACGTGACTAGTTCCCACTGAGGAGGAATCAACTGTGACCAAGGCAGAGTTCATCGATCGGATCGCCGCTGACGACCGGATCGGCAGCAAGAAGGACGCCTCCGACGCGGTCGAGGCCGTTCTCGACGGCATCGTCGACGCCCTCAAGGCCGGCGAGGATGTCAACTTCACCGGCTTCGGCAAGTTCAGCGTCAACGAGCGCGGACCGCGCCAGGGCGTGAACCCTCGCACCGGCGAGCGGATCACGATCCCCGGCGGCAAGGTTCCCAAGTTCTCGGCCGGCGCCGGCCTCAAGGGCGCCGTCAAGGGCTCGTAGCCCTGGAGCCATTCGCAGACCGGCTTGCGGCGCTCGTCCAAGAGCGCCGCAGCCAGGTCTGCCTTGGCCTCGATCCCGTCCCGGGGTCGGAGCCCTGGCGTTCCGGTTCGGCCCCCGAGACGGGTCGCGCCGCTGAGCGCGCCGCAGCCGCCGTCGCAGCGACCTGCACCTCGCTGATCGAGCGCGCGGGACCCGCCTGCGTCGCGGTCAAGCCCCAGCTCGCCCGCTTCGAGGCGCTCGGGGCTCCCGGCTGGGAAGCCCTCGAGCGGACCGTCGAGGCGGCTCATGATGCGGGCCTGCTGCTGATCGCCGACGGCAAGCGCGGCGATGTGCCGGTCAGCGCCGAGGCTTACGCCGACGTCTTCTTCGGCTCGACTCCGACGCCCTGGGGAGAGGTCCCGGGACTCGGAGCCGACGCCGCGACCCTCAACCCCTTGCTCGGGCGCGACTCGCTCGAGCCGCTGCTCGACCGCGCCGCCGCGGCCGGGGGTGGGGTCTTTCTCCTCGTCCGGACCTCGAATCCCGGCGCCGCCGACATGCTCGATGCCGACAGCGGCGGTGAACCCCTGCACGAGCGCATCGCTCGCGAGGTCGACGCGCTCGCGCCCCGCCTCGCCGGATCAGTCGAGTCCGGCCTCAGCGGCGTCGGCGCGGTGGTCGGGGCGACCGAGCCCCGGTTCATCGCCAGGCTACGGGAGCTGATGCCGCGGGCGATCCTGCTCCTGCCTGGCGTCGGCGCCCAGGGCGGCGATGCCGGTCTGCTCGGTGCCGCGTTCGCGCCGGGGCCCGCAAGCGCGCTCGTCACCGCCTCCCGCAGCGTCGCGGGGGCGGACGACCCGCGCCGTGCCGCCGAGGAGCTGCGCGAGGTCGTCTGGGCGGCGGCGAGCTGAGGGCGGGCGGCGTCGCCTCTCGGCGGGCGGCCACCTAGAGTCACGCCGATGAGCGCAGCATCCACCGATCCCGTGGCGAGCCTCCGGAGGGTGATCGCCGACGCGGTCGCCGAGCTCGGAGACGGCGTCGCTGAGCCCGGCCTCGAGCGGCCGCCGCGAGCGGAGCTCGGCGACTACTCGTCGAACGCCGCGATGCTCGCCGCGCCGGTCGTCCGCCGCGCTCCACGGGAGGTCGCCTCCGATCTCGCCGTGGCCGTCGCCGCGCGCATCGGCGCCGAGGTCGACTCGGTCGACGTCGCCGGCCCCGGGTTCCTCAACCTGCACATGTCGGAGTCCTGGATGCGGGCGGCGGCGGCGCAGGTGGTCGCGGCCGGGGAGCGGTTCGGCGCCGATGTCGTGGCCGAGCCGCGCAGGATCCTCGTCGAGTTCGTCAGCGCCAACCCGACCGGGCCGATCACGGTCGCGAGCGGGCGGCATGCCGCCTACGGAGACTCGCTCGCCCGGCTACTCGACTTCGCCGGCCACGAGGTCGGCCGCGAGTACTACCTCAACGACGCCGGCGGGCAGATCCGCCTGTTCGGCGAGTCGATCGCGGCCCGGATCGAGGGGCGGGACGTTCCCGAGGGCGGATACGAGGGTGACTACGTCGCCGAGCTCGGTGAGCGCATCGCGGCCGAGGGCGGTGCCGCCGATCCAGAGGCACTCGCGCGGCGCGGCGTCGAGCTGATGGTCGAGTCGGTCCGAGCGACCTTGGAGCGGGCGCGGGTCAGCTTCGACCGCTGGAGCTCCGAGCGCGACCTGCACGACAGCGGCGCGATCGACGAGGCGGTTTCGGCCTTGCGTGAGCGCGGCCTCGTCTACGAGAGCGAGGGCGCGACCTGGCTGCGAACGACCGACTTCGGCGACGACAAGGACCGCGTTCTCGTCAAGGCCGACGGCGAGCCGACCTACTTCGCGCCCGACATCGCCTACCACCGCGACAAGCTCGCGCGGGGGTGGGAACTGCTGATCGACGTCTGGGGGGCCGACCATCACGGATATGTGGCCCGGGTGACGGCTGCGATCGAGGCGCTCGGCGAGCCCGCGGACGCCTTCGAGGTCGAGATCATGCAGCTCGTGAACCTGCTGGAGGGCGGCGAGCGGGCGCGGATGTCGAAGCGCCGCGGCGACTTCGCCACGCTCGACGACCTGATCGACGACATCGGAGTCGATGCGACCCGCTTCTTCCTCGTTCAGCGCAGCCACGAGACCCCGCTCGACATCGACCTCGAGCTGGCGCGCAAGCAGTCGGCAGACAACCCGGTCTACTACGTGCAGTACGCGCACGCCCGCATCTGCAGCCTCTTCCGCGCCGCCGCCGAGGAGCCCGACGACTCCGGCAAGCCCGCGCCCGCGGGCAGCCTCGAACCCGCCGAGCGACGGCTGATCACGACCCTGCTCGAGTTCCCCGGCCAGATCGCGCACGCCGCTCGCGTGCGCGAGCCCCACGCCATCGGGGGCTACGCGCGCGACGTCGCCGCCGACTTCCACGCCTTCTACCGCGACTGCCGCGTCGTCGGCGCCGAGCCCGGGCTGCAGGCGGCGAGGCTCGAGGTATGCGGCGCGGCGCGCGTCGTCATCGCCTCCTGCCTCGGCCTGCTCGGGATCGAGGCGCCGGAGGAGATGTGAGCTCCCAGCATCGGGGTGCCGGTGCTCAGGGCGCCGGCACGGCGGCGCTCTCATCACGGGCCCGGGCGGTACTCGCCGCGGGCGTCCTCGGCCTCCTGCTCGGGGTGCTTTGGGGCGCGGCCGACGTGCCGCGCTACACGGCGAGCGCCGGTGTCTGGTCAGCGGGGATGGGGGAGCCCCCGCGAGCGAGGTCGAGCTCGAGGCGGCGGTCCAGCTCGCCGCGAGCTCACGGGTGGCGAGCAGGGCCGCGGGCCTGCTGGGCGGCGACGTCGGCGGCGCCGACCTGCTCAGCGAGATCGACGCATCGGCCGATCCCGGCGCCGGGGCGGTCACGATCGAGGCCGAATCCGACAGCCCTGACTTCGCCGCGGCCGCGGCGAACGGGTACGCGCTGGCGCTGACCAGGGTCGGCGGCAAGCGCTACGAGCTCGGGGCCGAGGCGACGATCCCCGATGGCCCGAGCCA
Source organism: Solirubrobacterales bacterium (assembly GCA_046330415.1). Taxonomy (GTDB): domain Bacteria; phylum Actinomycetota; class Thermoleophilia; order Solirubrobacterales; family 70-9; genus RHKX01. The sequence goes on along the minus strand of JAXLSW010000029.1, from coordinate 25,006 downwards.
GAACCGCTCGACCCTTTGGTGGGGATTGGGCGGCCTGCTGGCCGGGCTTGCGCTGGGCGCGGCCGGCGTCGCCCTGCGCGATCGCCTCCGCTCGGAGGGCCGGGAGCCCGGCGCGGCCGTCGCCGATGAGTCCATACCTGTCCCCTTCGTGCTCCGGCTGGGCGTTCCGGGGGAGGTGGTCCGTCGCGAGGGCGGCAGGGTCGAGACCGACGCGGGCGAGGCCGGCCATCTCGATGAGCTCGCCGCCCGGCTCGGCATCGCCGGCGACGGTGCTCCGCGGCGGCTCGCGGTGCTCGACGCCGACGACGACGACGGCGCCCTCGTCGTCGCCTCGGCGCTCGCGATTGCCGCCGGGGGACGGGGCCTGCGCGCGATCCTCGTCGAGTCCGACCTCGGTTCGCCGGCACTCGCCGCTCTGCTCGGTCTTCCGGCGACCCCCGGCCTCGCCGAGTACCTGCGTGGCGACGCGGGTCCACGTGACGTCCTCCGCTCGGTGCGAGTGCGAGCCGGAGACGGCTCCCGCTCCTCCCAGCTCACCTGCGTCCCCGCCGGCGAGGCAGATGGCGACGGGGTCGACGACGAGCGGCTCGCAGCGCTGATCGAGCGCCTCGGCCGCGTGTACGACCTCGTGCTCGTCGGCGGTACCCGGGTCGGTGGCGGCGCGGAGGCGGCCACCGTCGCGGCGCTGACCGACGGGGTCGTGCTCGTTGCATCGGCCGCGGGCGACGCCCCCGCCGCGATTCGGCGGGCGGTTGGGGCGCTGGGTGAGGCGAACATCCCGGCGGCGGTCCTGACGCGATCGGGAGCGGCGCAATCCCGCCCCCAAAGCCCACTTTGATCCCCTCCGGGAGCACTTCCTTGACGTACCATCGCCGACATGGCACAGCCGAGCGAACCGTGGGCCGCTCCCCCGCGGATCTCCTGGACCGCAAGGATCCTCGGTCCTTTGGCGCTGATCGCGGCCGTGCTCGCGTTCGTCCTGGTCGTCTCCAACTCGACGAGCGACGGCGGCTCCTCGAGCACCACCGAGCAGAAGACCGAGCGCGAGAACAAGGGAGAGATCCCGAAGACCTACGTGGTCCAGGCGGGCGACTCGCTCACCTCGATCTCGGAGGAGTTCGGGATCTCGGTCAAGCGGATCGAGCGCCTCAACCCCGACGTCGACGCGCAGACCCTCAACGAGGGCCAGGAGCTGAAGCTCCACTAGCTGCCCTGGCGCCGCCGGCGATCCTGCGGCTCGCCGCGACCGTCGTGGTGGCGCTGCTCGTCCTCGCCGCGGGTGCGCCTGCGAGCGCGACGGCCCGGGAGGCTCAGGGGGAGCCGAAGGTAGACGCCGCGGCCTGGCTGCTCATCGACCTGCGTGACGGGCATCGGCTCGCGGCGCGCAAGCCGGCGAGCCAGCGATCGATCGCCAGCACGACGAAGCTGATGACGACCTACCTGGCGATGCGGGATCTGAGCATGGACGACAAGCTCGAGGTGCCGCCGTACTCGCCGGCTCCGGCCGAGTCGGTGGCGGGGCTGACTACGGGGGAGAAGCTCACCGTCGGCGACCTGATCACCGCGATGATGCTGCCGAGCGCCAACGACGCCGCGTTCACGGTCGCAGTCGGCGTCGCCGGTTCGGAGGGCGCGTTCGTCGGCGAGATGAATCGCGCCGCCAAGGACCTCGGGCTCGAGAACACCTCCTACTCGAACCCGATCGGCCTCGACGACGTCGGCAACTACTCATCCGCCGAGGACCTCGCCGCGCTCTCCTCGGTGCTGCTCGAGGACAAGCGGTTCCGCCACATCGTCAGCCAGCCCGAGGCGACGCTGGAGAGCGGGGCGATGCCGCGCACGGTCGTCACCCGCAACACCCTGATGCTCTCCGACCCGACCGTCGACGGAGTCAAGACCGGGCACACGATCGACGCCGGCTACGTGCTCGTCGCCTCCGCGAAGCGCAAGGGTGTGCCGCTGCTCTCCGTCGTCCTCGGCGCTCCGAGCGAGGCGGAGCGAGACGCCGCTTCCGAGGAGCTTCTCGACTACGGCTACTCGCTGTACCGGGAGCGCGAGCCGTTCGCCGACGGGGACGAGCTCGCCTCCGCCGATGTCCGCTACCGGGACGATCCCCTCGCCCTGGTGGCCGACGGCACGGTGGGGGCGCGGATCAGGGGCGACCAGCAGCTCGACACCCGCGTCGACTCACCCACCGAGGTCGAGGGCCCGATCGAGCAGGGGGAGGAGCTCGGGCACGTGACCGTCCTGCTCGACGGCAAGCCGATCGGCCGGGTGCCGCTGATCGCGGCCGCGGACGTCTCGGCCCCCTCCGTCATCGACAAGGCCGGCGGCACGAGGGCGGTCGTCGCGGTCGCCATCGGTCTGATCGTCATACTCCTGCTCGTTGCGTGGGTGCTTCGTCGTAGAAGCGACGAACGCCGCAAGGGGCGCAGCGCGGAGGAGAGAATGAGGAGCCTCGAGGAGCGGGATCGCCGCAGAAACTCGATAGGGGGTGAGGAATGATCCTCACGGTCACTTTGAATGTCGCACTCGACCGCACGGTCGCGGTGCCGCGGATCGCGCTCGGAAACCGCCACCGCGCGATCGACGCCCGCGTGACTGCAGGGGGGAAGGGCGTCAACGTCGCCCGCGCGCTCAAGAGCCTCGGTGAGCCGGTCATCGCCGCGGGCCTCGCGGCCGGGCCCACGGGCGTTCGCATCCGCGAGCTCCTCGGCGACGAGCAGGTGCTCTACGACTTCACCGAGGTTGCGGGTGACTCGCGCACGAACCTCTCGATCGTCGATCCCGCCTCCGGCGAGCAGACCGAGATCAACGAGCGCGGGCCGCAGGTGACGGCGCAGGACCTCGAGCGCTTCACCGAGCGGCTCGTCTACCTCGCGCGGGGCGCCGACTTCTGCGTGATCGCGGGTTCACTGCCCCCGGGCGCCGAGTCGGATGTCTACGCGGAGCTGATCTCGCGGCTGCGCGAGGTCGGGGTCCCGGTCCTGCTCGACACCGCCGGCGATCCGATGCGGGCGGGGATGCGGGCGCAGCCCGCGGTTGTGGCGCCCAACGTCGCCGAGGCGGAGGAGGCGGTCGGCTACGAGTTCACCGAGTCCGAGGACCTCTTCTCGGCGCTCTCCACGCTCGTCGAGATGGGCGCGGAGGAGGCGATCATCACCACCGAGAGCGGCTGCGTGGCGCTCGCCGGGGGCGCTCACTCGCGGACCCGCATCGAGGCGACCATCGAACCGCTGCCGACGGTGGCGAGCATCGGCTCCGGAGACGCGTTCCTCGCCGGCTACGTGAAGTCGCGCCGCGCCGGCCTCTCGCCGCAGGGCTGCCTTGCGTACGGGGTCGCCTGCGGCGCCGAGTCGACTCAGCATCTCGGCGCCGGGACCGTCGACGCGAACGAGGTCGGACGCCTCGTCGACCTGATCGCGGTCAGCAGCACTCCGGCTGCCGCCGGCGTCGCCTGATCGTCCTCTCGGCCCCGCCGGCGGCCGTCATCCGTCCGCCCGCGGCACGTTTTCCCGCACTTTCCGGACGCCGGCCTCCCCGGGGCCGCCGATCGCTCTGCCTACAATCGTCGTTCACGCAGCACCGCCACGAGATCGAGGGAGAAAAGCCAGTTGGAAGTCGAGATCGGTAGGGGAAAGAAGGGCCGTCGCGCCTATGGGTTCGACGACATCGCCATCGTGCCTTCGCGCAGGACACGAGACCCCGACGACATCGACATCACCTGGAACCTCGGCCCCTACCGCTTCGAGCTGCCGTTGCTCGCCTCGGCGATGGATGGGGTGGTCAGCCCCAAGACAGCCGCGATCATCAACAAGCTCGGTGGCCTCGGAGTCCTCAACCTCGAGGGCATCTGGTCGCGTTACGAGGATGCCGACGAGCAGCTGGAGCGGATCTCGAAGGCGCCCCCGGGTCAGTCCACGGCGCTCATGCAGGAGATCTACGCCGAGCCCGTCAAGCCTGAGCTGATCGCTCAGCGGATCGAGGAGATCAAGGCCGAAGGGGCCGTCGCCTGCGGCTCGCTGACGCCGCAGAAGGTCGGCGCCTACCACGAGGTGGCGATCGAGGCGGGCCTCGACATCCTGGTCGTGCAGGGAACCGTGATCTCCGCCGAGCACGTCTCCTCCAGCGAGGAGCCGCTCAACCTGAAGGAGTTCATCGCCGAGGCGCCGATCCCGTGCATCGTCGGCGGCTGCGCGTCCTACTCGACCGGTCTGCACCTGATGCGCACCGGCGCGGTGGGCGTCCTCGTCGGCGTCGGACCGGGCGCCGCGTGCACGACGCGCGGCGTTCTCGGCATCGGCGTCCCGCAGGCGACCGCGATCGCCGACGTCGCGGCGGCCCGTTCCCAGCACATGCTCGAGACCGGGCAGTACTGCAACGTGATCGCCGACGGCGGCATGCGAACCGGCGGCGACGTCTCCAAGGCCATCGCCTGCGGAGCCGACGCCGTGATGATCGGCTCGCCGCTGGCGCGTGGCAAGGAGGCTCCGGGCCGCGGCTACCACTGGGGGATGGCGACGTTCCACCCCTCGCTGCCGCGAGGCACCCGGGTCACCACCCACCAGGACGGCACGCTCGAGCAGATCCTGCTCGGCCCGGCCAACGAGAACGACGGCACGTTCAACCTGATGGGCGCGCTGCGGACCTCGATGGCCACCTGCGGATACGAGGACATCCCCTCGTTCCACCGCGCCGAGGTGATGGTGGCGCCGGCCCTGCAGACCGAGGGCAAGCAGCTGCAGCGCAGCCAGTCGGTCGGGATGGGGTCGAACGGCCGCAGCGCCGTCGCCAACGGCGTCGCGGTCAGCGACGACTGACGGTGAGCCGCCGCCGCTGATGAGCGAGGGGCCCGCACCTCCCGTCCTGACCGGCGAAGCGGTCGATGCGCCGCTGGTCACCGACGAGCCGGGCCATCCCGGTGAGGTCGCGGTCGAGCGCGAGGAGGTCCTCGTGCTCGACTTCGGCGGTCAGTACTCGCAGCTGATCGCCCGGCGGCTGCGCGAATGCGGCGTCTTCGCCGAGTTGCTCCCCCACGACGCCGACATCGAGCGCATCAGGTTGCGGGCGCCGAAGGCGCTGGTGCTCAGCGGCGGGCCCGCTTCCGTCTACGAGCCCGGCGCCCCCGAGCTGCGGACCGAGCTGCTCGAGCTCGGGATCCCGGTGCTGGGCATCTGCTACGGCATGCAGGCCATGGTCCGCGGCCTCGGCGGCCGCGTCGAGGCCGCCGAGCGCGGGGAGTTCGGGCGCACCGAGCTGACGCTGCTCGAAGACGGCGGCACCCTGATGACCGGGCTCCCCGCCGAGCAGCAGGCCTGGATGAGCCATCGCGACTCGGTCTTCGAGGCGCCTCCCGGCTTCACGGCGCTGGCCTCGAGCCCGGGCTCTCCCGTCGCCGCCCTCGAGGCGCCCGACCGCAAGCTGTACGGGATCCAGTTCCACCCCGAGGTCGTCCACACCCCGCACGGGCAGGCGATCCTCGAGCGCTTCCTCCGCAAGATCGCCGGCTGCAGCGAGCAGTGGTCGGCGGCATCGGTGATCGACGAGCAGGTCCACCGCATCCGCGAGCAGGTCGGTGACGGCGGCGTCATCTGCGGCCTCTCCGGCGGCGTCGACTCGGCCTGCGCAGCGGCCCTCGTCCACAAGGCGGTCGGCGAGCAGCTCACCTGCGTCCTCGTCGATCACGGCCTGCTGCGCAAGGGCGAGGCCGAGCAGGTCGTCGAGACCTTCCGCGAGGGCCTCGGCATCAAGCTGATCCACGTCGACGCTAAGGACCGCTTCCTCGCCCGCCTCGCCGGCCAGGACGATCCCGAGACCAAGCGCAAGATCATCGGCGAGGAGTTCATCCGCGTCTTCGAGGAGGAGGCGACCAAGCTCGACGGCATCGACTTCCTCGTCCAGGGAACGCTCTACTCCGACGTGATCGAGTCGGGAGGGGGGACCGGCGCGGCGACCATCAAGTCCCATCACAACGTCGGCGGCCTTCCCGACGACCTCGAGTTCGAGCTCGTCGAGCCGCTGCGGATGCTGTTCAAGGACGAGGTCCGGCGCGTCGGCACCGAGCTCGGGCTCTCCGACCGGATGGTCTGGCGCCAGCCGTTCCCCGGTCCCGGGCTCGCGATCCGGATCGTCGGCGGCGAGGTCAACGAGGAGCGCCTCGCGATCCTCCGCGACGCCGACGCCATCCTGCAGGAGGAGGTCCGCGCCGCCGGCCTCTACCGCGACCTCTGGCAGAGCTTCTGCGTCCTCCCGGTCGTCCGCTCGGTCGGCGTCCAGGGAGACGGGCGCACCTACGCCTACCCGATCGTGATCCGCGCCGTGACCTCCGACGACGCGATGACCGCGGACTGGGCGCGCCTTCCCTACGACCTCCTCGAGCGGGCCTCCAACCGGATCATCAACGAGGTCAGCGGCGTCAACCGCGTGGCGTTGGACATCAGCTCCAAGCCACCCGCCACCATCGAGTGGGAGTAGCTCTGGCGGACCGAGAGGCGCCGGCTCTGCGTCATCGGTCGGCTCACGGCCGGAGGCCGCTTCGCCTCCCTCTTCCTTGATCCGACGGCAGCGAGGGGATGCGTGTTCGGCGCCGCCCGCCGCCCGCCGCGAGCAGCGGCGGCCGGCGCGCGGAGGTGGACCTCCGTTTTCGGACGAGGTTCGACCGGAAACGGAGGCCGAGGGTGACCTGGCGTCGGCTGGGGGCCTGACGGCTCTCGGCCTCGCCTGGGTCGGCGGGCCGACCGACCCGTGCCTACCTCAGCTGTAGCGGTCCCACTTCTTCAGTGGGGTGGTCGGATCGAGGACGTGTCCGCCCTCGTACCAGCCGGGAGCCGACCAGAGCTCGAAGTGGAGGTGGCAGCCGCTGGCGTCGCCGGTGTCGCTCTCGTAGCCGATCACGTCGCCGGTGTGGACGCGGGTCCCCGCCGCGGGCCGGCCGCGCTGTTCCATGTGCATGTAGACGTAGTCCTGGCCCGTCTTCTGCCCGTCGATGACCAGGTAGTAGCCGGCGGCCGACTGGTAGGCGTTGACCTGGACCCGACCGCCGCGCGCGGCGACGATCTTCGTCCCGCACTTCGCGAATACGTCCTGGCCCTGGTGGCCACGGCCGGCTCCGAGCCCGTCGCCGTAGTAGTGCTTGCCGCGCAGGGGGAAGATGTGGTCGTAGTAGTCGAAGGGAACCCCGGCGCCCGGCCCGCCGCTGATCTGGGAGACCTTGAACTTGTAGTCGCCGTTGCGGGCGACGCTCTTGTCGGCGTCGAGCCCGTTCCAGCTGAAGGTGTGGTTCGCGAACGGCTCCTGGCCCTCCTGGACCACCGAGTCGACGGTCTCGCCCGTCTCCTTGTTGACGACGTCGACGCGGATGTCGGTGGGGCCGTCGGCGGCGAACAGGTAGTTGAGCTCGCTGCCCTTGGCGGAATCGAAGAAGGTGGTCGTCGGCGTCGCCTCGGCCTCCTTGACCTCGAACCCGTCGACCTCGTCTATCGCGTCCTCGGGCTCGATCTCGATCGCGACCGGCGAGGCCGACTTCTGCCCCGACATGCTGCTGACGCTGACCTTGCCGGAGAGCGCGCCCTTCGGGACCGTCGCGGTGACGGCTGTGTCGGAGGCGCTGTTGGGCTTCACGTCGAGGGGTCCCTCCTCGCCCTTGAACCGGACGGCCGTCACCGAGCTGAGGCCGGTTCCGGTGATCTCGATCCTGCCGGACACGGTCACCGTCCTCAGGTCGAGACAGCGAACCGAGCAGGTGACGTCCTTGACGAGTGGGGGATCGGGGGTGCCGAGCCCGCCGCCGCCTCCCACGCCGGTCTGCGCGAGCGCTGCGCCGGCGCCGGTGGTGGCGCACGCCCCGGCGATGGCGGCGGCGAGTGTCGCCATCCGCGTCGTCCTCCGGTTGCTGCCAGCGCTCAAGTACGCCTCTCTCGATCGGGCCTACGGGGTTAGCTGACGGGCTCGCGCTTTGAGAGCAGCGCTACCGGGCTGAAGCCCGGATTCGCCCCTTGGGGAACACCTTTCGACGTCCCCTTCGGTTCCCCCGCTCCCGTCCCTGTGGGGCCGGGATTGGGCAGGTCTTGTGCGCGCGGCAGTATATCCGCGCCCCCGTCGCTATCATCCGCCGCCGCGTCGGAGCCTTCCGGGCCGAGACGTGGATTCCCACGCGCACATGAAGACCTACGTAGCAACACCGGAGAACCGCCAGCGCGACTGGTACGTCGTCGACGCCGAGGGTAAGACCCTGGGCCGTCTCGCGACCCAGATCGCCGACGCGCTCCGGGGCAAGCGCAAGCCGGAGTACACGCCGCACTGCGATGTCGGCGACTTCGTCGTCGTCATCAACGCCGAGAAGATCGTCGTCACCGGCGACAAGCTCCAGGCCAAGCGCTACTACCGCCACAGCGGCTACCCGGGTGGGATCAAGTCCCGCTCGCTTCAGGAGATGCTCGACCGCAAGCCGGAGGACGTGATCCGGCTCGCCGTCAAGGGCATGCTCCCGCGCAACAAGCTCGCCCGCAAGCAGCTCCTGAAGCTGAAGATCTACACGGGCTCCGAGCATCCCCACGCCGCCCAGCAGCCCAAGCCTTTGGAGGTCCAGTAAGTGACGCCCGACGACGAGCAGCCGATCGAGGGCGAGGAGACCCCGGCCGAGGACACCGCGCCCGCCGAGGAGACCCCCGCCGAGGAGACTCCGGCCGCCGAGGCTGAGGAGGCCGCCGAGGAGACTCCGGCCGCCGAGGCTGAGGAGGCCGCCGAGGAGACTCCGGCCGCCGAGGCTGAGGAGGCTCCCGCGGATGACGCTTCCGAGGAGGCTTCCGCAGAGGCCGAGGCTCCCGCCGCCGATGACGCTCCCGACGAGGAGGTCGCGCTTGCCGAGGACGCCGCCACCGGCAACGACGAGCCCGCCCAGCGGAAGGCCGAGAAGCCGACGGAGAAGCCCAAGGACGTCGTCCCCGGCGCCGATCTCGAGCCCATCGCCATCGGCGAGGAGCGCGAGCTCACCGCCGAGGAGCGCGCCGCCCTCGAGGCCGAGGAGGAGGAGCGCGCCGCCCGCGAGGCCCGCGCCGCCGCCGACGAGGACGACGAGGCCGTCGCCCCGCGAACGATCAACGTCCCCGCCGACGCGCAGATCCAGGCGACCGGCAAGCGCAAGAGCGCGGTCGCCCGCGTGATCGTCCGCTCCGGCAACGGTGCCTTCCACATCAACGACCGTCCGCTCGAGGAGTACTTCCCGAGCACCCAGCACCAGTCGCTGGCCCGCCAGCCGCTCGTGACGAGCGGCTACGACGGCAACGTCGACGTCCGCGTCCGCGTCCACGGCGGCGGCATCAGCGGCCAGGCCGGGGCGGTCCGCCACGGCGTCGCCCGCGCCCTCACGGCCCTCGAGCCCGAGCTTCGCCCCGAGCTGAAGCGCCGCGGCCTGCTCACGCGCGACGACCGTCGCAAGGAGCGCAAGAAGGCCGGGCTCAAGAAGGCGCGTAAGCGCCCGCAGTTCAGCAAGCGCTGAGCGAGGTATCCCGCGGGCTCAGCCCGCTTCGTGTGTCCCGCTCGCGGTGAAGCCGAGTGCTGCTGCCGTGCTCCGCAGAGCCCCCACAACTCACCGACCCCATCGAGCACTCAAGGGCTCGTGGAGTTGTGCTGCCTTGGGCGCCGATTTCTCAACGACCCCCTGACCCCCCTGGGGGTTCGGGGAGAACTGGGGGTGCGCGGACTGGGGAAGGGTTGGGGTTGCGTGAGCGGAGCCACGCGGAGAAGCCGCATCAGCCACATTGACCCAGCGCCGAGGATCCCTGGGATGTTTGAGGTTCCGCTGATCGGATATCGTGGATTACATGGAATCGCGTAACACCAAAGGGTGGCTTACAGCAGGTGGTGTCCTCTCCGGTGCGGCGCTTGCGGCGTCCGGTTCGCTGACGGCGCTCGTCGACGTCAACGGCCTGTTCCGGCTGCTCGACGTTCTCGACGCCTGGCCGCTGTAGACAGCGTCGTCGGCGCGGCGCTTCGGCCGCTCCCGGCCGCTCAGCAGCTCGCGAACTTGTAGCTGCGCGCGCCCGGGCGGCTGACGTTGCGGTCCCGGAGCACGACCGAGACCTCGTCGCCGATCTCGGCGCACGTCCGGTCGAAGGTCTTGCGGCCGTATTCCACCGCGATCACGTGGTCGCCGTAGGCGCGCACGTAGCGCCCGCACTCGTGGTAGCGCCCGCACTCCTCCGCGATCGCGAAGTCGAAGCCGGCCCGGCGGCGCTCACCAGCGTTGAGCTCCACGGTGTTCTTCTGCCCGACGGCGAGCCCGAGCGCGTGCGAGCTGCGTGCCAGCAGCTGCGCGTACTCGACCGCGTCGCTGCGCCCGAACGGCACCTTCTTGGCGAGCGGGGTGCCGTCGAAGCGCGTCCACGAGTCGAGGTTGTCGAACTCGACGCCCGCGTAGCCGCCGTCGGCGCAGCCCTCGATCATCTGCTGCACCCAGGCGGCCGCCCGCTTCCGCTTGCTTGCGGTCGAGATGTCGACGAGGTGCTCACCACCCCAGTGCGGGTCGTCCCCGAGCTTGCTCAACACCAGCCTGCGGGGCCAGTTCGAGCGCTCGTCGGGCCGGTCGGTCCCGCGCTCGTCGGCCTGCGTCTGAAACGCGTTCACGTAGCAGACCGAGTAGTCCGGATCGGGGGCTGCGGTCCCCGAGAACCAGTCGCGGGAGACGACCGTGACCCCGGCGGGGAGCGGGTAATCGCCACCGATCTGGTAGTCGAAGCCGGCGTTGGCGGGCGGCGACTCCCACGCCTGCGCGGGCGCGGCGAGGAGCGCCGCCGCGGCGGCGGCAAGAAGCCCGCAGGCGATCAGATGTCGGCGAGAACGGCGCATTCCAGAGGCAGGCACTTCGGCCCCGGTGGCGTAATCATGCCGGGTCATGCCGCAACGCGAGAAGCTCTTCGGGACCGACGGGGTCCGCGGGCCGGTCGGCGACAAGCTGACTCCGGAGCTCGCGCTCGCGCTTGGGCGGGCGACCGCCGCCGAGCTCGCGGGGGAGCGCCCCCAGGTCGTGATCATCCGCGACACCCGCGAGTCCGGGCACATGCTCGAATCCGCCCTCGCGGCCGGGATGGCCGCCGGCGGGGCCGACGTCTTCCTCGGCGGCGTGCTGCCGACGCCCGCGGCCGCGATCCTGGTCAAGCATCACCGCTTCGACCTCGGGGCGGTCGTCTCCGCCTCCCACAACCCGTGGCAGGACAACGGGATCAAGTTCTTCGGCCGCGATGGGACCAAGCTCGGTGACGAGGCCGAGCGCCGAGTGGAGGATCGTGTCGCCGCCGGGCCCGCAACCGGGGCGGCATCGGGGCGCATCCGCAAGCTCGAGGGTGCGCTCGACGACTACCTGCGGGAGCTCGCCTCGACCTTCGATCTCGACCTCAGCGGCCGCCGGATCGTTCTCGACTGCGCCAACGGCGCCACCCATCGCGCCGCGCCGGCGGCGTTCGAGCGGCTCGGTGCCGACCTGATCACCATCGGCAACGAACCCGACGGCCGCAACATCAACGAGGGCTGCGGCTCCACGCATCTCGGCCACATCGCCGCCGCCGTGGCCGAGCACGGGGCGGAGATCGGCTTCGCCTTCGACGGCGACGGCGACCGCATGCTGGCGGTCGACTCCGGGGGTCGCGAGTTCGACGGCGACGAGATCGTGGCCCTCGCGGCGCTGCACCTCGCCGACGCCGGCGAGCTTCGCGGCGGTGGTGCCGCGGTCACCGTGATGAGCAACTACGGCTTCCACCAGGCGATGGAGGCAGCCGGGATCCCCGTCGCGACGACGCAGGTCGGCGACCGCTGGGTGATCGAGGAGCTGCTCCAGCGCGGTTGGACGATCGGCGGCGAGCAGTCCGGCCACATCATCTGGACCGACTTCGCGGCGACCGGCGACGGGCTCGCCGCCGCGCTACTGACCATGCGCGCGCTCGGCGAGCGGCACCTCGCCGACGTGAAGCCGATCGAGAAGCTCCCGCAGCGGCTGGAGAACGTGCGGATCCCGAGCCAGGAGGCGCTCAACGAGGCCACCGGAGTCTGGGAGGCCGTCGGCCGGGAGGGCGCGAAGCTGGAGGGCCGCGGCCGCGTCCTCGTTCGCCCCTCGGGTACGGAGCCGCTGGTCCGCGTGATGGTCGAGGCGCCCGACGAAGCCGAATGCGAGCAGGTGCTCGATCGCCTCGTCACGGCTGCCAAGCGCGCCCTCGGCTAGCCGGACCTCCCGCGCCGCGCCGCGCCGCGCCGCGCGCCGCGCCCCGTTCCCCGCCCCGTTCCCCGCCGAACGTACGTCGTTGGGCGCTATGGGGCCCCATTCCGTACGTTCGGCGGGAGTGAGCACGGGAGTGACCGTCTCGTTGCGGGATTTGGCCGCGGACGGAGGTGTCCGTATCCTTCTCCGTCTCCCGTTCGTGAAGCGGGAGCTCTCCCAGCAATGTGCGGCATCGTCGGATACGTGGGCGGGAGGCCCTGTCGCGATCTCCTGATCGCCGGCCTCGAGAAGCTCGAGTACCGCGGATACGACTCCGCGGGTCTCTCCCTGCTCGACAACGGGCGCATCGACTCGGTTCGAGCCGTCGGCAACCTGGCGAACCTGCGCGCGGCGGTCGCGGCCGAGCAGGAGCGGGGAGGAGCCGTCGCTGTCGCGGAGGCCGAGGCGACGATCGGGCTCGCCCACACGCGCTGGGCGACACACGGTCGCGTCACCGAGGAGAACGCCCATCCGCACAGCGACGAGCAGGGCGAGGTGCACATCGTCCTCAACGGGATCGTCGAGAACCACTCCGAACTGCGCCGGGAGCTCCGCGCGGAGGGTCACGAGTTCAGCTCCGAGACCGACGCCGAGATCGTCGCCCACCTGATCGAGAAGCACTACGCCGGCGACCTCACCGCGGCCGTCCGCGGCGCCTTCGCCGAGCTGCGCGGTCACTACGCCTTCGTCGCGATGCACGTCGCGCACCCCGAGACCCTGGTCGGAGCCCGCAACGAGTGCCCGCTCGTCCTCGGGCTCGGCGAGGGCGAGACCTTCCTCGCATCGGCCATCCCCGCCTTCCTGCGGGAGACCCGCACCGTGATGCGGATCGAGAACGGCGAGATCGTCACGCTGACGCCCGAGGGCGTCTCCGTCACCACCGCCGAGGGCGAGCCGCGCGAGCGCGACATCGAGGAGGTGACCTGGGACGAGGACGAGGCCGAGCGCGGCGGCTATCCCACCTTCATGATGAAGGAGATCCACGAGCAGCCCGACGCCGTCGCCGAGACGATCACCGACCGCCTCCCGGACGTCGATTCGGTCGACCTCAGCGAGCTCACCCTGACCCCGGAGCAGGCCGCCGAGGTGCGCCGGATCGTCATCGTCGCCTGCGGCACCAGCTACCACGCGGGCCTCACCGGCCGCTACGCGATCGAGTCATGGGCCCGGATCCCGGTCGAGATGGACGTCGCCTCCGAGTACCGCTACCGCGATCCGGTCGTCGGCCCCGGCGACCTCGTCATCGGCATCACCCAGTCCGGCGAGACCGCCGACACCCTGGCCGCCATGCGGCTCGCCCGCGAGCGGGGCGCGCATGTGCTCGCGATCACCAACGTCATGGGAAGTCAGGCGACCCAGGACGCCGATTCGGTCCTCTTCACCCGTGCCGGCCTCGAGATCGGCGTCGCCGCAACCAAGACCTTCACGAGCCAGGTCGCTGCGATCTACCTGCTCGGCCTCTGGCTCGCGCAGTCGCGCGGCTCGCTTCCGCGCGAGCGAATCGCCGAGCTGATCGCCGAGCTGAAGGCGTTGCCGCGCAAGGTCGACGAGACGATCGAGTCGAGCGACCAGCAGATCCGGGCGATCGCCCGCAGCCAGCACGAGGGCCGGTTCTTCCTCTACCTGGGACGTCACATCGGCCTCCCCGTCTGCCTCGAGGGAGCGCTGAAGATGAAGGAGATCTCCTACATCCCCTCCGACGCCTACGCGGCGGGCGAGATGAAGCACGGGCCGATCGCGCTCCTCGATGAGACGACCCCCGTCGTCTGCGTGGCCACCGACAGCCCGGTCCTGGAGAAGACGCTCTCGAACGTCGCCGAGGTCCGCGCCCGCGGGGCCGACGTGATCGCGATCGGCACCGAGGGCAGCGACATCGTCGCCGAGGCCGCCGACCAGACGCTCTTCGTTCCCCGCACCGACTGGATCCTGCAGCCGATCCTCGCGGTGATCCCGCTGCAGCTGCTCGCCTACCACACGGCTCGCATGCTCGGCCTGAACGTCGACCAGCCGCGCAACCTCGCCAAGACGGTCACGGTCGAGTAGCGGGAATCGGGCTTCCGGAGCCGCCCCGGCTGCGGTGCGATCGATTTGCCGCAGTCGCGCATCTCTAGGATGCCGACGATGAATTTCAAGCTCCTGCGCCTCGCGCTCCCCGCCGCCGTCCTCGCGATCTCCCTCTTCGTCGCCGCCTGCGGGTCCAGCGATTCCGACGACAGCGCTGACGCGGGTCCCGACCCGATCACCTTGGCTCCCGCCGACGTCCCGTTCTACGCGCAGATGGTCGTCCGGCCCGAGGGCGACCTCAAGGACGACCTCAACTCCGCCGTCGGCAAGCTGACCGGCGACGACGACCCCGGCGCCCAGATCATCGACGAGATCAACAGCTCCCTCGCCGAGGACACGGACCTGACCTACGAGGACGACATCGAGCCGTGGCTCGGCTCGCGGGCGGGTGTCTTCGTCTCCGGGTTCCAGTTCGACACCGAGGAGCCCGACGTGGCGCTCGTGGTCGCGACGACCGACACCGACGCCGCGCAGGGCTTCGTCGACGCGAGCATCGAGGAGTCCGGTGACTCGACCTCCGACGAGACCTACGAGGGGGTCAGCTACAAGCTCGACTCCGATGACGGCACCGCGATCGGGATCGTCGACGACTTCCTCGTCGTCGGCACCGAGCAGGGGTTCAAGGCCGCCGTCGACGCCGGCTCCGGCGACTCTCTCGCCGACGACTCGGAGGCGACCGCCGCGCTCGCCGAGGCGCCGGACGACAGCATCTTCTCGATGTACGCCGACGGCGCGGCCATCACCGACCTGATCAAGTCCTCGCCGGACCTCTCGGCGCAGGAGTCGAAGCAGCTCGACGAGGCGTTCGCGCAGGTCCCCGACGGCCCGGTCGAGGCCTGGGGGACGGTGACCGACAGCTCCTTCTCGATCGAGGGCTCCGCCCCGACATCCGAGGACACCCCGGCCGCCAGCGACCTGATCACGACCTTCCCCGCCGATTCCTGGTTCGCGACCGCGAGCACCGACGTCGGCGAGCAGATCACCACGCAGCTGCAGCAGTTCCAGGAGGGCTTCGAGACCTCGCTGAAGCAGGCGAAGAGCCAGCTCCCGCCGGGGGTCGACGCCTCCGATCTCGACCCGCTCGGGCAGATCGAGAAGCAGACCGGCCTCGACTTCGAGAAGGACCTGGGCTGGATCGGGGACGCCGGGGCCTTCTTCGAGGGCACCTCGGTTCTCGGTCTCGGCGCGGGTGTGGTGCTCGAATCCAACGACGACAAGGCCGCGAGCGCCGCGCTGGACAAGCTGGAGACGGCGCTCAAGAAGGACCGTTCCCTGCGCCAGCAGGCGGCGATCGCGCCGAACTCGAGCGGCGACGGGTTCACGCTCAGCTCCCCGCCCTTCACCGCCGAGTTCGCGGTGCGGGACGGCAAGGCCGTGATGGCGGCCGGATCGGAGAACGTCGACAGCGTCCTCGACCCGGACGAGACGCTGGCGGACTCCGACCGCTTCACGTCGGCGACCGGCAATCTGGCGGACGGCGCGACGCCGACCTTCTTCCTCGACATGCCGTCTGTCGTGACGCTGATCGAGAGCCAGGAGGCCGCGACCGCTGATCCCGACTACGCGCAGGTGGCTCCCTATCTACACGCGATCGATTACATGGTCGCCGGGACCGGCACCAGCGGCGACCGCACCGTCGGGAGCTTCGTGCTCGGGGTCAAGGAGTCCGACGATCCCGGCAGCGATGCGGCCGCCGCCGTGATCACGCCGTGACCGGAGCACCGCTCACCCCGACGGCTCCGGTAGCTCCCGGCCTCGGGATCGACCTGATCGAGATCGAGCGGGTGGAGGCGGCGCTGGCGCGGCGGCCCCGCCTCGCCGACCGCCTCTTCCGCCCGGCCGAGCTCGAGGCTGCGGCGCGCCGTGCCCGCCCGGGTCGCCATCTCGCCGCTCGGTTCGCCGCCAAGGAGGCGGCGATCAAGGCGCTGGGCGGGGCCTGCGGCCCGCGCGACGTCGAGGTCGGCGGCGGCCCCGTCCCCGAGCTGGTGCTCCACGGCCGCGCTCGTGACGCCGCGGAGGCGAACGGCTTCGAGCTGGTCGTCTCGCTGACGCACTCGCGCGAGACAGCGGCGGCCGTGGTCGTCGCGCGCTGACCCGGCTCGGAGGCCGACCACTAGGCTCAACGGGGCCGTGAGCGCAGACCCCGCCGCACCCTCCACACCCGGTTCCCTTCCCGCCTGGCTCGATCCGCTGTTCGACGCGAAGGGGATGGGCGCGGTCGACCGCTGGGCGATCGACGAGCAGGGAGTTCCATCGCTCGAGCTGATGGAGGCCGCCGGCGCCGCGCTGGCCCGGGAGGTCGCCGCGCTGGCGGCGGACGGTCCGGTCCGGGTCGTCTGCGGCAAGGGCAACAACGGCGGTGACGGCCTGGTCGCAGCAAGGCTCCTGCGCGAGACGGGGATCGCCGCCGAGGCGCTCCTGCTCTGGCCCGCGGACGAGCTCAGCCCCGACGCGATCGCCAACCTCGAGCGGCTGGGAGCGGATGGTTGGCGTCATCTCGGGGAGGAGGAGCCGGGCGCGGCGCTCGACGGCTCGGGGGCGATCGTCGACGCGATCTTCGGAACCGGCTTCGCGGGAGAGCCGCGCGAACCCGCCGCGGGCGCGATCGAGGCCGTCAACGAGCTCCGCGCTCGCGGGGTGGCCGTGGTCGCCTGCGACATCCCTTCTGGGGTCGACGCCGCCACCGGCGAGGCCGCCGAGACGTGCGCGGAGGCCGATGTGACGGTCACCTTCCACGCCGCCAAGCTCGGCCACCGGATCGCGCCCGGCAAGTGGCGCTGTGGGGAGCTGGTCGTGGCCCCCATCGGGATCCCTCCGGGCGCGCCGCAGGCGCCCGCGGGCGGCACGATCAGCGGGCGCGTTCTCGAGCTCGCCCCGAGGCGCGGTCGCGAGTCGACGAAGTTCGCCTCCGGCGAGGTCGTGGTCGTCGGCGGTTCGCGGGGGATGACGGGAGCGGTCTGCCTCGCGTCGATGGCCGCGATCCGGGCGGGAGCCGGCTACGCGACCGCCGCCGTCCCGGACTCGCTCGAGCCCATCTTCGAGGTGAAGCTGACCGAGGTGATGACGGTGGGGGTGGGCAGCATCGGCGGTGCCCTCGACGTCGCGGCCGCCTCCACGGTGCTCAAGCGCGCCGAGCGTGCCGGCGCCGTCGTTCTCGGCCCCGGCCTCGGGCGCTCCGCGCAGGCGGCCTCGCTGGCTCGGCACCTCGTTTCACGCATCCCCTGCCCGCTGCTGGTCGATGCCGACGGGCTCAACGCGCTCGGATCCGATCTCGGCGCCCTCGCTACACGCACGGCGGCGACGGTGCTGACCCCGCACGCCGGGGAACTCGGCCGCCTGCTCGGCGTCGGCAGCGACGCCATCGCCTCCGCTCGGCTCGATGCCGCTCGCCGTGCCGCGGAGGCGTCCGGTGGGATCGTCGTCCTCAAGGGGGACGACACCCTGATCGTCGACGGGAGCCCGGGGTCCCCGGCGAATCACCTTGCCGTCAACGTCGAGGGCAGCCCCGCGCTCGCGACGGCTGGGACGGGCGACGTTCTCTCGGGGACGATCGGGGCGCTCCTGGCGCGAGGGATGGACCCCTTCGCGGCGGCCTGCGCCGGCGTCCTCGCCCACTCGCGCGCGGGCCGTGCCGCCGGGGTGCGGCTGGGCGTCGAGGCGGTAATCGCAAGCGACGTGATCGCCTGCCTTCCCGAGGGTCTGCGAGGCGCCGAATGAGCGATCACGATCCTTTCCAGCGGGCGATGGCCGTGGTCGACCTCGGCGCGATCGAGCGCAACTGCACCCACCTCAAGCTCGGCCTGCAGGGGAACGCCGAGCTCTGTGCCGTCGTCAAGTCCAACGGCTACGGGCACGGCATGGTCGAGTGCGCCGAGGCGGCGGTGCGTGGTGGCGCGAGCCGGGGCGCGGGGGCCACCGCGACGGAAGCATTCGAACTGCGGCCGCGCCTCTCCGACGTGCCGATCCTCGTCATGGGCGCGCTGACGGGCGCCGAGCTCGACGTCGCGCTGCAAGCTGGCGCGGAGATCGCCGTCTGGCGGATGGGGTTCCTGGCGGAGATCTCCGAGCGGGCCGCCATGCTCGGCTTCCGTCCTCGCGTCCACGTCAAGTACGACACCGGCATGGGTCGGCTCGGAGACCGTGACCCGCGGTTGATCGACGCGCTCGTCGACGACGCCGGTGCCGACGAGCGGGTCGAGCTCGCCGGCCTCTGGACCCATTTCGCGACCGCCGACGAAGAGGACGACTCGTTCCTGCGCGAGCAGCTCGATCGCTTCCGGGAGATCGCGCTGCCCGCCAAGGAGCGGCACCCCGAGCTGACCCTTCACGCCGCCAACAGCGCCGCGACCCTGCGCGGTCCCGACTTCCACTTCGACATGGTCCGCTGCGGCGTCGCGATCTACGGCCTTGACCCCTTCGGGGCCGACGCCGGATCTCACGACCTGCAGCCGGCGATGTCGCTGCACAGCTACGTCGCCGAGGTGAAGCCGGCGCTCGCCGGTGAGTCGGTCGGCTATGGCCGCAGCTGGGTCGCTGAGGCGGAGACGCTGATCGGAGTCATCCCGGTCGGCTACGGCGACGGCTACCGGCGGGGGCTGAGCAACCGCGCCGACGTCCTCGTCGAGGGCGAGCGCGCCAACGGCGTCGGCACGATCTCGATGGACAACCTGACCGTGGACCTCGGGGCCGACTCGGAGGTCACCGCGGGCGCGCCGGCCGTGTTGCTGGGCGCGCAGGGGGACGAGGAGGTGACCGCGGAGGAGCTCGCCGAGCGGCTGGGGACGATCAACTACGAGATCACCTGCGGGATCTCGCCCCGGGTCCCGCGGGCCTACCGGCGTTGAGCGCGGTCGCCGACGCACTCGCGACCGCGGAGGGAGTCCGCGCCGCCCGCGCGGGGCTCGGAACGGATGCCGATGCGTGGATCGTCGGCGGCGCCGTCCGCGACGCCGTGCGCGGCGAGAGCGTGGCCGACATCGACCTGGCGCTCGCGGGCGACGTCGAGGCCGCCGCTCGCGCCGTCGCCCGGGCGGCCGACGGGCACGCGTTCGAGCTCTCGTCGGAGTTCGAGACATGGCGCGTCGCGGCGCGGGAGGGGGATTGGACCGTCGACATCGCCGCCCTTCGCGGGGCGGACATCGAAGCCGACCTCGGACTGCGTGACTTCACCGTCAACGCCATCGCCGTGCCGCTCGGAGGTGGATCGCCGGTCGACCCCTCCGGCGGGCTCGCCGATCTCGAGGCGGGCCTGCTGCGAGCCGTCTCGCCCCGCTCCTTCGAGGACGATCCCCTGCGGCTGCTGCGCGCCGCCCGGCTCGCGGCGGCGCTCGGCCTCCTCATCGAGGAGGGAACCTTGACGCTCGCCCGCGCGAGCGCCGGCCGCGCCGGCGAACCGGCCGGGGAGCGGCAGCTCGCGGAGCTGGGGGCGCTCGTGTCGGGATCCGATCCGGTCGGAGGCATCGAGCTGCTCACCGAGCTCGGGGCGCTCGGCGGGGTCCTGCCCGAGCTCGACGCGCTGCGCGGCGTCGGCCAGAGCGCCAACCACCACCTCGATGCCTACGGGCACACGATCGAGGTCCTGCGCAGGCTGCTCGAGGTCGAGTCTGATCTCCCGCGCTTCGCGGGCGACGCCGCCGACGGGGTCGCGGCGATCCTCGCGCAGCCGCTCGCCGACGGGCTGACGCGCGGCGGCGCGCTGCGCTTCGCTGCACTCCTGCACGACGTCGGCAAGCCCGCGACGCGCGTCGAGAGCGCGGAGGGCTGGGTCTCCTTCAAGGGCCACGACAAGGTCGGAGCACGCATGGTGGCCGACCTGTTCCGGCGCCTGCGCAGTTCGCGCGCCCTCGCGAGCAAGGTCGCCTCGATGACCCGCGACCACCTCGTGCTCGGGTTCATGGTCAAGGACCGGCCGCTGCCGCCGAGGCGCGTGTACGGCTATCTCGACCGCTGCGGGGACGAGGTCGTCGAGACGACGTTGCTGACCGTCGCCGATCGCCTCTCGGCTCAGGGCGGAGG
Source organism: Solirubrobacterales bacterium (assembly GCA_046330415.1). Taxonomy (GTDB): domain Bacteria; phylum Actinomycetota; class Thermoleophilia; order Solirubrobacterales; family 70-9; genus RHKX01. The sequence continues at coordinate 4,680 of JAXLSW010000029.1, read as the reverse complement.
GGTCCCCGAGAGGGCGATCGAGGGTCACCTCGAGCTCGCCGCGGAGATGCTCGCCCTCGCTGTGCCGTGGGAGCTCGACGGCCCCGCCCAGCCGCTCCTGCGCGGCGACGAGATCGCCGCCGAAGCCGGGATCGAACCCGGCCCGGCGCTCGGCGAGGCCGTCCGTGAGCTCGCCGCGGCGCAGTGGTGCGGCGAGGTCGCCACCCGCGAGCAGGCCGTCGCCCACGTGCGCAACTTCACCGCCGGAAGCGGAACGCCCGGTAGCCTGCGCCGCCATGCCCGAACAGGACCCCAACTGCATCTTCTGCGCGATCGTCGCGGGGGAGGCTCCGGCCGAGGTGCTCGACCAGGACGAGCACACCGTGACGCTGATGGACATCAACCCGGCGACGAAGGGGCACGCCCTCGTGATCCCGCGCGATCACAGCGAGGACCTGCTCTCGATCTCCGAGGACGATCTCCGCCACACCGCGGTCGCCGCACAGCGGATCGCCAAGCGCATGGAGCGCGCGCTCGACCCCGACGGCTTCAACCTCATCAACGCCTGCCGGGTCGCCGCCTGGCAGACCGTCTTCCACTTCCACATCCACGTGATCCCGCGCTACGAGGACGATCCCCTGAAGCTTCCGTGGATCCCTCGCGGCGCCGACATGGACGAGATCGCGAGCATCGCCGCGACGATCCGCAACGGAGGACAGGGCTAGATGAGCGAGAGCGACGACCTCGAGATCCCCGCCGACGACGAGCCGATCCGCTTCGAGATGGTCGGCGACGTCGCCGTCCTCGTCCTCGACGACCCGCCGCTCAACCTCTTCACCGAGCGCACCTTCCACGCGATGGGTGCCGCTCGCGATCAGGTCGCCTCCTCGGGGGCGCGGGCGATGGTCTTCCGGGCCGAGGGCAAGGTCTTCACCGGCGGCGTCGACGTCGGCAAGGTGTTCAAGGACGTAGCCGGCTCCGCGGAGGGAACCCGCCTCGCCCGCGACGGGATCGAGCAGCTGCAGGCCTTCGAGCGGCTCGAGATGCCGACGCTTGCTCTCGTTCATGGCCTCTGCCTCACCGCCGGCCTCGAGGCGGCGCTCGGCTGCGACATGATCTGGGCGGCGGAGGGCTCCAGGTTCGGCCTCGTCGAGCGGGTGGTCGGCCTCACGCCCTTCGGCGGCGGCGTCCAGCGGATGGCCGAGCGCGCCGGCCCGGCTCGCGCGCGCGAGTTCGTGATGACCGGCGGCCTCTACGACGCCGAGAAGATGTTGGAGTGGGGAGTGGTCAACCGCGTCGTCGCTCCGGAGGACCTCGTCGAGAAGGGCATGAAGTTCGCCGCGCAGCTCGCCGCCGGCCCCACCGTCGCCCATGCGGCGACCAAGCGGATCGTCCGCGCCTACCTCGACGGCGGTATCGAAGCCGCCGACGCCGCGGTCCCGCAGATCGCCGGGCCCCTCTTCGACACCGAGGACCTGAAGGGCGCCGTGGAGAGCTTCCTGACCGACGGACCGGGCAACTACACCGACTACAAGGGCAAGTAGCGGCTCCCGCGCTGCTACCCTGCCGCACCGCATGGCCAAGGAAGAGAAGATCGAGATGGAGGGCGAGGTCACCGAAGCCCTCCCCAACACGATGTTCAAGGTGAAGCTCGACAACGACCACGAGGTCCTCGGGCACATCTCCGGCAAGATGCGCCGCCACTACATCCGCATCCTCCCGGGGGATCGGGTGAAGATCGAGCTCTCGCCTTACGACCTCGACCGGGGTCGGATCACCTACCGCTACAAGTAGGCCCTCTCTCCTTGGCGGTCGCGCGCGCGGGGTGGACCGCCCGGGCGCACTGCGCGAGAGGCGTTCGTGGCTGACCGAGATGCGATGCTTGGCGCTCCGTGCTGAGTGCCCAGCCGGGCCCACCCCACGCGCCCCCGCTTGGGGGCGGCGCTCAAGTTGCCATCCCCTCGGGCCCACCCCACACCGACGCTGCCCCGCTTCGAGTGGGCGCTCCGTGCTGAGTGCCCGGTCGGCCCACCCCACGCGCCCGCTCGGGGGCGGAGGCTGCGACCCGCACCGGCCGCCTGCCCTCCCCGACGCGCGTGACCTCAACTGGACCGCCGTTTCCGGTCGAAGCTCGTCCGAAAACGGAGGTCGAGCTGCGGCGCGCCGCGACCACGCCGACGTGGTTCCCGCGCCCAGCGTCAGCCGGACTACTGTTCCGCTTCTGACGCGGGGCGCCTCGACCACGCTCTGCGTGGTTCAAGCAGCCCCGCATCATCCGATGGGCAGCGACAGGGGAGCAGGGGCCGGGGTCTTCTCTCACGCCGGCCCCACCGGTTCTCTGGCGCCCCCTCGCTGCCCTCGGCTCCCCGGTCGACGCCGCGTCACCCTCAACCTCCGTTTCCGGTCAAAGCTCGTCCGAAAACGGAGTTCGAGTCGCGAGGCCGCCGGCCCGGGCCTAGTAAGCCGTCCGCCGCATGCCCCGCAGCGCGAACGCGCCCAGCACGGCCACGAAGCCGATCAGAGCGACGATGCCCGGCCAGGTCCCGGCCCAGGTGACGTCCCCCGTGAAGCCCTGGCGCGCCGCGTCGACCACCTGCGTCATCGGGTTGATCTCCGCCACCGTCGCCAGCCAGCCCGTCAGCAGGTCCTGCGGGGCGTAGGCGGTGGTGCTGAGGATCAGGGCGAGCATCGCCGACTGCATCAGCGGCGCCGCCGACTGCGTCTTGAAGCGCAGCGCCAGGGTCACTCCCCAGCAGGCGGCCAGCACCGCCGTGCCCATCACCATCGCGATCGCGACGATCAGCCCGTCCAGGCCGGGGAAGTCGGCGCCGACGGCGAGCGCGACGATCAGCAGCACCGTCGCTGGGATCAACGACCGCACCGCCGCCGAGGCCACCGTTCCCGCCAGCAGCACCCAGCGGGGAGCGGGGGAGGCGAGGAAGCGGTCGAACAACCCGATCTCGATGTCGCGAGCGAGGTTGACCCCGGCGGCCGCGCCGGTGAACCCCGCCCCCTGCAGCATGCTCACGGGGATCATGAAGCTCTTGTAACTGTCGGTGTCGAAGCCGGGAAGCGGTGTCAGGCTGCCGAACACCGAGGTCAGCCCGAGGAAGAAGATCGTCGGCGCCAGCACGCCGGGAATCGCCGCGCCCGGCACCCGGATCAGCTCGTTGGCCGAGCGCCGCAGCATCGCCGCGATCGTGGCCAGGTCGGAGCGCAGCGCGACCGGCATCAGCCCATCGCCTCCCGTCGCCGCATCGCACGCAGCGACCACACCGTCCCGATCCCGCCGACCAGGGCGATGGCCGCGAGCCCGAGCAGCAGGTCCTCGGCGCTCAGCGTCGAGATGACGGGATCACGGACCGCGTCGACGATGAAGGAGAGCGGGTTGTACTTGGCGATCGTCTGCGCCGGCTCGACGAGCAGGTCCTCGGGGAAGAACGCGGTCGAGAGGAAGAGGACGACGAAGACGAGCGGGAAGGTTCCCTGCACGATCGAGGCGCTCCCGCTCCGCAGCGCCAGCGCCGCGCCGATCGTGCCGAAGGCGAACGCCGACAGCGTCACCAGCACGATCATCAGCAGCGCTCCGAGTACGCCCTCCTCGATCGGCGCGCCGAAGATCAGCCCGATGGCCAGGAACCAGAGCGCCGTCAGCGCGCCGAGCGCGGCGGTTCCCGCCAGGCGACCGGCGACGATCGCGAACCGCGGCACCGGCGCCGCCAGCAGCCGGTCGGTGAAGCCGGTCTCGATGTCGACGGCGAGCGCGATCCCGCCGGCGTTGCCCCCGAACATCGCCGACTGCACCATCGCCGCCGGCAGCAGGAACTGGAAGAAGCTGTCGACCGGTGGGAAGCCCGGGAGGTTCACCGCCTCGCCGACACCGGCGCTCTGGATTGCCAAGAGCAGCGTCGGGAAGATCAGCAGCGGCGCCGCGAGCTGCGGGCGCCGGAACGTCTGCAGCACCGAGCGCCGCCCGAGCACGGCGACGACTTCGAGCGTCCCCCGCACGCCCATCAGGCCGGCTCGGAGGCGGGGGCCGGTGCGGCCTGCTCGCCCGTCGCCGCGTCCCCGTCCCCTTCGAGGTGGTGGCCGGTCTTCTCGACGAAGACGTCGTCCAGCGTCGGCTCGACGAGATCGAGCGATTCCACCTGGATCCCCGCCTCGTCGAGGTCACGGACGACCGGCGCGATCTCGGAAGCGCCGCCCTCCACCTCGACGATCAGCTTCCCGTCGCGGGCCGGCAGCAGCTTTCCGTGGCGCTCGAGCACGCCCGCGCAGTCAACCTCCGAGCCCGCGGCGAGCGCCAGCTCCAGCCGCGGCTTGCCGACCTCCGCCTTCAGCGAGGCCGGCGTGCCCTCGGCGACGATCCGCCCGGAGCTGATGATCCCGACCCTATCGGCGAGCTGATCGGCCTCCTCCAGGTACTGGGTGGTCAGGAACACCGTCGTCCCCTCGTCGTTGAGCTCGGCCACCTCCTCCCAGATAGCCTTGCGGCTGACGGGGTCGAGGCCGGTGGTGGGCTCGTCGAGAAAGAGCACGCTGGGGCGGTGGACGAGCGCGGAGGCGAGGTCGAGCCGTCGCTTCATGCCGCCGGAGTAGGTCCCCACCCGGCGCTTGGCCGCATCGGTGAGCCCGACCCGGCGCAGGAGCTCGCGCGAGCGTTCCTGTCCCTCGGTGCGGCCGAGCCCGTGGAGCGTCGCC
>JAXLSW010000028.1:0-47890 GCA_046330415.1 Solirubrobacterales bacterium | reverse complement strand
CTGCCGGACGTCAGCGATCCGACGCTGCGCCTCGTGCTCAATGAGCTACGTGACGCAGGCCTGATCCGCGCCTCCGGCAAGGGGCCGGGCTCTGTGTGGATTCGAATCGACGGGTCGGGCTGACGGCGCCCGTCGTCGGCTAGATTCGCCCGCGTGCAGTCCCTCCTGAAGGCGATCAACAGGCTGATGATGCGGCTGCTGTTCAAGGCGGTCGTGCGCCCGTCGGTGCCGCTCTCGCTGCGGCGGCGCTGGGTTCGGGCGCTGCTGGCCGCTGTCGGGGGCCCGCGTGGGATCGAGCGGACCGAGCTTCGGGCCGGTGAGGTGCCGATGCTGCGGCTGCGGGCCGGGGCCGGGTCGGCGGTCGGGCCGCTGCCGGCGGGCGAGCGCGACGCGATCCTCTACATCCACGGCGGCGGTTACGTGCTCGGGGGCGAGGGCGCCTACGCGGGATTCGCGGCGCGCTTCGCCGAGGAGACCGGCGCCGACGTCTACCTGCCCGACTACCGGCTCGCGCCGGAGCACCCCTTCCCGGCGGCGCTCGACGACGCCTTCTCCGCCTACACCGCGATGCTCGAGTTCGGGCACAGCCCCGGGCGGGTCGCGGTCATCGGTGATTCCGCCGGCGGCGGGCTGGCGACGGCGCTGATGCTCGTCCTGCGGGAGATGACTGTCCCCGCTCCGGCGGCGCTCGTGCTGATCTCGCCGTGGCTCGACCTCACCCTCTCGGGTGCGAGCGTGGCTGCGAACGACCGCCTCGACCCAGTGCTGCGCCACGACTTCCTCGACGTCAGCGGACGCGCCTACGCCGGTGATCTCCACCGCTCGGACCCGCGCGTCTCGCCGCTCTACGCGGACCTGCGGCGGCTGCCGCCGACGCTCGTGCAGGTCGGCTCCGACGAGGTCCTTCTCGACGACTCAACGCGCTTCGCGGACCGCGCCTGGGCGGCCGGGGTGGAGGTCGAGCTGCAGCGCTTCGAGGGCATGTGGCACGACTTCCAGACCGCCGCGATGACACTCGCCATCTCGCGCGAGGCGATCACGGCGATCGGCGCGTTCATCAGGAGACGACTGGCAGCCTGAGGGAGAGCCCGGAGTCTCCCGCGGGTGAAGCCCTGATAGCAACGCCGGTGCCCGCCGCCGCGCTAGTCGGAGGCGAAGTTCAGCAGCGGCTCGAATCTGACAGGCGGTTCTCCGCTAGATCAAGCCAGCTGGCGAGCTTGTCAAGCCCTGGGGTCCCATGGATGGCCCCGTCCATTGCAATAGCCAGGCCGTGGTCTCCCGATGCGTGCAGTTGCTCGGCGAGCTCGTCCCGAGCGAGGGGGAAAACGCGGCACTCGAGGAGCCACCAGCGAGAGGTGAGGGAGAGAACCGTTCGCACTTGCTCGTGAGCCGCGCCACCATCTCCGCTCTCGACCATCGATCGTGCCACCGGGATCGCTCCAGCTGCCTGATTTCTCTTGCGGCTTGGATCAGGCCAGAGGTCCTCGCCGAGCATCCGATTCATCGCCTCGAGGAGCACGCCGTCGTCGAAGAGCACACAGCCGTGTCTGAGTGACCACTGGACGAAGTCATCGCCGTCGACCAGCTTGCCCAGGAACGTCTCCGGGGTATCCGAATAGAGGTCGATCTCTCCGCGCAGATCGCGAGTCTCGGGACGGGGGCCTACGACGTGGTAATCGATGTCGCTGATTCTCGTCCGACGCGACCGCGCAGTCGATCCAGTCAGGATCAGCGCTCGCGATCCTGCGTCGGAGCTTCTCTGCCGCACGGTCTCAGTGATGGCGCGCAGTTCACGGGTTTGGTGTCGGTGAGCGCGTTCGCGGTCTGATGCGATCCGCTTGATCCAATCCGACCGCGACCTCACAACCTGTGCTGCCTCGCTGATTGCGGGGGTCAGGCTTGGCGGCGATGCCAATGTTGCTGATCGGTGGCGATTCCGTGCCTGATCGCCAAGGCGTCGATTGCAGCCTCGAGGCTGGCGAAGCTCCAGATGACTGCGTCGGCATCATCGCCCGCAGTCGCCTCGCTTTCGGCCTTGCGCAGATGGTTCCGAGCGATCTCCACCTTCGACTTCTCGACCATGTTGGGATGGTAGAACGGTGCCCGGAGCGAGCCGAATCTGAGCGCGGGGCGCCGTCCGGGTGACCGCATGGCGCCGACAAGTCCGGCTCGACCAACTTCGAGGTCACCTACGAGATGCACTGCGGCGCCGGGAACTCGGACGAGAACCTCGGGACGATCACGCTCAAGCGCTCGGTGCCCGACGACATCTTCGAGTCGAACTCGTTCTCCTGCTCGCTCGACTACGACTACAACGGCCCGAAGTGCAGCGGCGGCCACACGTCCGGCTTCCACGTGCAGGGGATCGCAACGATCTCCGACGAGTGAATCCTCCCGCTAGGGCTCCCCGCGATCAGCTACCGGTTCGGGATCACCGGTACGCCGAGTTGGCGGCAAGTCGCCTGGCTGAGCGATTCCACGGATTCCCGCCGCGGAACCGCAGCGGGCTCCAGCGCGCCACCAGGGGTGACAGAGACCAGCATGCTGGTCTGAGTCACCCCTGCTCCGCTGACGATGGGCCGACAAGGTCTCCGCTGCCTTCGAGCGTCGCCCGAGCGCGTGGAGTAGGACGCCGCTGCCCTTGGCGAATGGACCGGCGCTCGTCTTCTACCCCTCGCCGCCTGCATCTCGCTCAACCATGGGCTCGGGCGTCCGAGCCGGGCTCCGGTCGACTACTTCGCCTGAGTTCGTGGAATCAAGCATCTAGGCCTGCAGGACCAGCGGTTCGACGCGCACGTCGCGCGAAGCGGGAAGCGGGCGCCGTCAGCTCGGCTTGACGAGCTGAACAACCTTGCTGGGAACTACACCTAGCGGGAAGGTCGCCCAACGGACTCGGCGGCTTTCATCTAAAGAGAAGGGGGCATGTTGCCCGCCCTTCGACATGGGACGTTCCGCTGGTTGTTCGCGGCGCAGGTCGCGAGCGCGTTCGGGAACTTCGCGTTCACCGTCGCGGTCGCGGCCCTGTTGGTCGAGCATGGGGCGGGGGCGGGGACGATCGGGACGGTGCTCGCGGTGCAGGCGTTCGGGCTCGTGCTCTTCGCGGTCCCGGCCGGGGTGATCGCCGACCGCTTCCCGCGGCGGCTCGTCTGTGTCGCGGCCGATCTCGCCCGGATGGGGGCGGTGGCGACGATCGCGGTGATCGGCGGCGGCGCCTCGACCGGGGTGATCGCCGCGCTGGCGTTCGTCGTCGGCATGGGCGAGGCGCTCTTCGAGCCGGCCTTCCGCGGGCTGATGCCGCGGGTGCTTCCCGACGATCTCCTGCAGTCGGGCAACGCGCTCGCCGCGCTCTCCTCCCAGCTCGCGCTCTTCCTCGGCCCGGCGATCTCGGGGATCGTCATCGCCACCGCGGGCGCCCGGCCCGCTCTCGCCATCTCGGCGGCGATCTTCGCCCTGAGCTGGGTCGGGATGCTGCGGGTGCAGGAGCACATCGCCGAGCCGCCGACCGGTGAGCATCCGGGCGAGGCCTCGGCCCTGAGCGAGGCCGCCGAGGGCTTCCGGGCGATCTGGGCGCGCCCCTGGATCGCGATCGTCGTCGCGACGGCGATGATCCACGTGCTCGTCCTGATCGCGCCGTTCGAGGTGCTCGCGCCGCTCACCGCCGAGGGCGAGTACGGCGACGTCGCCGTCTACGGCTGGATGCTCGCCGCGCTCGGCGCGGGCGCGATCATCGGCGCCGTCGTCGCCGCGCGGATCCGCCCGCGTCTGCCCGGCGTCCTCAGCCTGCTCCTGCTGATCCCCTTCTGCGTCCTCATGGTGGCGCTCGCGGTGGTGCCGCCCGTCTCGGTGCTGCTGGTGGTGATCTTCATGGCCGGGATCGGCGAGGCGACATTCGAGGTGCTCTGGACCACCGCCGTCCAGCGCGATGTTCCCGACCACCTGCTCTCGCGGGTGATCTCGATCGACTTCCTCGGCAGCCTCGCGCTGCTGCCCATCGGGCTCGCCCTGGTCGGCCCCGCCGTGGACGCGTTCGGCCGCGAGGAGGTGCTCATCTCCGGGGCGATCGTCTCCTTCGTCCTGATCTTCCCGCCGATGCTCTCCGGGCAGGTCCGGAGGCTGAGCAGCAGGGAGGTCGTGACACGCGAGGGCGTCCAGGAGTAGATTGCCGCGCGCATGAGGAGAGCCGGACCGCTTGGGGTGGGCCGGCTGGGGCAAACCGCGACTGGGAGGTCGTCACATGATTCGCACTCGGAAGTACTTCGGAGCGCTCGCGCTTGCGCTGCTCGCAACCGGGGCGCTGATTGCATCAGGCTGCGGCTCATCCGACGATTCCTCTTCTGAGGGCGGCACGATCATCCGCGGCACGACCGACCAGCCGATCTCCTACGACCCGGCCGGCGCCTACGACCTCCCGTCCTACGACGGCATCTACTCGATGTACCAGAACCTGCTCACGGTGGAACCGGGCGGCAACAAGGCCGTTCCCGAGGCCGCCGAGAAGTGCGACTTCACCAGCGACGACAACACCGAGTACGAGTGCACGATGAAGGACGGCCTCACCTTCTCCGACGGCTCCACGCTCGACGCCGAGGACGTGCAGTTCTCCTTCGAGCGCAACGTCGACATCGCCGATCCCAACGGCGCCTCGTCGCTGCTGGCGAACATGAAGAGCGTCAAGGCCTCCTCCGACGGCAAGACCGTGACCTTCGAGCTCAACGAGCCCGACGCGACCTGGCCGCTGGTCCTCACCACCGGCTCCTTCGCGATCGTCCCCTCCGACGTCTACCCCGCCGACAAGCTGCAGCCGAGCGACAAGGTGGTCGGCTCCGGCCGCTACACGCTCGCCGACTACGAGCCCGGCAAGCAGACGGTGATGGAGAAGAGCGACTCCTACCAGGGCGACGACCCGGCCAAGAACGACCGGGTGATCATCCAGTACTTCGACAAGGCCTCGGCGCTCAAGCTCGCGGTCCAGAACGGCGACGTCGACATCGCCTACCGCAGCCTCAGCCCGACCGACATCGACGACCTCGACGGCGCCGACGGCGTCAACGTGGTCTCGGGCAACGGCACCGAGATCCGCTACCTGGTCTTCAACACGAAGCTCCAGGAGGGCGACGACGACGCGCAGAAGCTGGCGATCCGCCAGGCCGTCGCGCAGACGATCGACCGTCAGGCGATCGCCGACAACGTCTACAACGGCACCGTCCAGCCGCTCTACTCGATGATCCCGCAGGGGGTCGAGTTCGCCGGCTCGCAGTTCTCCGACGAGTACGGCGAGGGCCCCGACACCGACGCGGCCGCCCAGACCCTCGAGGACGCCGGCGTCGACACGCCGGTCCCGATGGAGATCTGGTGGACGCCGTCGCACTACGGCGCCGCCTCCGGCGACGAGTACGCCGAGATCAAGCGGCAGCTCGACGACAGCGGCCTCTTCGACGTGACGCTGAAGTCGACCGAGTGGAACCAGTACTCGACGGCCGCGTTCACCGACAAGTACCCGCAGTACCAGCTGGGCTGGTTCCCGGATTACCCGGACGCCGACGACTACACGTCGCCGTTCTACCTGCCGGACAGCTTCCTCAACATCCACTACGACAACCCGCAGATGAACAAGCTGATCGCGCAGGAGAAGTCCTCCTCCGATCCGCAGGTCCGCTCGAAGGCGTTCGAGCAGATCCAGCAGATCGGCGCTCAGGACGCGCCCACGATCCCGATCTGGCAGGCCGACCAGGTGGCCGCCGTCCGCGACGGAGTCATCGGGGTCGAGGAGACGTTCGACCCGTCCTTCATCTTCCGCTACTGGCTGATCTCGAAGAACTGATGAGCCGCCGCCCGGCGCACGGGGCGGAGGAGGAGAGCCCGCGATGAGCCGTGGGGGCGGTCTGCGCACCTACGTGCTCACGCGCGTGCTGCTGGCGATCCCGACCGTCTTCATCCTCGTGACGATGGTGTTCCTGCTGATGCGGGTGGCGCCGGGGGACCCGATCACGGCGGCGCTGGGGGCGAAGCTCCCCGCCAAGGAGCTCGAGAAGCGCAAGAAGGAGGCCGGCTACGACCGGCCGATCGCCGACCAGTACGTCGAGTACCTGGGCCAGGTCGTCACCCTCGACCTCGGCGAGTCGGTGACCGACAACCGCTCGGTCAAGTCGATCATCGTCGAGAACGGCAGCGCCACCTTGGAGCTGACCCTGGCCGCGTTCTCGATCACGCTGCTCGTCGGCATCCCGATCGGGCTGCTCGCGGGGCGCTTCCGGGACGGACCGATCGACGTCGGCGGGCGCCTCTTCGCGATCGTCATCTACGCCTTCCCGGTCTTCTTCCTCGGCTTCCTCGCGCAGCTATTGGCCTCGAAGGTGGGCTGGCCGACGTCGGGGAGAGCCTCGCCGATAGTCGACTTCGACCTCGACAAGATCAGCTACTTCTACGTCATCGACGCGCTCATAGCCGGGGACTGGAACGCGTTCTGGGACGTGCTGCAGCACCTCTTCCTGCCGGCGCTGGTGCTCGGGCTGACGATCAGCGGCGTGATGATCCGGCTCGTGCGCGTCAACCTGATGCAGACGATGCGCGGCGACTACGTCGAGGCGGCGCGGGCGCGCGGGATCAGCGAGCGCCGCGTCGTCATCAACCACGCCTTCCGCAACGCGCTGGTCCCGGTCATCACCGTCGCCGGGCTGCAGTTCGCGATCCTGCTCAGCGGCGCCGTCCTCACCGAGGAGACGTTCAACTGGCCCGGGATCGGCTCGGAGCTGATCCGCTACCTCGACGAGCGCGACTACATCGCCGTGCAGGGCATCGTCGTCGTCTTCGCGATCGCGGTCGTCTTCGTCTCGCTCCTGATCGACCTCGTCAACGCCTTCATCGACCCGCGGGTGAGGTACCGGTGAGGGGCCTGAAGAACATGAAGCTGCCGCGCTGGCTGGCCCCGATCCGCGACACCGTCGGCGTCTCGCGCTGGATGTTCTGGGCCGGGGTGATCATCGTCGCCGTCTTCGTCGTGATGGCGATCTTCGCGCCGCTCCTCGCCCCTTACAGCTTCGACCAGGTCTCCAGCGGCGGCGTCGACTTCCCCAAGCAGCACGCGCCCGACTCGACGAACCTGTGGGGGACGACCGTCGGCCGCTACGACGTCCTCTCGCGGGTGATCTGGGGCTCGCGGACCGCGGTCGAGGTGGTGCTGCTCGCGGTCGCCTTCTCGCTCGTCGTCGGCGTCCCGCTCGGGCTCATGTCCGGCTACGTCGGCGGCAAGCTCGATCGCATCCTCGTCCTGATCATGGACGCGCTCTTCGCCTTCCCCTACCTACTGCTGGCGATCGTGATCGCCTTCCTGCTCTCCGACAAGCTCGAGGGCTTCTTCCTCTCCGACATGTTCGGGGCCGGGGTGGTGACTGCGGCGATCGCGATCACCGCGGTGTATGTGCCGCAGTACTTCCGCGTGGTGAGAAACCACGTGATCAGCGTCCGCGAGGAGCCCTACGTGGAGGCGGCGCGGGCGCTCGGGGCGCCGCGGCGGACGATCATCGGCCGCTACGTCCTGCAGAACGTGATCCAGAACGTGCCGGCGCTCGCGACCCTGAACGCCGCCGACGCGATCCTCACGCTCGCCGCCCTCGGCTTCCTCGGCTACGGGATCCAGCCGACCGAGGCGGCGGAGTGGGGCTACGACCTGCAGCGGGCGATCGACGACGCCGGTGCGGGGATCTGGTGGACGGGGCTCTTCCCGGGGCTGGCGATCGTGATGCTGGTCGTCGGCTTCACGCTGCTCGGCGAGGGGCTCAACGACGTCATCAACCCGCTCGTGCGCTCGCGGCCGACCGAGGCGCCGGAGATCCCCGCCGCGGGCCGCGAGGTCGGCGGCTGGGCGCCGGAGGCTCCGGTCGGCACCGACCGCGGGAGGGACCCATGAGCGCGGCTGAGGAGAACGATGCGATGAGCGGGCGCGAGAGCGAGCCCGGGCGAGAGTCCGGGCAGCGAGCGATCCTCGAGGTCGCGGACATGCGGGTCTGGTACGGGACGCGCGGCGATCCCGTGCGCGCCGTCGACGGCGTCAGCTTCTCGATCGGTGCCGGTGAGACCCTCGGGGTCGTCGGCGAGTCCGGCTGCGGCAAGTCGACGCTCGGCCGCGGCACGCTCGGGCTGCTGCCGCCGATGGCCGCGGTCGCCGGCTCGGTCCGCTACGACGGCCGCGAGCTCGTCGGGATGGACCCGAAGGAGCTGCGCGACATGCGCGGTCCCGAGCTCGGGCTGATCTTCCAGGAGCCGATGACGCGCCTCGACCCGCTGCAGACGATCGAGAAGCACTTCCGCGAGACGCTGCGCACGCACGAGCCCGACCTCGACGACGACGAGGTGCGCCGCCGCTCGCTCGAGGCACTGGCGGGGATGGGGATCCCGCCTACCCGCTTCAAGCAGTACCCGCACGAGTTCTCGGGCGGGATGCGGCAGCGGATCATGATCGCGCTGGCGCTGGTGCTGAACCCGAAGGTGCTGATCGCCGACGAGCCGACGACCGCGCTCGACGTGATCGTCGAGGCGCAGATCCTCGGCATCCTCGCCGACCTGCGGCGCAACTTCGACACCGCGGTCCTGCTGATCACCCACAACCTCGGGATCGTCGCCGAGGCCTGCGACCGGGTCGCGGTCATGTACGCGGGTGAGATCGTCGAGCAGGGAGACGCGCGCGAGGTCTTCGCCGAGCCCGCGCACCCCTACACGCGCGAGCTCCTGCGGGCGACGATCTCGCTGGAGACGACCGGCCTCAACTACATCGACGGGGCGCCGCCGAGCCTGATCGACCCGCCCCCGGCCTGCCGCTTCCACCCGCGCTGCCCGAACGCGATGGCGGTCTGCGCGCAGCTCGCGCCCGAGGAGACGACGGGCGGCGGTGGCCAGCGGGTGCGCTGCTGGCTCAACGGCCCCGAGGAGTGGATCCCCGAGGGCGGCCGCGAGCCGCTGGAGCGCGAGGAGATCGCCGTGGCGGAGGAGGCGTGAGCGACGTGGCCGACACGAGCGAGGTGACCGAGATGGGCGAGCCGCTCGTCGAGCTCACCGACCTCGAGACGACCTACTCGGTTCGCGGCTCCTTCCTCGACCGCCTGCGCGACCGCGACAGCGGCCAGGTCCTCGCGGTCAACGGCGTCTCGCTCGAGCTGCGCAAGGGCGAGGTGCTCGGGCTCGTCGGTGAGTCCGGCTCGGGGAAGACGCCGCTCGGGCGCACCCGGCTCGGCCTGGTGCCGGCGACGAGCGGCTCGATCAAGGTCGGGGGCGAGGAGATCACCGGCCGCTCGGAGGGGCAGATGCGGGAGCTGCGCCGGCGCCTGCAGATCGTCTTCCAGGATCCCCACGCCTCGCTCAACCCGGCGCTGACGATCGGCGCGCTCGTCTCCGACCCGCTGCGCTTCCACGGGATCGAGCGCGACCGCGAGCGGCTGCGCGAGCGGGCGACGGCGGCGCTCGAACGCGTCGGGCTCAGCCCCGCCGAGGAGTTCCTGGACAAGTACCCGGCCGACCTCTCCGGCGGGCAGAAGCAGCGCGCCGTGATCGCCCGGGCGATCATCCTCGAGCCCGAGGTGCTGGTCGCCGACGAGCCCGTCTCGATGCTCGACATGAGCGTGCGGGCGAAGATCCTCGAGCTGATGCTGGAGCTCAAGGAGGAGCTCGGCCTCACCTACCTCTACATCACCCACGACCTCGCCACCGCGAAGTTCTTCTGCGACCGGATCGCGATCATGTACCTCGGCCGGATCGTCGAGATCGGCCCCGCCGAGGAGATCTACCGGGAGCCGCGCCACCCCTACACGCAGGCGCTCCTGCGGGCGATCCCCGAGCCCGATCCGCGCCGCGCTGTCCCCCGCGACCTGCCGCGCGGGGAGGTTCCCGACGCCGTCTCGCCGCCGATCGGCTGCGCGTTCCACCCGCGGTGCGCGCGCGCGTTTGGGGTCTGCGGCTGGGAGCCGCGGGACCTGCGCTCGGCGCTCGAGGCGCGCTGGACGGAGCTCACCGAGGAGGAGTTCGACTCCGAGCGGGCCGTGTTCGGCGATCTCGACGCGCTCGAGAGCTCCGAGCGCGAGGTCCTGATCCCGCCTGGCTCCGGCCACTCGGCGGCTGACGTGATGGCGATCTTCGACTCGATCCGCGAGGCGGCCCCCGACGATCCGCTGTGGAGTGGGGTGGAGTCGATGGAGGCCGCCGGGGACGGGGTCAGGGTCCGTTTCCGGGAACCGCTGGAGCCGCGGCCGTTGGAGATCGGCGGCGCGGTGGTGCGATGCCACCTTCACGACCCCGAGGCAGCAGAAGTCGGATCCGTGAATGGGGAGTAGGGTGGCCGGGCAAGGACAGGGAGTTCGTCACTCAATCTCGTCCACCAAGTAGGGCAGCTTGGAAGCAAGTCAATTCGGAGAGGAACATCGTGCGCCGGTGGGCGCATCGGCCGAGCTCGTCGACTCGGATTTCGAGCTGCCGCCGCGCACGCCGGGTCAGCTCTTCCGCGCGCGGTTCCGTGAGGACAGGATCGCGATGGCCTCGCTGGTGTTCATCGCCCTGCTGATCCTGATGGCGGTCTTCGCGCCGCTTGTCGTCTCGATCGTGGGCGCGCCCGACCCCGACTACCGCGACACCGGCGCCCTCGACCCGCTCTTCGCGACGCCGACGGGCCCCTCCGCGGACCACCTGTTCGGCGTCGACCAGCTCGGGCGCGACGTCTTCAGCCGCGTCGTCTACGGCGCTCGCGTCTCCCTGACCGTCGCCTTCGCCGCCACCTTCTTCGCGACCGTCTTCGGGGTCATCGCCGGGCTTCTCGCCGGGTACTTCCGCGGCTGGGTCGACTCGCTGATCTCCCGCAGCGTCGACGTCCTGCTCGCGATCCCCTACCTGCTGCTGGCGACCGGCCTGGCGTCGGCGTGCACGCTCGCGCAGACCAAGGGGGGCGGCTCCGGTTGCCTCGGCGGGCTCGTCAAGCCGGGGCTCGGGGTGGTCATCTTCGTCATCAGCTTCACGAGCTGGACCTACATGGCGCGGATCGTCCGCGGCCAGATCCTCTCGATCCGCGAGAAGGAGTTCATCGAGGCGTCGCGCTCGATGGGCTCGACCGACTGGCGGATCGTCTTCCGCGAGCTCCTTCCCAACCTGACGGCGCCGATCATCGTCTACGCGTCGATCCTGATCCCGCAGGTGATCCTCTACGAGGCCGCGCTCTCGTTCCTCGGCGTCGGGGTCACCGACAAACCCAGTTGGGGGCAGATGATCTCCGACGCCACCCCGAACTTCAGCACCGCCTGGTGGTACATGCTGTTCCCCGGGATCGCGCTCGTCCTCACCGTGCTCGCCTTCAACTTCGTCGGCGACGCCATGCAGGACGCCCTCAACCCCCGCAAGCGGAGGTCGTGATCCCGCATGCCCGCGACCAGCTCTTCCAGCTCCAACAACTCGTCCAACTCGTCCATAAACAAGAAAGGAACAACGTCCATGAGACAGAGGTTGCTCCGGGTGCTGATGCCCGGGATCCTGGCTGTCGCAGCGGTGACGCTTGCCGCTTGCGGCAGCGACAGCAGCGACAGCAGCACCGACACCTCGGATGCCGCCGAGCAGTTCGCGGCCGTAACCGAGGCACCGGATGACGCCCAGCAGGGAGGCGATCTGACCGTCATCGCCGCGAGCGATGTCGACTACATCGACCCCGGCGCGGCGTACTACCAGTTCACCTTCATGGTGACCGCGGCGACCCAGTCGCCCCTGACCGCCTACGCGCCCGGCGACATCGACAAGGCATCACCGATGCTCGCGGCGGAGGAGCCCGAGGTCAGCGATGACGGCAAGACGATCACCTACACGCTGCGCGACGACGTCAAGTTCTCGCCGCCGGTCAACCGCGTGGCCACCGCAGCCGACGTCAAGTACGCGATCGAGCGCTCGCTCCTTCCGGGTGTCCCCAACGGGTTCGTGCAGACCTACCTGTCCGGGGTCCAGGGGATCGACAAGGCCATCAAGGAGGCCCAGGACAACCCGACGGGCGGCGCGCCCGACATCAGCGGGATCACGGCGCCCGACGACACGACGCTGGAGATCAAGCTGGACAACACGACGTCCATCGGCGTGATCGGCGCTCTGTCCCTTCCCGTCAGCTCCCCGGTCCCGGAGGAGTACGCGGAGAAGTACGACGCCGAGAACCCCTCGACGTACGGCGAGCACCAGGTCGCCACGGGTCCCTACATGATCGAGAACGACGATCAGGGGAACCTGACCGGCTACACGCCGAACAAGGAGATCCACCTGGTCCGCAATCCGAACTGGAAGGCGTCTGATGGCGACTTCCGGCCGGCGTACCTGGACGACATCACCATCCAGGAGGGCTTCGCCGACACCGTGTCGGCGGCGAAGAAGGTCCTCACTGGCAGCGGCCTGGTCAACGGCGACTTCACGACGCCGCCGGCGGCCATCAAGCAGGCCGCGCAGGAGGGTGAGGAGGGCCAGCTCTCGCTGACCCCGAGCGGTGGTAACCGCTACGTCGCCCTGAACACGCAGGAGCCCCCGTTCGACGACATCAACGTCCGCAAGGCCGTGATCGCCAACTCGAACCGGGTCGACCTGCGCAACACGCGCGGCGGTGAGCTCACCGGCCCCGTCGCGACCCACTACCTCCCGCCGGACTTCCCCGGCTTCGAGGAAGGTGGCGGCCTGGAGGGTCCGGACCTGGACTTCATCGCCAACCCCGAGGGAGACCCGGGTCTGGCGGCGGAGTACATGAAGAAGGCCGGCTACTCCAGCGGCAAGTGCGAGGGCGATTGCAAGATCGTCATGGTCGGCGATGACTCGCCTCCCGGCTCGGACACCGCCGAGGTCGTGAAGAGCCAGCTCGAGGAGCTGGGCTTCGACGTCGACCTGCAGAAGGTGACGCACGACATCATGTTCACCAAGTTCTGCAGCACGCCCTCGAACGCACCGCAGGTGTGTCCGAACGTGGGCTGGCTGAAGGACTTCAACGACGGGCAGAGCATGCTCGACCCGACGTTCAACGGTGAGAACGTGGTCCCGGAGAACAACTCCAACTGGCCGCAGCTCAACGTTCCCGAGGTCAACAAGGCGATCGACGACGCGACGTTGATCGACGACCAGGAAGAGCGCAACCAGGCATGGGGCGACGTCGACACGATGATCGGCGAGCAGGCCCCGGCCATCCCCTACATCTGGGATGACCAGGCCAACATCCAGTCGGCAGACGTTGCCGGCGTGATCAACAAGTCCAACGCCAACTGGGACCTCTCGTTCACGTCCCTGAAGCCGTAACCGGCTGACGAGGAAGGGCCCGCCGGCTTCGGCTGAAGTCGGCGGGCCCGCCTCTCGCTCTCACCCTTCGTACACGAGCACCTCACCCCAACCTCACTTCGCACCCGAACCCCTTGAACCCCTGATCCCTCAATGGCCCGCTTCATCGTCCGCAGACTCATCGCCTCGATCCTCCTGCTGATCGTCGTCAGCGGCGTCGTCTTCATCCTCTTCTACGTCTTCCCATCGGCCGATCCCGCGCAGCTGCGCGCCGGCCGGCAGGCCAACGCGGACCAGATCCAGGCGATCCGCGAGTCGCTGGGACTCGACAAGTCCGTCCTCACCCAGTTCTGGATCTACATCAAGGGCGTATTCACGCCGCTCGACCTCCCCGGCACCGACTCCCACGGCCCCCTCTACTTCGGCCACAGCTACCAGTCGAACGCCGACGTCAAGGACGTGATCTTCTCCGACCTGCCCGCGACCGTGATGCTCGTCATCGGCGCGGTCATCGTCTGGATGGGCGTCGCGATCCCGGTCGGGATCATCTCCGCCGTCCGCCGCCGTTCGTTCCTCGACCGGACGACGATGATCACGACGCTGATCTTCATCTCCGCGCCCGTCTTCTGGCTCGGCCTCGTCTTCCTCTACCTGTTCGCCGACGACGTCGGCCTGATCCCGATATTCCCCGGCATCGGCTCCTACGGGGCCGCCGACACCTTCGCCGGCAAGGTGGGGGCGATGATCCTGCCGTGGGTGGTGCTGGGCCTGGCGACAGCGGCGATCTACGCCCGCTACCTGCGCTCGCAGATGCTCGACGTGATGGAGGAGGACTACATCCGCACGGCGTACGCGAAGGGCCTGCCCGACAAGCGGGTGATCATGAAGCACACCCTGCGCAGCGCGATCACGCCGATCGTGACCCTGCTCGGGCTCGACGTCGCGGTCCTGCTCGCGGGCAACGCGATCCTCACCGAGACCGTCTTCAACATTCCCGGCGTGGGCGCGGAGACGTTCAACGCGATCAAGCGCTCCGACCTGCCGATGATCCAGGGGATCACGCTGTTCGGCGCGTTCTTCATCGTCACGCTGAACCTGGTCGTCGACATCGCCTACGCCTATCTCGATCCGAGGGTGAGGTACGACTGATGAGCGACTCGGCAGAGACCCTGCTCAGCGTCGAGGACCTTAAGGTCCACTTCGAGACCGACGAGGGGATCGTCAAGGCCGTCGACGGCGTCTCCTTCGAGGTCAAGCGCGGTGAGATGCTCGGCATCGTCGGCGAGTCCGGCTCCGGCAAGAGCGTCGCGAACCTGACGATCCTCGGGCTCACCCGCGCCTCCAACGCGGAGATCTCCGGCCGGATCATGTTCGAGGGCCGGAACCTGCTCGAGCTCGAGGGCGAGGATCTGCGGACGATCCGCGGCAACGAGATCGCGATGATCTTCCAGGACCCGCTCTCGTCCCTGCATCCGTTCTTCAAGGTCGGAGACCAGCTCGTCGAGGCGATCCAGGTGCACCGCGACGTCAGCAAGGAGGAGGCGCGCAAGCACGCGACCGATCTGCTCGGACTGGTCGGGATCCCCGATGCCAAGCGCCGCATCGGCGAGTACCCGCACGAGTTCTCCGGCGGCATGCGCCAGCGCGTGATGATCGCGATGGCGCTCGCCAACGACCCGAAGCTGCTGATCGCCGACGAGCCGACGACCGCGCTCGACGTCACCACCCAGGCGCAGATCCTGCGGCTGATCGAACGGCTCCGGGAGGAGCTCGGGATGGCGATGATCATGATCACCCACGACCTCGGGGTCGTCGCTGAGGTCTCCGACCGGGTGATGGTCATGTACGCGGGCGAGGCCGTCGAGTCGGGGACCCTCGACGAGGTCTTCTACGACCCCCAGCACCCCTACGCGTGGGGGCTGCTCGGTTCCCTGACGCGGATCGATCGCCCGCGCACCGCGCGCCTGGCGCAGATCGCCGGCCAGCCGCCGTCGCTGATCAACCCGCCGCGGGGCTGCCACTTCCGCGACCGCTGCCCTCACGCCTTCGAGAAGTGCATGGAGCACCCGGAGCTCGAGGCGAGGGTGGGCGAGGCGGGCCACACGGATCGCTGCTGGCTCGACCCGGACAGGAAGAAGGAGCTGCGTGTGGTCTCGACCGGGGAGATCGGGCTCGAGGCGCCTGCGGAGGTGGGGTCGTGAGCGAGACGGGCGATGTGAACGTGGCCGCCGAGGCCGGCGAGGGGCAGAGCGTGCCGGCGACCGGCGGCGAGGGGCCGATCCTCGAGGTCACCGACCTCGTCAAGCACTTCCCGATCAAGGCCGGGATCCTGATCGACCGCCAGATCGGTGCGGTCAAGGCCGTCGACGGCGTCTCGTTCTCGGTCAACAAGGGGGAGACGCTGGGGCTCGTCGGCGAGTCAGGCTGCGGCAAGTCGACGCTGAGCCGCTCGATCCTGCAGCTGATCGAGCCGACGTCGGGCTCGGTCCGCTTCGACGGCCGCGAGATCACCGGGCTGCGTGGGGCGGAGCTGCGCAAGCTGCGGCCGCAGATGCAGATGGTCTTCCAGGACCCCTACTCGTCGCTGAACCCGCGCAAGCGCGTCGCTCAGATCGTCGGCGATCCGATGAAGCTGCACGGGGTCGTCCCGCGAGGCGGCGCCGTGAAGGCCGTCCAGGAGCTGCTCGAGCGGGTGGGCCTCAACCCCGAGCACTACAACCGCTACCCGCACGAGTTCTCCGGCGGCCAGCGCCAGCGGATCGGGATCGCGCGGGCGCTCTCGCTGAAGCCGAAGCTGATCATCGCCGACGAGCCGGTCTCCGCCCTGGACGTCTCGATCCAGGCGCAGATCATCAACCTCCTCGAGGACCTGCAGGAGGAGCTCGGCCTCACCTACGTCTTCGTCGCTCACGACCTCGGCGTCGTCCGTCACGTCGCCGACCGGATCGCGGTCATGTACCTCGGCAAGATCGTCGAGCTCGGCCCCGCCGCCGAGGTCTACGCCAACCCGATCCACCCCTACACGCTGTCGCTGCTCTCGGCGGTGCCGATCCCCGACCCGCGGGCGAACGCGGCCCGCAAGCAGATCATCCTCGAGGGCGACGTGCCGAGCCCGGCGAACCCGCCCGAGGCGTGCCGCTTCCACACTCGCTGTCCCTTCGCGACCGACGTCTGCTCGGCCGACGACCCGCCGCTGATCGACCACGGCGGCGGCCACTTCGCGGCCTGCCATCACCCGCTGGACGCGAGCGGGCAGCCGCGGGTGCGCGAAGCGCTGCCGTCACCGGCCTGAGCGGTCGACGCGTCCCCCTCCCATCGAACGTACGTTGTGGGTCGCCATAGCGCCCATTCCCGTACGTTCGGCGCTTCGGGGGTGGCGCCCCCACCAACTCCCGCCTACGACCGCCCACGCGCCCACGCCCCACGCACCCACCCCCTCGCACCCACCAACTCCTCGAACGTACGTCGTGGGTCGCCATAGCGCCCCACGTTCGGCGTGAGGGCGAGCTACCCCGCCCACGCCCCCACGTCCCCCTCCCCATCGAACGTACGCGCCCATTCCCGTACGTTCGGCGCTTCGGGGGTGGCGCCCGTCGCTGTAGGGTCACGCGCGCTGATGGCTCCCACCCGCAAGGCCCGCTTTCCGGCGTTCGCGTCGTCGAGATCGCCTCGATCGGACCGGGGCCGTTCGCGGCGATGATGCTGGCCGACGCCGGCGCCGACGTCGTCCGGCTCGAGCGCGCCGACGCCTCCGCGGGCCTCGGCTCCGGCTCCTGGAACCAGACGCACCGCGGCCGCCCCTCGGTCGGCTGCGATCTCAAGCACCCGGAGGGGCGCGAGCTGGCGCTGCGGTTGTGCGAGTCGGCGGACGCGCTGATCGAGGGCTTCCGGCCGGGGGTGATGGAGCGCCTCGGCCTCGGTCCTGACGAGGTCCTCGCCCGCAACCCCAAGCTCGTCTACGGCCGCATGACCGGGTGGGGGCAGGACGGGCCGATGGCCTCCCAGTCCGGCCACGACATCAACTACATCGCGATCGGCGGCGTCCTCGGCGCCTTCGCCCGCGAGGGGGAGCGGCCGCTCTTCCCGCTCAACCTCGTCGGCGACTACGGGGGCGGGGCGATGATGCTCGCCTTCGGGGTCCTGGCGGGGATCCTCAACGTGCGCTCGGGCGGGGAGGGGCAGGTGGTCGACGCGGCGATGGTCGAGGGATCGTCCTTGCTGGCGACGCTGATTCGCTCGATGGCCGACATCGGCATGTGGTCGGACGTCCCGGGGACCAACCTGCTCGATTCGGGCGCCCACTTCTACGAGGTCTACGAGTGCGCCGACGGCGGCCACTTCGCGGTCGGCGCGATCGAGCCGCAGTTCTACGCCGAGCTGCTGCGGCTGCTCGAGCTCGACCCGGCTGCTTTCCCCCAGCTCGAGCGCGAGCGCTGGCCCGAGTTCAAGGCGGCCTTCGCCGAGCTGTTCATGACCCGCACCCGCGACGAGTGGAGCGAGGTCTTCGAAGGCTCGGAGGCGTGCGCGACGCCCGTGCTGACGTTCACCGAGGCGCCCGAGCATCCGCACAACGCGGCGCGCGGCAGCTTCGTGGAGGTAGGCGGAAAGCTCCAGCCGGGACCGGCCCCGCGGTTCAGCGGGACCCCGGCGGGCGAGCCGACGCCGGCCCCCGAGCCGGGCGCGAACACCGACGAGGCGCTCGCAGCCTGGGGCGTGGGCGCTGATGAGATCGCGTCGTTGCGCGAGTCCGGCGCGGTCGGCTGAGCGCATAGGGTCAATAGGGCGCCCCGCATAGCGTGGTCTACCCGCCACGCGTCGGCGCCGGCTCTCGTTTCGGCCCGCCCGGGTGCGGTAAGAGACAGGGAACTCGAACCGGAGGTGAACCCTTGATCCAGAACCCGTTCCAACGTAAGCGCGACCCGCTCTCCCAGGCGCTCGACACGCTCGACAGCTTGCGCTCCGATGCCGCCGGCTTCGCCGCCGATGTCCGCGACGCCGCCTCCAAGGCGGCTGACGCGCTTGGCGAGGCCGCGCCCGAGGGCACCTCGAAGCGCCTGCCGCTGATCGGCGTTGCGGCCGCCGGCGTGGCTGCGATCGTCGTCGTCGCGAAGGTGCGCCGCCGCTCCTCGGCCGCCTCGGCTCCGCAGCCCGTCGCTCCCCCGGCCGCCTCGGCCTCCCCGAGCGCGGTGGCGACCGCCGCGAAGACGACGACCACGCCGCCGCCCGCGCCCTCCAACAGCGGTCCGGGCGAGGTCAAGGAGGAGCCGGCCGAGGCGGCCGACCCCGTCGCGGAGCCACTCACCGATCCCAAGGCAGAGACCGAGGAGAGCCGCGCCGCGGGCGAGGAGGCCAACGGCAGCAGCTAGAGAGCGACGTGCGCGAGGACCCCGGCGCCGGACGTGTCACCCGGAAGTGGAGTTCTTCTCTGCTTCTCGGTGACAGGTCCGCGGGAGGCGGAAGCGGGAAGCCGGGAAGCCCGCCAGGCCGCGTGCGGCTACCAGACTTCGACGTTCTTGTACGTGCTGCGCAGCAGCCGCGCGTAGCCGCGGCAGCCGGGGCACCAGGGGGAGTTGGCGATCGCCTTGATCTGCAGGCCGTCGGCCTCGTTGACGCTCTCCATCACGCCCTCGTAGAGGGAGCTTCCCTTCAGCAGCGATGCGGTCGCGCGGACTCCCTTGTTGACGGTCCCGTAGCGCCTGCCCGGGCCGATGTTGAGGGGGTTGTCCTTGGGGCCGCCCTCGGCCAGCGTCCAGGCGCCGACGACGCGAAGGGAGAGCTCGGTCTTGCTCGAGAGCTTCTTCGAGAACTTCGTGTACTCGGGGCTGAGGCCCTCGATCTCGCCGGCCCCGGAGCTGCCGGTGCCGCCCGTGGTGTCGGTGCCGCCGGGACCGACGCCGCCGGAGTCACCGGCCTGGGCCGCCGCCGGAGCGATCAGCAGGAAGAGGGCGAGCGCGAGGGCTGCCAGAAGGCTCTTGGTATGTGCGCCGGTGATCTTCATCATCGTGCTGGTGCTCCGCAGCCCCTTCGGCGGAAGCTCGCGACCGCGCCAGCGGTGCAATCTCCCGCTCACAAAGCATGTGGCCTGCAATAAGCGTTCCGTGAGCGATGCTCACCATACACTAATAATTCCCTGACGTGTCGTCAGGGACCCTGGAGCCGGAGAGGCGCTACTCGCCCTCGTTGCGCAGCGGCGCCTTCTCGATCGGCTCCGCGAGGAGCATCTCCTTGGTGAAGATCAGGTCGCCGCGGTTGTAGTCGGCCATCTCGTACTCGTGGCCCATCGTGATCGCGTCGAAGGGGCAGGCCACCTCGCAGTAGCCGCAGAAGATGCAGCGCGAGAGGTTGATCTCGTAGACGGCCGCGTAGCGCTCGCCAGCGGAGACCCGGTCGTCGGGATCGTTCTCGGCGGCGACCACGCGGATGCAATCGGAGGGACACGCCGCGGCGCAGAGCGAGCAGCCCACGCACTTCTCCAGGCCGGTGTCCTCGAAGCGATGGAGCTTGTGGCGGCCGCGGAAGCGCGGGTAGACCGGCGTCTTCTCCTCCGGATACTGGATCGTCACCGGGCCCTCGACGACGCGCGCCATCGTCCCGCGCAGCCCGCGGAGCGTCTCGCCGAAGGCGCGGTAGAGGCCCATCGCGCCACCCGGCTCGGGGCCGCGCTGCACGCTGACCACGGAGTCGTCGGGCAGGTACGGGTACTTGCTTCGGCCAGCGCCGTTGTCGGAGGCTTCCTCGATGGGAACGATCCCGCGGAACGGCCCCGCGGCCCGCCGCCGCCGAACGTCGCTGCGTACCCCCTATAGGGCGCACTGAGTGACGTTCGATGCCGGGGCGGGCCGGGGCCGCTGGCCGCCCGGCCTCAGCGGCGCAAGCGCACCCGCTGGGTCGCCGTCCCGGCGCGGTCGGTGTAGCGCTCGCCGACGGCGAGGTTCACCCGCGCGTTCTGGCCGCCCCGCGGGGCGTTGCGCAGCCGCTTGCGGCCGAGGTTCGTCAGCTTCAGCCGCACGTCCGCGCTGGCGCTCTCCGCCCCCGGCGCGATCTCGCCGCTGCCGCGAGCGAGCACCCGGCGCTTGCCGCGGATCCTCGCGTCGACCGTGACCGTGCAGGTCCGCAGCTCATAGCCGCCGGCATCGCAGCCGACCGTCGCCCGCCGGCGCTGGAAGCGGAGCCGTTCGCCCGCCTGCAGCCCGGCGTCGAGGGCGGGCGGGGTGTCGGCGAGCCGCTGCTGCACCCAGTCGATGATCGCGCCGTTGTAGTCGGCTGGTCCGCCCGGTGCCGTATTCGGGAAGTTGGCGGGGCCGACGGTGGTCACGACGTGGCGCAGGCAGTTGCCGGGAGGCCCGTTGTCCTTGGCGACGCAGACCTTCATGTCGACCGAGTTGCGCTCCGGCGGCAGCGCCTTGATCGCCGCCGAAAGGCGCGCCTCGCGGCACTCCGATCCGCTCAGCACCTGGGTGGAGCCGTCGGTCATGGTGCACGGAAGCTGCTCGTCGCCGCACGCGTTCGTGTCGTTCTTGTTCCAGATGTTGAACACCGGCGAGGTCGAGAGGCCCTGGCCGACCATCACGTCCGGCGGATGCCCGGCGAGGTCGGGATGGATCCGCGCCGAGATCGCGGCGAGCGCCTCGTCGCCGCGCGCGCAGGAGGTTCCGGCCGCGTTCTGATCCCGCTCGTTGGACGGGTTGGCGGCGCCGGAGTCGGTGATGTAGCCGGCCACCGGACGATCCTCGAGCTGCAGGCTGTAGGCGACGCTGAACGCCCCGGCCGAGCCCGCGCTCGTCCCGTGCAGGAACGTGCGCGTCGTCGGGTAGTGCTCCTGGACGTAGCGGACCGCCGCCTTGGTCGCGAACAGGCCGTTGGTGTGGCGCGGCTGCCCGTCGGGGGTCGTGTTCGGGTTGTTGGGGTCGACCTGATCGCCGCCGGCGTAGATGTCATGGCTGCACATCGAGACGGAGACGGTCCGGAAGCCCACAGGCAGCGCGTTGATCCGCTTGTTGAGGTCGTTGCCCTCGGTGAACTTGGTCAGCGTGTCGAGGTCGTTCTCGGTCTTGTTGCCGGCGCTCGGCTGCGGCTGGCCCGCCGCGTTGAAGTACCCGACCCCGCCGCCTCGCATCCGCACCCAGAGGGGAGCGGGGGCGCTGGGATCGGAACCGACCGCAGTCCCGACCGCGAAGGTCTGGTAGCCGGAGATCGAGCACGGGTAGTCGAGGTTGCGGAAGAAATCCCACTTGAAACCGTCGGTCGTCTCGCTCTCGACGAGCTCGATCCGGTCCACCTTCCCCGCCGAGTCGAGCGGTACCTGGGCGGCGGCGGCCCCCGGCAGCGCGAAGAGGGAGGCGACGATCGCCGCCGCCAAGGTCAGGTATCCGATGGCTTGTGCTCTCACGTTCCACCCAAACCCGCCAGCTAGAGGGAAGTTGCACTCAGCCCGAGCTCCGCTCGGCTAGGGTGCTCCCGAAGTGGTGAGCCTGGGGAAACGCCGATGAACGCGAGCGCCGAACGTCAGCAGTCCCCCAACGACGTCACGATCGCCGTGGTCGGCGACGGGTTCGGCTCGCTTCTCGTCTACACGACCGCCGTCTACCTCGGGTTCAAGCCGGAGCAGGTCGGGATCTTCGGCGAGAACACGAACCCGGTCTCCACCTACCAGCAGTTCGCCTGGAACCTCGGCCAGACCGTGCTGCGCTCCGAATCGGAGTCTCACTTCCTGCCCGCGGACTGGCCGACCTTCGCGCAGCTCGACGCCTTCGCGCGCCGCAGCCCGGCGGCGCTCGCCCGCTCGGTGCGCCGCAAGTTCAACCCCGGCGTCGCCGAGATCCTCACCGAGGCGGCCGTCGTGACCCGCAACCTCGGCTTCCCCGATCGTGTCCTCGGCGGCACCAGGGTGGGCTGGATCGCGCGGGAGCCCGGCAGCGGCGGAGGGCCTCCCTACTTCTCCCTCTACGACGAGGACGCGCGGCTGCTCGGTCGCGCTCGGCACGTGATGATCGCCGTCGGCCACGGGCCGCTCGCCTTCCCCGGCGTCTACGGCCCCGCCCGCGAGGACCCCGAGATCGGCGAGCGCATCGTGCAGGCCTACGAGCCCAAGACCTACTTCCCGGGCGGCCGCTATCTCGTCGTCGGCTCCGGGATCGCCGCGGTCAACGAATGGGTCAACGTGCTCGAGGCGGGCGCGCAGTGCATCGCCATGCGCCGCAACCCCGAACCCGACGACCAGGACCTGAACGTGCCTCGCTGCCTCTTCGACGGCAGCGGCATCGACGCGTTCCAGGGCCTCACCTTCGACCAGCGCATGGACTTCCTCGGCCGGGCGCTGCGCGGCACCTCGCCGTCGCGGCGCAACTGGTCGGAGGCGATCCGGGCCGGGGCGGAGCAGGGGCGCTTCGAGGAGGTCATCGGCGAGGCGACGGAGATACGCAAGGGACCCGCGGGGCTGACCCTCGGGGTGCGCCGGATCGACGGCCTCGAGGGCACCATCGACGTCACCGGCGTGATCTGCGCCACCGGCTTCGAGAAGTCGGCGCTGGCGCTGCCGGTGGTGCGGCGCCTCGCCCAGACCTACGACGTGCCGATCCACCGCGAGCGGGTCCGGCTGAAGACCAACTGCGGGGTGCCGCCGCTCGACCGTGACGACTCGCGCCTCTGCATGATGGGGCTGAGCGCCAACACGGTGGTCCCGAATGGCGACACGATCGCCGGGCTCAAGTACATCGCCCGCCGCTTCGTCGGTGATTGCGTGCGCGCCGAGGGCCTGCGGACCCGCAGCTTCCCCTCGCGCCTGAAGATGCAGGTCGGGCTCGGCCGCAAGACGGTGGCCGCACTCCGCGACGTCCACGAGACCGAGCAGCTCGCGTAGGGACGGGGGCGGACGGCGCATGTGTCCCACACCGATCGGCAGGGTCCACTCCCGGGTCGCCTCCCTGGTCCCCGGCGCGCTGCTCGCGGCGCTGATCGCGATCATCAGCGGCAACGCCGACTGGATCGTCCTGATCGGCGTCTACCTGCTGCTCGGGATCAGCCTCGACACCGCCGTCTACCCCTTCGTGATCCGCTACCAGCCGCCGTGGATGACGTTCGTCCTCGGCCTCTTCGAGTTCGGGCTGCTGCTCGTGCTCGCGAGCGTCCTGCAGCTGGACCTGATGATCTGGGCCGCCTCGATCCTGTACTGGGTCGTCTGGATCCTGGCGGTGGTGACGAGGATCGTCGTCTTCCCGATCGCCTCGCTCACGTACCTGGAATCGGCGGCCGAGTTCCGCACCACCCAGTGGTCGATCCCGGCGACGCAGGCGTCCATCCCCATCCTCGCCGCCGCCGATGCTCCCGGCCCGGGCCGCGGCGCGGGGATCTTCGAGCAGGGTGGAGGCGGGGGCACGAGCGCAATCCAGCAGCCGATCTCGCGGCAGCCCAGCCCCTCGGGGATCCATGCCTCGCCGTTCGTCGCCGGCGGCGGTGCGGCGCTGCAGCTGGTCGAGACCGCCCCCGACGCGGGGCGTGAGCTTGTCGTCCGTGACACGCTGACGATCGGCCGCGACGGCTGCGACGTCAACCTCTCCGACCCGCTCATCTCGCGTCGCCACGCCGAGCTCACCTCTCCCGGCGGCGGCGCGTTGCAGATCAGCGACCTCGGCTCCAGCAACGGGACCTTCGTCAACGGGCGGCCGGTCGGCACCGAGCCGGACCTGGCCGAGGGTGACGAGGGGCGGATCGGGGACACGACCTGGAGCGTCCATGCCGGGCGCGAGAGCGATGCGCCCGCCGGCGTCGGCGGCGGCAACGTCACCCGGATCCGCGGCTCGATCCCCTCCCCGAGCGCGGACCCGATGCCCTCGGCGATCCAGCGTTTCCCCGGCTTCGCCCCTGGCGCGGCGGTCGGGCCGCCGGCGTTCGCACAGCCGGAGCCGCGGCGGCGCGGCGCGTCGGCGGCGCGGCGCGTCGAGGCAACCTACGTCGCCTACGGCGTCACCGGCGCGACGGCGATCGCCGTGATCGCGTTCCTCGCCGCGCGCTGAGGCGCGGCTCCCGGCGCCCGCGCGTCGCGCTCAGCGCACGCCGAAGTAGATGATCACGACCAGCGCTGCGATCGCGATGAAGGCGAAGGCGGCGACGTTGGTGCGCGGCTTGACGCGAGCGTCCATGAGCCTTTCGACCGCGGCGTAGTCCTCGTCGCTGGGGACCCGGGCCGGTGGCGGCGCGTCCAGGGCCGAGGGTGCTCCCGGGGCGGCGGGTGGAGGAGGGGGAGCGAGCTGCTCGTCGATCCGGCGGCCGACGGCTGTGTTGACGAAGTGCGGCTCCGACCCGGCGGCGCGGACCGCCCCGTACTGCGGCTCGTCGGGCTCGGGCACGTCGACGAGCTCACGGCTCGGGACGGGCTCGAGCACGTCGTCGTCGATCTGCGTCAGGTCCGGGACAGGGGCGACGGCGGGGGTGCGGTCGTCGGCGCGGCGCAGCTCGAGCACGGTGAGGCCGACTCTGATCCGGTCGCCGGGGCCGATCGAGGTCGGGATCTGCAGGGGCTGGTCGTTGAGGAAGGTGCCGTTGGTCGAGCCGAGGTCCTCGAGCTCGGCGGCGCCGCCGACGCGGCTGACGCGCGCATGGTGGCGGGAGACCTTGACGTCCCCGAGCGGGTGCGGAAGGCCGGGATCGCGACCGAGCTCGACGGCGTCGTCGAGCGCCAGCCGCTCCCCCGCGTCAGGCCCTTCGACTATCTCCAACAGCAGGCCGCTCACCCTTGCCTACGATAACCGACGCATGAGCCCCGAAGGAGGCAATTCGCAGGCGGGACCCGGCACCGTCATCGCCGGCTACGAGCTCGATCGCCTGCTCGGCGAGGGGGGCATGGGGCAGGTGTGGCTGGGCCGCCGCGGTCGCGATCAGGTCGCGGTCAAGCTGATGCGCCGCGAGCTCGCCAAGAGCGACCAGCATCGCCGCCGCTTCGGCCGCGAGGCGGCCGCCGCGCAGGCGGCGAGCAGCCGCCATGTCGTCCCGATCATCGACACCGGCGAGTGGGAGGACGTTCCCTACCTGATCCAGACGTTCGTCAGCGGCGGCTCCCTGCGCGATCGGCTCGAGCGGGAGCGGCGCCTGCCGCTGGACGAGACCCAGCGCATCTGCGCCGAGGTCGGCACGGGGTTGAACTCCCTGCACGAGAACGGGCTCATCCACCGCGACGTCAAGCCCGAGAACATCCTCTTCGACGGCAAGGGCATGGCGATGATCAGCGACTTCGGGCTCGTCAAGGACCCCGGCGCGAGCATGCTAACGATGCCGGGCAAGACGATCGGGACCACCTGGTACATGGCGCCCGAGCAGGTCCGAGGCGAGGAGGTGACCGCGGCGACCGACGTCTACGCGCTCGCCTGCGTCGCCTACGAGTGCCTCGTCGGCAGGACGCCGTTCGGCGACACCACCGGGATGAAGACCCTGTGGGCGCATCTGCGCGACGAGCCCGTCAACCCCTGCGAGCTGCAGGCCGGGATCCCCGAGGGCGTCGGCTTCACCCTTCTCAAGGGGCTGGAGAAGGAGCCGGAGGACCGCCCACCGACCCCGGCGATGCTCGCGGTGATGCTGCGGGCGTAGGGGCGGCGCGGCCGCCGACCGGTGAGCCCAGCGGGGTAATTGAGTGCGGTATGTCGCACTCAGGTTCCCCACTGGAGGGGGCAGGCCCCCGAAGCACCTTCAGGCTCCATGTTTGGGCGAAAGGCACCGAAGGGAGATGGAAGCCGGCCGGTGACTCGGCCTTGGCTCCGGGACGCCGGTGGCGCTCCCATGCTCCCCTCGTCAGCCCATCGCAGCGGAGCCCAGGTTGGAGGATCGAACCAAGGAACCGCGCTACGTCTTTCCGGTATGCCATGGGGGCGGTTCCGCGGAACCGCCCGGCCCGAGGCCAGCGGGGTGCCTGAAGCCAACATGTTGGCCTAAGACACCCCGCTGGAGAGACGGAAGCTCCGAAGCACCTTCGGGCTCCACGTTTGGGCGAGGGGCACCGAAGGGAGAATGGGAGCGGTCGATGAACGCGGCGCTGCTCCCATGCTCCCCTCGTCAGCCCATCGCCGCGGAGCAGGGCTGGAGGATCAAGCCTTGACCGGTCCCGCGGAACCTCGCCACGTCTTTCCGGTATCCCATGGGGGCGGTTCCGCGGAACCGCCCAGCGGGGCAGTTGGGTGCGGTATCTCGCACTCAGGTACCCCACTGGAAGGGGCGGGGCCTCCGAAGCACCTTTCTAGCTCCACGCTTGGGCGAAGGGCACCGAAGGGAGATGGGAGCCGGCCGGTGAGCCGACCCCCGGCTCCGCAACGGCGGTCGCGCGCCCATGCTCCCCTCGTCAGCCCATCTCCGCGGAGCAGGGCTGGAGGATCAATCCTTGACCGGTCCCGCGGAACCGCGCTACGTCTTTCCGGTATCCCATGGGGGCGGTTCCGCGGAACTACCCTCGGCACCTGCCCGAAGCTAGCGGGGTGTCCAACGTACGAGCGGGAGGCTTTTCCGGCCGGCGAGGCGCAGGGCCTCAGCCGAAACGCGTGTGCGACCAGCCGAAGTTGGTGACGTCGCTTGCCGGCGCCAGGGTCCCGGGGCGGGAGCCGCGGCGGACGAACAGGACCGGCGTCTCGCCGCTCTCGGCGAGCGCGGCGCGGGTGGCCCCGAGGCCCTCGCTGCGCCAATCGGAGGAGAGGCCGACGACGACGAGGGAGGACTCCGCCGCGCTTCTCATGACCGCGCTGCGCCCCGGCTCGCTCAGGACCGGTGATGCGGAGACGCCGGCGAACTGCTGCACGAGCATGCTCGCGTCGCCGAGGAGGCGGCTGACGTCGCTGGTCTCGGCGTCGGTTCCCGCCGCGCCGAAGAGGCTCAGCGGCACGCCGGTCGCCGCCGAGATCCAGGCGCCGAGCTCGAGCGCCGCCCAGTCGTGGTCGGAGCCGCCGAAGGGGACGAGGATCCCCTTGCCCTCGGCGCCGACGTCGATGCTCTGGCCCTCGCGGGCGACGAGGGCGGCGACGTCGCTGGGAGCGTCGCGCAGCATCGAGGAGACCTCGCCGCCTGGGACGACGTCGCCGAGCAGTGGCCGGCGGCCGTCGAGCAGGACGAGGTCGATGTTGTCGGCCACCGCCACGCGGGCGAGGTCGCGCTCGGGGTGGGCGGAGATGTAGGCGACCGAACGCGCCGCGATGCCCTCGGAGGTGAGCTCGTCGCGGACGGCGTCGACCTCGGCGGAGGCCTGAGCGAGCAGCTTCGCGTCGGTCTGCAGCCCCGCCCTCACACCGTAGGCGGCGGCGCGGGAGGGACGGACCTGCCGCGCGAGGATCAACTCCCGCCGCGGCTCTGAGCTCGCGAGGATCCGCCCGAGCGCGACGAGCTGGCCCATCCCGTGCTCCGACTGCGGCGCGAGCAGGATCGCCCGCTCGGGGGTCGGGAGCGACGGGTGGAGTGCCTCGGCCTCGGTCTTGGCCGCGGCGTAGGCGTCCTCGACCGGCTCGCCGAGCTCGTTGCGCGGGTCGAGCAGCTTCAGCATCGGCCCGGCCATGAAGGTGGTGACCAGGGCCATGATCACCAGCGCCGCGAACAGCGCTTCAGAGATGACGCCGATCTCGAGGGCGAGGTTGAGGACGATCAGCTCGGTGAGGCCGCGGGTGTTCATCAGCGTCCCCAGCACCGCCGAGCCCTTCCAGTCGATGCCGCTGACCCGCGCGGCGATCATCGCGCCGAAGAACTTGCCGATGATCGCGACCAGCAGAAGCACCCCGGTCAGGACCCACAGCTCCGGCCGGTCGAGCAGCCCGATGTTCGTGCGCAGGCCCGTGTAGGCGAAGAACAGCGGCAGCAGGACGATGACGACGAAGTCCTCCATGCGCCCGGTGACGTCCTCGGTGAGCTCGGCGCGGCGGGGCATGATCAGCCCCATCACGAACGCGCCGAAGATCAGGGCGATGCCGATCTCCTCGGTCGCGTAGGCAGACAGCAGCACGCCGGCGAACAGCACCGCGAGCCAGCCCGCCGGGATCCTCCCCTCCTCGTCGTAGGCGCCGGAGACGCGCGCGATCAGCGGCCGCACGGCGAGGAACATGATCGCGCAGAAGGCCACCGCCAGCGCGATCGTCTTCAGGACCTCGCCGCCCGATCCCGACGTCGACACCGCGGTCGCGAGCGCGATCAGAAACCACGCGGTGACGTCGTCGATCGCGGCGGACGCGAGCGCCGTCGCGCCGGTGGGCTTCGAGAGCATCCGGCGCTCGACGAGGATCCGGGCAAGCACCGGGAAGGCGGTGATCGACATCGCCACGCCCATGAAGAGCGCGAAGCCGGCGAACCCCTGGTCGGGGCCGATCAGCTCGTAGGTCGGGACCGCGACGAGGATCCCGAGCACCATCGGGAAGGCGACGCTGGCGTTGGAGATCGCGATCGCCTGCGAGACGCGCCCCTTCAGTGCCGCCGGGTCGAGCTCGATCCCGACCATGAACATGTAGAAGACGAGCCCGAGGTTGGCGACGATCCCGAGGACCGGGATCAGGTCCACGGGGAAGACGATCGCCTGCAGCTGCGGCGCGAGGGCGCCGAAGACGGTCGGTCCCAGGATGATCCCGGAGACGACCTCGCCCATCACGCGGGGCTGCCCGATCCTGACGGCGAGCCCGCCGAAGAGCCGCGCCGCGGCCATGACGACGACGAGCGCGAGGAAGAAGGCGGCGATCGTGAGCCCGAACTCGCGCTGCTTGGTCGCCTCGATGCGCTCCGGCGCCGCCTCGGCGCTCGCCGGGTCGGAGGCGATCGGGTTCAGGGTGAGTTGGATCGTCCGGTTCGAGGCGGTGCCGCTGATCGTCCGCGTCGAGCCGTCGGTGCAGGTGACCTGGCCCTCCAGGGCGCCGGAGTCGTAGGTCACCTCGCCGTGGACGGAATCGGATCCGTGCACCTCGAGCGCGTCGCCGTCACCCTCGAGCTCGAGATGGCTGCCGAGGCAGGCGGATGGAGGCGAGAGCTTGTACTCGCCGTCGACCGCCTCCGGCACGATCGCGTTGCGTGCCTCCGGCGGCGGCTCGTCGGCGGTCCGCTTGGCCGCGATCTCGCCGGGACCGACGGTGCCGCTGAGCTCGCCGCCTCCGACCTGCAGGTCGACCTCTGCGGTCGAGCCGTCGAGGCAGTCGACGGTCCCGGTCATGCGCCCGTCCTCGATCGTCACCGCTCCGCCCGCCGAGTCGTCGGCGTTGCCGATCGAGGCGAACTGGCCGGACTGGCGCAGGTCGAAGCTCGCGCCGAGGCAGGCGTCGGGCGGGTCAGCCGTGTAGAGGCCGGCCACCTCCTCCT
Organism: Solirubrobacterales bacterium; assembly: GCA_046330415.1. GTDB lineage: Bacteria > Actinomycetota > Thermoleophilia > Solirubrobacterales > 70-9 > RHKX01. Next base: position 18,334 of record JAXLSW010000028.1, on the reverse strand, counting down.
CGGGTTCGTCCTTGGAGCCGAGCGAGAAGCCGACGATCAGCCCGACCGCGGTGAAGATCGCCAGACCTACGTAGAAGGCGGTCAGACGACCGCGCCGGCTTCCGTCCCCGCTCGCCACGAGCGCAGCCTAACCGCTCCGTTTCGGGCTAGGGTGTTCCTGTGCGCGGGATCAGGTTGCCGAAGCTCTGGCTCTGGTGCACAGCGCTTGCGACGGGCCTCATGGCCTTTCCGGCGTCGTCACCTGCCGCCGAGCCGGAGCCCGCCTCCGCGAGCCGCGACGACTCGGTCGAGCTCGCCGACAGCCGCCTTCGCGAGATCGTCGAGGGTGGGCGCAGCGCGATCCCGCGCAGCGATCGCGCCAAGGGCGGTGGGGTGATCGTCGAGATCCTCCACGGGGCCGGCGATGCCCAGGCAGTTCGCGATGCCGTCGCCGCAGCGGGGGGCGACGTCAGCGGTGCGGTGCCGACGCAGCTCGTCCAGGCCGAGGTGCCGATCGGCGCGCTCGAGGGCTTGGAGGCGAAGCGGAGCGTCGACTACATCCGCCTGCCGCTCGACTACAACGAGCCGGTCGTCGACGGGGATGAGCCCGGCGCGGAGCTCGAGCTCGCGCGGCCGACCGACGCGATCAGCGAGGCCGTCGACAAGACGGGTGCCTCCGCCTGGCACGCCGACGGGTTCATCGGTGCCGGGGTCAAGGTCGGGATCATCGACTCCTTCCAGGGTGCGGCCTACAACGCCGCGGTGGCGGCCGGTGAGATCCCAGCCGCCTCCGGGACCTTCTGCCGCAACGCGGGTGTCCCCTGCTCGATCTTCGACGCGACCAGCAACCACGGCGTCGCCGTCGCCGAGAGCGTCACCGACATGGCTCCCGGCGCCGGCCTCTACCTCGCCTCGGTGGGCACCGCCGCCGACACGCAGGCGGCGCTCGACTACTTCGCCGCCAACGGAGTCCGGGTCGTCACCCGTTCGACAACGGGCCGCTACGACGGCCCCGGGGACGGCACCGGCCCGATCGCGACGGTGATCGAGAACGGCGCGGTGGCGCGCGGGATCTTCTACCTCAACTCCGCCGGCAACAGCGCCGGGCGGCTCGGTTACCCCGGCTCCTACTGGCGCAGCGGGTGGGTTGACACCGACTCCGACGGCTGGTTCAACTTCCCCGACGGCTCCGAGTACATGGAGTGGGACTGCGCCTACCAGAACGGGTTGCGCTGGAACGACTGGGCGGCGGGGACGAGCGCCACCGACTACGACCTATACGTCTACAACTCCTCGCTCACCCAGGTCGATTCGTCCGAGGACGCGCAGGGTGGAGGCGCGCCTCCGCTCGAGCTGGCCACCGGCTGCACCACCACGACCTCCTACATCGCGATCAAGCGCTACGCGGTGGGCAACGGGAGCGCCGGCGACGTCCTCGAGTACATGACCAACGGCAGCGAGGTCGAGTTCCACTCCGACCCCTACAGCGCCACCGGCCCGATGTCGGACCTCAACAGCGCCGGTGCCGTGGCCGTGGGAGCCGTCGACCCGTGGTCGGGAACGACGATCGCGAAGTACAGCTCGGAGGGACCGACCAACGACGGGCGGATGAAGCCGGAGCTGTCGGCGCCGTCGTGCTTCTCCAGCTTCACGAAGGCGCCGAGCTGCTTCAACGGGACGAGCGCGGCGACGCCGATCGTCGCCGGTGCCGCGGCCTTGGTGCTCGGATCAGGCGTCCGCACTACGCCGCAGGGCGTCCGCGACTACCTGATGAACTACTCGGTCGTCGACCGCGGCGCCGCCGGCCCCGACAACGTCTACGGGATGGGCGAGCTTCATCTGCCGCCATCCCCGGACATGAATCCGCCGACCGTTCGCGCCCTCAAGGCCAAGGGCAAGGCCGGCAAGCGGATCCGGCTCGACTACGCGGTCGGAGACGACCGCGGCACCACCACCGAGACGCTCGTCGTCTATCGACGCGGCCGGGAGGTCACGAGCTTCACCAGCCCGCTCGGCCCCGTCACCGGCGAGACGTACGGCTTCACCTGGAAGTCCCCGAAGCGGCCGCGCAACGGCTACACGTTCTGCGTCAGCGCGACCGACGCCGCCGGCAACGGCACTCCGGCGAGCTGCGCCGACATCAAGCTGAAGAAGGCGAAGAAGAAGCGCAAGCGGAGCTGAGCCGCCGGCGCCCCCGGCGCGGACGCACAACCCGGTTGGGTCCCGGCAGCCTCGTGCGGGGTCACCCGCCGCCTGCGACGCGTCCCGTGGTTCTGAGGGGACCACAGGTGGTAGCGGAGGCGGCGCGCGGGCCCCATGCCTGACGATCGAACCTTCCAGTCAAGTCCCAGCAGCGTCGCTGTCAGCCCGCCAAGTCGTTGCGTCGCATCTCAGCTGCCAGGTCCTCGATGTCGACCGTCCCCGCCATCTCGCGTAGCCGGACGACCGACTTGCGGCTGACGTAAGCCTCGATCGCTGTCTCGATCGCCTCCGACATGCTCACGCGCGGGAGCTGCTGCATCAATGCCTCAGCAGCTCGTCATCAATGTCAACGGTGGTACGCATCGACCAGAAGCGTGGCAGATGCCGTTCTCTGGTCTTCAGCGCCGGGCGACCCGCACCGACCACCGCTCCGGCGTCGCATCGACGTTCCCGGTCGGGTCGATCGCCCTCACCTCGAAGCGGTGTCGCCCCGGCCGCAGCCGCAGCTCCTTCGGCGAGGTGCAGCGGCGCCAGCCGGAATCGTCGAGCCTGCACTGGAAGGTCGAGCCCTCCTCGTCGGCGGAGAACCGGAAGCGGACGTCGGCGGCGCGCTTGACCGTGAGCCGCTCCTCGGGGCCGGACGTGATGCGGGTCCGCGGGGCACGGGTGTCGAGGTCCCTCGTCGGCGGCTCGAAGACCGGGGGATCCGGATCGGGAACCGCCTCGCGGTCGACCCGGAAGGCCCGGATCGCGGGCTCGACGCCGGTGCTGCCGGCGTCATCGCTGGCGCGGACCGAGAAGGTGTGGACGCCGGGCTGAAGCTCGGGGCTCGTCCACGGGCTCGAGCAGGCGACCCAGGAGGCCTCGTCGATCCGGCAGAGATGGTCGCTCCACACCTCGCCGGCGTCGAACCAGAAGCTCGGCGTCGAGTTGGTGACCGTCCCGCTGGGCCCGTTCGTAATCGCCGTGTCGGGAGGGCCGGGCGCGACGTAGATCTCCCCGGGGTTCACGAACACGGTCCGCCCCCGCTCGAAGTCACGGACCTCCACGCGCCCCTCGACCACGTAGGTGACGGTGCGCCCGTCGCAGGTGTCCCAGACGAGCCACTCGGTCCCGCGGACCGACGCCGAGCTCTTGCCGCCCTTGCTCTTGTGCCCCTTGCCGCCCTTGCCCCAGAGCTTGCGGCCCGGGATCACCACATCCTCACCCGGGTGGCCGCCCATCTCGCGCAGCTGCCTCGGAGTGATCCGCTCGGGGTTGTCGCAATCGAGCAGCGGCCCGTCGAGGATCGCCTCGCTCAGCTGCTCACCGTCGCTCTCCTGGTCGGTGACGAACTCGCCATCGGACCAGACCATGTGGCGCAGGGGCTCCTCGGGATCGGGGTCCTCGGAGAGGATCTCGAGGGCGCCGTCGCCGGCGTCGATCACCGAGCCGAGCGGGACCTGGGTGCCGCGCTCGAGCTCCTCGAAGTAGGGGGAGCCCGGGATCTGAACCTCGACGGCGCCGTCGTCGGGGTGGAGCTGGACCTTCTCGTCGACCACGGGCGGGGCCGGCTCGCCCGTGATCTGGCGGCGGAAGACGTGGCTGGTCTCGAAGCCGGGGACGCCGGTCAGCGCCGGGTCGGAGGAGCTGAAGACGACGAAGTCCCCACCGGCGGAGATGGCGCCGTAGCCGCTCGTCGTGCCGTCCGGGGACGTCTCGCTGGGGATGCCGAAGCCGCCGTCGCGCCGCGAGACGAGCTCGGTCCGCCCGGCGCCGACGTGGCGCACGAACGCCTCGAGGCCGTTGTCGCGCGGGAAGCCGGCGAGCGCGTCGTCGGTGCTGGCGAAGATGACGTCGTCGCCGTCGCGGGAGATTCCCTGCACGAACGCCCCCGTCGCCGCGGCCGCTCCGTCCAGCCCGTCGGCGCGGCTGACGAGCTTCGTCGTCGCCGCATCGAGGTCGCGGACGTAGGTCCACTGCATGCCCAGGTACTGGTTGTTCGGTGGCAGCTCCGCGCCTAGGTTGGTCGAGGCGGTGTCGAAGGCGACGTGCCGCCCGTCCCCGGAGAGGTAGGCCACGGAGGCCCATGAGTTGCTCGGCTCTCGCCGTTGACCCCGTCGGCGCGGCTGACCAGCGTTGTCGTCCGCTCCTGCATGTCGCGGACGTAGAACTGCGAGCAGGCGTAGTCGAGCTCGGGCCGATCGATGCAGGACGGGCGCGGTTCCTCGTAGGTGTCGAAGAGCACGTAGCGCCCGCTGTCGGAGAGCTGGATGGAGTGGTTGGAGCGGTTCCCGGGCGAGGGCGTGCAGGGATCGCCCCCCATGCAGTCGGCGAACTCGGTCGTCCCGGCCTCGAGGTCGCGGACGTAGACGTGGAGGACGTCGGCGTTGGGCGGGATCGTCACGTCGGGATCGATGCCGGCGTCGTAGCTGACGAACGCCACCTTCGTCCCGTCAGCGGAGATCGACAGGGCGGTGCCGACGCGCCAGACCGGGTCGCCGTCCGGGCCGTCGGCGCGGTTGACGAGCTCGAGCCCCCCGGTGGTCATGTCGCGGACGTAGATCTCGTCGGGGAGCGGCTCGGGCCCGAGTTCGCTCCCCGGCGCGCGGAAGACGATCTTGTTCCCGTCGGCCGACATCTCGGCGCCGATCGCGCCCCCCTTCGCGACCCGCCCGGCGGAGTTGACGTCGACCAGCTCGACCTCGCCGGTGAGCATGTCGCGCCGGAACACGTGCCAGATCGGCGCCCCATACGGGGAGACCGGGTAGGTGTGGTCGGTCAGCTCGGTCGAGGAGGAGGCGAAGAGGACGTAACGGCCGTCGTCGCTGATGTCGAGCCTTCCCCGCCCCTCGTTCGCCGGCAGCGAACCGTTCGGCTTGACGTCGACCGGCCGCGTCTCGTCGATGTACTCGGCGGCCTCGCCGCCCACGGGGAACGTGATCGCGCCGAGCGCGAGCGCGAGCAACGACGACATCGCGCGGCGCGCGATCGCTCCTGGATTGCGCTCTCGCCGCCCGTCCATCCGAACCCGAGGGCGAGCCTACGCGACGCAGCATCACGCAGCAAGGCGGTACATCCCCAGCAGTCGTTCCCGTCGCCTGACTCTCCCTCGCGTCAATCCTTCCGAAGGACCCGCACCGACCACCGCTCCGGCGTCGCATCCACGTTCCCCGTCGGGTCTATCGCCCGCACCTCGAAGCGGTGTCTCCCCGGCTTCAGCCGCAGCTCCTTGGGGGAGTAGCAGCGGCGCCAGTCGGAGTCGTCGAGGCTGCATTGGAAGTTGGAGCCGTCCTCGTCGGCGGAGAACCGGAAGCGGACGTCGGCGGCGCGCTTGACCGTGAGCCGCTCCTCGGGGCCGGACGTGATGCGGGTCCGCGGCGCGCGGGTGTCGAGGTCGTTCGTCGGAGGCTCGATCACCGGCGGGTCGGGATCTGGCTCGGCCTCGCGGTCGACCCGGAAGGCCCGGATCGCGGGCTCGACGCCGGTGCTGCCGGCGTCATCGCTGGCGCGGACCGAGAAGGTGTGGACGCCGGCGCCAAGCTCGGGGCTGGTCCACGGGCTCGAGCAGGAGCTCCAGGCGTTCTCGTCGATCCGGCACTCGTAGCCTCCCCAGGACTCGGCGCCCGCGTCGAACCAGAAGCTCGGCGTCGAGTTGAGGATCGTCCCGGTCGGTCCGCTGGTGATGGCGGCGTCCGGTGGTCCCGGTGCGACGTAGATCTCCCCGGGGTTCACGAACACCGTCCTGCCGCGGTCGAAGTCGCGGACCTCCACCCGCCCCTCGAGGACGTAGGTGACGGTGCGCCCGTCGCAGGTGTCCCAGACGAGCCACTCGGTCCCGCGGACCGACGCCGAGCTCTTGCCACCCTTGCTCTTGTGCCCCTTGCCGCCGTGACCCCAGACCTTGCGCCCGGGCATCAGCACGTCGTCGCCGGGGTGCGAGCCCTGCTGCCGGAGTTGCGCGGGCGTCATCGGGTTCGGCTCGTCGCAGTCGAGCAGCGGCCCGTCGAGGATCGCCTCGCTCAGCTGCTCACCGTCGCTCTCTTGGTCGGTGACGAACTCGCCGTCGGACCAGACCATGTGGCGAAGCGGCTCCTCGGGATCGGGGTCCTCGGAGAAGACCTCGAGGGCGCCGTCGCCCGCGTCGATGACCGAGCCGAGTGGGATCTGGGTGCCGCGCTCGAGCTCCTCGAAGAAGTCCGAGCCGGGGATCCGCACCTCGACGACACCGTCCTCGGGCTGCAGCTGCACCTTCTCGCCGGCCACGGGCGGGGCTGGCTCGCCGGTGATCTGGCGGCGGTAGACGTGCCACTTGGTCCCGCCGGGAAGCCGTGGGTCGGCGGAGACGAAGGCGACGAAGTCGGCCGAGGCGGCGAGCGTGGCCTCCGCTCCGATCTGGCTTTCGACGGGGAGGCCGAAGCCACCGTCGAGCCGCGAGACCATCTCCGTCGTCTCGTCTCCGACGTGGCGGACGAAGTACCGCGGGCGGGCCCCGCCGGGGCGTGGAGGGGGTACGGGGAAGCCGGCGAGGTCGGCGCGGGTCGAGAACAGGACTTCGTCGCCGTCGCGGGAGATCCCGTTGGCGGTTGAGCCGATGGCGGGCACCTCGCCGGCGGGGCCATCCGCCCGGCTGACGAGCGTGGTGGTGCTCGCGTCGAGATCGCGCACGTAGTCCCAGCCGTAGTTCCAGGAGTCGTTGTCCATCGGCCCGGGCAGGAGGTTGGTGGCCGCGGTGTTGAAGAGCACGTGGCGGCCGTCGTCGGAGAGGTAGCTGCGCCTGATGATCGCGTTCGTCTCTTCGCCCGCGACGCCGTCGGCGCGGCTCACCAGCGTCGTCGTGCCGAGTTCGGTGTCGCGGACATACACGTCGACGCAGGAATTCACGCCGACGGCGGAGTCGATGCAGTCCTCGGGCATGCTCCGCGGCCGCTCGAACATCACGTAGCGACCGTCGGTGGAGATGTTCTGGTGCGAGAAGGTCGCGCCGGTAGGGGAGGTCTCACAGGGGTCACCGTCGTCGCAGTCGACAAGCTTCGTGGTGTCGTCCTCGGTGTCGCGCATGTATACGTGGAAGGCGCCGTTGTCCTCGACGTCCGCGCGCGGGTCGATGCCGGTCCCGGCGATCATGAAGGTGACCTTGGCGCCGTCGGCTGAGATCTGCTCGTTCGCGTAGGGGGTCAGCCACCTGCTCTCGTTGTCGGGCACGCTGACGACCTCGTGCTCGCCGGTCTCGAGGTCGCGCAGGTGCGTGACGCGGAATCCGGGCTGCCCCGGGGACCCGCCGCTGTAGACCACGCGGCTGCCGTCGCCGGACATGGTGCCCGTTCGCGCTCCCGCCTCCGAGATCCAGCCGCCTTCGATGTCGACGAGGAGGATCTCGCCGGTGTCCATGTCCCGTCGGAAGACGTGCCAGATGTCCCACGGTGCGGTCGGGTAGTCGTCGTCGGTCAGCTCGGTGGACGGCGACGTGAACAGGATGTAGCGGCCGTCGTCGGAGATGTCCAGCAGGACCGAGTCCACCGCTGGGAACGCGCCCGTGGAGGGGTTCACGTCAACGGGCCGCGTCTCGTCGATGTACTCGGCGGCCTCGCCGCCCGCGGGGAACGTGATCGCGCCGAGCGCGAGCGCGATCAACGACGACATCGCGCGGCGCGCCATCACCTCCGGTTTGAGCTTTGGAACGCCGTTCACCCGAACCCCGCGGACGAGCCTACGGAACGCCGAACCACGCATCAAGGCGCCGCTGTCCACCATCGATCGCATCGACCACTTGACGGGTCGCGGCCCTCCGGTCTTCCGCGAGATCCTCGGGCGGAAGATGTCGGCCAGCGCCCGCGTCGGGAGGGGGATGGCGATCCTCCCCCGATGGGTATGACTCGACACGCTTCGCAGTCTTCTAGGCTGCGGGCGTCGAGGGCTTGGTGAGCGGCGTTGGAAACCGGGGCGCAAGGCGCCACAGCCGAACCATCGCCTGCGGGATCGCCGCGGCGGTCGGGCTCGCCGTCGGCCTGGCTACCTACGCCTTCGACCTGCTCGAGCGGCTGGAGCTCGAGACCGTCGACGCCCGCTTCGAGGTCCGCGGCGTCGAGGATCCTCCTGACGACTTGGCACTTGTGCTGATCGACGACGTCACCTTCGACGAGCTCGGTGAGCAGTGGCCGTTCCCGCGCTCGATGCACGGGCGCGTGATCGACCGGCTCAACCGCGACGGCGCCGCCGCGGTCGCCTACGACGTCCAGTTCACCGAGCCGACGGTCCCGCGCGAGGACAACGCGTTGATCGCGGCAGTCGGCCGCATGGGCGGCATGACGCTCGCGACCGAGGAGGTCGACGACGAGGGCGGCACCGACGTCTTCGGCGGCGACGAGGTCCTCGAGCGCTTCGGTGCGCGGGCGGGCAACACCCAGCTCAGCCCCGATCCCGGAGGCATCGAGCGCCGCTTCCCGTACGCGGTTCGCGGGCTCGAGGGCTTCGCGGTGGTCACGCAGGAGCAGCGAACCGGCGAGGCAGTGAACCGGGGCGACTTCGACGACGAGCGCGAGGCGTGGATCGACTACCGCGGCCCCCGCGGGACGTTCCCCTCGGTCGAGTACTCCGACGTCTACGGCGGCGATTTCGAGCCAGGCACCTTCGCCGGCAAGACGGTGATCGTCGGCGCTGCCGCGCCGTCCCTGCAGGACCTCCACGCCACGCCGTTCTCCAGCGACGAGCTCATGTCGGGGACGGAGATCCAGGCGAACGCGCTCGCGACTGTCGCCGCCGGCAACCCGCTGGGCGAGGCTCCGGCGGGCCTGAACGTGGCGCTGATCGGCCTGCTGGGCCTCGCCGTCCCGGGGTTGAGCCTGCGGCTGGGACCGCTGGTGGCGTTGCTCATCGGTGTCGCCCTGACCGCCGCCTTCCTCGTCTTCACTCAGGCGGCCTTCGAGGCGGGGACGATCGTCGCCTTGGTGCCGGCGCTCCTCGCTGTCTCGGTCAGCGCGGGCGGAACGCTCGTCGCGCACTACTCGCTGGACGCCGTCGACCGGATCCGCATGCGGGACGCGTTCGGCCGCTTCGTCCCGGCGCCGGTGGTCGATGAAGCACTCGCCTCCGCCGGCGAGGATCTCCGTCTCAACGGCGTCCGCCGCGACGCGACGGTGCTCTTCGCTGACCTGCGCGGCTTCACCACCCTCGCGGAGAGCCTCGAGCCGGAGCAGGTGATCGACGTTCTCAACCACTACCTGACCGAGATGAGCGACGCGATCATGGATCACGGCGGAACCCTCGTCGCCTACATGGGTGACGGCATCATGGCCATCTTCGGGGCGCCACTCGAGCAGGACGACCACGCCGCGCGCGCATTGGCGGCAGCGCGGGAGATGGTCGGAGCGCGATTGGATGCGTTCAACACCTGGCTCGCCGGGAGCGACATCACCTCCGAACCGGTCGAGATGGGAGTCGGTGTCAACAGCGGCGAGGTGATGTCGGGAAACGTAGGGTCACCGAACCGGCTCGAGTACGCGGCCGTCGGCGATACGACGAACACCGCCTCGCGGCTCGAGGAGATGACGAAGGAGATGCCTCATTCATTGCTGGTGGCTGAGTCCACCCGCGCTCTCGCGGAGCGCGAGGCGCCGACCGGTCTCACCCGCGTCGGCGACGTGGAGGTGCGGGGCCGGGATGGCAAGCTCGAGGTCTGGGGATTCGCTGCAGACGGCGGACGTCGTGGAGACGACGGAGGCGACCGAGATGCCGGGGACGTCAGGAATGACTGATCCGCTCGACCTCGACATCAGCGCGTTCCTCGATGCGGTCTCCGATCCCGAGGACCCGATCGCCAGCAGCGTTCTCGCCGCGCAGACCGTGGCCGCAACCGCGGCGCTGCTGACGATGGCGGCGCGCGCGACCGGCGGCTCGGAAGCGTCGGGACTGGCGGCTCAATGCGAGAGCGTGCGGGCGCGGGCCACGGGTCTGATCAGGACGTGCGCGCAGAACTACGCCGAGGCGGCGAAGCTCCTGCGCGAGCGGTCCGAGCGGTCCGAGCGGGGTGTGCGGGGTGCCCGGGGCGCCGACGGGGGTTCGGAGCGCGACTTCCTTCTCGGCCGCGCCCTCCACCGCGCCGCCGAGGCACCCGCCGCCGTCGCCGAGGCGGCGGGGGACGTCGCCCTCCTGGCGCAGGCGCTCGCCGAAGGCTGCGAGCCCGACCGCATCCCCGACGTCCGCGCCGCCTGTGCGCTCGCCGAGGGTGCGGCGCGGGCTTGCGTCGGGCTCGTCGAGATCAACCTCGTCGCCGGAGGGGACGAAGCGCTGGGCGCGCAGGCCGAGCGCGGTGCCGAGCTCGCCGCCGAAGCCCGGCGACGGCTCGCGATCGATTGATGAGCATCAGGAGTAAGAGTAAGACTGTATAAATCTTACATGCGCATCACGAGCAAGGGGCAGGTCACGGTTCCGAAAGAAATGCGGGACCGCACGGGCCTGCAACCCGGCACCGAGGTTGAGTTCACACTCGAAGAGGGGTCGGTCAGGCTCCGGCCCGCGCCGTCCCGAGGCGATGATCTGATCGAGCATCTGCGCCGCCATCGCGACGAGTTCACGATGAGCACCGAAGAGATCATGGCCCTGACCAGGGGCGAGGACTGAGCCGACGGGGTTCACCTACGTATGGGTGCGCCGACGCTCGTCGACTCCAACGTCCTGATCGACGTGATCAGCGGCGACCTGACATGGGAGGCGTGGTCGGCGAAGCAGCTGGCACGCGCCGCGGCCTCCGGATCCATCGCGATCAATCCGGTCATCTACGCGGAGGTGTCGATTGGCTTCGCTCGGATCGAGAGCTGCGAGTCGGCGCTCGGAGCACTCGCGATCGAGCGACGCGAGGTGCCTTGGCCGGCCGCCTTCCTGGCTGGCAAGGCATACCTCGACTACCGCCGGCGAGGCGGCGCTCGCAGCTCCCCTCTGCCGGACTTCTTCATCGGCGCCCACGCCGCCGTCGAGGGGATGCAGCTACTGACCCGCGACCCGACCCGCTACCAGACGTACTTCCCGCGAGTGGAGCTGATCGCGCCGGACTGACCGCGGCGGCGCCGCCTGCAGCGGCTCAGGCGTGGATCCGCGAGCTGCCGTAGCCCTCGCGGAGCTTCGTCAGGCAGCGCGAGATCCGCGAGGCGATCGTGCCCGCGGGGATGTCGAGCGCCTCGCTGATCTGGATGTAGCTCTCGTCGCGCAGGAAGAAGCGGATGACGACCTCGCGGCATGCCTCTGGCAGCTCGTCGACGGCTGCGCGGATGTCCAGAGCGACTTCGAGGCGTCCGAACTCGGAGTCCTCTGCCCCGAGGGTCTCGCCCATCACATCCGGGTCGAAGGCGGGAGCCTCGCGGCCGGCGCCGCGGATGCGGTCGATCGCCAGCCGTCGCGCCGTCTGCGCGATCCAGAAGCGGACCGAGGAGTCGTCGCGGATCTTTCCGAGGTTCTCGAAGAGGCGGGCGAAGGTCTCCTGGAAGACGTCCTCGGCGTCATGCTCGGAGAGCCGGAAGCCGCGAACGGCGATCGCGTAGACGTAGCCGGAGTAGCCCTCGACGAGCTGTCCCCACGCAGCCGCATCTCCTTCGCGGCAGCGCGCGAGAAGCTCGGCATCGGTGTCGCCCCCAACTCCCATGGCGCGGCAGTCTAACCGCGGAAGTGCGAGGCGCTCGCCGGTTGTCAGGCCTCGAGCCGCGCCTTCAGCGCCGCGACGAGCTGAGGCGAGGGTTCCTGGCCTTCGGCCCGCAGCGCCTCTTCGAGATCGGCGAGCACCTCCTCGCGGAACGCTGCGTCGGCCTCGGCCCGGGCGACGATCCCATCGATCTCAGCCCGCGCGGCCGGAAGCTCCTTCGCGGCGTCGATCCAGGCGCGCGGAGGTTCCTTGAGGTCGCGCAGGAGCGCGCCGAGTTCCTCCTCGGTCAGGTCTTCGGGGTCGTTGCGCGCGTCGTTCATGGGTTTGTCCGCATGACGTCGATCACTCCGGGGATCTTCCCACCCCCGGCAAGCCAGCCGACGGAAGATCGCCGGCTCGCAGTTCGTCTAGTAGGGGACAGCGTAACTACAGCAAGGAGAATGAGATGGACGTATCGAGGGGACGAATGAGACTGGCGATGGCGTTCCTCGGCGCCCTGGTGGTGGTGTTCGCGATGGCGGTCCCGGCGCAGGCGGCCAAGGGCAACGCGCTCGATGGCAACTTTGCGATCAAGGCCACGATCACGGGCGACGACGATCCGAGCACGGTCGGGACGAAGCTCGATCGCACGTACGAGTTCTCGTGCAGCGGCAAGTGCAACAAGGTCGACTTCCTGCGCGAGGGAGCGAACAGCTCCCACAGCGAGTCCGTACTGAAGCGGGCCTCTGGAGACACCTTCAAGGGCACCGAGGTGCAGGACAACCCGATCTGCCTCGACGGGTCGAAGGCAACGTCGCGGATCGCGAAGATCACCGTCGAGATCACCAAGGCCAAGAACGGTGTCGCCACCAAGATCAAGGGCGAGCTCCACTTCAAGACGACGGGCTGCGCCGACGACACGTTCCAGGACACGGTCTTCACCGGTAAGGCGAAGTAAGCGGGGGAGAGCGACAGGGGCGCCCTGGCTTCCTCCGGGGCGCCCCGCGTCGTTCGGGTGCGGTTGGCCTGCTGGGCCCGTGGGCCGGTGGCCGGTCCCGCCGCTGGCGAGCTCGAGAGGAGACTTCACCGCGGATAGCGCGGTGTTCTCTCCCTTCGGCGGCCATGAAGCAACTGTGGCCCAGCCGGACGCACGGGTGGGTGACCTCTTGGGTCGAAAGTGGAGCTGAACTGCACCAATTCGCGCGATTGCCGGGACCGGCGGGCGCTGCGGCTGCGCGGGGCCGTCGCCAGACGACTCAGAGCACGACGACCAGCACCGCCGTCACCAGCACGTTGAGCGTGGCGAGCGGCAGCAGGACCTTCCAGCCGAGGCTCATCAGCTGGTCGTAGCGAAGGCGGGGGAGGGTCGCGCGGACCCAGATGAAGAAGCAGATCAGGAGGACGATCTTGGCGAGCATCACGACGACGCCGAGGAGCGCCGGGGTGTGGATCCCGAAGGGGAGGTTCCAGCCGCCGAGGAACATCGCCGAGGCGATGCCGGAGACGACGATCATCTCCATGTACTCGGCCATGAAGTAGGAGCCGAAGCGCATGCCGCCGTACTCGGTGTTGTAGCCGGAGACGAGCTCGGCGTCGGCCTCGGGGAGGTCGAACGGGGGCCGGTTGGTCTCGGCGAAGCCGGCGACCATGAAGATGATGAACCCGACGAACTGCGGGATCACGAACCAGACCTGCTGCTCCTGCTGCTCGACGATCGTGACGAGGCTGAGCGAGCCCGACATCATGATCACGCCGAGCAGGGCGAGCCCCTGTGAGATCTCGTAGGAGATCAGCTGCGCGGCCGAGCGCATGCCGCCCATGAAGCTGTACTTCGACCCTGAAGCCCAGCCGCCGAGCAGCAGCCCGTAGAAGGAGATCGAGCCGAAGGCGAAGGCGTAGAGGATGCCGATCGAGACGTCGATCCCGTAGAGGCCGACCTTGTCGTCGACGGTGTCTCCGAAGGGGATGATCGCGAGCGTCGCGGTGGCGCTGAGGATGACCAGCGCCGGGGCGATCGCCCACAGGACGGGGACCGCCGCCTCGGGCTTGTAGGACTCCTTCGAGAGCAGCTTGACGACGTCGGCGAGCGGCTGCAGGAGGCCGTAGGGACCGACGCGGTTGGGCCCGTAGCGGGCCTGGAAGCGGCCGAGCAGCTTGCGCTCGAGCAGCAGGATCAGCGGCACGAGGCCGAGGATCACGGCGAAGATCACCAGCGACTTGACGACCAGCAGCCAGTTCGCTTCGGCGAAGTCGACGTCGGCGAGCGGCAGCAGGCTCGACGCGAGGCTCATGAGCGCCAGGCCACCGGTTCGCGCTTCTCGGAGAGGTAGGCGGGCGCGGGAGCCTCCTCCTGCTCGGGCGCCGGGCCGACGGTGACCACCTCGGCGCCGTCGAGGATCCCCGCACCCTCCTGGGCGATCCCCTCGATCAGGAACGCGGACCCGGGGAGCATCCGCTCGCGCAGCGCGACGTTGGCGATCAGCGACCTGCCATCCGCGGAGACCTCAACCGCCTGCCCCTGCTCCACGCCGAGCCGCTCGGCGTCGTCGGGATGCAGCTCCAGGGTCTGGGAGGGGGAGAGGAACCGAAGGGCCGGGTTGCGCTCGGCGACGTAGTCGCCCCAGAGGTCGCGGTAGGTGCCGAGGCGGAGCTGGCCGTCCGCGGGCTCGCCACCCCGCTCATGGCGATCGCTCGCCTCAGCCGACGCGCCGTGCTCCCATTCCATCTCGAGCTCCGGCCAGCGGAGACCCATGCCGCCGATCTGGTCGACGTCGATGCCGTTGAGGAAGGTCGCGTCGGCCGCGAGGAGGTCGAAGACCTCGCCCGAGGTCCCGGCGCCGTTCTCGTCTCCGAGCAGGGCCGCCAGCTCGCTCAGCGCCTGCCACAGCGGGCGCACGGCGCCCGGGTGGGGGACGCTGGGGCGGACGCGCTGCAGGCGGCCGTCGGGGTGGGTGACGGTGCCCTCCTTCTCCGCGTAGGTCTCGGCGGGGAGGTGGACGTCGGCGCCGGCGGCGGGGAACATCGAGGATGCGAGGACGAAGTCGGCGTTGCCGATGGCGCGCTGCCAGCCCTCGGGGTCGTCGAAGTCGCGGACGGGGTCGACGTCCCAGAGGATCAGGCCCTGCAGCTCGCCGTCCTCGAGCGCCTGCTTGATCTCGGCGGCGGAGCGTCCCGCGGGCGCCTCGCTGAGGCCGGGGCCGAAACCGTCGGCGCAGCCGGCCTCGCGCAGGCCGCGGCCGTTGGCCGAGCGCGGGACCTCGAGCAGGCCGCCGCCCTCCTGGCCGTCGAGGCCGAGGACGTCGGCGAGGCCGAGCAGGGCGTCGGCGGCCGCGGTGTCACCAGCCGGACCGAGCATGCGCTCGCTCCACACGATCACCGTGCTCTCGGCGGCTCGCAGCGCGGCGGCGAAGCCGTTGTCGTCGTCACCGGAGGAGACGGCGGTGCGGACCTCTTCGAGGAACGCCGCCGTGTCGCCGGGCGCGTAGCGCTGCGCCTCGAGGGCGCCGTTGGAGCCGATCGCGGCGCCGCCGTCGAGGGCGGTCGGCCGCTCGCCGGCGACGAGGAGCTGGGAGCCGTTGCGGCGCACCGCCTTGCGGATCCGCAGCTCCAGGATCGGCATCTCATGCATCGGGTCGCAGCCGACGACGAGGATCGCGCCGGCGTGGTCGATCTCGGCCATGCCGACCGAGAGCTCGGGAGCGGCGAGCCGGCGGCGCAGGTTGAGGGGCAGCGAGGGGGCGGGGGAGGAGACGACGTCGGCGGAGGCGAGCGGGCCGCGCACCAGTCGCTGGATCAGGTAGCCCTCCTCGTTGGAGGTGCCGCCGCCGACGATCGCGGCGACCTTGCCTCGCGCCTCGGCGAGGCCGGTTGCGGCGCGGCCGAGCGCGTCCTCCCAGGTGGTGTCGTCGAGGACGCCGCCGGCGCTCACCGCCGGGGCGAGAGCGCGGTCGGCGCTGGAGAACATCTGGTAGCCGAAGCGACCCTTGTCGCAGAGCCAGCCGTCGTCTACGTCTTTGTTGTCACGCGCGAGCGTGCGGACGACGTGCTCGTCGCGGACCGTGAACTTGACGTTGCACTGGCTCGGGCAGAGCGTGCAGACGGAGCCCGCGTCCTCGATGTCCCAGGGGCGGGCGCGGAAGCGGTAGGCCTGCGAGGTCAGCGCCCCGACGGGGCAGAGCTCGATGATGTTGCCGTGGAAGGGGGCGACGTAGGGGCGGTCGTCGAAGGTCCCGACGTAGGTCTTGGGGCCGCGCTCGAGGAGCTGCAGCTGCTCGTCCTCGGCGACCTCCTGAGAGAAGCGGACGCAGCGGTAGCAGAGGATGCAGCGCTCGCGGTCGATCTTGATCAGCGGCGAGAGCGGGATCGGCTTCTCGAAGTGGCGCTTGGGGTCGGTGACGCGGCTGCGCCCCGCTCCCCAGCCCATCGAGATGTCCTGCAGCGGGCACTCGCCGCCCTTGTCGCAGACCGGGCAGTCGAGCGGGTGGTTGACGAGCAGGAACTCGACGACGGCGTTCTGCGCCTCCTTGACCCGGGCGTTCTGCGTGTAGACGACCATGCCGTCGCGGACCGGTGTGGAGCAGGCCGTCTGCAGCTTCGGGATGCCCTCGATCTCGACCAGGCACATGCGGCAGGCGCCGACCGGCTCGCCGAGCTTCGGCTCGTAGCAGAAGACCGGGATCTCGACGTCGCCGTGCTTGGCGGCGTCGACCAGCATCGCCCCCTCGTTGGCCGCGATCTCGACCCCGTCGACGACGATGGTGATCGGCTTGGCGTCGGGGGCTGGGCTCACGCCGCGATCGTATCTATCGGGGCCGCGAGGCCTTCGGCCGCCTCAGCGGTGGCGACGTCCGGCAACGGCGATCGGCATGACGCGCCGGGCGCGTTGACCACGTCAGACGGCGTCAACGGCGCCGCGGGAGCGCTCAACCACCGACGCTGGGCGCGAATAGGACCCGTAGGTTCCAAACGTGCCCGCGCTGGGGCGATGCGCACCGAGGGGAGCATCGGAGATCCCGTCGGGGCCGGCCATCGCGGTGAGCTCCCCACCTCCCTTCGCTGCCAATCGTGAGATGCGGGGCGCGGAAAGCACGCACAGCGTGGTCGAGGCGCCCCGCGTTCGCAGCTGGAGCGCTCAACCACCGACGGCCGATGGACGGCGCACCGATTCGCAATCGCACGTCTGTGGGACCTGCGATTGCGAGTGAGTGCGGCTGCCGGGCGCTTCACGCGCCGGCAGCCCTCGCAGCGCACCTGCGACGCATATCCGGTCCGGTATCCGGACTCGATTCGCAGCGCAGGAGCTGTGCGAGGCGAGATCCGGGTGAAGGACGGCCGTTGCGGTGAGCTCCCCACCTCCCTTCGCTGCCAGTCGTGTGCACGCGGGGCGCGCAAACCACGTCAGGCGCGGTCTTTGCGCTCCGCGCTTCGGCGTCTAGACATAGACGTCCTCCGTGTAGGTGGAGACGTTCCCGCTGTCGTCGCGGACGGTCAGGGTCACGGTGCGGATACCCGGCGAGGGGAACGTGTGCACGGGGTTCCGCTCGCTCGAGGCCGGCGATCCGTCGCCGAAGTCCCACGACCAGGAGACGACGTCCCCGTCGGGGTCGAAGCTGCTGTCGTAGAACTGGATGACGGACTCGAAGTCGGTGTAGTCGTAGGTGAAGGAGGCCTCCGGCTGCGCGCCGGTCGAGGTGGCCTTCACGCTCGTCGAGGCGCCGGGGCGGCCGAGCTTGCCCTCGCTGGTGACGACGTAGCAGTAGGTCCCGGCCTTCGGTTGGTAGTCCGTCGCGCGGTCCCTGCCGACGTCGGAGACCTTCGTCCCCTTGCCCGGCTTCGGGCAGTCGCCGTCGGGCCCACCGCGGCGGACCGTTGCGCTCGCGGGAGCGTTCTTGGACGGCAGGCTCCACGACAGCTTCATGACCTGCACCTCGGCGTCCCAGGTGCCGGTCAGGTTCGTGACCTTCCCCGGCGCCTTCTCCAGCGGGCAGAACTCCTTGCCCGGCTTCTTCGCCTTCCCTCCGAGGAGCTTCACGGCGCCGCGGATGTCGTCGCTCTGCAGCAACCCGCACCGGTAGAGCCAGGGCTCCTTCGGCGGCTTGCATCCCGACCACAGGATGGCGTTCATCGTCGCGCACCCGTTCTCGTGATCGAGACCGATGATGTGACCCATCTCGTGCGCGACCACCCCGCCCTGCGTGGCCCTCGCCTGCGGCGACTTGCCCTTGAGGGTGTTCGCGTTGAGCTCGATCAGGCCGCGGTTGCCGTTCCAGGAGGTCGCAAGCCCAGCGACGCCGATCTTCGAGTTGACCTTGATGATGATGTCGGCTCGACCGCGTGAGACGGGCTTCCACTTGCCCTTCATCCCGCTGCGGTTCCACGCCGCTGCGGCCTGCTTGACCGCGCCGCTGAACGCCTTCGCCGAGTTGAAGTAGTTGAACGTGTGGGAGCGCCAGCGGGAGTACGACGGCAGGAACTCGAAGAACGGCACCGGCTCCCCGGCCCGCTCCTCGGCGCTGCCGTTCCCGTTGCCGCCCTCGTCGACGAGCAGACTCGGGGCGGCGGCCT
>JAXLSW010000027.1:0-48834 GCA_046330415.1 Solirubrobacterales bacterium | reverse complement strand
GCGGCAGACGAGCCGGGCCCGGCTCGACGGCGAGTCATCACAGGGGCGCCG
This sequence comes from Solirubrobacterales bacterium, assembly GCA_046330415.1. Taxonomy (GTDB): domain Bacteria; phylum Actinomycetota; class Thermoleophilia; order Solirubrobacterales; family 70-9; genus RHKX01. Next base: position 48,783 of record JAXLSW010000027.1, on the reverse strand, counting down.
CTAGTGCGCTCCGCAACTGTGTAGCAATGCGTTACAAGGTGCCCTAAGGTGGGCCGTCATGGCGCACGACATCGTGATCGCAGGCGGCGGGTTCGCGGGGGCTAACGCCGCGCGCGAGCTGGAGCGGATCATGCCCCGGCAGTCGACCCGGCTGATCCTCGTCAACGACGTCAACTTCCTCCTCTACACGCCACTTCTTCCCGAGGCCGCGGCGGGGACGCTCGAGCCGCGTCACGTGGTCACACCGCTGCGCGAGATCCTCAAGCGCACCTACCTGCGGCTCGGGGCCGTGACCGGCCACGATCACGCGCGTCGCGTCGTCGAGCTCACCACCCACGAGGGCGAGACCGAGGAGCTCCACTACGACCAGCTGCTGCTGGCGATGGGCTCGGTCAGCCGCTCGCTGCCGATCCCGGGGCTCGACCGCCACGCGATCGGCTTCAAGAGCCTCGCCGACGCGATCTGGCTGCGCAACCACCTGGTCGAGACGCTCGAGGAGGCGAACGCGAGCGAGGATCCCGCCCACCGCGCCGAGCTTCTCACCTACGTCTTCGTCGGCGGCGGCTACGCGGGGCTCGAGGCCCTCGCGGAGCTTCAGGACTTCGCCTCCGATGCGATGGAGAACTACCCGCGCGCCCGCCTGCAGGGGATGCGCTGGATCCTCGTCGAGGCGAGCGACCGGGTGCTCCCCGAGATCGACCCCGCGCTCGCCGACTACGCCCTGCAGCAGCTCCGAGGCCGCGGCACCGACATCCGCCTCGGCACGACGCTGGAGGAGGTCGGCCCCGAGCACGTCGAGCTCTCGACGGGGGAGCGGATCCCGACCCGCACCGTCGTCTGGACGGCGGGCGTCGTCGCGCACCCGAGCATGCAGGCGATGGGGCTCGAGCTCGACGACCGTGGCCGCGTCGCCGTCGACGAGGGCATGGCCGTCCCCGGCCTCGAGGGAGTCTTCGCCGCCGGCGATTGCGCGGCGGTCCCCAACCCCGAGGGAGGTGTCTGCCCGCCGACCGCCCAGCACGCCATCCGGCAGGCGCGCGTCGCCGCCCGCAACATGGCGGCCAACGTCGGCGTCGGTGAGCCCACGACCTTCACCTACCGCAGCCGCGGCGCCTTCGTGAACCTCGGCCAGTACAAGGCCGTGGCGATGCTCGGCAAGGCGATGGGAGGGAAGACCCTCTCCGGCTTCCCCGCCTGGTGGGCCGCGCGGACCTACCACGTGAGCCAGATTCCGGGCCTCGCCCGCAAGCTTCGAGCCGTCGCCGACTGGACCGTCGGGCTGCCGTTTCGCCGCGACACCGCCGAGGTCGGATCGATCGGCCATCCGGCGCCCCTGACGACCGAGGTATACGCGCGCGGCGGCAGTCATCGCCCGATCGGCACCGACTCCGAGCTCGGTTAGACAACCGGGTGGCGCCCCGGCGCCGGTTCGTGGAATGATCCGATCGTTCTACGACTCAGGAAGGGCGTGATGACGGAAGCAGGGTGGTACGCAGATCCGGAGGGCCACGGTCGCGGTCGTCGCTACTGGGACGGCTCGCAGTGGACCGAGCACTACGAGCACCCCGCCGCCGCGGAGGCCGCTCCCGCGCAGCAGCCCGCTGTCCAGCAGCAGGCGCCGGCGCAGCTTCCCCCCGCGGGCTGGAAGGACGATCCTGACGGCGGCCCGGGCATGCGCTACTGGGACGGCAAGGAGTGGACCGACCACTACCACCCGCCTCGCGATGGAGCCGGCACCGCCGAGCAGCCCGCCGCCGGCGGTTTCGAGCCGGCCTCTCAGGCGTTCCAGCCCGCGACCGGTTCCGAGCCCGCGGTTGCGGCTCCGGCCGCCGCCGCGGCTGCGGCCGCGAGCCCCGGCAGCCTCGACGAGACGCAGCTCGACGTGCGCGGTGGCTATCAGGCCGGCCAGGAGGAGCCGGCCGCGGAGGCTCCCGCTGAGCCGGCACCGAGCGAGCCCGACGCGGCTCCCGCTGCGGCGGACGGCGACGCAGCCGGTGCCGCGGATGTCTCCGCGCGCCTCGGCGCGATCGAGGACCAGCTGGCCGCGCTCTCTGAGAAGGCCGGCATCCCGTACAACCGACCTTCCTGAAGGCGGCTCAGCGCGCCGGGCTGGGACCAGCTCGGCGCCCGGGCTGAGCCCGGGATTCCCGAGACGGCACAATCGAGCGCATGGCCTTTCTCGTCATCCTGCTCTGCTTCGCGCTCGCGACGGCGATCATCGCGCGGGCGAAGGGCTCGAGCTTCTGGATCTGGTTCGTCATCGGCGGCTGTGCGCCGGGCCTCGGGCTGATCGCGATCATCCTCTCGCGCCGAGAGCAGGCCGAGCCTGAACGGCGCTGCCCGAACTGCGGGAAGGTGCTGAAGCTCTATGTCCAGGTCTGCACCCGCTGCGGCACCGACCTCTATCTCCCGGACCCCAGCGAGGTGAGGCCGGGGCCCGATTTCCGCAGCCCGCAAGCGCGCTGACGGGCGCCGCCGCCCCGCCGGGAGGCTCCAAATCCCCCTGTTAGACTCGGACTCGTGCCGCGACCCGGTGGCGTGGACCGGGCGTGGCAATCGAACTTTCCCTACGAGTCCCCTGATCCCACCGGAGGTTGATTGAGATGCGTGCCGCCGACGCCCTTTGCGAGGCCCTGAAGGCCGAGGGGGTAAAGCACGTATTCGGGATCCCCGGCGGGGCCAGCCTGCCGCTCTACGACGCGCTCTACGACGCTGACTTCGAGCACATCCAGGTTCGCCACGAGCAGTGCGGCGGGCATTCGGCCGAGGGCTACGCGAAGGCCTCGGGCAAGGTCGGCGTCGCCTTCGCGACGTCGGGTCCCGGCGCGACCAACCTGATCACGGCGATCGCCGACGCACACATGGACTCCGTGCCGATCGTCTTCATCACCGGCCAGGTCCGGACCGACCTGATCGGGACCGACGGCTTCCAGGAGGCCGACGTGACCGGGATGACGCTTCCCGTCGTCAAGCACTCCTTCCTCGTCACCGATCCGGCGCAGATCCCCGACTACATCCACAAGGCCTTCCACATCGCCAAGACCGGACGGCCGGGGCCGGTTCTGGTCGACATCCCGCAGGACCTCTCGCGGGCCGAGATCGACTACGAGCCGATCACCGGCACCCCGAAGCTCCCCGGCTACCAGCCGACGACCGAGGGCAACATCAAGCAGATCCGGATCGCGGCGAAGGCGATGGCGAACGCCAAGCGCCCGGTGCTCTACGTGGGCGGCGGTGTCATCAACGCCGACGCCTCCGAGGAGCTTCGCGAGCTCGCCGGCTCCGACGATTTCCCCGTCACCTGCACGCTGATGGGGCTGGGCGCCTTCCCGGCACCGCACGAGCGCTGGCTCGGCATGCTCGGGATGCACGGCACCCGGACCGCCAACTACGCGATGGACGAGGCCGACCTGATCGTCGCGATCGGGGCTCGCTTCGACGACCGCATCACCGGGAAGCTGAGCGAGTTCGCGCCGCGTGCGAAGTTCGTCCACATCGACGTCGACCCGGCCGAGATCTCCAAGAACGTCGCCGCCCACATCCCGATCGTCGGCGACGCCAAGGACGTGCTGCCGAAGCTGACCGGCGAGTACCGGGCGCTGGAGGCCGACTCCGCGCGCCTCGACGAGTGGTGGAAGCAGATCCGCTCCTGGCAGGAGCGGTACCCGCTGGGCTACGAGGACAGCGACGACTCCGAGATCAAGCCGCAGCGGATGGTCGAGGAGATGTACAAGGCGGCCCCCGACGCGATCATCACCTCCGACGTCGGCCAGCATCAGATGTGGGCTGCGCAGTACTTCAACTTCGCCGAGCCGCGCAAGTGGCTCAACTCCGGCGGCCTGGGGACGATGGGCTTCGGCCTCCCCGCCGCGATCGGAGCGAAGGTCGCGATGCCCGAGGAGACCGTGATCTGCCTCGCCGGCGACGGCAGCCTGGTGATGGTGTGCCAGGAGATGGCTACGGCTGCAGTGCACGACCTCGACGTCAAGGTGTTCCTGATGAACAACGGCCACTTCGGCATGGTCCGCCAGTGGCAGGAGCTGTTCTGGGAGGAGCGCTACAAGTCGGTCGTCATGGGCCCCAGCCCCGACTGGGTGAAGCTCGCCGAGGCGTTCGGCTGGGGAGCCGCGCGCTGCGAGGACAAGGGAGAGCTCGCCGGCGCCATGAAGACCGCGCTGGAGACGCCCGGTCCCTACCTGCTCGACGTGCATGTGACGCCGAACGAGAACTGCTACCCGATGATCCCGGCCGGCGCCGCCGCCCGGGACATGGTGGGATAGGTGAGCGCGATGGGTGACCCCGGAACCAAGGCCGAGCTGATCGATCTCGACGATCTGCGGACCTCGAGCGGCCTCACCGGCCGCCGCCACCTGCTGTCGCTGATGGTCGAGAACCGGCCCGGTGTCCTCGCCAGGATCGCCGGCCTGTTCAGCCGCCGTGGCTTCAACATCGACACGCTCGCCGTCGGGCCCACCGAGGACCCGGACATCTCGCGGGTGACGCTGACCGTCGACGGCGCCCTGCACCCGATCGACCAGGTGACCAAGCAGCTGCACAAGCTCGTCAACGTGATCAAGATCAGGGACATGGAGCCGGAGACCGCGGTGACGCGGGAGATGGCCCTGTTCCGCGTCAACGCCGCCGCCGACACGCGGGCGGAGATCATGGAGTTCGCGAACATCTTCCGCGGCCACATCGTCGACGTCTCGCGCCGCTCGATCACCGTCGAGGTGACCGGGACCGCCGAGAAGATCGACTCCTTCGAGCGCATGGTCCGCCCGCACGGGCTGATCGAGATGGCGCGCACCGGCGAGGTCGCAATCGCCCGCGCCCGTCCGGAGGGCTGAGGCGGGCCGAGATCGCTCGGCTCCCGCCCCCGGTTCGAGCTCGTGAGCCCGGTTGCGACATCCGAAGCCGTGAGCGACCTGCTCGAGCGGGTCTTGCGGCTCGCCGAGCGCGCGGCCGCCGGTCGCGAGCGGCGCCTGATCACGGTCACCGCCGAGATCGACGAGATCGATCCCTCCGCCACCGTCTACGCCTCGCGGCGGGCCGACGACCGCTGGTTCTGCTGGGAGGAGCCCGACCGGGGCGGGCTCTCGATCGCGGGGCTCGGCAGCGCTCACGAGGTGGTGTCGCGCGGTGACGGACGCGTCGCCGACCTGATCTCCGACACGACCACGATCATGCGGCGTCGCCTCGCCGACGAGCCCGACGACATGCCGACCGGCGCGGGCCCCCTCTTCACGGGCGGCATGGCGTTCTCGGCGCATTCCTCCTCGGCCGGACCGTGGGCGTCCCTGCCGCCGGCGCTGCTCGTCCTCCCGGAGCTTCTGATCGCTCGCAGCGAGAGCCGTCACCTGCTGACGCTGTGTGCGCTCGCGGGCCCGGGGGTGGAGCCCGCGGAGCTTCGAGCGCGGCTCGGATCGCGGCTGAGCTCGCTCCGCGAGGAGCCGCTGCCGCCGCTCGATCCGCACCCGGTAGCTGCGGCCGAGGTCTCTTCGGCCCGTCCTCCCGCCGCCTATGAGGAGGCGGTGGGGGCCGCGGTCCGGCGGATCCGCGCCGGCGAGTTCGAGAAGCTCGTGCTGGCCCGCGAGGTTCGCGTCACGCGTCCCTCGGCGCACTCTGCGGGAGCTGTCCTCGGGGCGCTGCGCGAGGCGTTCGCCTCCTGCTTCTGCTTCTGCGTGGGGACGCCCGAGGCGACGTTCGTGGGGGCGAGTCCGGAGCTGCTCGTCCGTCGCAGCGGCGGGTCGCTGCGACGGTTGCGCTCGCGGGCTCGGCCCGCCGCAGCGCCGATCCCTCCGTCGACGATCACCTCGGCGAGCAGCTCCTCCACAGCGACAAGGACCGCAGCGAGCACGCCATCGTCGTTCGCCGCATCTCGCGGCGACTCGCGCCGCTCTCGGTGTGGGTGGAGGCGGCGCCCGAGCCGGTGGTGATCAAGGTCGCCAACATCCAGCATCTCGCCACCCCCGTCCATGCGCAGCTTGCCGAGTCTCGCTCCGCGCTCGAGCTCGCCGGGCTGCTGCACCCGACCCCGGCCGTGGGCCCGGAGCCGCGCGGGCCCGAGGGTGAGGCGGCGATCGCGGAGCTCGAGGGCATGGAGCGCGGCTGGTACGCGGGTCCGGTCGGCTGGATGGACGCGACCGGCGACGGCGAGTTCTGCGTGGCGCTGCGCTCGGCTCTGCTGCGCGACCGCACCGCCCATCTCTACGCCGGCGCCGGGATCGTCGCAGGGTCGGATCCCGCCGCCGAGCTCGCCGAGACCGAGATCAAGCTCGGGGCTCTGCTGCCGCTGCTGGCCGGCTGAGGGGTTCCGGAAGCACCCTCGATTGTTGCTCCGACTGGCCCCACTGGGGAGCACGTCAGCCGCCGAGAGGAGAGAACGCCGCGGATAGCGCGGCGAAGTCTCCTCTCGGGGCGCTCGTGAGCTCTCAGCTCTGGGCGGCGATCGCCGCCGATACCGCATCGGCGATCCGCCGGTGAAGATCGACGTTGCCGGCCCGCTCCACGCGCACCCGAGCGAGGATGGTCCCGGAATCGGCGAGGCCGGCGAGCTCGGCCTCGGATCCGATCTCGGCGAAGTCGATGCCGTACGTCGCCGCAACCCGTTCCATGTCGAGGCCTGAGGGCGTCGTGAAGAGGCGCTCGAAGGCCGCGGATTCCACCTGCTCGGCCTGCGGCAGGAAGTCGAAGATGCCGCCGCCGCCGTTGTCGACGACGACGATCCGAAGCGGCGCCGGGAGGTCTTGCGCTGACGCGAGGCCACCGATGTCGTGGGCGAGCGCGAGGTCGCCGATGAGCAGCCATGTGGGGCGATGGGAGCCTCGGGCGATCCCGCAGGCGGTGGAGACGAGGCCGTCGATCCCGTTGGCGCCCCGGTTGGCGCGGATCCACGCGGGCTCCCCCTCGGCTCGCGAGAACGCCTCGAAGTCGCGGATCGGCATGCTCGAGGCGAGCAGCAGGTTCTCCTGGTGGCCGACCAGCGGGCGCAGGGCGCGGGCGATGCCAGGCTCGGTGGGGTCCGGGGCGGAGGCGAGCGTCTCGTCGATGGCACGCTGCGCAGCGTCCTCGGCCCGGCGCCAGGCCTCCTGCCATTCGCGGCTCGTGAACGGGTCGGTGACGAGGTCGGCCAGCAGGAACGCCAGGCCGGCCGCGTCGGCACGGACGACCGTGTTAGCCGTGCGCGTCGGCTCGTTCCACCGCCCCGGTGGGTCGACGACGATCTGCGCGACGTCGAGAGCCTCGATCCAAGCTCGCAGAGGCTTGCTCGTGGGCATGTCGCCGCAGCGCAGGATCAGGTCGGGGGAGAGGCCGGCGGGCTGGGAGCGGGCGATGAGGTCGTAGGCGGCGACCGTCGGGGGTCCTCCCAGCGAGGGGAGCCGCGCGTTCGAGGTCGGTTCGGCCAGCACCGGGAAGCCGGTGGCCTGACTCAACGCGCCGATCGCGACCCCGAGCGTCGGCAGCAGGTTGCGGCCGGCGACGATCAGGCCCCGCTCAGCATCGGCGAGGCGCTCCGCCAGCGGCGAGGCATCCTTGATGTCGGGGTGGCGCCACTCGGTGAAGCCGGTCAGCGGCTCGTGCTTGGATCGCCCCTCGAGCGCCAGCGAGCGCTTCGCGGTGACATCCTCGGGCCGTGGCTCGGGCCCGAGCGGGTCGCGCCAGGACAGGTTGAGGTGCACCGGCCCCCGGCCGCTGGTCGCCTCCGCCCAGGCGCGGCAGCCGAGCGAGCGCAGGTGCAGCAGCCCGGTGTCGTCGGCGTCATGGGTTCCGGCCTCGCAGAACCACCGCACCGCGGACCCGTAGAGACCGATCTGGTCGATGGTCTGGCCAGCGCCGATCCCGCGCAGCTCGGGCGGGCGGTCGGACGTGAGGACGATCAGCGGAACCCCAGCCTGGTCGGCCTCGACCACCGCGGGGTGGAGGTTGGCGGCGGCGGAGCCGCTGGTGCAGGCGACGAGTGCCGGTGCACCCGTCGCGAGGGCGCAGCCGAGGGCGACGAAGCCGGCGGAGCGCTCGTCGAGGACTACGCTCAGCTCGATCCCGGGTTCGCGATCGAGCGCGAGGGCGACGGGGCTGGAGCGGGAGCCGGGGGAGAGGATCGCGTGCCGTACCCCGCTACGAACGAGCTCCTCGACGAGCGCCGAGGCGAGGGCGGTGTTGCGGTTGGTCGCGTCGATCACGGTGGTCTCAGATCGCCAGTCGCTCGAGCGCCGCCGGGTCCACCTCGACGCCGAGCCCCGGGGAGGATCCCGGATCCGGGGCGGGACCGCCCAGCGGAGGCTCGGCGGCGACGTCGTCGGCGAAGAGGGAGGAGGTCGCGAGCCCGTGGGCGAGCCCCGCCGCGAAACCGCTCGCCGGCATGGCGAGAGCGGTGTGAAGGCCCGCGGCGACCCCGATCGCGCTGTCGAGAGCGCTCGACAGGTAGGCGGGGATGATCCGCGCGACACGGAGGGCGGCGTGGGGGCCGCCGACCTTCGCGAGCTTCAGGGTCACGGCGTCGCAGGCACCCGTGGCGAGCGCTCGTTCGGCGTCCTCGGCGCTCGCGACGCTCTCGTCGGCGACGATCGGGACGACCACCCGGGCGCGGAGGCCAGCCAGCTCCTCGAGGCTCTCGCAGGGCTGCTCGGCGAGCTCGAGCCCGACCTCGTCGCTCAGCTCACGGAGCTCGTGCTGTGCCTGCAGGAGGTCCCAGGCGCCGTTGGCGTCGACTCGAAGAGCGACGCCGGTCCCGACCGCCACGCGGACGGCCCGCATCCGCTCGCGGTCGGAGCCGGTCCCGACCTTCACCTTGATCGTCCGGAAGCCCTCGCCGGCGAGCCGGGCTGCCCCCGCAGCGACCGCTTCGGGCTCACCGCCGCCGAGCGTCCCGTTGCAGGCGACCGCCCCCGAGGCGCTCGCGCCGAGGATCCGCCACGCGGGCGTCCCGCTCGCGCGGCCGAGGAGGTCGACGAGCGCCGTGTCCACCGCGCAGAGCGTCCCCGTCGATGCCCCGGCGTTCGCGCAGGCGGCGAGGATCCCATTGATCTCGGCGGGCGACTCCAGCTCGGAGCCGGTCAATGCGTCGCCGCATCCGCCGCGGAGCTCAGCGAGCATCCGCTCCAGCCCGGGGCCGCCTCGCAGGCTCATCGGGACGGCGTCGCCGTGGCCGCTCACCTCGGCTCCGCCGCCACTCGCGCTCACCCTGAGGACGACCATCTCGCGCCGCTCGATCGTCCCGTTCGCAGCGATGTAGGGCTCACGGAACGGCAGGGCGATCGGGAACGCCTCGACGCTCGTGATCCGCATGTGCATACGTCTAGACGACCAGGCCGATCGACGTCAGGAGCGCGAAGACGGCCAGCAGCGCTCCGGTCCCGGCGAGGGCGCCGTTGAGCGCCGGGCCGTCGGTGCGCTCGCGCACCGCTCGCAGGGGCTTGACGGCGAGCGGGGCGCTGAGCAGGCCGAGCAATCCAAGAGCGGGACCGTCCCCGAGCAGCAGCGCGATCGGCAGCAGCGCGTAGGAGGCCACGATCATCGCGGTGTAGAGGTCGCGGGTCCGCTCCCGTCCCAGCCGCACCGCGAGCGTGCGCTTGCCGGCGCGGCGGTCGGTGTCGATGTCGCGGACGTTGTTGACGACGAGGATCGCGGCCGAGAGCAGCCCGATGGGGAGCGAGAGCAGGAACGGCAGCAGCTCGAGATCCTCGAGCTGGACGTAGAAGGAGCCGTTGACGGCGACGAGCCCGAAGAAGACGAAGACGAACACCTCGCCGAGCCCCTCGTAGCCGTAGGGCTTGGGGCCGCCGGTGTAGAGGATCCCGGCGATGATCGAGAGGATCCCGACGACGAGGATCTCGGGCCCGACCTCGACGACGAGGTAGAGGCCGACGAGCACCGCGATCGAGAACGCGGCCCAGGTCGCGTGCAGGACCCGCTTCGGGGCCGCGAGGCCGCTGGCGGTCACCCGGACCGGGCCGAGCCGGTCGACGGTGTCGGCGCCGCGCTTGGCGTCGGAGTAGTCGTTGGCGAGGTTGGTCCCGATCTGGATGAAGATCGAGGCGACCAGCGCCGCTGCGAAGCGCAGCCAGTAGAAGTCGTCAGATGCGTCTGGGGTGAGGGCCACCCAGGCGGCGGCGCTGCCGACGAACACGGGAGCGAGCGCCGCGGGCAGGGTCCGCGGCCGCGCGGCCATGATCCAGATCCTCAGGGCTCCCATCGCTTACGCCGTGACCGTGACTTCGACCGCCGTGGGCGCCTACGGGCGGCGCGGGAACTTCGAGAAGTCGGGGGCCCGTCCCTCCTGGAAGGCGTTGCGGCCCTCCTGGCCCTCCTCGGACATGTAGTAGAGGAGCGTCGCATCGTGGGAGAGCTGCTGGACGCCGGTGATCCCGTCCTCGAAGGCGTTGAAGCTGGACTTCAGCAGCCGCAGGGAGAGGGGTGAGAGGTAGCTCATCTCGCGACACCACGCCACGGCCTCCTGCTCGAGGTCCTCGGTGGGGACGACGGTGTTCACGAGGCCCATGTCCAGCGCCTCCTGGGCGTCGTAGAGGCGGCAGAGGAACCAGATCTCCTTGGCCCGCTTGGCGCCGATCTGGCGGGCCAGGAGGCCGGCGCCGAAGCCGCCGTCGAAGCTCCCGACGCGCGGGCCGGTCTGGCCGAACTTGGCGTTCTCTGCGGCGATCGAGAGATCGCAGACGAGGTGGAGGATGTGGCCGCCGCCGACGGCCCAGCCGGCGATCGCAGCGACAACCGGCTTGGGGGTGCGGCGGATCTGCACGTGGAGGTCGCCGACATCGAGGCGGCCGACGCCCTTGCTCGCGACCTCGTCGGAGCCGATGTAGCCGTCGTCGCCGCGGATCTTCTGGTCGCCACCGGAGCAGAAGGCCTGATCGCCGGCGCCGGTGAGGATGATCGAGCCGACGTCGAGCTCGTCGCGGGCCTTCGTGAAGGCGTCGCGCAGCTCGGCGAGGGTCGGGGGGCGAAAGGCGTTGCGGCGCTCGGGGCGGTTGATCGTGATCTTGGCGATCCCGTCGCCGATCTCATAGAGGATGTCCTCGTACTCGCCGGCCTGCTCCCACTCGATCGGGGCGTAGAGCTCTGACTCCGGCGGCGCGGACTTGTGACGTTCTGGCATCTGAGGGACGTTAACCGGCGGGGGCTCCCCGGCGGTCGCCGGTCCGCCTTCGGCGCTCCTGACAACATCCCAGGCGATGTCTGAGATCCCCACCGACTGGCTCGACCACAGCGCTCGTGTGCACCCGGAGCGGATCGCGCTCGCCGATGCCCGGGAGGAGATCACCTACCTCGAGCTGCAGCGCCGCGCCCGGGCGGTCGCCGCGGAGCTGGCCGAACGTGGCGTCGGCTCCGGGGACCCGGTCGCGATCGACCTGCCCGCCGGGATCCCGCACGCTGTCGCCCTGCACGGCGCGATCCTCGCCGGCGCGGTCGCCCAGTCGCTGCCCGCGTCGGGGCGGGAGGGCGTGGACGTCGCTCCCGGAGCCCGCTACGCCGACGCCGCGACCGTCGAGCGGGCGCTCGCCATTGGTGGCAGCTGGCCGTCGATCCGCCGACCGCCGCGCGAGCCGCTGACCAGGGTTCTCAGCAGCGGCACGAGCGGCGCGCCGAAGCCGGTCGAGCTGACCCACGCCAACCACCTGTGGAGCGCCCTGGCCTCCGGCCTGAAGCTCGGCGTGGAACCGGACGACCGCTGGCTCTGCTGCCTGCCGCTCAACCACGTCGGCGGCCTCACGATCCTGCTGCGCTCGGCGTTGTACGGGACGGCCGCGGAGATCCACGAAGCCTTCGACCCCGAGCGCGTCGCCGAAGCGTTCGCTTCGGGCCGGGTCACGATCGTCTCGCTGGTGCCGACCCAGCTCGTCAGGCTGCTCGACGCGGGCGCTGACCTCTCCCGGCCGCGCCTGCTCCTGATCGGCGGCGGGCCGCTGCCGCTCGATGTCCTCGAGGAGGCGGAGGCGCGGGGCGCGACGGCGGTCCAGACCTACGGCCTGACCGAGGCGTGCTCGCAGGTCTGCACCCTGAGCCCGGCGGAGGCACGCGCGCACCCCGGATCCGCCGGCAGGCCGCTGCTCGGCGTCGAGGTCCGCGTCGAAGGCGAGGAGGTTCTGGTCCGGGGGCCGAACGTGGCGCCGGGCGCCAAGGCGGATGACGGGTGGCTTCACACCGGCGATCTCGGCCGCCTCGACGAGGACGGCTTCCTCCACCTCGAGGGGCGACGCAGCGACCTGATCGTCAGCGGCGGCGAGAACGTGCGCCCGGAGCGGGTCGAGGACGCGCTGCGCTCCCACCCGGGTGTCGCCGATGTCGGGGCGATCGGCGAGGCCGACCGCGAGTGGGGACAGCGCGTCGTCGCGCACGTGGTGCGAAGCGCGGGAACGGCCGTCACCGAGGAGGAGCTCCTGCACCACGCCCGCAGCATCCTCGCCCGCCACGAGGTCCCGAAGCAGGTCAGCTTCCGCGAGGAGCTCCCGCGCACCGCGAGCGGCAAGCTGCAGCGACGGTTGCTCTGAGACCCCGGAAGCCGCGCGGCACCGGTGCGCGCGAGGCCGAGGGGCCAATCGCGGCGCTCCCCCGGCGTCGCGACTCGAGGTCGACCTCCGAAAGTGGATGAACCTCGTCCGAAAACGGAGGTCCACATCGTCTGATCGCGGCGAGCAGGGGCAGATCGTCGTCGGCGGGGTTGTGGAAGGTGTGTTCCTGGCGCCGATCGGAGTCCGAGCAGGCGGCCCCGACGCCCCCGGCTCGCCCCGCTTGTACCCTGCCAAGCCGCAACCTGCGGAGAAACGCACGATCGAAGGAGTCGAAGGAGAAGGATGAGCGACGAGCTGAGCACGATGTTCTACGAGGACGACGCCGACCTCGCACCCCTCGAGGGCAAGACGGTCGCGATCCTCGGGTACGGCTCCCAGGGCCACGCGCACGCGCTCAACCTGAAGGACTCCGGGGTCGACGTCGTCGTCGGCCTCCGTCCCGACTCCGCGAGCCGCGCCGACGCAGAGGCCCAGGGCCTCGAGGTGCTCGACGTCGCCGATGCGGCGAGCCGCGGCGACGTCGTGATGATCCTGCTTCCGGACGAGCGCCAGGCCGACATCTGGAACGAGGAGATCGCCGACGGGATCTCCGAGGGCAACCTGCTGATGTTCGCCCACGGATTCGCCATCCACTTCGACCAGATCGAGCCGCCCCCGGGCGTCGACGTCGGCCTCGTCGCCCCCAAGGGCCCGGGCCACCTGGTGCGCCGCCAGTACGAGGAGGGACGCGGTGTGCCCTGTCTGATGGCGGTCCACACCGACGAGACCGGCAACGCCCGCGACCTCGTGCTCGCCTACGCGAAGGGGATCGGCGGCACCCGCGCCGGCGTCATCGAGACCACCTTCAAGGACGAGGTCGAGACCGACCTCTTCGGCGAGCAGGCGGTTCTCTGCGGCGGCACCTCCGAGCTGGTCCAGGCGGGCTTCGAGACCCTCGTCGAGGCCGGCTACGACCCGCGCCTGGCGTACTTCGAGTGCCTCCACGAGCTCAAGCTCATCGTCGACCTGATGTACGAGAAGGGCCTGCAGGGGATGCGTCACTCGATCTCCAACACGGCTGAGTACGGCGACATGACGCGCGGCCCGAAGGTCATCACCGACGACACGCGCGCGGCGATGCGCAAGATCCTCTCCGACATCCAGTCGGGGGAGTTCGCCAAGGAGTGGATCGCGGAGAACAAGGCCGGCCACGAGAACTTCGACCGCATGCGGGCGGAGGCGGCCGACGCGCAGATCGAGAAGGTCGGCGGCGAGCTGCGGCCGATGATGGCCTGGATCGACGACTGACCGCGGGATCGATCGGGCCCTTCCGATGAGGCGCATCCCGGCGCTCGCTCTGACCGCGGCGGCCCTCGCCCTCCTGCTCGGCGGCTGCGGCGACTCGGGCTCCTCCGACGACACCGTCGTCACCGTCACCGAGGAGGTGACCGAGACCGCCGCTCCGGCGACGGACGAGACGTCGACGACCGAGACCACCGGCGAGACCACGACGACGGGAGAAGACGGTGCCCCGCCGCCGGCCGACGTCGAGGTCACCGAGCTGACGACGTTCGCCTCGCCGACGGGGAACATCGGCTGCGCGATCGAACCGAGCAGCGTTCGCTGCGACATCGGCGATCGCGACTGGTCGCCGCCACCGAAGCCGGCCGACTGCCAGGGCGACTACGGCCAGGGCATCCAGCTCAGCGCCGGTGCTCAGCCGGCTTTCGTGTGCGCCGGCGACTCCACCCTCGGCGGCGGTGAGCCGCTTCCCTACGGGCAGTCGATCGCGGCGGGTCTGCTGCGCTGCGAGAGCGCCGCGAGCGGCATGACCTGCACCGACACCGAGACCGGGCGCGGGTTCACGTTGGCCAAGGAGGCCTACGAGCTGTTCTGAGCTCGCAGGCCTCCCGGCTGAACTTCGACGACTGGACGGGCTGAGCCCGCCGGGCGCCGACCCTCGTCAGGCGGTGGGCGGCGGGGGCGGAGGCGGCGGAGCCTGCTCCTGGCCGGCCGGGGGGTGGTAGGCCTCCGTGGAGTAGGGGTCGCCGGACTGGTAGGTGCCGGCGCCGATCTGGCCGCCGCCACGCTGGATGTTCTCCCAGACCTTGTTCATCTCGGCCTGCATGTAGCCGTATGCGACGAGGCCGAGGAACGGGATGATGAACCCGCCGACGATCACGCCGAGCACGACCCAGCCGCTCAGGGTCTTGGTCCCCAGTCCCACCTCCTGCGAGCGCTGCATGCGACCGACGCCGTTGTAGAGCGAGACGATCGGCGGAACCAGGATCAGGCCGCCGGGAAACAGCGCCAGGAACGACATCCACGCGTTGTCACCGAGGCCCTGGACCTGCTGGGCGCGACCGTAGTCGACCATCTCACGGTTGATCTGGTACCACCAGTAGAGCGTGTAGATACCCAGGGTGATCAGGCTGAAGACCGCGACAAGAACCGGGTTCCTGATCTTCGCGGTGCTCCCCTGAGCGTCGAGGGCTACCTCCATTGCAAACTTCCTCCTAGGTCGGGTACCGGCTCCCATCGGCCGGCGCGCAGCGATGACCCTACCCGTTCGGGGTGGCGGCGCTGAGGGAACCTCTCAGTGCCGGTCGTAGGTGCGTACGAGCTGCTCCAGGAACGCCTCGTCTCCCATCGGGCTCACTCGGCCGGCAACCTTCCCGCGGATGCGGGACGCGATCTCCGCCGCGATCCGCGCGCGGGGTTCCGGCTTCAGGTCGAAGCGCCTGACCATGAACCGGCGGACGACCGCCATGTCCTCCGGGCTGACCGCGCCGACATCCCAGCCGACTCCGAGATCCGGCGGCGGGGGAGGTGGAGGGAGCCCGGGGCGCCGCGGTGGCGGGGGAGGGGGCTCGCCGGGGAATCGCTCGCGGATGACCAGGGTGCCGGCGGCCATGTCGCCGAGGCGCTTGTTCTGCTTGCTGAGGACGATGCTCGCGATCCCCGCGCCCCACAGCGTCAGCGGCCCGTCGACGAGCAGGACGATGTTGCGGATCGCCGCCGAACGCAGGTCGACGGGCTCACCGCCGTCGCGGATGACCCGCAGGCCGATGACCTGCATCCCGGGCGTCTGCCCGCCCCGGAAGGCCTCGAAGAGGACCTCGAAGACGTAGAGCATGAAGAAGCTCGCGAGCGAGAAGACGATGATCGTGACGGCGTCGCCGCCTAGGGAGAGCAGGGGCGAGAAGAGGACGAAGGCGCCGATCAGCAGCGACAGCTGGATCCCCAGGTCGATGCCCGCCGCGATCCCCCTGGAGCCGACACCCGCCAGGACGAACTCGAGCTCCACCGCCTCCGGGGTACCGATCGTCGCCCGATCCTGATACTCCATCGCCGGTGAAAGTAGCGGCTTTCGTGCGGGCCGGAGAGCCCTCCTGGCGCGAGCTCGAGCAGCTCGTCAGCCGCGCGGGCGCCCGTCCCGAGCGCCTCGGCGCGGACGGGGTGCGACGCCTCGGAAGCCTCTACCGCTCCGCGGCTGCCGATCTCGCCTACGCGCGCCGCCGCTTCCCGGAGGACCCCATCACGTCGCGGCTGGCGACGCTCGTGATTCGCGCCCGAGCCGCTGTCTACGCGGCTTCGGGATCCGAGCGGGGCGGCTTCCTCGAGATCTTCGGCCGCGGCTACTGGCGGCGCCTGAACGAGCGTGGCCGCGAGCTCGCATTCGCCGTCGCTCTCCCGGCCGGTTTCGGCGCACTCGGAGCCCTGTGGGGTCTCACGGATCCGAGCGCCGCCATCGGCGTGGTCCCGGAGATGTTCCGGGGCGCCGTCTCCCCCGACACGACCGGGGGCGGCCTCAGCGCAGCCGACGCCGCCGCGTTCTCCACTGAGGTCTTCACCAACAACGTCGGCGTCACCCTCCTGGCTTTCGCGGCGGGGATCCTCGCCGGGATCGGGACGGCGGTCGTCGTCGCCTACAACGGCGTCATCCTCGGCGCGGTCATCGGGATCGCGATCGACGCCGGAAACGGGGCGGCGATCACGCAGTTCGTCTTCGCCCACGGCGTCCTCGAGCTCTCCTGCATCGCCGCCGGCGCGGCGGCGGGCCTGTCGATGGGCCGGGCGATGATCCGGCCAGGCGGCCGGACGCGGATGGCGGCGGTCGCGGCCGAGGCGCGCGAGGCCGTCCTGATCGTGATCGGCACCGTTCCCTGGCTGCTCCTGGCGGGGCTGGTCGAGGGCCTGGTCAGCCGCCGGGAGGTCTCCACCGCGGCCGCCGTTCTCATCGGCGTCGTCCTCGGCGGCCTCTACTGGGGTCTGATCCTCCTCGCCGGCCGACCCGATCAGAGCCGGGCCCGGAGCTTGGCGCGCACGTAGGCGCGGACCGCGGCTCCGGCGAGCGCGGCGGGCGCGGCCTCGACCACGGTGGCGCCGGCCCCGCGGAGCCTCGCGGCGGCGCCGGCTCGAGCCTCGAGCACGTCGAGCGCCGCCACCATCCGGTAGGCATCGGCGGCGGCCTGAGGCGGCGCGTGCGCGGCGAGATCGATGTCGGGGTCGAGCGGCGTCACGATCGCGACGGCGTGACGGCGCGCCAACATCGGCACCGCCGCGATCAGGCTGCGGGCCGCGGTCGCGTCGATGAGATCGCTGAAGACCAGAACGAGCGCGCTTGGTGGCGCCGAGCGATCCGAAGGCGAGCTCGTAGTCGCTGTCCTCACCCGAGGGCTGCTCCGTGTGCAGGGCTCGGATCAGCCCGCGCCCGCCGCCGCGGCGCGGCTCGAGCCGGCGGCGGATCCGCGAGTCGAAGACGAGACCGCCGCAGCGATCGGCGAGCTCATCCGCCACCAGGGCCACGGCGGCGACCGCGTCGAGGCTCGCGTCGAGCCGGGTGCGGTCGCCGAGCGGTGCCGCCGTCAGCCGGCCGGCGTCAACCAGGCACAGCACGTCTCGATCCTGGTCGAGGCGGAACTCGTTGCTCATTGGGCGGCCCATGCGGGCGCTCGCTCGCCAGTTGACGCGGCGGATGTCGTCGTCGGGGGCGTACTCGCGGATCGACTCGAACTCGGTACCGAGCCCGAGTGGCCCGAGGGCGCGCAGGCCCGGGTCTCCGAGCCGGCCGCGACGCACCGCGAGCGCGAGGCGCCTGGCGTTCGGCAGGTCCGGATAGACGTCAAGCTCGGTCTCCTCGCCGGGCGTCGCGTAGCGGGCTACGAGGCCGAGCCCACCCTCGGTGCGGCTGCCGAAGGCCGGGAGCCCGTGGCGGCCGCGGGCGATCGGCAGGAGCTCGGCATCGAGGCCGCCCGCACCCTGGTTGGGTTCGACCGCGAGCCCTCCGGGAACCGGCTGACGGACCTGCAGGGCCGGTCCCGGTGCGTCGGCGGAGATCCGAAGCGGCGCGCGCACTCCGCGGCTGAGAGCCCGGGGGACGTCGCGGCGCAGCATCGCGTCCGGGATCGAGCGGGCGTCGTAGATCGCGGCCGCCAGCAGCGCCAGAGCCGCGAGGATCGCGACCGCGGCGGGCAGCACCAGCGCCGAGCACGCCACGAGCGCCAGCAGCGCTGCGGCTCTGGGGGTCGGGCTCAGCCTCATGGCGGGCTCAGCTAGCGCGGGACGGCGACGTCGGCCAGCGCCGTGCGAACCGAGGCCACGGCCGAATGGCGCTCGAGCTCGGCGTCGGGGGTGAGGACGAGCCGATGGGCGAGCACGGGCTCGGCGGCGGCCTGAACGTCATCGGGGGTGACGAACGCTCGGCCGGCGAGCAGTGCGCTCGCCTTCGCCACGGCGGTCAGGTGGACGGCGGCCCGCGGTGAGGCTCCGAGCTCGACGCTCGGGAGCTCACGGGTCCGGCGGACGATCGCCACGACGTAGGCCAGCACCTCGGGCGCGACCTCGACGGCGTCCGCCTGAGCGCGGGCGGCCGCGATCCGCCCGGCGAGGCCACCGGGATGGGTGGCGAGCCCCCTGGAGGTGATGCCCGAGCGCGGCAGCCGGAGGATCTCGAGCTCGGCATCGGCCGATGGGTAGGGAACCTCCAGGCGCATGAGGAAGCGGTCGAGCTGCGCCTCCGGCAACGGGTAGGTGCCCTCGTACTCGATCGGGTTCTGCGTTGCGACGACGAGGAACGGCTGCGGTAACTCGCGAGGATCCCCATCGACGGTGACGTGACCCTCCTGCATCGCCTCCAGCAGCGCCGCCTGGGTCTTCGGTGGCGTCCTGTTGATCTCGTCGGCATGGAGGACGTTGGTGAAGACGGGCCCGGGCCGGAAGCCGAGCTCGCCGCCGCGCAGCGTCATCGTGCCGGTGACGTCTGAGGGCAGCATGTCCGGCGTGAACTGGATGCGGGCGTAGTCGAGCCCGGTGGCCCGGGCGAATGTCTCGCTGAGAAGCGACTTCGCCGTTCCCGGCGGTCCCTCGAGGAGGACGTGACCGCCGCAGACAAGCGCCACGATCATCCGTGAGGTCAGATCGCCGGCGCCGACCACGACCTCGGCGACCGCGCTCCTGAGCTCGTCGGCTATGTCCCGCATGCGCTCAACCTCCTTGCCATCCTCATCCTCCCGTCTCGGCGGGATCATCGCCTACCGCGGCCAGCGCCCGCCCCGCGGCCACCATCCCCTCGCGCTCGGACGCACCGGTCGTCAGGGCGGCGGCATCGGGCTCGGACGCACCGGCGGCGAGCGCCGCGGCCCCGAGCTCCTCGGCGGTTGACGGCACGCGGCCGCTTCGACGGGTGATCTCACGGGAGGCGGCGGCGCGCATCGCCTCGGTCAGCTCCCGCTCCCCGCCGCTGCGGGAGAGCAGGGACCCGATCGCGTCGACGTAGTCGGCTCGCGGCGGCGCCGCTTGCAATCCGCCGCCGTCTGGAGCGCCGATCCGCCGGACCGCGGCGGCGAGCCAGGCGAGGGCCGCGAGAGCGAGGAGGGCGAGTGCGAGCTTCCAGGAGCTGGGAATGGCCCCGAGGCCGCGCCCGGATCCCCGCAGGCCCTCGGCGAACTGCACCGGCCGCCCCGGCTCCCCCGCAAGCGCGAGCGCGAAGCCGGCGTTGTCGCTGTCGGCGATGTAGTCGTTCTGGATCGCGCTTGGGTCAGCGAGCAGCAGCACCTCGCCGGAGCCGAGCGGGCGGGTGACGATCAGCTCGCCCGTGCCGGGCTCCGCGTCCTCGCTCCGCCAGGAGCCGAGGCCGGCGGTGCGCACCCGCGTCGCATCCGAGCTGACGCCCTCACCGGCGAACCCGGGCGGCAGGAGTGGCGACGCCGGCAGCGGCACCGCCGTTGGGGGGTCGTCGACGATGAGCTCCCCGGGTGAGAGCTCCGCGCCGCCGATGACGAGCCGTCCACCCGACTCCGCGAAGCTGCGCAACGAGGCGATCTGCTCGGCCGACAACGCGTCGGGCTGGAGGACGACGATGGTGGCGCCGGGGTCGAGGCCACCCTCTTCGAGGGTGCCGTCAAGGCTCTCGGTCGGGTGGTCGAAGCGCTGCAGGAGCGACTCGTACGCCGCGAGCCCGTCGGCGCCGGTTGAAGCCACGGAGGAGGGCGGAAGCTCGGGTTGCGAACGATCCGCCGCGTCGGCGATCAGGGCCGCGAGGTTGAGGGCCAGGAGGGCGCCGATGACGACGATGGCCACTTTGATCCCGCTCGCGAGATCACCCCAGGCGCGCCCGGCTGCGCGCACGAGGCTCACGCTCTGGCCCCCGCGGTCAGGTGGTGCCAGCGCTCACGGCTGCCGCTGGCGTCCTCGGGGGTGGCGCGTTCACCGCCGTAGGAGACGCGCTCGAAGCGATCGACGATCCAGTCCATGTCCGGCGAGCCGATCTCCGTCGCAACCTCCCGCGCGGTCGTCGAGGCGCGTAGTTGCAGCGCTCCCGCCGCGGCGAGCCTGAGGACTCCGGCGCGGAATCGGAGCTGCACCGCAAGCCCGGCGTCGCCGTCCGCCTCCGCGCGGTCGGCGAGCCGCTCGAGCTCGGCCGGATCGGTTCGGGCGGCGATCCCGAGCCCGCGCGCCAAGCCGTCCTCGCGAGCGGCTCGGCGGCGCCGGGCCCGCGCCCCCAGAACCACAAGAGCCACGATCGCACCCAGCAGGATCAGCCAGAACGGGACGGGGACGCCGACGTCGATCTCGTCGCCGAGACCGAGGTCGCGGAGCCAGTCGATGGCCTTCTCGATCGGCTTGAGGATCGTGTCGAAGGCGTCGTCGAGGAACGAATCGCCCTCCTCGCTACCGAATCGGGGCTCGGCGAGGATCTCGCGGGCAGCGCGCTGAGCGGCCTCGGAGGTGGGTTCCGTCACGCCGGTGGCGGTGGCGGCGATGGAGGTGCGGGCGGCGGCGGTGGTGGCGGGGGCGGCGCCGCCGATGGCGGCGGCGGGGGCGGGGGCGCGTAGCCGGTGGGCAGCGGCTCACCGAGGCCGGGACGCCATCAACTCGAGGTCGTAGCCCTCCTTGCGAACGCGCAGGTCGTAGTAGACGAGCACGAAGATCGCGGCGATGAACGGGGTCGTCACGATCGAGGAGATGGCCGAGGTGACCGTGTTGAGGAATACCGCGAGGACGACGCTGTCGGTGTCGCCGACGATGACGACCAGCCCGACCAGGAAGGCGAGGACGAACTGGACGATCGCGGCGAGGACGAAGGCGACGATCAGGGCGAGGAGGGTCTGCCACCAGCGACCGCGGACAAGGTTGAAAGACCGCTTCAGGGCGCCCCAGCCGCGGGCTTGCTCCACGAGGATCACCAGGATCGCCATGCTCCAGGAGACCGAGAGCCAGACACCCGGTACGAACAGCGCCAGGAAGGCGAAGAAGAGCAGGAAGGACATGATGATCAGCAGCCAGATCAGCGATCCGATCCGCGACCAGGCGTACCGCAGCGACTCGCGTGGGTCGGGCTCGGTGCCCAGGTAGGCGCTGCTCGTCGCCCGGAAGCAGGCGGCCACCGTGAGCATGACCGCGACCGTGCTCAGGATCGAGACGACGATGTTGCCGACGACCTCGCCACCGCTCATGACCTCCGTCTGGCGGGCGCTCTCGCCGTCGAACCCGCCGCCGAAGATCTGGTCGGGGTGATCGATCGTCGCGACGCCGACAACGAAGGCGAGCGCCTGCAGCGGGACGATGATCAGCGCGACGATCCGCAGCAGCGAGACGGCGTGAGCCCGGTAGATGCTGACCGCGGTGTCGACGATCTCGCCGATCGCGAGCGGGCGAAGTCTCGGCGGAGCGTGCACCGCGGAAAACATAGCCGCAGGGCACGAACCGAGCGAGAACCGAGCGGGATCGAGGTGCGTCCTGACGGCAGCGCCCGGCGAATCCGTAACCTGTCGCCGCTCATGGCAACCACCGCCGGCTCCGAAACCACCGCTCCCGCCATCCCGGCCGAGCTCAAGCCCGCCGACGGGCGCTTCGGATGCGGCCCCTCGAAGGTCCGTTCCGAAGGGCTGGCGGCCGTCGCCGCAGCCGGGGATCTGATGGGGACCTCGCACCGGCAGGCGCCCGTGCGCAACCTCGTCGGCCGCGTCCGTGCCGGCGTCTCCGAGCTCTTCAGCGCCCCCGACGGCTACGAGGTTCTGCTGGGCAACGGCGGCACGACGGCCTTCTGGGACGCAGCCGCCGCCTGCCTGATCCGCGAGCGCTCCCTGCACCTCACCTATGGGGAGTTCTCCTCGAAGTTCGCCAAGGTCGCGGCGGGCGCGCCGTTCCTGGCCGATCCGATCCTCGTCGAGGCGGAGCCCGGCAGCGCCGCCGAACCGGTGGCCGACCCCGACGCGGACGTGATCGGCTGGGCTCACAACGAGACTTCGACCGGCGTCGCCGTCCCGGTGCGGCGCCCCGGGGACGCCGCAGACGCGCTCGTCCTCGTCGACGCGACCTCCGCCGCCGGCGGCCTGCCGGTCGACCTCGCCGAGTGCGACGCCTACTACTTCGCCCCGCAGAAGGGCTTCGGCTCCGAGGGCGGTCTCTGGCTGGCCGTCATGAGCCCGGCGGCGATCGAGCGGATCGGCGAGCTCGACGGCGCCGCGGGCAACGGCCGCTGGCAGCCGGAGTTCCTCTCGCTCAGCACCGCCCTGGACAACTCCCGCAAGGACCAGACCTACAACACGCCCGCGCTCGCGACCCTGATCCTGCTGGCCGAGCAGCTCGACTGGATGAACGACGGCGGTGGCCTCGACTTCGCGGTCGGGCGCTCGCGGGCGAACGCCGATCACGTCTACGGATGGGCCGAGGCCTCCGAGCACGCGACCCCCTTCGTCTCCGATCCCGCCCACCGCTCCGCGGTCGTCGCGACGATCGACTTCGACGAGACCATCGACGCCGCCGCGATCGCCGCCGCCCTGCGCGCGAACGGGATCGTCGACACCGAGCCCTACCGCAAGCTGGGCCGCAACCAGCTCCGGGTCGGCATGTTCCCCGGCATCGAGACGAGCGACCTCGAGGCGCTGACCGCTTCGGTCGATTGGCTGATCGACAACGACGAGGGGACCCGCGCGTGAGCCCGGATCGACCCAAGGTCCTGGTCAAGGAGAAGATCGCCGACGCCGGCGTCGAGCTCCTCGGCGAGCAGTTCGACGTCGAGGTCGGCACCGATTGGCCCGACGGCGAGCTCGAGCAGCGAATCGGCGAGTTCGACGCGATCGTGATCCGCTCGGCGACGAAGATGACGCCGGAGCTGAGCGCCAAGGGCGCGCGCCTGACGGCGATCGGCCGCGCCGGCACCGGCGTCGACAACGTCGACATTCCGGCCGCCACGAAGCGCGGCATCGTCGTCGCCAACGCTCCCGAGTCGAATTCGGTCGCGGCCGCCGAGCACACCCTCGCCCTGGCGCTCGCGCTCTTCCGCAATGTTCCGCAGGCCCACGAGACGCTGATCCACGGCGAGTGGGCTCGCTCGCGCTTCGGTGGCAACGAGCTCTACCGCAAGACGCTCGGCGTGATCGGCTTCGGCCGGATCGGCCAGCTCGTCGCCCGCCGCGCCGCCGCCTTCGACATGGACGTGATCGCCTTCGACAAGTTCGTCACCCCGGAGCGCTTCGAGCAGCTCGGCGTCGAGGGCGTCGAATCGACCGAGGAGCTCTACGGCCGCGCCGACCTGATCACCATCCATCTGCCGAAGACGCCGGAGACGATCAACTGGCTCGACGCCGAGGCCTTCGCGCAGATGAAGGACGGGGTCCGGATCGTCAACTGCGCCCGCGGTGAGCTGATCGATCTCGAGGCGCTGGAGGCGGCGCTCGACAGCGGCAAGGTCGCCGGTGCCGCTCTCGACGTCTTCCCGGCCGAGCCGATGACCGAGCACCCGCTGTTCGGGCGCGACGACGTCGTCGTCACCCCGCACCTCGGCGCATCCACCGCGGAGGCGCAGGATCGCGCCGGCACCGACACCGCCGAGCAGGTGGTCGCCGCCCTCACCGGGGGCGTGGTCACCAACGCGGTCAACATCCCCGCGGTCAGCCCGCAGACGATGGAGGCGCTCGCGCCCTTCGTCCCGCTCACCGAGAAGCTCGGGCGTCTCGCCGCCGGCCTCGGCGACGGGGCAGTCGGCAGGGTCGAGGTCGAGGTCCGCGGCCCGCTCGCCGACCACGACGTCCGCCTGCTGGGCATCTCGGCACTGGTCGGGATCCTCTCCGGCCACACCGAGGAGCCGGTCAACCTCGTCAACGCGCTCGGCGTCGCCGAGGAGCGTGGCATCGACCTCGTCGAGACCGCGGCGAGCTCGTCGCAGGACTTCACCGAGCTGATCACGGTCAAGGTGGAGGCCGCCGGGGAGACGATCTCGGTCTCCGGCACCGGCGTCGGCCCGCGCAACGATCCCTACCTCGTCGGCGTCTGGGGCCAGAGCTTCTACCTGCCGCTGGCCGAGCATCTCGCGGTCTTCCGCTACGCCGACAAGCCGGGGATGATCGGGCTGGTTGGCTCCGTCTTCGGCGAGCACGGCGTCAACATCGTCTCCGCCGCAGTCGGCGCCGAGACGGACGGCGCCGAGGCGGTGATGACGTTGACGACCGACGCGTCGGTCCCCGCCGAGGTGATCGATTCGATCACCGAGCGGGATGGCTTCGCGGCCGGCCGCGCCGTCGAGCTCTAGTCGCGGTCCGGGCGCACCGGCGCACGGGTAGGCTCACGGTCGATGCGAGCCGTGGTCATCACCGAGGTCGGA
The DNA here is from genome assembly GCA_046330415.1 of Solirubrobacterales bacterium. Classification (GTDB taxonomy): domain Bacteria; phylum Actinomycetota; class Thermoleophilia; order Solirubrobacterales; family 70-9; genus RHKX01. Next base: position 24,174 of record JAXLSW010000027.1, on the reverse strand, counting down.
GGGCCCGAGGTCCTGCAGGTGCAGGAACGACCCGAGCCCGAGGTCGGTCCCGGCGAGGTCCGGATCGCGGTCAAGGCCGCGGGCATCAACTTCGCCGACCTGCTCGCGCGGACGGGGATGTATCCCGACGCGCCAAAGCTCCCGGCCGTCGTCGGCTACGAGGTGGCGGGTGATGTCGAGACCGTCGGCGACGGGGTCGAGGGCCTCGCGGTCGGCGACCGGGTCATGGCCGGGACGAAGTTCAACGGCTATGCCGAGCTCGTCACAGCGGGTGCCGCCGATGTCCTGCCGCTCCCCGAGTCGCTCAGCTACGAGCAGGGCGCCGCCTTCCCGGTCAACTACGCGACTGCCTACGCCGGGATCGTGGTCATGGGTGGGCTGCGGGAGGGTGATCGCGTCCTCATCCACGCAGCTGCCGGCGGCGTCGGCATCGCCGCAACCCAGGTCTCGAAGGCACGCGGTGCGGAGATCTTCGGCACCGCGTCGGCGTCCAAGCACGACGCCATCCGCGCTCAGGGTGTCGAGCACGCGATCGACTACCGCAGCCAGGACTTCGAGGCCGAGGTGATGCGGATCACGGGAGGCGAGGGGATCGACATCGCCTTCGATGCGATCGGGCCGTCGAGCTTCCGCAAGGACTACCGCCTGCTGCGCTCCGGTGGCCGGCTCGTCTGCTTCGGGATGAGCGAGGTCTCGACGGGGGAGAAGCGCAACCTGCCGGGCGCGGTCCGTGGCCTGGCCGGCATGCTGACCGCGACGATGCCGTGGTGGAAGAGCATGGCGATCATGAACGAGAACAAGGGCGTCTTCGGCCTCAACATGCTCTCGTGGTGGGATCGGGAGGGGAGTCTCTCGCGAGCGATGGATCCGCTGCGGCGGGACCTCGAATCGGGGGCGCTGGTCCCCGTCGTCGCCGAGTCCTTCCCCTTCGACCGCGCACCTGACGCGCACCGCTTCATCCACGAGCGGCGCAACGTCGGCAAGGTCGTGCTGACGCCGTGAGCGGCGCCGCCGCCGCGAGTCTCGGCAGCGCGTTCGACACCTACATCGTCGACGCCGGGAAGCTCCCGGCCTTCCTCTTCCTGTGCGCGTTCCTCTGCTCGTTCGGGTTCATCCGCTCGAGCGCCCACATGATCCGTGCGCAGGTGAGCTGGTGGCCGGGCAACGTCGAGGTCGGCGGCACGCACATCCACCATCTCGTCTGGGGGATCATCACGATGATGCTCTCGGGTTGGGTCGCGATCGCCCTCGACCCGGGCCCACCCGGGCATGAGATCGCCGCGGTGTTCTTCGGCATCGGGATGGGCCTGACCCTCGACGAGTTCGCCCTCTGGCTCGAGCTCAAGGACGTGTACTGGGAGCGGGAGGGGCGCAAGTCGATCGACGCCGTGATCGTCGCCGCGATCATCGGCGGCTTCGGGGTGCTGGGACTCTCGGTCTGGATCGACGCCGCCGACGACGCCGTCGACGCGGTGCACGCAAGCGTCGGCTTCTGGGGGCTGCTCGGGCTCGTGCTCGCTGCGGTCAACTTCCTCAAGGAGAAGTTCGGGATGGGGGCGATCGGCTTCTTCCTCTGGCCGATCGGTGCGGTCGGCGCGTGCCGTCTCGGGGACCCGGCCTCGCCGTGGGCGCGGCGCTTCTACGGCGAGGCGAAGATGCGGCGCGCCCGCGAGCGCTTCGCCGGCAGGCGGCGGCTGCATCGACCCGATCGCGGCGAGCCGTCCTCAGCGGGCCTGGCCGCCTCCGGCGGATCGGGGTCTGGAGCGGGGTCTCAGCCGGAGCCCGGCGAGGGCTGAGCGGAGCCGACGCCGACGTCGGCTTCGGCCTGCCCGCGGCTCTCACCGCGCAGGATCGAGAAGACGACGCCGATGGAGGCGGCGACCGGGATCGCCAGCAGGGCGCCGAGGATGCCGAGGATCTGCGCCCCGGCCAACAGGGCCAGGATCGCGACGAGCGGGCTGATCTGAACCGCGCGGCCGTAGAGCATCGGCTGCACGACCCGGTCCTGAAGCTGCTGGTAGGCGAGGAAGGCGACCAGCCAGACGATCAGTGCGGTCGGGAAGTCGTGGAGCGCCGCGACGAGCGCGATGAAGATGCCGCCGATGGTCAGCCCGACGAGCGGGATCAGGTCGAAGAAGACCATCAGGATCGCGAGGGGAACGGCGAGATCCACCCCGAGGATCTCGAGGATGCCCCAGGTGAAGAGCCCGGCGACGATCGCCAGCGACAGGTTGACGGTCACGTAACCGCGGACGACGGCGTAGATCCCCTCCGTGATCCGCCTTCCCTTGCGCTCCCGCTCTCCGCCCAGCCAGGTCAGGAATCGATCGATCATGCCCGGGCCCTCGAGCAGGAGGAAGAAGGAGATGACGACGATCGTCAGCGCCGAGATCGCGTTCTTGAGGATCTCGAGGGTGATGTCCTCGAGCTCGCCGGCGGCGCCGCCGAGGACGCCCGGGAGGTGGGAGGTCTGCTCGCTCAGGGTCTTGGTCAGGTGGTACTTCTCGTTGATCTCGCGGAACTGCTCGTTGTTCTCGGCCCACTCCTCGGCGTCCTGGACGTAGACGGGGCCCTTCGATCCGACCTGCTCGACCTCGCCGATCATCGGCGGGATCACCTCGAGCACGAGGAAGACGAGGACGACGAACGTCGCCGCGAACACGGACAGGATCGCCAGCCAGCGCGGGGGATGATGGCCGCGGAGGCTGATCCTCTCGACGATCGCCACCGCCGGAGCCAGCGCGAGGGAGAGGAAGATCGCGGAGACGAGCCAGCGCAGGGTGTCGCGGACGTCGCTGACGACCTCACGCGCGAGCGCCGCGGCCGCGACGGCCAAGAGCGCGATCAGGAGGACCTTGATGATGGTCCTGGACTCGATCTGGATGGTGGTCAACGTGCGTGCTCCCGGTTCCGCATTGGTGAAGTTCCGCGCGTCCGCTAGAGTCCCTGCCCGATGACCCGCCGGTTCTCCAGCCTCGCGCTTCTCCTTCTCCTCCCCCTCCGGGGGGAATAGCGCTGGGCGGCGCGATAGCCGCAAGAGAAAAGGGAACATCGACACTTGACGAGAAGGAGAAGGCGGCATGAACGCTGCTGAGACGAAAAGCACGACCGACGGGGGCCACGACCGGGTTGAGATCTTCGACACGACGCTGCGCGACGGTGAGCAGTCCCCCGGGATCTCGCTGAACACGCAGGAGAAGGTCGAGATCGCGACCCAGCTCGCCCGCCTGGGGGTCGACGTGATCGAGGCCGGCTTCCCGATCACGTCACCGGGCGACTTCGAGGCCGTCCAGGCGATCTCGCGCACCGTGTCCGGCCCGGTCATCTGCGGGTTGGCGCGAACCCAGAAGGGCGACATCGACGCCGCCTGGGGAGCGGTCAAGGACGCCGAGCGACCCCGCATCCACACGTTCATCTCGACGTCGGACATCCACATCGAGCATCAGCTGCGGACCGACCGCGAGGACGTCAAGGGCCAGGCCCGGGCGGCCGTCGCGCACGCCCGCGAGCTCTGCGAGGACGTCGAGTTCTCGCCGATGGACGCGACGCGCGCCGACGTCGAGTTCACCGCCGAGGTCTGCGGCATCGCGATCGCCGAGGGCGCCGGGGTTGTCAACATCCCCGACACCGTCGGCTACACGACGCCCGCCGAGTACACGGCCTACCTGCAGCGGCTGTACGAGCTGATCCCCGAGTTGGGTGACGTTCGCCTCTCGGTCCACTGCCACGACGACCTGGGGCTGGCGGTCGCGAACTCGTTCGCCGGCGTCCTGGCCGGGGCGAGGCAGGTCGAGTGCGCGGTCAACGGCATCGGCGAGCGGGCCGGCAACTGCTCGCTGGAGGAGATCGTGATGCTGCTGCGCACCAGGCGCTCAGATCACGGCCTCGACACGACGCTCGACACGACCGAGCTGGCGCGGACGAGCCGCATGGTCTCGCGCTTCACCGGCTACTCGGTGCAGCCGAACAAGGCGATCGTCGGGCGCAACGCGTTCGCGCACGAGTCCGGAATCCACCAGGACGGCGTGCTCAAGGAGCGGACGACGTTCGAGATCATGGACGCCCGGGACGTCGGCCTCGACTCCAATCAGATCGTGCTCGGCAAGCACTCGGGCCGCCACGCGCTCAAGGACGCGCTGGAGCAGCTGGGCTTCGTCGTCGAGGGTCAGGCGTTGAACCAGGCCTTCAAGAGCTTCAAGGAGCTCGCTGACAAGAAGAAGCAGGTCACCTCGCTGGACCTCGAGGCGATCGTCTCCGACGAGATGCGCGAGGCGTCCAAGAAGTACGAGCTGGCCTGGTTCGACGTCGAGGCCGGAACCCGCCGTGAGCCGCTGGCCAAGGTCGGGGTCTCGACGCCCGACGGCGGCGAGAGCGTCGGCGAGTCCGGCGGTGACGGTCCGATCGACGCCGTCTTCGGCGCCATCCAGGCCGCCGTCGACACCGACTGCGAGCTCAACCGCTTCGAGGTCACGGCCGTCGGCGAGGGCGACGACGCGCTCGGCGAGGTGACGGTGATGCTGCGCGCCCACGGCCGCCTGGCAACCGGGCAGGGCGTCTCGACGGACATCATCGAGGCCTCCGCGCGAGCCTACGTCCGGGCGCTCTCCAACGCGCTCGAAGGAGCCGCGATCCGCGAGGCCGAGGCGGTGGCGGCCGACGCTGCAAGCGCCTCTCCGTTCCCGCCCGGTCCGTAGACCCCGGCGGCTTCATCGCCGAGCGTTCCTCGTCACCCCCCGGTGGGGGTGCTCGAGGGCGCTCGGCGGTGCTCAGCCCTGCCAGTCCTCCAGGACGTCTGCCGCCTCCTTGCCCTCGGGGCTGAACCCGCCGTCCCCCGGCCCGATCCCGATCCCCTCCGCGGACCACTCCCACCACCAGATCCCGCGGAAGAAGGGAAGCGGGGTGAGCGCGCGGAAGGCGGCCTCGTAGGCGTTGGCCTGCGCCGCCTCGCTGATCGGCGCGGTTCCCTGCTCGATCCGGGCGGCGGTGCCGAGCCGGCTCTCGTACCCCAGCTCGGTGAAGAGGATGCGCTTGCCCCAGCGCTCGTGCAGGGCCATCATGCGCTCCACGTAGGGACCCCACTCGGCCACGAGCTCGTCCACGGACGGGTCGGCCTCGGTCCCCAGCGGCATGTACCCGTCGATGCCGATCATGTCGAGCGCGTCCCAGAAGCCGATCGCCTCGGCGCCGTCGACCCAGTTGGCGGCGAACGTGATCTTGCCGTCGAAGCGCTCCCGCGCCTGGCTGATCAGCTCGCGCCATTGCTCCTCGTCTCCGCTCATGGACGTCAGCTCGGTACCGATGACGAAGGTCTTCGCGCCGGCCCGCTGGGCCAGCTTCGCGTAGTGGTCGACGAGCTCGCCGTAGCTCGCGAACCAAGCCTCGCGATCGAGCGGCTGGATCTCGCCGCGGAACGTCCCGTCGCGAACGTCCACGTGCGGCTTGATCGCCACGTCGAAGCCGAGGCGGTGGGCCTCCCGGGCCGCGGCGAGGACGCTGGCGTCAGTCGGCGTCTTCGCCGGGTCGGCCTTGATCTCCGTCGACTCCGGCGTCTCCATGTAGGAGGTGGGGGTGAGGGCGACCAGCTCCGTCCCGGCCGCGCGCGCGGTCAGCAGCGCGCGATCGGCCGCCGGCTCGGCGTAGGCGTCGGGGAGGAAGGCGGTGAGGTTGGCGCCCGCCTGCCAGTGGGGAGGGAGCCGCCATTGCGTACCGCTCTGGTCGGTCCGGTCGACGACGACGGCACCGGCGCCCGCCGCCAGCACCGTCAGGAACAGCAGGCCGGAGGTGGCCCAGAAGGAGCGCTTTGACTGGATGCGGAACAACTCGTGCGGATCGCGGAGGAGGGGAGGCGGAAGGCCGACACGATGACAGCAGCGTCAGCCGAACCCGCGGCGCGTCAGGTGCTCCGAATACTGAACATATGTATGTGATAACGTACGCGCCATCTTGAGCACCTCCGCCGCCACACAACATGGGCAGAGCCACGTCCCCGCGACCGATCCCGCCGACCCGACCGCGGTTGGCCAGCGCATCCGCGCCCTGCGTGAGGGCATGGGGATGTCGTTGAGGGAGCTGGCGCTGCGCTGCGGCGTCGGCGCGGCGACGCTCTCGCAGGTGGAGCGCGGCGAGAGCAGCCCGACGCTGGCGGTCGCCGCCCGCATCGCGGACGGTCTCGAGCTCAGCCTCTCGCAGCTGCTGCGCCTCGACGAGACGAGACACGTGGTCGTCGTTCGCCGTGGCGCCGGTCGCCGTAGCTCTCGCGGCGGGCACGAGATCGAGGAGCTGACCCCGCCGCTGCCTGGCCAGCGCGCCGACGTCTCCATCCACCGGCTCGCGCCGGGAACGGCGACGGGCGGCGAGGCCGACCCGCCGATCCACGAGCCGGGGAGCCGGGAGACGGTCGTCGTCCTCGAGGGCGAGGTCGAGCTTGTCGTGGACGGCGAGAGCCACGCGCTCGCCGTCGGGGACTCCGCGACCTTCGACGCCGACCTTTCGCACCACCTTCGTAACTCCGGCGATGCGGGGGCACGGCTCCTGGCCGTGATCGCCGCCGGGCTCCGACGTAGCTAGATACCTGGGAATCCTCCGCTTCGCGTCCGGTTCCCGAACCACCCCAACGAAGAGAGATACCGATGACACCGAAAACGCTGTTCGACAAGATCTGGGAGCGGCACGAGGTCGCCGACGGGCTGATCTACATCGACCTGCACCTGGTCCATGAGGTCACCTCCCCGCAGGCCTTCGACGGGCTCCGCCTCGCCAACCGCAAGGTCCGCCGGCCCGATCGCACCCTGGCGACCGCCGACCACAACGTCCCGACCGACGACACGCCGGTCGCGAGGATGATCCGCGACGAGCTCTCGCGCAAGCAGGTCGAGAAGCTCGAGTCCAACTGCGAGGAGTTCGGCGTGCCGCTCTACTCGCTGGGCTCCGACCGTCGCGGCATCGTCCATGTCATCGGGCCGGAGCTGGGGGTCACCCAGCCCGGGATGACGATCGTCTGCGGCGACTCGCACACCTCCACGCACGGCGCTTTCGGCGCGCTCGCGTTCGGCATCGGCACCTCCGAGGTCGAGCACGTCCTGGCCACCCAGACGCTGGTTCAGAAGCGCGCCAAGACGATGCGCATCAACTACACCGGCGAGCTGCCCGAGGGCGTCGGCGCCAAGGACATGATCCTGGCGACCATCGGCCGCCTCGGCACCGGCGGCATGACCGGCTACGTGGTCGAGTACGCGGGCGAGGCCGTCCGCAACCTCTCGATGGAGGGGCGGATGACCATGTGCAACATGACCATCGAGGGCGGCGGTCGCGCGGGCATGATCGCCCCCGACGAAACCACCTTCGAGTACGTGAAGGGCAAGCCCGGCGCACCGTCAGGCGACGACTGGGACGCCGCCGTCGCGTCGTGGAGCGAGCTCCACACCGACGAGGGTGCCGCCTTCGACAAGGAGGTCGAGGTCGACGCCTCCTCGCTGTCGCCGATGGTCACCTGGGGAACGACCCCGGGCATGGTCACCGAGGTCGCCTCGAACGTCCCCTCGCCCGGTGAGGAGGGTCCCGTGGACGCCGAGACCGCCGAGCGGGCGCTCGCCTACATGGCGCTCGAGCCCGGCACCCCGATCACCGAGATCCAGCTCGACCGCGTCTTCATCGGCTCGTGCACCAACTCCCGGATCGAGGACCTGCGCGCCGCCGCCGACTTCGTCTCCGGGCGCAAGGTCGCCGAGACTGTTCGCGCGATGGTCGTCCCCGGCTCCGAGCAGGTGCGCAAGCAGGCGGAGGAGGAGGGCCTCGATCGGGTCTTCCGCGACGCCGGCTTCGAGTGGCGGGCATCCGGCTGCTCGATGTGCCTCGGCATGAACCCCGACATCCTGATCGAGGGTGAGCGCTGCGCTTCGACCTCTAACCGGAACTTCGAGGGTCGCCAGGGCAAGGGCGGGCGCACCCACCTCGTATCCCCCCAGATGGCCGCCGCGGCCGCCGTCGAGGGCCATTTCGTCGACATCCGCGGCTGGAAGGAGCGGTAGTCATGGAGCCAGTTGAGATCGTCGAAGGGAAGGTCTCGGTCCTGGACCGGGCCGACGTCGACACCGACCAGATCATCCCCAAGCAGTTCCTCAAGCGGATCGAGCGGACCGGCTTCGGCGAGTTCCTGTTCTACGACTGGATCCGCGACGGCGAGATCGAGCTCGAGCCGAACCCGATGCTCGTCGCCGGCGCCAATTTCGGCTCCGGGTCGTCGCGTGAGCACGCCGTCTGGGCGATCGCCGACTTCGGCTTCAAGGCCGTCATCGCGCCCTCCTTCTCGGACATCTTCTACGCCAACGCGTCGAAGAACGGTCTCCTGCTCGTGATCCTCCCGGCGGAGCATTGCCGTGGGATCGCGGAGGCCGGTGAGGCGCGCATCGACCTCGACGATCAGACCGTGGACTACGCCGGCGGCGTCATCCGCTTCGAGATCGAGGAGGACGTGCGCCACCGCCTGCTCGGCGGCCACGACGAGATCTCGATCACGCTTCAGAACGACGCGGCGATCGATGCGTACGAGGCCGAGCACCCGATGCTCGGACAGCCGACCACCGCGATCTGAGGAGGCTCCGATGGGCACCAACGTCCAGGCGGGTGCCGGCTCCGGCACCCGCGAGTGGGACGCGGGCACCTACGACCGCGTCTCGACGCCGCAGCAGGAGTGGGCGCGCCCCGTCGTCGCCCGCCTCGGCCTGCGCGGTGACGAGACCGTCCTCGACGCGGGATGCGGGAGCGGGCGGGTCACCGAGGTCCTCCTCGATGCGCTGCCCCGCGGCGAGGTGATCGCGGTCGACGGCTCGGCGGCGATGGTCGCCGAGGCGCGGGCGCTGCTGGGCGAGGAGCGCGTGAGCTACATCCACTCCGACCTGCTCGACCTCGACCTCGATGAAGCGGCCGACGCCGTGTTCTCCAACGCGGTCTTCCACTGGATCACCGACCACGAGCGGCTCTTCAAGCGCCTGCGCTCGGCTCTGCGGCCCGGTGGCAGGATCGAGGCTCAGTGCGGGGGAGAGGGCAACGTGGCCCGCTTCTACGCTGCCGTCGCCGAGGTCGTGGGCGAGCGTGCCGAGCTCGCCTCCCACATCGGCGACTTCCAACCGCACCGCTTCGCCTCCCCGGACGAGACGGAGCGCATCCTCACCGGGCTCGGCTTCGAGGACGTGAGCTGCACGCTGGAGCCGCGCCCCGTCCATCCACCCGAGCCGCGGGAGTTCATCCGCAGCGTCTGCCTGGTCGCGCACTCCGAGCTGCTCCCCGAGGAACTGCGCGGCGAGCTTCTCGACGCGGTGATGGACCGCCTGGGACCCGATCCCGAGCTCGACTACGTCCGGCTCAACATCTCCGCCCGCAAGCCCGTGGGCGGGGACGGCGACTGAGCGGACGGGCCCAGACCGACCGGCGCCGGCTCGAAGGCCGGCGCCGGGTGGTCAGATCGGAGCGCCGGACGAGCCGGCGCCGTCGGCCGGGTGGTTAGCCCGCGGTGGCCTCGAGCTGCTTGACGGCCTGATCGGCCGCGTCCTGGCAGGCCTGGATGGTGGCGTCGTCGTTCGCCTCGCCCGCGCACTGCTCGAGCGCGTCGGCGGCCTGCTGGCAGATCTGGTTGCCGGCATCCTCTGCCGGCGTGCCGGCGACGGCGTCCTGGCACTTGGACAGGAACTCATCGGTGTCGACGCCGCTGTCGGTGTCGGCGGAGGTCGTGTCCTCGGTCGTAGCGGCGGTGTCGTCGGTCGCCGTCGACTCGATCGTGGCCGACGTGTCGCTGGTGGAGTCGCTGTCGTCGCCGCAGCCGGCGGCGAGCAGGCCGGCGGCGAGCAGGCCGACGACGAGCAGGAGCAAGTTGGTCTTTCGCATCTTCATTCCTCCGATGGGAGTGGGTGATGGTCCGTCTGGCCGCGTCTCTGCGGCGATGGCACGTTACTCGCCTCGATCCCTGAACTTCGCGTCGGTCTCCGGCGAAGCCGCTCCGCGCCGCCGCGGCACGCCCGCTACCGTGCCCGGCTGCCCGATGAGCGCCCCTGAGCAGACACCGAGCATCGTCGTCCTCGCCGGCGACGGGATCGGCCCCGAGATCGTGACGGCGACGCGGCGCGTTCTCGACGCGGTCGGCTCCTTCAGCTACGAGGAGCATCCGATCGGCGGGATCGCCATCGACGAGAGCGGCACCGCCCTTCCCGACGAGACCCTGGACGCGTGCAGGCGCTCCGACGCGGTTCTGCTCGGCGCCGTCGGCGGTCCCAAGTGGGACACGACCGACCCGGATGCTCCGCGCCCCGAGCAGGGGCTGCTCGGGCTCCGCAAGGGGCTCGGCCTCTACGCGAACCTGCGGCCGGTGAAGCCGATCGAGGCGCTCCTCGACTCGAGCCCACTGCGTCGCGAGCGGATCGCCGGCACCGACCTGCTCGTCGTCCGCGAGCTGACCGGTGGCATCTACTTCGGCCGTAAGGACCGCGAGCCTGACTCCGCCATTGACGAGTGCGTCTACACGCGGGCCGAGGTCGAGCGGATCGCGCTGGCGGCATTCGACGCCGCGCGGCGTCGCGCCGCCGACGGCGGCACACCGCGCGTGACCTCCGTCGACAAGGCCAACGTGCTCGAGACCTCGCGCCTGTGGCGTGAGGTCGTGACCGGCCTGGGCGCCGACAACGGCGACGTCGAGCTCGACCACCTCCTCGTCGACAACTGCGCCATGCAGCTCGTCTCCGACCCCACCCGCTTCGACGTGATCGTCACCGAGAACATGTTCGGCGACATCCTCAGCGACGAGGCGGCGATGCTGACGGGCTCGTTGGGGATGCTCCCGTCGGCGAGCCTCGGTGAGGACGGTCCCGGGGTCTTCGAGCCCGTTCACGGCTCTGCGCCGGACATCGCGGGCACCGGCGCCGCCAACCCGTTGGCGACCTTCCTCTCGGCCGCGATGATGCTTCGCCACGGCCTCTCCGACCCCGCGGGGGCCGAACGGATCGAGGCCGCGGTCGAGGCCGCGCTCGGCGATGGCCTCCGCACCGCCGACCTTCACACCGGCGCCTCCGGCGAGCGGCGCGTCGGCACCGACGAGATGACCGAGGCCGTTCTCGCGTCCCTGTAGTCCCGCGCCGGGCCCCGAGGCATCCGCAATACTGGATCGCCCCCGACCGGAAGTGAGGTGATCGAAGTGGAGAAGGCCGAGACGATCTGGATGAACGGCGAGTTCGTCAACTGGGACGACGCCAAGGTCCACGTCCTCAGCCACGGGCTCCACTACGGCACCGGCGTCTTCGAGGGCATCCGCGCCTACGAGACGCCCGATGGCCCCGCCGTCTTCCGTCATCGCGAACACCTGGATCGGCTCCACAAGTCGGCCGAGCTCTACTACCTCGAGATCCCCTACCCGGTGGAGGAGCTCCGCGAGGCGACCAACGAGCTGATCCGGCGCAACGGGCTCAGCTCCTGCTACATCCGCCCGCTCGCATTTCGCGGCTACGGCGAGATGGGGCTGTTCGCCAAGAGCTCTCCGGTCGAGGTGACCATCGCCACCTGGCCCTGGGGCGCCTACCTCGGCGAAGAGAGCAAGCTCAAGGGCGTGCGCGCGAAGGTCTCCTCGTGGCGGCGGATCGCCCCGTCGGGGCTGATCCCGCACGCGAAGGCGTCGGGTCAGTACCTCAACTCGATCCTGGCCAAGACCGAGAGCGCCAACGCCGGCTACGACGAGGCCATCCTCCTCGACGACCGCGGGATGGTCTGCGAGGGCTCCGGCGAGAACATCTTCGTCGTCCGCGAGGGGCAGATCCTGACCCCGCCGCACACCGCCTCGATCCTCGACGGTGTCAGCCGCAAGTCCGTGATCCAGGTCGCCCGGGACCTCGGCTTCGACGTCGTCGAGCGCGACATCAGCCGCTCCGAGCTCTACCTCGCCGAGGAGATCTTCCTGACCGGAACCGCGGCTGAGCTCGTCCCGGTCCGCGAGATCGACGACCATGCCGTCACCTGCCCGGGCGAGGTCACCAGGGCCATCCAGGCGAAGTACGAGGACGCGCTGCACGGGCGGGCCCCGGAGTACGCCGAATGGCTCGACCCGGTCGGCGAACCGAGTAAAGTCGCTTCCTGATGCGCTTCGTCGCCTTCGTTTCCTCGCGCCCGACGCGCCTGAGCCGACTCAGTCGAATTATCGGCTCCGCTGCCGCCTAGCGGCCGCGGATCGCGCCAGCGCGCGCGAGGACGATCGGGCCGGATCGCGAATCCGGCCGCAGTGAACCGGTGATCGGAGTACCCCCTTGAACGAAGTCAAGCTCTACGACACGACGCTACGCGACGGCATGCAGGGCCAGGGCATGTCCCTGTCGGCGGCCGAGAAGGTGCGCGTCGTCCACGCCCTCGACCGGCTCGGCATCGACATGATCGAGGCCGGTTTCCCGAGCTCCAACCCGAAGGAGATGGAGCTCTTCGAGATGCTCGCCGCCGAGGAGCTCGAGCAGGCGACGATCGCCGCGTTCGGGATGACTCGCCGCCGCGGGGTCGAGGCAGCCGAGGACGAGGGTCTGGCGGCTCTGGTCGGATGCTTCGCCCCGGCGGTGACTCTCGTCGGTAAGACCTGGAGCCTGCACCTGGAGAAGGTGACGAAGGTCTCGCGCGAGGAGAACCTCGCGATGATCGCCGACTCGGTCGGCTTCTGTGCGGCCAACGGCAAGCGGGTCGTCTACGACGCCGAGCACTTCTTCGACGGCTGGCGCGACGACCCCGGCTACGCGCTCGAGTGCCTGCGCACCGCCGTGGAGGCCGGGGCGGAGAACGTCGCCCTGTGTGACACCAACGGCTCCAGCCTCCCGCACGAGATCGCCGAGGCGACCGCCGCGGTGGTTGCCGGGGTGGAGGGCGCGAGCGTCGGTATCCACACCCACAACGACGCCGAGTGCGCCGTCGCCAATGCGATCGCCGCGGTGCGAGCGGGGGCGAGCGTCGTGCAGGGCACCGTCAACGGCTACGGCGAGCGGACCGGCAACTGCAACCTGATCTCGACGCTCCCCGCGCTGCAGCTCAAGCTCGGCTACCGCTGCGTCGAGCCCGAGCGCCTGCGGCACCTGACCGAGACCGCTCACCTGGTCGACGAGATCTGCAACGTCGTCCCCGGCCCCGATCAGCCCTACGTCGGCCGCAACGCCTTCGCGCACAAGGGCGGCCTGCACGCCGCCGCCGTGCAGGCCGACGCCGCCACCTTCGAGCACATGGAGCCCGAGGAGGTCGGCAACAGCCGCGAGATCCTGATCTCGGAGCTCGCCGGCAAAGGCTCGGTCGTCAGCCGCGCCGCCGACGCCGGGATCGAGCTCGACGACGCCGGCGCCCGAAACGCGATTGAGCGGATCAAGGTGCGGGAGCACGCCGGATACCAGTACGAGGCCGCCGACGCGTCCTTCGAGTTGCTGCTGCGCCGCGAGGCGGGAAGCTACGAGCCGCTGTTCCGGCTCGAGAGCTTCCGGGTGATCGTCGAGAAGAACGCCGACGGGCGGGTCGAGACCGAGGCGACGATCAAGCTCTTCGTCAACGGCAGCCGCTACATCCGCACGGCTGAGGGAGACGGCCCCGTCCACGCGCTGGACCGGGCGCTGCGGGCGGCGATCACCGAGCAGCACCCCGAGATCAGCGACATCGAGCTGACCAACTTCAAGGTCCGGATCCTGGACGAGAACCACGGTACGGGCGCGGTGACGCGAGTGCTCCTGGACGCCTCCGACGGCCAGGGCTCCTGGGGTTCGATCGGCGTCTCCGCGAACGTCATCGAGGCGAGCTGGGAGGCGCTGGTCGACTCCCTCGAGTACGCCTTCCAACCACGCGCTGCAGCCTCGTCCGCCGCGAGCGGGACCGCGGCCGCTCGGTGAGCGCCGAGCGCATCCCGCTCGCGCGCCCGGTGATCGGTGCCCGCGAGGAGGAGCTCGTCCTCGAGGTGCTCCGCTCGGGGATGCTCTCGCTGGGTCCCAAGCTCGGCGAGTTCGAACGCGGCTTCGCCGCCCGGGTCGGGGTCGAGACGCAGCTCGTCTCCGCGGTGTCGAGCGGCACTGCCGCGCTCCACCTGGCGGTGCGCGAGCGCGGCTGGCGCGGGGGGGACCGGGTGATCACCACCCCGCTCAGCTTCGTCGCCTCGTCCAACTGCCTGCTCTTCGAGGGGGCCGAGCCGGTCTTCTGCGACGTCGACCCGGCGACGCTGACGCTCGACCCCGCCGCGGTCGAGTCGATGCTCGACGGGGGCATCAGCGGCCTCCTGCCGGTCCACATCTTCGGCTTCCCCGCCGCGATCGCCGAGCTCGAGCGGATCGCCGCCGAAAACGGGCTCGGCCTCGTCGAGGACTGCGCCCAGGCGCTTGGGACCGTCGACGCCGAAGGTCGTGAGGCGGGCTCGCGCGGGAACCCGAGCGCTTTCGCCTTCTACGCCAACAAGCAGATGACGACGGGGGAGGGCGGAATGCTGATCTCCGGTTCGGTCGCCGCCGCCGACGTCGCGCGCAGCGAGCGGAACCAGGGCCGCGCTCCCGGCATGAAGTTCATGGACCACGAGCGGCTCGGCTTCAACTACCGGATCACGGACGTCCAGGCCGCGCTCGGGATCGCCCAGCTCGAACGGCTCGACGAGATGCTCGCCGCCCGCGCCGCGATCGCGGCCCGTTACTCGGAGCGCTTCGCCGCGATCGGCGCTGCGGATCCGGGCGCCGGCGATCCCGACGACCTGGTGCTGCCGCTCGCCGACCGCGGCGCCGAGCGCAGGAGCTGGTTCGTCTACGTCCTGCGCCTGCCGGAGTCCGTCGACCGCGACGGCGTCATCGCCGAGCTCGACCGGCGCGGGATCGACGCCCGCCCATACCTGCCGTGCATCCACCTGCTCGACGTCTACCGCGAGCGGGGCTGGCGCGAGGGCCAGTTCCCGGTCGCCGAGGACTTCTCGCGCCGCTCCCTCGCGCTTCCCTTCTACCCGGCCCTGCCGGAGGAGTGGCAGGAGCGGGTCGTGCGTGAGCTCAGCGACATCCTCGGCCGTTAGGAGCGAGAGCGGCCCACACCGCGGGGTGCCCGGCTGTCGAGGGTCGGATGCCATGCGGCGAGTGGTCTGATCCGGCGATCTCGTCGCCGGATTCGACCACTCGGTGTGACCCGGCGCGGCAGTCGCTCGCGCCGCTCCACCGGCACTGCGCTCAGAGATGCCCGGACTCGAGTATCCAGCGCGTCGTCCGGCGCACGGCATCGCGCCAGTCGAGGGGCTCGATCCCGAGCTCCGCGCGCGCCTTGCCGGAGTCCGCCCGCGCCTCCCAGAGCAGGAACTCGAGCTGCCCGGCGGCCAGCAGCGGCGCGCGGCCGGTGCGGGCGGCGACCGCCTCGCCGCCCCGTGAGATGGCCCGAGCCGCCCGCTCGGGGAGGGGGAGGGGAACGCGACCCCTGCCCGCCTCCTCGACCGCGACGCGGCAGATGTCGCGCACCGACGCGTAACCGCCGGTGACGAGGTAGCGCTCGCATGGCGCGCCGCGTTCGAGGGCGGCTATGTGGGCGTCGGCCGCGTCACCGACCCAGGTCATGCTCATGCCGCCCGGAGGGGCGAAGGGCATGCGCCCGCGCAGGAGCTCGGCGATCGTGTCGTCGATGCCGCCGGCCGCCCAGGGGCCGGGCCCGAGGATCGCCGCCGGGTTCACCATCACGACCTCGAGCCCGCCGTCCGCGGCTGCGGCCTCGGCGAGGATCAGCCGCTCGGCGAGCTGCTTGGAGCGCTCGTAGGCGGTGCCCTTCTCGTGGGTCGCGACTCGCTCCTCGGTCACGGTGCCGCCCCGCGGTGCATCGAAGACGTCGATGGTCGAGGTGTGGACGAGGCGCTTCGCCCCGGCCTCCCGGGCGGCCACCGCGACGTTGCGAGCGCCTTCGGCGTTGACGCGATTGAAGAGATCGGGTTCCGCCCACTGCTCGAATACGCCCATGCAGTTGAACGCGGCCTCCACGCCGGCGGCGGCGAAGCGGAGGCTCTCGGGATCGGTGACGTCGCCGTGGGCGATCTCGACCTCCTCGGGGAGCGACATCGCGGCTGAAGCGGGGTCCCGCACCAGCGCGACGACGTGGTCCCCGCGGCCGACCAGACGCTGCGTCAGGGCATTGCCGACCTTCCCCGTGGCCCCGGTGACGAGCACGCGCATTGCGGCAGCCTAGCCCGCAGCACGCCGCCGTTCGTAGACTGCGCCGCCGTGCCCCGCTTCGAGCAAGAGCCCGATCCCATCTTCTGGGAGCTCAACGCGTCGCTGTCCTTCGACCGCCGCCTGGCTCCCTACGACGTACGGGGTTCCCGCGCTCACGCCCGGGCGCTGCTCGGCGCAGGGGTCCTCACCGACGCCGAGCTCGAGACGCTGCTCGGCGGGCTCGACGACGTCGCCGCGGAGCTCGAGGCCGGCGAGTTCCCCTTCCAGGCTTCCGACGAGGACATCCACATGGCGGTGGAGCGGCGGCTGACCGAGATCGTCGGTCCGCTCGGTGGCAAGCTCCACACGGGCCGCTCCCGCAACGATCAGGTGGCCACGGATCTGGCGCTCTTCGTCGCCGATGTCGCCGATCGCGCCGTCGACCTGCTCGCGGCTGCAATGGGAACCCTGCTGACGCTCGCCGACTCCCACCGCGACTGGCGCCTGCCCGGCTACACCCACCTGCAACGCGCCCAGCCCGTCTCCCTCGGCCACCACCTGCTCGCCTGGTTCTGGATGCTGCGCCGCGATGCCGACCGCTTCGACGCCGCTGGGGCCGCCGCGGGCGCGATGCCGCTCGGGACGGGGGCGCTCGCCGGGCTCAACTGGGAGCTCGACCGGGAGGCGACCGCATCCGAGCTCGGCTTCGACCGCATCGCCGAGAACTCGATCGACGCCGTCTCGAACCGGGACTTCGCGCTCGACTACCTGCACGCCGCCACGGTCTGCTCCACGCACATGTCGCGGATGGGCTCCGAGATCGTGCTCTGGTCGACGAGTGAGTTCGGCTTCTGCCGGCCGGCCGAGGAGTACTCCTCGGGCTCATCGATCATGCCGCAGAAGATGAACCCCGACGCGGCCGAGCTGCTGCGCGCCAAGGCGCCACGGGTGCAGTCCGACTACACCAACCTCGCCGGGATCCTCCACGGCCTGCCCCTGGCCTACTCGAAGGACCTGCAGGAGGACAAGGAGCCGCTCTTCGACGCCGTCGACACCGTCGAGCTGTCGCTTCGGGCGCTCACGGGCATGCTCGAGGGGATCAGCTTCGATCGCGAGCGCATGGAGGCGGCGGCCGGCGATGAGATGGCCGCGGCGACCGACATCGCTGACCTGCTGGTTCGGCGCGGAATGCCGTTCCGGGAGGCGCATGGAGTGGTGGGCGGCCTCGTTCGCCACGCACTCGCCAACGACATCCGCCTCTCCGAGATCGACCGCGACGAGCTCGCCGGCTTCTCCGAGCTGCTCGACGACGAGTACTACGAGGTGCTCGCGGAGGGCTCGTGGCTCGATTCCAAGCTCTCCCGCGGCGGCACCTCCTCCAGCGCGGTCGGCGTCCAGATCGAGCTCGCCAGGGAGAGCCTCGCCGAGCTCACGCGGTGAGCGGCCTCGACCCGGCGTTCTTCGACCGGCCACCGCGTCAGGTGGCTCAGGACCTGATCGGCTGCGAGCTGCTCCACGAGGGCGTCGGCGGCACCATCGTCGAGACCGAGGCCTACGAGGAGGACGACCCCGCCTGCCATGCCTTCATCGGCCGGACGGCGCGGACCGAGGTCCTCTTCGGACCGCCGGGGCGCGCGTACGTGTACCTCTGCTACGGGATCCACCGCATGTTCAACGTCGTCACCGATCGTGACGGCGTCGCCGCCGCGGTCCTCGTGCGCGCCCTCGAGCCGACCCGCGGAATCGATGCGATGCGTGCCCGGAGGGGCGCCGATCGCGCTCTCAGCGACCTCTGCTCGGGGCCGGGCAAGCTCTGCGAAGCGCTGGCCATCGAGCTCGGGCAGACGCGAGCGCCGGTCACCGCGGCCCCGTTCTCGATCGTCCGCCGGGACGTCTCGGCAGGGGAGCCGGCGATCACGGCCGGACCCCGCATCGGGATCACGAAGGGGGTCGATCTGCCGTGGCGCTACTGCCTGAGCGCAAGCGCCCACCTCTCGCGCCCCGCCGGCTGAAGGGCGCCGGGCTCAGCCCGTCGGCACGGCTCCGCCGGTCCCCGGATCGGTCCCGCCCCCGGCGGGATCGGTTGGTGCGGCGGGAGGCGTCGCCGGCGTCTCGGGAGGAGCCGTCGGCGCGGTCGGCGCGGGCTCCGTCGGCGTGACGGGAGGGGTCACGGTGCCGGTGGGAGCGGGCGTGACCGGTGCGACGGTGCCGCTGTCGCTGCCGTCGGAGGAGGAGTCGTCGGCGTCCTCGCCGGCTGCGCGCGCCGCGGCGATGCTGTCCCAGGACGTGACGACGTCATGCCAGATCAGTGCCGGGATCGTCCCGCCGTCGACCGGCAGGCCGCCGAACTCGGTCTCCATCGGCGTCGCACCGTCGGGGTAGCCGACCCAGACGGCGACCGTGATGTCCTCGTTGGCGCCCACGAACCAGGCGTCGGCGTTGTTGTCGGTCGTCCCGGTCTTGCCCCAGACGTAGTCGTCTCCGACCTGGGCGCGCTTGCCGGTGCCGGAGGTGACGACGGTGCGGAGGATGTCCCTGGTCGTCTGCGCGACCGTCGGGTCCAACACCTGGTCCTCGACCTTCTCGTTCTCGCCCGATCCACCCTCGTTGTCGGCCACCGGCTTCTGGTCCCCGTCGTCCTCGGCCGTGACCGACTTGATCGCGACCGGCCCCTTGCCGTTGCCGCGGCTGGCCTCGGTGCCGCTGATTCGCGTGCCGTCGTTGGCGAGGGTGTTGTAGGCGTAGGCCATCTCGAGCGGGGTGACGCCGTGCTTGAGCCCGCCGAGGATCATGGCCGGGTTGTCGTCGAGCTTCGAGTTGATGCCGAGCTCGTGGGCGGTGTCGACGATGTGCTTGGTCCCGACTTCGGTCCCGAGTTGGGCGTAGACGGAGTTGTCCGAGTAGGTGGTCGCCGTCTGGATCGACGCGCTCCCCAGGTAGTTGTCGTCGTAGTTGCGGACCGGGTACTCGTCCGTAACCTCCTTCTTCTTGCCGTGCTTGATGATCGTCGCCTTGAACGGGATGTTCACGGGCTGAGACGGGAAGACCTCGTCCGGCGAATGGCCCTGCTTCAGCGCCGTCACGAGCGTGAAGGGCTTGAAGGACGAGCCGGGCTGACGCTGGCCGTTGGTGGCCAGGTTGAACGGCGCGCTGTCGAAGTCCTGCCCACCGACCATCGCCAGCACCTCGCCGGAGCCGTTGTCGATGGCGACGACGGCGGACGTCGGGCCGACCCCGGAGAGGTGGTTGTCGACGGCCTGCTCGGCCGCCTCCTGAAGATCGAGATCGAGGCTGGAGGTGATCTTCAGGCCGCCTCCGAACGCCCGCCCCGCCCCATACTTGTCGACGATCTGCTGGCGCAGCCAGTCCGTGAAGTAGGGAGCCTTCGAATCCTCGGTGGGGGCCTCGATGTGGGAGGCGATCGGCACGTTGCTGTCGAGCATCGCCTGGAAGTCCTCGTCGCTGACCTCGAGCACGTCCTGCTCTCGCATCTTCTCGAGGACGACGTTGCGCTGGGACTTGGCGTCCTCGGGGTTCGTCGCGGGGTCGTAGGCGGTCGGCGAGGAGATCAGCGCGGCGAGCATCGCGGCCTCGGGCGGGGTGAGGACCGACGCACAGCGGTCTCCCTCGCCGCCGCAACCCGGGTGGTCGTATCCGAAGTAGGTCTTGGCGGCGGCCTCGATCCCGTAGGCGCCGTGGCCGAAGTAGATGTTGTTGAGGTAGTTGGTGAGGATCTTGTCCTTCGACCACTGACGTTCGATCTGGTAGGCGATCGCCGCCTCGCGGAGCTTCTGCAGCACGGTTCGGGAGCCCTGCGCCTCGAGCGCGTTCTTGACGAACTGCTGGGTGATCGTCGAGGCGCCCTGGACGGCTCCGCCGGAGACGATGTCCTGCTGCAGAGCGCGGGCGATGCCAAGGTAGTCGACGCCGCGGTGCTCGTAGAAGCGTTCGTCCTCGATCGCGACGACGGCCTGCTTGATGACGGGGGAGATCTCCTCGGAGTCCACGAGGATCCGCTTCTCGTTGCCGGTCAGGGTCGTCAGCTCCGTCTTGCCGTCGTTGGCGTAGACCACTGAGTTGGCGGCCTTCTCGTACTGCGCCCGCGCCTCGAGGCTGGGCAGATCCTGCGCGACCGCCATCATCACGCCGAAGACCCAGGAGACGAGAGCGAGCACGGCGAGACCCAGGGTGACGAGGGCGAGGCGGAGCTTCTTCAGCTTCGGCTTCGGGGGGCCGTCCGGCTCGGCGCTGAGGCGTTCCTGCGGCGTCGGCTCGGGCTCGTAGCCGCGAGCACGGTCGAAGCGAGCCTTCAGCCTCCGCTTCCTGGCTTCGCGCTTGGAGGCGCGCTTCGCCTTGCGTTCCGCTCCGCGCTGGCGAGCCTGCGCCTTCGCGAGCGCCGCGCCGGTCAGGCTCTCGAGATCGTCCTCGTCCTCGGACTCGGCTGCGGCTTCTTCACTCTCACCCTCTGCGTCGGGGCTCTCATCGGCCGCCGGCCCGGTGTCGCTCTCGGCCGGCTCGGCGCCCGAGTCGTCGTCACCATCGTCACCGTGGCCGCCGTCGCCGCTCTCGAGCGGTTCCGGCTCGTCGGCCTCGGTGCCGTTTCCGCTCCCGGGGTCCGCTGGGGCAGATGACGTCGCCGCCTCGGGTGCCTCGGCGTGCTCGCCGGTGTCGGCCTCCGGGCGATCGAGGCGCTTGCCCGTGAAGAGGTCGTCGAACTCCCCGGACCCGGGTTTCGAGGATCCCTGCTGGGTGCGCTCGTCGGCGCCCTCGGACCCGTTGGTGTCTTCGCCGCTGGTGGACATGGGATGCAGAGCCGGGGGGAGAGGCATCCGCGGGTGACCTCCGGGCCGACCGCTCGGGTCGCTTAGCTCCGTATCTCTACAGCCGGAGCGGCCGTGGTCAGCCCAGCGCCTCCATGCGCCCCCGGGCGGTGCGTGAGTCTAGCATTGCCCAGATGCCGGATTCGCAGGTTCAAGCCTCCGCGGGGGCTTCAGAGTTGACCATCGGTGCCGTCGACGCGCTGCCCGCGGGCGGCCTCGAGGAGCGCCTCGCGGAGGGCCGTCCGCTCCGGGTCAAGCTCGGCATCGATCCGACCGCCGCCGATATCCACCTGGGCCACGTGGTCGTGCTCGAGAAGCTGCGGCAGTTCCAGGCGGCCGGCCACCAGGCGGTGGTGATCATCGGCGACTACACCGCCCGCGTCGGCGATCCCAGCGGGCGCTCGTCGCTGCGCCCGGAGCTCAGCCCCGAGCAGATCGACGCCAACGCGACCACGTTCCAGGAGCAGGCCTTCAAGGTCCTCGACCCCGAGCTGACCGAGGTTCGCTTCAACTCCGAGTGGCTGGACATGCCGAGCGCCGAGCTCTTCGCGCTGGCCCGGCGCTTCACCGTCGCCCGCCTGCTGGAACGCGACGACTTCACCAACCGGATGGCGGCGGCCGAGCCGATCTCGCTGCTCGAGCTCCTGTACCCGGTGCTGCAGGGCTACGACTCGGTCGCAGTCGAATCGGACATCGAGCTCGGCGGAACCGATCAGAAGTTCAACCTGCTCTTCGGCCGCGACGTCCAGACCTCGTTCGGGCAGCGGCCCCAGCTCATCCTGACCATGCCCATCCTTCCCGGCACCGATGGCCGCAAGAAGATGAGCAAGTCGCTCGGCAACCACGTCGGCGTGACCGAGCCGCCCGCCGAGATCTTCGGGAAGCTGATGAGCGTCCCCGACTCGGCGCTCGGTCAGTACTGGGAGCTGCTGCTGGGCGAGCAGCTGGACCCCGATCGCAAGCCGATGGACGCGAAGGAGGAGCTGGCGCGGCGAATCTGCGATCGCTTCGGCGGCCCCGGTGCGGGGGCGGAGGGTCAGGCGCACTTCGACCGGGTCCATCGCGAGCGCTCCGTCCCCGAGGACATCCCCGAGGTGACGATCGGCGACGGCGACCCCGTGCACCTGCCGGCGCTCCTGCGAGATGCCTTCGGGATCAGCGGCTCGGAGGCGCGACGCATGCTCGGCCAGGGGGCCGTCAAGCTCGAGGGGGAGCGCCTGGACGCGGAACCCATCGATGTGCCGAAGGCCGATCTGGAGGGCCGCGTCCTGCAGCTGGGCAAGCGGCGTTTCGCGCGCCTGCGCTGAAATCCGGGCCGTTCTTGGATTTCGGCTGGACACGACGCCTGCAGATCGCTATAGTGCTCCGCCGCCCTCCGGGGCAGTCGATCCGCCGCTCGGGAATCACCCGACCGGATCGCGACGGTCTTTGAAAACTGAGCAGCGCATGTATCGGCAGATCTCGATCTGCCTGATGCATCGAGTCCGACCCGGTCCGTCGCCAGCGGCGTGACCGGGCATATGAACGAACAACCTGTCATGTCGGCCGTGCACACGTGTAAGTGCCGGCCGGTTAAGCCAAGACATGACAACTCTCAGTAAGACAGAGGAACCCTGTAGTTGTGACCCATCTGCAGGGATTGAAACCCTCAAGTCACTTTTTACGGAGAGTTTGATCCTGGCTCAGGACGAACGCTGGCGGTGTGCTTAACACATGCAAGTGGAGCGACGAACCAGGGCTTGCCCTGGGGCAGAGCCGCGAACGGGTGAGTAACACGTGGGTAACCTACCCCGATGACCGGGACAACCCGAGGAAACTCGGGCTAATACCGGATGTGTCCGACATTCACGAGGATGTCGTGCAAAGGAAGCTTCGGCCTCCGCATTGGGAGGGGCCCGCGGCCCATTAGCTCGTTGGTGGGGTAACGGCCTACCAAGGCTGCGATGGGTAGCTGGTCTGAGAGGACGATCAGCCACACTGGGACTGAGACACGGCCCAGACTCCTACGGGAGGCAGCAGTGGGGAATCTTGCGCAATGCGCGAAAGCGTGACGCAGCAACACCGCGTGAGGGAAGACGGCCTTCGGGTTGTAAACCTCTTTCAGGTGGGACGAAGGTTGTCCGGTGAATAGCCGTGCTGATTGACGGTACCTTCAGAAGAAGCTCCGGCTAACTACGTGCCAGCAGCCGCGGTAATACGTAGGGAGCGAGCGTTGTCCGGAATCATTGGGCGTAAAGAGCACGTAGGTGGATCAATTAGTCTGCTGTGAAAGTCGAAGGCTCAACCTTCGAAAGCCGGTGGATACTGTTGATCTAGAGTACGGAAGAGGCGAGTGGAATTCCTGGTGTAGCGGTGGAATGCGCAGATATCAGGAGGAACACCTATAGCGAAGGCAGCTTGCTGGGACGTTACTGACGCTGAGGCGCGAAAGCGTGGGGAGCGAACAGGATTAGATACCCTGGTAGTCCACGCCGTAAACGATGGGCACTAGGTGTGGGAGGTGTCGACTCCTCCCGTGCCGTCGCTAACGCACTAAGTGCCCCGCCTGGGGAGTACGGCCGCAAGGCTAAAACTCAAAGGAATTGACGGGGGCCCGCACAAGCAGCGGAGCATGTGGTTTAATTCGACGCAACGCGAAGAACCTTACCTGGGCTTGACATGTATCTGACCGCCATAGAGATATGGCTTCCCTTCGGGGCAGATTCACAGGTGGTGCATGGCTGTCGTCAGCTCGTGTCGTGAGATGTTGGGTTAAGTCCCGCAACGAGCGCAACCCCCGTCCTATGTTGCCAGCATTCAGTTGGGGACTCATAGGAGACTGCCGGTGACAAACCGGAGGAAGGTGGGGACGACGTCAAGTCATCATGCCCCTTATGTCCAGGGCTACACACGTGCTACATTGGCGCATACAGAGGGTTGCAATACCGCGAGGTGGAGCGAATCCCAAAAAGTGCGTCTCGGTTCGGATTGGAGGCTGCAACTCGCCTCCATGAAGATGGAGTTGCTAGTAATCGCAGATCAGCAATGCTGCGGTGAATACGTTCCCGGGCCTTGTACACACCGCCCGTCACACCACGAAAGCGAGCAACACCCGAAGCCGGTGGCCTAACCCTTGTGGAGGGAGCCGTCGAAGGTGGGGTTCGTGATTGGGGTGAAGTCGTAACAAGGTAGCCGTAGCGGAAGCTGCGGCTGGATCACCTCCTTTCTAGGGA
>JAXLSW010000026.1:0-48923 GCA_046330415.1 Solirubrobacterales bacterium | reverse complement strand
CATCGGGGTGATCGCCGTCGGCGCTCCCGGCGGCAATGGCGGGGACTACTACGGCGTACCGGGCGGCTCCGGTGGTGACGGCGCGCGAATCAAGGCCCAGCTCGCGGTCAACTCCGGGCAGGTGCTCTACGTGAACGTGGGCGGACGAGGCTCCGACGCGTTCGGTACGGCTGCGGGAGCAGCGGTCTTCAACGGCGGCGGTGTCGGCGGCGGCGCCGGATGGGGCGGGGGAGCCGCCGGCTCGGGCGGAGGAGCCACCGATCTGCGGACCTGCTCCCGCACCGCGTCGAGCTGCCCCTCAGCGCCATCGACGCTCGCCTCACGGCTGCTGGTGGCCGCCGGTGGTGGCGGTGGTGGCGGCTCCACCGACTCGGGGAGCCCCGTGCCCGGGGGCGACGGCGGGGCGGCCGGCGCACTTCCCTCGGGCGACGGCGACGTCGGGGCCGCCGGCAGCGACGCCAACTCCGGCGGCTGGGGCGGTGCGGGCGGAACCTCGGGAGCTGCGGGGAGCGGGGGTGCGGGCCACAACGGCGCCGCGAGCGGCGGCGGCGGCGCGGGCGCCGGCGGCGGCGCGGGGGGCTACAGCGACAACCCCGGCGGTGGCGGGGGCGGTGGCGGTGGTGTTTTCGGCGCTGGTGGTGGCGGTGGCGGCTTCTCGGGCGGTGGCGGCGGAGCGGGCTCCAGCCTCGTTCCCAGCGACGGAACGCTCTCCGCCGATTCCACCGGCGTCCCCTCGCTGACCATCTACTACGCGCGCCCGGAAGTCGACGCCGATGGGGCGAGCGCCGTCGGACAGACTTCAGCGACCCTCAGCGGAGCGGTCAACCCGCAGGCGCAGGGCACCACCTACGAGTTCCAGTACGGGACGACGGACGCGTACGGCTCCTCCATCCCGACCACGCCTGCGGACGCCGGCGACGGGGTAGCGGACGTACCCGTCAGCTCCGGCCTGTCCGGCCTCGAGCCCGCCACCACCTACCACTACCGCCTCGTCGCGACCAACGCCGTCGGGACCTCGCGGACGGCCGACCGGACATTCACAACCGCAGCGGCTTCACCCCCGCCCGATCCACCCGTCGTACCCGCGTCCTCATCGCTCGCCATGAAGCTCTCGGCGGGCACCAAGAAGCCGAGGGCCGGCAAGAAGCTCACCTACGTGATCGACCTCTCGAACGCTGGGCCGGACGCCGCCACCGACCTCGATGTCACGGCCAGGCTCCCGCAGGGCCAGCGCTTCCTCTCCGGCAGCGGCGTGTGCGGCGGCAACGGGCGCACGGTCCGATGCGCGCCCGATCAGCTCGCGGCGAGCGGAACCGTGCGGCTCAACCTGAAGGTGGAGGCGACGAAGCGGGGTCGCGCCACCGTCACCGCCACAGCCACAGCCGCGGAATCCGATCCCGCCTCCGGCTCGCTCAACGTGCGCGTGCGCGGCGCTGGGCGCTGACCCATCCCTCCCCTCCGCCGGGTACCTGCGCAAAGCGCGCGCCGGTCTGCTTGAGTCCCGGCCCTGACTCAGGCTGAAGAGATCCGCCGGACGGCCGGTGGAGCCTGGGGCCCCTTGGGAGGAGCGAGATGACGAAGAGGACCTGGATCGGAGCGATCGCCGTGGCGATCGTCATGGCTTTCACCGCGCAGCCGGCATTCGCCGGGCTCGGCGACGTCGAGACGCCGACGGTCTACGGGCCGCAGCCGACCGGCCCCGGCAACACACCGTTCCTCGCCACCGACATCGACCTCGCCTCCAAGGGATACGTCGAGGAGGAGTACGAGTACTCCGGCGACGCCTTCCGCTACGACCGCACGGGCGCCATCAACGTCACCGGCACGAAGATCACCACCGGCGGGCCCAACAGCGACGGCAAGTTCCCCTACCGGACGCGGATGATCGTGCGCCGCCCCGCGAACCCCGCCGACTTCAACGGGACCGTCGTCGTCGAGTGGCTCAACGTCACCGCCGGCTTCGACGTCGAGTGGAACTGGATGGGCGATCCGCAGTACCTGATCGACAACGGCTACGCGTGGGTCGGCATCTCGGCGCAGAACGTCGGCATCAACGCCCTCAAGGGCTTCAACCCGACGCGCTACGGCGACCTCGTCAACCCCGACCCGCTCCCGAACCCGCAGACCGACAGCGACGCGCTCTCGTTCGACATCTTCTCGGAGGGGATCAAGTCGCTGCTCGATGCCGGCAACGGCGCCGACCCGCTCCCGGGGATGACGCCGACCACCATCATCGCCTCCGGTGAGTCGCAGTCCGGAAGCCGGATGAGCGCCTACTACAACCAGATCCAGCCGCTGCACGAGCTCGTCGACGCCTTCCTGATCACTGTCTCCACCGGCGAGCTGCGCGACGACCGGCCGGAGAAGGCCATCCGGGTGATCTCCGAGACCGAGAACCGCACCCAGCGGACCGAGGCCGACAACAGCACCTACCGCCAGTGGGAGGTTGCCGGCGGCTCGCACCTGCCGCGGATGGCCTGGGACAACGCGGAGGGACCGCTGACCAGGGATCTCGGCACGCTCGACGTCGACTGCCAGAAGTTCCCGCTCTCGCGGGTGCAGTGGCCGTTCGTCGTCAACTCGGCGATCTCCGATCTCGTGACGTGGTCGGGTGGCGGCGCAGCGCCGCCGATCGGCCCGCGCGGTGTCTACACCGACCCGACGACGCTCGAGCGCGACCAGTACGGGATCGGCAAGGGCGGCATCCGCCTGCCGGCGGTCGACGTCCCCGTCGAGGTGAACACGGGCGTCAACGCCGCGGAGGCGGGAGGCCCGCCGCTGTCAGCCTTCTGCGGGCTGCTCGGCTCCTCCGAGGTGCTGCCGGACTCGACCCTGCAGAGCCTCTACACCGACTACGGCGACTACGTCGACAAGACCGCGCCGGCGGTGCAGGCGGTGGCCAACCAGGGGTTCATCCTGCAGCAGGACGTCCCACGGCTGCAGCAGCAGTACGAGGAGGTCCCCTACCTGCGGCCGACCGTGCCCGTTCCCGACAAGGACCAGACGCGCGGTGATCTGACCCTGAGTTGGCGTGGTACCGAGGCCAAGCAGTCGACGTTCACGCTCGAGCACTCCAAGGACAAGGGCGCCACCTGGTCGCCGGTCGCGGGAGCCGAGGCGCTGACCGCGCCGACGTTCACGTTCCCGGGCAAGGGCGAGACGGACGGCACGTGGACCTACCGCGTCCGCTCCCAGACGATCATCCCGGCCAACGTCGAGGCGCCCGAGAGCACGGTGACGACCCCCTACTCCGACTCGTCCGGCGAGGTGCTCGCCGACGGCACGGGCCCGAAGCTGAAGCTGAGCTGCCCGAAGAAGGTGAAGCAGGGCTCGAAGGCCTTCGTGAAGGTGAAGGCCAAGGACAAGGGCGCCGGTCTGAAGAAGAAGCCGAAGTCCAAGATCCGGATCGACACCAAGCGCCCGGGGACCGAGAAGATCACGGTCAAGGCCAAGGACAAGCTCGGCAACAAGTCCAAGAAGTCCTGCAAGGTCAAGGTCGTCAAGTAGTCGAGTACGACGTGCGCGAGCCGGGGGGTGACGCCCCCCGGTATCGTCGCGCCGCATGAGCACCTGCGTCGTCACCGGCGGAGCCGGATTCCTCGGTTCCCACCTCTGCGAGCACCTGCTGAAGGCAGGGCACCGCGTCATCTGCCTCGACAACCTCGAGACGGGCTCGCTCTACAACATCAGCCACATCCGCGACGCGGACTTCGTCTTCGACAACCACGACATCACCGAGTTCGTGCGGATCGACGAGCCGGTCGACTTCGTCTACCACCTCGCCTCCCCCGCAAGCCCGATCGACTACCAACGGCTGCCTCTGCACACGCTCAAGGTCGGCTCGTATGGAACGCACCACATGCTCGGCGTCGCCAAGCAGAAGCGCGCCCGCTTCCTCCTGGCCTCGACCTCGGAGGTCTACGGCGACCCGCAGATCCACCCGCAGCCCGAGAGCTACTGGGGCCACGTCAACCCGATCGGCCCCCGCGGGGTCTACGACGAGGCGAAGCGCTACGCCGAGGCGCTGACGATGGCCTACCACCGACAGCAGGGCGTCGACACGCACATCGTTCGCATCTTCAACACCTATGGCCCACGTGTTCGCCCCCACGACGGCAGGGCCGTATCCACCTTCCTGCGCCAGGCGCTCCAGGACAAGCCCCTGACCGTCTTCGGCGACGGCAGCCAGACCCGCAGCTTCTGCTACGTCGAGGACCTCGTCCGCGGGCTGATCGCGCTGATGGAGTCCGAGGCGCACCTGCCCATCAACATCGGCAACCCCGACGAGTACACGCTGCAGCAGCTCGCCGAGACGGTGATCAAGGTCACCGGGTCGCGCTCGGAGATCGTCTACGAGGCGCTCCCGGTCGACGACCCGCAGGTGCGTCAACCCGACATCAGCAAGGCGCGCGCGATCCTGGGCTGGGAGCCGGAGATCGGCCTCGAGGAAGGGCTGCGGAGGACGATCGAGGAGTCCGGCATTGAGCGCCTCGTCGGCGCAACCGACTAGCTCGGGCTAGCCGGCCTCGCCCCAGCGCGCCAGCGCTTCCACCGCTTCCTTCAGGTCCACGCCGCGCTCGGTGAGGGCATACGCCCGCTGGTTGTGGGCCAGCGGGAGCCGGTAGAGGACGCCGGCGTCCTGTAGCTCCTTCAGGCGCGTGGCGAGGATGTTCGTCGGCGCTCCCAGCTCCCGCTGGAGATCGCCGTACCGTTTGGGGCCGTCGAGCAGGGAACCGACGACGAGCAGGGCCCAGCGCTTGCCGAGGAGGTCGACGGCAGCCGCCAGGCCCGCATTTCCATCGTCGTCGACGGAGGCGTCGGTCACACCGTCGGCGCGTCATCCGCGTCGGGGTTGACCCAGAAGGGCGCGAACTGGTTGCCGTCGGGGTCCTCGAACGGCCGCTGGACCATGAAGCCGTAATCGTCGGTGTCGTGGATCTTGCCGCCGGCCGCCTGGGCCTTCGCGAGAAAGGCATCCAGCTCCTCGGGGGTCGGGAAGTCGAAGGCGAACGCCACCAGCGAGGTGGTCGCCGGGTCGCCCGTCTCCTTGCTCCCGTCGCCGAGGCTCTCGAAGAAGTCGCGGCGGGCGATCATCAGATGCACGCCCTCGGTGATGACGACGCAGGCGCCGTTCTGATCGGACATGTCGTCGTTGATGCGCCAGCCGAGCGCGGTGTAGAAGGCGCGGGAGCGTTCGAGGTCAGAGACGGGGATGGTTGCGAAGAAGTTCATGAGGCCATACTTGCAAAATGCAAGTGCCTTCGTCAAAGGCCCGCTCAGTCCCTGCCACCTCTCACACAGCCTTGCCAACAGGGAGCGCGGATCGGATGTCCGGATGAGGCTCGTTATCGTCACGCCCCCTGTGGCCCTCCGGATCGCCCATCTGACCGCCACGTTCCCGCCCTATCCCGGGGGCGCGGGCAACACCGCCTACCGCTTCGCGCGCGGTCAGGCCGAGCGCGGCAACCACGTCGAGGTCTTCACCGCTGCCGCCGAGGGCGAGGCTCCGGACCCCGGCGAGGCGATCGTCCACCGGATCGACCCGGTGATGGCCATCGGCAACGCGCCGCTGATCCCGAGCCTCGCGCGGCTCGAGACCTTCGACGTCGTCCACATCCACTACCCGTTCATCTTCGGCTCCGAGCTGACGCTGCTCGGGCGCCTGAGCAAGCGCCGTCGCTCGGCGGCGCTGATCGTCCACTACAAGAATCGGCTGATGGGGAAGGGCCCACGCGGGCTCATGTTCGAGACCTACGAGCACACCGTCGCCCCGGCGTTGATCCGCGCGGCCGACCGCATCCTCGTGCTCAGCGCCGACCACGCGCGTTCGGTCAGCTACCTGAACCGGGCGCTCGAGCGCACCCCCGAGCGGGTGATCGAGATGCCGAACGGGGTCGACGCCGAGCAGTTCACCCCGGTGCCCCCGGAGGGCGAGGCGGAGACGCTGCGCACGGAGCTCGGGATCCCCGACGACGCCGTCGTCGCCTCGTTCGTGGCGACGCTCGATCGCGCCCATCACTTCACGCGCCTCGATGTCGCGATCGAGGCGCTCGCCCGCACGCGCGCCGAGAACCTGCACCTGCTCGTCGCCGGCGGCGGTGAGCTCCTCGAGGGCTTCAAGGCCGACGCCGCAGCGGCCGGGGTCGGGGCGCGCGTCCACTTCCTCGACAAGGTCCCCCACCCGGAGCTGCCGCGCGTGCTGCGCGCCTCCGACCTGTTCGTGCTGACGACGGAGCCGCCGGAGTCGTTTGGGATCGTCCTCATCGAGGCGATGGCCTGCGGCCTGCCGGTCGTCGCCACCGACTACCCAGGCGTGCGGGCGGTCGTCGACGACGAGACCGGGACGCTGGTCCCCGCCGGTGACTCCGCGGCCGTCGCCGAGGCGCTCGACGCGATGGTGGATGCCGGCCCCCTGGGGCGCGAGCGACGCGGCGAAGCCGGACGCGCCAAGGCGGAGCGGGAGTGGGCGTGGCCGGCGCTACTGGATCGCATGGACGACGCCTACGCCCAGGCCATCGCGGCCCGTCGCGGCAAGCTCGGGGCGGCCGCGTGAGCCCCGCGCGACTCGGCTCCCTGCTGCTCGTCTCCTACTTCTACCCGCCGACCCGCGACACCGGTGCGCAGCGCCCGGCGGCGATGGCGAAATGGCTGGCGCGGCTCGGCTGGGATGTGAGCGTTGTGACGACGGGGGCGTTCGGCGCGGGCGATGGCGAGGGGCCCGGCGCAGCCGCGAGCGGGGAGCGCATCCGCGTGATTCGCAGCTTCGACATGCAGACCTGGCGGGCGCGGATGGCCGGGCACGACCACGTCGACTCGCTGTTCGACTCCGACTCCTACACGGGCAGGCCGCATCCGCTGAGCAAGGTGATCGTGCCCGAGCCGCTGGCGGTCGCGTGGGCGCCCTTCGCGCGCCGGGCTGCGCTCGCCGCCCACCGCGAACGCCCATTCGACGCCGTCCTCACCACCTCCCCACCGGAGTCCGCCCACACGGTCGGAGCGGCGCTGCAGCGAAAGGGGGCGCGCTGGGTCGCCGACATCCGCGACGCCTGGACCTTCGAGCCGCTGCGCCCCCCCTTCCCCACCGGCCTGCAGCACCGGCTCGACGAGCGGCTCGAGCGGCGGCGGCTCGGGGCGGCCGACGCCGTCGTCTGCGTCTCCGAGCCCGCCGCGACGGACCTGCGCTCGCGCGGCATCGCCGATCCGGTGGTGATCGCGAACGCCTGGGACCCCGACTCCGATCCCGGGCCGGAGGCCGAGGCCGCGGTCGAGGGATTGCTCGACCCCGAGCGGTTGTCCCTTCTCTACACGGGTCGCTTCGGCAGCTACGGGCGCGACCCGCGGCCCTTCGCCGAAGCGCTCGGGAGGCTGGCGTCGACCGCTCCGGAGGAGGCGAAGCGGCTCGAGGTCGCGGTGGCGGGCCCCTTGACCCCGGACGAGCGCGCGCTCTTCGAGGGCTTCGAGGGCGCCGGCGGGAGCAGCGTGAAGGTGTCGCTCCTCGGATCGATGGAGCGCGAGCTCTCGCTCGCCCTGCAGCGCCGGGCGGACGCGCTCCTCCTCCTCGCGCAGCCCACCCGCTCCCAGCTCGTCAACTTCAAGCTCTTCGAGTACCTCGCGGCGGGAACCCCCATCCTCGCCCTCGCCGCCGGGACGGAGGCGGGCCGCATCGCCGCCGACGCCGGCGTCTCGCCGATCGTCCGCGCCGACGACCCGGAGGCGATCGCCGCGGCGCTGAGCGCCCTCGTCCGCGGCGAGCTCGAGGGTCCGGATCCTGGAGCGAGCGACCGCTACGCCTACCCGGCCGCCGCCGAGGCGATGTCGTCGGTCCTGCTCGGCGGCTAGCGCGCGCCGTTCGACGACGCCGCACCCTTCGGCGGGAACGCACCGCCGCACCCCTCCCTCGACGCCGCACCCCCCCTCGACGCCGAACGTACGAAATGGGTCCCCATGGCGCCCAACGACGTACGTTCGAGCAATCGCTGGTCCCGGGGACTTGCCATTGCGAATGTGTGGCGAGATTCGCCCGCGGGGCGCGTCAACCACGTCAGGCGTGGTTCTTGCGCCCCGAGTCGCTTCGGTGGGCGGTTCTGCTTCAGGCGCGGGCCGCATCGACCCCGCTGTGCGTGGTTTCCGCGCCCCGCGCTTCACGATGGGCGCCGAAGGGAGGTTGGGCCGGGGGTCTTGGTGGCCGCCGGTCGCCCCATCCCGTCGCAATCGCTGGTCTCAGGGACTTGCGATTGCGAATGTGTGGCGCTGGTCGCGCGATGAAGCCTCGGCGCACAGCGCCGAACGTACGGAATGGGTGCTCATAGCGCCCAAAGACGTACGTTCGAGGGTTCGGCCGGGGACGGAAGGCGCCCAACGACGTACGTTCGAGGGTTCGGGCGGGGACGCTCGGCGGGAGCGGCGCGCTACGGCGTCGTCGAGCCCTCCGGGACCTCGTTGCCCTCGACGGTGCCGCCCTCGCCGACCACGCCCGTCTCGTCCTTCGGCCGGACGATGATGGTCGTGCCGTCCTCGAGGCGGTAGACGCGGCCGATCTCCTCGCCGTTGCCGACGACCTTCTCGCCGGGGTCGAGCTGGATCTCCTTCGTCACCTCGTCCGGCTGCTCGGTGACGGCGTTCGCCGCGGCGGCCGCGGCCTTCGCGGCCTCGCTGTCGGTCAGGACCTTGGTCAGGTCGGCCGAGGAGAGGGCAGCGAGCAGGAAGGCGACGGAGAGGACGATGCCCAGGTCGAAGAGGTTGACGAGACCATCCAGCGGGTCGCCGCCGCGGTCCTCATGCCGATGGGCGCGCGAGGACATCCTCATCGCATGACCGTCCCGGTCGCGTCCGGAGGGGGCGCCGGCGCGTGATGAGCGGCGTGGGGGATCTCGTGGGCCGGCGGCATCGGTTGCGCCCCTTGCGCCCCTTGCACCCCTTGCACCCCTTGCGCCGGTTGGGCGGGCGCTCCCCAGCCCGGGTCCTGCAGCACCGGCATCAGCCGGGTGGCGATGAACTCGACGTCGGTGAAGTCCTGGCCGTAGAGGCGGTCACGGACTAGCGAGATCCCGAACGCGAACGCACCGACCATGAGCCCGGCGACCGTGACGCTGAAGGCGACCCGGAGGTTCTCGGTGAGCGTGTCGACATCCCCCGAGGCCAGGCCCGCGAGCGCCGGTGACAGCGGGATCAGCGTCCCCATGAGGCCGAGCGCCGGCCCCATCCGGACCATGATCCGCGAGCGCTCGAGCCTTCTCAGGTTGCGGTAGTCGTAGTCGGCGAGCTCCTTGGCCACGTTCGTCTCGGCGTTCGGCGAACCCGCCTCGCCGACGATCGCCTTGAGAGCATCGCGCGTCGCCCCGTTGCTGCCGGCCAGCGCCGCAACCGCCTGGGCGCCGGCAACGTCACCGCCGCGCAGAGCGGCGATGACCTGCTCGACCGTGCTCTCGAGCCGCCGGCGGCTGCGCCCGCGGCGCTGCAGCAGCTCGACGACCAGAGCCCCGATCTCGACGACGATCACCGCCAGCGCGAGGACGGTGAGCACGAGAACCGGCACGCGCAGCGCCTCTGAGATGTCGAATAGGAGCTGCTCGAGGTCCATCAGCGTCCCACCAGCCTGTTCGCGTGCCAAAGCATGGAGTCCAGCCGGATCTTGCCAGCCTGGCCGAGCGCACCAACTCCGAACAGCGCCAACACGGCCATCCCGCCCAGCGCGGCACCCGGCACCCCGAAGCCGTCGGAGTGCTCGCTGCCGGTCCGAGCCGTGGGCGGCGCCGGCTCCTTCTTCGCCGGATCCGTCTCCTCGGGCGCAGCGATGGCACCCGCGTCCTGGAGCACCTCGCCGGTGACCTCCTCGCCGCTGGACGTCTCACGGTCGGGCTTGTCGCGACCCTCGTCCTGCGGCTGGGTGGGAGCGATCGGCGGGGTCGCGCCGGGGGCGACGGGCGCTGTCGGATAGGTCCCTG
Organism: Solirubrobacterales bacterium; assembly: GCA_046330415.1. Lineage (GTDB taxonomy): Bacteria > Actinomycetota > Thermoleophilia > Solirubrobacterales > 70-9 > RHKX01. The sequence goes on along the minus strand of JAXLSW010000026.1, from coordinate 38,979 downwards.
AGCCGGTCCCGGTCCCCGTGCCGCCGTCCTGGCCGCCCGTTCCCTCCGAGGACCCGCTGTCGGGTGCGTCGTCGTCCTTGTCCTTGCCGCCGCCGCGACGATCGGGGCCCTTGTCCTTCGGTTCGCCGACCTGGATCGTGATCACGTCGGAGGACCCGGTCCGGTCCTCGGGGGTCGTCGCGGTGGCGACGACGTCGTAGGTGCCCGGCTTCTTGAAGGTGTGGCTTGCGTTCTCGCCCTGGGCGCCGCCGCCGTCGTCGAAGCCCCAGCGAACCGTCGGGACCAGGCCCGCGGGCGCGGAGACGACCGCGGAGAAGTCGACCTCGTCGCCGGCCTCGATCTTCGACTCGTTCGCGGTCGCCTCGATCGAGATCGGCGTGCCGGTCTGGAGCTTGATGACGAGCTGGCCGGGCGTCTTGAACGAGTCGGGAGCGTTCAGGTCCCCGTCTCCCGTGCTCGGCCGCACGAAGCCGACGCCACCACCGTTGGCGTAGGCGACGGGCGGTCCATCAGGGAAGGCGCCGGACTGACGGATCTGGCCGTTGGTGAGCTGGACGGATCCACCGCCCGGGCGCGCGATCGTCGCGTAGGTGTAGGAGATCCGATCGGCCTCCGACTGGTCGATGAGGAAGTCGAGCGAGAAGCCGGTCACGTTCTGCGTCGTCGTTCCCGACGAGGAGCGCATCGCGTAGCCGACGCCGTCGACGTCCTCCGATCCCTGCAGCGCGTCGAGGTCGACGACCGAGGACGAGCCGTCGGTGTCGACCACCTTGACGCTCGCCGCGCTCGCCACCGCCGGCAGCACGAGCAGCGCCGCGAGGGCGACCGCCGCGAGCAGGAAGGGCCGTCGCAGGCTCGCGGCAGCCATCAGCTCGCCACCGTCAGCGACACCGTCACCGTTCCCCAGGCGTCACCGGGCTGGTAGTAGCCGGCGATCGGCCAGGTCGTCGATCCCGACGGGTTCTTGCCGGGGATCGAGGTCCAGGTGTAGGTCGTGGTGCCGGGTCCCGAGGTCACGACCGGCGCGACCGCCGCCTGGTCCAGGTCGACGATCAGGGCCGTCCGGTCCTGCTGGTCGGAGTTGTTGCCGCGCCCGTTGAGGGTCGCGAGCAGCCGCGGTTCGGCGCCGCCGAGCTCGACCACGGGGTTCGACGTATCGAGGTCGATGTTGAAGGGCTGGATCAGCTTGAAGTAGGTGACGGTCCCACTGAAGCCGACGTTGGCGGTGTCGCTGGCGGCGTCGTACCACCCGGAGGCGAACGGGAAGTCGTACTGGTAGACCCGCGGTGTGCTGCTCGGGGGAACGACCTCGGCCGGCCCGTCGGTGGCGCCGGCGGAGGTTCGGGTGCCGCCCTGAGCGCCCGCCGCGTGCAGGTAGTCGACCCAGGAGGGGCGCGCGCGCCACGTCAGCGAGCCGCCGACGATGTCGGTGGCGCTCGGCGGGCGCGGACGGACCTGCGCCTCGGTCTGCTCCACCGGCGCGCGGTCCACGGTCGCGTCGATCGAGACGACGCCGAGCCGCGTCCGCAGCCGCTCGACGCCGAGCCGGTCCGCGAGCGACGCGGCCGTCGGCTCGTCGAAGGCGACGCGGCTCCATGCGAGCGCGACACGCCCGGTCAGCGGGTCGTAGGGCGCGTCTCCCGTGTCCCCGATCCGCAGCAGCGTCACCTGCCGACCGCGGAAGCGCGCGGTGACGTAGCCGGCGCCGTCGGCGAGGACGGTGCGCAGAGTGCGCAGCCGAACCACGCGCTTGCGCTGCTTGCCCTTCCCCGCCGCGACCAGCTTCAGCCCGCCGAGGTTGGCGAGCTGCGCGGTGCTCCCGACCGTCCCCTCGGAGACGGGGATCCGCAGCGAACGCGCGCGCGAGGAAGCGGCTCCGGTCGCCCGCAGGCTCACCCCCGTCCGGCGCAGTGAGTTCGCCATCCGCGGGTCGAGCTTGATCTTGACGAGACCCGCCTCGGTCGCGGCGGCGCGCTCCTGGGCGCCGGCCGGAGCGCCGTGAAGGAGAACGACGGCGAGGGTCAGCCCGACGAACGCGAAGGCGAGTGCGAGGAGACGGGTGGTGGCGGGAGAGCGCACGGTCATGGGGTCACATCCGGCGGGGGCGGTGGTGGTGGTGAGTCAGCTTGACCGGCGGCGCGGGGCTGCGTCGCGAACGCCGCCTGCGAGGCCGGGGCACCATCGGGCGGCGTCGCCTCCGAGCCCAGCCACGAGACGTGGAGCGCCGTCGTCCCGCTCGGGTCGGGCTCGAGCCTCGCATCGACGTGCCAGACGTGCTCGAGCAGCGCCGGCGTCAGCACCTGCTTCGGGGGACCCGCAGCGACGGTTCGGCCCTCCGACATGACGACGATCCGGTCTGCGATCGCCGCCGCCAGCGCGAGGTCGTGGACCACGAGCAGGACGGCGTAGCCCTTCGCGGTGAGCCCACGCAGGAGCTTGGCGACGCCCGCGGTGGCGCCGAGGTCGAGCTGGGAGGTCGGCTCGTCGGCGATCAGCAGCGGCGCGCCCTGCGCGAGCCCGATCGCAATCTGCACCCGCTGCAGCTCGCCGCCGGAGAGCGTCGTCAGGAAACGGTCGGAGAACCTCTCGATCCCGGCCTCACGCGAGGCCTCGGCGATCGCATCACGGTCGGCGCGCGTCTGGCGGGCGAGCGGCCCGAGCTGGGGCGAGCGGCCGATCTCGAGGGCGTCGCGCACCCGGATCCCCTCCGGGACGCGAGGGCGCTGCGGCACGAACGCGCGCATCAGCGCCAGCGTGCGGTTGCTGAGGTAGCTGACCTCGACGCCCTTGCAGCGGATCGACCCGCTCGCGTACTTCTGGATCCCGGCGAGGGAGCGAACCAGCGTCGACTTGCCGGCGCCGTTGGGACCGACGAGCACGACGAGCTCGCCGGAGCGGACCACGAGGTCGCCGGACTCGACGATCGTCTTGCCGTCGATCCGCACGGCGACGCTCTCGGCGACCAGCGCGGGTGCCTCCTCGGCAGCGGCCGCGGTGCTCGCGGGCGCGATCGTCTCCGGCGCGCTCACACCTGCCTCCTCAGCAGCCACAGGAACAGCGGCACGCCGAGAACCACCAGGAAGGGGCCGACCGGCAGCGGCACAGAGGCGATGGTCCGCGCGAGCAGGTCGGCGGCGACCAGCAGCGTCGCCCCGACCAGCGCCGAGGCGGGGATCACGAACGCGTGGCGGGAGGTGCCGCCGGCCATTCGCACCAGGTGCGGGACGATCAGGCCGAGGAACCCGAGCAGGCCGGCGAGTGCCGCCGCCGCCGAGGCGAGAAGCGCCGCCGCAAGTCCCGCGACGAGCCGGGTGACGAGCGGACGCGAGCCGAGCGAGGCGGCGACGTCGTCGCCGAGGGCGAGCCGGTCGAGCGGCCGCACCAGGATCACCGAGACGATGCCGCCCGCCGCGAAGTAGGGCCAGAACTCGCGCAGGTCGATCCAGCCGTTCGGGGTCAGGCCGCCCGCCAGGAAGAAGATCACCGACTGCACGCGGTCGGGGTAGGCGACGAGCAGGCTCGTCGTGCCCGCTCCGAAGATCGCGGCGATCGCGATCCCGGCGAGGATCACCTTCGAGACGCTGCCGCGGCTCTGCCCGGTCCAGGCGAAGGCGAAGACGAGCACCGCCGCGAGCAGGCCGAAGGCCAGGGCGCCGAGCGGCAGCAGCGCCACCGAGGAGGGGAAGGCGAGCAGGATCAGGGTCGCGCCGAAGCCGGCGCCCGCCGTCACTCCGATGACGTCCGGGGAGGCGAGTGGGTTCTGGAGCGCTCCCTGCAGGACCGCCCCCGCGACCCCCAGGGCGGAGCCGACCAGGAGCGCCTCGACGAGCGATGGCACCCGGATGCCGTTGACGATCCGCGCGTTCCCCGGATCCACCGTCTTCCCCAGCAGCGTGTCGCGCACCGTGTCGAAGGGGATGTCCACCGTGCCGTAGCGAATCGAGAGGATCGAGGCCCCGAACAGGAGCCCGGCCGCGACCACCAGAACCGTCGCGCGGCGGATCATGATCTGACTCCCGGGTCCTCAGCGGTTCTTGAGGTAGTCGCTACGGACCTGGTTGATGAGCGACGCGACGTTGGTGTTGCCCTGGATGAACGAGCTGTCCGTCGTCACGTAGATATCGCCGTTCTGCGCGGCGTTGGTCACCTCGAAGGCCGGATCGTTGCGGAGGTTGTCCGCGATCGCGTCGAGGTCGTCGGCGCGGCCGTGTGGGACGGCGATGATCACGTCGGGGTTCATGGAGATGATCTGCTCGTCGGAGATCTGCGCGTAGCCGCCCTGCACGAGCAGGTCGTCGCCGCCGTCGTTGCTGAGCCCGTCGGTCAGCAGCTCGCCGCCCGCCTGCTTGATCAGATCGCCGCCCCAGCTGTTGGAGAGGAAGGCGTAAGGGGTCTCGCCGACGCCGAGGATCATCAGAACCCGAGGGGACCTCGTCACGTTCGCGCTCGCCCGCTTGATCTGCCCGGAGATCTGCTTGGCGAGCTTGCCGGCCTTCTTCTTCTGGTGGACGACCTTGCCGATCGTGCGCACCTTGCGCGGGACCGAGGAGACCCGGTAGGGGTCGGCGGTGACGATCCTCATGCCGAGGTCGCGGATCGCGCTGAAGCCGGCCCGCCAGGTGCGCTCGGAGAAGACGACGTCGGCGTCGTAGGAGGCGAGCTCCTCGAGGCTGGGACCGTTGGCGGAGTGCGACAAGGGCAGCCGCGGGACGTTCTTCAGCTTCGGGTCGAGCATGACGCCGCCCTGACCCTCACCGATCGCGACCGGCTTGACGCCGAGCTTGATCAGGGTGTTCGCGGAGAACGGGGTGAGCGCGACGATCCGCTCCTTCTCGCCCTTGCCTCCCTTCGCGGCCTTTGCCGCGGGAGCGCTTGCCGGGGCCGTCACGAGGGCGAACGCAAACAGGGCGACGATCGCGACGAGGACGCCGGCGCGAAGACGGGTGGTGGGGCGCATGGTCGCTCCGGTCATCAGCTTCATCGCTCCTTTCAAGAATCGTGGGGCGGCCGTTTAGGGAGAATGGACACGACCGCCGGGAGGGGGAGCGAGTTAGGCTAGCCTAACCCCAACTTCGCCGCGAAGCTAGACCGTAGAACGGAGCACCATGGCCACCGCAACCTCACCGCCAGCCCAGGACCACGACGTTCGAGGCAACGTCCTGCCGCCCCCTCCCCCGCCCCTGGCCGAGGTCCATTCCGGCAACCGCCGCAGCCCCGCCGAGGAGGCGCGGACCCTGATCGCGAACACGAACGTCGCCGCGCTCGGCACGCTCAGCGAGGACGGCATGCCCTGGGCATCGCTGGTCGCCTTCGCCGATCTCGAGGACGGCGCTCCGGCGCTGATGGTCTCCACGCTCGCCGAGCACGGCCGCAACCTCGAGCGCGACCCCCGCTCCAGCCTGATGGTCGCCCACGAGCCGCGCGAGCTCGACCAGCTCGCCCACGGGCGCGTGACGATCGCCGGCAACGCCGTCGCGGTCGAGGGCGAGGAGCGCGACCGCGCCCGCGCCGCCTACCTGAAGGCGATCCCGGCGGCCAACGCCTACGAGCGCTTCGGCGACTTCCAGATCTGGGTCATCAAGCCCGAGCGCGTGCGCTGGGTCGGTGGCTACGGCCGCATGGACGACGTCGGCAACGTCGACCTCGCCTCGGCGGATCCCGATCCGACGGCGCCCGGCGCCCAGCGCGCCGTCGACCACCTCAACGAGGACCACGCCGACGCGCTGCTGGCGATGGCCCGCGCTCTCGGCGGCTATCCCGACGCGCTCGCCGCCCGTTGCACGACCGTCGACCGCTACGGCCTCAACCTCGCGATCGAGACCCCGCGGGGCCACGCGCCGAGCCGGGTCGGCTTCGCCGAGACGGTCAACGACCCCGCCGGACTGCGCGCCGCGACCGTCGAGCTCACCCGGCTGGCGCGCTCCTAGGGAGCGGGTAGCAGGCAAGTAGGGGGACGGGCGGCTCGGCCCTCCTCAGCTACGGTCCCCGCTCGTGCCCGGGGACCAGGCAGCACAGGAGACCCGTGAATACGGGAGATCCGCAGCGCAGCTGACGATCGCGCTCGGCGTCGCCGGGGTGCTCACGTACCTGTTCTTCGCGCTCGCCTCGCGCGGGCTCGACAAGGACCAGTACGGGGAGATCGTCGTCCTCTGGTCGGCGGTCTTCCTGCTCAGCGCGACGCTGTTCCGACCCATCGAGCAGCTCCTCGCCCGGACCCTCGCCGAGCGCGACCACGCCGGCGCCGAGACCGGCGACGCCCTGCGCGCCGCGGCGAAGATCCAGGGGGGTCTCTGCGCCGCGGCGCTGATCGTCCTGCTGGCGCTCCAGGGGCCGCTGCAGGACAAGATGTTCAGCGACGACCCGGGCCTCTACTGGGCGCTGGTCGTCGCCATCGCCGGCTTCGCCTGCGCCTACTACGCGCGCGGCTTCCTCGCCGGGCGCGGTCAGTTCTTCCTCTACGCCGTGCTGCTGCAGATCGAGGTGCTGCTGCGGCTCTTCCTGGCCCTGCTCGTCGCGGTCGGGATCGCGTCCGGCACCTCCCTGATCGCCATCGGTATCGCCCTCGCGCCATTTGCCGGCCTCGCGGTGATCCCGGTCGCGATCCGCCGCGGTCGCCCCAACGCCGCCGAGATCGACCCCGAGAACTCCCCGCTGGGCGGTGAGCTGACGCTCGGCAGCGGCGGCGCGTTCGCCGGCGCTGTGCTGCTGATGATGCTCAGCGAGCAGGTGCTGGTCAGCTCCGGCGCGCTGTTCGTCCGCGCGTCCGAGGGCGCGGCCGCAGCCGGGTTCATCTTCAACATGCTGATGGTCGCGAGAGCGCCGCTCCTGCTCTTCCAGGCGATCGCGGCCAGCCTCCTCCCCCACCTCACGCGCCTTCGCGCCCGCGGCGACGAAGACAGCCAGGACGCGTTCCGCAACTCGCTGACGAGCACGATGCTGCTGATCGCCGCCTTCGCGACCGCGACCACGATCGGTGTCCTCCTGATCGGCCCACAGGTGATGCAGCTCGCTTTCGGCGACAAGTTCACCTACGACCGTCTCGGGCTCGCGATCGTCTCCGTCGGCATGGGCTTCTACCTCGTCGCCGCCTCGCTCAACCAGGCCTGCCTCGCGCAGGGGCAGGCGCGCCGCGCCGCCATCCCGTGGGTGATCTGCGCAACCGCGTTCGTCGCCTTCAACCTGCTCTACGACGGCAACCCCTTCCGGGCGGTCGAGTTCGGGTTCACGGGCGCCGCGGTGGTCCTCTCGGGAATGCTCTGGCTGGTCTACTCGCACCCGCACCCGAACGTCGACGACGCGATCGAGCCCGGCTCGGGACGCGAGATCCAGGCGCGGCTCGACGCGCTAGACGAGATCGCCTGAGGCGCCCGGCGCCGTACCTGTCACCCGGGAGCGGACTTCTTCTCTGTTTCTCGGTGACAGGTCCAGCCGGGGGGCCGCAACTATGCTCCCGCCGATGCTCCGGCTCGCCCCCCGGCACCTGCGCCCGACGAGCCCATCTGGATGACCGCGACCACACGGGCAGCGACAGAGCCCACCCCCGATGCGGTCGCGCCGCCACCGGGCCACCGCCGGTTCCCTCTCTTCGATGGCCTCCGAGCCATCGCCGTCACCCTCGTCGTCGTCTTCCACACCCCCGGCATCATCGACATCGGCTGGGAGCCCCTGGTGCGCGTGCTCGTCCACCTCAACGTCGGCGTCACCGTCTTCTTCCTGGTCTCGGGCTTCCTCCTCTACCGCCCCTTCGTCGCCCACCGCGCCGGTGGCCCGGCGGCTCCGGGCGCCGCGGTCTTCTACAAGCGCCGCTTCCTTCGGATCTTCCCCGCCTACTGGGTCTGCCTCGTCGTTCTGCTGATCGTTCCCGACGCGATCTCGCTGTCGACGCCCAACCTGCTGGCGCAGTTCGGGCTCGTGCACACCCTCCCGTTCGTCGGCGAGGGGAACTGCGTCCAGCAGGGCGCCAACTGCTACCTCTCCCACACCTGGAGCCTCGCCGTCGAAGTCACCTTCTACGCGGCCCTCCCGCTCTACGTGATCGCGGCAAACCGGCTCGCGCGCGGCCGCGAGACGCTGTCGTGGGCCCGCCGGGAGCTCGTCCTCCTGGCGGCGCTGTCAGCGGCGACCCTCTTCTACACGTACTGGGTCAACTACGGCACCGAGACCTCGCTCGCCCGCGGGACGCTGATCGGCTACTTCGACTGGTTCGCGCTGGGGATGGGCGCCGCGGTGGTCTCGGTCGTGACAGAGCGACACCGAACGCGCCTCACCAGCTGGATCGGCCGCAACCCCGGGGTCCTCTGGCTCGGCTCGGCGGCGCTGTACCTCGCGCTCGTCGCCTACCTGCCGATCACCCCCTACTTCACCACCCGCTCCGACTACGTGCTCGCGAACCTCGGCTTCGGGGCGGTCTCGCTGCTGCTGATCCTTCCCGCCGCCTTCGATGGCGGCCGGGGCGCGCCGAGGAAGTTCCTCGCCAACGGCGTCGTCGCCTGGATCGGGCTCGTCTCCTACGGCGTCTTCCTCTGGCACCTCGCGGTGATGATCCGCCTCGACCGCGAGTTCGAGTCGATGGCGTACCTGCCGATGCTCGTCATCGGTTTCGCCATCTCGGTCGCGATCGCCGCCGCCAGCTACTACGTGATCGAGCGACCGATCCTCCGCTTCAAGACGAGGCCGCTGCTGACTCGCCACCGCTGAGCGCCGGGGGCGAGAGCTCCCGAGCGGGCGCCGTTCGGCGCATCCCGTCGCCGCTCCTTATCCTTCCCCGCCCATGAGCACCCCGACCCCAACCCCGAAGCAGAGGGCGGCCGCCCTCGCCCGCCGGGCTGCCCACTCGCGCCCCGGGCAGAAGCTGATCGAGGCGATCCGCGAGGGAGACTCGACTGCCCCGGCACCCGCCGTCGACGCTGCCGGCGAGCCCGATCTCGACGGCTGGCTGACGAGCATGGCCGGCGACCGCCTCGCCGCGATCGACGCCGCCTGCGCCGAGAAGGGGCCCGACGACCTCAGCGCCTACGAGCTCTTCCGCGACCTCGACGACGACCTCTGGTCGATCCTCCTGTCGCGCCAGTACACGAGCTACCCGAACATCCTCGCGCTGCTTCCCGAGGTTCCGGACCCGCAGCTTCAGGTGAGTTGGAACGGCGCCTCCGGCCTCGCGCTGTTGAGCCAGACGAAGGCGTTCTACCGCCACTCCAAGGCTATGTTCGCCGAGCACGGCACCAAGCCGCTCGACGAGTCGCGGGTCCTCGACTTCGGCTTCGGTTGGGGCCGGATCCTTCGCTTCTTCGCGCGGGACATCGCGCCCGGATCGCTCTTGGGAGTCGACCCGACCGAGGACATCATCGAGGTGTCTCGGAAGAGCCGGATCCCCGCCGAGATGGCGCGCTCGGAGTTCCTGCCGGAGTCGCTCCCCTACGGCGACATCGACCTCGCCTACTCGTTCTCCGTCTTCACCCACATCTCCGAGGGCGCGGCCGACACGTGCCTGAACGCGCTCCACAAGTCGCTCGCCCCCGGCGGTCTTCTGATCGTCACGATCCGCCCGCCCGCCTACCTCGAGCTCGACCCGAAGATGCACGGCGCCCTCGCCGAGCTGGGCGATCCGGTCGAGGCCCTGAAGGAGCCGCGCTACGTCTTCGTCCCCCACGAGGCAGAGGGGCATCCCCAGGAGGGTTCCGTCGACGCCGGCGAGATGACGTACGGCGACTGCGTCATCAGCCTCCCCTTCGTCAAGGAGCGTTGGGGGGACCGCTTCGAGCTCCTCGACGTCCACGTGACGCCCGAGGACATGTACCAGGTCGCGGTCACCCTGCGGCGCCGCTAGAGCTCCTCGGCAACCCTCGGCGCCTCGCGGTTGAAGTACCACCAGCCCAGCGCGCAGACGGCGACGAAGACGACGGCCGCCGGGATCAGGTGAGCCCATCCACCCGCGAGCTCGACCGCGGTCGGCGCGTCCGGGTCGATCATCCACACCCTCGTCTGCACGAGGATCGGGACGATCGGGTTGATGAACATGATCTTCTGCAGGGTCTCGCCGGCGAACTCGACCGGGATCAGCACAGCGCTGCCGTAGAACAACGCCATTGACATCACGCTCCAGATGATCAGCGTGTCGCGTCGGCGCACGTAGAGAGCCGACAGCAGCATCGACATGCCCGCGGTCAGCGCCGTGAGCGCGAGGATCACCGGGATCAACATGAACCAGGACAGGCGCGGGTACAGGCCCGACGCCAGCATGAACCCGAAGACGGCGATCAGGTTCACCAGCAGGTTGAACAACCCCGTGGCGGTGGCGCTGAACGGGATCACGAGTCGCGGGAACTGGGTCTTGCGGACGATCCCCTCGCGGGAGACGACCGACGAGGTCGCGTTCATCGTCGACTCCTGGAAGAACCCGAACAGGACGATGTTGAGCAGCAGGAACATCGAGTAGTTGGGGATCGTCGAGCCGACCCTGAGGATCTTGGTGAAGACGACCAGGAGAACGCCGAACAGGAGCAGCGGCCGCAGCAGCGACCACAGGTAGCCGAGCATCGTCCCGAAGTAGGTCTTCTTGAAATCGGTCACCGACATCAGCAGCAGCAACTCGAGGAAGCGCTTCCTGCCGCCGCCGAGCGCGGCGGGGCCGGTGATCTCACGCAGCTCGGGCTCCTCGGAGACCTCCGTCAGGGCGCCGTTGGTCGCGATGGCTCCAGCCTCCATCGCCTAGCCCTCGATCCTCGTGTCGATCTCGGGCTCCACCGTCATCACGCCTGGCACCGGTTCGACGTTGTAGACGACGAAATCGAGAAGGTCGACCGCCTGCAGGGCCATGTCGCCGGCATGGCGGTCGCGGGTCACCCAGCACTTGAGGAAGTAGTGGCCGTTGGTCAGGTGGTTGTCGAGGTCGCAGCTGACCTCCATGCGCTCCCCGGCGGCGACCACGCCGCCCTCTCCGCGCCCGTCGCCGTCCTTGTCGAACGGCTTGTGGTTGAAGCCGAAGATGTGGAGGTTGTCGGCGTTGTACAGATGGAAGCCGAGCACCGGGTTCGCAAGCTCCTCGCGAGCTTCGATCACGGCGCGTATGCGGATCTTCTGTGTGCCCTCGAGGTTGTCGATCCTGATCCCGTCGTCGTCCTCGAGCCAGGCATCGACGACGCGCGAGTGCAGGCCGGGGACGGCAAGCGGGTCACCCGCGCCATCGGAGGGATCGCGGGCGAAGTTGAGGCGCAGATACTCGCGACCGACCTCCTCCGGGTCTCCGATCATGTGGACCTCGGAGTCGTGGATCAGCATCGCGCGGTCGCAGTAGGTCTGAACGGCGCCCATGTCGTGGGTGACGAGCACCACGGTGCGATCGGAGTCGCGCATCTCGTGGAAGACGTCGGCGCACTTCTGCTGGAAGGAAGCGTCACCGACCGCGAGCACCTCGTCGATCAGGAGGATGTCGGCGTCGGACTGCAGCATCACCGAGAAGGCGAGCCGTACGGCCATCCCGGAGGAATAGTTCTTCAGCCTCAGGTCGGCGAACTCCTCGAGCTCCGCGAACTCGAGCACCGACCCCACCCGCTCCTTCGCCTCGGCCTGCGTCAGGCCGGTCATCACGCCGTTGAGGATGATGTTCTCGCGCGCGGCGAGGTCGGGGTCGAAACCGACGCCGAGCTCGATGAACGGGGCCAGCCTCCCGGCCATCCGCACCCTCCCCGAGTCCGCCTTGTAGATGCTGGCGAGGATCTTCAGCAGGGTGCTCTTCCCGGAGCCGTTGCGGCCGACGATGCCGAAGAACTCTCCCTTGTGGATGTCGAGCGAGATCCCCTCGAGCGCCTTCAGGGTGCGGTAGGAGGCGGGCCGGAACGGATGAACGGCGCGCTCCTTGAAGGTGTCGATCCGGTCGGTCGGGATCCGGAACGTCTTGCTGACGTCGCGGATCTCGATCACGACGGGCTCGCCGCTTTCCGGCGTTCGGTCGGAGACGCGCTCGGGCGCTCCCGGGAGGTCTGAGGAGGTCAGATCCGTAGGCATTGCAAGGGAGGACAGATACCTGGCGGTATCAGTCGCGGACCCGGAGCGTACCGGCTGACCGCTCCGGGATGCGGGGCTAATCGCGGGACGCCAGCCAGCGCTTGAGCCGTCGCTGTCCGAAGGCCTCGACGTCGAACGGCGGGATCGCCGACTCCAACGGGCGCTTCGGGATCGCCTCGCCGCCTCGTCGCGAACGCGCGGCGAGGATCCACCGCCATCCGGCGCCGCGAGCGAGGTGCCACTCGGTGGCGAGCGTCTCGGTTCGTCCCCAGGCAGCGCGCACCGGTCGCACGAGGAGCCACGCGAGCAGGGACGGGCGGCGGTCGATCGCGGCGATGCGCAGAGCCGCTCGCCGCTTGCCGCCGCTCATCTCCGGTCCACAGCGCTCGATCAGGGTCGCCGCCTGCAGCTCGAGCTGGGCAAGCGTCCGGAAGTAGATCGATCGCCACCGCGTGAGCATCCCGCGGCGCGCACGCACCCAATCGACCGGGGAGCGGCGCCTCGTGCCGTCGCCCCTTCCGCGCTCGGCCACGGAGACGTTTCCGGTGATCGCCCCGGCGTGTTGGACGTAGTCGTAGAGGGGCCGATCGACGTAGGCGATCTCGCCGCCCGCGAGCGCGACCACGGCGAGCCAGTGGTCGTGGAACTCCCAGCCGGGGCCATGGGGGAACGGCAGCGCCATCTCGACGACGTCGCGGCGGACGAGCATCGAGGCGCCGACGATCGTGTTGGCGATCAGCAGCGAGGTCAGGTCCGTGTGGTTGCGGGCACGCCCCCGCCACAGCGACTCGCGCAAGACGGTGCCATCGTCGAGCACGAGCCGTTGGTCGCTGTAGGCGAGCGCCGCGCCAACGCGGTCGATCGCGCTCCGCAGCTCGGCGAGCTTGTCGGGGTACCAGCGGTCGTCCTGGTCGCAGAGCGCGATCAGCGACGCCTCCCGGGGGGCGAGCGAGAGCGCCCGCTCGAAGTTGAGGTAGAAGCCGAGCCGCTCGGGCGAGCGGTCGACGATGAAACGCTCGTCCCCCGCGATCGTGCGCTCGATCGTCGCGACCCCCTCGGGTCCGGAGCAGTCGTCGCTGACAACGCAGATCCAGCGCTCGTCGGTCTGCGCCCGCAGCGACTCCACCTGCGCCGCGAAGAGTTCGGGATCGGGCTCGTAGGTCGCCATGCAGACGGCGATCACGCCCTCACCGCCACCGACTCCGGTGGTAGCCTCGGCGGTGGAATCGACCGAGGGGCGACGCTCGCTCACCGCGATCGATCCCAGCGATGCGCTCACCTCACCGCCCCCCGTGAGCCTGCCGCGGAGCCCGACGTCGATCGACGTCCCGGGCTCACCCGCCCGCACCTCCGCGATCCCCCAGTAGCCGCTGCGGTAAGCGCCCCCGGCGGCGAGCACGTCCGCGCGCGGGGTCCCGAAGACGGTCAGCGGCCGCGCCTCACCGTCGATCGTCAGCTCGAGTGAGGCCAGCTCCGCTCCGGGCGCGTCGCAGTGGCCGATGCAGAAGACCGAGGACGCGCACCCGGCCGGGAGCGACTCCGGCAGGAAGCCCTCGAGTACGGCTCGCAGCCGGGCTGATCCCGATGCGGGGTTGGCGGCTGCGTCCAAGACAGCCAATCTACGGCAGCGGCGGCACGATCAGGCCATCGGCGAGGCGCTCATCGCCTTACAATCCTCGCCCGCCCATGTCTCAGTCCCACAAAGCAGGCGCCGTCGCCGGGAGGCGACGATGATCATCTTCGGCTCCGCGGTCACCGACGCGAATCTGTACGACCGCTGCGCGCTCAAGGGCATCGACCTCGTCAAGGAGGACGATTCGATCGTCCTCGCGCACCAGAGCACCGGCACCCTCTTCCGCAACTACAACCTCGTCCTCGACCTCGCCAAGGAGCACGAGGGAATGGAGGCGCTCGTCCTCCTGCATCAGGACGCGGAGATCTGCGATCCGAACTTCATCCCGGCGCTTCGCGAGGCCTTCTCCGATCCCGACGTGGCGATCGTCGGCTGCGCCGGCGCCATCGGCGTTCGCAGCATCGCCTGGTGGGAGGGAGCGGTCACCTGGGCGTCCTTCACGCACCGCTACACGGAGCTCGGCGGCGGCCAGTTCGACTCGATGTCCTGGGACGACGCCCGGACCCCTTCGATCTCCCACACCGGCGAGGTCGACGTCATCGACGGCTTCGTCATGGCGATGTCCCCGTGGGCCGTCGAGAACCTCCGCTTCGACGAGTCGCTCGGCAAGCTCCACGGCTACGACTTCGACATCTGCTGTCAGGCCCGCGAGAAGGGCAAGAAGGTGGTGACGGCCGACATGCGCGTCATCCATCACCACTCGCTCGATCTGATCAGCGACCCCGAGACCTGGATGGAGGCCTACATCCGCCTCGCCGAGAAGTGGGAGGGCAGGCTCCCCCACCTCAACGACCCCGGGACCGACCTGCACGCGCGGGCGCTCCGCGCCGAGGCTGACGCCGCGGCGGCGAAGGGCGCCCACGCCTCCGGGCAGCTTCGCTACCAGGCGCTCGAGCGCCACTACTTCGAGCTGACGAACACCGCCGCCTGGCGCTTCACGGAGAAGCTCCGCCGCATGCGCAACCGACTCACGCCGTCGAACGGCGCCCGGGCCCGCAAGGCGGAGGAGCAGGTTGCGGCGATGCGGCCGCACGAGCCCACCGGGGCTCCGCGCCGCGCCGAGAGCTGACCCTCAGTCCTCGAGCTTCCAGCGGCTCTTGTAGTCGGCCCGGCGGGCGGAGAGCTCGTCGATGTGCGCGACCCATGACTGACGGCCGCCGGAGCGTGCCTTGCGGACGCCGTCGGCGGCGCGGATCAGCTTCGCGCTTGACATCGACCGCAGGATCTCCTCGTAGGAGTCGGCCTGCGCCTCCAGCTCGGCGTTACGGCCTTCGAGGCCCGCGACCTTTCCGCGCAGGTCCCAGATCTCGTGGCTGAGCTCGGTGACCGTGCGGTGATGGTTGGCGAGGTGGAAGACGCGATTGCTCTCGAGGCGGGCGACGATCGGGTTCATGTCCCAGGGATCGACGAGCGCGGCCACGGCGGCAGCCCAGGGCGCGTCCTCATGCCAGGCGAGCCCGAAGCCGAAGAACATCGGGAGGACCGCCAGGCGAACGCCGTCCTGAGTGGCGACGAAGTCCTCGATCGCGGTCAGCACGCCGTTGCGATCACCTCCCTCGTGGTCCTTGGCCCACTTGTAGGGGAGCCCGCCGAAGGTGACGCCGGGCTCGCCCGGGAAGACGCCGACGCCCTCCTGGATCCCCTCGCTGTACTCCTCGGGAACGCGCTCGGGCGCGTAGAAGGAGTCGCGACGGCCGTGCGGCCAGCAGACGTCGTGGAAGAGCAGCAGCGGCATCTCGGCCCCGGACACGCGGAGACCGACCTGCTTGAGCTCCTCGCTGACGGTGAAGTAGTTGTGGTCGCCGTCGATGACCAGCGCGTCGGGCAGATCCATGGTCGCGAGCGCATCTGCGCCGGTCTGCTCGAGCAGGTTGAGCGCGGGATTGTCGGCCGCGAGCTGCTGCAGCGCCGGCTGCGGAAGGGGGTCGACGGCGGTGACCGAAGCGCCGCTCTCGGCGGCCCATTCGAGCAGGACGGCGGTCAGGTCTCCGGCGTAAGCGCCGACCTCGGCGACGGTCTTGGCATCCACCGCATCGAGCGTGGAGAGAAGCAGTTCGCCGAAGTTAGCCATCGAGTGACCCCAGTTGCCCGGGTCCTCTCCGCGCAGCCCTTCTGCGGTGTCGAGTCGATCCATGAGTCGGCGCAGTGTAGTCGTGGCCTGCGGCCGCCGCCCGACGGTGCCGAGCCCCCAGGACCCCTCAATAGGATGGGCTGATGGAGGCGAGCGCCCCCACGCACGGTCGTCGGGAGAGGACGGCTGGGGTGCCAGGCTCCGAGCCCGGTGGCGAGCGCACGGCGAGCGGGATCCCGATCGTCCCAGCGCTCGACGGCTTCCGCGCGATCGGCATCGTCGGCATCGTCATCCTCCACACCTTCCAGGCGACCGGGATCGGGTGGGGACCCGACGGAAACCCGCTCGTTCAGTTCCTCTGGGCCTGCGACATCGGTCAGACCTGCCTGAACGCCCTGTTCATCGTCAGCGGGTTCGTCATCTACCTGCCGATCGTTGCGCGGGGAGGACGGATGGGGGCGGTCGGAGCCTTCGCGATCAGGCGCGCCGCACGGCTCTTCCCCGCCTACTGGTTCGTGCTCCTGGTGATGCTGATCCTGATCGCGACGCTGCCGTTCAAGTCCGACCTCGTGCACTTCCCCTCCGCCCTCGAGCTGGGCCTCACCATCACGACGATGGAGGTGCCCGCCGAGATGGTCCGCTTCACGTACTTCCTCGGCTTCGGGATGAACCGGGCGATCTGGACGCTCTCCCTCGACGTCACCTTCTACGTGCTGCTGATGCTGCTCGTGGTCCGCTGGTACCGGCGGCCGTTGCTCGGGGTTGCGATCGCGGTGGCGGTCGCGCTCGGTTGGCGGTTCGTCTTCAGCAACGTCGAGGACGTCGCGTCGCTGCTGGGAACCGGCGTCAGCGACGGCACCGCCTCAAACCTCCGTCTCGCGGCGGAGATCCAGTTCCCGTTCTGGGCGATGTCCTTCGCCGCCGGGATGTCAGTCGCCCAGGTCTTCTCACGCCTGAACGCAGGCGAGCTCAACGGCCTTCGCCCTTACCTTGGAGCCCGGCTGCAGATCGCGGCGCTGATCGGAGCGTTCCTCGCGATCGTCGGCGTCGCGGTCTTCGAGCCGACGTCGATCACGTACTCGCCCCTGGCCTCCACCCTCTACACGGCGCTGATCGCCCTGTTCATGCTCGGCACCATCACCGCCTCCCCGCGCGCGCAGGCGCCGCTCGCCAACCGCGCGGTCCGCTGGACCGGGGACGTCAGCTACGGCACCTACCTGATCCACCTCGTGATCCTCACCATGCTGCTCGACTTCACCGGGCTGCCGCGCGGGACCTATCCGAACGCGTTCCTGTGGATCGCGATCGTCGTGCCGCTCTCGATCCTCTGGGGTTGGGGCTCGCAGCGTCTGCTCGAGCAGCCCACCCGGCAGTGGGCGTCCAAGCACGCGATCGCGATCAAGCAGCGCAAGGCGATGGCCGAGGCCCAGGAGTCCTGAGCCCCGGCTGAGTTTCGGTCAGGGCCGCGCGACGGTCAGCACCGAGACGCCGAACGGCAGACCGGCCTTTGGTACCAGGTGCGCCTCGGCGCCGAAGATCGCCGCGAGGATCCGGTTGGCGATCGCGCCGAGCCGGCCCACGGGGCGGTCGAAGTCCGACCGCGCCTCACGGGCGGGCAGGAGCCTGCTGAGGAGGCGGACGGCGGCGATCGGGGGCAACAGCAGGGTGTTGAAGTAGGTCGTGCGCAGCCGCTTCAGCCCGGCGCCCTCGATGGAGCGGTCGAGCGTTCGCCTCGTGTAGCGGCGCATGTGGTGGGAGATCTCGTCATGCGGCCCCCACATCCACTGGTAGGCGGGCACCGTGACCACGATGAGCCCGTCCGGGCGACAGACGCGACGCGCCTCGCGCAGCAGCGGGCCGTCGTCGGGCGCGTGCTCGATCACGTCGAGCAGGGTGACGAGGCCGAAGGTGTCGTCCGCGAACGGCAGCTTCTCCCCCTCGGCGACCGAGACGTCCCATCCCTGACCGACGCACTCCTCGACGGCGACGGGCGCCGGATCGACTCCCCGCACCTCCCCGAAGCGACTCAGCATCCCCAGGTTGGAACCGGTGCCGCAGCCGACGTCGAGGGCCTGCAGCGGCCGCATCGGGTCGGCGCCGGGGATCTGCTCGGCGATGACCGCGGCGAGCACCTTCCGGCGTCCGACGAACCACCAATGCTCGTCCTGGATCCTGCGGTACTCGTCGTAGTAGCGCTCCTCCATCGGGAGGTCAGCTGGTGGGGAGCGAACCCGTGGGCTCGAGCTCGATGAAATCGTCGGCGCTGGGTCGCTCGGCGAGCTCTCGTAGGTGCTTCTGGCTCGGCATGTAGATCCGCCTCCACATCAGGGCGATCTCACGCAGCGTGCGCGTGATGTGAGAGGCCTGCACGGTGGTCTCGCCCGCCAGCCTCGGGTAGTGGCGCACTCCCTTCTCGAGGATGCGGAAGTTCCACTTGCGGGCCTTCGCGACCAACTCGGCGTCGACGAAGAAGTCGTCGCACTCGATCTGGATCTTCTCCAGGACCTCGCGGCGAAACAGCTTGAAGGCGCAGTCGACGTCGCGGACCCTGACCCTGAACAGAACGCTGACGATCCGGTTGTAGACCCAGGAGAGAACCGACCGCACGGCGGTGTCGTAGCGGTAGACGCGAAATCCGACGGCCACGTCGTAGTCCTCGATCAACGGCAGGAAGTACGCGAGCTCGGCGATGTCGAACTGGTTGTCGGCGTCGGTGTAGAAGACGAGATCGCCGCGAGTCACCGAGAACCCGGAGCGGAGCGCCGCGCCATATCCGCGGTTGACCGGATGGACCACGACTCGCACGAGCGTTCCGTGCTTGCGCATGAGCTCCTTGGCGACGTCCAGCGTGCCGTCGGTGCTGCCGTCGTCGACGATGATCACCTCGAACTCGTCGGTCATCCCGGCCAGCGCCTCGACCGCCCGATCGACGGCCAACTCGAGGTTCTCCTGCTCGTTCAGGGCCGGGAGCACCGCGGAGATCACGCGTCAGCCCGCCTTCCCGGAGCCGTCCGGCATCGGTCGCTCATAAACCTCGATGGTTGTGGGCACCACGCTGTCGTAGTCAACCTGAGCGGACGGCTCGATGCCATCGAGACCCAGTGAGGTGCGCGCCAGCCCGACGCTGTAGACGTCCCCGGCGAGGATGAGCCGGTGCCCTTCGGCCGCTTCGAGGATGGCGGGGAGATCGTCGGGCTGGATCGAGAGGAACCACGCGTGAGGCTCATCCGAGTAGGCGGTAAGTGCCTGCGCCGGCGGGTACGAGGGGGGCGGCGGACCGCCCGTGCGCAGCCCGGGCAGAGAGACGACGACGTCGTCAGGGCCGGCGTTGTCGTCGATGAAGGCGGCCATCTCCGCGAACTGAGGACGCTGCCAGCGCGTCTCGAAGGTCATCACCGTGCCGACGGCGAGCGTGCCGGCGACGAGCACGAGTGCCACCCAGCGCAGTGGCCGGGCTCCGCTCGCGAGGACGATCGCCATCACCAGGCTCAACCCGGCGGCCGACGTGACCAGGTTGCGCGGCAGGAACATGCTGTTGCCGACGATGCTCGTGACCGCGGCGCCAACCGGGGCCGCCAGCGCCAGCATCACGAAGAGCAGCACGTAGCGCCCCCGGGGGGACTCGAGGACGGGCAGCCGGCCGGCCCGCCGGTGTCGCTGCACCAACGCGACGAGCGCGACGGCGAAACCGAGGGCGAGCATCAGGGCGCCCGCGGTTCCCCAGAAGTCACCGAAGCTGCTCGGCAGGCCGAAGGCCCAGGCGGCCGTGAAGGAGACGACGTTGTCGAGAGTGAACGGGGCGAGGAACTCGAGTGACTTCTGAGTCGGGGAGTCGAAGTCGTCGAGCAGCGCGGGAACCCATGGCAGGAAGGCGAGGGCCGCGACGGCGTTCGCGATCAACGCCGGCTTCAACGCCGAGCGATCGACCAGGGGCACCCAGACGAACTGGGCGAGCAGGACGAAGGCGGCCGTGTAGTGCGTGTACATCGCCGCGCACGAGAACGCTCCGTACGCGACCCACGCCCAGACGTCCCGGCGCTCCAGCGCGATCAGCAGGCTGAGCGTCGAGAGCGCGACGAGCAGCAGGGCCAGGGAGTACGCGCGGGCCTCGACGCTGTACCAGATGAGATAGGGGTTCAACGTCGCGAGCAGGGCGGCGATGAGCCCGACCCGGGGGCCGAGGGTCCGGCGCCCGAGCTCGAAGAGGACCGGGATCAGAGCGATGCCGGCGAGCATGGACGGCAGCCGGACCAGGACGGTCGGGTCGCCGAGCTTCACCGACGCCCAGCTCAGGATCGTCACGAGCGGTGGCGTTATCTCCTCGTCGCTGCGCACCCAGTCCAGGACCCCTGACAGGTCCCCGTGGGTGGCGCCGACGTACGTCCAGAACTCGTCGCCGAAGAGCGACTGGGTCGTTCCCTGGACGATCCGGATCGCCGACGCCACCACGACGATGGCGGCGAGGGCGATCAGCTCGTTTCGCGTCGCCGCGCGCGGCTCTTCGTCGACCTCACCGACCTCGGCGGCCGCTGTCACGTCGGTCCCCATGAAGCTCGTGAGGGTAACTTCGATCCGGACCGGGAGTTCGGCGCCGCCGGACCGCCGGGCGGGCTCGTGCCGCGCTTGCAGCCGGCGGGCTGGGCCCGCGCCCGCTCAGTCCCGAGGAGCGAGATCCCGGCCGGGACCGTCACCGGCGCAGACGACGTTCCTCGTCGTCTTCGCCATGTAGAGGCGACGATCGCCGCGCAGCATGATCGCCTCGGGAGCGTCGTCGCCGCGCTCCCAATCGGCCACGCCGACGGAGATCGTGACGCCGCCGATCCCGGCCGCGGCGGTCGACTCCTCCTCGACCAGCCGGCGCAGCTTCTCGGCGAGCTCGGTGGCGTCGAGGAGGTTGCAGTCGGGCGCCAGCAGTGCGAACTCGTCGCCGCCGATCCGCGCGATCACGTCGCTCTCGCGTGAGTTCTCGACCAGCAGGCGGGCGACGCTGCGCAGCACCGTGTCCCCGACCGGATGCCCGAGCCGGTCGTTGATCTCCTTGAGCTGGTCGAGGTCGACGAGCAGGATCGAGAACGACTCGTCGCGGCGCTCGGCCAGCGCCATCTCACGCTCCAGTGCCTCGTCCCACGCACGCCGGTTGGCGAGCCCGGTGAGCGGGTCCTGGCGGCTGATCCGGTCGAGCTCCGCCACCAGCTCGGAGCTTCGGCGCTGCTCGCGCTCGAGCGCGACCAGCCCCTTGAACTCACGCCACGCCTCGGCCTGGCGGTAGTACTGACCGATCAGCGCGAGGGCACCCGCGGTGCCGAGGTAGAAGAAGATCGTCGCCACGGCCGCCTTCGGGATCGGATCGGAGACCAGCAGGATCACCGCCATCCCGCCGAGGGTCAACCCGATCAGTGCCGCCATCCAGCGCGGCGACCAAAGCAGCGCGAACGCTCCCCCGTAGAAGGTCAGCGACATGCCGAGCGCATAGGCCGCGTAGTGGTCGTCGACATGGGCGAGCATCAGGCCGATCGCGAGGTTGATCGTGAGGGTGATGCCGAGCAGCAGGACCTCCGGATGGCGCTCGCCGAAGCGGGAGAAGATCAGCGCCAGCCACATGCCGAGGATCGGGATCAGGAAGCAGATCCGCAGCCAGAGGAACTCGCCGGCCCGCTCGGGCTCGACGAGGTAGTCGAAGGCGATCCAGACCGGGAACCCGACCGCGCAGAGCGCGCCCGCGCCGATTCCGGTCGAGCGCGTCGCCCGCCGCACCTCGCGCCGGAACTGCTCTCTAGTGGCTGGCCCCCAGTTGCTTGTGGTGTCTGCGCTCATAGGCCCCTGGGGGGTGATCGGCTCGCCGATGTGGTGACTTGAGTCCGCTAGACGCAAGTTGGCCGCAATTTACGCCGCCGACGACCCGCTCCGGGCCACCACGCGTAAACTGCCCCGGCCGTGCGCGAGAAGCATCCAGAGACCTTCGAGGAGAAGCTCGGTTACCTGCGCGAGCTCCGTGAGGCGGCGATCCACTCCGCGAGCGAGGCGGCGGTCGAAAAGCAGCATGCCAAGGGCAAGTTCACCGCCCGCGAGCGCATCGAGAAGCTGCTCGACCCGGGCACCTTCGAGGAGCTCGACACCTTCGTCCGTCACCGCACCTACGACTTCGACATGCAGAAGAACCGGCCCTGGGGTGACGCCGTCGTCACCGGCTACGGGGAGATCGACGGTCGCACGGTCTTCGTCTTCAGCCAGGACTTCACCGTGTTCGGCGGCTCCCTCGGCGAGGTGATGGCCGAGAAGATGGTGAAGGTCATGGACATGGCCGCCAAGGTCGGCGCGCCGGTGATCGGCATCAACGACTCCGGCGGCGCCCGCATCCAGGAGGGCGTGGTCTCGCTCGGCGGCTACGGCGACGTCTTCGTGCGCAACGTCCAGTGCTCGGGCGTCATCCCCCAGATCAGCGTGATCATGGGTCCGTGCGCGGGCGGCGCCGTCTACTCCCCGGCCATGACCGACTTCATCTTCATGGTCAAGGAGACCTCCCACATGTTCATCACCGGCCCCGACGTGATCAAGACGGTCACCGGCGAGGAGGTCGAGATGGAGGAGCTCGGCGGCGCGATGACCCACAACACGAAGTCGGGCGTCGCCCACTTCGCCTCCGAGGACGAGGAGAGCTGCCTCGAGGACGTCCGCTACCTCTTCGGCTTCCTGCCCTCGAACAACCTCGAGATGCCGCCGCGGCTCGAGCCGTTCGACGATCCGGATCGCGAGGACCCCGAGCTCGACGGGATCGTCCCCGCCGACGCGCAGAAGCCCTACGACATGCGCAACGTGATCTCGCTGATCGTCGACGACGGCGAGTTCTTCGAGGTGCACGAGCACTTCGCGAAGAACATCATCTGCGGCTTCAGCCGCCTCGATGGCTTCCCGGTCGGGATCGTCGGCAACCAGCCGATGCACCTCGCCGGCGTCCTCGACATCGAGTCCTCGGAGAAGGCCGCGCGCTTCGTCCGCACCTGCGACGCCTACAACATCCCGCTCGTCACCTTCACCGACGTCCCCGGCTTCCTCCCCGGCACCTCCCAGGAGTGGAACGGGATCATCCGCCACGGCGCCAAGCTCCTCTACGCCTTCACCGAGGCGACGGTGCCGAAGCTCACCGTCGTCACGCGCAAGGCCTACGGCGGCGCCTACGACGTCATGAACTCCAAGCACATGCTGGCCGACTTCAACTTCGCCTGGCCGACCGCGGAGGTCGCCGTGATGGGCCCCGAGGGCGCGGTCAACATCATCTACCGCCGCGACCTCGCCCAGTCCCCGACCCCGGACGACCGCCGCCAGAAGCTCATGGCCGACTACCGGGCGCGGTTCGCCAACCCGTACTCGGCGGCCGAGCGCGGCTACATCGACGACGTCATCGAGCCGCGGCAGACGCGCCCGAAGCTGATCCGCGCCCTGCGCACGCTGCAGACCAAGCGCGTCCCCCAGCCCCAGCGCAAGCACGGCAACATCCCGCTCTAGGCGGAGTCCGATGACCGAGGAACCTGCCTTCCCGCTGCCACCCCGTGAACTGGCCAGCCGGGTCTTCGCGGTCGAGGGCTGGAGCGACGCGGATCAGGCCTACCTGACGCTCGGGGCGCAGACCAAGGAGCAGATCGTCCGCATGCTCCCCGACGACTGGTCGTTCGAGGGCAAGCGGGTCCTCGACTTCGGCTGCGGCGCCGGCAGGACGCTGCGCCACTTCGCCCCTGAAGCCGGTGTCGCCGAGTTCTGGGGGGCCGACATCGACGGCCCGAGCATCGAATGGATGCGCGAGAGCATGAGCCCGCCCATCCACGCGTGGCAGTCGGCCCAACTCCCGCCGATGGGGCTCGAGCATGGCTCCTTCGATCTGATCTACGCGATCTCGGTCTTCACGCACCTGACCGAGGGCTCCGCCCCGTGGCTGCTCGAGCTCCACCGCCTGCTTCGGCCCGGCGGGCTGCTGATCGTGACCTACATGGGTCGCTGGAACTCCGCGTGGTTCGCGCACGAACCCTGGGACGAGAACCGGGTCGGCATGAACGTGCTGCACCACAACCGTGCCTGGGAGGACGGTGGCCCGGCGGTGCTGATCTCCGACTGGTGGCTGCGCGAGCACTGGGGCCGCGCCTTCGAGGTCGTCGAGATCGTCCCCGAGTTCCACAGCTTCAGCTGGGCGCTGCTGCGCCGACGGGACGTCGAGCTGACGAGCGAGGAGCTGATGGCCCCCAGCGACGATCCCCGCGAGTTCGCGGCTATGCGGCACAACGTCGTCCAGCTCCAGCGCGAGCTCGTCAACGAGCTCGACTACCAGGAGCAGTGCCACCAGATCCTCATGCAGGGCCAGGCGGCCGAGTACGAGGCCCGGATCGCCGAGCTCGAGGGCGCGCTCCGGGCGCGCGACCGTGGCGTCAGCGGGCGGGTCGCATCGGGGCTGCGACGCCTGCGCCCGTAGTCGCCCTCGCCACCCTGGGCCCCGAAGCTGCTCCGGAGCTCCCGCCCCCTCCAATGGGCAGCCTGGGGCCGACATATCGGCCTCAGCCATCCCGCTGGCCTCGAGCAGGTGCCAGGGGTGGTTCCGCGGACCGCCTGAACTCATCCTCCAGCCCTGCTCCGCGGCGATGGGCTGACGAGGGGAGCGTGGCCGCATTCACCGGCCGGCTTACATCCTCCCTTCGGTGCCCTTCGCCCAAAGGTGGAGCCTGAAGGTGCTTCGGAGGCCTGCCCCCTCCCAGTGGGGTATCTGAGTGCGAGATACCGCACTCAACTACCCCGCTGGGCAGCCTGAGCGCGTGGATTCGACCATCTAGCCGGCCCCGGGCGGGCGTTGGTGATCGCGGCGGGCGATATCTTCCCGCCGGTGCTGCGCTGGACACAGGAGGAGGCGTTCGAGGTCGGTGGGACGTCGTTTCGGACGATGCCCGTCGATTACCTCGACGGCGCCGCGCTCGAGCTCGACGAGGACGAGTTCTTCCTCTGCAAGCCGGTCGCCGAGATCGACTCCTACGTCGAGCTCGTCCGCTCCCGCTCCCCTCGCCGGATCGTCGAGCTCGGCGTCTTCGGAGGCGGCAGCACGATGTTCCTGGCCCAGGTCGCAAGCCCGGAGCGGATCGTCGCGGTGGACCTCGCCCCGCTCGAGCAGGTGGACGAGAAGATCGGACGACAGATCGCCGCCGGAGCGCTCGACGACGGGGTGATCCACCTCCACGGCGGCATCGACCAGGCCGACCGCGCCGAGCTCGCACGCATCTACACCGAGGGTTTCGGTGACGCCGAGGTCGACCTCGTGATCGACGACTGCTCGCACTTCTACGCGCCGACGCTCGCCTCCTTCAACGAGCTCTTCCCGCGCCTGCGAACCGGCGGCCTCTACGTGATCGAGGACTGGCGCTGGGCCCACCACGACCTCGACGCCCTGCCCACCGACGGCAGCGAGCCTGAGCGGATGCCGGTAACCCGGCTGCTGCTCGAGGCGCTGACCTCGATCGCCGCGACCCCCGGCGTCATCGAGTCGATCGCGGTGGAGCCCGACAAGGCGTTGATCGTCCGCGGCGAGGCACCCATCGACCCCGCGACCTTCGATGTCACGGCGCTCTCGGAACCCAAGGGACGCACCTACCTGCGGTCGGGGAAGGCCGAGCGGAGGGGCCTCTTCCGCCGCTGAGCCCGCCTGGCTCCGGCGGCGTGGGTCGCTGCCGGTACCGTTGCGAACGTGCTGAGCTGGACGGGCGAAGGGAGCTTCGAGCTGAACGGTACGTCCTTCCGGACGCTGCCTCCCGTCGACCTGCTCGAGGAGCATCCGATGGATCTCGGCGAGCGGGAGTTCTTCGTCTTCAAGGCGGTCGAGGAAGTCGAGTCCTACGTCGAGCTCGTCCGCGCCCTCGAGCCGCAGCGGATCCTCGAGCTCGGCGTCTTCGGCGGCGGCAGCACGATGCTCCTGGCCGAGATCGCGCGTCCGCAGCGCATCGTCGCGCTCGACCTGACGCCGCTCGCCGAGGTCGAGGAGAAGATGGCGCGAGCCGTCGCCGCCAGCGATCTCGACCCGACGACGATCAGCCTCCACGGCGGTGTCGACCAGTCCGACGCGGCGACGCTGGAGCGGATCTGCGCCTCCGAGTTCGGGGGCGAACCGCTCGACCTCGTCATCGACGATGCCTCCCACCAGTACCTGCCGACCCTCGCTTCCTTCAACGCGCTGTTCCCACGCCTGAGGCCGGGTGGCCTGTACGTGATCGAGGACTGGCGTTGGGCCCACACCCAGTTCGACCCCCTCCCGATCGACGGCTCCGATCCCGACCGGGTGCCGATGACACGGCTGCTCGTCGAGGCGCTGACCGCGTTCGTGTCGAGCCCGGGGATCGTTGCGGCGATGAGGGTCGAGGCCGACAAGGCGATCATCGAACGCGGCGACGTCGCATGCGACCCGCTTGCCTTCGACGTGGCTGACCACTACGACGCCGCCGGCCGCACGCTTCAGGGCGCCGGGACCGCTCGGGGGCGCTCGCTGCTGGACCGACTCCGCCGCTGAGCGCAGCGTCAGCGGGGTCGGCGGGACTCGTACTCCTGGATCGTCATCGGAACCAGGCCTTCGAAGTCCGTCTGCGAGGTCGGCTGGACGTCCTCGAGGCCCAGCGCGGCGCGGGCGAGACCGACGCTGTAGGGATCGCCCGCGAGGAAGATCGGAGCGTCGGCCGAGGCATCGAGGATCTCGGCAACCGAGTCTCCGGAGACCGAGTAGAACCAGGCATGGGGGCTGTCGGAGTGGATGCTGATGCTCTGGGTCGGTGGCAGGAGGGGGCCGTCCTCCGGAGGCTCGAGGTAGCCGATGCCGGGCACCGAGACGACGACGTCGTCCGGGGCGGCGTTCTCGTCGAGGTACTGCGCCATCTCCTCGAACTGCGGGCGCTGCCACTTCGCGTCGAACGTCCTGACCGTGCCGACGCAGAGCATCGCGACGACAATCCCGGCGGCGATCCACCGCAATGGCTTCGATCCGCTCGCGAGGATCGCCGCGGCCACCAACGCGAACCCCGCCGCCGAGGTGATCAGGTTGCGAGGCGTGAACATGTCGTCGCCGACGATGCTCGCCAGCGCGACTCCGAGCGGAGCGGCGAGGGCGAGCATGGCGAAGAGGATCAGGTACCGACGCTGGGGCTCCTCGAGCATCGCGATGCGGCGGGTCTTCAGGTAACGCTGCGCCAGCGCCACGGCCGCGACCGCGAAGCCCGCTGCCAGCAGCAGGGCGCCGCCTGTCCCCCAGAAACCCCGGAAGGTGGACTGGTGCCCGAACGCCGCGGACGCGGTGAACCCGAGGAAGTTCTCGAGGCTGAAGGGGGCGATCACCCCGATGATCCCCCTCGTCGGGGAGTCGAGATCCTCCGTGAACCCGGGCAGCCAGGGGAGGAACGCCAAGACGGCGCAGGCGTTGGCGACGACCGCTGCCTTCAGCGCCGGCCTCTCGAGCAGCGCCACCCAGACGAGCTGAGCGAACAGCACGTAGAGGGCCGTGTAGTGCGTGTACATCGCCGCGCACGTGAGGGCGGCGTAGGCGACCCACCACCGGGTCTCGCGGCGCTCGACCGCGATCAGCAGGCTCAGCGTCGACAGCGTCACCAGGAGCAGGACGAGGGAGTACGCGCGCGCCTCGACGCTGTACCAGATGAGAAACGGGTTGAGCGTGGCGAGCAGGGCCGCGAGCAGGCCCACCCGGGGGCCCAGGGTCCGGCGACCGATCTCGAAGATGGTCGGGATCAGCGCGACGCCGGCAAGCATCGACGGGAGCCGGATCATCACCGTGGCATCGCCGAGCTTCGCCGAGGCCCACGCCAGCACGGTGAAGAGCGGGGGCGTGATCTCCTCGTCGCTGCGCACCCAGTCGAAGACCCCCGAGAGGTCCCCGTGCGTGGCGCCGACGTACGTCCACAGCTCGTCTCCGAACAGCGACGCGCTGAACCCCTGGACGAGACGGATGGCGGCAGCGAGCGCGACGACGAGCGCGAGGCAGATCAGCTCGTTCCGGCTCGCCGGCCTAGCCCCCTCTGCGGCCTCGGCGGTCCCGGACGTCGCGGAGTCAGATGCGGCGGCAGCGCCTGCGCCCGTTGTGTCCTGGCTCCCCACGCGGCTCGGCACACTACCGCCCGTCGCCGCCCTCAGACCGCGCCGGACCCGCTCACGAACGCGGTGCCCGGGAACTTCTACAACGCGATCTCAGCGCCGCTCACGTGACCCGCTCGCCAGGCCTCGACGACCGCGATCGCGATCCCGAGGTCCTGGATGGCGAGACCGGTCGAGTCGAACAGGGTCACCTCGTCGAGGGCGCGGCGACCCGGGTCATCACCGGCCAGCACGGCGCCGAGGTCGGTGACGTCGTCGCGGTTCACGGCCCCCGCCGCCACCGCGCCCGCGAGCTCGCCACCGGTAGATGCCTGCTCCCACTGATCGCAGAAGAGGCGGCAGCGTTCGAGAGCGGCGGCGGTCAGCTCCGCCTTCCCGTGGCCGTCGGCCCCGAGAACGGCGAGATGGCGTCCGGCCGCGAGGTCGGGGGCGTCGACGACCGGCTTGGTCCCCGGGGTGACCGTCACCACGACGTCGCACGCGAGCGCGGCGGCGAGCGGTCCCGCGCTCCAGCCGAGCTCGGTCGCGAGCGCCTCGGCGGCCTCGGGGAGGACGTCGGCGCAGATCCCGTCCCGGTAGCCGACGGCGGCGAGGCAGCGGGCCGCCCACGAGCCGTTGACGCCACAGCCGACGATCCCGACGGTCGCGGCGCCGTCGCGCGCCAGCGCCAGCGCTGAGACCGCCGCCGCCGCGCCGGTCCGCAGCGAGGTGACGGCGGCGCAGTCGAGGATCGCCACCAGCTCACCGGTCTCGTCGTCGGAGACGAGCAGTGCCCCGGTCACGACCGGGAGCCCGCGAGCGGGGTTACCCGGGAAGGAGGTGACCCACTTCAGGGTTGCGAACCCTCCTCCCCGCGCGGGCATCGCCCGGAAGTCGCCGTTGGGCGGCGCGTCGACGTAGAGCTTCGGCGGCATCTCCCACTCACCGGCGTAGTGGCGCAGGAAGGCTTCGCGGGTGCGCTCGACCGCGTCGGCGGGGTCGACGGCGGCGAACACGGCCTTGCTGTCGAGGAGGGCGGTCAGAGGGCGGATTGAAACGGATCGGGGAGGTGAGGGTCGGTACGGTTCGACGATGTCGAGCGCCTCCGACCGCATCCTCGAGATGCCCATCTCCTACCGCGTCTGGCAGGCCCCCTTCGCCGAGGCCAAGTTCGCCCCCGTGCTCGCGCACAACGACCTCTCGGCGGTGCGGCGGGTCCTCGACGTCGGCTGCGGCCCCGGTACGAACGCGCCTCACTTCGCCGGCTCCGACTACGTCGGGATCGACCTGAACCCGCGCTACATCGAGGACGCGAAGCGGCGCCACGGCCGCGACTTCCAGGTCGCGGACGCGACCGAGTTCTCGGTGCCGGAGGGTGAGCGGTTCGACTTCATCCTCATCAACAGCTTCCTCCACCACATCCCCGACGAGCCGACCCGGGAACTTCTCGGGAACCTGCGGCGCGCCCTCGCGCCGGACGGTCACATCCACGTCATGGAGCTCGTGCTTCCGCCCCGCCCCTGCATGGGGCGCCTGCTCGCACGGCTCGATCGCGGCGACTTCGCGCGGCCACTCGAGAGCTGGCGTGAGCTGCTCGGCGAGCACTTCGACGCGGTCGTGTTCGAGCCCTATCCGCTGGGAGCGGCTTGGAGCGACATGACGACGCTCTGGCACATGGTCTATTTCAAGGGCACCGGCGCCTGAGCCAGACGGCAGGTACCGTTCCCGCCGATGTCGAGCAACGGGAACCGCAAGCCGCCGCGTCCGCGCATCGAGATGCTGAGCGCCGCCGAGCCGCAGGAGGCGGCCGCGGTGATCGCGGCCGTCGAGCAGTTCCTCGCCGACACGACCCCCGCGCCGGCGCCGAGCTCGAGCGTCAACCCCTGGCAGCGCGCCGCGCTGCTCGAGGGCGTCCGCTCCAAGGAGGGCTTCGCCTCTCCCTGGGGCGAACCGCGCACCTGGGGCGAGCGCCACTCCCACCGCCCCTGATCGGGGCGGCCTCCGCTTCGGATAGAACTCGGCTCACCAGGCCGCCCCGAACGAGGAGAGACCCAATGGCCGTAGTGAAGATCATCGAGCTGGTCGGCAGCTCGAAGGTGTCCACCGACGACGCCGCCCGCCAGGCGCTCAAGAGCGCCCAGAACAAGCTCCGCAACATCCGCGCCGTCGACATCGTCAGCACCGGCCTGCGCGGTGAGAACCTCGACGAGTACCGCGCGCACGTCCGCGTCGCCTTCCTGGTCGAGACCGCCGACATCGACTGAGGCCGCGGCCGCCGTCGAAGGGGGCGTCCACGACCTGTCACCGAGAAACGGGGAACAGGTCCACTTCCCGGTGACACGTCCGGCGAGGACCACGGCGCACGGGCGGCAACGGGACCGCTGCGCAAGAAGTGACACCGAGTGGCCTAACCCGGCGGTCCCGTCGCCGGATTGAACCACTCGGTGCGCAGAAGCGGGAGCCGGCGGGCTCGGCTAGCCCTGCGGCGAGCGCAAGGCACGCCATCCGCCCGACAGGGGCCTCAAACCCGCTTCGCGAGCTAAATACCCGATTCCCAATCGGATTTTGCTAGTTTTGGCTCCTCCGGTCCGAACCACCCCCCGCGAACCAGGAGCAGACCACCCCAAATGGAGCCCACTTCCGCGCCCGCGAAGCCAAAGGCGACCGAGGCCGACCTCGATCAGGATCAGGACAAGGTCCAGAAGGGCAAGGGGCCGCTCGGCTCGCGCGAGAACCCCGAGGTCTACGACAACGTCCCGGGGAACATCATCCCCATCCTCGACGAGGAGTTCGACGACTTCGACGGCGAGGCTGACAAGTTCCTCGACGGCCAGACGCCCGAGGATCAGTTCATCGGCTTCCGCCTCAAGCAGGGTGTCTACGGCCAGCGCCAGCCCGGCGTGCAGATGGTTCGCGTGAAGCTCCCCTTCGGCGGCGTCACCCCGGATCAGATGGACGCCTTCGCCAACGTCGTCGAGCGCCACGCGCCCCTCAACAAGGGCCACATCACGACGCGGCAGAACATCCAGATCCACCACGTGCCGCTGACGCAGATGAAGGAGCTGATCCGCGAGATCTCCTCCGTCAACCTCTCCTCCCGCGAGGGCTGCGGGAACACCGTCCGCAACGTGACCGGCGACCCGTGGGCCGGCGTCTGCGAGGACGAGACCTTCGATCCCACCCCCTACGTGACGGCGTACGTCCGTTACTTCGTCCGCCACCCCACGACGCAGCTGATGCCGCGCAAGATCAAGACGGCGTTCTCGGCCTCCGACGCCGACCGCGCGATCGTCGGCATCCACGACATCGGCTTCGTCCCGGTGATCCGCGACGGCGTCAAGGGCTTCCGGCTCGTCGTCGGCGGCGGCACCTCGATCATGCCGCGCGTCGCGCCGACGCTCTCGGAGTTCGTCCGCGCCGACGACGGCGAGTACATCAAGGTCACCGAGGCCGCCCTGCGGATCTTCGACCGTCAGGAGTGGCTGCGGGTGAACCGCGCCCGCGCCCGGATCAAGGTGCTGGTGGACAAGGTCGGCATAGAGACGTTCCGGGAGATGGTCGACCGCGAGCTCGAGGGTGACTGGGTCGCCGAGCGCGACTTCTCGATCGACCACCTGGCGTTCGCCGTCGACGAGGAGGCGCTCGCCCCCGACGTCCCGGCGAACCCCGGCTCACCCAACGGCGACAGCTCGGAGTTCGAGGCGTGGAAGGCCGACAGCGTCCAGGCGCAGCGGCAGGAGGGCTTCTCGACGGTGCTCGTCCGCGTCGTCCGCGGCGACCTCTCCCCGGAGCAGTTCCGCGGCCTCGGCCAGCTCATGCGCGACTACTGCGGCGGCAACGCCCGCACGACGGTCGACCAGAACTTCGTCCTGCGGTGGGTCCGCGACGAGGCTCTCTACGACGTCTACTCCGGGCTGCGCGACCTCGGCCTCAGCGAGGAGGCCGGCTCCAAGATCAACGACGTCGTCTCCTGCCCCGGCACCGACTCCTGCAAGCTCGGGATCACGGCCTCCATGGGCCTCAACCGCGCGCTTCAGGAGCGGATCGACCAGATGGAGATCACCGACCCGCTCACGCGCAAGCTGCACCTGAAGATGAGCGGCTGCCCGAACGGCTGCAGCCAGCACCACATCGGCAACATCGGCTTCTACGGCGCGTCGATCAAGGTCGGCGGCCACACGATGCCGGCCTACATCCCCCACATCGGAGGCAACTTCGAGGGCGGCGACGTCGTCTACGGCGCCCGGCTCAAGGTCCGGCTCCCCGCCAAGCGCGTCCCCGACGCCGTCGAGGCGTGGCTGCGGATGTACGAGGCGGAGCGCAACGAGGGCGAGGAGTTCAACGACTTCGCCACCCGCGTCGGGACCGCCCGCTTCGAGGACGAGGTCCGCGAGATCGCGCTCCCCGCCGAGTTCAACCTCGACAACATCCTCCAGTTCATCGACTGGAGCCGTCGCGACCCCTACAAGGTCGAGCGAGGCGAGGGCGAGTGCGCGATCTAGCGACCACGGACCCCCGGGAGAGGTAGGGACGGCGATGGCCACCCTCGAGGCGATCGAGGTCGGGCGCGTACCCGAGGCCGCCGAGCCGACCGCCGAGGCGGCGGAGCTGACGACGAGCGCGGGCGAGGTGATCGACCCGCGCGAGGTCAACGCCGAGCTCGAGAGCCTGAGCGCCGAGGAGACGATCGACTGGGCGCTCCGCACGTTCCACCCGAGCCTGCGCTTCGCCTGCTCCTTCCAGAAGACGAGCTCGGTGACGATCGACATCGCGACGAGCATCGAGCCCGATGCGCAGTTCTTCTACCTCGACACCGGCGTGCTGTTCGAGGAGACCTACACGACCCGCGACGCGCTCGCGGCCAAGTACAAGGTGGACTTCCTCCGCTACTCCGGGATCAGCCTCGATGAGCAGGCGCAGCTCTACGGCGACGCGCTCTGGGCGCGCCAGCCCGACGCTTGCTGCGGGATCCGCAAGGTGGAGCCGATGCGGGAGGCGCTGACCGGCGTCGACTGCTGGGTGTCCGGCATCCGCCGCGAGGACTCCGCCACCCGCGCGGGCGCGGCCAAGTTCGGCTGGGACAAGCGCTTCGGCCTGTGGAAGGTCAACCCGCTCGCCGACTGGACGGAGTCGCAGGTCTGGGACTACATCAACGAGCGCCAGATCCCCTACAACCCACTGCACGACGCCGGCTATCCGTCGATCGGCTGCACCCATTGCACGAGGCCCCCGAACGCCGACGGTGGCACGCGGTCGGGCCGCTGGGCCGACGCCCACAAGACCGAGTGCGGCCTGCACGGCTGAGGCCCGGTCCACCGAGAAACCGCTGACGGGACGGTTTCCCTACCCTCCCGCGGCCAAGAGATTCCGAGAGAACTTCGAACGAGACCCGCACCACGAGGAGCAAAGAACCCAGATGAGCGACAAGTCCCTGACCCTCTCCGCCCGCCAGACCGCCGACTTCGAGCTGCTCGGCAACGGCGGCTTCGCGCCGCTCACCGGTTTTCAGGGCTCCGAGGACTGGAAGTCCGTCGTCGAGAACATGACGCTCGCCGACGGCCAGGAGGTGTGGCCGATCCCGGTCGTGCTCGCGACCGACCTCGAGACCAACGAGGGCGACGTCGTCGAGCTCAGCGCCGACAACGGCAAGAAGCTCGGCACGATCCGCGTCAGCGAGATCTTCGAGCGCGATGTCGAGAAGGAGGCGGAGCTCGTCTACCGGACGACCGACGACGCCCATCCCGGCGTCGCCGCCACCAAGCAGGAGGGCGCCCGCTGCATCGCCGGCGAGATCGAGGCGGTCGACATGCCCGATCACGAGGAGGCGTTCATGCGCCGCTACTTCACGCCGGAGCAGTCGCGCAAGGAGTTCGCCGACCGCGGCTGGAAGCGCATCGTCGCCTTCCAGACCCGCAACCCGATCCACCGCGCCCACGAGTACCTGACCAAGGCGGCGCTCGAGGTCTGCGACGGCCTCTTCCTCCACCCCCTCATCGGTGAGACGAAGTCGGGCGACATCCCCGCCGACGTGCGCATGAAGTGCTACGAGGTCCTCGTCGAGAACTACTACCCGTCGGATCGGGTCGTGCTCGGCGTCAACCCGGCTGCGATGCGCTACGCGGGTCCCCGCGAGGCGATCTTCCACGCGGTGGTTCGCCGCAACTACGGCGCCACCCACTTCATCGTCGGCCGCGACCACGCGGGCGTCGGTGACTACTACGGCACCTACGACGCGCAGCAGATCTTCGACGAGGTCGACATCGACAAGCTCGGGATCCGCCCGCTCATGTTCGAGCACACGTTCTGGTGCTACAAGTGCGAGGGCCTCGGCTCGAACAAGACCTGCCCGCACACGCCCGAGGACCGGCTCTTCCTCTCGGGGACCAAGGTCCGCGAGATGCTCGAGGCCGGCGAGGCTCCCCCGGAGGAGTTCAGCCGCCACGAGGTCGCCGAGATCCTCATCGACGCTTACAAGAACTAGCTCGCCGCCCGACGGCGACTGCGAAGAACTAACCAAGGAGAACACCCCACCATGTCTGACCACAAGGGCTTCACCCTCTGGATGACCGGCCTGTCCGGCTCCGGCAAGTCGACGATCACCGAGGTGCTGATCGACGAGTTCGAGGACCGCGACATCCCGCTCGAGGTGCTCGACGGCGACGTCGTCCGCGAGAACCTCTCGAAGGGCCTCGGCTTCTCGAAGGAAGATCGCGACATCAACATCAGCCGGATCGCGTTCGTCGCCGACCTGCTG
The DNA here is from genome assembly GCA_046330415.1 of Solirubrobacterales bacterium. Classification (GTDB taxonomy): domain Bacteria; phylum Actinomycetota; class Thermoleophilia; order Solirubrobacterales; family 70-9; genus RHKX01. The sequence continues at coordinate 4,422 of JAXLSW010000026.1, read as the reverse complement.
TCGCGCAACGGCGTCCCCGTGATCACCGCCGCGATCTCGCCCTACCGCGAGACCCGCGATCACGCCCGCGCGATCCACGAGGGCAACAGCACGTTCGTCGAGGTCTTCGTTGCCACCTCGCTCGAGGACTGCGAGGCGCGCGACACCAAGGGCCTCTACGCCAAGGCCCGCTCCGGCGAGATCAAGGAGTTCACCGGCATCTCCGATCCCTACGAGGAGCCGCTCGATCCCGAGCTGCGCATCGAGACCGCGGGCAAGACCCCCGAGGAGAGCGCCCAGGACGTGCTCGACTACCTCGAGGCCGAGGGCCTGATCTCGGCCAAGTAGTTCCGCGCCGGCGAGATCGTCGCGCCGCCGCAAGGCAACGCGGGGCGCCTTTTCCACGTGATCGGTGGGAAAGGCGCCCCGCGCGTCGTTCTGGGCGGTGCCCGGAGGCGACTACAGCTCGGCGAGCCGGCGGACCGTCCGCTCCTTGTCGCTCCCGAACGGGAACGCGATCACCGAGTCGGCGCCGGCGTGCTCGAAGCGGGCCATGCGCTCGTCGAGCTCACCCGGGCGACAGGCGACGCCGCACATGTCGATGACCTCCGGCGTCAGCGCCATCGCCGCGCCGATCCGGTCGCCGGCCAGGAACTTGTCCTGGACCTCGTGCGCCTCGTCGGCGAGGCCGTTGGCGGCGAGCAGGTCGACGTAGAAGTTCTTGTCCTTCGCACCCATGCCGCCGAGGTAGAAGGAGATGATCGGCCGCAGGTGGTTGCGCGCCTCGTCGACGTCGTCCTCGACCGCAACCGGGACCGTCGGTGCGACGTCGATCGCGCTGCGGTCGCGGCCGCTCTTCGCAAGCCCTGTGTCGAGCCGCTCGAGCAGGCCGGCGCCGTCGTCGGGGTCGTAGAAGGCGGGGATCCAGCCGTCGCCGATCTCGCCGACGAGCTCGACGGACTGCGGGCCGATCGCGCCGATGTAGATCGGGAGCTTCTCCTGGACCGGCTTCGCCATCAGCTTCAGCGGCTTGCCGAGTCCGGTGCCGCCCTCGGAGGGCAGCTTGAAGTTGCGGCCGTCGTGGACCAGCGGCTCCTCCCTTCCCCACGCCTTGCGGACGATCTCGACGTACTCGCGGATCCGCCCGAGCTGCCGCTCGAAGGGAACGCCGTACCACCCCTCCGAGACCTGCGGCCCGGAGAGGCCGAGGCCGAGGCGCATGCGGCCGCCGGAGATGATGTCGATGGTTGCTGCGGCCATCGCCGCCGCGGTCGGCTGTCGCGCGGGAATCTGCATCAACGCCGATCCGATGCCGATGCGCTCCGTCCGGTCGGCGAGGATCGCGAGGATCGAGACGACGTCCTGGCCCCACGCCTCCGAGACCCAGACGCCCTCGAGCCCGGCCTCGTCGGCCACCTGAGCCAGGGCGACCTGCTCCTCGAAGCTGTACCAAGGCCAATACGCGACGGAGAGATGAATCTTCATTCGGCGATCCTATGATCCCGCGCCTGATGCCAGCCTCCCCGGAGAAGATCCCGCTCGCCTACCGGCTCGTGCTCGCCGTCTGCGCGCCCGTCATCCGGTTCTGGGGGCGGCTGGAGACGGCCGGACTCGAGAACCTGCCCGCCGACGGGCCGGTCGTCCTCGTCGGCAACCACGACAGCAACGCCGACCCGGTGGCGATCGGGATGGCAGCCCGCAAGCGTCGCCAGATCCGAGCGCTCGCGAAGTCGACGCTCTGGGACATCAAGCCGTTCGCGCCCATCCTCGACGCGATGGGCCAGATCCCGGTTCAGCGTGGGAAGAGCGACGCGAACGCCCTGGCCGCGGCGATCGACGCGGTCCGCGGCGGCGCCTGTGTCGGCGTCTTCCCCGAGGGGACGATCTCCCGCGGCAAGACGCTTCGAGCGCGCAGCGGCGTCGGCCGGATCGCCATCGAGGCCCCGGAGGCGACGCTCGTCTGCGTCGCGACCACCGGCACGGTTGACGTCGTGCGCTTCCCCAAGCGCCCGCGCATCCGGGTCGAGTTCTTCCTCCCCGAGAGCGGAGGGATCGACCCCACCGAGGACCCCGGCGCGCTCAGCGCCCGCTGCCTCGCCGAGTGCCGCGCCCGCGCGCCGATCACCGTCGGCGGACGCCGCAAGACCGAGGCGAAGTGGCGCGCGGCGGCGGAGTCGGAGGAGGCGGCGGAGCGCTGAGGGGCGGGCGGTCGTGTCGCTTGCGCCGCGCGGTTGGTGTTTGGGCGTCGCTCGGGGTCTGCGTTGCGGATCGCCCCACCCCTGGCAGGGCGATTCGCGTCGCAGGTGCTGGGTGAGGGCGGTTTGGGCGCCGAGTGGCAGGTTGCGGCGTAGGGGCCGCCGGAATGGACCACTCGGTGTGAGTTGGGGGCGGTTTGCGCGGTGAGGGGCCCGTTTCAAGACTGTGCGGCCTGTTGCGGACCACGCGGTGTGGTCTTGCGGGCTGGGGGTTCCGCGGAACCCCCCTTCGGCGCCTCCGCTTCGTGGTTGCGCCCTCCTTCGTCCCCCCTCCCCAGCCTTCTCCGCTGCCCGGCGGCGTCAGTGGGCCGGGGGTGGGTGAGCCGGTCGGCCGCCCTCCCGAGGCGAGCGAAGCGAGCGAGGAGCCGAGGCCGGGGGCCCCCCCCCCCCCCCCCGCCCCGCCGTGAAGGACCTACGCGCCCGGCTTCGGCGGCACCACCGGCTCGCCGAGCCCATAGGTGTCGTAGTCGCCCCACTTCGAGAACGTCTTGTGCGTGGGGCCGTGGAAGTCCGACGAAGCCGTCGGCACCAGGTCGAACTCCTCGCAGAGCTCGAGGCAATGCTTCGTCTGCTCCTCCGTATGAGGCGGGTAGAAGGTCTCGATGCCGTCGAGGCCGACGTCGCGGACGAGGCTCTCGACGAGGTCACGCACCTGCACCGGGTCCTTGACGTCCCAGTAGGGGTGGGCGACGACGGCGACCCCGCCGGCGTCGTGGATCAGCCTCACGGCCTCCTCGGCACTCGGCCAGCTCCGGGAGACGAAGGCCTTCGCTCCGGGGACGAGGTACTCCTCGAAGAACGGGCCGAGGTCGGGGCCCGCTCCCGCCGCGCGGGCGATGTGGGGGCGCCCGATCGCGTCGGCGGCCCCGGCCTTCGCCACGGCGTCCTCGAAGGAGACGTCCACCCCGTGCTCGTTGAGCTTGGCGATGATCGACTTGGCGCGGTCCACGCGCTCCTGCTGCGCCTTGTCGCAGGCGGGCTGGATCCTCTCGAGATCGACCCAGTAGCCGCAGATGTGGAGGTCCTCCGAGTACTTGTGGACGCAGGACATCTCCACCGCGGGGACGTTCTCGATGCCGAGCTCGGCGGCAACGCGGTTGGCCTCCTCGACGCCGGCGACGCCGTCGTGGTCGGTCAGGGCCATCACCGTGACACCGGCTTCGGCCGCCGAGCGGACCACGTCAGCCGGCTCGAGTTGACCGTCGGACACGGTTGAATGCGATTGAAGATCGATCATTAGACGAATTCTTACTAAATTAGGTCAACAAGGACTGCCCGAACGACCATGAGAATCTCAGCCAAAGCCGAATACGCCGTGCGCGCGACGCTCGAGCTGACCGTCTCCCCCGACGGCAGCCCCGTCAAGGGAACGAAGCTCGCCGAGGCGCAGGACATCCCGCTGCAGTTCCTCGAGCACATCCTGCTCGACCTCAAGCGCGCCGGGATCGTCCGCACCAAGCGCGGTGCCCGCGGTGGCTACTGGCTCGCGCAGCCCGCTGACACGGTCACCGTCGCGGACATCATCCGCGCGGTCGAGGGACCGCTCGCCTACATCCAGGACCTTCCGCCCGAGGAGACCCACTACGAAGGCGCGGCGGAGCACCTGCGCGACGTCTGGATCGCGACCCGGCAGACGCTGCGGGAGGTCCTCGAGCAGACGACGCTGCAGCAGATCGCGACGGGCGAGCTTCCGAAGAGTGTCACCGACCTGCTCAAGGAACCGGGAGCCCTCGTCGCCCGCGGGGACACCGGCTCCTACCCGGCGCTCGGCTGACCGCCGGCTCCCCGCCGGCTCCCAGACGACCGCTCGGCGTGACCGGGCGTTCCCCGCCCGGCGGCAATCGCCTGCGCGCCGATAAGATTTCCGCCTGCATTTCCTGAGTTCGGCGGTCGAAATACTCGGCTTGCCGGCTCCGAATCCCTATGCCCGCACGCTGACCAGATGGATCCCATAGTCGTCATCTTCGGCTTCGGCATCGGCGTGCTCGTCGGGCTGACCGGCATGGGTGGCGCGTCGCTGATGACGCCGCTGCTCGTCCTCATCTTCAAGACCGAGCCGGTGACCGCGATCGGCACCGACATCTTCTACGCGGCGGTGACGAAGACCTTCGGCGGCTACCAGCACCTGCGCGCGGGAACGGTCCACAAGGGCCTGGCCTTCTGGATGGCGGTCGGCAGCGTGCCGGCG
>JAXLSW010000025.1:0-72763 GCA_046330415.1 Solirubrobacterales bacterium | reverse complement strand
CGTGGAAGTCACGCCCTCCGGCGCCCATCACGATCACGCGCTTCACCCTGCAAGCCTATGCCTAAGCCGCGTAGTAGAACGGTGGGGTGCTCGTTGTTTGCGCTCTCGGAGGGAACGCCATCCTGCCGCGCGGCGCTCCGCCCGCCGTCGACACCGAGCGCGAGCGCATCCGCGCGGCGGCGGGCGCGCTCGCGGAGCTCGCCGCGGACCACGAGCTCGGGGTGACGCACGGCAACGGCCCTCAGATCGGATTGCTCGCGATGCAGGACGAGGCCTTCGCCGGGAGCGCCGCGACGCCGCTCGACGTCCGCGGCGCCGAGAGCGAGGGCGAGATCGGCTACCTACTCGAGCAGGAGCTGGCGAACGCGCTCGGCACCAGGCGAGTCGCAACCCTGCTGACCCAGGTTGTCGTCGACGGCTTCGATCCGGCGTTCGCCGACCCCACCAAGCCGATCGGCCCAAGCTTCGAGCCTTGGGCCGCCGCCCGGATAACCGCCGAGCGCGGCTGGCCGATGAGACGAGACGGCCGGGGCATGCGCCGCGTCGTCCCCTCGCCGGAGCCGCGGTCGATCGTCGAGCTGGAGGCGATCCGCCTGCTCGTCGAGGCCGATGTGACGGTGATCTGCGCCGGCGGCGGCGGGGTCCCAGTCACGGCCGGCCCGGATGGAGCGCTACGCGGCGTCGAGGCGGTGGTCGACAAGGACCTGACGGCTGAGCTCCTCGCTCGCGAGCTCGGCGCCGACGCGCTGCTGCTTCTCACCGATGTCGCCGCAGTCGAGCGCGACTGGGGAACACCTGAGGCGACGCCGCTTGGCGAGGCGACCGTCCCCGAACTGCGGGGCCTGGCGCTTGAGCCCGGCTCGATGGCACCGAAGGCGGAGGCCGCATGCCGTTTCGCCGAGCACGGTGGCTTCGCCGCGATCGGCGCGCTGGAGGATGCGGCCGAGCTTCTCGCCGGTCGTGCGGGTACGCGGGTGGTGAGCGACTGAGAGCTCGGTACCGGCCGATCGCAGAATTGGCACCGCTCTGAAGCGATATCGGCACAGTTCGCTTCACACACGTGCGACGAGTTGCGGCAACCTCGTCCCATGTTCAACAACCGAGTGAGTATGTCCGACTTCGCAGGCCCAGAGCCCACTCCAGAGGAGCTCGCCGAGCGCAAGCGCCTCTCTGACCGGCGAGAGCTGCTCGACCATGTTGACCAGGTACTGCGGCCTCCGGCCTGGGTCTACGCCGAGATGGAAGAGGCGATCGAGCATGCGATCGCCGGCCGGCTCGACGCCACGGTCCACAGCCGCGAGGGCGACTTCCGGGTCTCCGATCTCGTCGAGCGCTGGGAACTGGAGGACGTGCTCGATGCCTACCGTCGCGACCCGACCGACCCTTCCTACGAACCCGCTGGCCGCAACCCGGGCTGGCCGGACGTGCCGTGGAGCCCAAGCCCGTTCCCCTTCTGATCGGCATCCAGACCCCGCGCGCATCGCGCTCCGGGGCCCATGAACACGAAAGCCGCCTGGCGAGAGGCGGCTTTCGTATAGCGGGGGCAGGATTTGAACCTGCGACCTCCGGGTTAGTGAGCCCGGCGAGCTAACCGGATCACCCACCCCGCGGCGGGAGCGCGGATTCTAGCAACGGGTCCGGGAGGGCCGAAGGGTATGGCCGCGGAGCGTCGCTCGCGGTCGCCGCTATCGGTCCGGCAGGCGACGCAAAATGGCAACGGAGGCGCGGGCGACGCCCGCACCGCACGGTGGGCCGCCCCGGCGGTCTATCCAGCCAGCGATGCGATCGCGTGCTCGGCCAGGTCGCGGCCCATCGTCACCAGGTCGGCGGTGTCGATGCTCTCGTCGGCGGCGTGGAAGCCGGCGGAGTAGACCTCGGGGTCGGTGCTGAAGACCGGGGCGTAGGCGGTCGTCTCCCAGGCCTGGCGGATCCAGAAGAGTCGCCGAAGCCGGGTGAGACGACCGGGAGGAGCTCGGCGCCCGGTAGGCGCTCGGCGACGAAGCTCGCGCAGGCGTCGAACAGCGGTGAGTCGGTGGGCGACTCTGTTCCTCCCGAGAGCGGCTCCAGCACCTCGACCTCGTAGGTGACGTCGTCGCCGACCGCCTCGGCGACCAGCCCCTCAGGTCCTCCTCGGTCGAGCCCGGGAGCAGGCGGCAGTCGCAGATCACGTCGGCGGCGGGCGGGATCACGTTCACCGGCTCCCCGGCCTCGAGGCCGGTCGGGGTGATCGTCGATCGCACCATCGCCGGCAGCAGCCCCGCCAACTCCGGATGCTGCGCGGCGGCCCAGGCGCCGAACTCGTCCCCATCGGCTGCGGGTGCGCCGAGCGCCACCAGCGCCCGCTCCACCGACGGCGTCACCCGAACCGGGAACTGGTGGTCGAGCAGCCTGCTCGCCGCAGCAGCGGCACCCCGCAGCGGGTTGTCGGCGCCGACGGGGATCGAAGCGTGCCCGCCCGCCCCGCTCACGCGCAGACGGATCGAGGTGACGAGCTTCTCGCCGACGCCGATCGTCACCACCCGGCGCCCGCCGGGCAGCTGCAGCAGCAGGCCGCCGCCCTCGTTCAGCGCGTAATCGCAGCGCAGGTCCTCGCGCTCGCGGACGAGCCACGGCATCCCGGCGTCGGAGGTGTTGCGCTCCTCGTCGGACTCGGCGACGAGCACGACGTCTCCCGCTGACCTGGCCGCCGCGCGCCAATCGCGCCACGGCGACCGCAATGCGCCGCCAGCCCCTTCATGTCGGAGACGCCGCGGCCGGGATGATCCGGCCGCCCTCGATCACGCCCTCGAACGGCGGCACGGTCCAGTTCCCCTCCGGCCGGGACGACGGTGTGGCCCATCAGCATCAGGGACGGGCCCGCGCCGGAGCCGCGCGGCACCCGGGCGATCAGGTTGAGCCGGTCGGGGTCGGGACCGGCGAGCTCGCACCCCCGGCTCCGCCTCCGGCGTAGGCGAGCAGGTGGACAAGGCCGCCGCCGTCTCCCCACCGGGCGGGTTGGAGGTGTCGACCCGGACGCGAGCTCCCGAGTCAGCTCGACGACCTCCTCGAGGTCGGCGCCGTCGCACACGCTCATGGGCGCCCCTCCAGCCCTTCCCTCTGAGCCGCCAGCTCCGCACCCGCTCGATCGGGAAGTGCTGGCGTCCTGCACGAGAATATCGAGCCGTCGCCCGGCCGGGCCGCCACCAGGCAGTTGAGCACCGCCTCGTGCGCCGCCTCCCACGCCGCGGCGAAGTATTGCCGGGATCGCCCCGTGCTCGAGGCCCGCCCTGCCGGCCGGAGCGAACGCCAAGCTGATCTCGCCGGGAGCTGTCGGAGGTGCAGGAGCCCGCGCGCGCGAGCCCGAGAAGGGACGCAGCGCCAAGCGCCCGAGCTGGTGCACGCTCAGGGGCGCGTCGGTCGCGCAGATTGCGATGCACGATCCCTGCGCCTCGCGCGGGTCGGCGGCCGGGCCGAGGCTCGTCCCGAGCACGTCGAGGTACTCGCGGTCGCCGAAGTTGCAGAGCAGGAGCACGCCGACAGTGTGCTCGAGGTTCGCGCCGACCCGCCGCGACGCCGTCCCGATCCCGCCCGGGAAGTCGAAGCAGCTCATCCCGGTGCCGGCGCCGACGGTTCCCTCCCCCACCTCATCCCCGAGCGTCGCCAACGCTGCCTCCACATCTCCGGCGACCACCGTCCGCGAGTCGGCCATGTCGCCGTCGTCGCACTCGCCGACTACAGGGATGGTCACCCGCTCCGGCCCGCGCCCGGAGGCGTGCACCGCCGCGTCGTAGACGACACCGACGGCGTGCGTCCCGCACAGGTACGCCGGGGTGTCCATCAGCCCCCACTCCTCGATCTCGAGGCTCGCGGTGAGCACCCCGGTGCCGTTCACAGAGCGCACCCCCGCGTAGGCGGGAAGCTCCGGTGGCTCCACCACCGTCACCCCGGTCGCCTCGCCGGACGCCGCCTGCGAGTGACCGACCCGCACCCCGGGAACGTCGGTGATCGCGTTCCGCGGCCCCGGCTCGAGCCTCCCGACGGCCCCCGCGATATCGCGCCAACGCTTGGCCACGTCAGCCACGCTGATGCAGCAGGCAGGCGGCGAGCTGACCCGGCCCGCCCGCCGCAACCAGCTCGGGATCGACGCTGTCGCAGGGCTCGAAGCGCTTCGGGCAGCGCGGGTGGAAGCGGCAACCGCTCGGCACCGCGGTCGGGTCGGGGAGCTCACCGCCGAGCAGGTCGCGCTCCCCACCACCCCCGGCGACGGGCACCGGCACCGCCGTCACGAGCGCCTGCGTGTAGGGGTGCTGGGGCCGCTCGATGACGTCGGCCGCCTCCCCCTGCTCGACGATCCTGCCCATGTACATGACGGCGATCCTGTCGCACAGCGACCAGGCGAGGCTGAGGTCGTGGGTGATGAAGACGAGCGCGAGGCCGCGGCTGCGCTGCAGGTCGGTGAGCACGTCGAGGATCTGCGTCCGCACCGAGGTGTCGAGCATCGAGACCGGCTCGTCGCAGATCAGCCCCTCCGGCTCGAGCACGAGCGCGGCGGCGATCGAGACGCGCTGGAGCTGGCCGCCGGAGATCTGGTGCGGGTAGCGGTCGAGGTAGGTGTCGGGGTCGAGCCCGACGTCGGTGAGGGCGCGGCGCACCCGCTCCTCCCGCTCCTCCTTCGCGACCCCCTGCACCCGCAGCGGCTCGGTCACGATCGTCCGCACCCGCTGGCGCGGGTTGAGCGTCTGGTAGGGGTCCTGGAAGACCATCTGCACGCGGCGGCGCATCGCCTGCATCTCGCGCTTGCCGCCGAGCGGAGTCCCCTCGAGCTCGATCGTCCCGGCCGCCGGTTCCTGCAGCCCCATCATCGTCCGCGCCAGCGTCGACTTGCCGCATCCGGACTCGCCGACGATGCCGAGGATCTCGCCCGGCCGCCAGTCGAGCGAGACGCCGTCGACCGCGCGGGCGATCCCGGCGCGGGTCGCGAACTCGACCCGCAGGTCGGAGACCTCCATCAGCGGCGTCCCGGCGGCGGGCCGCGCCCCGGCAGCGGCCTCGGCGGTCCCGGCGGTCCCGGTCGCCTCGTCCCCGTTCTCCGAGCCGATCACGGGGATCGCGTCGAGCAGCTTCCGCGTGTAGGGGTCCTGCGGGGAGTCGAAGACCGCCGCGGTCGTCCCCATCTCGACGATCTTGCCCTCGTTCATGATCGCGATGCGGTCGCAGGTCTCCGCGAGCACGCCGAGGTCATGGGAGATCAGGATCAGCGCCAGGCCGAGCTGCTCGCGCAGGCGCTCGAGAAGCTGCAGCACCTGCGCCTGGGTGACGACGTCGAGCGCCGTCGTCGGCTCGTCGGCGATCACCAGCGGCGGACGGCAGGCGAGCGCGAGCGCGATCATCGCCCGCTGGCGCTGGCCGCCGGAGAGCTGGTGGGCGTAGCGACGGGCGATGCCCGCGTTCAGCCCGACCGTGCCGAGCAGCTCCTCCACCCGCGCGTCGACCTCCTTGCCGTCGACCCGTTCGTGCAGGCGGATCGCCTCCTCGATCTGCGGCCCGATGCGCCGCACCGGGTTGAGCGAGTTCATCGCTCCCTGGAAGACGAGCGAGACGTGACGCCAGCGGACGAGCTGCATCCCGGTCTCGGTCCGGCGCCCGATGTTGACCTGCTTGGCGCCGTTCGGCGGCCGCAGTGTCACGGTGCCGGTCTGCTTCAGGCTCGGCGGCAGCAGCCGCATCACCGCCAGCGCCGTCGTCGTCTTCCCGCAACCCGACTCACCGGCGAGGCCGAGCGCCTCCCCCGCCTCGAGCGAGAAGCCGACGCCGTCGACGATCGGGCGCCCCTCGACGCCGCTCGTGACCCGCAGATCCTCGATCTCCAGCAGGGGAGTCATGACGGCGAGCTCACACCGCCTCCGCGTCGCGCAGGCGCGGGTTGACGTACTCCTCGAACAGGTAGCCGAGCACCGAGACGGCGAGCACGACCATCGTGATGCAGAGTCCCGGCGGAATCACGTACCACCACGCCCCCGCGCTCGGGGCGCTGTTGGTGAAGGCGTTCTCGAGCATCGTCCCCCAGGAGATCCTGGTCGGATCGCCCAGACCAAGGAATGAGAGAGCGGCCTCGGAGAGGATCGCGACGGCCACGATCAGCACCGTGTTGGCGAAGATCAGCGGCAGCGTGTTGGGAAGGATGTGGGTGCGGATGATGTAGCCGTCCTTGGCCCCGAGCGCCCGCGAGCGCTCGACGAACGCGCGCTCGCGCAGCGTCAGCACCTGCGCCCTGACGATCCGCCCGGTGCCCGCCCAGGACGTCAGCCCGATGACGGCGATCAGGACCCACAGCGACGGCTCCAACACCCGCGCGAGGACGATCATCAGCGGCAGCGTCGGGATCACCAGGAACCAGTTCTCGAGCGCGTCGAGGACGCGGTCGGTCCAACCCCCGTAGTAGCCGCCCGCGAGCCCGACGATCGAGCCGAGAACGGCGGAGATGAGCGCCGCTGCGAAGCCGACGACGATCGAGACGCGCGCGCCGACGAGAAGCTGGGAGAGAACGTCGGAGCCGCTCTCGGTCGTGCCCAGCGGATGCGACCAGCTCGGCGGCTCCAGCACCGCGGTGCTGGACGCGTAGGGGTCGTAGGGAGCGAGCAGGTTGCCGAAGATCGCCACGAACACCGCGAGGCCGAGGACGCCCACCCCGAAGCGCCCGCGCCAGGTCCCGAGCAGGAGCTGCATGACCCGCTCGCCGCTCATCGCGACTGCACCCGCGGGTCGAGGAAGAAGTAGAGGCAGTCGGCGAGCAGGTTGGCGAGGATCACGCCGAAGCTGAAGACCAGGAACGTCCCCTGCAGCACCGGGAAGTCCTTGTCGGCGATCGCGTTGTAGCTGAGCTCGCCGAGCCCGGGCCAGGAGAAGATCGTCTCGATCGTGATCGCGCCGCCGGCGACCGCGCCGAACTGGATCGCCGAGATCGTCACCAGCGGGAGCAGCGCGTTGGGGACCGCGTGGCGGTTGATGACCCGCTCACGCGGCAGCCCGATCGCGCGCTTGACGGTGATGAAGTCCTCGGTCATCACATCGACCATCGACGAGCGCATGATCAGGAAGTACTGGCCGAGCAGCATCAGCGTCATCGCGGTCGCCGGCAGGACGAGGTGATCGACGACGTCCCACGCCTCCGCGAACCAGCTCGTGAACTCCACCCCCGGGGTCACCTGCTGGCCGGCCGGGAACCACGGTAACCAGACCGCGAATACGAGGATGAGGATGATCCCGATCCAGTACTCCGGCGCGGCGTAGGTGAACAGGCTGAAGCCGAGCAGGCCGTCGTCGGTCTTCGTCCCGCGTTTCGTCGCAGCCACCACCCCCATCCAGCTTCCGATCAGCGTCGCCAGCAGCGTCCCGGTGCCGACCAGCAGAAGCGTCCACGGCAGCGCGTCGAGGATCTCGTCCCAGACGTCCTCGCGCGACTTCTGGCTGACGCCGAGGTCGAGACGCGCGGTGTCGCCGACGTAGTCGACGAACTGGCCCAGCAGCGGCTTGTCGAGCCCGTAGTCCTCGCGCAGCTGGGCGATCTCGGCGTCGGTGGCTCCCGGCAGGCGCGCGAGCTGGGTGGTCGGATCGCCGACGGCGCGGAAGAGGAAGAAGTTGAAGACGAGGACGAAGACCATCGTCAGGATCGCCCCCGCGACCTTCCCCGCGAGCCAGCGCCCGCTCATGCCGCAGCCCCTCCGCTCCCTGCGCTCCGTGCGCTCACCGGGTCACTCCGGAAGCTCCAGCGGCTCGCCGGCACCGCGGCGGCGGCGGGTCACGAGGACACCGGCGATGAAACCCACCACCAGTCCGATCACCGCCGCGAGGCCCGGGTTGCCGGCGCCGACCTCGTCGGAGCCCGCGCCCGCCAGCGGCGTCAGCGCGATCACACCCTGCGGCGAGACGGAGTCGCAGAACAGGTCGCCGGTCTCGGCCGGGCAGATCGGCGCGATCTTGTCGATGCGGTCGGTGCGGTAGGCCTGCAGCGCCGGGTCCTCGGTCAGGACCAGGTACGGCAGGTCCTCCTGGGTGATCGCGATCATCTTCGCGATCACCTCCTTGCGCGCCTCGGTGTCGAAGAGCCCCGTCTGCTCGCGGTACAGCCGGTCGTACTCCGGGTTCGAGTAGAAGGAGTCGGAGGAGCCGCCGATCTCGCCCGTGGTGAGGATCGAGAGCAGGAAGCTCGGGTCGTAGGGGTCGCCGCCCCAGCCCCAGATGAACGTGTCGAAGGCGGGCGCCGGCTTGCCGTCCTCCTTGCGGACCGTGAGGTCGTAGAGCTTGTCGGTGCTGACCACCTGGACGTTGAACTGGATGCCGACCTCGGCCGTCATCTCGGCGATCAGCTTGGCCGCCTGGATGTTGTAGGGGGACTCCGAGCGCACATAGACGTCGAAGGAGGCTGTCTCGCCGTCCTTCTCCCTGATCCCGTCGTCGTTCAGCGTCCAGCCCGCGTCGTCGAGCATCTGGTTCGCCTGGTCGGGGTCGAACGGGTAGGTCTGCTCGGGCTCGGTGTAGAAGGCCTTGTAGTAGGAGGGGAGGATCCCGTTGGCGACGAACGACGTCCCGCGCGCGGCGATCTCGTTGATCTTGTTGCGGTCGACGGAGTAGGCGATGGCCTGGCGGATCGTCTGGTCCTGGATCGCCGGGTTGAACTCGGCGTCGGGGCAGTTCTGCTCCGAGCAGAGGTTGAACGCGAGCTGCGTGTAGGCGGGGGTCGGGCTGGAGATCGCGTCGACGCTGTCCTGGGAGCCGAGCCTGGCGAAACTGCCCGCCTCGACCTCGCCGATCATGTCGATCTCGCCGAGCTGCAGCGCCCGCTCGACCGCGTCCTGGGTCCCGTACTTGAAGAACTGGATCTGGTCGTAGGCGCCCGGCTCCCCCTGCCACTCGGGGTTGCGCTCCATCCGCAGGATCCGGCCCTTCTCCCACTCGGTGACGATGTAGGGGCCGCTGCCGACCATCGGCAGCTCCGGCTTGTACTGACCGGTGAGATCGTCCATCGGGACCTTGCCCCAGATGTGCTTGGGCAGGACGTAGACGTAGAGGCCGCCGACCAGGCGCGCGTCCGGGCGCTTGGTGTGGACGACGAGCGTCTCCGGATCCGGTGTCTCCATCTTCGTGATGCCGTCCGTGTAGCTGGTGAATAGCACCCCCTCGCTGCCGAGGGTGTCGAGTGACCAGCGGACGTCCTCGGAGGTGATCGGCTTGCCGTCGGACCACTTCAGACCGGGCTCGAGATGCATCGTCACCGTCTTGCGGTCCTCGGAGACGTCCCAGCTCTTGATGATCGCCGAGGTCGGGCTCAGGTCCTCGGGGCTGAATCCGATCGGCAGCTGCCAGTTGATCGACCAGGCCGTGAAGTCCTCCTCGTTCTGGCCGACGAACGGGTTCAGGTTGTCGGGTTCCTGCGCCCAGCCGAAGCGGAGCACGTTGCCGGTGGAGGGCGGCGGCGCGGGCGCATCGGCGCTGTCGGCACCAGAGCCACCAGAGCCACCGGCGCCAGCGGAGCCGCTGCCGCCGCCGTCCTGCGCGGAGGCGGGCAGCGCGACGAGGACGAGCCCGGCGCAGAGCGCGCCCAGCAGGGTGGCGATCGCCACTCGAAGGATCCGGTTCATCGCGCTCATACCGCTCCTACCGCCTCCACAGCGGGCTCGAGGATCTCCAGGGACTTGCCGGCTCCGTCGATGCGGGCCATCGCTCCCAGCGGCATCGTCGCCAGGTGCTTGCCGTGCCCGAACGGCACGTTCGAGATCGCGGGGACACCGAGGGGGGCGATCAGCTCGTCGAGGATCTCCTCGACCGAGAGCGTCGACTCCGGCCCCTCCGGAAGCGTCTGGTAGGTGAGGTTGACGCTGGTGCCGAACGCGAAGCCGGCGATCCCGTCGAGCTTGCCCGCGAGCCGCAGGTGGTTGAGGGCGGTGTCGACCAGGTAGGGGTCGGTGTTGAGGTCCTCGACGATCAGGATCCTGCCCTCGGTCTCCACCTCGTAGGGGGTGCCGATGCTCGAGCAGAGCAGCGTCAGGCAGCCGCCGACCAGCGGCGCCTCAGCCACCCCCTCGCCCAGGGTCAACACGTAGGGCTCCTCGGGATCCTCGAAGACCTTGCCGAGCGGCTCCGCCTTCAGCGCCCGGTGAAACCACTCCTCCGTCTCGGGCGTGAGCTGGTAGTCGCCCTTGGAACGGGTGAAGCGCAGGAAGCTCGGCCCGTAGAGGCTCACCCATCCGGCGTAGCGCTGGACGAACAGATGCAGCGCCGTGAGATCGCTGAAGCCGCAGACGATCCGCGGGTCGGCGGCGGCGACCGCGTCCCAGTCGATCAGCGGGTGGCAGCGGGCCGTGCCGTAGCCGCCCTCGAGCGCGTGGACCATGTCGATCCCCGGCTCGGTCAGCGCCCACTGCAGGTCGGCGGCCCGCTCCTCGTCGGTGCCGGCCAGGTAGCCGTGGACCTTGCGGTGGTTGGGGCCGAGCAGGACGGTGTGACCGCGGGACTCGAAGTAGGCGACCGCCTGCTCGATCTCCGAGCGCGTCTGCGGTGGGCTCGCCGGCGCGACGACCGCGATCGTCGCGTTATCGGGCAGTGCCGGAGGCTTCACCATCGCGGTGGGCCTGACCGGCCCCTCGCCGACGCCGGCCATCAGCCCGCACCCCCCGCCGGCTCGCCGGAGACGCGAGCGATCGCATCGCCGATCAGCTTCGCCGACCCACCGACGGAGCCGAGGCTGATCTCGATGTGGAGGTCGGCGACCTGCTCGAGGCTGAGGCTGCCGCGCGGGTCGAACCAGAGCGCGACCCCCGTGCACTGCAGGAGGATCGCGAAGGCCGCGACCGACGGATCGGAGCTGCGCAGCGAGCCATCGCCCACCCCGGCTCTGATCTCGGCGGCGAAGATCTCCTCGTAGGCGTCGCGCTTGGCGATCAGGGCGCGGCGCGGCCCCGGGGCGAGTGCGCGGATCTCGCTGTCGGTCACGAACGCCTCCTGCCGGTGCAGCCCGTGGAACACGACGTGCTCGCGAACCGCCGCGGCGAGCCGGAGCGCCGGACGCTTCTGCCGGTCCATCGCGGCCTGGACCTTCGCCGTGAGCTGCTCCATGAAGTCGTCTTGGAGGCGGACGAGGATCGCCTCCTTGCTCGGGTACCAGTGGTAGATCGCGGCCGGCTGGATCCCAGCGGCCGCAGCGATCTCCCGCATCGAGGCGGCGTGGTAGCCGAGCTTCGCGAAGAGCTCGATCGCGGCGCGGTCGATCGCCTCGCGCGTCTCCGGGCCGCGACGGCCTGAGGTGCGGCCGTCCTCGCCGGCGCGCGCCCTGCGGGCGGGGCGGGCCGCGCGGGGGGTTGGACTGGCGGGGGCGTCAGCCAAGGCCCAGCAGCTCCCTCGCCTGCTCGGGGCTCGCGACCTCGCGCCCGAGATGCCGGGTCATGTCGACGGCCATCTCAACCAGCGCCGCGTTGGAGGGCGCGTGAACCCCTCGCGAGATGTAGGCGACGTCCTCGAGCCCGGTGCGGATCCCCGGCGCGCCCTTCAGGAGCGCGAGTCCGAGCATCCGGCGGTGATGACGGCCGATGCAGGTGACGGTCCAGAACGTCTCCGGGGGGAGCGGGCGCAGCATCGCGTCGAGCGCCTCCGGCGAGGCGTCGATGCCGCCGGGGACGCCGAAGACGAGGTTGATCCGCATCGGCCCCGGGATGACCCCCTGCTCGAGCCAGCGGACCGCGCTGACGACGTGGCCGACATCGAAGACCTCGACCTCGAGGGCGATGCCGGCGTCGAGCGCGCGCTTGGCGATCCCTCGCCCGGCGGGCGGCGGCGTGATGAACGTCTCGTCGCCGAAGTTCATCGAGCCCGACTCGACGCCGGAGATGTCGGGCGAGGCCTCGAGCCCCGTCGTCCGCTCCTCGATCGTCATGTCGTTGCTGCCGCCCGTCGAGACCATCGTCAGCAGGTCGGGGGCGCCGGCGCGGATCCGGTCGATGACGTCGACGAAGAGCTCCGGACGCCCGCTCGGGGTGCCGTCGTCCTCGCGGACGTGAAGGTGAGCGATCGTCGCGCCCGCGCTCGCCGCCTCGATCGCGGAGTCGGCGACCTCCTTCGTCGTGTAGGGGATGTTGGGGTTGTTGTCGCGGAACACGTCGGCGCCGGTGATGGCGCAGGTGACGACGACCGGGTCTGAATCCCAGGAGCTCAAGCGAGCACCTCCTCTGATCTACGGGTGAGCTCGGCGCGCTCACGGTCGGTTATGGGGCGGGAGCCCCGCGTCTCGCTGTCCCAGAGGACGAGTCCGAACTCGGCCTCGACGATCACCCCGCCGTCGGTGGCGAGGATGCTCTCGCGGGTACGCAGGCTCGAGCGGCCGACCTCTTCGACCACGCAGGTGACCACCACATCGCCGTGGGAGGGATCGATCTCGGCGAGGAAGGTGAGCGAGCAGCGGCCGACGACGTACTGATCGCGGTTGATCCCACACGCCTCGAGGAACGCGTCGCGGCCCTCCTCCAGGTACGTGAGCACGACCGCGTTGTTGACGTGCCCGAGGCCGTCGAGGTCCTTCCAGCGCACCTGGACGCGATGGCCGGCGACGGGTGCGCTCACCGGACGACCTCCGGGATCTCCCGTCCCCCCGCGGCGAGCGCCTCGCGCAGGATGGGGTCGCGGCGGTAGAGGTCGAGCGCGTAGGCGCCTCGATCGGGAGCGAAGCCGTTGCCGACGAGCATCCGCACGTCGCGGCTCATCCCGTCAGCACTGAGCGCCGCCGTCTGGAAGCTGGTCGCCATCGAGTAGAAGAGGACGGTCCCGCCGTCGGCGGTGGCGAGGATCGCCGTCGACTCGCAGTCGGTTGCGTTGACGACCACGACGGTGAGGTCCGCGGGCGGCGCACCTGCCTCGCCCAGGGCCGCGAGCGCCCCGAGCGGGTCGCGAAGGTCGGTGGCCACGGCGACGTCGCAGAGCCCGAGATCGGCGACGAGGGCGGCGGCCCCGAGATCGACGTCGGCGGCGATCAGCCTGCCCGCGCCCCCGTCGCGTGCGGCCGCGAGCGCGAGCTTGCCGGCGTGCCCCGCGCCGAGCACGCAGACGGTGTCGCCCGGCGAAACGAGGTCGCGGGTGTGGGAGCCGGCGCCGTAGACGTCGTAGAGCTCGATCGCGGTGGCGTCGTCGATGTCGTCGGGAAGGGGCCCCCACGGAGCGCTCGCGGCGACGTAGGCGGTGCCCGTCACCTCGACCTGCGCGGAGTCGGGGTCGACGCGGTCGACCGATGCGAGCCGCAGCGGCGTCAGGGTCAACGAAGCGAGGGTGACGATCCGCGAGCCGACGGGGGGCGCATCGGGGAACTCCGCGCCGACGGCGGCGACGGTCCCGAGCAGGACGCCGCCGGAGCCGGTGGCGGGGTTGTGCATCTTCCCGCGCGCCGCGACGATCGCCCCGATGCGCTCGGCCATCGCAGCGGGGTCGGCCGAGGCGTTCGCCCGGATCTCCCGGAAGGAGGTCGAGTCGAGGCAGAGGCGCTCGACGTCGACCTCGAACTCGAGGTCGCCGAGCGGCGGGGAGGGGTCGAGCCGCTCCGCCGGCTGCGGGAGCGCGCCCGCCGGAGCGAGCACGCGATGCGCGCCGAGCCGATCTCCGCGGCTTCGATCATCGGGCCTCTCCTCCCTCATGAACGATCGTTAGGCTAACACGCCAGAACGGTTCAGACCTCTTAGGTGATCCTTGGTGGTCTTCAGGTTTGGGAGTGAGGAGTGCGGCCGAGTTGACGTCGATTTCGATGCCGGTGGTCTGCGACGAGCAGCACGCCCGCCACGTCCCGGGTGCCGAGATCTGGGTCGGGGTGCGCACCCCCGGCACGGAGGTGCCCGAGCGCGCTGAACGGATCCGGGCGGCGCTGCTCGAGGCCGGCGCGACCCTGACCGCCGCCACGCCTCACCCGCTCAGCGACCTCGCCGCCGTCCACGACCCGGCGCTGCTGGACCACCTCGAGCACGCCTGGGAGCGATGGGAGGAGGCCGGGCTGACCGACGACCCCGGCCAGGACCGTGTCGTCCCCTACATCTTCCCCACCCCCGGGATGCTCGCCGGGGCCGAGCCGCGGACGCCGGCGGCGATGAGCGCTCGCGCCGGCCTCTTCGCCTACGACACGATGACCCTGATCGGCCCCGGCACATGGGAGGCGGCGCGGGGCGCGGCCGATGCCGCGATCAGCGCGGCCGAGCTCGTCGCCACGGCTGACGGCGGATCCGCCGGCGCCGCCTACGCGCTCTGCCGCCCGCCCGGCCACCACGCCACGCGCGAGGCGATCGGCGGCTCCTGCTACCTCAACAACGCGGCGCTCGCCGCCGCCGGGCTGCGGAAGCGGCTCGGCGGTCCCGTCGCCGTGATCGACATCGACGCTCACCACGGCAACGGCACGGAGGCGATCTTCGCCGACGATCCGACGGTTCTGACCGGCTCCGTTCACGTCGATCCGGCCGCGGGCTGGTTCCCTCACTTCCTCGGCTTCGAGGACGCGGACGGCGAGCACAACCGCAACCTCACCCTCTCCCCGGGCTCCGGCGACGCCCCATGGCTGGAGGCGATCTCGCAACTCGCCGCCTGGGCCCGTGACGGCGGCGCCCGCTCGCTGGTCGTGCCGCTGGGCGTCGACGCCGCCGGGGGCGATCCCGAGAGCCCACTCGACGTCACGCTCGCCGGCTACGGCGAGGGCGGGCGCATCCTCGGCGAGCTCGGCCTGCCGACGGTGATCGTCCAGGAGGGCGGCTACGACCTCGATGCGATCGGCGGCCTCGTCGTCGCGGCACTTCGGGGGTTCGAGGCGGGACGTCGATGAGGGGCCGCGCCGAGCCGTAAGCGTGCCGGTACGCGTGTCCCACTACGATCGGCGCCTTGCGAGTCGCAGCCATCGACATGGGAACGAACTCGACGCGGCTGCTCATCGCCGACGTCGAGGGTGAGCACGCCGACGCGGTCCACCGCGAGGCCCGAGTGACCGGCCTCGGCCGCGGCGTCGAGACCTCCGGACAGCTCGCGACCGAGAACATCGAGGACGTCTACGCCGCGGTCGGCGATTACGTCGCCGAGGCCGAGCGGCTGGGCGCCGAGCGCACCGTCGCCTTCGCCACCAGCGCGGTCCGCGACGCCTCCAACGGCGATGCCTTCCTGGCCGAATTGCGCGAGCGCTTCTCGCTGGAGGCCCGCGTCATCGACGGTCTCCAGGAAGCCCGGCTCACGTACCGCGGTGCCCGCAGCGGCGGCCATGTCGGCCGCAAGACCCTCGTCGTCGACATCGGCGGCGGCTCGACCGAGCTCATCGTCGGCTCCGGCCCCGAGCCGGAGTTCCACACCTCCCTGCAGGTCGGGGTCGTCCGCCACTCCGAACGCCACGTGCACGCCGACCCGCCGCGGACCGAGGAGCTCGAAGCGCTCTCCGACGACGTCGGCGGCACGCTCGAGGCGGAGTTGTCCTCCCATCCGGGGCTGCGCGCTGAGCACGCCATCGCCGTCGCCGGCACCCCGGCGACCCTCGCCGCGGTTGAGCTCGAGCTCGAGGACTTCGACGCCGACGTCGTCGAGGGACACCACCTGTCTCTCGCGAGCGCGCAGCAGGCATGCTCCCGCCTCGCCTCCCTGCCGGTCGCCGAGCGCGCCCACGTCCCCGGGGTCCACCCTGACCGTGCCCCGACGATCGTCGCCGGCGTCGTCATCCTGATCAAGGCGATGCGCGCGTTCGGCCTCGACGAGGTCGAGGTCTCCGAGCGCGACATCCTCTACGGAGCCGCGATCTCGGCCGCCGCCAACGGCCGGTCCCTGATGGGATCAGGCAATCACGGCTAGCCCGCTGCGGGTAGCCCGCTCGCCTCAGGGGGCGAGGCGCCGAGGCGACCAGGCGGCGCCCCCCGAACGGGTGTAGACGAAGCGGTCGTGCAGCCGGCCCACCTGCCCCTGCCAGAACTCGATCCGCTCCGGCACGACCAGGTAGCCGCCCCAGTACTCCGGTCGCGGCACCTCACCGTCGCCGAAACGGGCCTCGATCTCGGCCACGCGCCGATCGAGCTCGCCGCGGTCGGCGAGCGGCCGGCTCTGTGGGCTCGCCCAGGCACCGATCCGGCTCTCGTGCGGACGCGTGGCGAAGTACTCGTCGGAGGCCTCCTCGCCGAGCCGCTCGACGACGCCGCGCACCCGCACCTGGCGATCGAGCTCCCGCCAGTAGAGGACGAGCGCCGCCGCCGGCCGGGCCGCGAGCTGGCCGCCCTTCGCCGAACCGCTGTTGGTGAAGAAGCGGAACCCCTCGGGACCGAAGCCCTTGAGCAGGACCATCCGCGCATCGGGCATGCCGTCCTCGTCGACCGTCGCGAGGCACATCGCCTCCGCGAGGGAGGCCTCCTCGCGCGCGAGCTCGTACCAGGCGGCGAACAGCTCGAAGGGGTCCTCGCGCAGATCGCCCTCCGAGAAGGGCGGCATGTCGGGGCGTCGGGGCACGAGGCCGGACTCTAGAGCGGCCGGATCCCGGCTCGGCTCCGCCCCCGGTTAATGTGCCGCGCGATGGGACTACTAGAGGCGAGCTGGACCGTCGAGATCGACGCGCCCATGCAGGAGGTCTTCGACGTCGCGGCCGACGTGCCGGCCTCGACCGCATGGCAGCCGGCGCTGCAGACGGTCGAGACCCTCGAGACCGACGATCAGGGTCGCGCGACCCTCGTCGACAGCACCTCGGACGCGAAGGTCAAGACCACCCACCAGCGGCTGCGCTTCTCCTACGAGGACGAACCCGCCGGGATGAGCTGGGTCCAGGAGAAGGGCGACACGAAGTCGCTGAACGGGCGCTGGATCTTCGAGGAGCTCGACGGCGGCGCGCGAACCCGCGCGACCTTCGACCTCGTCGCCGACCCGGGCCGCATCTTCGGGATGCTTCTCCGCGGCCCCGCCGAGGGGAAGGTGAAGGAGTTCCTCACCAAGGGCGCCGCCGAGGGCCTCAAGGAGTACGTCGAGAACCCCGGCGCGCGCTGACGGGACGGGTCTACATCGGCCACCAGGACGTCGACGGGATCGACGTCGACGAGCGCGGTGTCGCCCATCCACACTCGCTCGGGCGGTGGCTGCAGGAGGTCGCCGTCGCCGACTCGCTGGACGCGGGCCTGACGCTACAGACAGCTTGTATCATCCGCCGCACGAGGATCGCGAGCGAGCGACTCCCCCGCTTCGGCGAGCGGCTCGAGCTCCGCACCTGGTGCAGCGGCATGGCGAAGTCGGCCGCCGAACGCACGATCCAGATTCGCGGCGACAGGGGGCGAAGCTCGACGTGACCGCGATCTGGGTCCACCTCGACCCGGTCCTGCGCCGCCCGGCCCGGCTCCCGGAGGAGTTCCACGCCGTCTACGGTGAGAGCGCGGCCGCCAACCGGGCCCGCAGCTCGCTTCGGCACGAGGCACAGCCGCCCGATGACGCCGCGGTCCGGGAATGGCGATTCGTCCGCGCCGACCTCGACGTCGCCGGCCACGTCAACAACACGATGTACTGGCGCGCGGCCGAGGAGCTGCTCGAGCTCGACGCCCTCGCGGATTCACCGGGGTCGCTCGAAGCCGAGTACAGAGGAGGCATCGGGACCGGTCTCGCCACCGTGCACCGCAGCGGCAACCGGCTCTGGTTCTGCGACGCCGCGGGAGAGCTGGCGGCGACGATCGTGGTCGAGATCGAGGCCGGCCGCCCGGGCGACTGAGGCGGGACGGGGCGAATCAGAACGCACGAAACGCGAAGGTGGTTCCGCCCCCACTCCTCGCGCCGTGCTGGCATCCCTCTTGGCTGTCCCGAACGCCGGCCGGGCGCCCGGGACGTGACTGTGCTTGACGGGGGATATGCCCGGTCGCGGGCGGCTGAAACAGCTTGGACGACAACCGCCGGGTGAGCCGCTTGGCCTCAGGCCTGCCGGTCTTCGTCGGCATCGGGCTCGCGCAGCCGCTCCAGCGACGCGCGGAGGATCCGTGAGACCTGCATCTGCGAGACGCCTACCCGCTTGCCGATCTCGGCCTGGGTGAGGTCCTCGACGAAGCTCAGGTGCAACACCTCGCGGTCGCGCTCCGACAGCGCCTCGAGCCGCTGCTCGAGCATGACGTTGTACTCGACGTGCTCGAGGTGCTCGTCGTCGATGCCGACCTGCTCCACGAGCGGCACGGCCCCCTCCTCCACCGCCCGCGCTGAGGCCGGCGCATCGAGCGAGGCTGGGCGCGCCGCCGTCGAGGCGGCGAGCGCCTCGTCGACCTCGGCCTTCTTCAGGTTGGTCGCCTCAGCGACCTCCTCGGCGTCGGGCATGCGGCCCTTCTCGGTTGCCAGGTCGGCGATCGCGGTGCGGATCTTCGGCATCGCCTCCTTGAGGTCACGCGGAACGCGCATCGACCACGAGCGGTCGCGGAAGTGGCGGCGAAGCTCGCCGAGGATCGTCGGCGTGGCGTAGGCGCCGAAGCTGTTGGAGCGGGTGTCGTCGTAGCCGTCGATCGCCTTCAGCAGCCCCAGGCGGGCCACCTGCTCCAGGTCCTCCATGCTCTCGCCGCGATCGCGGTAGCGGGCCGCGAGGCTGGAGGCCAACGGCAGGAACCGGGTTGCGAGCTCCTCGCGAGCGGCCTGATCGCGGGTGGTCGCGAATCGGTGCAGGAGCTGCTCGTCGCCCTCGAGCCCGATCTCCGGATCAGCCGCGGAGCCGCCGCTCTCATTCAGCATGGCGCCTGCCGTACGACGGTTCCGGTCACGGTGTTGAGATTACGCAATGGCGGCTACGGGTTCGCTCTACGGACGGTGAACTCGACCCCGGCGACCCGCTCGTGCTCGCCGCTGGGCAGGGTCAGATAGACGGCACCGTCACGCTCGAGCCGCTCGCGAGGCTCCATCAGCGCGACGCCGTGGAAACGATCGTCAGCGTCGAACAGCCAGACGTGATCCTCCGGTGAGGGCTGGCGGCGAGCCGAGGGCTCCCCGTCGCGCTTCGCGTAGATGACGTCGCTGGAGGCGTCGTAGGTGACGTAGGTGAAGTTGTGCCGCCCGATCCGAAGCCCCATCGCCGGGCCGGCTAGACCAGCACCGCACGCCGCGGGTAGACGACGTCGGGGTCGGTGAGGACGTTGACGAGTGCCGGCTTGCCCGAGGCGAAGGCCCGCTCCAGCGCGGGCCGCAGCTCCTCCGGCTCGCGCACCAGCTCCCCGTGGCCACCGAGCGCCTCGACGACCTCGTTGTACGGGGTCTCCGGCTGCAGCTCGGCGGCGATCGAGTAGCCGTAGAGGTACTCCATCGGGTGCTTCTCGAGCGCCCAGATCCCGTTGTTGCCCATCACGCCGACGATCGGCAGGCCGTGACGGACCATCGTGTCGAACTCGAGCCCACTGAAGCCGAAGGCGCCGTCACCGAGCAGCAGGCAGATCTGCTTGCCGGGGTTGGCGCAGGCGGCGCCGATCGCCTGGCCGGGGCCGGCGCCGAGGCAGCCGAAGGGTCCCGGGTCCATCCACGTGCCGGGCTCGAATGTCTCGATGACGCGACCGGCGTAGGAGACGAAGTCGCCCCCGTCCCCGATCACGATCGCGTCGCGGTCGAGCACCTGGCCGAGCTCCTCGTAGAGCCGCATCGGGTGCAACGGCCCGCGAGGGTCGGCCCGGTCCTCGGCCTCCGCCTCGCGCTTGTCCGCCTCCTCTGCCCGCAGGCCCTCGACCCAGGCCTCCGACTTGCCGCCGGGAGCACCGGCCGCCAGCGCGCCGAGCGTCATCGCGATGTCGCCGACGAGGTCGACATCGGCGGCTCGGTTGCGCTCGAGCCGGTTGGGCTCGTTGTCGACGCGGATCAGCTTCGCGTCCTCGCCTATTGAGCCGCCGAAGCCGAGCCGGAAGTCGAGGGGGACGCCGGCGACGATCGCGACGTCGGCGCCCTTGAGCGCCGAGCCACGGGTCCGGCTGAAGGCGAGCTCGTGATCAGCCGGGATGCAGCCGCGGCCCATCCCGTTGAGGAAGACCGGGATGCGGTGGCGTTCAGCGAGCTCCCGCAGCGCGTTCTCGCCCCGCGCCCAGTAGAGGCCGGTGCCGGCCATGATCACCGGCCGCTCGGCTCCGGCGAGCAGCTCGGCGGCGCGCTCGAGGGCGCCGGCCGGCCCGATCGCGGGGGCGACCGGTGCGCCCGGGATCTCGGCGTCGGCGTCCATGAAGACGATGTCGAGGGGGTAGTCGAGGAAGGTGGGGCCGGTCGGTACGGCGCCTGCTGCGTCGAACGCCCGGACGGTCGCCTCGCCGATCAGGTTCGGCTCCTTGACCGTCTCCGCCGACTTCGTCAGCGGCGAGACGAAGGGAAGGTGATCGATCTCCTGCAGGCTCCCCGAGCCCCAGCGCATCTCAGGCGCGCGACCACCGAGGACGACGATCGGGGTCCCGTTGGACTGCGCGCTCGCCATCGCGCTCATGCCGTTGGTGACGCCCGGGCCCGCGGTGAGGGCGCAGACGCCCGGCGTGCGCGTCGCCTTCGCCCAGCCCTCGGCGGCGAAGGCCGCGGCCTGCTCGTGGCGGACGTCGATCACCGCGATGCCCTCCTCGCGGCAGCCGTCGTAGAGGGAGAACAGGTGGCCCCCGGAGAGCGTGAACAGGTGCGTTACGCCGCGCGCCTTCAGGGCCTTCGCGGCGAGCCTGCCGCCATGCAGAGCGCCCGGGTTGGCGACGCCCTTCTTCGGCTCGGTCGGCTCGGTCGGCTCGGCCTCAGCCTTCTCCTCGGTTGCCACGCACGCGAGCGTACACCGCCCGCACCGCGCCGACCGGGTCGGGCAGGTCGGCCGCATCGACCGGCAGCGTGAACAGCTCGATCGGCCGCTCGAGGCCGCGCAGCTCGCGCTCGCCGCGCCGCTTCAGGCCGTAGTCGCCGCGCAGCGCCTCGTGGGTGGCGCCGGTGAGCAGCACGTCGTCGCCGGTGCGGCGGGTCTCCGCCTCGACCCGCGCGGCGACGTTGACCGTGTCGCCGATGACGCTGAAGTTGAGCCGCCCGGCCCCCCCGACGGACCCGGCCACGACCCGCCCGGTGTTGATCCCGATGCCGACCTCGAAGGGACCGCCCTCGCCGGCGCCGTTGACGCGGCGGTCGATCTCGATGGCCGCGCACAGCGCTCTGTCGGCGTGGTCGGGGAACTGCTGCGGAGCTCCGAAGACGGCCATCAGCCCATCTCCCTCGAACTTGTCGACGTGACCACCCTCGGCGGCGATGATCGGGACGATCACCTCGAAGAGCACGTTCAGGCAGCGGACCACCTCGTCGGCCTCCGACGACTCCGCGAACGAGGTGAAGTCCTTGACGTCGGTGAACAGGATCGAGACCTCGACCTGCTCGCCCCCCTCGCGGAAGCCGTCGCTGAGGATGTGCTCGGCGACCTCCTTGTCCAGGTAGGTACCGAAGGCCTGGCGGATCCGCTCACGCTCGCGCAGGCCACCGACCATGTCGTTGAACGACGCGGCGAGCTCGCCGATCTCGTCCCCGGTCGTGACCGGGACCGCCGCCTCGAGGTTCCCGTGCCGGACCTCGTCGGTCGCGCGCTGCAGGTCGCTGATCGGCTGCATGACCGAGCGCGTCAGCAGCAGCGTCAGCTCAAGCGAGACCGTTGTGGCGACGCCGATGGCCGCCAGCACCGCGATCCCGAGGCTGTCGCCGCCGCTGAGGCCCGCGACGGTGAGTCCGGTGATGATGTTGATCATCGGCAGTACCGCCAGCAGCCGCCACCGCAACGGCAGCGCCACGGCCTCGCGCGCGAGCTCCGGCTTCACCGCGCGGTTCATGTCGATGAGGACCGGCCGCAGACCGATCTCGAGCGTCAGGTGGTGGAGGATCGCGCCGTAGCCGATCGCGACCATGCCGGCGATCAGCAGCGGGAAGAAGCCGAGCCAGGAGATGTCGAAGATCGCCACCGCAGCGGCGGTCGCCGGGATCACGACACCGACGAAGGGGATCAGCATCTCGTCGCGGACCAGCGCCAGCGGCAGGCCCACCGCGGAGCTCCATGCCCGCTCGGTGAACTCCTCGTCGCGGCGCCCGCCGATCCAGGCGCTGATGACACCCAGCCGGGGCAGGATCCGGTACATGCCGAACGCGATCGAGAACGCGGTGAGGGCGAGCGAGATCGCGAGCAGGAGCGCGAAGTCCTCGAGCGTGCCGTCGTAGTAGGAGGAGAGCAGGAGGACCGTTCCCGCGGTGACGAGGAACCCCGCCTGCAGCTCCAACGTGACGAACACCTTCGGATAACTCGAACCGAGCTTCCGGTAGAGCCATTCGAAGGGTGCCAAGAGCACAGAACAATTGTTCCCTAACCGCGACCATCGCGTGTTCCCGCCTGCTCCGGGTGGATCCTGTACCCGATTCAAGTACGACGAGGCCCGATCCGATTGTTCGACCGGATGCTTTACCTGCTGGACGAGACCCGCGAGCGCCTCGCGCTGGCGACCGACGAGACCCGCGATCGGCTCTCGCTGACCGCGGACGAGGCTCGCGATCGCCTCGCCTACGCCGGCGAGGGCGCCCGCCTCCGCGCCGCCGAGCTCCTGGACGACTCCCGCGCCCGGATGGCTCTGCTCGCCGCCGCGGTCGTCGCCGTCCTCTGCGCCGGGCTGCTCGCGTCCCACGGCTCCGGCGACAGCACCCCGGCCGAGGCCGAGGCCGCCGCGATCTCGGCGGCCCCGCTCGACGCGACCCTCGTGGAGGAGCGCGGCTTCACGCTCTCCCTGCCGGCGGGCTGGAAGCGCACCGACGCACCCGACGGCGCCGTCTTCGCCGCGGAGTCGGCCGACGGCATCGCCCAGACGACCTTGTGGGTCGAGCGCGACCCCAACCTCGACTTCGACGGCTTCGTCAAGCAGTCCCTCGGCGGTCTGACGACCCTCGGTGAGAACGCTCGCATCGTCGACCGCGTCGACGGCCCCACCGTCGAGAGCAGCTCGGCGGAGCTCCGTGCCGACGTCGGCCTCGACGGCGAGCCGGCCGGCCCCTATCGCGTCAACCTACGCGCGGCCGGCCCCTATCGCTACTACCTCGCCACGGCGCTGCAGGCGGGCGCTCCGGCCTCGAGCCTGGCCGACGCCGAGCTGATCGGTTCGAGCCTGCGCCCCGACGTGCGGGTCCGCGGGATCGACGCACCCCGCTAGAGCCAGTCCTCCTCCGAGAGGCTGGGCATCGCCCGCTCGTCGCGGATCACGTGGGTGACGGCGTTGATCAGCGCCAGGTGCGTGAACGCCTGCGGGAAGTTGCCGAGGTGCCGGCCGGAGGCGGCATCGAGCTCCTCGGCGTAGAGGCCGAGCGGGCTCGCGTCCTTGAGGAGGCGCTCGCAGAGCTCGCGGCCGCGGCGTCGCTCGCCGATCTCGAGCAGGGCCGAGACGAGCCAGAAGCTGCAGATGAGGAAGGTGCCCTCCTCGCCTTCGAGCCCGTCGTCGGTCTCCTCGGTCCGGTAGCGGAGCACGAGCCCGTTCTCGGTCAGCTCCTCCTCGATCGCGAGCACGGTGTTGCGCACGCGCTCGTCTCCCTGCGGCAGGAACCTGACCAGGGGGATCAGCAGGTTGGAGGCGTCGAGGCCGTCGGCGTCGTAGTGCTGGGTGAAGACGCCGCGGTCGTCGACGCCGTTGGCGAGCACGTCCTCGTGGATCTCGTTGGCGATCAGGCGCCACTCGTCGGCGAGCCCCTCGTAGCCGCGACGGGCGGCGAGGCGGGCGGCGCGATCGAGCGCGACCCAGCACATGACCTTCGAGGCGACGTAGTGCTTTGGCTCCCCGCGCGTCTCCCAGATCCCCTGGTCGGGCTTGCGCCAGATCTCGGCGGCGCAACGCGCCTGGTCCTCGATGACCGGCCACATCCTCGAGGAGTTGTGGCCGTATTCCCGCTGGTGCAGGTAGATGGAGTCGAGGACCGCTCCGTAGACGTCGTTCTGGCGCTGGTCGAAGGCGCCGTTGCCGACGCGCACCGGCTGCGCCCCCTGATAGCCGGTGAGGTGGTCGAGGGTCTCCTCGGGGAGGTCGGATTCCCCGCCGATCCCGTACATGATCTGCAGGCCGCCCTTCTCGCTCCGCTCGACGTCGGCGACGAACTGGATGAAGTCATCGGCCTCCCAGTTGAGGCCGAGGGCGTGGAGGGCCTGCAGCGTGAAAGTCGCATCGCGCATCCACGTGTAGCGGTAGTCCCAGTTGCGCTCGCCGCCGGGGGTCTCCGGCAGAGACGTCGTGAGCGCCGCGACCATCGCGCCGGTCGGCATGTAGGTGAGGCCCTTGAGGACGAGCGCGGAACGCTGCAGGTGCTCGCGCCAGCGGTGATCGGGGAAGTCGCCGGAGGCGAGCCAAGTGCGCCAGAAGCGGGAGGTCGTATCGAGCTGCTCCTCGGCCTCCAGGTAGCTGGAGGGACCATCGAGGCGCGAGGACCAGGAGAGGGCGAAGAAGCAACCCTCGCCGGCGTCGAGGCGGTGGCGGGCGCGGGCGGTGCCCCCTTCGATGCCGAGGTTGACGTCGGAGTGCAGGCGCAGCGTCGTCTCGCCGTCGGTCGCGTCGGCGATCCCGTGCTCGGGACCGGGGCGGCTCCAGCTGCCCGGGCGGCGGCCGTAACCGAAGACGGGCTCGCAGACCTGCTCGATCTGGACCGAACCGTGGACGCAGCGCGCCGTGCGCACCAGCACGTGGTGGGCGTCGTAAT
This sequence comes from Solirubrobacterales bacterium, assembly GCA_046330415.1. Classification (GTDB taxonomy): domain Bacteria; phylum Actinomycetota; class Thermoleophilia; order Solirubrobacterales; family 70-9; genus RHKX01. Next base: position 48,109 of record JAXLSW010000025.1, on the reverse strand, counting down.
CGGAGGGCGGCCGCGTGTGGGCCGACTTCTTCGTGGACTCCCGCTCCCGCCACTCGCCGACGACGAGCGCGTCGCGGACGATCATCCACCCGGTCGGCGTCATCCAGGTCGTCTCGACGATGTTGGTGCCGGGCTCGTAGCGGCGCCCGACCGGCTTGCCCATGTTCGAGGGGCCGAAGCGCCACCCGCCCGCCGAGCGATCGAGCACGGCGGCGAAGACGCTCGGGGAGTCGAAGCGCGGCGGGCACAGCCACTCGATCGTCCCGTCGGGAGCGACCAGCGCACCGGTGTGGCAGTCGGAGAGGAAGGCGTAGTCGGCGATCGCCGGGAACGGGGACGAGGGCATCCGCCGTTCGAGGAACGGGGTCGGCTCGGCGAGCTTGTCGGGGTCCATCCCCCCGGCTCGCTGCGGCCCCAGCGCGCCGCTCGGAACCGCGCGGCGGACCTGCTCCTCGTCGATCGTGTCTCGGTGGCTGGGTTCCATGACGAAGCCGGACGGCTCCCGCCGCCGGTGCGATCGGGATCGGTCCCACCGGCCTGAGCCTTGAGCGAAGTTAGCGATCTCCCAGCCGCGAGCGGGTATCCGCGCTTGCGCTGGCGCCTAATCTGCAGCCGGATGAGGCCGTCGGCGCGAGCACCGCGACACGGGGCAAGACGGCTCGCGGCGCTGCTGGCGGCGCTGCTGGCGGCGCTGACCCTCCCCCTCGCCCTCCCCGGCGCGGCCGGCGCCGACGAGCGGCCCAACTTCCTCCACATCCTCACCGACGACCAGACCATCGACAGCCTCCGGTACATGGAGGCGACCGAGCGGCTGTTGGGCGCCCAGGGAACGACCTTCACGAACTACCACGCCACCCAGCCGCTCTGCTGCCCCTCGCGCGCCAGCTTCCTCACCGGCCAGTACCCGCACAACCACGGCGTCCTCGACAACCTGCCGCCGTACGGGTACGGGGCCATGGACTTCAGCCGCACGCTCTACACGGCGATGCACGACGCCGGCTACCAGACGGGCTGGATCGGCAAGGTCCTCAACGGCGAGGGCGACCAGGGGTCGACCCCTGAGCCCGGCTTCGACGAGTGGTTGGTGCCGCTGCGCAACAGCGAGCACGACATGTACGACTACGCCCTCAGCGACAACGGCACCGAGGTCGACATCGCCGGGACCTACCAGACCGACGTCTACGCGCAGCGGGCGTCCGAGTTCATCGCCGCCCACGGCTCCCAGCCGTTCATGCTCACGGTCTCACCGTTCAACCCGCACTGGAACTACTGCGGGAGCTCGACCAGCCGGACTCCAGGCCGGTGCCCGCCGGAGCCCGCCGCCCAGGACCTCGGCACCTTCGCGGGCACCCGCTTCCCGTTCGGCGAGGACTTCACCGGCACCGCCGCCGACCGCTCCGTGGCGAACGTCTACTGGCAGCGTGAGCTGGAGTCGCTGCAGTCGGTCGACCGCATGGTCGCGGCGCTGGTCGAGCGGCTCCGGGCGCAGGGCGAGCTCGACGACACCTACGTGATCTTCCAGTCCGACAACGGGATGCTCCACGGCGAGCACAGCATCTTTGACAAGAACGTCGCCTGGGACCGCTCGGTGCGGGTCCCGCTCGTCATTCGCGGGCCCGGCTTCGACGCCGGCGCCACCCGCGACGACCTGACCGCGAACGTCGACGTTCCGGCGACGATCCTCGACGTCGCCGGCGTCACCCCGCCGCTGCCGCTCGACGGCTGGTCGTTGCTCGGCGAGCACCGACGGCGCGTGCTGCTGCTCGAGCGTCCCTATGGCGGCAACTCGCGCCTGCAGCAGCCGTGGCGGCAGATCAAGACCGCGAAGGGTTGGACGTACTGGCGCGACCTGCGGACCGGACGCCGCCACCTCTACGACCTCGAACGCGATCCCTGGCAGATCCACAACCGCGTCCGCCGCGAGCCGCAGCTCGCCCGCAGGCTTCAGCGGCGACTGAGCCGGATCGCCGCCTGCGCCGCTCCCTGTCCCTGAACCGACGCAACCGCTGCGCGGAACCGGGTGCGCATGGCGCAACTTCGCGCTAATTTGCGCGCGTGCTCACGATCTTCCGGAAGTCCCTGCTCGTCCTGACCATCCTCGCCGCCGCGCTGATCGCACCCGCGACCGCTTCGGCAACCGACTGCGGGATTCCCGGCTCGGCCGACGGCAGCTTCACCAACACCGCGCTCGAGGTGCAGGGAGACATCGCCGCCTCCCGCGCCGGCGGCTACCTGCAGATCCCGTTCGACGTGCCGACGGGGACCACCGCGATCCGCGTCCGCTACTCCTACGACCAGCCCGGCGGCGGCTGCGGCGGCTCCCCGAACACGCTGGACATGGGCGTCTACGACCCGCGGGAGTCCGGCGAGACCGTCTTCGGCGCCGACGACAGCCGGGGTTGGAGCGGCAGCGCGGTCAAGGACCTCGCGATCGCCCAGAACGGCTTCTCGCCCGAGAGCGTCTACAACGCGAGCAACTCCGCCCGCAAGGCGTACGTCCACGGATACACGACGCGCGCCTACCAGCCCGGCTCGGTCACCCCCGGGACCTGGGCCGTCGAGCTCGGGATCGCGTACATCGACCCCAGCGACACCGACGGAATCCATTACCACGTGCGGGTCGAGACCTCCACCTCCACCGACTGGTCGAACAGCCCCTACACCCCGAGTGGGTACTCGACGGCTCCGGCGTCCACCGCCGCCGGCTGGTACGCGGGCGATCTGCACGTGCACGGCGAGCAGGAGCCCGGCAACGCGCCCGTCACGCAGACGCTGAACCGCGCCTTCGACGCGCCCCCCGGCGGCTCCGGGCTCGACTTCGTGACGCTGGTCGACCACAACAACCAGGTCCAGCACGACAACCTCGCCACCTACCAGGCGGCCCATCCGGGCAAGCTCGTCATCCCCGGCACCGAGATGACGACCTACCAGGGCCACTTCAACAACCAAGGGAAAGCCCCGTTCGTCGACTTCCGCACCGGCGCGGTCCTGCAGCCCACCGGGTCCCCGCCCTACTCCACGCTCACCGACGGCGACCTCGGCCAGGTGCGCGGCTCCGTGCCACCCTCCCAGATCTTCGGCGAGATCCAGTCGAACGGGAACTGGACGCAGATCAACCACCCCTCGATCTTCAAGACGGCCCCGTCGGTCTGCCGCGGCTGCGCCTGGAGCTACTCCGACGCCGACACCGACTTCTCGCGCGTCGACGCGATCGAGGTGCAGACCGGTCCCGCGGGCATCCCCTACTCCGCTCCGAGCTCGCCCAACCCGTTCACCCCGGACGCGATCGCCTACTACGAGCACGCGCTCGACAGCGGCGCCCACATCGCCGCGGTCGGCTCCAGCGACGACCATCAGGGCGGCGGCGCGACGGGTCCAACCGATTCCCCGGTCGGGAGCGCGACGACGATGGTCTACGCCAAGGAGCTGTCGGAGCAGGCGATCACCGACGCGATCAAGGGTGATCACACCTACGTGAAGATGTTCGGCAACGACGGACCCGTGATCTCGCTCGAGGCCGACGTGCCGGGCGAGCCCACGGCGATGATCGGCGACAGCGTCACCGGCCCCTCGGTGAAGCTGACGGCGACCGTCAGCGGCGCCTCCGCGAGCGGGCGGATCGGCTCGTGGTCGCTCCTGCTGCTCCGCGACGGACAGGCGGTGCAGACCTGGCCCTTCTCCGGGGACGGCACCAGCCAGACCTTCGAGGTCTCCGACGGGGGCCGCTACTCGCTGGAGGTGCTGCGCAACAACGCCGACCTCAACTACATCGAGAACTACTCGAGCCCGGTCTGGTTCACGCCCGGCGCCCCGTCGTTCAAGCTCGGCAAGTCCAAGGCGAACAAGAAGAAGGGGACGGGGAAGCTCTCGGTGACGGTCGGCAACCCCGGCAAGATCACCCTCAGCGGCAAGTCGCTCGCGAAGAGCTCGAAGACGGCGTCCGGCGCCGGCACCTACAAGCTGAACCTGAAGCCGAAGGGCAAGCTCAAGAAGACGCTCAAGAAGAAGGGCAAGGCCAAGGTCAAGGTGACCGTCGGCTTCACCCCCGACGGCGGCGAGCAGACGACCCTGACCAAGAAGGTCAAGCTCTTACGCAAGTAGGCCCCCTCACCCGGCCGGGGTGGCGGAACTGGCATACGCGGCCGACTTAAAATCGGCTGCCCGCAAGGGCTTGTGGGTTCAAATCCCACCCCCGGCATGGATCTTTAGGCGTTTTTCCCAGGAACCTTTAGGAAAACGCAACTAATGCCCCTTTACGGTGTCGTGCAGAGAGAGGGGATCGAACCATGGAAGCTTCCGCACTTACAAGCACCGCCCGGGGAGGGCTGCTCACACGGCGCTCGCCGCTTATCCGCTTCGAGCCGGACGAGCGGCTCGTCAAGCTCATCCGCGCCGGCCACGACGGCGCATTCGAGGCGCTCTTCAACCGCTACCACTCACGTCTGCTCGCCTTCTGCACGTCGATGCTGAAGAGCCGCCAGGACGCCGAGGATGTCCTGCAGGAGGTCTTCGCGAACGCCCACGCGGCGATGCTCAACGACGACCGGCCGATCAACGTGCGGCCCTGGCTGTACCGGATCGCCCGCAATCGCTGCCTGAACCACCTCCGCAAGCCGGTTCCCGAGGGTCAGGACAGCATGGACATCCACCCGCACCAGAACGGCACGACCACCGCTGAGGAGGTCCAGAACCGCGAGGACCTTCGCGAGGTGCTCAACGACGTCCGCACGCTTCCCGAGACCCAGCGCACGGCATTGCTGCTGCGCGAGATCGACCAGCTCTCGTACGAGGAGATCGCGGTGGCCATGGACACCACCGTGCCCTCGATCAAGTCGCTGCTGGTCCGCGCCCGGATCGGCCTCGCCGAGTCGAGCAAGGCCCGCATGCTGACCTGCGGCGAGGTCCAGGTCGAGCTCGCCGAGGCCGCCGAAGGCGTCGCCAAGGCGTCCGGCCCGGCCCGCAAGCACGTTCGCTCCTGCGAGGGCTGCCGCGAGTTCCGCAACCAGCTGCGCGCCGATCGCAAGGCGCTGGCCGCGCTCTTCCCCTTCGGTCCCATCGCCCTCATCAAGGGCGGCTTCCTCGCCAAGCTCTTCGGCGGCAGTGGTGCCGCCGGCAGCTCGGGCGCCGCCGCCTCCGGGGGCGCCGCGGGCGCCGGTGCCGCCGCGACCGGCGGCGCGGGTGCCGTCGGTGCCGCTGGCGCAGCAGGTGCCGTCGGCGCAGCCGGTGCGGCCGGCGGTGCCGCAAGCGCCGGTGGCTTCAGCGGCGGGATGGGCATCCTCGGCTCGGCGCTCGGCGCCAAGGCTGCAGCGGGAGTGGCGACCGCCGCTCTGATCACCGCCGGTGCGGTCGAGGTTCGCAACCTCGGCGACCGCGGTGCGGAGACGCAGGTACCGCGCGACAACGTCCCGGTGCTGACCGACAACCACTCCGGCGACCACCACGCTCGCCACAGCTCCCTTCCCCAGTTCACCCCGGCGACGAGCACCGACGTGAACGCCGGTGGCCGGGTGCTCGCCGAGGACCCCGCAGATACGGCTCCCGCCGGCGAGGAGGGCCAGCAGGCCGACGCCTCCGGCCCGACCGAGAGCGGCACCGCCGCGACCGACCCGACCACCCCCGAGGACGGGGCCGAGATCGGCGGCGTCGGTGAGGTGCCCACGGCGGAGGATCCGAGCGAGGACCAGAACACCGGAAGCACCCCGGACGTCCCGGAGGTGCCCACGACCCCGGCCCCGACGGACCCGCCCACGAGCACGACCCCGACGACGCCGCCTCCGGCGGAGCTGCCGCCGCCGGTCGTGGTCGACCCGGCCCCCGTGACCCCGGCGCCTCCGGCGACGCCCCCGGTCACGACGCCGGACCCCGTTCCCGCCACCTGAGGTCGCAGCCCCTCAGACCCGCCCCGGCCCCCCGGCCGGGGCGCGGTGAGGTCCGCAGCAGCGCTTGCGTGACCCTCAACATCCGTTGAGGTTCTCCCGGACGCGCCTAAGGTCCAGCCCCCAGGCGCCGATTGGGGCCCCGTGAGGGTTCACTACGACACCATCGGCGAGATCGGACCGAGGGGCTACATCGGCGGCCTGATTCGCTACGACGCACAGCGTCGTCGCGTCTGGGTCGGCGATCAGCGCCTCCACCACGGTCTCACCGGAGCGCTGCTAGCCGGGATGGGAATGGCCGGCTTCGCAGCGCACCGCCTCACTGCCCGAGGCGGAGTCGAATGGGCCTTGTTCGGATCGGTCCTGATGGCGCACGATTGGCACGATCGCTCGCTCTGGTTTCGGCGAGGCGCCCAAGAGGACTGGGATTGACCCGCCGCCCCGGTGTCGCTCCCGAGGGGGCGCACCGGCGGCGGGTCACAAACTTGGATCGACCATGAGGCCCACCGAACCGGCACCGACCGGGGCGGTGGGCCTCTAACTTGAGCGGTGTGTCGCGCCTCGCAACGCTGATCGCCGCCCTCGCGCTGCTCGCGGCCGGTCCCGCCGCCGAGGAGGCCTCCGCCGCGGACACGCCCCCGAACGTGATCGTCGTCGTCACCGACGATCAGGCAACGAGCACCTTCGACCCGGCGGTGATGCCGATCACCAACCATCTCGTGGCTGCCCCGGGGGCCCGCTTCGTCGGGGCGGCGAACGCAACGCCGCTCTGCTGTCCCTCGCGGGCGTCCTTCCTCAGCGGCCAGTTCGGCCACAACGACGGCGTCCTCTGGAACGCTCCCGGCTACCGCGCCCTGCGGGAGAAGGGCAACACCCTGCCGGTGTGGATGAAGCGCGCCGGCTACGTCACCGCGCACGTCGGCAAGTACCTGAACGCCTACGTCTACGCCCAGGACGATCCGGGTGCCGTCGCCCCGGGATGGATGCAATGGCACACGTTCGTCGACCCCAACAGCTACTACTCGGCCCCGTTTGCGGAGAACGGCGGGTTCGGGGAGACCGGGACCAGGCCGCGCGACTACACGACGTCGGTCATCAACCGGACCGCCGCCCGCATGGTCCGCCGCTACGCCCCGCGAAGACGACCGCTGTTCATGGTCGTCGACCAGTTCGCCCCGCACCGCTCGGGTGGCCCATCACTCGTGGACCGCTGCGAAGCTCCCGGGCCCGAGCCCGCGCTCGGTGACGCTGATGCCTTCGCGGACGCCACGCTGCCGCGCCCGCCGTCCTTCGACGAGCCCGACGTCACCGACAAGCCGTCCTTCATCGCCGCTCGCCCACAGCTCGACGCGCCTCAGCTCGCGGCGCTCGAGCGCACCTACCGCTGCACGCTGGCGGCCCTGCAGTCGGTCGACCGCGGCGTCGGACAGATCTGGGATGCCCTCGGCAAGGCGGGTGAGCGCCGCAGCACGGCGCTGATCTTCACCTCCGACAACGGCCTCTACTTCGGCGAGCACCGCCTCTCCTTCGAGAAGATCGTCCCCTACCGCGAGTCCCTCGAGGTACCCCTCGCGATGCGGCTGCCCGCGAGCACGAGACCCAAGCCGCGGCCCGGGATCGTCGTTCCCGAACTCGTCGCCAACGTCGATCTGACCGCGACGATCCTCGACCTCGCGGGCGCCGATCCCTGTCGGACGCGAGCCCACTGCCGCACGCTCGACGGCCGCTCGCTGCTCGGACTCGCGGCGGGACGAACCCGCGGCTGGCCCACCGACCGCGCGATCCCGCTGGAGCTCGACACCGGCGGCCGCCGGGCAGACGCCAACTCGAGCTGCACCTACCAGGGCATGCGCACCGCCGAGCAGGTCTTCCTTCACCACACCGCGATCGCCGACGGCGCTGGCGAATGCGCCCCCGCCGACGAGACCGAGCTGTACGACCTCGCCACGGACCCCTACCAACTCCAGAACCAGGCGTTCGCCCCCACCAACCCGGCAGCCGAGGCTCTCCTCCAGTCAAGGCTGGAACAGCGCGCCGATTCCCTGAGCCACTGCGCCGGAATCAGGGGCCGCGACCCCCGAACCCCCGACCATCCGTTCTGCGAGTAGCCCCCGGCCACCCGCCGCCGGAGCTACCCCGCGTCCAGCTCCTCCGCCAGAGCCCACCCGACGGCGACCCCGACCATCATCCCGATCCGCGTCTCCTCCGCCAGCAGCGTCGCCAGCGCCGTCGCCCGCTCAGCCGGATCAGCGATCGCCGCCACCCGATCGATCTCCGCCCGATGCGAATCCTCGAACCACCCCCCCGAGGCCAGCGCCTCCGCAAGCACCATCTGCAGCGCCGGGGCCGCTCCCGCCACAGCAGCTTCGGCGGCGTGCAGCCTGCCTCCATCGCGGAGCCGCTCGATCGCGGCGGCGAGGGCCGCCTCGTCCTGGGGGTCGTGCGGCATCAGCCCGGACCAGGGTCGGCGCGACGGGCGGCCAACGATCCCATCCCGAGCCCGACGAGCCCGCCGACGAGCCCCGCGATCGGGTCCGCCGTGACCTCGACTAGGGGGAGCAGGAGCAGGACGACGGCCGCGACCGAGACGCCGATCACGTCCAGCGGCTCGCTGAAATGGGTCTTCGCCTCAGCCCCCCACAGCATCAGCCAGGCGCCGAGCAGGCCCAGCGCGACGCCGCTGCCGCCGGCGGCGACGAGCGAATCGGTCAAACCGGCGGAGTCGGCGGCCCCCGCTGCGAGCATCCCCAGCGTCCCCGTGGCGAGGATCAGGGTCCCGGTCGCGAGCGAGCCGAGCCGGCGCTCGACCGAGGCGCCGAAGATCCCGATCGCGAGGGCGATGACGATGAACGAGCCGACGTCGTCGTAGACGAACGGCGCGGTGACGTAACGCCAGAACTCGGAGCCGACCGGCCCGACGATCGCACCCATCTCGTAGAGGCTCAGCGGGACGGACCGGCCGAGGACGATCAGCACCGCGCCGATCAGGATCGTCGCCGCCGTCGCGATCGGGCGCGCGTCGAGATCGACGGGGGACGAGCGGCGGCCGCGTTCGGTGCGCAGGCGCCTGCGGCGCTCCCGGCGGCTCTCGTGGACGCGGATCTCGTCGCCCTCCCGCTCCAGCTTCGGGGCTCGCTTGCGCAGCCTGTGGCCGCAGTACGGACACTCGGTCACGTACGGGCTCACCTCGGAGCCACAGCTCTTGCAGACGACGCTCAGCTCCGGTGCCGGCACGCCTACGAGAATAGCCCGGCGTCCGCGACGCAAGCCGACAAGCGTTTAGGCCGAGGCCGGGTCCGTCAGCGCGACGACCGCCTCGACGAGGCCGCGCAGATCCTCACCCTTCGCGCTCCTCGACCCAGTCGATCTGCCGCCGTGAACCCGTCCCGGTGGCGAGGATCTCGTGGACACGGCCGAGCTCGGCGTCGCAGCCCAGCTCAGCCGCGCTTGGCGCGATCTCCCGCAACAGGCGCTCCGCCATCTCGACGGCCGGCACGTGCCGCTCGAGGCGGAAGTCGACGAGCTCGCCCTCCATGCCCCGGATGCAGGCTCGCACCTTGTTGTCGTCGACCAGCTCCCAGAGCTGCTCGACGAGCGGCTCGCCGGCGTCGAAGAGCATCGCGTAGCGGTGGGCCAACGAGACGGTCAGGGCCGCGAAGGCCGCCGTGTCCTCGATCCTCGTCGCCTGGTCGAAGATCCTCACCTCGACCGTTCCCAGCCGCGGATGCGGCCGCACGTCCCACCACAGGTAGGTGTAGTCCTCGATCGCGCCGGAGCGGACCATCTGCTCGATCCGCCGCGAGTAGATCTCCCAGCTGCCGTAGTGCGGGGGGATCCCGACCCGGGGGAACGCGCGGAAGACCGGGGTGCGGGAGGAGTGCATGTTCGTGCGCCTGCCCTCCCAGAACGGGGAGTTGGACGAGAGAGCGAGCAGCAGCGGCAGGTGCCGCCGGATCCCGTCGGCGACGTAGATCGCGCGCTCGGGGTCGTCGATCCCGACGTGGACGTGGGTCCCGAAGATCAGCTCGCGGGAGGCGATGAAGCCGAGGTCGGCCATCAGGTCGACGTAGCGCTCGCGCTCGACGATGCTCTGCTCGTCGCAGAGGGCGAACGGATGGGTGCCCGCGGCGCCCACCAGCATCCCGTTGTCGGCCGCGATGCCGCAGACGAGCCGACGCATCTCGGCCAGCTCCGCGGCGGCCTCGGTCACGGTCGCGCAGGGCGATGTGGCGACCTCGAGGACCGACTGGAACAGCTCCGGCTTGACGAACTCAGCGCGCTCGGCGGGGACCGCGGCCAGGATCGTCTCGATGCCGTCGGTGAGATCGAAGGTCTCGGGGTCGAGGAGCATCAGCTCCTCCTCGATGCCGACCGTGAACCGGCTGGAGTTGAAGTTGTGGTCGAGCACTGGTTCCCCGGGGAGCGGCGTCGGGGCCGACTCTACCCCTCGGCGGCGACGATCGTGCACCGATTCCGCACCTATACTGGATCTTCGCCGCGTCCCCCGCGCACTCCGGGTGACCAACCGGCCCCGAGACGTGACCTGAAGACCTCGAACCTGAACCTCTAGGAGGATCCCCGTGGAAGTCAAGAGCATCACCGAGCAGAAGTCCCTGCTGGAAGGACTGCCCGCCGGCAAGCGCGCCCGTCTGCACCGCATGCTGTTCGAGTTCGGCCCCGGCAACGGGACGCTGATGCTGCTGCCGATCGATCAGGGGATCGAGCACGGCCCGCGTGACTTCTTCCCCAACCCCGCCTCCAAGGACCCCGACTACCAGTTCCGCCTCGCCGCCGAGGCCGGCTACTCGGCGCTCGCCTGTCAGATCGGGATGGCGACGAAGTACTTCCCCGACTACGCGGGCGCTGTGCCGCTGATCCTGAAGGTCAACGGCAAGACCGACATCCCGCCGTCGAACCGGGCGCTGTCGACGCTCAACGCCTCCGTCGAGGACGCGGTTCGCCTCGGCGCCGACGCCGTCGGCTACACGCTCTACGTCGGCTCCCCGCGCCAGGACGAGGACCTGCTGCAGCTCAAGAGCGTCCGCGAGGACTGCGACCGCTACGGCATGCCGCTGATCGTCTGGTCCTACCCGCGCGGCGAGGCGGTCGAGTCCAAGGGCGGCCAGAACTCCTTCTACGCGATCGACTACGCCGCGCGGATGGCCATGGAGATGGGCGCCGACGTCGTCAAGCTCAACATGCCGAAGGTCGATCCCGACAAGGACAAGGACTCCCCCGCCCCCTACAACGAGGGCGGCTTCACCCAGGAGGAGGCGATCGCGCACTGCGTCGAGTCCGCCGGACGCTCCCTGGTCGTGCTCTCGGGCGGGTCCAAGATCGACGACGACAAGCTCCTCGAGCAGACCCGCTTCATCATGGAGGCGGGCGGCTCCGGCGTGATCTACGGTCGCAACGTCTGGCAGCGCGAGTGGAACGAGGCGCTGGAGATCGTCGCCCAGATCAAGGAGACGATCACCTCGGGCGTCACCCGCACCCCGTAGCCGCTCAGGCTCGGGGAGCAACGGAGAGGGCTGCTCGTGGGTGGCCGGGGCATCGGCGCCGGCAGCGTCGCGGTGCTCGTGATCCTGATCCTGGTGCTGCTGCTCGGCGGCCGATCGGGCTCCTCCGGCGGCGGCGATTCTGAGCCGCCCGGCGGCAGCGCCGAGGCCGATGTCGAGCGGGTCGTCGACGGCGACACGATCGAGGTCTACCTCGACGGCCACGAGGAGGACGTCCGCTACATCGGGATCGACACGCCGGAGTCGGTGAAGCCCGACTCGCCGGTCGAGTGCTTCGGCCCCGAGGCCTCCGAGCGCAACCACGAGCTCGTCGACGGTCGGCGCGTGAGGCTGGTCTTCGACCGCGAGCGCCGCGACGTCTACGGGCGGCTGCTCGCCTACGTCTACGTCGGCGACGAGCTGATCAACGCGGAGCTGCTGAGAGGCGGCTACGCCCAGACCCTGGAGATCGAGCCGAACACCTCCCACGCCGAGCAGTTCCGCGAGATCGAGTCCGATGCGGCCGCGGCGGAGCGTGGCCTCTGGGGCGCCTGCTGAACCAGGCCCCGGGAAGACGGGCGGTGCTCGCCGCCCGCGAATTGTTGGCATCTCGTAACAATTCGGCCCCGGCCGGGTAACATGCCCTCGGATGGCAGCCGACCCGGCAATACCCCCTGCGGCACGACTCGACCGCAGCATCGACGACTTCGAAGAGGAGTTCGCGCGCGAATCACGCATCGAGGCGCAGCGGCGTCGCGATCTGCGCATGCGTGCCGCCAACCGCTCGCGAGCGCGCAACATCGTCAAGGGCGAGCAGCGCGGCCGGGTCCGCTTCGGCGTCCTCTTCCTCTGCCTCACCGCGACGGTGATCACCGTCGTCGTGGTGATGTTTGAGACCCTCGCCTGGCTAGTCGGCGGCTGAGAGCGCCTGCGGCGCGTCGCGGGCAATCGCCCTCGTCGGCTCACGGCCCATAGCGCATTTCGGCCGCATCGCTTCCTGCGTCCTAGGCCGCTGGGCCGCTCCGAGTCACCCCTTGCTCCCCTGCGATGGGCTGGCGAGGGGAGCATGGGAACTCTGCGGCTCGTGCGTGGGCATAGCTGGGCGTCCGGGCCCGGCTCCTCTCGTCCTCCCTTCGGTGCCCTTTCGCTCAGCCATGGTGGCCCGACGGTCTTCGGAGCCTCCGCCCCCTCCAAGCGGGCAGCATGAGGCCGACATATCGGCCTCAGCCATCCCGCTGGCCGCGAGCAGGTGCGAGAGCGGTTCCGCGGAACCGCCCCCCTGGGATACCGGAAAGACGTAGCGCGGTTCCGTGGAACCGGTCAGGTTCATCCTCCAGCCCTGCTCCGCGGCGATGGGCTGACGAGGGGAGTACGGGAGCGGCACCGCCGTTGCGGAGCCGGGGGCGGGTCACCGGCCGGCTTCCGTCCTCCCTTCGGTGCCCTTCGCCCAACCGTGGAGCCTGAAGGTGCTTCGGAGCCTCCGCCCCTTCAGTGGGCAGCTTGAGACCGACATACCGGCCTCATGCATCCCGCTGGCCTCGGGGGGACACGGAGGTTCCGCGGAACCGCCCCCATGGGATACCGGAATGATGTAGCGCAGCTCGCGGCTGGGCCGCTGCCGCTGCGGCTACTCCGTGGAGGTGCCGTCGGTTCCGGCGGAGGCCGGCTCGGCCCCGCCCTCCATCGACTCGTAGACCTCCTTGCGGAAGACGGCGACGTCGCGAGGGGCGTCGATCCCGATCCGCACCTTGTCGCCGCTGACGGAGAGGATCGAGATCTCGATCTCGTCACCGATCATGATGCTCTGGTTTGTCTTGCGTGTCAGTACGAGCATGCGCCCCTGACCTCCTGAGGCTGAAGCGAGCGGTTAGGCGTGGACCGGTGGGGCAAAAAGGGGGCACAGGCCACCCAGCGCGCGCACCCTATCTGAGCCCGCTCCCCGCGTCCACTCGCTGGCCGCTGGTAGAGTCGCCCTCCGCGATGGCAGGAAAGCCCCTCAGATCGCAGCTCAACCAGATTCGCGCGTGGGTCCGCGAAGGGCGCACCGATGCCTGGATCGCCCACCAGCTCGAGATCTCCGCGTCCGAGCTGCGCGAGTTCCGGCGTCGGCATGACCTGACCCCGGACTCCGAGCCCGACACCTCAGACGATCTCCGCGACGAGATCGAGGCCGAGGTCGAAGCCGCGACCCGCGCCGCCGAGGAGGAGGCGGCCGCGGCCGCCGAGGCCGAGGACGAGGACGAGGACGAAGGTGACGAGGACTCCGAGGAGGGCGACGACGATCGCCCGCGTCGCCGCCGGCGCAGGCGGGGCGGTCGTGGCCGCCGCCGCGGCGCCCCCGCGATCGAGGCCAGCTTCGACCACGGTGAGGACGACGGCTACGGGCTCTGGCTCGACCCGTCCATAAAGGACAACCCGGTCTACGCCGAGAACTGGGCCGGCCACCGTCCCGTCAAGGTGACGGTCGAGGCCGACCAGATCATCATCCGCAAGGCCTGACGGCCGACCCGACGACCTGAACTAGACCGGCCGCTTCCAGAGGTCGGCGCCGCCGCGCTGCAGCGAGCCGAGCACGGCCTCGAGCGTGTGCAGGTCGAAGGGCTCGGCGACGCCGTCGTTGACGAGCTTCTTCCCGATCTGGTCGCGCTCGGCGATCGTGCCGTCGGCGAACAGGAAGGCGCCGATGCGGGCGTCACGGCGGCGGTCACCGCGGCGACTGCGCTCGTAGTCGTCGGGGACCCCGGGAGCGCCGCCCCCCACGGCGATCCGGCGGAGGATGTCGACGACGAGCGCGTTGGCCTCGGCGGAGCGGCCACCGTTCGCCGCCCCCTCCACGTCCTTCCCATCCCCGGAGCCGAGCAGAGGTCGCGCCGCCTTTGCGGTCGGCATGCCGCGCACGACCACCCGGCGGACCACCTTGCGCTCGCGCGGCGAGAGCGAATCGAGGCCGACGGCGGGCTCGAAGCCGTGACCGCGGTCGCGCAGGCCCTTGACCATCGCCCAGAGCGGCGCCCGGTGCTCCTTCGGGATGGCGCCGAAGGCGATGCAGAGGACGCACCAGGCCCCGATCGCCACGAACCCGGCGAGGATCTCGAGGATCCACATGCCCGGGTCGAGCAGGGCATGGGCCCAGCCGACGGCGACCGCGGCGAGGGTGGCGACGATCATCGACCGCCACGGCAGGCGGATCGGGCTGCGTCCGCGCTGCGACTTCACGAAGACGAAGATCGTCGGTGGCAGGAACGCCCCCATCATCGCCAGCGGAGTTCCCTTCACCCCCCACTCCGGGATCAGCAGCAGCGAGAGCCCGATGAAGAGGAACATCGCGCAGATCGCGCCGATGATGAAGGGGACGCGCTTGTCGCCGTACTTCACCGACTTGTTGGTCATCCGGTAGACGGTCGGTGCGACGAGGCCGCCCGCGACGAGCGGGATCAGCGGCGCCGCACCCGCGTAGGCGGGCGGCGCGACGCGGACCATCACGGTCGCCATCACCGCCGTTGCCAGCATCGTCCCGGCGAGCATGATCCAGAAGTAGCCGAACTGGGTGCCGCGGGCGGTCCCGACGCCGTACTCCTTCTCCACCGCTTGGAACATCGGCGTCTTCTGCAACGGCCGCAGGGCCTTGCGGAACCCGCCGGGCAGCACCGCGACCAGGAAGGCCGCCTTCGAGGCGAGGTGGTAGGTGCCGAGCTCGGAGTGGTCGACGAACTTCGAGAGCAGGTAGATGTCGGCGTAGCCGACCACCCACATCGAGAGCACCAGCGGCACCCGAATCGCGCCCTTGCGGTAGATCGCGATCGCCTCCTGGATGTCCCAGGTCGGGCTCCAGCTCCCCCGCAGGATGAACAGGGACATGAGGGTGCCGAGGACCATCCCGAGCGCGTGGCCGGCGATCGCGCCCTTGATGCCGAGCCCGGCGACGAGCAGGGTGACCACGGCGGCGAGCGTGAAGATCGGCTTCGCCGTCTCGACGGCGATGTAGGCGTAGGGCCGGCGCTCGATCCAGATCGCGATCGAGGCGAGGCGATAGACGGCGCCGGCGCCGCCGGCGAGCGCGGCATAGACGATCAGGTTCGGGTCGGCACCGCCGCCGAGCAGGCCGTTGGCGATCTGATCGGCGAAGACGATGGAGAGCGCGGTGCCGATCAGCGAGACGACCGTGATCGTGATCAGGCCGGTGCCGAAGCTGTGGCGGGGGTCGGCGGAGAGCTCCTCGTCCTCGTCGTCATCGTCGTCCTCCTCGTCGTCGCCACCGCCGAAGGTGCGCTTCAGTGTTCCCTGCTTGCTCGCCAGCGTGAAGGCGAGGGTCAGCAGGCCCGAGTAGAACATCAGCAGCCCGAGCTGCCCGAACTCAGCGGGCTTGGAGAAGTTGGCGATGACGATCGTCGAGGCGAACGTGATGATGTTCGCGGCGACCATCCCGATCCCGTGGATGCCCGAGTAGCGCAGCATCGCCGAGCCCAGCGCGGCACCCGTGCCCCCTCCCTTCTCGGGCCGACGCGAGGCCGCCGTCCGGTGCTCGCGGTGCTTGCCCTTGCCCCCTCCCCCCTTCTGCATTCCGCTCCCGTTGCGGCCCTTCCCGCCGGGGCCGGCCCCGGGACTCAAACCGACCAGTGCGCGAAATCGCGCCCGGTCAGGGCGCGGAGCTTCTCCGCGTCCTCGTGAAGCACCTCCAGGACCTCCTCCCCGAGCGCAGCCTTGACGTCGGCTATGGCGGGCTTCTCGATCGGTTTGGAGAGCGGCAGCGCGACATCCATCGCCAGCCACGCCTTGCGTGGGACCCTCCGGCCCATCCTGCTGCGGCTGGCGCGCTGCACGCGCATCCCGAGCCTCGTCGCGCGCTTCTTCTTCGAGGTCGAGTGCCGGACCTGCTCGAACTTCGGGTGCTCGAAGGAGGCATCGACGCCGGCGAACTCGAAGACCCGGCGCAGGGTCGGCATGCGCTCGTCGCGGAGGTCCTGGTTGTCGAGGACGAGGACCTGCTCCTGCGGGAAGTGCTCGAGGAACCGCTGCAGCTGCATGAAGTAGCGGCTGCGCGAGACGTAGGAGGTGTTGGGGTGCAGGAGGGTCGCGTGCAGGTCACCCTTCTCCCGCCGCTTGGCGTAGTTGTGGACCCAGTGGGCGGTGATCCTGTCGATCGGGTCGCGGACGAGGTAGACGAGCTTGGCGTCCGGCACCGCCGCCGCCATCCGCTCGGGGACGCCGAGGTGCTGTGGGTAGGCGGTGTAGTTCGGCGACGCCTCGCCGTTGCACTTCGCGGTGGGGTCGAAATGGCGGGAGTACCACTCGAGCCCGCGTGGGAAGTTCCGCTCGGCGATGAAGAAGTTGAGCTCCTTGGGATCCGACATCGAGACCTCGGGGTGCAGGCTGAGGTAGTAGTGCAGGCCGCTCGTCCCGCACTTCTGGGCGCCGATGACGATCAGGTTGGGCAGCGTGAGACCGCGCGCATCCGAGCCCGGGCGCGCCTCTGGGACTGGCTCGCCGGCCCCGCCGGCGACGCCCGATCTGGTCGGGGCCGGAGCCTCCATAGGCGCTCCGGAGGGTACCGCAGGGCGCTCGGTCGCCATCAGGATGCCTCGCCCTCGTCGTGACCGATCAGCTCGGTCCCGAGGACGCCGATCGAGCGCGCTCGCATTGGCTTGCGGCCGCGCAGGAGCAGGGCCGCGCGCTCGCGGATCCGCTCGATCCGCTGCTCGTGGAGACGTCCCTCGGGGAGCTCGAGCAGCTCGAAGCCGACCCCGAGGCCGCGCAGGGTCGCGAAGTCCAGGGAGTCGGTGAGGACGAGGACGCGACGGGGATCCTCGCCGCCGATCGCGGCGCGCAGTCGCTCGGCCAGCTCCTCCGGGGGAACGCGCAGGGCGAGGACGAGCAGTCGCGGAGCGCGGCGCTCCGGATGGGTGGCGAGATCGCGCGCGCCGAGTGCAAGGACGAGAGGCAGGGTCGGGCCGACAGCGTGACTGGAGAGCCGCAGCCAGCGGTTGAAAGGACCGCGCCTACGAACGTGCGGCGCGCGCGAGGTCCCAGCGGCCACGCCGGCGACCATGTCCGCCGCCGCCCAGGCGCCGTTCTCGCCGAAGGCGCGCTGGCAGCCGGCGGCGAGCTCCTCGGCGCGCGCAGGATCGCAGAGCTCCTCGACGCGCTCGCCGAGCGCCTTGTCGCCCGCGCCGTTGACCGCCAGCGCCACACCTTCGGCGGCAGCCCACCGTGCCCGGGCGAACTGGTCGTCGGTGTTGCGCTCCATCGGCACGAACAGCGTCGGCACGGCGAACGCGATGAGCTCGTGGAAGCCGTTGTAGCCGGACGCGGAGACGGCGAGGTCGAAGGCGTTGAAGTAGCGGCTCATCGGGAAGGTCGAACGCAGGTGGACGACGCCCTCAGGCACCGCGAGGCCAGGCGCCAGGCTCGACTGCAGGGCCGCCACCTGGATGTGCGGGCGCGTCGCCAGCGCCGCGAGCGTGCGCGCGACGGCGGCGTCCAGCAGCCCGCCTTGGCCGAGGGTCACGAGGGCGGTGCGGCGACCGGGATCGAGGCCCAGCTCCGCTGCAGCCTCGGCGCGCGGGAGCAGCTCCTCGCGATCCAGGAAGACGATCGGGGGGACCCGCACGGCTCCGGCGCGGAACTGCGTCGTCGGCCCGCGATCGCTGCGCGACGCGAGCTCCCCCGGCTCGAGCACGGCGTCGAAGGCGCCCTGCCGCTTCAACGGTGCCTGGCTCGAACCGGCCCGCCACATCGGCCGCCGGCACCAGATCGAGGGAGGCGCGCCACGGCGGCTGAGCACGTGCGTGACGGCCCGGTAGGGATGGACGCCATCGAAGACGATGACGTCTGGCGCGTAGTCGTCGACCAGCTCGGCGAAGACGTCGCGGAGGCGCAGGTTCCAAGCGCGATCGGTCCCGGAGGACTGACGCCGGTAGGAGGCCAGGTAGCCGACGTCGAACCCTGCGCCCTTCACGACCGGCGCGGCCTGCGAGAGCGTGAACAGCTTCACCTCGGCACCGCCCGGAAGCCTGCGAGCGATCGACATCGCCCGGTTCAGGTGCCCGAGCCCGGTGCCGTTGCTGGTCGCGAAGAGGACCCGCGGCGCGCGGCTCATGCGAGCGCACCCGCGGCTTCGCGATCGAGCACCGCCCGCAAGCTCGGGGCCGCGTGGTTGCCCTCGCGCTCGAGCGCCGCCACGGTGCGCTCGTAACGCCTCTGCACCAGCAGTCGCGAAGGGGTGTGAAGGCCCTGCCGCCAGCGCCCGACGTGGGCCGTCTGCGGAGTCATCTCCCGCTCGAAGAACTCGTGCACCGCGGGCTCGTCCTCGACTCCGAGGAAGTCCAGCAGGTCCGCGTAGACGCGCTCGCGGTCGGGGCCGACGAGCTCGTCGAGCATGACGACGCGGAAGCGGTCGGCGGGCACCGAGAAGTGGGCGCCGTCCTCGCTGCCACGGATCCCGCGCTCGATCGCCCGCAGCCTGTCTGCCCACCAGCCGATCGCGGCGCCGGTCTTGCGCGGGCCCCACGTCTTGCCGGTCACCGAGGAGGCGGCATCGCGGCCGTCGCGGAGCGCGTGGACGATCTTCGCCTCCGGGAACAGACGCATGATCGTCTGCGCCTCCCGCACGTTGTGAGAGGACATCTCGACGAGGCCGGGCTTGCCGCGGCGCTCTGCGACCCCGGCCAGCAGATCCAGGTAGAGCCCCCTGCAGGCCTGCAGGGGATCGTCGCCGTATCCGGCCTCGAAGCGGTCGAGCGCAGCATCGAGCTCGCCCCGGCGCAGCAGGTTGTAGAGCCCGCGCGGCTGCCCGTCGACGCGGATCCGGTACCACCAGAAGCTGCGCACCTTCTCCAGGTAGCTGCGCAGCGTGATCCGCCCCTCGAGCAGGTCGGGCATCCCTCGCTTGTTGCAATGGAAGCGGGCCTCGATGGGCACGTCCGCGAAGTGCGAGTGGTGACCGAGCAGACGCGCCGTGGCGTGCGTTCCGGAGCGGCCGGTCCCGCCGATGAAGATCAGCTCTGCCGGGTCGAGGTTCAAGCGGCGGGAGCGTGCTCGTACGCGCGCCGGAGCTGCGGCGCGCAGTGGAACCCTTCCCGCTCGAGCCGCTCGAGCGTCCGCTCGTAGTCGCGGACCAGCGCCTTCTGGGCGTCCTTGCTGAGTCCCTCGCGCCAGCGCTCCTTGTGCGCGTTCGTCGCGCTCATCTCCTCGTCGAAGAAACCGCGCATCGCCGGCTCGTCATCGAGCTCGAGGAAGTCGAGCAACCCCGCGTAGACCGCCTCGCGGTCGCCGGCGACGATCTCGTCGAGGCTGACCGTGTGGAGCTTTCCGGGCGGCAGCTCGCGGACCCCCGCCTCGATCTTGCGCAGGCGACCCTCCCACCAGCGCAGCCCCTCGGAGCCGTCGCGGGGATGGCTGCGCTTCTGGCGCTTGGAGACCTTGGAGGAGCCGGCATCGCGGCCGTCGCGAACCGTGTGCAGGATCTTCGCCTCGGGGAAGAGCCGGACCAGCGTCGGGCTCTCGGCGACCGTGAAGCAGCTCATCTCGATCAGGCCGGGCTTGCCCGCCTCCTCGGCGATCGGCCACAGCAGGTCGAGGAACAGGTTGCGGCAGGCGAGATCGAGATCCACGCCCTGGGTGCGCTCGAAGTCGGCGACCGCGGCATCGAAGCGGTCGCGCTCAACCACCTTGTGCAGGCCGCGGACCTTGCGCCCGAAGGCGATCCGCCGAGCCAGCACCGGCGCGACTTCTCCGGCGCGGATGCGCTTCCACCAGAAGCGCTGGAGCTTGCGCACGAACTGGTCGGGCGAGACCTCGCCGGCGAGCAGGTCGGGGAAGCCCTGCGGATTGACGTGGAAGCGCGCCTCGATCGGCACCCGCGCGTATCGCGAGTGGTTCGCCAGGAGCTGCGAGAAGACGTGCGTGCCGGAGCGCCCGGTGCCGCCGATGAAGAGGAGCTGGGGGTGCTCCGGGCGCTTCAGCTCCACGGCCTCGCTCATCGGGCGCTCCTCTCCCGGGTCCTGCGGAGCAGCGCGGCGCCGTGGACGCCGTCGCGCTCGAGACCCTCGAGGATGCGCTCGTAGCGCTCGTCGACCTCGTCCTGCCGCCGCGCGGGAACGGCGTCACGCCAGCGCTCGGTGTGCGCGTTTCGGACCTTCACCCTGCCCTTGAAGTAGTCGAGCATGTCGCGCTCGGCGGGGAGCCCGGCGAAGCGGCGCAGATCGGAGTAGGTGCGGCGGCGGCCGTCGTCGCTGACGAGATCGTCCAGGCTCACCGCGTGGACGCGACCCAAGCCGACGGCGCGGACACCCTCGTCGATGCGGCGGATCCGCCCCTCCCACCATTCGAGGCCCTGGTCCATCGTCCGCGGGTAGGAGAGCCAGCGAGCCTGCCCGACCCGCGAGGCGGCGACGTCGCGGCCGTCGCGGACGACGTGGACGAAGCGAGCCTCCGGGAACAGCTCGCCCAGAGTCGCGGCCTCGGCGACGGTGTCGCAGCTCTGCTCGATCAGCCCCGACTTCGACCACTCCGTCGCAAGCGGCCACAGGAGGTCGAAGAAGAGCTGGCGCAGCGCAGCCTCCGGCTCGTCGGAGTGGAACCGGCGGAGGAACGAAGCGATCGCCGCGTCCAGGCGCGCCCTCGGAACGTAGTTGTGAAACCCGCGGAAGGTGAAGCGGCGGGCTTCGAAGTTCCGGTACCAGTGGTGGCGGAGCCGGTAGGCGAAGAGGTCGGGGCCGGTCCGGCCGGCGAGGACGTCGGGGTATCCGCCGGGGTCGGTGTGGAAGCGGACCTCGTTGGGGACCTTGCGGTAGCTCGAGTGGTTGCCGAGGATCTTGGAGACGACGTGGGTACCGGAGCGGCCGGTCCCACCGACGAACAGGATCGGCACCGGCTCCGGCGATCCGGCTTTGGGCCCGGCGGTCGGCTGGGCCTCGGTTTCGAGTCCGATGCTCATAGGTGTGTGGCGCGGGCGCTGAGAGGTGGACGCTACCCGTCGCCGACGGATGCGCGGGCCAACCGCGGGTGCCGGATTCTAGAGGTTCGCCGAGGCTACTTGAGGCCGTCGACGACGAAGGCCTGCTCGCCGGGACCGATCAGGCCGAGCTTCCGTGCCTCGGTCGTCTCGGCGGCGGGGTGCTTCAAGGTCTCGGCCCGCCTCATGAGCGACTCGTTCTCGGCCTTGAGCTCGCCCAACCTCGCCTGCGCGTCGTTGGACTCGCGCCAAGCCGAGAAGAGGTTCATGGCCGGCGAGATGTAGGAGAGGCCGACCGCGATCAGGACGAGCACCAGGGCCACGCGGCCGATCCGGTCCCAACGGACCCCCGAGAGGCGGCTGGAGCGACGCGGTGCGACGCGAGCGCGGTAGCGGGGGCGAGCCGTTGCGGTGGCCATCGAGGCCCGCTTCGACGCCGAGCGCGCGAGCCCTTCCCCGAGCCGGCAAGCATCGCAGAACAGCGACATCGGTGGTCCGGGTTGCTCGGCACCCCGGTTGGTGGATGGGCGCCGTCGCAGGGAGTCGGAGGTGACCTGCGGCCGCAGGTCTACCGCGACGAACGGCCGGCGGAGGCGATGGATCGCGTCCACGAGTACGCCCGCACCCACGAGCCCGGGTGGACCTATCCGGCGGTGCGGGTCGTGATGGGCCCACCGGCGCGGCTCCTGTACCGGCTTCGCGCCTCAGGGCTCGAGAACGTCCCCGCCGAGGGGCCGATGATCCTCGCCCCAAACCATTTCTCCAACTTCGACCACTTCTTCGTCGGCGTCCGGCTCCGGCGCGAGATCCGGTTCATGGCCAAGTCCCAGTTCTTCGGCCCGGGCAAGAACCGCGCGCTCGACTACCTGTTCCGCAACGCGGGCCACTTCCCGGTGCGCCGCGGCTACGACGATCAGGAGGCGTTCATCACCGCCGCCTCGATCCTCGAGCGCGGCGGCTGCGTCGGCATCTACGCCGAGGGTGGGCGCTCGCGCAGCGGTGAGCTCGGCGAGCCGCGGCGCGGCGTCGGCCGGATCGCGCTCGAAACGGGCGCGCCCGTCGTCGCGGCCGCGATCCACGGCTCGGCCGAGGTCCGTGGCTGGCGGCGTGGCCACTTCCCCCAGATCAATGTCGCCTACGGCGAGCCGCTCACGTTCCCGGTGGAGCCGGACGCTTCACGTGAGCGCCAGCAGGAGGCCGCCGAGGAGATCTTCGACCGGGTCCGGGGCCTGTACGCCGAGCTCGGGGGCTGAACCGCGAATCGAAGCACCGAGTGGTCTATTCCGGCGACCAAACCGCCGATTCCTGCCACTCGGCAAAGAAAGAGCCAGGCCGACGCCCTCAGCTCCACCAAGGGCGGTGGCCGGCGGGCCTCCCAAGGCCCCGGGCGAAACCCCGGCCCGATGGCACGCCTCCCCCGTGCCGCCCCGCCACTAGCGGAACAGCGAGCTACCGACCCGCGAAGGCCCCGATGCCCGGGAACGAAGCCGCAGACCCCAGCTCCTCCTCGATCCGCAGGAGCTGGTTGTACTTGGCGACGCGATCGGAGCGGCTCGGCGCCCCCGTCTTGATCTGACCGCATCCCGTCGCAACGGCGAGGTCGGCGATCGTCGTGTCCTCGGTCTCGCCCGAGCGATGTGACATGACCGCGGTGTAGCCGGCGTCACCGGCCATCCTGACCGCCTCGAAGGTCTCGCTCAGCGTGCCGATCTGGTTGACCTTGACGAGGATCGAGTTGCCGACACCGGCGTCGATTCCGCGCTTGAGGCGCTCTGGGTTGGTCACGAACAGGTCGTCGCCGACGAGCTGGCAGCGATCGCCGATCGCGTCGGTGAGGTGCTTCCAGCCCTCCCAGTCCTCCTCGTCCATCCCATCTTCGATCGAGACGATCGGGAAGCGGTCGACGGCGTCGGCCCAGTAGGCCGCCATCTCGGCGGCCGAGAGCTCCCGCCCCTCGTGGGTGAGCTCGTAGGAGCCGGCGGAGAAGATCTCGCTGGTCGCCGGATCGAGAGCGATGTAGACGTCCTCGCCCGGCCTGTAGCCGGCGGCCTCGATGCCCTCGACGAGCAACTCCAGCGCGGCGCCGTTGGAGGGGAGGTCGGGGGCGAAGCCGCCCTCATCGCCCACGGCGGTGTTAAGGCCTCGCTCCTTGAGCCGGCCCTTGAGCGCGTGGAACACCTCGGTCCCGACCCGCAGGCAATCCGCGAAGCTCGCGGCACCGGCGGGAACGACCATGAACTCCTGGAAGTCGACGGAGTTGTCGGCGTGGGCGCCGCCGTTGAGCACGTTCATCATCGGCACCGGCAGGACGGTGGGCTCCGCGTCGCCGTAGAGGCCGGCCGCGTAGCGGTACAGCGGTACCTCGGCGGCCGCGGCCGCGGCCTTGGCGGCAGCCAGCGAGACCCCGAGGATCGCGTTGGCGCCGAGCCGCGACTTGTTCGGCGTGCCGTCGAGGTCGATCAGAGCCTTGTCGAGCCCGGACTGGTCGGTGGCGTCGGCGCCCGCGAGCGCCGCCGCGATCTCGCCGTTGACGTTCTCGACCGCCTTGGTGACGCCCTTGCCGAGCCAGGCGTCGCCGCCGTCACGAAGCTCCGTCGCTTCGAACTCGCCGGTGGAAGCCCCTGAGGGAACTGCGGCTCGGCCGCGCGCTCCCCCCTCCAGGGCGACATCGACCTCGACGGTCGGGTTGCCGCGCGAATCGAGGACCTGGCGGGCGTGGATGCTGGTGATGTTGGTGCTGCTGCTGCGGGTGTCACTCATAGGGCCGCGCAGTCAATCACGACTCGGCGACGTCCGCCCGGAAGCGCTCCGCCGCTCCGCGCAGAGCCAGCTCCGGATCGCTGCGCAGGCGACGGGCGACGTCGACCGCGGCGAGGAGGAGCTCGCCGACAGCCTCGTCGACCTCGGCCCGGCGGCCCGTGTCGTCCTCGGGCCCGGCCTGCGCGCCGGCGGCCTCGAGCTCACCGAGCCGGTCGGCGAGCTCCCGCACCCGCGCCAGGGATGCGCTGCCATCCGCCGCGCCGATCGTCCCCAGCTCGGCGCCCTCGGGAGCCCGCGAGAGCGCCCGGCGCTGCAGCTTGCGGGCGTGCAGGAGCGCCGGCAGATTCTCTGGGACGTCGGCGAAGAGTCCGTCGCGGCCCTCCTGCTCGCGTTTGATCCGGTCCCAGTTCCCGAGCACCTCCTGCGCGTCGCTCGCCTCGACGTCGCCGAAGACGTGTGGGTGGCGGCGGATCAGCTTCTCGCGCGTGCCGTCGGCCACATCGGCGAGGGTCCCGGCGCCCCGCTCCTCGAGCAGCAGCGAGAGGAAGTGGACCTGGAAGAGGACGTCACCGAGCTCGTCGAGCAGCTTCGCGTCGTCCCCGGAGGCAGCCGCGTCGGCGAGCTCGTAGGACTCCTCGACGGTGTGCGGGACGATCGAGCGCTCGTCCTGGACCCGGTCCCAGGGGCACTCCCGCCGCAGGCGGCGCGTGATCTCGTCGAGCCGGGCAACGGCCTCGCCGCCCGGGCGGGCGCGCTCGGCGTCCCCCTCCCCCACTACGGGGTCGTGGTCGGCGGCGTCGTCGTCCCGGTGGCACCGGTCGCGCCGCTCGGGATCGTCGTCGCGCCGGCCGGCAGGGTGGTCGCGTCGGTTGCCGGGAGCTGGACCCCGGCGCCCGGACCCTGCGGCAGCGTGCCCTGGGTGGGCTGATAGCCGCTCGGGAAGCTCAGCGGGATCTCGGAGGTGCCGGGCTCGATCGGCTGCGTCGACTGCACCGGCGGCGGCTCGGGCTCGCCCTCAGCGGGCTCGGTCTCCGGCGCCTCGTAGCCGGAGCAGAACTCGGAATCGGCGGCGGAGGTGCAGTAGGTGCGGGCGGTCCACTTCTCGAAGAAGCTCTTCTGGAAGTCGTAGAAGACCTGCTGCTGGCGGTTGTTGACGATCGCCGCGGTGATCTGCTGCTTGAGCTGGTCATCCAGCGGCTGGGTCTTGCCAGGGGTGTCCTTGGTCACCTCGAGTAGCAGGAAGCCGCGATCGCCGGTGTCGATCGGGCCGACGAGCTCGTTGACCTGAGCATCGAAGATCTGGTCCTCGTAGGGCGAGGGCGTCGCCGAGCCCTGCTCGACCGGCTGCGGCAGCTCGCCGCCGTTCGCGTTCGAGGTCTGGTCCTGCGAGTACTTCTTGGCCACCTTCTTCCAGGTCTCGTCGGAGAGGTCGCCCTTCTCCAGCTCCTCCTTGGCGGCGTTGATCTTGTCCTCTGAGGTGTTGAGGATCACGCGCGCGGTGCGGGTCGGAGGCGTCGTGAAGCCGCCCTCGGCGACCGGCTTGTCCTTCGCCGTGTCGTAGTAGGCCTGCACGTCGTGGTCGCTGACCCCGTAGTGGTCGGCGAGCTTCTCGGTCTGCTCCTCGGGCGTCAGCTGGGCGAGATCGTCGGGAAGCGACTGCGAGCCCGGAGCGGCCTCGGCGAGGAGCTTCTGCTGCAGGAGCTGATCGCGGATCCCGTCGAGGACCTCCTCCTCGGTCAGGTTCTGCTGCTTGAGGATCTTCTCCAGGTCCTCCTGGTTCTTGATCCCGGCCTGCTTCTTCTGCGCCTCGTACTCGTCCTGGACGTCGTCGTCGTCGACTGTGATGCCGCGCTCCTCGGCCTCGCCGCGGACCCAGATCGGCAGGACGAGGCCCTGCATGACCTGGCCGACGAGCTGCGCGTACTGGTCGTCGTCGGGCGCCGGGACCTTCTGCAGGCCGAGCGACTGCGCGCCCTCCTTCATCGCCGCGTCGAAGTCCTCCTGGCTGATGGTGCCGTTGTCGACACCGTCGACGGTGGCGACGTCGCCGCTGGGGACAGCGGGATCGCTGAAGCCCGTTGTGGTGGCCGTGACGACCAGCGCGACGATGATCGCGATCGCAAGCGCGACGGCGACCCGGACCTTGGTTCGGCGGGATGCGTTCCTCACGGTCGCGGAACTCTAGCGATGCGGAGCGTCCGGTCCCCCACTTCGACTCCAAGGTGGCCCTCAGGCGGCTTCAGAGGCCTCGGCGCGGCTCAACGCCACCGCCTCGGTGAGCCGCTCGAGCTCGGCAACCCGCTCGGCCTCGGGCTCCTCCGGACCGGGGATCCGCAGCGTCAGGCTGCCGTCGCGGGAGCTGAAGACGGCCTCGGGTACCCGCTCGCGCAGGCGCGCCACCCGCTCGGAGTCGAGCTCGAGTGGTTCGGCGAGGACGCGGGTCCCGCGCAGCGAGAGGCTTCGCGCCCCCTCGCGAGCGAGCTCGATCCGGGCACGCTGGATCGCGACCAGCGACTCGACCGCCTCCGGCGGCGGGCCGAAGCGGTCGCGGAGCTCGTCGATCAGAGCCCGCAGCTCGCCGGGCGCTCGAGCCCCGGCGATCCGGCGGTGGATGTCGATCTTCGCGGCCTCGTACGGGACGTAGGAGGAGGGCACGTAGGCGGAGACGTCGACATCGACGCGGACCTCGCCCTCGGCGCCGCGGCCCTCCCCCTCCCCGGCGGCGCGCAGCTCCTCGACGGCCTGGTCGAGCATCTCGACGTAGAGCTCGAAGCCGATCGCGGCGACGTGGCCGGACTGCTCGGCACCGAGCAGGTCGCCCGCCCCGCGCAGCTCGAGGTCGCGCATCGCGATTCGGAAGCCGGAGCCGAGCTCGGTGTGGTCGGCGAGGGAGGCGAGCCGGGCGGCCGCGTCCTTGGTGATCCCCTCCTCTGAGGGGTAGAGCATGTAGGCGTAGGCGCGCTCGCGAGAGCGGCCGACGCGGCCCCTGATCTGGTAGGCCTGCGCGAGCCCGAGGTTGTCGGCGCGCTCGACGACGAGGGTGTTCGCGGCGGGGACGTCGAGGCCGGATTCGATGATCGTGGTCGCGACGAGGACGTCGGCCTCGCCGCGCAGGAAGGCCAGCATGGTGGTCTCGAGCTCGTTCTCGTCCAGCTGTCCATGCGCCTCGAGGAACTTCGCCCCGGGGACGAGCGCGCGCAGCCGCTCGGCGGTGTCGTGCAGCGTCTCGATCCGGTTGTGGAGGAAGAAGACCTGCCCGTCGCGGCCGACCTCCCGCTTGATCGCGTTGGCGACCAGCTCCTCGTCGTAGGGGCCGATGTAGGTGCGGACCGGGCGGCGGCCCTCCGGCGGCGTCTCGATCACCGAGATGTCGCGGAGGCCGGCGAGGCTCATCTGCATCGTCCGCGGGATCGGCGTCGCCGACATCGAGAGCACGTCGACCCGCAGCTTGAGCTGGCGCAGGAGCTCCTTCTGCTTGACGCCGAAGCGCTGCTCCTCGTCGATCACGAGCAGGCCGAGATCCTTGGCGCGGACGTCGCGGGAGAGCAGCCGGTGGGTGCCGATGAGGATGTCGAGCGAGCCGTCGGCGAAGTCGGCCAGCGCCTGCTTCGTCTCGGCGGGCTTGCGCAGCCGCGAGATCATCTCGATCTTGTAGGGGAAGTCGCGCATGCGCTCGCTGAACGTGCCGAGGTGCTGCTGGGCGAGGATCGTCGTGGGCACCAGCACCATCACCTGCTTGGAGTCGGCGAGCGCCTTCTGGGCGGCGCGGATCGCGACCTCGGTCTTGCCGTAGCCGACGTCGCCGCAGATCAGCCGGTCCATCGGGCGCTCCGACTCCATGTCGGCCTTGACGGACTCGATCGCCTCGAGCTGGTCTGCGGTCTCCTTGTAGGGGAAGGAGCGCTCGAGCTGCAGCTGCCACTCGCCGTCGGGTGAGAACTGGTGCCCCTTGCGCGCCTGCCGCTCCGCGTAGAGGTTGATCAGCTCGCCGGCCATCTCGCGGGCGGCGCGGCGGGCCTTCGTCTTCATCTGCTGCCAGCGCTTGCCGCCGAGCTTCGAGAGCTCCGGGTGCTCGCCGCCACCGACGTAGCGGGTGATCTTGGCCAGCTGCTCCGCCGGGACGAGAACCTTGTCGCCGTCGCGGTACTCGAGCTCCAGGTAGTCGCGGGTGATCCCGGCGACGGTGCGGGTGTCGAAGCCGGCGAAGCGGGCGACGCCGTGGTCCTCGTGGACGACGTGCTCGCCGGCGGCGAGGTCGCCGAGGGAGGCGAGGCGGCCGCCGGAGGGCGCGGGCGCGGCGGCGCGGCGGCGGTGGACGAGGCGCCGGAACGGGATCACCGCGAGCTTCAGGGCCGGGGCGATGAAGCCGTCGTTGACGGCGGCCTCGGCGAAGAGGACGCCGGGAGCGACGGGCGTCGTGGCGGCGAGCATGGGCGGGTTGAGTCGCTCGAGCGCGTAGCGGGCGCGCTCGGCCTCTCCGGTGCTCTCGAAGGCGACGACGGTCACGTAGCCGGAGCGGACGTGCTTCTCGAGCTCGGGCTCCGCCTCGACGAGGCTGCGGGCGGCGGAGACGGGCACGGAGCCGCGCAGATCCGCGCGCCCATCGCCGTCGTCGGCGCCCTCGCCGCCGTCGTCGGCCGCCTCGCCGGTCCCGCGCAGCTCGAGCACGGCGCGCTCGGCGAGCGGCTCCTCGACCTCGACGTAGAGCCGGGCGACGTCTTCGTCGTGGATGGCGGCGCGAACGTCGGTGCCGTGGTCGGCGAGCGCTGGGCCGATCTCCTCGGCGGCGGCGACGACGATCGCCGTGCGCTCGTCGATCAGGTCGAGGAACGAGCCGAAGCGGTCGGTGGGCAGGAGCTCCGCGAGCGGCCGCCCCTCCTCGTCCCCGTCCTCGGCGGCGTCGGCGAGGGCCTCCTCGGCGAGGATCCGGTGGTCGGGGTCGATCTCGGCCGCGGGGTCGAGCTCGATGCGCTCGGCGTCGGCGAGCGAGCGCTGGGTGAAGGTCGAGAAGTAGCGGATGGACTCGATCTCGTCGCCGAAGAGCTCGATGCGCGCGGCGCGGTCCTCGGTCGAGCCGAAGACGTCGAGGATGCCGCCGCGGACGGCGAACTGGCCGCGGTCGGTGACCTGCTCGCAGCGCTCGTAGCCGCAGCCGGCGAGGAGCTCGGCGACGTCGCCGAGGTCGACCTCCTCACCGACGGTGAGGGAGAAGCCGGCCGGGCGCAACGAGGCGTCGGGGACGGCCTCAGCGAGGGCGACGGCACTGACGACGACGACCGGGGCGCCGCCGTCGGCCTCCTCCCCGCGCGCGAGCGCGTCGAGCGCGGCGATCCGCAGCCCGACGAGGTGGGGCGGCGGGGCGAGGTGCGACTCGTAGCCGGTTCCGCGCGACGGGTAGAGGCGGACGCGGCGGGGCGCGAGGTAGGCGCCGAGCTCGGTCGCGAGGTCGCGGGCGGAGCGGTCGTCGGCGGCGACGCAGAGAAGCGGCCGCCCGGCGAGGCCCGGCTCCGACTCGGCCAGCGCGGCGAGGACGTAGGGGCGGACGGCGGCCGAGATGCGAGCCGTCGCGGCGGCGCCGGGCGCCGCGCCTGCGACCTCGGTCGCGAGCCCTGCGAAGGGGGCGCTCTCCGGCGCGAGGTCGAGCAGGGCGCGCAGGCCGCTCGGAGTGGTCGTCTCGGTGCTCACGCCGCTACTTGTACAGAGGCCGCGCTCGCGACCGGCCGCGGCCGCCCTACGGCGCCGTGATCGCGAACTTCGCGGTGACCCGCTCCGAGCGCTGGTTGGCCGAATCGACCGCGCGGGCGATGACGACGTAGCGGCCGGGCTTGAACGTCTTCTTCCCCAGCGTCCCGGTGAAGGGGACCGAACCGGCCCCGGAGTCGAGGTTGCGGTTGAACTTGCGCAGGCGCCGCGGCGGCGGGCCGCCGTCACGGCGCTGCGGGTCCTGGCGGATCCGGAAGCGGACCCGTGCGTCCTCGCTGAGGGTGAGGTCGATCTCGGCGCCGCGGCGCTTGCCGTTGGCCGGTGTGTCGCCCCCGGAGGCCGGGAAGCGCTTGGGCGTCACGGCGAGGTCGGTGACGACCGGGGCCGGATCGCTGATGGAATGTGTGACCGTGGCGGCGCTGCTCCCGTTGCAGGAGGCGGTCTGGCCGGTGAAGACGATGGTCGTCGAGCATCCCGCGTCGTCGCTGACGGTGAGCTTCACGTCGTAAGTGCCCGCGGTCGCGTAGGTGTGCGACGGGGTCGGGCCGCCGTCGGCAAGCGTCGTCCCGTCGCCGAAATCCCAGTCGTAGCGGGCGATCGTGCCGTCGGGGTCGGTGGAGCTCGATGCGTCGAAGCTCACCGGTGAGCCGGTGGAGAACGAGCCCGGAGAGGTGAAGGCTGCCGTCGGCCCCCGGTCGGGCTGGAAGGCGATGGACTGCAGGTACGAGAAGGAGAGTCCGGTCGCGAAGGGTGAGCCCGATAGCGCCGACAGCGAGCCGTCGGGACCGACCGAGTAGCCGGTGGCGACCGGCTGCCGTGTCGACGAGTAGACGAACCGCCCGTCCGGCGAAACGGCCGGAGACTCGACGTTCTGAGCGACCGCCAAGGGTGAGCCGGGGACGTCGGTGAGGCCCCCGCCCGCGCCGATCGCGTAGGTCCTGAGGACACCGGTGCCCGTGACGTGGAGGTACTTGCCGTCGGGCGAGATCGCCGTCCCGATCGGAGCCAAGGGAGAGCTGAAGGGAGAGCCTGAGAGCGCCGACAGCGTGCCGTCCGCCGCCACCGCATATCCGAAGAGCCGATTGCTGAAGAAGTCGGTTGTGTACAGGAGGGAGCCGTCGGGGGTGATCGAGACCTGGACGGGTGTGTTGCCGGCCGAGATCGGTGAGCCGAGCGGGGTCAGGGACCCGTCCGAGCCGATGGTGAACGACGCGACTTGGCCAGTGCCGTACTTGCTGACGTAGATGTGCTGACCGTCCGGGCTGATCGCCAACCCGAGCGGTCCGCCCCCGGTTGCGTAGGGGGAGCCCGGCAGCGCGGTCAACCCGCCGTCCGCCCCGATGGCGAAGCCGCGGATGTCGTCGCCGTTGTAGTCGGCCGCGTACAGGAACTTCCCGTCGGGGGACACGGCCACGCCGATCACGCCGGCGCCAGCTGGATAGGGAGAGCCCGAGACCTCGACGAGCGCACCGTTGGCGAAGACTGAGTAGGCGGTCACGGTCCCGTCGTCGAAGTTGCCGACGTAGGCGTACTTGCCATCCGGGGTGAGGGCGATCCCGGCGGGGCCGTCATGGCCGCCGAAGGGTGAGCCGGCGACCGCGGTGAGCGCTCCCGACGCGGAGACGTCGAGGGCGGCGGTCCGGTTGCCGCCGTCGTCGGTGATGAAGAGGCGTGCGTCAGCGTGGGCAGCCGAAGGCGCGAGGGCGAGCGTCAGCGTCGCTGCCACGAGGGCGAGGAAAGGACGACGAGTTCTCACTTGATGGCCTCCGCGCTCGGACCGGATCGGACATCCCCCGCCCGCGGAACGCTACTGCCCCTGGGGGTCAGTCGCGATAACCGAGCCCCTTGCCCTCGGCCTGCCAGGCGACCTGGACCTCGCCCTCGGACCTCGAGCGGCCCTCGATGTCGTCCCACTCGTGGAGCATGCGCTTGATCCGGGCGACCGACTCCGGCGGGTGGGCGGCGACCTGTCCGGCGAGCTGCAGGGCCGCCTCCTCGGTGCGGGGCGCGGAGACGACCTTGTGGACGAGGCCCCAGCGGTGCGCCTCGTCGACGGCCACCTCCTTGGAGGTGATCAGCAGGTACTTGGCGACTGAGAGGCCACAAAGGGTGACGAGACGGGCGGGCCCGACGGGGACGCCGAGGCCGGCGCCGGGGAAGCGCAGGCGCAGGTTCGAGCCGCCGACGCGGAGGTCGCAGGCGACGGCGATCTCGGCGCCCCCGCCGACGACGGCGCCATGGCAGACGGCGATGGTCGGCTTCGGGAAGGCGACGAGCTCGTTGTAGAGGTCGGCGAAGAGCTCCATGCGGCGGACGGCGCCGTCGCGGTCGAGGTCCTCGCGCACGTCGGCGCCTGCGCTCAGGCCCATGTGGTCGGTGGAGGAGACGACGAGGACGCGCACGTTGTCGTCCTCGCGGGCGGCGGCGGCGTGTCCGAGCAGCTCCTCGAGCATCGCGGTGTTGATCGCGTTGCGGGAGTCGGGACGGTCGAGCTGCAGCAGCGCGATCCCGTTCTCGTCGACGTCGTAGTTGGTCAGCAGGTCACTCCGGTCACTCATCGGGGTCCTCTTCTCCTTCGCTCTCTTCGCTCAGGCGGTCGATCAATCTCTCGGTCTCGCGGGCAGCGTCCTCGACCAGCCCACGCACGGCGTCGCGCCCCTCGCTGAAGCGCCCGAGCACCCAGCCGGAGACGATCTCGGGGTCGGTCGAATCGGGGCGGTCGACGCCGACGCGCACGCGCCAGAAGTCCCGGCTTCCGAGCCCGCGATCGAGGCTCTTGAGGCCATTGTGGCCGGCGACGCCGCCGCCGAGCTTGGTGCGGATCTCGCCGAAGGGGATGTCGATCTCGTCGTGGATCGCGATCACGCGGTCGAGGTCGACCCCGAGGGAGCCGCGGGCGGGGCCGGCCGAGTTGCCGGACTCGTTCATGTAGGTCTGCGGGAGCAGGATCGCGACGCGCGGGCCTCCGGGGCGGATGCGGCCCTCGGCGATCAGCCCGCCGAAGCGCTTCTTCGCGCGGGGCAGATCCCAGGCGGAGCTCAGCGCGTCGGCGACGTCGAAACCGATGTTGTGGCGGGTCCCCGCGTAGCGGCTGCCGGGGTTGCCGAGGCCGACGATCAGGAAGTCCGCGGAGCCGGACGAGATGCCGGATCGGCCGCCGGACCGACGGCCGAAGGGTGCCACGGGGCCTTAGCCCTCGTCGCCGGAGTCGTCCCCGTCGCCGGAGTCGCCGTCACCGGAGCCCTCTGAGTCGCCCTCGGAGTCGCCCTCCGCCTCGGCCTCGCCGATGACCTCGGTCTCCGCCTCGACCTCGGTCTCCTCCTCGACGATCTTCGGCGGGTTGAGGGTCGCGATCGTGACCTCCTCGGGGGAGTCGGCCACGAACCTGACGCCCTCGGGCGCCGTGACCGCGTCGAGCTGCACGGTGTCGCCGATGATCATCTCCGAGACGACGACCTCGATCTGATCGGGGATCGCGGTCGGGAGCGCCTCGATCGTGATCTCGCGCGTGACGTGCTCGAGGATGCCGCCCTCCTTGACACCGGGCGAATCGTCGGTGCCGACGAGGACGATCTCGACGTCGGCCTGGATCTCCTGGTTGAGGTCGACCTGCTGGCAATCGAGGTGGATGAGGTGGCCGCGGACCGGGTGACGCTGCTCCTCCTTGACCACGACGGGCACCGCGCCGGCGCCCTCGATCTCGAGGTCGAAGAGCGCGTGACCCTCGGCGATGAAGAGGCCGAGATCGTGGGCGTCGGCCTGGAAGGCCCGCGCCTCCTCGCCGCTCGTGTAGACGACGCCGGGGACCTGCCCCTCGCGACGGAGGCGGCGGCTGGTCCGAGAGCCGAACGACGTGCGCTCGGCGACCTTGAGGATGGGGCGATCAGAAGCCATGCGGCGGTGCAGAGTAGCGACTCTGCGCCGCTCGGCGGCGCCGCAGCGTCAGCCGAGCAGCAGCCGCGGGTCGTTGGAGACGATCCCGTCGACCCCCATCCGCCGCAGCTCGGCGATGCGAGCGGGCTCGTCGACGGTCCAGCAGATCAGCTCGATGCCGAGCTCGCGGGTGACGGCGACGATCTCCGGACTCGCGAGCCGGTGGAAGAGCCAGATGGCGCCGGCGCCGATCTCGGGCGCGCGGCGGCGCGCGTGATCAGGGAACCGCGAGCGCATCCGCGCCAACGCCGCGGCCACGAAGGGCTTGAGCAACGGCTTGCGGTCATACGCCTTGGTCACGAGCGGGTAGGTCCAGCCGAGCCGCAGGCCCGGCTCGAGGGCGCGGATCGCGGCCAGCGTCTCCGTGTACATGGTCGAGACCATCGCCCGCTCGATCAGGCCGCGCTCGCTCAGCGCCGCGGTGATCTCGGGTTCGCGACCGCGGAGCTTGATGTCGAGGTCGATCTCGACCCGGTCGAGCGGTGGACGAGTGAAGGCGTCGAGCGCGTCCTCGATGGTCAGGTGGGGTCGCGAGGCCGCGTCCTCCCAGTCGTGAGCGACGACGAGCGGGGAGCGCTCGGCCTCGGGGGCCTCCGGGCGCCCATCGGCGAGCCAGAGGACGTCGAACTCGATCGTGTCGACACCGACCTCGACCGCCCGCTCGAAGCTGGCGACGGTGTTGCCGTGGACGAGGGCGTCGGCGCCCTTGTGGCCGACCCGCCGGAAGCGGCGCTCCTCCCCCGGGGACGGCATCGGCGCGCTCAATCGCGCTCGGGCTCGTCGTCCTCCACGCCGTCCACGTCCTCGCCACCGGCCTTGCGGCCGAGTCGCTCGGGAGCGGGTCGGCGTCGCGAGGCGACGAGGCGCTCGCGAGCCTGCTCGCGGCTCGGCTCGGCGGCGGCGCGGTCCCGGCTCTTCTCGGAGGCGGCGCGATCTCGGCTTCGGTCCGGCGCGGGCCGATCCCGTTCCTGCTCGGGCGCGGGGCCAAGTCGCTCCAGGCGATCGGTGACAAGCAGGCGGAGGATCGCTCCAAGGCCGGCGAGAACTCCCCCGGCGGCGACACCCCAGGCGAGCGAGGCGAGGGCCGCGACGCCGCGGCCCTGGCGCTCGACGTCCTCGAAGAGAGGGAGCGCGTCATCGGAGCCGGCGATGATGATCGCGCCGACCACGCCGAGAACGAGGACGACCCCGGCGGCCCAGACGAGGACGCGCCCGAGCTGCTCGTAGCCCTCGAG
Organism: Solirubrobacterales bacterium; assembly: GCA_046330415.1. Taxonomy (GTDB): domain Bacteria; phylum Actinomycetota; class Thermoleophilia; order Solirubrobacterales; family 70-9; genus RHKX01. The sequence goes on along the minus strand of JAXLSW010000025.1, from coordinate 13,152 downwards.
GGTCGTGCGGTTCATGCGCGCACCCTATTCCCCTAGTCCGTCCTAGTCGGCTGCGGCTGCGGCTTCGGCCGGCTGCGGCTGCGGGTCGGGCGTGCGGCCGAGGACACCGACGGCGACGAGGAACCCTGCGACGGCGATGGCCGCAACCACCGTGAACGCGGTCTGGACGCCATGGGCGAAGGAGTCGCCGACGATCCTGATGACCGTGAGGTGGACATCGGCGGGGAGCTCGCTGAGGGCTGCCGCGGCGGCGTCGGTGCCGGCGAGCTCACCGTGGAGGACAGCCTGCGCGTGGGGGCTGAGCTCGACGGCGGTCTCGGCGCTGACCTGCGAGCCGAGCTTGTGCTCCGAGGACATCGTGAAGATCGTCGTCGAGAGGCCGAGGCCGATGGCTCCGCCGGCGATCTGGAACATGTAGACGATGCCCCCGGCGAGGCTGGCGCGGGCTTCGTCGACCGCGGTGACCGCGGCGGTGGTGACCGAGGGGTAGAACATCCCGCAGCCGACGCCGACGAGGGCGAGGCCCGGAATCAGCGAGCCGATCCCGGCCCCCGGGCCGATCAGGATCGCGAGGAGGACCTGGCCCGCCGCGATCAGGCCCGTGCCGATGCCGATCGCCATGACCATGCCGATGCGGTCGTAGAGCGGGCCGGCGATGAACGACGTGAGCGCGAAGCAGGCCATCATCGGCAGCATCCCGAGGCCCGCCTCCACGGCGCTGTAGTCGAGGATCTTCTCGAGGAACTGCGGCACGTAGAGCACGGCGGAGAAGAAGACGGCGCTCATCAGCAGGACGACGAGGCAGGCGGCGCGGAAACGGGCGTTGGAGAAGACATCGCTGGGAATCAGGGCGCGCTCGCCGGCGCGCCTCTCCACCACCGCGAAGGCGACGAGGAGCAGGGTGGAGAGGACGAGCATCGAGATCACGCGGGGGTCGCCCCACCCCCAATCGACGGACTGGTCGAGGGCGAGGAGCAGGAGGACGAGTCCGGTGGAGATCGTCGCCATCCCCATGTAGTCGATGGGCTCGTCGGAGAGCTCCTCCTCCTGGTGGACCTTGGCGCGGGTGACGAGCACTGCGAGCAGGGCCACGGGCACGTTGAGGACGAAGATCCAGCGCCAGTCGAGCGCCTCGGTGAGGACGCCGCCGATCAGCGGGCCGATCGCGTTCCCGACCCCGGCGACGCCGAGGATGAGTCCGCCGGCGAGGCCGGCCCGCGAGGCCGGAAGGGCGGCGAAGGTCATGCCGAGGATCGCCGGCCACATGAGCGCGCCGCCCACCCCCATGCCGACGCGGGCGCCGATCAGGATGCCGAGCGAGGGCGCGAGCGCACCGAGCGCGGAGAAGCCGGCGAAGAAGGCGGCGCCGATGAAGAAGATCCGACGGCGGCCGAACATGTCGGCGAGGCGTCCGCCGGAGACGATCGCTACGCCGAAGACGAGCGCGTAGGCGTTGACGACCCACTGGACGCTGCCGACGTCGACATCGAAGTCCTTCTCGATCGCCGGCAGAGCGACGTTGAGGGCGGTGAAGTCGTTGGCGATGACGAAGACGCCGAGCGCCATCGCGAGGAGGGCCATGATCGTGCCGCGATCGAGCGGCTGCTCGACGTCGTTCGGCGTGGCTCCCTCCTCAGCCATGCCCGAAAGCTAGTCAGAACACCTGACGAGTCCGCGAGTGCGGCTGGCGACGCGCGGTGGCTACCCGCGGGCTGGTTGCCCATGGGCGGGCGCCGCGTGCCGTCAGGCGTGCTCGCGGGCCGTCAGAACAGTTGATTCTCGCCGGCGAAGATCTCGCTGACGGAGTCGTCCGTGAAGATCCTGCGGATGCTGTCGGCGAGGGTCTGGGCGGTCGAGAGCTGGATGATGTTCGGCGGGGCGCCGTCGCCGAGCGGGATCGTGTCGGTGACGACGATCTTCTCGATCTGGGAGTTCTCGTACTCGAGGCGCTCGAAGGCGGGGCCGCTGAAGACGCCGTGGGTGGCGCAGGCGATGACGCGGGCGGCGCCCTCGTCGAGCACGGTCTTGGCCGCGGCGCAGAGCGTCCCGGCGGTGTCGATCATGTCGTCGACGAGCACCGCGGTCTTACCCTTGACGTCACCGACGACGTAGCCGATCTCGGCGACCTGCTGGGCGGGGCGCTCCTTCTCCATCACGGCCCAGTGGGTACCGACCTTGCGGGCGAAGTTGCGGGCGACCTTGACGCGACCGGCGTCGGGGCTGACGATCACGAGCTCCTCGTCGAAGTGCTGGTCGATGAACCACTGGGTGAGCATGGGCATCGCCGTCATGTGGTCGACGGGAACCTCGAAGAAGCCCTGGACCTGGCCGGCGTGGAGATCCATGGTGAGGACGCGGTCGGTGCCGATCGCTTCGAGGGCCTTGGCGACCACGCGGGCGGAGATGGGCTCACGCGGAAGCGACTTCTTGTCCTGGCGGGCGTAGCCGTACCAGGGCATGACGGCGATGATCCGGTGCGCGGAGGCCCCCTGCGCGGCGTCGATCATGCACATGAGCTCCATGAGCGCGTCGTTGGGAGTCATCCCCGCCTTCGCGTTGGCGGCCGTCGACTGGACGATGAAGACGTCCGCGCCGCGGATCGACTCCTCGTAGCGGCAGTAGACCTCGCCGTTGGCGAACGTCTTCAGCGTCACCTGCCCGAGGTCGACGTCGAGCTGGTTGGCGATGCGGCCGGCGAGCTCCCCGGAGGAGCGGCCGCCGAAGACCATGAGGTGCTTCTTGTAATCCTGGTCGATCGAGCTGTGCACGTGCGGGTGCGACAACGGTTCCAGATCCCCCGGCGGATGGTTCAGGGTGACGGTCTTGCCGTTGCTCACTCGTCGTGCTTCTCCTTGGCCGCGCTCGCCTTGCGGTCCGCGTAGCCCTCGACGTTGGCCTGCCCAGACCGGGTGATCCCCAGCGCCCCCGCCGGGACGTCCTCGGAGATCACCGAGCCGGCGCCAGTGTAAGCGGATTCGCCGACCTCGACGGGCGCGATCAGCGTCGTGTCGACGCCGGTCCTGGCGTTGGGGCCGATCGTCGTGCGGCTCTTGGTGAAGCCGTCGTAGTTGGCGGTGATCGTCGCGGCTCCGAGGTTGGCGCCCTCGCCGACGTCGGCGTCGCCGATGTAGGAGAGGTGAGGGACCTTGCTGCCAGGGCCGATCCGGGAGTTCTTGATCTCCACGAAGGTGCCCGCCTTGGCGCCGTCCGCGAGCTCGGCCTTGGGGCGCAGGTAGGCGAAGGGGCCGACCTTGCAGCGGTCGCCGACGGCGCACTCGACGAGGTAGGAGTGCGGGACGTCGACGTCCTCGCCGATCCGGGAATCGATCAGGGTGGTCTGCGGGCCGATCACCGAGCCGCTGCCGACGACGCAGTGGCCGATCATCGTCGTGCCGGGCTCGATGCGGGTGTCGGGGGCGATCTCGCAGTCGACGTCGATCCAGGTGGCGGCGGGGTCGACGATCGTGACCCCGGCGAGCATGTGGCGCCCGTTGATCTGGCGCCGCGCTTCCGCTTCGACGAGCGCGAGGTCGGCACGGGAGTTGACGCCGAGGATCACGTTGGGATCCGCCGAGACGTGCGCCACAACGCGTCCGCCGGCATTGCGCAGCAGCGGCAGGGCGTCGGGGAGGTAGTACTCGCCCTGGGCGTTGTCGTTGCTGAGCTCGGGCAGGGCGGCGGCAAGCGCCGGGCCGTCGAACATGTAGATGCCGGCGTTGATCTCCTTCAGAGCCAGCTCCTCGGCGGTGGCGTCGCCCTCGGCCTTCGCCTCGACGATGCGCTCGATCTCCTCTCCCTCGCCGCGGACGACGCGGCCGTAGGAGCCGGGGTCGTCGAGGATGGCGGTGACGACCGTCGCCGCGGCGCCCTCGCGCTCATGGGTGGCGGCGATCGCGGCGATCAGCTCGGCGGAGACGAGCGGCACGTCGCCGGAGAGGACGATGACGGTGTCGGACTCCTCGACCAGGGACGCGGCGGCGCGCACGGCGCCGCCGGTGCCGTCGGCCTCGGGCTGGGGAACGGACTCGATCCCATCGGGGAGCGCGCCCGAGATGTCGCGGTCGGGAGAGACGATGACGGCGATCCGCCCCGCTCCCGCCTCCTGCGCGGCGGCGATCGGCCACGACACGAGCGCGCGCCCGCAGACTGGATGCAGGACTTTGGGAATGGCCGAGCGCATCCGGGTTCCCTGTCCGGCGGCCATGATCAGGACGGTCGGCGCGCTCACGGGCGCAATCGTATTGGCGGGCGGGCGGGTGGCGAGGTCAGGCGGGCCTGACGAAGCGGAACCCGGCAGCGCGGATCTCCTCGTCGCGTTCCTTGACGTAGGCGCGCACCCACTTGCGGACCGCGTTGTCGCTGACGCCGTACTTGCGGCCGACGGCGCAGTGGTTCGTCTCCCCGATCTCCCGGAGGAGCAGGCCAAACGGCGGACGGTCGACCCTCCGCCCTTGCTTGCGGCCACGCTGGCCGCATCCGCGGGAGCAGAAACGCTGTTTCTTGAATCGCCGATCGAACTGCTCGCCGCAGAACTCGCAGGCGAGACGCACGGGAGGCTTTCGCAGATTTCTGCCGCAATGCGTGGGCAGAGTCGCGGCGCAGTTGGGGCAGAGGATCCTGAGGTTCTCGATGCGATTGTCGTCTCGAACCCCATTCGCGTGGTCGAGAATCAACGCCATCTCCTGCCCTCGCCAGGTCTCGTCCTGACCGCAGGACTCGCATCGCCGCTCCTTCAGGCCCTCCGAGAACAGGCGTTGCTTCAGGTTCCAACGTGTATAGGTCGAGCCCTCGACGAGCACCTGATCGAGTGGGATCCGCTTCCCCCCGAGATTGCGGTGCCTCGCGAGGTCCGGGTCGAAGTGGGTCGTGTCGATGGCCCAGATCTCCACGTACTTCTTGATCGTTCTGGGATTGCCACCTGTCGGGCAGTAGCCGAGATTCCGAAGCGTCTCAGTCCAGTTGAACGACGCTGCCACCGCTTCCCGCAGCTGATCTTCGGTGAATCTCGGTTTCATCGGCATACGAACTGATGTTCGCGTGCCGATCGGACGGAATTCGAGCTGGGGAGCCTGGGATCGAACCAGATTCTCCGGGTCCAAAACCCGGCGTCTTAGCCATGTGGACCACTCCCCAGTGGAGTAGCGATTGTGCCAGCCGCAGCTACAACCCCGCAGCGTCCGCCAGCAAGTCGACCTGCGCCGGATCGCTGCTGCAAGGGAAGAAGACGAGCTCGTCGCAGCCGACGCCCTCGAAGGCCTGGACGTAGCCCTTGACCGTGTCGGCGTCCTTGGCGGCGCTGGCGGCGATCATCGCCGCCAGCTCGTCTCCGAGGAATCCGTAGTAGTCGGTGAGGTAGCGCTTGGCGTCCTCCTCCGCGGTGTCGCCGAGGGCGTAGTAGGAGAGACAGGCGAGATGCGGTGCGCCGTCGCGACCGGCTGCTGACCAGTTCTCCTTGACCGCGCTCGCCGCCTCGGCGAACTGGTCGGGCGGGGCGCCGCCGGCGATCCAGCCGTCTCCCCAACGGGCCACGCGGTCGTAGCTGGCCTGGACGGCGCCGCCCACGAGCAGCCCGGGCCGGCCCTCGTTGTTGGGACCGATGTCGGAGTCGTCCCAGACGCGCTTGAGCTCGGAGAGCAACTCGTCCATGACGTCGCCGCGGGTGCTCATGTCGGCGCCGGCCGCGGCGTAGTCGTCCGCGCGGCCGCCGAGGCCGATCCCGAGCGTGAAGCGACCGCCCGACAGCGCGTGCAGGCTCTGGGTCTGCTTGGCGAGAGTCGCGCCGTTGGGACGCAGCGGGCCGAGGAGGACCGAGGTGAGGAGGCCGATCCGCTCGGTCACGGCCGCTGCGGCGGCGAGCGCGACGAGCGGCTCGTAGTTCTCGTAGACGATCCGGTCGATCGTGCCGAGGCTCTTGAAGCCGCGGGCCTCGGCGCGTCGTGCGAACTCGGTGATGTCGTCGCCGGTGGTGCCGGGGACTGCGTTGGGCAGGCCGATGCTGAGGTCCATCGCGGGCTCCTTCTGAGGATGTGATCGCCGGGGCGATCACATCCTGCCCGATCCGGATCGCCGCCAGTCGCCGCTAGTCGCCGCGCTTGGAGCGCGCGCCCTTGGTGCGGCCCTCGAGCGCGGGACCGCCCGGGGCGGCGATGCCGAGCACCCGCATCGCCTTCAGGCCGAGGCCGAGCTTCTCGCGCCCCTCGGTCGAGCTCAGGTCGTGGCCGCAGAGCTCGCGCACGCGCTCGAGCCGGTAGCGCACCGTGTGCCGGTGCGTGAACAGGGTCTCCGCGGTCGGCGTGACGTTGCCGTCGTTGTCGAGGTAGGCCTCGACGGTCGCGACGAGCTCGGTCTCGTACTGGTCGTCGTAGGCGGCGAGCGGGGCGACGGTCTCGTCGAAGAAGCGCTCCAGCTCGGCGGGGTCCTCGCTCATCGCCGGCAGCAGCAGGCGGTAGGAGCCGGTCTCCTCGAAGGCGAGCAGGGTCCGGTCCTCGGCCTCGGCGACGTTGACGGCCATCAGCGCCTCCTTCCCCGCCCGGTAGATGTGACCGGGGTCCGGGGAGTGGCGGCTGAAGCCGACGGTCACCGCGAAACCCGGCAGCGAGGAGCGCAGCTCCTCTTCCACGGCGCGAGCCGCCCGTTCGATCCCGTCGCCGTCGCCGGCCGGAAGCACGAGCGCCACCTCACCGTGGGCGCTCTCGTCATCGAGGGTCGCGGCGAGCGCGCCGCTCGAGTTGGAGCGCACCGCGCGCAGGACGAGGGTGAGCACCCGCGCGCGCCAGTCCCCGGTCTGAGCCGAGCCGGGGGCGGCGCGAGCGATGACGACACCGGCTCCCCCATCGAGGTCGGTGCCGAGCTCGGAGGCCCGGGCGGCGATCTCAGGATCGCCGACTAGCTGCCTCGACAGCACCGCGCGGACGAAGTCACGTGCGGCGTCGTCGCTCGCCCACTCCGGCCCGCGGGCCCGTTCGACCTCGAGGCCGAGCATGGTCGCGACCATCCGCAGGGCCCCGATCGAGGCCTCCTCGCCGCTGCGTGGCCTGTAACGGAGCTCGCCGACGACGGCGTCGGCGACGCGCAGCTCGACGCTCTCGACCCCCGCCTCGAGCCCGAGCAGCTTCTCCTCCTCCGCCCCCGAGCCGGCGGCGACCGCGAGCACGGCGCTCGAGCGGTCGATCAGGGCGATGTTGGCGCCCAGGGCCCCGGCCGCAGCGCGGACGACGGCGGGTAGCCCCGCGCCCGACTCGATCGCCTCAGACAGCGCATCGAGGCCGCCCTTCGGGGCCGGGGCAGCCCCATCGGACCCCTTCTTCGAGGCCGGTCTCGGCTTCGCTTTGCTGCCAGCGCCCACGCCGAAATAGTAGGGCGGGAAGCGCGATCAGCCCGTGATCGACACTGGAACGGGACCGCGCATCGCGGCCCGCCCAACCCGTCGCGAGCATCCTGCGCTGCCATTTTTCCCCGGCCCGCGGGGTCGAATGGCAGCGCAGGCACGGCGCGATGCGGCCGGGTTGGCCGTGAGCCGACGAGGACGCAGCCCCGCGCCGCGCCCAGCGGTGGAACCCACCGGCACGGCCCTGAGAGCGCGTGGGACCAAGCGGGGCAAGGAAGCAGGAGGCGATGCGGCCGGGTTGGCCGTGAGCCGACGATGACGCAGCCCCGCGCCGCGTCCCACGCGCTCTCAGTCGAACCAGGCGGAGATGTCGGGCCAGAAGTACACGATCGCCAGTCCAACCGCGACGCCGATCCCGACGAGCGCGACGAGCACGACGATCGAGAGCACGGACGCGAGCAGCTTCTCCCAGGTGCGGGAGAAGGAGCCGATCGCCGGGGCCAGGATCAGTCCGCCGAAGGCGAGAAGCGTGATCAGCCCGGCGCCGCCGAAGATCCAGGCCTCAGTCGACACGCCGCTCATCTTGCCGGAAGTAGCTGACGATCACAGCGACGGAGGCCAGCAGCGCGAACACGGTGACCCCGAACGCCCACCCACCGGTGACGTCGCTCAGGTAGTGGACTCGCAGGTACACCCGGCTCAGCCCGATCACTGCGGCGAGCGCGATCCCGGCGACGACGATGGCCGTCCCGCGGGTCAACCCCGCCTTCGCTCGCACCGAGATCATCAGCGCGATCCAGACGTAGATGATCGAGTGGGAGGCGTGCCCGCTCGGATATGACGAACCACCGGCGTCGATCAGCGCACCGTCGGGTCGCGGCCTGTCGACAACCTCCTTCGCGATCGGGGTGCCGATCAGGATCAGGATCGTGCCGAGGACGAGCACCACCAGCTCCAGCCAGTACCGGCGCGAGCCGAGCCAGATCGCCGCCACAAGCGTCGCGAGCAGGGCCGCCGGGGTCGTGCCGAGGACGGTCACGAGCTTGGCCAGCGTGGTCAGCCAGTCGGTCGTGATGCGCTCGCAGAAGTCGATCGCCGCCCGGTCGGTGACCGTCGCACCGGGATCGTCGTGGAAGAGCATCCCAAGGGCGATGAAGATGTAGGAGCCGACCGCGAGCGCCGCGAGCGCGCTGGTGAGCTCCAGGCCGAGGTCGCCGGGGGTCACCCGCTGGGCCAGGAACCTGGCCTGCGGGGAGACGGTCCTGCCGAGCGCCAGGATCGAGCGGAAGCCCCGGCGCTCCTGCATCCAGCGCTCGACCTTGTCCCGGTTCGCGCGCTCCCGCAGGAAGCGCACCAGCACGATCGTGCCGACGACAAGCGCGACGATGACCGCGAAGGCGAGCAGCACGTGCTCGGAGTTGCTGAGGACGGCGTCGATGTTCTTCGACGCGAAGTAGCCGAGCAGCGTGAAGGTCGTCGCCCAGATCCCGGTGCCGAGGATGCTGTAGGGAGCCATCGCCCGGTACTGCATCCCGGAGCTGCCGGCGATGAACGGCGCCAGCGCCCTGACGAGACCGATGAAGCGGCCGATCAGGATCGTCTTGCCGCCGTGGCTGTCGAAGTAGCGCTCCACCTGGGCGAAGCGCTCACGCGTGATCCGCAGCCGGTGGCCGTGCTCGAGGATGAAGTCGCGACCGAGCTTCTCGCCGAGCAGGTAGCTCACCGTGTCCCCCATGAACGCCGAGAACCAGACGATCCCGATCGTCAGCACCACCGAGGTCTCCCCCTGCCCGGCGACGGCTCCGGCCAGCACCACGAACGTCTCGCCGGGAGCGACGAGCCCGACGAACGCGCCGGTCTCGAGGAAGGCGAGGACCGCGACGATCGCGTAGGTCCAGGCGCCGAGCCCCACGGCGACGTCCTCGAGCAGGTTCTGCGCGTCGACGTCGGGGAGCGCCCGCTTCACCAGCAGGTACGCGACGACCACCGCGGCGAGAACCGCGGCGAGCTTGAGCCACCCCTTGCGATTGCTCGGAAGCTGCATCAGGCCCCGGTTCCCGATCGGGCCACGATCGCCTGCCGGCCACCGGCCCCGATCTCCGCCGCGGCACGCTCCGCGTCAGCCTCCGTCGTGAAGATGCCGAAGGCCGTCGGCCCCGAGCCGGTCACCCGCGCCAACGTCGCTCCGGCCTCCTCGAGCGCCTCCAGCGCGCCCGCGATCTCGGGCAGCAGGGAGAGGGCCGCCGGTTGCAGGTCGTTGGCGAGCAGCGCGGCGTTCGCATCGACGCCGCCGCCGGTCGCGAACGCGGCGGCGAGCGCGCGGCGGCGCTCCTCGATTTCAGCGGCCGGCCGCGGCAGCCCGAGCCGATCGGCCTCCGCAAACACCTCGGGAGTCGAGAGCCCCTCCGGGTCCGGGATCAGCACGACCGCGAAGGGGTCGGGCTCAGGGAGCGGCGCGACCAGCTCGCCGGCGCCGCCGACGAGGCTGGTGCGCGGGTCGATCTGGGAGGGCACGTCGGCGCCGAGGGCGGCGGCGATGCTCGCCAGCTCCCCGGCGGGAAGATCGTCGGCCGCCAGGCGCAGGACGGCCGCCGCATCGGCGCTGCCGCCGCCGAGCCCGGCCGCCACCGGGATCCGCTTGTCCACCTCGATCCGCAGCGGCGCGCGCCTCCACCCGCTCCCGCGCAGCGCTCCGAGCGCCCGCGCGGTCAGATCGGGACCCTCGATGCCGGGGCAGATCACCTCGTCCTCGGGTCCGTCTCCCTCGCTCACCGTCAGCTGGTCGGCGAGCGAGACCGGGGTGAACACCGAGCAGAGCTCGTGCAGGCCGTCGGCGCGGGTCTCGCCGAGGTAGAGGCAGAGGTTCAGCTTCGCCGGGGCGCGGAGGACCCGGCCCTTCGTCACGGAGGCGCTCATCCGATCGCCTCCGCGAGCGCGAGGTGCTGAGGCGGGGTCAGCATCTCGGCCCGCGCGTCGGCCGGCAGCCCGAGTCGCCCGAGCGCCTCGCGGCATTCGTGCCGAACCTCAGCCGATCGTGGGCGCGGGGCCGGCAGCCCGGCGCGCTCGGCCTCGGCCTCGCGCCGCTTCGCCGCCAGCTCCGGCGACTTCGGCGGCGCCTTGCGGCGGTGCGCGAAGGCGTCGCGGATGGAAGCTGTCGCTGTCGCTCGCCGGGAGCCTCGGCGCGGCGCCGAAGCGCCAGCACCGCCGGACTCCACGCGCGGCCGCGGCTTGAAGACCGCCGGATCGACCGTGCGCAGCATGCGCACGTCGCAGGCGAGCTGGACGAGCACGCTCGGGGAGCCGTAGGTGCGGGTCCCCGGCCGCGCGCAGTCTCGGCGATCTCCCGCTGGACCATCACCGTCCAGCGCCGCACCGACGGCAGCTCCACGATCGTCCGCAGCAGAACCGGCGTCGCGACCGCGTAGGGGAGGTTGGCAACCATCGCGCTCGGCGGCGGCTCCAGCGCTCCGAGGTCGACCTCCATCGCGTCGCCCCAGATGATCTCGAGGCCCGGGTGCGCGGCCTCGATCGGATCGAGCGCGGGACGCAGGCGCTCGTCGATCTCGATCAGGTGGACGCGCGCGACCCGCTCGGCCAGGCGCTCCGTCAGCACCCCTCCCCACCCCCGACCTCGAGCACGACGTCGTCGGCGTCGAGCGCGGCGTCGGCGACGATCGCCTCGAGCAGGTTGGGGTCGGCGAGGAAGTTCTGCCCGAGCCTGACCACTGCGGCCCCTACTCCCGCCTCACAGGTTCACCAGCCGAAGAGGCGCTCGGCGTTGGCGGTGACGACGGCGTCGAGCGCCGCGTAGGGGACACCACGCAGGTCGGCAACCGCCTCCGCGGTGTGGATCACGTTGGCGGGCGAGTTCGGCTTCCCGCGCACCGGCTGCGGCGACAGGTACAGGCTGTCGGTCTCGACCAGCAGCAGCTCGTCGGGCACCAGGGCGGCGGCCTCCCGCAGCTCACCCGAGTTCGGGTAGGTGACGTTGCCCGCGAAGGAGATGTGCCAGCCGCGCTCGACCGCCTGCTGCGCGCGCTCGGCGGTGGCGGAGAAGCAGTGCAGGACCACCTCGACGCCCTCGGCCTCGGCGGCGAGCAGCTCGAAGCAGTCGGCGACGGCGCGGCCGGCGCCGGGCCCGCTCGAGTCACGGACGTGGATGACGAGCGGCAGCTCGGTCCGCCGCGCGATCCCGATCTGCGCCTCGAAGGCGCGGACCTGGTCGCCCACGGGAGCACCCTCGCGGTAGAAGTCGAGGCCGGTCTCGCCGATCGCCCGCACGAGCGGGTCGGCGGCGAGCGCCTCGATCGCGTCGGCCGCCGCGTCGTCGAAGCCGAGCGCGGAGTTCGGGTGCCTGCCGGCCGCGGCGTAGACGACGCCCTCGTGCTCGCGGGCGATCGCGAAGGCCTCCTCGTTGGAGCGCTCGTCGAGGCCGATGGTGAGCATCCGCTCGACCCCGAGCCGGCGGGCCTCGGCGACGATCTCGGCCGCGGGCGGCTTGCAGACCCCGATGTGGCAGTGGGAGTCGATCACGGCTGCCTCACGACCTCCGCCCTCAGCCCTTGTCCGGGGCGTCGAGCTTCGGGAACAGCGCCGGGATCCGCTCCACCTTCGCGCCGCCGCCGCGCGAGCCGAACTCGCAGAGCCCACGGTCGTCCTCACCGAGCGCGGCGAGCAGCTTGTCGGTCGACGCCGGCATGTAGGCGTGCAGCAGCAGCGTGACCGCGCGCAGCCCCTCGGCGAGGTTGAAGAGCACGTCGTCGAGCTCGGCGCCGCGCTCCTCGTCCTTGGCGAGGTCCCAGGGCCGCATCTCCTCGACGTAGCGGTTGAGCCGCCGCACCGCTCCCCAGCAGGCCTCGAGCGCGCGGCTGATCTCGCAGCCGTCGAGCAGCTCGCAGACGCGGTCGCGCAGGGAGGCGAGCCCGGGCTCGTCGTCGGTGTCGCCGGCGAGCGCCTCGTCGAGCGCGCCCTCGGGGATGACGCCGTCGCGGTAGCGGTCGATCATCGCCAGCGTCCTGCTGGCGAGGTTGCCGAAGTCGTTGGCGAGCTCGGTCTCGTAGCGCGACTCGAAGCCGGCCGGCGAGATCGAGCCGTCCTGGCCGAAGGAGACCTCGCGGAAGCAGTAGAAGCGCAGCGCGTCGGAGCCGAAGCGGTCGATGACCTCGAACGGATCGAGGACGTTGCCGAGCGACTTCGACATCTTCTTGTCGTCCATCAGCAGGTAGCCGTGGACGTAGAGGCCCTTCGGCAGCGGCAGCTCCGCGGCCATCAGCATCGCCGGCCAGTACACGGAGTGGAACTTGAGGATGTCCTTGGCCATCACGTGCACGTCGCAGGGCCAGTAGCGGTCGGTCAGGTCCTCGCCGGGGCGGGCGTAGGAGAGGGCCGTGTAGTAGTTGAGGAGCGCGTCGAACCAGACGTACATGACCTGGCCGGGATCCCAGGGGAGCGGCACCCCCCAGCTCAACTTCGGGCGCGATAGCGAGACGTCCTGCAGGCCGCCCTTGATGAAGGCGAGCGCCTCGTTGCGGCGGAAGTCCGGGCGGACGAAGTCGGGGTGGTCGGCGTAGAGCTTCTCGAGCGGCTCCTGGAAGGTCGAGAGGCGGAAGAACCAGTTCTGCTCGGTCTCCAGCTCGAGGACGATCTCGTGGATCGGGCAGCGGTTGCCCTCCAGCAGCTCCGTCGGCGTCTTGAAGTCGGCGCAGCGGGGGCAGTAGTAGCCCTCGTAGGTCCCCTCGTAGGTGTGGCCGTTGTCGTGGATGCGCTGCATCACCTCCTGGACCTTGGCCACGTGCTCGGGGTCGCTGGTGCGGATGAAGAAGTCG
>JAXLSW010000024.1:0-80606 GCA_046330415.1 Solirubrobacterales bacterium | reverse complement strand
GATCCCAACGAGGAGATCACCCCCCCACCGCTGAGGGACTGGCGCGCCTCGACGCCGCGGACCACCTCCTGAACGATCGCGGCGAGCGTGAAGATGCCGCCGAGGAAGAGCGCGTATGCGGTCGGGCTCTCGGAGATCCCGATCGTGAAGGCGAGCACGACAGCCCCGACGAGAGTCACGATCAGCGGGATCCCCACCGCCCGGGCGATCCCCGCGAGGCTGACGCGACGCCAGGCGACGAGCGGGCCGATCCCCATGAAGAAGACGAGCCCGATCGCAAGCGGGGTGGCGAACTGGTTGAACCAAGGGGGCCCGATCGAGGCCTTGTCGCCGACGAGGTCGGAGATCAACGGGAAGAAGGTGCCGAACAGGATCACCGCGGCGAGCCCGACGAGGAGGATGTTGTTGACGAGGAAGATCGCCTCACGGCTGAGCAGCGAATCGAGCTGGCGTTCCGACTGCAGGGACTCGCGGCGGGAGGCGATCAGGATCGTCGAGCCGATCGTGACGATGCCGATCAGGACGAGCAGCGGCACGCCGACCTTCGATTCGCCGAAGGCGTGGATCGACTGCAGGACGCCGGAGCGGACGAGGAAGGTGCCGAGCAGCGAGAGGACGAAGGTCGCGCAGATCAGCGACACGTTCCAGACGCGGAGCATCCCGCGCCGCTCCTGGACCATGATCGAGTGCAGGAAGGCGGTGCCGGTGAGCCAGGGGATCAGCGCCGCGTTCTCGACCGGGTCCCAGGCCCAGTAGCCGCCCCAGCCGAGCTCGCTGTAGGACCAACGGGCGCCGAGTGCGATCCCGATCGAGAGGAAGACCCAGGCGACGAGCGCGAAACGGCGAGTCGAGCGGATCCAGCTCGCGTCGAGGCGGCGGGTTATCAGGGCGCCGATGGCGAAGGCGAACGGGATCGTGAAGAAGACGTAGCCCGAGTAGAGCATCGGCGGATGGATGGCCATCGCCGGGTGCATGAGCAGCGGCGTCAGGCCGGCACCCACCTCGGGAACGGGGTTGGAGGCGGCGAAGGGCCACGAGTCCGCCTCGGGGAAGAAGATCCCGGCGACCATCATCCCGATGAAGAAGATCGCGACCCCGGCGAGCACGGCGGTCGCCCACGGCACCACCTCCCGGTGCTTGTTGCGGGTGATGAAGAGGACCGCGGAGGATGCGATCGAGAGCACGAACGCCCAGAGCAGAAGCGACCCCGCCTGGCTCCCCCAGAGGGCGGTGAGCTGGTACAGGACCGGCGTCGTCTCCGAGGAGTGCTCGGCGACCAGCGCCACCGAGAGGTCGGTCCGCAGGAACGAGATCTCGAGCGTGATGACGGCGATCAGCAGGAGGCCGAAGACCGCGTAGATGCCGCGGCGGGCGGAGACGGCCCAGCGGCGGTCGCCGCGGGTCGCGATCAGAGCGGCGACAGCGGCGTAGCAGGCGGCGAGCAGGGAGGCGACGAGCGCCGCGGAGCCGAGCGCCGTCACTGCTCGATGATCACGTGCTCAGGATCAGCCTCGGCCTCGTCGCTGAACTTCGACGGGCACTTCGTGATCAGGCTGTCCTTCTGCGCCATCAGCACACCCGCCTGATCCAGCGTGCCGGTGACGATCACCTCACGCCCCTCCCGGAAGGGATCGGGAACGATCCCCGTGTACTCGACGGGCAGCGTCTGGGTGCCTCCGTCGCGGTCCTCGAGGACGAAGCTGAGATCGGCGCCGTCGCGCTTGTAGGAGACGACCTTGCCGGTGACCTGAGCTGACTCACCATTGGGCCCGTCGGCGAGCACCTGGGAGGGCTCCTTCGTCTCGGTCGAGCCGCTGAAGGCACTGTAGGTCACGTACAGGCCCGCGGTGGCCAGCAGGACGACGGCCGTCAGCGCCGCGATCAGGCGGTAGCGCCGCTTGCGATCGGGATCCATGGGGCGGCGGATTATCGCAGGGTCAGGGCGCCGGCTGGGGAACGCGATCACACTCCGGCCGCCCCGGCCGCCCGCTGCTAACAATGGCCGCATGAGCGATACACCCACAGCCCTGATCACCGGCGCCAGCACGGGCATCGGTGCCGCCACCGCAAAGCGGCTCCGCGAAGCCGGATACGCCCTCGTCCTCTCAGCCCGCCGGGAGGAGCCGCTGCAGGAGCTGGCCGCGGAGCTCGGTGGCGGCGACGACGTCCTCGTCGTTCCAGCCGACGTCACCGAGTGGGAGTCCGTGGAGGCGCTCGCCGAGGCCGCGCTCGAGCGGTTCGGGAGGATCGACGTCGTCTTCGCCAACGCCGGCTTCGGCGCCTCGCGCGGCTTTCTCGAGGAGTCCCCGGAGCACTGGCGCTCGATGGTCCTGACCAACGTCCTCGGCGTCGCGCACACGATCCGCGCAACCCTCCCCCACCTGCTCGAGCGCAACGCCGGCCACTACGTGATCACAAGCTCGGTCGCGGGACGGCGGGCGCTGCCGGGATCGCTGTACTCGGCGACGAAGTGGGCGGTGACGGGCATGGGCGAATCGCTGCGACAGGAGCTGCGGGACATGCACGACAACACCTCGATCAGAGTGACGCTGATCGAGCCGGGCATGGTCGACACGCCGTTCTTCGACAACCGGCCCACGGGGGCTCTCGAGGCCGACGACATCGCCGCCGCGGTTCTCTACGCGGTCGAGCAGCCGGGACGGGTCGACGTCAACGAGATCCTGATCCGCCCGTCGAGCCAACCGAACTAGGCGGCGTGCATGCGGCGCGGGGTATCTTCTCCCTCCCCCGCGGGTGTAGCTCAATGGCAGAGCACCAGCTTCCCAAGCTGGTGACGGGGGTTCGATTCCCCTCACCCGCTTGACCACTTCCCTCCTTGCCCGATCCCGCAGCATCAGCACCCGGATCCGGACCGGAGCCCGAAGACGAGCTGGTCGATCGGCTGCGTGAGGCGGGGTGCGTGTTCGCCGAGGAGGAGGCGGCGCTGCTGCTCGAGGAGGCGGCCGGCGATGAGCGGGTGCTGGCGGAGATGGTGCGCCGTCGCGAATCCGGCGAGCCGCTCGAGTACGTGGTCGGCTGGGCCGAGCTCGCCGGGGTGCGGGTCGCGGTCGAGCCCGGCGTGTTCGTGCCCAGAAACCGCTCGGAGCTCCTCGTCGAGGAGGCGGTCGCCGCCTTGCGGGGCATCGGCTCCCAGGATGCGGTGGCCCTCGATCTCTGCTGCGGCGCCGGTGCCGTCGGCGCCGCGATCGCCGTGGCGGTGCCGGGCATCGAGCTGCACGCGAGCGACATCGACGCTGGTGCCGTCGAGCTCTCCGCGCGGAACCTGACGCGCTTCGGAGCCGCCGTGCACCAGGGCGATCTCTTCGAGGCGCTGCCGGACGAGTTGCGGGGTCGCATCGACCTGATCGCCGCCAACTCGCCCTACGTTCCAAGCCGCGAGCTCGGGTTGATGCCGCGCGAGGCACGGCTGTATGAGCCGCCGTGGGCGCTCGACGGCGGACCGGACGGGATGGACCCGCTGCGACGGATCGTTGCGGGCGCGCTCGACTGGCTCGCGCCGGGCGGCGCCGTCCTGGTCGAGGCCGCAAGCACCACGGCCAACACCGCCGCCGCGATCGCCGCGGACGCCGGGTTCGATGCCCGCGTGGCCCGCTCCGACGCGCTCGAGGTCGCGGTGGTGGTGGGGTCGAGATGAGGCTCCCTCTCTAATCTGCCCGGGCGATGGGCAAGTACGGCTTCCTCGCAGTCCTCGCATCGATCGGCGCGATCGCGCTGCTCGCGTTCGGCATCGTCGCCAAGGGCGGGCCCACGATCGCCGTCGGCGAGGAGGCCCCCGCCGCCTCCGTCGAGGTCCTCGGCGGCCGTGGCGAGGCGAGCATCGCCGATCACCAGGGCAAGTGGGTGCTGCTCAACTTCTGGGCTTCGTGGTGTGAGCCGTGCCGCGACGAGGCGCCCGCCATCGAGAACTTCGCGAACGAGAACCGCCGCGACCTGGTCGTGGTCGGCATGAACTCGCGCGACCTCACCCCCGACGCCGAGAAGTTCGCCCGCGAGTACGGCCTCACCTACGAGCTCCTTCACGACGGCGACGGCGCGCAGATGGACAGCTACAACGTCAAGGGCCTGCCGGAATCGTTCCTGATCGATCCCGACGGCGAGATCGCGCTCATCTACCGGGGGCCGGTCGACGAGGAGATCCTCCGTCAGAGCTTCGAGCCGCTGATCGAACCGCAGACATGAGCAGACTGCTGGCCATCGTCGCGACGCTGGCGCTGCTGCTTCCGGCGGCGGCCTTCGCGCAGGCGAACCCGGAGCCGCAGGCGAGCCTGCCCGACATCGAGGACGAGGTGATGTGCACGATCTGCGGCACCGCCCTGCAGCTCTCGGACTCGCCGCAGGCCGAGCGCGAGCGCGCCTTCATCAACGACCTGATCGCGCAGGGCAAGACGAAGGAGGAGATCAAGGACGCGCTCGTCGACGAGTACGGCCCCGCCGTCCTCGCCGTGCCCGACGGCAAGGGCTTCGACCTGACCGCCTGGATCCTGCCCGGGCTCGGGATGCTCGTCGCGCTGATCCTGATCGGCCTGGCGGCGATGCGGTGGCGCCGCGCCGGGGCCGAGGCCGCCGAGGCCGAAGGGGAGTCGCCGGCGCCCGAGATCGACCGGGAGGCCGCCGAGCGCCTCCAGGCCGATATCGGGCGCTACCAGGTCTGAGCGGTCGAGCCGGGGCCGGCTCAGCGACCCCCCTTGCGCTCCTTGCGTGGCACCACCTGCAGCGTCCGCGAACGCGAGACCGACGGCGCCAGGTACGGCCAGCCGCTCTCTCGCGAGACCTTGAGCCGGAAGCGGAACCTGGTCGGCCGCTTGTAGAAGCGATCGAACCCGTAACGGAGGCTCCAGCGCCCACGGGGGTCGGTGCGGAACGCCTGCCGGATCGTGCGGAAGCGGCGGATCCCACCTCCCTTGACCTGCAGCTCGACGAGCTTGCCCCGACCGAGAACCGCCCCGAGCGTCCCGACCGAGCCACGGAACAGGACCTTGCGCCCGGCCGTCACTTGACGCGGGACTGCTCCCAGCCGCGCGTAGCCCTCGACAGTGGCACCGACCCGGGCAGGCGCGGCCGCCAGGTAGCGGCGCGAGCCGGCGTAGGTGACGCCGACGTCGCGAGACGGGCCCGCGGGGAGCTGGATGTCGATGCGCCCACGCGAATCCGTCGTGACGGTGCGGCCGGCGGGGGCCAAAGAGGAACCGGCGGCGTATGTCTCCACGACCTCGACCGGCTGGCCGGCTACGGGGGCGCCCTCCGCGTCGCGGAGCGTCGCCTCCAGACGGGCGCGCTCGCCATAGCGCAGGCGCGCCGTCGCGTCGCCCCCGATTGACGCTTCGAGGTTGGTCGCGGTGCGAAGCGGGAAGCTCAGCACCATCTGCGAGCCATCCGCTCGCGCGGTGCTCATCGCGAAGTTGCCGGCGTTGTCGGCGACGACGGCGCGGAACTGGTAGCGGCCGGCCGGCTCGGAGCCGGAGTCGACGCGCGCCTGCAGGTGCCCGTCGACGAGCTCGGTCGGGAGGTCACGCCACGCGCCGCCGTCGAGCGGGCGGTAGGAGATGAGCCCTCCGCCGACCCCGGAATGCTGATCGGAGACCGGCGCGGAGATCACCTCTGGGTCCTCGGGATCCTGCGCGCCGAAGGCGACCTCCGGCTGGGCGTTGTCGACGTGGACGGTGGTGGCCGCGCAACCGGTGGCGGGGTTGGATCCATAGTCGATCGCGCACAGCGTCAGCCGGTTCTCGCCGTTGACGAAAGGCGACGCC
This sequence comes from Solirubrobacterales bacterium, assembly GCA_046330415.1. Taxonomy (GTDB): domain Bacteria; phylum Actinomycetota; class Thermoleophilia; order Solirubrobacterales; family 70-9; genus RHKX01. The sequence goes on along the minus strand of JAXLSW010000024.1, from coordinate 74,835 downwards.
GCGGTGTCGAGGTCCCCCCCTCCGGCCGCCAGCAGCGGGCACGGCTGAACGCGGGAGACGTACCCGGTTCCCGGGATCGATGCGCAGGCCGACGGCTGGCTCGGCGAAACCGGGACGCCGTTGACCTCGGCGTAGAGGCCGGCCACGCCCGAGCCGGTGTCGCCCGCTCCTCCCTGGAAGCTGACCTCGCCGCGCTTCCAGCCGCCGCCGAGGATCGAACCGGACCAGGTGAGCTGGGGCGGCACCTTGTCCTCGATCGTCAGGCGCACCGACCTGACCCACGTCCGGGCCTGATCCGTGTAGCGACAGCCATCTCGCTGGACGCAGCCGAGCGAGGCGGCGAAGCGCTCTCGGCCACCGTCGGTGAGCGAGCGGGAATAGGTCTCGAATCCACCCGCGGAGTCGCTGCCGGTGGCGATCCGCCCGACCTCGTTGCCGGCGCCGTCGAGAAAGGAGAGTCGCGCCTGGTTGCCGGCGTCGCTCCGCAACCGCGCCTCGGCGCTGACCGCGACGATCCTGCTCCCCGCGGGCGCCGCCCAGGAGAAGCGGCCCCAGCGATCGTCGGGCGCGCCGGTGAGCGCGTGGATCTGCAGCGAGCTCGCGTCCTCGTCCTCCTCGCAGCGGAAGGCGAACGCGTAGTCGCCGCCGAAGCGCCGCTCGAACAGCGCGTCGGGATAGGCGCGATTGCTGCGGTCGCACTGCGCGACGGTGTAGCGGCCCGCCCTCGCACTCGGCGCGAGCAGCAGCGCGGCGAGAGCGACGGCGGCGACGGCCAGGAGGAGATGGAGGCGACGGCGGTTGGGCGTGGAGGTATGCATGTGGTTCGGCTCCGGGTCGGGGCTGGGCGGCGGGCGCGCCGCACTCCCAACAAGCCCGGCGCCCGCCCGCGCGCCCCCCCAGACCGAGTCAGGCGGCTCAGCCGCCGCGGGCGGCGTGCTCGAGTGCGGCGAGCACCGCGGCGGCGGGGCGCTCGTGACGGCCGAGCTCCTCGGTGAGCGCGGATTCGAACCTCGCCCGGGCGCGGGGATCGAGCATCGGCGTGATCATCTCGAGCTCCTCGGCGAGATCCGCGTCGACGGCGAGCGCGGCGCGCAGGCGCGCGGCGGCCTCGTCGTCATCGGCATCTCTGGGCTTGTCAGATTCGGGCGCGGACATCCGCAACCCCTCTCACCCCGGCACGCTCTGGCGCGCCCCCCCGGTGGACGGATGTTGCAGCTCAGCGCTTGCGCGGGGCCGCAGCGAGCAGCGCGTCGGCCGCCGCGGCGAGCCGCTCGCCCGAGGGCGAATCGAGCGCCACCGGCTCGGCCGCGCCACCGGAGCGCCAGAGGCGCGCGAATGGCCGGCTGCGGATCTTCCGCCTGCGCAGGAAGGCGCTTCCCTCCTCCGCGTAGGTGGTCACGCGATCAATCAGGAACCGGTACGGCTTCTGCATCAGGAAGCCTCCCCGGAGAGCTCGCGCAGCGCGGCTCGCAGATCGCAGAACATCAGCGACTCGAGCGTGAAGCGATCGGTGACGGCGATCGCGGTGACGCCGTCGCCACGCACGGCGAAGACCTCCCCGCCCTCGCTCCCGACATGGACCTGCGACGGTGGCTCGGGGTCCCGGCGCGCGCTCTCGGCCGCAGACCAGATCTCGGCGACCTGCTCCGCCCAGGGGGCCTCGGCGCTGCTCGCGAGCACCTCCCCACCCGGGCCGACGATCGCGCAGGCCCGCAGATCTGCGCTCATCTCGACCAGCATCGTGACCGCGCGCTCGGCGGTGGGCTCCGCGACGGTGGCGGTCACGGCTTCCGTCCGTCCAGCATCTTCTGCAACATAGAGGTCGTGGACGTCCCGCGAGCATCATGGATCACGGTCGTCGCGGTCTGCGCGATCGCCGCGGTCCTCTTCGCCCTCAACGGCTACACCGGCTACGCGATCACGATCGTTGCGGTCGGACTCGCGGCGGCCGTGAACCTGACCTGAGCGCCCGCCGGCGCGGTCAGTCGGTCAGCCCGAGCGCAACGGCCCCTGGCTGGCGTCGGGAGGGCGGTAGGAGCCCTCCGGCTCGACGTGGATCAGCACGTCGGCGTTGTTGAACTCCGCGGCGATCGCATCCCTGAGCGAGTGCGCGAGCTCGTGCGCCTCCTCCAGGCTCGTGCCGGAGCGGAACTGCACGTGCAGGTCGATGTGCCGGCGCGACCCGGCCTTGCGAGCGCGCAGCTTGTGGTAGCCGGCCATCTCCGGTGGCCGCGCGGCGGCGATGGCCTCCTCGATGCGGTCGAGCTCCTCCTCGGGAGGCGCTTCGTCCATCAGCACGCGGCCGGAGCGCATCGCGAGCTTCACGCCGGTGCCGACGATCGCGCCGGCGACAACGAGGGCGGCGATCGAGTCGAACGCGCTGATCCCGGTCACCTCGACGAGCACGAGGCCGACGAGAACGGCGATCGATGTCAGCGCATCCGCGTGCAGGTGGGCGGCATCTCCCTCGAGGGCGGGCGAGTCGAACGTGCGCGCCCGCCGGTAGAGGAACGTCGAGACGACCAGGTTGACGACGATCGAGACGGCGATCAGCGCGATCCCCAGCCCGACGGCGTTGACCTCCGAGCCGGTGAAGAGCCGCCGCACCGCCTCGATGACCACGATCGTGGCGCCGAGCAGGATCAGCATGGCCTCGGCACCGGCGGCGACGTTCTCGGCCTTCTCGTGCCCGTAGGGGTGGTCCTCGTCCGCGGGCTCGTCCGCCTTGCGGATCGAGTAGAGCGCAACCACGGAGGCGATCAGGTCGATGGCTGAGTGGACGGCCTCGGTGAGGATCGCGATCGACCCGGTGATCAGGCCCGCCGTGAGCTTGAGGACGATCAGGAAGCTGTTGGAGACGACCGAGACGATCGCCGCCCCTGAGCGCGTCGAGGTCACGGTGAGCCCTCCTCCTCACCGATGGCCTCCGCGATCGCCCTGACGGCCCGCCCCCGATGCGAGATCGAGTGCTTCTCGGCCGGCGTCAGCTCCGCCATCGTGCGGCCGCCGGGGAAGTCGTCGGGCAGGAAGGCCGGGTCGTAGCCGAAGCCGCCATCACCCCTGGGACGCTCCGCGAGCATGCCGGTGCAACGGGCCTCGCGCACGGTCTCCGCCCCATCGGCGCCGACGTGCACGATCGCGCAGACGTAGGCGACGCGGCGGTCGTCGTGCGCGCCGACCTCGGCGAGCAGCAGCTCCAGGTTGTCCTCGTCGCTCGCATCGGGACCGGCGTAGCGGGCCGAGCGCACCCCGGGGCGCCCGCCGAGCGCCGTCGCCTCGATCCCGGAGTCGTCGGCGATCACCGCCTTCCCGGTGGCGGCGTGAGCTGCGCGGGCCTTCCCAGCGGCGTTCTCGGCGAAGGTCTCGCCGTCCTCGGGAGGCAGCTCGACGTCGTCGGGGAGCGGCGAGACATCCCATCCGGTGAGGATCTCCCGCACCTCGTTCAGCTTGTGGAGGTTGCGCGTAGCGAGCACCAGCTCGGGCCGCGCGGGCGCCGCGCTCACGCCCCCGTCGCCTGCTCCTGAGCCAGCCGCAACTCCGCGATCCCGGCCTCGGCGAGCCCGAGGAGGTCATCGAGCGATGCGCGAGAGAGGGGGGTCTGCTCGGCGGTGGCCTGCACCTCGACGAGGCCGCCATCGCCGGTCATGACGACGTTCGCGTCGACCTCGGCGCGCGAATCCTCGGAGTAGTCGAGATCGCAGAGCGCCTCGCCGTCGACCATCCCGACGCTGAGCGCCGCGACCGATCCGGTGAGCGGCACGGACTCGAGCTCACCCCGCTCGACCGCCGCGGCCAGCGCCAGATGCAGCGCCACGTAAGCGCCCGTGATCGACGCGCAGCGCGTGCCTCCGTCCGCCTGCAGGACGTCGCAGTCGACCCAGACGGCGCGCTCACCGAGCGCCTCGAAGTCGGTGACGACCCGCAGCGAGCGTCCGATCAGGCGCTGGATCTCCGTCGAGCGGCCGTCGGGGCGTCCCTTCACCGAGTCGCGCTGCTTCCGCTCGTTCGTCGAGGCCGGGAGCATCGCGTACTCGGCGGTGACCCAGCCGCGGCCGCGGCCGCGCATCCAGCGAGGAACCTCGTCGGCGATGGAGGCGGTGCAGATGACCCGCGTCTCCCCCATCGAGATCAGCGCCGAGCCGTGGGCGGTGCGGACGAATCCGGGCTCGATCTCCACCGGGCGCATCTCCGCGCTGCTGCGCTCGTAGCTCCGCTGGGCCATCGGGCCAGTGTCCCAGAAACGGGGCCGTCCGCCTGCGCGGACGGCCCCGCACCGGGCGCGCCGTCAGGACGACGCGAAGGTGATCTTCTGGACGGCCTGGACGATCTTCTTGGTGATCGCCTCGCCGAGTTCCTTGCCGATGCCCGAGAGGCTGCCCAGTCCGCCGACGGCGGCCACCATGCCCCCCATCAGCGCCGCGACCAGCAGGACGAGGCCGACGTACTCGACCGTCCCCTGGCCCGACTCCGAGGCGAGGCGGTCGCGGGCGCCGCGCAGCGCCCAGGCCCCGCGGGCGTGGGCGTATCCGAAGAACGCGTACATGATCTGAACTCCTTCCTGGCGGCGCCTGCGGCCGCCGGATCCGTTTTGCCTCCCGATCGTGCGCCCGTTCGCGTCACCGAACAACGCGCAGATGTGACTTTCCGAGCGCGATTCGGTGCTTTCTTCCGCGCATGGACCTCCCGGCGCCCGTGACCGCAGTCGAAGCATCGGGGCGCGGGTACTAACCTCCGCCGCCCGATGGCTCGACGCAGAGGGATCTTCGGCCGCCGCCGCGGTCGCGGGGAGGAGGAGACGTCAGTCCCACCCCCGCCCCCAGAGCTTGGGGACGAACCGGACTCCGAGGCGATGCCCCTCTTCGACGCCGAGGTGGGCGGCGAGACCGAGGACTGGCCCGCGCCCGCGGAGTCGCTCCACCCGGAGACCGAGGACTGGCAGATGATCACCGACGAGCGCGAGCTGCGCCCGCCGGCACCCGTCCAGGATCGCGCCCCCGAACAGGCGGAGGAGGTCGAGGAGCCGGAGGAGGCGGAGGAACCGGAGGAGGTCGAGGAGGCGGAGGAACCGGAGGAGGTCGCGGAGGCGAACGCCGAACCCGGCACCGAGCAGCGACCGCTGCCGCCCCCCGTCCCGGGGGACACCGGCGAGCGGATCAAGATCGCCGCCGATCAGGCCGCCCAGGAGGCCGAGATGCGCGCGATGGACGAGATACTCGCCCTCGAGGAGGATCTCGAGCAGGCGAAGTCGACGGCGGCCGGCCGGGTCGACGAGATGGACCATCGCCTGCGCGAGGCCGAGGAGCGGACGCGGCGCGCCGAGGCGCGCGCGGAGGAGCTCACACGCGAGCGCGACGAGATCGAGGCGCGGACGCGCGAGGCGGCGACGAGATGGCTGCGCAAGCAGGTGGCGAACCTCCGGACCGAGGCGCGGGAGCGGGTGAACGCCGAGGTTCAGCGGCAGCGCGCCGAGACCGAGGCCGAGCTGCGAGCGGAGTCGGAGAAGCGCCTGCAGGAGCAGGCAGCCCAGCTTCGCGAGGAGGCGCAGGCCGAGGCCGCCGCAACCAGCGGCGATGGCGAGAGCGATGCCGAGCTGCTCACCAAGGCCGTCGACGAGCGAGACCGGGCGAGCGCAGCCCTGAGCGAGGCGCTCGCTCGCCTCGAGGACGCAGAGCGCCGCGCGAGCGCGGCGGAGGCCGCCCGGAACGAGGCGACCGAAGCGGCCCGCGCCGCCTCCCGCGACGAGATGGAGAGCAGGACGGGGGACCTGCGCGATGAGCTGCAGCGCGTCCGCGACGACGCCGACGAACGCATCGCCGCCGCCGAGGCGGCGGCGCTCGCAACGGCGAGGCAACGGGTCGCGGAGGAGACCGAGGAGGCGATCGAGCGCGCCCGCGCCGAAGGGCGCGCCGAGGCGACGGCGACGAGCACCGGCGGAGCCGAGTCGCAGGCGCGTGATCTCGAGGAGCGCGCCCGCTCCGCCGCCCAGGCCGCGATCGAGGAACGCATCGGCCGCGTCGAAAGGGAGGCGGAGGAGCGGATCCGCGCCGAGGTCGCGGTCGCCCGCAAGGCCGCCGAGGAGCGCTTCGCCGAGCGTCTCGCCGAGCGCGAGTCGGATCTGGAATCCGCCCGCAAGGAGAAGGTGGAGATCGTCGAGGAGTCCGATCGGCGTCTCAGTGCGATCGAAGATCGCGCCGCCGCTGCATCCGAGCGCATCGCCGGCGCCGAGGCCCGCTTGGAGGGTGAGGTCCAGCGCCTGCGCGACCAGGCGGAGGACCGGGTAGCGCTGGAGCTGGAGCAGGCCAGGGCGACGGCGACCGAGGAAGCCGACGCCCGGGTGCGCGACCGCGAGGCCGAGCTCGACGAGGCGCTCGACTCCGCCCAGCGAGCCGAGCAGGATGCACAAGCCCGGGCCGCGGAGACCGAGGAGCGCATCCGCGCCGGGATAGAGGCGGCGACCGCCGACGTCGAGGGGAGGATCGCCGCGGAGCGCGGGGCCGCCGCCGATGAAGCCGCGCAGCGGGTCCGCGAGGAGCTCGAGCAGCAGAGGTCGGAGGAGATAGAGGCCCTGCAGGCCGCCCATACCGAAGCGATCGAACGCGGAGTCGAGGCCGCCCGCGCGCAGGCGAGCGCCGACGCCGAGGCCGACCTCCGCGCCGCTCAGGCTGAGCTCGAGACCGAGCGCGCCGCCCGGACCGAGGCCGTGCAGCAAGCCGAGGGCAGGGCGGCGGAGGCCGAGGAGCGAGCTCGCGCCGCCGACGAGGCCGCGACCGCCGCCGCCGACGAGGCCCGCCTCGCCGCCGCCGCGTGGCTGCGTGGGCAGAGCAAGGCCCTGCGGCGCGAGGGCGCCGAGGCTCCTTCCGCGCCGGAGCCCGCCCCGGCAGACTCGGGCGACTTGGCCGCGGGTTCCGCGGATGAGACCGAGGCGGAGCTGGCCACGCTGCGAAGCGAGCTTGCGACGGCGCGGCGGCTGCTCGAGGAGACCGAGCTGCGCGCCGCCGACGCGCAGGAGCGCGCGGCCACCGCGGAGGACGAGCTGCGCGAGGTCGAGCAGCAGCGCCGCCGGGAACGCTTCGAGGCGACGGAGGCCCGGGTCGACGAGACAGCTGAGCAGGCGGAGGCCGCCGCCGCGCGCGTGGCGCCGGCGACCGACACGACCGAGTGGGAGGCGGCGGCGCTGCAGCCGCTCGAACCCGAGGACGAGCCCGAGCCGGAGGCGGAGCCTCGGGACGCCATTGAGAACGAAGCTCCAGAGGAGCCCGACGGCTCAGGATCCACGACCCCCTGGGAGTCCCAGGGAACGGTCAGCATCAGCTCCGCGGGAGTGGACGAGCTGGTCGGCGCCGGCCTCTCGAAGTCGCAGGCCAAGCGGCTGGTCCGCTACCGCGACGAGCGCGGCCTCGCCGGCGTTGACGATCTCGAGAACGTCCCCGGTTTCCCCGCTCCTTCGTCGATCAGATCCGCGACCGGCTCAGCGACTGAGCGCGTCCGCCCAGCGTCCGCGGGCGAACCGCGACCGCGCTGCGAGCGCCGGCTCCACCGGCGCCGTGTCAGCGGGCTCCTCCTCGCTCAGCGCCCGCGCGGTGGCGAGCACCGACCAGGCGAGCGCGTCGACGTTGTAGCCACCTTCGAGGCAGACGAGGACAGGGGCGCCGAGCTCACGGCCGAGATCGCGCATCGAGGCGGTCATGTCGGCGAAGTCCGCCGTCTCGACGTGGCAGTCGGCCAACGGGTCGTCGGTGTGAGCGTCGTAGCCGGCAGAGATCACGATCAGCCCGGGTCGCAGCTCGAGCCCGGCGGGGACGACGATGTGCTGGACGAGCGCCCGGAAGAGCTCGCCGTCGGCGCCCGGCGGCACGGGCAGGTTCATCGTCATCCCCGTGCCCTCGCCCGTCCCGATCTCATCGGGGCGCCCGGTCCCCGGGTAGAGGGGGCTCTGGTGGATGCTGACGTAGAGGACGTCGCCGTCGCCGTCGAAGATCTCGGCCGTCCCGTTGCCGTGATGGACGTCCCAGTCGAGGATCAGCACGCGCTCGGCCCCGGCGGCGGCGATCGCGTGCGCCGCGCCGACGGCGGCGTTGTTGAAGAGGCAGAAGCCCATCGCCCGATCGGACTCGGCGTGGTGGCCCGGTGGCCGCATCCCCGTGATCGCGAACTCGGCCTCGCCGGAGAGCAACCGCTCCGCGCCCTCCGCCGCGGCGCCCGACGCCCGCAGCGCCGCCTCCCAGCTCTCCCGTACCGCGATCGTGTCTGCGTCGATCATCCCGCCCCCGGCGTCGCAGAACCGCTCGATGCGATCGACGTGGGCCGGGTCGTGGACCCGCTCCAGCATCGCGCGCTCAGCTTCCGGCGCCTCGAGCCGCTCGAGACCCGGCCAGCCGGCGCCCGCGAGCGCCGACTCGATCGCGCGAATTCGGCGCGCGTTCTCCGGGTGCTCTCCCGTGTCGTGCGCGAGCGAGGAGGGATGGTGGAAGTAGAGGCCCACGGGTGGCGGATACGGTACCCGCCAACTTGGCAGCGGACCCCACACCGAGCGGACCCCCGGCCTGCGACGTGGCCGTCGTCGGCGGCGGCGCCGCGGGGCTTCACGTCGCGCTCGAGGCCGCGGACGCGGGCGGGCGCGTCACCGTCGTCTCGCGGACGCCACTGACCGGCAGCGCGAGCTTCCGCGCCCAGGGCGGCCTGGCGGCCGCGATCGGCCCCGGCGACACGGTCGAAAAGCACGCCGCCGACACCTTCGCGGCGGGACGGGGGCTCTGCGAGCCCGCCGTCGTCGAGGCGCTCGTCACCGAGGCGCCTGCCGCCGTCGAGGGGCTCATGCGCCGCGGGGTCGAGTTCGACCTGGAACCCGATGGGGAGCTCACGCTCGGGCTCGAGGGCGGCCACAGCGAGCGCCGGATCGTCCACGCGGGCGGAGCCGAGACGGGCCGCGCGATCACCAGCCGGCTCGCGGAACTCGTCGCGGCCCACCCCGGGATCGAGGTACTCGAGGGCGCCTCGGCGCAGGCGCTCTGGACATCCGACGGGACCTGCGCCGGTGTCGTCACCGACCGCGGCCCCCTGCGGGCGAGTGGCACGGTGTTGGCAACCGGCGGCGGAGCGGCGCTTTGGCGGCGGACCACCAACCCACGGGGTGCGATCGGCGCCGGATCCGTGCTGGCCGCCGCGGCGGGAGCGGATCTCGCCGACCTCGAGCTCTGCCAGTTCCACCCGACGGCCCTGGCGCTGCCGGGCAGCGACCTCGACGGGTGGCTGATCACCGAGGCGGTTCGCGGCGAGGGCGCGCTGCTGCTCGACGCCGCAGGCGAACGGTTCACCGACGAGCTCTCGCCGCGAGACGCGGTCGCGGCGGCGATCCTCGATCGCATGGCGGCCGACGGCACCGCGTCCGTCTGGCTCGACCTGCGACCGGTACCGCTGGAGCGCTTCCCGACGATCACCAGGACGCTCGCCTCCGCCGGTCTCGACCCGGCCACCGACCCGGTTCCGGTCGCCCCCGCCTCCCACTACCTGATCGGAGGCATCCGCACCGACCTCCACTGCCGCAGCAGCGTCCCGGGCCTGTTCGCGGTCGGCGAGGCCGCATGCACCGGTCTTCACGGCGCCAACCGCCTCGCCTCCAACTCCCTGAGCGAATGCTTCGTGTTCGGCTCCCGCGCGGCCGTCGCCGCCCTCGGCAGCGAGCCGAGCCCCTCCTCCCCCCTCCCGCCCGCCGAGGGCGGCTGGAGCTTCAGCGGTCCGACGTCGGCGACCAGAGAGGCGGTGTGGGAGCTCGCCGGACCACTGCGCGACGCCGCCACGCTGAGCAGGCTGCTCGACGATCCCTACCCCCTCGCCCGCCTGATCGCGACATCGGCGCTCGCGCGCGAGGAGTCCCGCGGGGTCCACCGGCGCAGCGATTTCCCCGAGACGGTCCCCGCGCTCGACCTGCATCACGTCGTCATCGACGCCGCCGGCGAAGCTCGTCTCGAGCGTTGGGACTGACCCTCAGCCCCGACACCCGCTTAATTCAGTCTTAACAGAACGCGCCCCGCTGTTCACACGGTGTCAGCACAATTCCCCGTGCGGGGGGTTTCCCGACCACCTATGGCAGGGGGTTAGGGCGACCCAACATGTACCAATTCAGCCGATCCATCTATCGCGAGCTCGCACCGATGCTCGTGAGCAAGGGCGGTCAAGCGTGCGAGAGCAAGCAGCGCATGCTCGAGGCCTGCGAGTCGACCATGAACCGGCTCGTAAGCGACCGTCGCTATTTCGCCAAGCCGACCAAGGCGCTGTTCTCGGATCTACGGAACCTGTTCCCGATCCAGGACCAGCTCGTGGTGTACCGCGTCGTCGACCGCAACGTGCGGCTGGCGGTGCAGTACCTCGACAGCGCCCCCGTCGAGGAGCTGAGTCCGGCCGGTGGCCGGGAGTGCCGCGCGCACACGCGTCGCGGAACCCCCTGCCAGCGAGAGCCGCTGCCGGGGAGGGACTACTGCCCCTCCCACAAGCATCTCGAGGAGGACGACGCGGTCCTGATTCCGGCCTCAGCCGAGGTCGAGCGCGAGCTGATCGCAGCCTGATCGAGCGCGGCTTTACAGCAGAATCAGCCGGGTGCAGCTCGGCGTCGACGTAGGAGGAACCTTCACCGACGCCGTGCTGCTCGACGGCGCCTCGGTGCATTCGGCCAAGTCGCCGACCACGCCGTCCGACCAATCGGAGGGGGTGCTCGCCGCCATCGAGGCCGTGCTCGCCGCCGCCCGAGCGGAGCCGGGCCAGGTCGACCACCTGGCGCACGGGATGACCGTCGGCACGAACGCGCTGCTCGAGCGTCGCGGGGCGAGAACGCTCCTCCTCGCCACCGACGGCTTCACCGACCTGCTCGAGATCGCCCGCCAGGACCGCCCGAGCCTCTACTGCCTCTGCGCGGACCGCCCGCCCCCACTCTCCCCGCCCGAGCTGCGGGTCGGCGTGCGGGAGCGGATCAGCCACGAAGGAGTCGTCGAGGCGCTGAGCGACGAGGAGATCGAGCGCGTCATCGGCGAGGTCCGCGGATGCAACCCGGAGGCGGTGGCGATCTGCCTGCTCTTCGCCCACCTCGACGCGACCCACGAGCGCAGGCTCGCCGCCGCGCTGCGCGAGGAGCTCCCCGGCCTCCACGTCTCCGTCTCCTCCGAGGTCCTACCTCGCTTCCGCGAGTACGAGCGCTGCGCGACGACGGTTCTCGACGCCTACCTCGCGCCTCTGCTCGGCAGCTACCTCGACCACCTGCGAGGGCGTTGCGCCGAACGCGGGCTGCCGGAGCCGGCCGTGATGCAGTCCTCGGGGGGCATCGCCACTCTCGCCGATGTCGGGGGCGGTGGTGCCTGGAGCGTGCTCAGCGGCCCCGCCGGGGGAGCCGTCGGGGCCGGCCTGGTCGCGTCGCTCAGCGGCGACGGCGACGCGCTCGGCTTCGACATGGGTGGGACCTCCTGCGACGTCTGCGTCATCGCCGGAGGCGCCGTCGGCCGCAGCTCCGGCCGCGAGTTCGCGCAACGGCCAATCCAGCTCCCGATGCTCGACGTGCACACGGTCGGGGCCGGCGGGGGATCGGTCGCCTGGATCGACCCGGGTGGCGCGCTCCGGGTCGGCCCCCGATCGGCGGGCGCGGAGCCGGGTCCCGCGTGCTACGGCCGCAGCGGGACCGAACCGACCGTCACCGACGCCAATCTGCTGCTCGGCTACCTCGACCCGGCCGGCGAGCTCGCGGGCGGTGTCGCCCTCGACGCGGACGCCGCCCGACGCGCGATCGGGCCGCTGGCGGCAGGGCTCGGGCTCGGAATCGACGAGGCGGCCGCCGGGATTGTCGCTGTCGCGAACGCCGAGATGGTGCGGGCGATGCGGGTGATCACCGTCGAGCGCGGGGTCGATCCGCGCCGCTTCGACCTGCTCCCGTTCGGCGGTGCGGGCCCCCTGCACGCGGCCGCGGTCGCCGCCGAGCTGGAGATCGACCGGATCCTCTGTCCGCGCTCAGGCGGCGTGCTCTCGGCCCTCGGGCTCGTCGCCTCCGACCGGCGCCGTGAGACCGCCCGCAGCGTCATGCTGGCCGGCGACGCGTTGACCGCGGAGCGGATCGCCACAGAGATCGAAACGCTGCTCGAGGCCGTGGGCGGCGCCGCCGACGGGGTCACAGTCGAGACGGTCTACGAGCTTCGATACGCGGGTCAGTCCTTCGAGCTGCCGATCGCGGGCCCGACGCATCCCGAGCCGGCTGCCCTCGCGCGTGACTTCGCCGCCGAGCACGAGCGTCGCTACGGCTACAGCGAGCCCGAAGCCGAGATCGAGCTGATCACCATCCGGCTCGCGGTCACGACGCCGGTGGCGCCGGTGCGTGAGCTGCGCGCGTCCGGAGGCGAGCCGGTTCGCTCGCGGCGGCCGATGCGCTTCGCGGGACGGTGGGCCGAGGGCGAGGTACTCCGCGGGGAGCTCCCGGCGGGACTCGAGGTGGCGGGTCCCTGCGCGCTCGAGCTGCCGGAGACGACGCTGCTGATGCCGCCCGGGTGGAGGGCGCAGGTCGACGACTCCGGGACGATCGTCGCGAGGCGGGAGTCCCGGTGAGCGCCCCGGCCCCGGTCGATCCGATCTCGCTCTCGGTGCTCGAGGGCGGCCTGCGGGCGATCTGCGACGAGATGGGCGCGGTGCTGATCAGGGCGGCCCACTCCCCCAACATCAAGGAGCGCCACGACTGCTCGACGGCGCTGTTCGAGCCGGGCGGCGAGCTCGTGATGCAGGCCGAGCACATCCCCGTCCACCTCGGCTCGATGCCCGACGCCGTCGCGGCCGTGATCGACCGCGCCGAGGATCCCGCGGCGGGAGATCTGTGGATCCTCAACGACCCGTTCGCCGGCGGCACCCATCTCCCTGACGTGACCCTCGTCTCGCCACTGCTGCACGCCGGCGAGCTCCTCGGCTGGGCGGCTAGCCGCGCTCACCACGCAGACATCGGCGGACCGACGCCGGGCGGCATGCCGGCGCGCTCGCGGACGCTGGCGGAGGAGGGCGTGGTGATCTCTCCGCGTCTCCTCGGCGGGGACGACGAGATCCGCGAGCTCGTGCAGATCATGCGGAACCCGACCCAGCGCCTCGCCGATCTGCGGGCACAGCGCGCCGCGAACCTGCTCGCCGCTGAACGGGTCGCCGAGCTCGTCGCCCGTGACGGGGCTACAGCCCTGCGCGCCGGCATGATGGCCGTCCTCGACCACGCCGAGCGCCGGGGCCGCGCCGCCGTCGCGGCCCTCCCCGACGGCAGCTTCGAGGCCGAGGATTCGCTCGTCGCCGCGGACGGCTCCCCGGTTCCGCTGCGGGTCGCGGTCACGGTCGCGGGCGAGGAGATGCGCGTCGACTTCGCCGGATCAAGCGCCCAGGTCGACGGGAACCTGAACTGCCCGCTGTCGGTCACCAAGGCGGCGGCCCTCTTCGCGGTGCGGGTGCTGACCGATCCCGACGCGCCGCCGTGCGCGGGCGGCCACAGGCCGATCGCCATCGCCGCCGAGCGTGGCAGCGTCCTCAACGCCGAGCCCGGTGCGGCCGTGGCCGCGGGGAACGTCGAGACCTCGAGCCGCGTCGCCGACCTCGTCATGGCTGCGCTCGCCGATGTCACCGACGGGCCCGCCCAGGGCCAGGGCACCATGAACAACGTGACGCTCGCCTCGCTCGGGGACGACGGAGGCACCTTCACCTACTACGAGACGCTGGGCGGCGGGCAGGGCGCCTGCGCCGATGCGGCCGGTCCCAGCGCGATCCACGTCGCGATGTCGAACACCCTCAACACCCCGGTCGAGGCGCTCGAGACGGAGCTGCCGATGCGGATCCGATCCCTGGGGCTGCGACGAGGCAGCGGCGGTGACGGCCGCAACCGCGGCGGTGACGGGATCGTCCGCGAGATCGAGGCGCTCGCCCCGATGCGCTTCACGCTGATCACCGAGCGCCGGGAGGTGGGACCGCGTGGACGCGCCGGCGGCGGGGACGGTGCGCCGGGTCTGAACCTGCTCAACGGCGAGCCGCTGGAGGCGAAGACCGAGGGCGTCATGCAGCCCGGAGACGTGCTGCGGATCGAGACCCCGGGCGGCGGCGGATTCGGCACTCCAGCCGAATGACGGCACCCTGCGCTTGGCCGATCACGCCCAGCACCGGGTGACATCTGCAACTTATTTGGCTATTGCTGCGGCCTCGTCTAGACTCGCGGCCCGCCCATGGGCCCCGATGAGGCCCCAGCCGGTTCGCTCTCGTCCGAGCCCCGCAACCGGCTTCGACCCCCGACCCCGGACGAATTCGACATGCCTATTGCGTTCAAGGAATGGTCCGTAACGGTGCGCGCCCTCGCTGAGGGGGAGCAGCTGGTCACCCTCCGAAAGGGAGGGATCCGCGAGGACAACAAGCACTTCGAGCTCGAGCACGACAAGTTCTTCCTCTACCCGACCTTCGACCACCAGCGCAACGATCTGGTTCGCGAGTCCCATCACCCCGAGCTGCGTCGCGCGCTCGAGGAGGGTGTCTGGCCCGATGAGGAGCCGCCGCCGCGCGCGCTGCTTCAGGACGGCGGCATCGCGCAGCCGGATCGCGTTCGCATCCGCGCCTGGGCCGAGGTCTCCGACCACTTCACGACCGACGATCCCCGCATCGTCGATGCGCTCTCGCCCTACCACGTGTGGACGCAGGACTACGCGCGCAAGCGTCTGCGCTGGAAGCGCACCCACCCGCTCCACGTGCTGCTCCTCAAGGTTCATCGCATCCCGCGCCCGGTGACGGTGCGCGTCCGCGACGAGCACATCGGCTGCCACTCGTGGGTCGAGATCGACCGCGACCTGCCCTTCGAGGGTGTTCCGGTCATGGCCGACGACGAGTTCGACCGCGCCGCGGCCGCGATCCGCGAGACCTGCGGCAGCACCGCGGACGAGCGCGAGCCCGCGCTCGCCTGAGCCGGCCGGGGCGAGCGCTCCGTTGACGGCCCGTTGACGCTTGCGGCTCCCTTCGCGGGGGCCTCACGCGCGCTCGTTCTCGGCATCGGGGGCGGGGGCGACGTCGTCGGCGCGCTCGCGCTCGCCCGCACGCTCGAAGCGGCGGGGATCGGCGCCGAGCTCGGCGGGGTCGCCTGGGAGCGCTTCTCGGTCGACCCCCATCACCCGGGCCCGCGCCCGCTCGAGGCGCTGCTCGGGATCGAGCGGCTCGGTGACAGCGACGCCGCCCTGTGCTCGGCCGAGGGACGAACGCCGGAGGGGACCAGCCTCGCCGAGGCCGGTGTCGCCGCTCACCTCGGGCGCCCGACGGCGCTGATCGACGTCAACGGTGGCCCGCGCCGCATCGGCCTGGCCTTCGCGGCCGCCGCCGAGCGGCTCGACTGCGACCTCGTCGTCCTCCTCGACGTCGGCGGCGACGTTTTCGGCACCGGGGCCGAACCCGGGCTCGCCAGCCCCCTCTGCGATGCGGTGATGCTGGCGGGGGCGGCGTTCCTGCCCGGCGACCTGCCCGCCGTCGGCTGCGCGTTCGGGACCGGCTGCGACGGCGAGCTGACCCATGCCGAGGTGCTCTCGCAGGTGGCGCGGCTCGGCCGCGACGGCGGCTGGCTCGGCACGGTCTCCCCCGCCGCTGAGGTAGCACGGGAGCTGATCGAGGTCGCCGAGCGCGTTCCCACCGAAGCGAGCCTGATGGCGGCGCGCGCCGCCCTCGGGGAGAGCGGCCGGGCGCCGATCCGCGATGGACGCCGGGAGGTGGAGCTCGGGCCGGTGGCGGCGCTGCAGTTCCTGTTCGACCCGGCGGTGGCGATGGGCGGCGCCGCTCCGCTGGCGGCGCTGGTGCGGGACGCGGGCTCTCTCGAGGAGGCGCGGGCGATCCTGGCCGCGGCGGGTGTGGGCACCGAGCTCGACTACGAGCGCCGCCGTTTCGCCGAGAGCCGCGAGGGCTGAGCGACGCCCGCGGGCGCCGGGCTGCCGAGGCCTCTGAGCCCGGGTTGCCGGCTGACGCCACGCCATACCCTTCGGCGCCCGCCCATGCCCTGGACCGAGACCGATTCACTGAGCTTCACCGCCCGTTTCGAGGAGGGCGACGAGGAGTGCGCCGAGCGGACGCTCGACGACCTCGAGGATCTGCGGCTGCGACTCGAGGATCGCTTCGACAGCGCCCCCGGAGGGATCACGGTGATCCTCCATCCTCACTCCGGGTGGCTGTCGGGTGCACATCCGTTCCTGCCCGCCGCCCGGCTCGCCTCGGCGCCGGCCGGGCGCCGCTACCTGGCGGGATGGGCGACCCGCACCGAGCTCCACACCCTCACGGACTCCGCGCTCGAGCGCCGCGCCGCGGGGCCGGACTCGCGCCGGGCGCTGCTGGGCACCTCCTGTCGCCTCTACGCCCAGCTCGTCCTCGCCTCTCACAACGAGCGCATGCCGCCGCCGTGGGGGCCGCGCGCGTTCTCCCGCTACCTGCGATGGGCATGGCTGATCGAGGGCGGGGCCCAGTACTACGCGGGTCAGTACGCGGACTTCCGCGCCGCGGTGCTGCGGCGGATGACCGAGGGTCGCAAGCCATCTTTCCCGCCCTCCCCGCGCGACGCCATGATCCTCGGCGGGAGCGTCTTCGAGCTGCTCGAGGAGGAGCGCGGGAAGGCCGCCTGCGACCTGCTCGTCTCCCGGCTGCCGAAGGCGGGACCCCAGGCGGCGCTCGAAACCGCGTTCGACGCGCATCTGCGGGACATCGAGCCCGCCTGGCGCGAGCACGTCGCCGAGATCGCCGCGTCGGGCCCGCGTCGCTGACGCGTCAGCGCACGAGCGCGTAGATCGCGCCGGCGACGGCGCCGAAGAAGAGCAGGCCGGCGAGCATCCCGGCGGCGAGCTTGAACGCGAAGCGGTTCAGGGGCCGGAGCTCCTCGATGTCATCTCCCCCGTCGTCGGGGCCCGCGGCCCCGGTCGCCAGCAGCTCCCTCGCAGCCTCCACCCCGCTCTCGGGGACCATCACGTCGCGCGGCCCGGCGGCGATCATGTCCGGCACGTCGAAGCCGCCGCTGCGGCGCAGGATGCTCGGGATCCCCTCCTCGAGCAGGATGCCCTGGACGAGCTCTCCCTCCGCGAGGTTGCGCACCACCGCGACCCTGCGCACCTCCCCGCGGGCGAGGCGCGGATGCACCTTCCGGGCCCTGACCGCGAGCTCGTCGAGCTCCTGCCCCTCGGCGGGGCGGACGGGGACGAGCGGGCTCCCGCAGTTCCGGCAGAAGCGCTCCTCGCCCGAGTGGGCGAGGCGGCAGCGCCGGCATTCGAGACGCTCAGGGCGCTCGGGACCCCGCTCCTCAGACGACGTCGAGATCGACCTCCTCGACCGCACCCTCGCGGATGGCGAAGGCGCGCACGACCGGGTTCTCGTCGTCGGCGAGTGAGCAGATCAGATAGAGCGGGTCGGGCCAGGCGGCGGCGAGGTTGATGTCGGTCTGGGACGGGTAGGCCTCGCTCTTGGTGTGGGAGTGGTAGATCCCGCGCAGCTCGACGCCCTCGTCATCCTCGATCGTGTTCATGATCCGCAGCTGATCGGTCGGGTGGAGCTCGTAACGGAGCCATGTGGCCGCGGCGTTCCGCGCGCGGTGGACGGACGTGAACTCGTCCTCGGTGCCGCCCATCAGCCCGCAGCACTCGTTGGGCAGGTCGTCGCGCGAGTGCGCGACGATCTCGTCGATCAGGTTCTTGGCGATCTTCACGTCTTCAGATTCGTTCGGGCTCGGTCGGCTACCAGAAGTTCTGCGAGTCGAGATCCTCGATCTCGTCGACGTTCCGCGTGTACACACCGGAGGAGAGGTACTTCCAGCCGTCGTCGGGGATCAGGAAGACGACGTTGCCCTCGTCCATCTCGCCGGCGATCCGGTTGGCGACGTAGGCGATCGCGCCGGAGCTGACGCCGGCGAAGATCCCCTCCTCGCGCAGCAGCTTCTGCGTCCAGATGACGCTGTCGCGGTTGGAGACCATGATCTTCCGGTCGAGGACCGAGAGGTCGATGATCGGCGGGATGAAGCCGTCCTCGAGCGAGCGCAGGCCGTCGACGTCCTCGCCCTGCTTGGGCTCGGAGGCGACGATCTTGGTGTCGGGGTTCTCCTCCTTGAGGCGGCGGCCGTTGCCCATCAGCGTGCCGCCGGTGCCGAGGCCGCCGACGAACGCGTCGACGTGGCCGAGCTCCTCGAGGATCTCGACCGCCGTGCCGTTGTAGTGGGCGAGCGGGTTGGCCTCGTTGCCGTACTGGTAGGGCATGTAGTAGGAGGCGTCCGCGGCGGCCATCTCGAGCGCCAGCTCGACGGCGCCGTTGGAGCCCTTGACGCCCTCCGAGTAGACGATCTCGGCCCCGTACATCGACAGCAGCTGCGAGCGCTCGGGGGTGACGTTGTCGGGCATCACAGCCTTCAGGCGGTAACCCTTGCGGCTGGCGATCATCGCCAGCGCGATCCCGGTGTTGCCGGAGGTCGGCTCGAGGATCGTCTGGCCGGGCGAGATCAACCCTTCGGCCTCGGCGCGGTCGATCATCGACTTGGCCACGCGATCCTTCACGGAGCCGGTCGGGTTGCGGCCCTCGAGCTTCGCCCAGATCCTCACATCGGGCTTCGGGGAGAGCCGAGCCACCTCGACCAAGGGGGTGTTGCCGATGGCCTCGAGGATGTTCTCGAACTGGCCTCCGCAGGGGCGGTTGAGCAGATCTCCTGGTCCCACTTCAGTAAATGTAGTGAAGGGACCGTCCCGATGGCGAACGATTTCCCCCGGGTCTTTGGACGCGCGGCGGGGTCCGCAACCACAAGATCACATAAAGTTCACACCGCGTCACCGTCCGGGGGCGCCATCCAGACCTTCTCAAATGGGAGTGAAGCACCAGATGACCAAGACGCGCACCCTCTCTGTGCTCGCTCTGCTGATCGGCCTCTTCGCGATGTTCGCGGTCGCCGGCTGCGGCAGCGACGACGACAGCACGGCAACCGACGGCACCGATACCGACAGCACGACGGCGGCGACCATCGACATCTCCGACGCGACGCTGATCCAGGACGGCCAGCTGCTCGTCGGCACCGACGCTCCGTACCCGCCGTTCGAGATCGGCACTCCAGAGGGTGGCGACTTCAGCGGCTTCGACAAGGACCTGATGGACGCGATCGCCGGCAAGCTCGGCCTCGAGCCCACCTACCAGAACAGCTCGTTCGACACGATCTTCCGTGACGTCGCGAGCGGCCAGTTCGACATCGTCGCCGCAGCGGCCACGATCACCCCGGAGCGCGAGAAGGTCGTCACCTTCTCCCGGCCGTACTACGAGGCCCAGCAGGCGCTCGTCGTCCCCGAGGGCTCCGACATCACCTCGACCGATGACCTCTCGGGTCAGATCGTCGGCGTCCAGCAGGGCACCACGGGTCAGGACTACGCGGAGAACGAGACCGACGCCAGCGAGGTTCGCGGCTTCGGCAAGGGCGCCGACGCCCTCGCCGCCGTGACCACCGAGCAGGTGGCCGCCGCGATCGTCGATCAGCCCTTCGCGGCCGACGCCGTCGAGAAGCAGGGCGGCATCGAGATCGCCCAGGAGATCTCGACCGACGAGGTCTACGGGTTCGCGATGGCCCCCGACAACAAGCTGGTGGACGGCGTCAACGAGGCGATCCAGCAGCTGATCGATGACGGCACGATGAACGAGCTGTACCAGAAGTACTTCTCGACCGACGCGCCCGACTCGGTGGTCAACGGCGGCTAGCGATCCGCTACCGATACCTACTGCCGACGCTTGCGATAAGACCTCGCAGGTGTCAGGAAATGGAGGAAGGGGCGCCCAGCCGGGCGCCCCTTCTCGTTCCAGTGCGGATATAACCCGCGGGGCAGGAACGAGCTAGGAGCGAACCGCGCATGGATTTCATCCGGCAGTACTACTTCGACTTCGGGGTCATGGGAGACAACCTCTCCCCGATCCTCGAGGGCTTCTGGCTGACGCTGAAGCTCTCTCTCTTCGGCGGGGTCCTGTCGCTGATCTGGGGGCTCATCCTGGCGGTCCTTCGCCAGCTTCCCGGCAGGGCTGTGGCGCCGATCCGCTGGCTCACGATCGGCTACATCGACGCGTTCCGCGGCATCCCGCTGCTGCTCGTCCTGTTGCTGGTCTCCGGCGGCCTCAGCTCGCTCTCCTCGCCGATCGGCGGCGACGTCATCCCCGACTTCATGGGCAAGCCCACCTGGCTCGGCGAGACGAGCCCGTTCTGGTACGGGGTGATCTCGCTGACCATCACCTACGGCGCCTACATGGCCGAGGTCTACCGGGCCGGCATCGAGGCGGTCCCCAACGGGCAGATGGAGGCGGCCCGGTCGGTCGGCATGAGCCACGGGCAGGCGATGAGGTACGTGATCGTCCCGCAGGCCGTGCGCAAGGTGATCCCGCCGCTGCTCAACGACTTCATCGCGCTGATGAAGGACACCTCGCTCGTCAGCGTCCTCGGCGCCGCCGACGTGGTCTACGTCGGCCGCCAGATCCAGTCCGACATCTTCAACGGGTCCGGGCTGGTGCTGGGAGCGATCCTGTTCCTGATCGTGACCATCCCGCTGGCGAGGCTCGTCGACGTGCTGATCGCACGTGAGCAGCGACGGACGCGCAGGAGCGGGGAATCCAACGACAACGAAGACTTCGACATGAACGACTTCGCCGGCGGCACACCACCGACGACCGGCGGAGCCGGAGGAGCGATGGGATGAACACATCAAGCACCGGCGAGCCCGTCCTCCGGATCGAGGACGTCCACAAGCGCTTCGGCGACCTCAAGGTCCTGCAGGGAGTCGACCTGACGATCAACCGCGGTGAGGTCGTCTGCGTGCTCGGCCCCTCGGGTTCGGGCAAGTCGACGCTGCTGCGCTGCATCAACCTGCTCGAGCCCCCCGAGGACGGGCGGATCCTGCTCGAGGACAAGGAGATCACCGGCAAGGCCAACCAGGACGGGATCGACTTCGTCCGCCGCCGCGTCGGCATGGTGTTCCAGCAGTTCAACCTGTTCCCGCACATGTGCGCGCTCGACAACGTCACGCTGGGGCCGCTCAAGGTGCTCGGCAAGCCGAAGTCGGAGGTCGAGCCGAAGGCGCGGGCGCTGCTCGACCGGGTCGGGATGTCGGCGAAGGTCGACGAGTACCCCGACCGGCTCTCCGGCGGCCAGCAGCAGCGCGTGGCGATCGCGCGGGCGCTGGCGATGGACCCGCACGTGATGCTCTTCGACGAGGTCACCAGCGCGCTCGACCCCGAGCTCGTCAAGGAGGTCCTCGACGTGATGCGCGAGCTCGCCGCCGAGGGGATGACGATGATCGTCGTCACCCACGAGATGGGCTTCGCCCGCGACGTCTCCGACCGGGTCGTCTTCATGGACGGCGGCAGGGTGCTCGAGGAGGGGCCGCCGGCCGAGGTGCTGGAGAACCCCAAGCAGGCGCGCACGCAGAAGTTCCTGGGGCTCGTCCTCGACCACTGATCACACCCGCCCCCGCGGCGGCGGGTTGCTCGTTGTGGCGGTCCGTGGCCGCCGCTACCATCGCGCGCTCGTGTCACGCCCCGCGACACCCGTTCCGCACCCGCGCCTGCCCGTTGCCGCCCTCTGCCTGCTGGCGCTGCTCGCGGCGGCGCTCTGCATGCCATCCGGCGCACAGGCGCAGGCGCAGGCCCCCACCGGGTTCTTCGGCGTCAACGCGAGCGGCTACGAGAGCGGCGACTTCGAGCGCATGGCCGAGGCCGACGTCGGCGTCACGCGCAACATCTTCCCCTTCGAGGTGATCCGCCACGGCAAGGACCTCCCCTACAACTGGAGCTACACCGATCCGATCGTCCGCGGGACCGCGGAGAACGGCATCGATCTGATCCCGATGGTCTACGGCGCCCCGCCGTGGGTCTCCCACGACCTCAACCGCACCGTGCTCAAGGGCGAGGCGGCGCGCGCCTGGAGCGACCTGCTGACGACGCTCGTGCAGCGCTACGGGCCCGGCGGCGCCTTCTGGAGCGAGAACCCGACCGTCCCGTACAGGCCGATCAGGGTCTGGCAGATCTGGAACGAGCCGAACTCGATCACCTGGTGGGGACCGAAGCCGAAGCCGAAGGACTACGGCAAGGTGCTCGTGCGCTCGGCAGCGGCCATCCACGCGGTCGACCCGGAGGCGCAGGTCATGACCGCCGGCATCGTCGCCGAGCCGACCAACGCGCACGCGATCCTCGGCAAGGAGTTCCTCGCCGAGCTCTTCAAGTCACGCGCCGTCAGGGAAGCCGCCGACATCGTCGCCTACCACCCCTACGCCGCCACCGTCTCCGGCGTCCGCAAGCAGCTCAAGCAGGCGCGCTCGGCCCTGCGCTCGCGAGGCGCCGGCTCCACGCCGCTGTGGATCACCGAGATCGGCTGGGGAACCAAGGGGCCCCGCAAGCATCCGCTGGTGAAGACGACCTCGGGGCAGATCCAAGTCCTCCACGACACCTTCGAGATGGTGCTCTCCCAGCGGCAGCGGCTCGGGCTCGGACGGCTGCTCTGGTACCAGTGGCGCGACGGTCCCTACAAGCTCTGCAAGTGGTGCGAGACGTCGGGCCTGCTGACGGTCGACAACAAGGACAAGCCGCTGCTCGGCACGTTCGCGTCGATCGCCACCCGCTGATCTCCGGCGGCGCGCTGGGTACGTCAGGCGCTTCAGGCGTCTCAGGCGTCTAGGTTGGCGGGCGTGAGCGCCTCGCTCGACATCGTCATCGTCTCCTTCCGGGGCAAGGAGCTGCTGCGGCGCTGCCTGACGTCGGTGCGCGAGCACGGCGCCGGCGCGGACATGACCGTGACCGTGGTCGACAACGCGAGCGGCGACGGCACGGCCGAGATGGTCGCCGCCGAGTTCCCCGAGGTGACGCTGCTCGCCCAGGACGAGAACCTCGGCTTCGCCCGGGCGCAGAACATCGGCATTCGCCGTGGGAGGGGCGCGGCGGTGCTCGTCCTCAACCCCGACGCAGCCCTCGAGCAGGACACGCTCGAGCCCCTGCTGCAACGACTCGCGGACGACCCGCGGATCGGCTGCTGCGGACCGGCGCTGATCCGCGAGGACGGCAGCTTCGACCACGCCGCCCGCCGCACCTTCCCGACCCCGCTCAGCGCACTCGGCCATTTCACCGGCGTCGGCCGGCGGATGGAGAGCGGCGCCCTCGCCGACTACCGGGCGCCCGATGTCGAGCGGGGGCCGGTCGACGCGGTCAACGGTGCGTTCATGCTGCTGCGCCGCGCCGCCCTCGACGACGTCGGCCTCTTCGACGAGGGCTACTGGATGTACATGGAGGACCTCGACCTCTGCGCCCGGCTCAAGGAGGGGGGCTGGATCACCTACTACGAGCCCACCTCGCGAGCGCTCCACACCAAGGCGGGCACGACGGAGGGCCGCCGCGGTCCCCGGCTCAACATTGCCTTCCACCGGGGCATGGGTCGCTTCTACCGCCGCCACGACGCTCCCGGCAACGGCGCCCTCACCAACTTCGCCGTCTACGCCGGGATCGGCGTCAAGCTCGCGATTTCGCTGGTGCGCGAGGCGCTGCGCGACTAGCAGTGGCAGCGGCGCCCTGTTCCACGCGCTCGGACGACGCTGGAGGCAGCGGAGCCCCTGTCGGCCCATCGTCAGCCGCCCACACGGACGTGGGGTGACTCAGACCAGGATCGTGGTCTCCGTCACCCCTGGTGGAGTGCTGGAGCCCGCGGGGGTTCCGCGGCGGGGATCCGTGGAATCGCGCGACTAATCCCGCGCGGCCAGTCGCCGCCGGCGCGCCAGGCGACGGCCGAGGTTGCTCAGCAGCGGGGAGCCACGGCCCGCCGAGGCGAGATCGGTCGGGTAGGGCTGTGACTGCGCCCCCTCCCCCGCGCGCCAGCCACGGACGCGGCCCTTCACCCCGGAGACGTTGCGGTCGATGACCGCCTGCCCGGCGCAGATCACCGCCTCGCGGACGAGCACGGAGGCCGCCCGCCGGGGCGAGCTCATCACCCCCCACTTGCGGAGCGTGTAGCCCCTCCCCCACCCGGTCAGGTAGTTCTTCGCGGCCGATCCGGAGCCCAACGTGGCGGAGTGCTCGTGTGTCCCACCGGCGTCGGCGGCGAGTCGGCAGCGCCCTCCCGCCGCCCGCAGCCGCAGCACCAGGTCCACGTCCTCCCAGTAGGCGAAGATCCGCTCGTCGAATCCGCCCACCTCCAGGAACGCCCCGCGGTCGAACGCCGCGGCGGCGGCGGATGGCCCGATCGGGTCGGGCTGTCCATCGGCGAGCGCTGAGACGGGGAAGCCGTTCAGGTAGTCGTAGACGAGCATCGTCCGGTCGAGCTCCATCCCGGCGCTGTCGATGAGGGTCGGGTCGGCGACGTCGCGCATCACGCTCGAGGCCATGACGATCCCCGCCGCCGGATCGAGTGCGGCGACCACCCGCTCGACGTAGTCGGGATCGCACACGCAGTCGTCGTTGATCAGCACCAGCGCATCGGTCGCGGCCTCGCGCGCGGCGAGGTTGACCGGGACCGAAAAACCGGCGTTCTCCTCCAGCCGGATGGAGCGGGCGAACGCGTAGCGCGAGCAGACCTCGCCGACGACGGAACCCGGGGACGCGTTGTCGACGACGATCGTCTCGTGCGGGACCGTCTGCTCGGCGAGCGAGCTCAGCAGCCGCTCGAGGCGCTCCGCGGGGCCGCGCGAGGCGACGATGACGCTCGCCGCTGTGGGCCGGCCCTCCACCCGCTTCGAAACCCGCAGTCGCCGGTTCTAGTAGGCGCCGGTTCCCCGCAGCACCGCGGGAAGGGTGTGGATCATGATCTCCAGGTCACGGGCGAGCGACGCGTTCTCGACGTAGTCGAGCTCGACGGCGATGCGCTCGTCGAAGGTCAGCTCACCGCGCCCGAACACCTGCATCGGCCCGGTGACGCCGGGCTTCACGGTCATCTTCGCCAGCGCGTCGCCGGTGTAGCGCTCGACCAGCTCGACCTGCTCCGGACGAGGCCCGACGATGCTCATCTCGCCCACGAGCACGTTGAAGAGCTGCGGGAACTCGTCGAGGCTGAAACGCCTCAGCACCGAGCCCACTCGCGTGATCCGGGGATCGTCGCGGAACTTGAACATCGGATCGGCGAGCTCGTCGATGTCCACCAGCTGCCCGAGCTGGGCCTCGGCGTCAGCCACCATCGTCCGTAGCTTGTACATCCGGAACGGCCTGCGGTCGCGGCCGGCGCGGATCTGCGAGAAGAACACGGGACCGGGGCTGTCCAGCTTGATCGCGATGGCGCTGACCAGCAGGATCGGCGAGAAGAGGAGCAGGCCGATGCTGGAGACGATGATGTCGGTGATCCGCTTGATCGCCAGCGAGGAACGCGACTGATCCCAGGTGTTGTACTCGAGGATCGGCAGGTCGGCCAGATGAGCTGTCCAGTCGGAGGGGGCGGCGGGTCCACGCAGCGGCGAGACGACGCTGAGCTTCACCTGACGGCGCCGGCAGACGCCCTTGAGCTCACCGATCAGCGAAGCCTCGACACCCTCGGCGGCGATGACGATGCGATCGACGCCGACCGCGAGCGAGTTGAGCTCGTCGTCGATGGAGCGAGCTCCCTCGAGGTCGGAGATCAGCACCTCGGAGGAGAGCTCCAGGTGCATCTCGCTGAACACCGCGACCTTGCGACGAAGCGACTCCAGCAGCGGTCCGTCACCGACGAGGCGGACGCGCTCGGGCGGCGTCGCCTTCCACCATGCCCAGCGGGCGAACGAGCGCAGGGAGGTCGCGAGCAGGGTCGTCACCGCGAAGAGGGCGATGATGCTGATTCCGCCGAGCGTCCCCGCCGGCGTCAGCGGCAGGAACAGGGCGACGCTCGCGGTCAGAGTCGCCGCCCAGGCGGCGATGACGGGCACCTCGTCCGCGGTCAGGTGCCGAAGGGCGCGGTGGTCGCGGTCGTAGAGGCCGAAGAGCTTGGCGACCAGCGGCCACAGCGGCACGAAGATCAGCGCCCACGGGCTGTGGGTCGCCGGCACGGCGACCAGGGCGACGGCCAGCAGGCCGGAGAGCACGTCCGCGCACGCGAGCATGCGGCGGCGGCGGGCATCGCGCCACCAGCGGCTGCGCAGCCGCGAGTGCTCCGCCCGCACAGGTGCAGCCGCCACGCGCTCCGTGCGCGTCGCGTCCACCACCGTCTTCTGCTCCATGGTCTCGGGCAATCTAGAACAAGCCCCTAGCTTTCAGGTTGGACCCGTTCCCGTCGCCGCGGGTCCGGACGAGCCTCCTTGCAGGATAAAGGCGCGGAGGGCGCAGGTATCAGTACCCCCCGGATCCGGTCGCCAATCGCCACGCTACCCACCCGCTCCCAGCGCCACTCCACGCGACGCGTAGTTGAACGCCGCCGCCCCCTCGCCGCGCCCGGCCTGGGCCTGGGCAAGGAGGCTCCAGGCATCGAGACTGGACGGGTTGCGGTCGATCGCGACCCCCGCAGCCGCGGCGGCGGCGTCGAAGTTCCCGGCCGCGCTCTCAGCCGCGGCGAGGCGGATCCACGGCTCGGCCGCCCAGGGCTGGATCGCGGCTGCCGTGCGAGCCGAGGTCGCCGCATCGTCGAGCCTGCCCGCAGCCAGCGCGTCCTCGCTGCGCTGCACGCTCGCCGCACCGAGTGCGAGAACGGCGGCGGCCCAGACGGCCGGGACCGCTAGCGCCACGGCCCCGTACGCCACGGCTCTGGGAGAGGGCCGCGGCATCCACGCGAACGCCCGCAGCGGATCCGCCAGCGCCGCCGTCATCCCCGCCGCGACCATCACCGGGACCACGACCGCCGGGACCTGCCAGTTCCAATCGATGGCGAAGCCGATCATCCCCGCCGCAAGCAGCCCCAGCGCCGCGGCCGCGCCTTCGTCGGGATCGGCCGCCGCGCGGGCGCGCGAGACCGCGCAGCCGAGGATGACGGCGATGAACGCGCCGAAGGGGATGAACCCGAGGAGCCCGAGCTCGGCGAGCACCTCGAGCGGCTCGGAGTGGGAGTTCTCGGCGGGGGTGCTCGCCTCGCCGTGCTGGTTCCAATAGTCGGCGAAGCCGCCGGCGCCGATCCCGCGGACGGGCTCGTCGCCGAACGCCTCCAGCGCCGTCTCCCAGAACTGCGCCCGCCCCGAACCGGAGGCCGAGATGATCGTCGTGGCGCGATCGTTGCCGTTCGACGTCTGCGGGTCGTTCCCGGCTCGCAAGTCGCCGATCACAGCCGAGGGCCCGGCGACGATCACGAGGGCAACCACCGCGCCGGCGGCGACGGCGGCGGCGGCGCGGATCGGAACCCGGATCGCGAATGGGCGCGACCCCGCGAGCCCGCCGACGAGCCCGCCGGCCGCGACGAGGGCGAACGCGACCCCGGCGAGCAGCGCCGCGATCGTGACGAGCTCCGGCCCGTGAGGCGCCCCGTCGCCGGGCGAGTCGAGCAGGCCGGAGGCGATGCTCGCGACCACCAGCGCCGGGGCGGCGGCGAGCAGGCCGAGCGCGGCGGCGGCGGCGGCGCGGCGGCGATCCGCCGAGTACGCGACCGTGACGGCCAGCCCGAGGACGATCGCGAGAACCGCTCCACGGGATGAGGTCATGTAGCCGGCCAGGAGCAACGGCGGGAACCCGGCCAGCGCGAGGCCGCGCAGGCGGGCCGTCGGCGCTGTCGCAGCGCGCCAGCAGAGGACCGGAAGGGAGAGCGCCATCAATGCGCCGAGCGCGTTCCAATAGCCGACGGGGAAGCTGAGGCGACCGGCGGCCGTCGGCAGGATCGCCACCAGGTTCGTGTCGCCGGAGCCGATGCCCCCCAGCCGCGCGCCGAGCGCCACCAAGGAGACGACCACACCGCCCACCGCGAGCCCGGTCAGCACCGGGCCGATGCGCGCGCGGCGGGCGAGCAGGCCGGCGGCCAGGAAGGCGCCGAGGTAGCCGGCGATCCGCACCACCTCCTCGAAGGCGGCATCGGCGCTGGTGGTCCAGGTCACCGAGAGCGCCGAGAGCGCGAGCAGGACGGCGAGGAACGCGGCGGCGCTGCTCAAGCCGGGGCCGAGCGGTCCGGCCGGAAGACGCCCCGCGAGGACCGCGAGCAGCAAGGCGATCCACACCGCCGCCGTGATGACCCCGAGCGCCACGCCCCCGCTCCCACCGCCGGCCAGAGCAACGGCGAGCACGGCCGCAGCCGCAAACGCGCCGGAGACGACGCCAGCGTGGATGCTCGAGCGTGTCACTACCCTTCGGCGTCGTTCATGGCCCGCACCCGTGATTCTAGGAGCCCTCGGGTCGTTGCCGCCGCGATGCTGGCGGCGACGGCGCTGCTGCTCGCACCGGCGTCCGCCGCCGCGAGCGCCGCGGTCGACGAGTACGCGATCGGGATCAGCGGCGGCGGGCAGGAGGTGACGCAGGACGTGCAGCGGGACCCGAACGCCGACGAGGACGCCGGCGGCGTCCAGCTCGGGGTCGTCGGTGAGACCACCCAGCCGCAGACACCGCTCGAGGCGGCAGGCCCGGTTGCCTGGGTGGCGCTCGTGATCGCCGCGGGCGGCGGTGCCGCCGCGTTCGCACTGCGTCGCCGCCCCCCGGGGCCGGCGTGAGCCGCCGCGGGGCGCTGCTCGCATCGCTCGCGGTCCTGGTGGCGGGTTCGGCACTGCCGGGATGTGGCGGCGACGAGGACCCGGGCGAGACGACCACGATCGGCGGCGACTACGGCGCGTTCTTCGGGATCGCCCCCAACGAGACACCCGACGACTCCGATCTCGTCCGCATGGCCAGGGGCGGTATCGGCAGCTACCACGTGCTGCTCTCGTGGCAGACGGTCGAGGCCGTCAAGGGCGCCTACGACTGGTCCGCCTACGACGCCGAGTTCCTGCGCCTCGCCGAGCACGGGATGGAGCCGGTCCCCTACGTGATCGGGACCCCGACCGCGTACGAGAAGAGCAGCTCGATCCCACCGACGAACGACCCGAAGGCGTTCGACGCGTGGGCTGACTTCCTCAAGGCCGCGGTCGAGCGCTACGGGACCAACGGCCAGTTCTGGGCGGCCGTGGCGCAGTCCAACCCCGATCTCGTGCCGCAGCCGCCCCGCGCATGGGAGATCTGGAACGAGCCGAACTCCTCGGTCTTCTGGGAGCCCGCCCCCGACCCCGACGCCTACGCCGAGCTCTTCAAACGCTCCTCACGCGTCATCAAGGGAGTCGACCCCGAGGCCGAGGTGATGACGGCCGGGATGTTCATCACCCCGCAGTCTGAGGGCGCGATCAACTCGATCGACTTCCTGCGCCAGGTCTACGACCACCGCGGGATGAAGGACGCGATCGATGCGGTCGGGGTCCACCCCTACGCCCCCGACGTCGACGACGTCCTCGACCAGGTCGACAAGACCCACGCCCTCGTCGAGGAGGTCGGCGACGACGCCGGCCTCTGGGTCACCGAGATCGGCTGGGGCTCCAACCCGCGCGCCGGCAGCGACCTCGCGAAGACGCCCGAGGAGCAGGGCCAGCTGCTGAGCGAGAGCCTCGGCGACCTGCTCGACCGCCGCGACGAGCTCGGGCTCGAGGGCATCATCTGGTTCACGTGGCGCGACGTCGACACCGGCGTCGAGTGCACCTGGTGCGCGACGGCGGGCCTCGTCGACGGCGACCGCGACAGCAAGCCGTCGTGGATCGCGTTCACCGACCTCACGGGCGGCGACCCGGACTAGCGCGTCGGCTGGCCTCCGGCCATTGCCGGGAGGATGACTACCGTGTCGCCCTCCTTCGCCGCGGTGCCGAGCCCGTCCAGCAGGCGGACGTCCTCGTCGTTGAGGTAGACGTTGACGTAGCGGTTGAGCTCACCGGCGTCGTCGAAGAGCTGCCTGGAGAGGTCCGGGTGGGCCTCGGTCAGGCTGCGCAGGACCTCGCCGACTGAACCGCCGTCGGCCTCGACCATGGACTCACCGCCGGTCTGGGCGCGGAGAACGGGCGGGATCTTCACGTTGGGCATGGCGGGAAACCTAGCTTTCTCGGACTGACGGAGTCGGGACGTCGCTGATCAAGGAAGAGGAAGGCGAAGTGGCCGCAGGCCATGAGCCGACCGATCGCGCCGGGAGGATTATCTCCGGCGTCCCGGCCCGTCAGACGTCACCCCTGGCAGAAGAGGTCGTAGTCGGGGAACTTGCCGAGGTCCTCGTCGGCGATCTCGGGAGCGTCGGGGCCGCAGATCGGGCAGGCGGGGTCTCGCTTGACCTTGAGCTCGGTGAACTCGGTGCCGAGCGCCTCGAAGAGGAGCAGCCGGCCGATCAGCGGGGTGCCGGCTCCGGTGACGAGCTTCACGACCTCGAGCGCCTGCAGCAACCCCATGATCCCCGGCAGCACGCCGAGGACGCCGGCGGCGCCGCAGCTCGGCGCGAGCTCGGGCGGAGGCGGTGTCGGGTACAGGCAGCGGTAGCAGGGGCCCTCGAAGGGGACGAAGGTCGAGATCTGACCGTCGAAGGAGAGGATCGAGGCCGAGACGACCGGCTTGCGGAGACGCACCGAGGCGTCGTTGAGGAGATACCGAGTCGGGAAGTTGTCGGCCCCGTCGACGACGATGTCGTACTGCTCGAGGAGCTCGATGACGTTGCTCGCATCGAGGCGCGTGTTGTGCTCGACGACCTTGACGTCGGGATTCAGCGCCTCGATCGCCTTGCGCGCGGACTCGGTCTTCGGCATGCCGATCGTGTCGGTGCTGTGGATGACCTGGCGCTGCAGGTTGGAGGCGTCGACGACGTCGTCGTCGACCAGCCCGAGCGTGCCGACCCCCGCTGCGGCGAGGTACAGCGCCGTCGGCGAGCCGAGCCCGCCGGTGCCGAGCAGCAGCACCTTCGCGTCGAGCAGCTTGAGCTGACCCTCGAGACCGATCTCGGGAACGAGCACGTGGCGCGAGTAACGCTCCTTCTGCTCCTGCGTCAGCGCGCGAGGGGTGACGACGGGCAGACCGCGATCGCGCCACAGGGTGATGCCCCCCGCCATCGAGGCGACGTTCTCGTAGCCGAGCTCATCCGCCAGCGTCTTCGCGGCGAGCGCCGAGCGGTTGCCGGAGGCGCAGTAGAGGATCACCCGGCCGGAGCGATCCGGAACGAGCTGCTCGATCCGGGACTCGAGGTGGCCGCGGGGAACGTGGATCGCGCCCTCGATGTGGCGCTCCTCGAACTCGTGCTGCTCGCGGACGTCGACGAGGGTGGCCGGGGAATCGGAGCGCGCGGCTTCGTCGCGGGCCTCGGTCGGCTGCACCTCCTCGATCGAGTCCTTGGCGCGCGAGATCAGATCGGCGCCGGATGCACGGGTCTTGACGTCGGTGGGAGGAGTCACTTCAGAAAGTATAGCGAGGGCCGCCCAGGGTGGGCCCGGGACTACAGCGACGGCCGCATCTGACGCAGCCGCTTGACCCGCTCCTCGATCGGCGGGTGGGTGCTGAAGAGACCGGCGACGCCCTTGGCCGAGAACGGCTTGACGATGTAGAGGCACTCGGTCGCCTGGTTCACCTGCATCGGGGCGTCCTTGGCTCCCTGCTCGAGCCGGAGCAGGGCCGAGGCGAGGCTCTCCGGGTCGCCGGCGATCTGCGCGCCGGTGGCGTCGGCGGAGAACTCGCGCTGGCGGGAGATCGCGAGCTGGATGATCGTTGCGGCGATCGGCGCGAGGAGGACGAGCAGCAGCGAGGCCACGAGGCCGAGCGGGCTCTCGTCGTCGCCCCCGACCCACATCAGCATGTAGCCGAGGTAGGTGATCGCGCCGCCGATCGAGGCGGCGACGGCCTGCGTGAGCGTGTCGCGGTTGCGGATGTGCGCGAGCTCGTGGGCGATGACGCCGCGCAGCTCGTTCGGGGAGAGCAGCTTGGTGATCCCGGCCGTCACGGCGACGGCGGCGTTGTCGGGGTTGCGGCCCGTGGCGAACGCGTTCGCCTGCGCCTGCGGGATGACGTAGAGGCGCGGCATCGGCATCTTCGCCGCGGTCGTCAGCTCCCTGACCATCTCGTAGATCTGCGGCGCCTGCTCCTCGGTCATCGGCTGCGCGCCGCTCATCTTCAGCGCGATCCGGTCGCTGAACCAGTAGGTGCCGAGGTTGATCGCGAGCGCGATGAAGAGGAAGACCAGCGCCGTGCTCGCGCCGCCGATCGCGAATCCGATCGCGACGAGAAGGCCGGCGAGGCCGGCCAGCAGGGCTGTCGTCCGGAGGCCGGCTGCGAAGTTGGAACTACGGGTGGTCTGCATCGTCTGGTCCTCCTGAGGGGATCGGGCGGTGGCGACGAATAGTTAGCGAATATCGCTTAAGGCGTCCCTAAGGGAGTGCGCCAAGCGAGCCGAGAGAGCCAGATAGATGAGACGCGGAACCCTCCTCACCCAGGTCCTGGTGGTGAACCTGCTGCTGATCGCGGCGGCGGTCGTCGCCGCCTCGATCGCCTCCAATCCGGAGAGCATGTTCAGGGGGGCGGCGACCGGCATCGTGCTCGGCTTCGCGGTGGCGGCGACCGTCGCGGTGAACGTCTACCTGCTGTCGCGCCGGTTCGAGCCCCTCGAGGACCTGGTCGAGGAGATGGAGCACGCGGACCTGACCCGCCCGATGCCGTCCAATGAGGTCCAGGATCTGGACGGGCCCGAGGAGGTGCAACGGATCTCGCGCTCCTTCCGGGAGATGCTCGAGCGGCTCGAGTCGGAACGGCGCCAGGCGGCGAAGGACGTCCTCGGCGCGCAGGAGCGGGAGCGGGCGCGGATCGCCCTGGACCTCCACGACGAGGTGAACCAGGCGCTGACCGGCCTGCTGCTGCGCCTCGGTGCCCTGCGGCGGCAGGCGCCACCGGAGCTGGAGGCGGAGCTCGCGGAGACGAACGCCGTGGCAACGCAGGCGATGGAGGAGCTGCTGGCGATCGCGAGGCAGCTTCGCCCGACGACCCTCGACGACCTCGGCCTCGAGGCGGCGCTGGCTAGCCTCGTCGGCGAGATCGGCAGCAGGGCAGGCGTGGCCGCCGCCTTCGAGCCCGAGGGGGACGTCTCGGCGATCCCCGACGACGTGCAGCTCGTCGCCTACCGCGTCGCCCAGGAGGCGCTGTCGAACTCGATCCAGCACGGCTCCCCCGAGCACGTCCGTGTGCGCCTCATCGGTGCCTCCGATTCGCTCGAGCTGAGGGTCACCGACGACGGTCCGGGCTTCGATTCGCAGACCGCGAAACCAGGCCTGGGTATCGGCGGGATGCGCGAACGCGCCCTCCTCTGTGGAGGCACCCTGCAGATCGACTCCGAGCCCGGCGCCGGTACTCGGGTAACACTTCGGGCATAGATGCCGATGAGGAGGACGATGCACTCACGGAATCAGCGAGGAAGATCATGAAGGTCCTGATCGCAGACGACCACGGGATCGTTCGCTCGGGCCTGCGCAAGTTGCTCGAGGGAGAGGACGGCATCGAGGTGGTCGCGGAGGCCTCCGACGGTGCCCAAGCGCGCGACATGGCGCTCGAGCTCCGGCCCGACCTGGCGATCCTCGACGTGAAGATGCCCGAGCTCAACGGCCTCGAAGCCACTCGCGAGATCCACCGCGAGGCGCCCGAGGTGGCGATCCTGATCCTCTCGATGCACGAGGAGGAGCGCTATCTCTTCGAAGCCCTGAAGGCCGGCGCATCCGGCTACGTGCTCAAGCGCGCCGCCGACAGCGACCTGATCGACGCGATCCACGCGATCGAGCGCGGCGAGCCCTTCCTGACCCCGGAGGCGCAGCAGGCGCTGATCCGGGACGTCCTCGGCGAGGGCGAGAGCAGCCAGGAGGAGCTCACCCCCCGCGAGGAGCAGGTCGTCAAGCTCGTCGCCGAGGCGCACACGAACAAGGAGATCGCCGAGCTTCTGGGCCTGGCCGAGAAGACGGCCGAGAACCATCGCTCCAACGCGATGCGCAAGCTCGGGATGCGCGACCGGGTGGAGCTCGTCCGCTACGCCATCCGCCGCGGCCTGATCGAGCCCTGACGGAACGCCCGGCACAGGTTCGCCGCCTTCGGTCGACCTGTCACCGGAGAACAGAGAAGAAGTCCACTTCCGGGTGACAGGTCCGACGCTGGGACGCCCCGGGCTTCGGTGGCCTACCTTCCCCCGAGATGACGACATCAGTCCACCCCGAGAGCAAGGTCACGCTCGCCGACGGCAGCGAGATCTCCCTCCGCGAGGTGCGGCCCGACGACAAGGACGCGATCGCGGCGGGATTCAACGCGCTCAGCCCCGAGTCCCGCTACCGGCGGTTCTTCACGGCGATGAACCGCCTCTCGAGCGCCGACCTCCGCTACCTCACCGAGGTCGACCACGCCGACCACGAGGCGGTCCTGGGCTTCACGCCCGGCGGCGACCCCGTCGGGGTCGCCCGCTACGTGCGCGGGGACGTTCCCGAGGAGGCGGAGGTCGCGGTTGCGGTCGTCGACGCCTGGCAGGGACGGGGAGCGGCGACCGCCATGCTCGAGCGGCTGATCGAGCGGGCGCGTGAGAACGGCATCGAGCGCTTCGTCGCCTCGGTGCTGCAGGAGAACGAGGAGGCCCTGGAGCTGTTCCACAGCATCTCCCCCGGCGACCCGCAGCCGCGTCGCGTCGTGCCCGGCCAGGTCGAGCTTGTGATCACGCTTCCCGACGACGGCGTCCCCGGCTCCCTGCTCGGCCGCGCGCTGCGCAGCGCCGCCAGCGGCAAGGTCGAGATCCACCCCTGGCGGTTGATCCGGGAGCGGCTGCAGGCGGTCGCCGATGCGAGGGGCGCGGGCGAAAACCGACCTCGTCGCTAGGATTTGGTCGATGCTGTTCTCGACGAAGGCCGAATACGGAGTGCGCCTCATGGTCGCCCTCGGTCGCCGCGATGGCGAGCGACCGGTGTCCCTGGCGGCGCTCGCCGACAGCGAGAACCTCCCCCTCTCCTACCTCGAGCACCTCGTCGCGAAGCTCCGCGATGCGGGTCTGGTCGTCTCCCAGCGCGGCGCTCACGGCGGCTACCGGCTCGCCGTCCCCGCCGAGGATGTGCGGCTGCTCGAGGTCGTCGAGGCGCTGGAGGGTCCCATCGCGCCGATGGACTGCTTCGTCGATGGCGGCGAGGGGCGGATCTTCTGCTCCCACGAGCACGACGGCGATGCCGCCTGCTCGACGAAGCTGCTCTGGACGCGGGTCCACGGCGGCATCACCCGCGCGCTCGCCGGGACGACCCTGGCCGAGCTCGTCGACTTCGAGCAGCGCGGCAACGAGAACGAGAAGCTGAAAGTGACCGCGGCCGGCGCCGCCTGATGCGCTGCTGCGGACCCACTCTGAAACGACCTGAAACGAGACTGGAGATCGATGGCTGATCTGGAGATCAACAACCTGCACGTGTCCGCCGAGGAGAAGCAGATCCTCAAGGGCCTGAACCTCGAGGTGAGCCGTGGCGAGGTGCACGCGCTGATGGGGCCGAACGGCTCCGGCAAGTCGACGCTGGCCAACTCGATCATGGGCCACCCCAGCCTCGAGGTCACCGACGGAACGATCGGCTTCCTCGGCGAGGACATCACCGAGGCCGCCCCCGACGAGCGCTCCCGCGCCGGGCTCTTCATGGCCTTCCAGTACCCGGTCGCCGTCCCCGGCGTGACCGTCGCCAAGTACCTGCGGATGATCGTCAACGCCCATCGCGAGGCGCGCGGTGAGCCGGAGATCAAGATCAAGGACTTCGCGAGGATGACCCGCGAGGCGATGGAGCTGATGGACGTCCCGCAGGAGTTCTCCAGCCGCTACCTCAACGACGGGTTCTCCGGCGGCGAGAAGAAGCGCATGGAGATGCTGCAGATGGCGCTGCTGGAGCCGAAGATCGCGGTCCTCGACGAGACCGACTCCGGCCTCGACATCGATGCGCTGCGCACCGTCGCCGAGGGCGTCAACCGCTTCTCGGGCCCCGACATGGGCGTCCTCATCATCACCCACTACCAGCGCATCCTGCACATGGTCAAGCCCGACAAGGTCCACGTCATGTACGAGGGCCGCATCGTCAAGCAGGGTGGTCCCGAGCTCGTCTCCGAGCTCGAGGAGAAGGGCTACGGCTGGATCAAGGAGGAGGTCGCGGCGGCCGCCTAGCGGCCCGCGGCAAGGCGGCATGTCGAGCGCGCCCGAGACCGCGACGGCACCGCGCGCGTTCGACATCGAACGGATCCGGGCCTCGTTCCCGACCCTGAGCCGCCGGATCGGCGACGAGCCGCTCGCCTACCTCGACTCGGGAGCCAGCTCCCAGCGTGTGCTCGCCTCGATCGAGGCGGTCGACCGCTACGAACGCCGCCACCACTCGAACGTCCACCGCGGCTCCCACACCCTCTCGGCGGAGGCGACCGCCGCCTACGAGGGCGCCCGAGCGACGGTCGCCGACCACCTCGGCGCCCGCGACCGCCGCGAGATCATCTTCGTCCGCAACGCGACGGAGGCGATCAACCTCGTCGCGCGGGCCTGGGGGGACGCGAACGTCGGCGCGGGCGACCGGATCGTCCTCACCGAGATGGAGCACCACTCCAACATCGTTCCCTGGCAGCAGCTCGCCGAGCGGGTCGGGGCCGAGATCGACTGGGTCGGGATCGACGACGACGGGATCCTCCTGCTCGACCAGCTCGATGCGGCGCTGGCGCGCGAGCCGAAGCTCGTCGCCGTTGCCCACTCTTCGAACGTGCTCGGAACTCTCAACCCGATCGCTGAGATCGCCAGACGCACCCACGACGCCGGGGCCCTGATCCTCGTCGACGGCGCCCAGGCCGCGCCGAAGATGTCCGTGGACGTCGCCGAGCTCGGGATCGACTTCTACGCCGTCACCGGCCACAAGGCCTACGGGCCGACGGGAATCGGAGCGCTCTGGGCTCGACTTGACCTCTTGCGGGAGATGCCGCCGTTCCTCGGCGGCGGGTCGATGATCCGCAAGGTCACCAAGGAGGGAACTACCTGGGCTGATCCGCCCGCACGCTTCGAGGCGGGTACCCCGGCGATCGCGCAGGCGATCGGATTCGCGGCGGCGTTGCGATGGCTGGACGGGGTCGGTATGGGCGCGGTCCTCGCGCACGAGCGCGAGATGTCCGCCCACGCCCTGGCGAGGCTCGCCGAGGTGCCGGGATTGCGCGTCTTCGGGCCGCCGCCGTCAGCGGAGCGGATCGGGCCGGTCTCCTTCGAGCTCGACGGCCTGCACGCTCACGACGTCGCCGAGATCCTCGACCGCCATGGCGTCGCCGTGCGGGCGGGCCACCACTGCGCCCAGCCGCTGATGGAGCGGCTGGGGGTCGCAGCGACGGCCCGCGCCAGCTTCGGCGTCTACACCGTGGCCGAGGAGATCGACCGGATGATCGAGGGTCTCGACGACGCCCGATCCATCTTCGGCCTGTAGCCCCTCGGCCGCGGCTTCACTCGGCTCAGCCGCTGCAGACGAAGGCGATCAGCTTCGCCCCGCCGCCCGCCTTCCTGGCCTTCTTCTTGGCCTTCTTCACGGCCTCCTTCTTGGAGTTGCCGAAGCCGGCGACGTAGCGACCGTTGTTGTTGACCGCGATCGCGCCGCACTTGTTGAGGACGATCAGGGCGGCCCTGCACTTGCCGGGGCAATCCTTGATCGCTGCCTTCTTCGCCGCGGACTTCGACCCCTCGTTGTAGGCGACCCCCGCCTGTCCGGTCGGCACGTTGAGCGCGATCGCGCCCCACGCCGCGCTCGCCGCGGCGGGGACGGCCAGCGCCAGCACGACGAGCGCGACGGCGACGACCGAGCTCGACTTCACTCGTGACTTCATCGGTGGGATTCCTTCCCTTGCCTGCACTTACCGCCCTCACCCCTACCCGAAGCCGCTGGACCGAACCTCTACCGTTCGGGGGCGCATGGACGACCTCTACCGCGATCAGATCCTCGAGCACTACAAGCGGCCGCACAACTTCGGGCGGCTCGAGAGCTACGACCTCGACTACGAGGACACGAACCCCTTCTGCGGGGACGAGCAGCACGTCTTCATCAAGCTCGACGACGACGGCAGGGTCAGCGATGTCTCCTTCGAGGGCCAGGGCTGCGCGATCTCGACGGCGGCCACCTCGCTGCTGACCGACGAGCTCGTCGGCAAGACGCGCGAGGAGCTCCTGCGCCTGCCGAAGGAGGAGGTCCTCGACCTGCTCGGGATCGAGATCTCGGCGACGCGGATGAAGTGCGCGATGCTCGGCCTCAAGGTCGTCAAGTCGGCGAGCCTCGGTGAGCCCGCTGACTGGGAGGACGAGGGCGAGCAGGGCGACCCGGCGCAGGCGCCTGACACGTTCTGAGGCATTCGATGCCTCAGCGGGAAGCCTGAGGCCGATATCTCGGCTTGGGGCTGCGCGCCTCACTCGAGCGAGCCGTCGGGGAAGAGCTCCGCGTTGGTGTCTCCGCCGGCCGAGCGCTGCAGCTCGATGAGCTCGGCGTCGCTGTAGCCGAGCTCGAAGAGCTGCGACCAGCCGAAGCGCGTGATCACGAGGCCGAGGCGGCCCTCCTCCTTGTCGCCTTCGGCGGTCGCGAAGACGACGAGGCAGGTGCGCTCCGAGCGGATGTTCTTCGCTTCCGGCGGCGCCTCGATCTCCTCGACCTTCGCGCCGCGGATCTGATGGCCGTCGTAGGCGTGCCTGCCGAGCGTCTTCGCGATCTCGTCCTCGTTCCAGCGAGCGATGCAGCGCTGCGGTGGCTCCGGCCCCGAATCGCCGCCGCAGCCGGCCGCGGCGAGCGCTCCGAGCGCCGATGCCACGAGGGCCGCCGCGGCGCGGGCGCGGGCGCGGCTCACTCGGCGCCGTCCCGGCGCCACAGCGGCAACCAGGGCATCCAGCGCCAGAGCAGGCCGCCGAAGAGCACGCGTTCGCGGGCGAGCGTCTCGTTGCGGCCGACGAGCGGCCGCAGGCAGCGGCCGAGCAACCACCCCGCCGCGAGCGGCGAGCGCCTGGCGCGTTCGAGCCGGCGCAGGTCCCGGCGCGCGGATCGCGTCAGACGGTCGCCGAGCCGCAGCTCCAGCGCTGTCGCGAGTTGATCGATGAGCAACCAGCGATCGCGGTAGACGGCCGCGAAGCCCGGGCTGGCGGAGCCCATACGGAGGCGACGGGTGAGGCGCCGCCAGTGCAGCCGAGCCCTCCCCGCGAAGCCGTGCTCGGGCCGCAGCCAATTGGGCGCCTCGCGGACCGTGACCGACTCGTCGTGGCGCGTGTAGTCGTAGGTCGGGGAGTCCAGGTAGGCGATCTCGCCGGTCCCGAGCGCGCACAGCGCCAGCCAGTGGTCGTGGTAGACGGCGTGGTCGGGGTTCGCCGGCGGGAAGGGCAGTGCGTCGTCGAGCAGGCTCCGGCGGAAGAGGGAGGCGCCGCCCGTGACGACGTTGGCGACCATCAGCGACGCCATGTCCTCGTGATGCTCGCGGCGCAGGTACCAGTAGGTGTCGGAGAGGACCGCCCCCTTCCCGTCGGTCATCCGCATGTCGCTGAAGGCGAGCCGGGCCGCCGGGGTCGCGTCGAGCGTGGCCGCGAGGCGCTCGAGCTTGTCCGGGTACCAGCGGTCGTCCTGGTCGGCGAGGGCGACGAGGTCCGCCTCCGCCGGCACCGCGCGCAGGGCGCGCTCGAAGTTGCGTAGGAAGCCGAGGCGCCGCTCGGAGCGCGAGACGGCGAAGCGAGGGTCGCCGGCGACGGCCCTCTCGATTACCGCGAAGGCCTCCGGCGAGGACCCGTCGTCGCTGATCAGGCAGATCCAACGCTCCCATCCCTGCTCCCTGATCGAGTCGATCTGACGCCGCAGCGCGTCCTCGGGCGGCTCGTAGGTGGCCATCGCGATCGCGATCAGCGGTCCATCTCCCCCGGGATCTGCGGAAGGCGGCCAAGTGGGTGGCGGTGGCTCACCGATCGTGGCGGTGCCGAGGCCGAGCTCGACCTCTCCGTCGGGCCCGGAGCCGACGAGCGCCACGCGCGCCTCACCGGCCGCGGTGCCCGCGGGGAGCGGCACCGTCGCCCACCACATGCGTCGCCCCGACGGCGTCCGGACGCCGGCCGCGCCGAGCGAAACCTCGACGTCGCCGAGCCGCGCGCACAGCCCTGTCAATCCCGACGCGTCGGCGCCGAGCTCCCCCGTGAGCACGATGGCGCTGCCGCCGCCGACCTCGATCGGGCTCGGGGCGATCGGACCGAGGGTCGTGCGGGATCCCGTCCCGCTCATGGAGGTGGAGCTGCTCATGTACCGGCGCCAGGATGATCGCGGTCGGAGGGGTCGAACGTCGCCGCGGGCGGGCGGGCGTTTCCCCGCCGAGGCCGGGCGCTAAAATCCGACTTTCGGGCTAGGGATTCGATCGGATCCCCGCCCTGCGTCCCCATGGCAGAGCACACCGTATGCAAAGCAGAAGAGCTTCCCGAAGGCGGGATGAAGCTGGTCGAGGTCGACGGCATCGAGATCGGCGTCTTCAACTGCGACGGTGAGCTGCTCGCGATCGAGGACCGCTGCTCCCACGACGACGGGCCGCTCGCCGAGG
Organism: Solirubrobacterales bacterium; assembly: GCA_046330415.1. Lineage (GTDB taxonomy): Bacteria > Actinomycetota > Thermoleophilia > Solirubrobacterales > 70-9 > RHKX01. Next base: position 34,410 of record JAXLSW010000024.1, on the reverse strand, counting down.
GGGACTTCGATCCCGTCGCATGTACCGTTGAATGCCCCCGCCACGGATCGATCTTCGATCTGCGCTCGGGCCGCCCCAGGACCCTCCCCGCCTACGTTCCGGTCGAGACCTTCGAGGTCCGCGTAGACGACGGGGAGATCAAGCTGCAGGTCGATTGAAAGGCGCCACCACCCCATGAGCACCCCACCCCCCGAGAACGCCGCACTTGATCCGAAGCTCGCCGAGCGCGAGGCGATCAAGGACATCAACCAGGACTACAAGCAGAAGTTCGGCTTCAACGATCCCGAGACCGGCTACGTCTACAAGGCGCCCAAGGGGCTCTCGCGCCAGCTCGTCGAGGACATCTCCGACTACAAGGACGAGCCGCAGTGGATGCGCGACTTCCGCCTGAAGGCGCTCGACCACTTCCTCGAGCGCCCGATCCCGCAGTGGGGCGCGAACCTGAACCAGATCGACTTCGACGACATCCACTACTTCGTGCGCGCCTCCGAGAAGGCGGAGCGGAGCTGGGAGGACGTCCCCGACGACATCAAGAACACCTTCGACAAGCTCGGCATCCCCGAGGCCGAGCGGAACTTCCTCGCCGGCGTCGGCGCCCAGTACGAGTCCGAGGTCGTCTACCACCAGGTCCGCAAGGACCTCGAGGAGCAGGGCGTCCAGTTCCTCGACATGGACACGGGCCTGCGCGAGCACGAGGACATGGTCCGCGAGCACTTCGCATCGATCATCCCGGCCAACGACAACATGCTCGCCGCGCTGAACTCGGCCGTCTGGTCGGGCGGCTCGTTCGTCTACGTCCCGCCCGGCGTCAAGGTCGAGATGCCGCTGCAGGCCTACTTCCGGATCAACACCGAGAACATGGGCCAGTTCGAGCGGACGCTGATCATCGCCGACGAGGGCTCCGACGTTCACTACATCGAAGGCTGCTTCTGCGCCGGTTCGATGGTTCGTGTCCGCGACGGCGAGAAGCCGATCGAGGAGATCGAGGCCGGCGACGAGGTGCTTACGCACAAGGGCCGATTCCGTCGAGTCCGCGAGCCTCAACAGCGCCGCTTTGTCGGTCCGATCCGCCACATCCGCTTCCAGGGCGAGGGCTACCGGTCGCTTGCCGTCACTCCGGCACACCCGTTCTACGCGGTCAAGCGCAAGCAGGCAAGAGAACACAACAGCGAGTTCAGGCCGGAGTGGCTTGAGGCCCACGAGCTGAAGAAGGGCGACTACCTGGGGCTCCCGACGAACATCGAGACGGGCTTCGACCGCGATGAGAGCTGGGGGGTAGACGTTTCGATCGGACGCGGGCGGCACACCGCGGTCGTCGAGCGCGTCGATGTGGATCTCACGCCCCAGACCTGCCGACTGATTGGCCTCTACCTGGCCGAGGGCTCCGTTCCCGAGAACACGTCCTACGTGAACTTCGACAGTGCCGACCACGAGGACGAGATCCGCGACTTCACCCGTGAGGCGATGGCGGAAGCGTTCGGACTCGAGCCGTGGGACCACGAGTACAAAGACCGCGCCGCCCATTCCCTTCGCTACGGCTCGGTCCGCGCCGCCCGGTTCCTCTCACAGACGTTCGGCCGGACGACGCCTGATCTGCGGATCCCCGACTGGGTCTTCGGTTTGGGCGAAGCGGAGCGTGCTGCCCTGGTCCGAGGCCTCTACGACGGCGAGGGCTCCTTCGACGCAGGGCAGGACCTGTATCGAATCAACCAGACCAACCAGGCGGTTGCTCAGCGCGTCCGCGAGCTCCTTCATTCACTCGGAATCCGCGCATCACTGAGCTGCTCTCACCGCGAGGCACCGCGTCGCGACATGTGGCAGGTCGCGATCTGCAAGGCGGACCACCCACGGTTCGAGGAAGTCGTTCTCGGTACGACTCCACGTCAACAGCGCGCCACCAACGCTCACGCTGTCATCTCCGACGGCTACGTCTGGATGCCGATCTCCTCGATCGACGTGATCGAGGCGAACTGCACCGTCTACAACATGTCCGTCGAGGAGGACGAGAGCTACGTCTGCGAGGGGGTCGTCTCCCACAACTGCACCGCCCCTGTCTACTCGACCGACTCCCTGCACTCCGCCGTCGTCGAGCTGATCGCCCGCCCCGGCGCGCGCATCCGCTACACGACCGTCCAGAACTGGTCGCAGAACGTCTACAACCTCGTCACGAAGCGGGCGATCGCCGAGCGCGACGCGACCGTCGAGTGGGTCGACTGCAACCTCGGCTCGAAGGTGACGATGAAGTACCCGAGCGTCTACCTGATGGGCGAGCGCGCCCACGGCGAGATCCTCTCGATCGCCTTCGCCGGCCACGGCCAGCACCAGGACGCGGGAGGCAAGATCATTCACGCGGCGCCGAAGACGACGTCGTCGATCTTCGCCAAGTCGATCTCCAAGGACGGCGGCCGCGCCACCTACCGCGGGCTGCTCGAGGTCGCCAAGGGCGCGACCGAGGCCCGCTCCAAGGTTGTCTGCGACGCGCTCCTGCTCGACCCCGAGTCCCGATCCGACACCTACCCGACGATCCGCATCGACGAGAGCGACGCCAACGTCGGTCACGAGGCCTCGGTCTCGAAGATCGGCGAGGAGCAGCTCTTCTACCTGCAGTCGCGCGGGCTGGACGAGGAGGAAGCCTCGAAGATGATCGTCAACGGCTTCATCGAGCCGGTCGTCAAGGAGCTCCCGATGGAGTACGCCGTCGAGCTCAACCGCCTCATCGAGCTGCAGATGGAGGGTTCCATTGGATAGCTCCGTCGCCACGCCCACCGAGACGGGCGAGCCGGCCTGGCTCGTTGAGCGGCGCGCCGCGGCTGTCGATGCGGCCAAGGAGCTCGCGCTCCCGGGCCCGAAGACCCGCGGCTGGGAGTTCAACGACCTCTCCGGGCTCGACCTCTCCGCCTACGATCCGGCCGAGCCGGGTGACATCGCCGCGGCCGAGGCCGCTTCGGCGCGGCTCGCGGTCCCGGAGGGATCCGCCGGGCTGATCCAGGTCGACGGCGCCGTCGTCTCGGGCGCAGGCGCCGAGACCGGCGGCACAGATGATCGTAAGCGCCCGGACGCGCCGGTCGTGATGCCGCTGAGCGAGGGCGTGGAGCGCTTCGGCGACCTCGTCCGCGAGCGGCTCGGCACGATCGTCGAGGCGGGCAACGACCCCTTCGTCGCCATCAACGACGCCGGCTGGAGCGGCGGCGCGCTCATCTACGTCCCCGCCGGGACCAGGTTCGATGCGCCGATCGCCCTGACCGCCGTCCAGCAGGAGAGCGGCAGGACGCTCAACTGGCGCACCCTGATCGTCCTCGAGGAGGGAGCGGAGGCAGAGGTCTGGGAGCGCTACGTCTCCGCCGACGATCAGGTCGACGCGATGTTCAACGGCGTCACCGAGCTGATCGTCGGCCCCAACGCCTCGCTCCGCTACATCTGCGGGCAGGACCTCTCCCCCAGCTCCTGGGCGTTCGCCTCCCAGCGAGCGGAGGTGGAGCGGGACGGCTCGCTCGAGTGGGTCGCGCTGGGCTTCGGCTCCGCCCGCGGCAAGATCCGCATGGAGACCAAGCTCGCCGGCCGCGGCGCCTCCGCGAAGGTCACCGGCGCCTACGCCGGCACCGGCCGCCAGCACCTCGACTACGACACCACGCAGGAGCACGCGGCCGAGGACACGTTCTCCGACCTCTCCTTCCGCGGCGTCCTCGCCGGCCGCTCAACCGCGGTCTGGCGCGGGATGATCAACGTCGACGAGGGTGCTCAGCGCACCGATGCCTTCCAGGATTGCCGCAACCTGCTGCTTTCGTCGAAGGCGCACGCCGACGCGATCCCGGGCCTGCAGATCGAGGCCGACGACGTCGCCTGCACGCACGCCGCCGCGGTCGCCCAGGTCGACCCCGAGCAGCTCTTCTACCTGACCTCGCGCGGGCTCGACAGCAGCATCGCCAAGTCGCTGGTCATCGAGGGCTTCCTCGCCGAGCTGGTCGAGCGGGTGCCCGAGGGCGCCGTCGCCGACGCGCTCTCGGAGGCTCTCTCCGCGCGGCTGGCGGAGTTGCTCGCCCCCTGAGCACCTGCTCCTGAGCACCTGAGCTTCTGACCCCGGCGATAATCCGGCGTCGCTCGCCATGAGGATCCGGACCCCGAGATGCCGCCGCATGCACCCTGCGCTCACGGCCGCCGTGGCGTTCGCGATCGCGGCCGTCGCGGTCCTCGGCGGCTGCGGCGGGGAGAAGGAGTTCACGCCTGAGAGCTTCATCGACGCGATGAACGACAACGGGGCGACCCTCGAGCTCGGGCCCGTCTTGACCACCAACCCCGACGGCATCGAGGTCCACGAGGTCTCCTTCGCGAGCGTCGCCCCCAGCGCCACCGGCGAGGGCGAGGAGACCGAGGGCGAGAACGGAGCCGCCTCGCTGCTCGTCTTCGACGGCGCCGATGACGCCCGCGACGAGTTCGAGCGCTGCAACGCCGCCCCGGCGCTCACCTGCTTCCGCGCCGCCAACGCGGTGCTCCGCGTCGAGAACCTGCAGCCCTCCGACCGCGCGCGGATCACGACCGCCATCCAGGGTCTGGCCGAAGAAGGCTGACGGGGCTCCACGTCCCGTGCCAGAATCCCCGCAATGGCGGGAACCTGGCGCATGGATCGCGCGGGCTGGATCGTGGCGGCCGCCGCGGTGGTCGCGGCCCTGCTCGCGCCCGCCCCGTCGATGGCGGCCCGGGCCGACTCCAGCGTCTCGATCTCCAGCCGCGTGCCGGCCTTCCACGGTCGCGTGAGCAGTCCGAACGCCTCCTGCCGCAAGGGCCGCAAGGTGAAGCTGTACGAGCGCTCCGGGGATCGGGCCGCAAGAAGCTCGGGAGCGACCGCCCGATGGCGGCGGCCGCTGGGAGATCCCGCTCGACGACGTCGATCCCGGCGCCTACCTGGTCAAGGTCTCCGGTACCCGCGACTGCGGCGCGGCGCGCGCCGTGATCGGCGAGCCCATCGTCGTCGGAGCACACCGCCCCCGGCCGACGGCCGGCGCCGACGTTCACCACGACGATGACCACTGTTCGCTGCGAGAGCACGAGAGCCCGCCGCATGCTGAAGAACATCATCATCACGAGCATCCAGACCTGCGACCAGGCCGCGTCGCGGGTGTAGCCCCAGATCTTCACGGCGCGGTCGTGGCCGATCGCCAGCGCGATGACGTGGCCGACGACGATTGAGCCGAACTGCACGTACCAGATGGCGTTGGCGCTGATGACGTTGTAGTCGATGCCGCCACCCGCGGTGCCGAAGTAGTTGGAGTCGTTGCCGAAGGGGTCGGAGAGCAGGAAGGTGAACTGCGCCTGCTCGAGGTAGACGAAGTAGCTGAAGTAGTGGGCCACGACGTAGGCGAGCGAGATCGGGATGAACGAGTGGGCGAAGGTGCGACCGAGCTCCGACGCCGACCGGTCGCGCTCGACGATCCGCATCCCGAAGATCCCGGCCCAGAAGATCAGCGCGACGACGCCGAGGGTGCCGAGCAGAAACAGCGTGTCGGTGACGCGCAGGGCGCCGAACTGGGACATGCCGAGGTCGTTGAAGAAGCTGAAGGTGGAGTCGATCGGGTCGGCGAGGACCCCTTCCTGGGCGCCGTCGAACGTCGTCCCGCCGATCGCGATGAGGACCAGTGCGAGCGAGCCGGGCTCGGTCGCCCATGTCGTCGTGCCGGAGAGCACGCGGCGCGAACGGAGCTCCCCGTCCTCGACGGTCAGCGCCGCGAGGCTCGCGAACATCCCGAAGTAGACCGTGAAGGTCTCGCCGCGCTCGGTCCACTTCTCGATGCCGAAGAGCGCCATTCCGATGAACGTCCACAGCGAGTAGACGAGGCTCGCGACCGCGACGTCGCGAGGTGTGATCCCGGCCACGGTGAAGCCGGACTGGCCCCATACGAGCTCGAGGAACAGGAACCCGACGAGGCCGGCGACGGCGGGCCAGCGGCCTAGCCACTCCGGATAGGAGAGGGGCGCGGAGACGCGCTGGCCGACGATCCTGCTGAAGCCCGCCGCGACGGTACGGGCGATCGCACGCCAGGGGTTGAGGGGGCGGAACACCTCCCCGAAGAGGGTGCTGGCGAGCGTCAGTCCGATCCAGAAGGTGACGAAGACGAAGGTCAGGGAGAAGTTGCGATCGGGGGCGACGTCGCCGGTCAGCCCCGTGGCGACGACGAGGACGAGGAGGCCGACACCGGCGAGCCCGCAGATGAAGCCGACGGGGCGGCTGAGCAGGATCCGGGATGCCCGCGCGAGCGGGTGAGTCGGGCGGTCCTCCAGCTTCGGCTCCTGCCATCCGACGAGCAGCCCGACGAACGAGACGAGCAGGATCAGCAGCGCGCCGTAGATGAAGAGCCACTCCGGCAGCGGGAGGTCCTGCTTGCCGATCAGCGCGTGGGCTGAGGCGACCTGCGGGAAGAAGACGGCCACGGCCGCCATGAGCAGCACGACGGCCGCGCCGAGAGCTCCCCTTCGGGCCATGGACGTGGTCACGGGTTGACGGTGATCTGCGCGATCTGAGTGGCGGTCTCCTCGAGCTCGACCTCGAAGACGCCGGTGATGTCAGCGGGTACCTCGAACTCGGTGGAGCCGCCTGCCTCGACGTCCTGACCGACGTCGTAGCCGTGGAAGTGGACCTCCGCCGCGGTGTCGGAGTCGACCTGGAAGCGGATCGTGTCGCCCTCGTTGAACGTCAGCTCCTGGACGCCGCCCACGGGCTGGCCGTCCTTGACCTCGATGACCGGGACCTCGGGCTCCTCGCCCTGCTCCTGCTTGTCGGTCTTGTCGGCCTTGTCGACACCGCCGGTGGTCTCAGCGTCGGTCGTGGTCGTGGTGGCCGTGGTCGAATCGCCGGAATCGTCCCCGCCCGAGAGGGCGATGAACCCGACCACGAGGATCACGATGGCGACGATGACCACCGCGACGCGCGCTCCTGTCGACTGCATGCTTCAGTGCTCCTTCCGCGGTCGTTGTGCTGCGCCCGCGCTCTCGGGGCGGAGGTGGGAACCCGTCAAGGGGTGCTTCCGCCGGTGGTTTCAGTGACGTTGCGCTCAGCCTGGCCGTGGTCGATCGACGGCGCGTCGATCGACCCGCTCGAGCCGAGGAAGACGAATGCGACCAGCGCGACGATCCCGATCACAATGCCGAGGACGATCCCGATCGCGCGGTCGGAGCGGCTCATTTCGCCCCCGAGGCTAGAGAATCGCCCGGGCGGGCGGGCACGGTGAAGCGCCGTTCTGGGATGCTCGCGCCGTGAAGCCGACCCGCTCCGACGTCCCCCTGCCGCCTTTCCCGCCCGGCCTGAGCTGGCTGCGGGGTCCGGAGCCCGTCAGCGAGCGGGTGACTGCCCGCGGACCGCTTCTGGTCCACTTCTTCGAGGTCGGGGAGCTGAGCAGCGTCCGCACCCTCCCCTTCGTCAGCGGCCTGCACGCGCAGCTCGCGGAGGCGGGGCTCACGGTCCTCGGAGTCCACTCCCCCCGCAACGGCCTCGCCACCTCCGATGCGGACCTCGACGCGGCGCTGGAGCGGCTCGGGATCAGCTTCCCGGTCGCCAACGACCACGAGCATCGGATCTGGCATGCCTACGGATGCGAGGGCTGGCCTTCGTCCTTCGTCTGGCGGCGCGGCGGCACCCTGCGCTGGGCTCACTTCGGCGAGGGCGCCTACCACGAGACTGAGGCCGAGATCCGGGTGGAGCTCGACGCCATCACCGACGGCGAGCTGCCCGCGAGCCTGCTCGACCCGCCCGTCGGCGGCGATCCCGGGCGGGCGCCGAAGCTGATGCGCCCCAGCGACGAGCTCTTCCCCGGTGGCTCCTACGACGTCGCGTGGCGCGGTGAGCCCGGCGAGCCGCTCGAGGTCGAGTACGCAGCGGGAGGCGCCTGGGCGGCGCTCGGCGGTCGCGGCGAGGTCGGGATCGCGATTGACGGGACCGATGCGGATCCGATCGAGGTCACCGCTCCGGGCCTCTACGAGCTCGCCTCCCACCCCTCACACGGCGACCACGAGGTGGCCCTCCGGCCGGACGACTCGATCGAGATCTGGTCGCTGTCCTTCGCTCCCGGCATCCGCGGGTGAGGCGAGCCACGGCCCGCCTCGGCAGGCTGAGCCGGCTGGGCGGGCCGGGCGGGCTCGCCGGGCTCGCCGCTCTCGCCGTCTTGGCGGTGCTCGGCCTGCTGACGGCCGCGAGCAGCCATGCCGGGCGCGAGCCGGCCCGGATCGAGTTCGGCCGCAGCGTCCAGGGACGCGAGCTGATCGCGCGGCGCCTCGGCCCGGCAGACGCGAGTCGCGTCACGCTCGTCGTCGGCGAGATCCACGGCGACGAGGAGGCCGGGCGGGCCGTCGTCCGCACCCTGCGCCGGGAGCGGGAGGTCCCGCGTGGCAGCGCCGTCTGGACGGTCACGAGCGTCAACCCCGACGGCCACGAGGCCGATACCCGCACCAACGCCCACGGCGTCGACCTGAACCGCAACTTCCCCTTCCACTGGAGCGATGCCTCGCCGCCGGGCAGCCTCGAGTACGGCGGCCCACGCCCGTTCTCGGAGCCGGAGTCGCGCGCGTTCGCGGATCTCGTCCGCCGGCTCGATCCCGACCTGACGGTCATCTTCCACCAGCCCTGGAACCAGGTGCTGGGCCCATGCTCGGGGCCGGCCCGGCTGCAGCGCCTCTACGCGCGGATCTCGCGGATGGAGCTCAACCGGTGCCGGGGCGAGCAGCTTCCCGGCACAGCCACCCGCTGGACGGACGCGCGGCGGGGGACCGCGTTCGTCGTCGAGCTCGGCCCCGGTCGCCTGGGCTCGGGCGCGCTGCGCCGGCACGCTGCGGCGCTGCGGGCCGTGTCGCGCTAGTCGCTAGGAGCCCGCGCCCGCGAGCTCGACGCGAATCGGCTTCGGCAGCATGAAGCGCACGTCCTCGTCGATCGCGCGGAGCTCACCGATCTCGGTGGTGCCGCGGTCGCGGAAGAACTGCACCAGCTCCTCGACGAGCTCCTCGGGGGCGCTGGCGCCGGAGGTGATGCCGACCGTGTCGACCCCCTCCAGCCACGCCTCGTCCACCTCGGCCGCCTTGTCGATCAGGTGGGAGGCGGTGCCGAGCTCGCGTGTGACGTCGACGAGCCGGTTCGAGTTGGAGGAGTTCTTGGAGCCGATCACGAGGACGAGGTCGCACTCGCGCGCGAGCTGCTTGACGGCGAGCTGGCGGTTCGTCGTCGCGTAGCAGATGTCATCCGACTTCGGGCTCGTGATGTTGGGGAACTTCCGGCGCAGCGCGTCGATGATCTCGGCGGTCTCGTCGACCGACAGGGTCGTCTGGGTGATCAGGGCGACGTGGTCGGGATCATCGACCTCGAGCGCGTCGACGTCCGCGACGGACTCGACCAAGATGATCGACTCCGGCGCCTCGCCGGTCGTCCCCTCGACCTCCTCGTGACCGTCGTGGCCGACGAGGATGATCGTGTAGCCCTCCGCCGCGAACTTGCGAGCCTCGACGTGGACCTTGGTGACGAGCGGGCACGTCGCATCGATCGTGCGCAGGTTGCGCATGGCGGAGTTCTCGTGCACCGACGGGGCGACGCCGTGGGCGCTGAAGACGACGAGGGAGCCCTCGGGAACCTCGGTCTCCTCCTCGACGAAGATCGCGCCGCGCTTGCTCAGCTGCTCGACGACGTGCTTGTTGTGGACGATCTCCTTGCGGACGTAGACGGGCGCGCCGTGGATGTCGAGCGCGTGCTCGACCGTCTGCACGGCGCGGTCTACCCCGGCGCAGTACCCGCGCGGGGCCGCCAGAAGGACGCGCGAGGGCGTGTTCAGCTCGGAGGCCGGCATGCCCACAGGGTAGAGATCAGGCCCGCTCGACAGGCGATTGGGCGGGCGCCTCGGGATCGCCGTCGGATCGCCGTCCCCGCGCCGGATCGTTGACCCATTCGCGGGGCTTGATCGACCACGGTGCCGACGTCTCGTCGTAGATCACCTCGGTGCCGGCGATCGAGTCGAGCCACGAGTGGCGGCGTGGCGAGACGAGAATCCAGAAGAGCCCGAGGCCGGCCGGCAGCAGGGCGATCGGTAACGCGAGCGCGCGCTTGAGCGAGCGTTTGAACCCAATCTCGTTGGAGCCGTCGTGCTGCAGCCTGATCCCGAGGAACCGCATCCCGGGCGTCTGACCCACCAGCGTCCACAACGTCACGAACGCCGCGCCGCCGAACAGCAACCCGAAGGTCGTCAGCCCTGCGATCGCGCCGAGCGAGACGCCGTCATCGCTGCCGACGATGGCTGTAAACATCGAGGAGAGAAGGCCGGAGACGATCGAGATGAAGCCGAGGTAGAGCCCTACGTCGATGGCGAAGGCGACGCCGCGGGTCACGAGCCCGGCCTGGTTGGTCTCCTGCTCGGGGCTGCCGAGCCGGAAGATCCGGTGCACGACGCGCTCGAGGACGTCGTCGAGGGCCTCGGTGATGCGGCTCACCTGGCGGCCGATGTCGGAGACGAGGCCGAAGCCCTGCTGCGCGATCGCAGCCCGGACCTCGGGGGCCTCGGCGACCCGCTCGACGAGCATCTGCGCCTTGTTGCTGGCGAGGATCTCGATCCAGATGCGATCGGAGACCTCGCTCTCGATCGCCTCGCGGACGATCACCTCGATCCTGTCGGGGTCGATCGACTGCTGAATGGCCTGCTGCAGCCGCCCGTCCTCGACGATCCGCTCGATCGCCTGGATCACCGCGTCGCTTTGGACGGTGCGGACGATCGCCTCCTCGACCGCCCCGGCGACGGCGCGCTCGAGCCCCGTCGCCCCGGCCAGCCGGGCGGCCACCGATGCGCGCTCGTCGTCGGTGCTGTCGGTGCTCATGGCGTCTGCATCCATCGCCGCGAGACTATCCCGGCGAGCGGCCGCCGGGGGACCGATCCGGTGGCGCGGCGCGGGCCGGGGCGATAGGTTCAGCCCATGGCACAGGGACACATGGACCGGCTCTCGGCGATCGACGCCTCGTTCCTCGCGAACGAATCCGGGACGAGCCACATGCACGTCGGCGCCATCACGATCTTCGAGGGGCCGCCGCCGGCCTACGACGACCTGCTCGCCCACATCGAGAGCCGCCTGCACCTGGTTCCTCGATACCGGCAGAAGCTCGCCTTCCCGCCGGTCGAGACCGGCCGGCCTTTCTGGGTCGACGACCCGCAGTTCAACCTCGGCTACCACGTCCGCCATTCGGCCCTCCCCGCCCCGGGCGGCGAGGACGAGCTGCGGCGGATGGGCGCTCGCGTCTTCTCCCAGCAGCTCGACAGGACCAAGCCGCTGTGGGAGCTGTGGCTGGTCGAGGGCCTGCGCAAGAAGCGCTTCGCGCTGATCTCCAAGACCCACCACGCCCTGGTCGACGGCGTCTCCGGCGTGGACATCGCGACGGTCCTCTTCGACGTCAAGCCCGTGCCCGAGACGACCGGCCCACCCCGCGAGTGGATTCCGCGCCCGGAGCCGTCCGGGGCGGCCCTCGCCGCGCGCGGGCTCGGCAGCGCCGCGCGAGCGCCGCTGGGTGTGGTGCGCAGGGCGGCGGGTGTCGCCGGCTCACCGAACTCGACGCTGCGCAGCGTCCAGCAAGCGGCCGAGGGGCTCGGGGAGGTCGCCTGGGAGTTCGCGAACCCCGCCCCCGACATGCCTCTCAACGTCCCGATCGGTCCGCACCGGCGCTTCGTCTGGGTCCGCGGCGACCTCGCCGATCTGAAGCGGATCAAGGGAGAGCTCGGCGGCACCGTCAACGACGTCGTCCTGACCACGGTCGCCGGCGCGATGCGCCGGTGGCTGCGCGCCCGCGGCGTGCGGACCGAGGGGCTGGAGCTGCGGGCGCTGGTGCCGGTCTCGATCCGGGCCGAGGATCAGCACGGCGAGCTCGGCAACCAGATCGCGGCCGTGCGCGGGCCGCTGCCCGTCTACGTCGAGGATCCGGTCGCGCGCCTGCGGACTGTGCGGGAGGCGATGGACGACGTCAAGTCTTCGAAGAAGGCACTCGGCGCGGAGATGATCACGCGCTTCAACGACTTCGCGCCGCCGACCCTGCTCGCGCAGGCCTCGCGGATCAACTTCTCCACCCGCCTGTTCAACCTGATCGTCACCAACGTCCCGGGCCCGCAGTTCCCTCTCTACGTGCTCGGCCGGGAGCTGCTCGACATCTTCCCGGTCGCGTTCCTGCCCGAGAACCACGCGCTGGCGATCGCGATCATGTCCTACAACGGGAAGATCGACTTCGGCCTGCTCGGCGACTACGACGCGATGGAGGACGTGACGCTGGTCGCGGAGGGCATCGAGGCGGAGATCAAGCAGCTGCTGGAGGCTGCGAAGGCTTCGGAGAAGTCGGCGAAGGGCACAACCACCAAGCGGGTCAACGGCCGGCGCGCGGCCTCGAAGCCGACCTGAGGTGCATCGCGCCGCCGGATCAGGCACGATCTAGACGATGAGCGAAGAAGGCGGCACCGGGCCGAGCCCGTTCAAGTACCACCTCGAGCTGACCCCGGCGCAGCTCAAGATCACCCATACCGCGCTGCACTCGCTTCTCGACGACTTCGGTCACGAGGATCACGAGGTCCATCAGGTGATTCGCGAGGTCCTCGACAAGCTTCCCGACGAGCACGCGATCCGCGCGATCCGCCTCGACGACGAGGCCGAGCGCGGCCTCGCCGAGGCGCGACCGGACGCGCCGGGTACCCCAGAGCCGCCGCCGGACTCGCTGGGCGGCGGGGGGCCCACGCCCCCCGACACCGTCGCCTAGAGACGCCGATCGACCGGGCGCGGCTTCGCCGCCCGCTACCCTGCCCCTTCGCGCGGCTCCCGCGACGCCCTGCGTGGTCCGCCTAGGACCACGGAACGCATCGCAGACCCGCCCCCGCCTCGCACGTCCCCCGCGACGCACGCCGTGGTCCGCCTAGGACCACGGGACGCGCCGCAGACCGGGTCCCGCCCGCTACCCTGCCCCGCTTCCGATGAGCCTCTCCGTTCAGATCGGGATCCTGATGTCGGTCGCGACCGCGTTCTTCGCCGTCGTCGGCTTCCTCTACAAGCACCGCGGCGCGGTTCAGTCGCCCGAGGTGGAGTGGCGGCGCCCGGTGCGGACCTCGCTCGCGCTGTTCAAGAACCGCTGGTACGTGACCGGGATCCTCATCGCGATCGGATCCTGGGGGTTCCACGTGGCGGCGCTGGCGCTGGCGCCGATCTCGATCGTGCAGGCGGTGATCGCCGGCGGGCTCGTCCTGCTGACGGTCGTCGCCGACCGCCTCTTCGCCCACTCGGTGACGCGCCGGGAGTGGATAGGCGTCGGCCTCGCCGCGCTCGGCCTCGCCTTCCTCGCCGCCACGATCGAGGGCTCCGGCGGCGGTGCGCACTCCGACTACGACGCCGAGACCCTGTGGACGTTCCTGGCAGCGGTAGCTGCGCTCGCGATCGCCGTCGGCTTCGCCGGGAACGGGTCCAAGCACATGGGTGTCGCTCTGGGAGCCTCCGCCGGGCTCTTCTGGGCCGTCTCCGACACGGCGATCAAGGCGCAGACGAGCACCTTCGGCGAGAACGTCGTGACCGTGTTCGTCCACCCCCTCGTGCTCGTCATCATCGTCGCCTCGTTCGTCGGGCTGACGGTCTCGGCCAAGAGCCTGCAGACCGGAAAGGCCGTCCCCGTGATCGCGATGACGACCGTCGCCGCCAACGCGCTGACGATCGCCGCCGGGCCGATCGTCTTCGGCGACCCGGTTCCCGACGACGCCCTCGGCCGTATCGCCCGCGTACTCGCCTTCGTGCTGGTGATCGGCGCCGCGGCGCTCACCCCGGCGCCGGTGCGGGCGGCGGAGGCCGAGGCGAAGGCGTAGTCCGGCTCAGCCGCCGGTGGAGCGTGCGGCGACGGTGCGCGCCCGCACCATCAGCGTCGCCGCCGGCACCACCGCGCCGTTGACGTAGCTCGAGAGGCGAGGCGGCGAGGTCCCGAGGCGGCGTGCGAACTCAGCTTGGGTGGTGCCCGCCCGAGCGACGAGCTCCTTGAGCTCTGATGCCACGGCGTCGCGCTCGACAAGCTCCGCCGCATCGCGGGCGGCGGCGAGCGCGTGCTCCATGAGTGGCGCTACGCCATAAGGGCGGGAGTGCCCGAGCACCTCCTCGACCTGCCGTGCGGTCCGGCCCCACGGATCCGCCCGAATCGCGATGGCCAAACGCCGCCATTCCGGCAGTCCTCCACGCTCGAGCGCAGCTTGGACTCCCTCCGTCGGCCACTCGGAGACGGGACGCTGCGGTCCGATGCCGAGATTGCGAAAGGCCAGGCTCACGTCGTCTCGCCCCCGGTGTCCAGGATGGCTTCCGCGAGATCTGCGCACGCCTCGCGCACGTGCTTCCAATCGGTCCACTCGCCGGAGAGGTTGCGGTAGGAGTCGAGCTCCTTCGTTACGGACGGATCAGCCGGGCGCGGATCCGCGAGCTGGCGCACGAGCTGGGAGGCAACGCCGAGATCCTCAGGCGCCGTGTCGACATGCTGGTCCCCGTAGTAGGCGTCGATGTCGGCCAGCACCCGCGCGGAGCCATGAAGGCCGTAGCGGTGAGCCAGCGCAGCGGTGTCGAGGTAATCGCGGGTCTGGTTGCGGCGAACGATCAGGAACGCCTTGATGCGCAACGCCTCTTCGGCGGTTGGAACCCGGAGGATCCCCGCCCCTTCGATCTCGACGTCGACGGTCTCAAGCGGCCGCCGCCGGATCATCTGGCGCACCCCCGCCTCGATGTCGCCGAGCTGTCCGAGGATGAGCTCCCCGGGCACGACGCGATTGGTGACCCAATCCCCTTCGGACTCGATCGCTTCGAGAACCACGTCGAAGCGATCGCGAAGGTCCGCGACGACATGGTCGTAATCGAACGAGTCTCGGTGTCCCGCATAGAGCGCCGGCGCAGAGCCACCGACGAGCACGGCGTCCGGCACGAGCTGCTGCGAGCGGGCTGCTGAACGGAGCACGGCGCTCAGTTCACGGCTGGCGCTGGAGGGATCGGGTTGGGCGGGCTCGGGCATGTGTTGGCGTTATCAGATACGATAACTCATGCGCCTCGCTCGATGTGTACCGTCCGCGCGCATGATCCTGACGGCCTCCGTGAGCGACTGGGCCCGCGACAGCGTCGAGAACGCGGGATACCCCGGGCTGGCCGCGCTGATCCTGCTCGAGAACCTCGTCCCGCCGATCCCCTCCGAGCTGATCCTCCCGGCCGCCGGCTTCTACGTCGGAACCGGGCACTTCAACTACCCGCTGGCGGTCCTCGCGGCGACGATCGGATCGGTCCTCGGCGCCCTGATCATCTACGCAATCGGCCGCGGCGGCGGTCGGCCCCTGCTCCTCCGCTACGGCGGCGTCCTGCGGATCAGCGATGCCGACATGGACCGTGCCGACGAGTGGTTCGACCGCTGGGGGGCCTGGTTCGTCTTCGGCGGCCGCATGATCCCCGGCCTGCGCAGCATCGTCTCCATCCCAGCCGGACTCTCGGAGATGCCGGTCGGGCGCTTCGCCCTCCTCACCGCCGCCGGCTCCGCCATCTGGAACGCCGCCCTGATCGGCGCGGGCTGGGCCCTCGGCAGCAACTACGACCGCGTCGACCACATCGTCGGCCCGACCGGGAAGGTGGTCCTCGGCGCCGTCGTGCTCGCGGCCGGCATCGGGGTCGCCTGGTGGATGAAGCGAGGCCGCTCGGCGGCGTAGGCGGTCCATCCCTCGGTGCATCAAGCGAACTCGGCGATCACCTCGTCGAGCATCGCCAGGGACGGCCTCCACTCCACCCGAGCCCGTGCGGCTGCCAGCTGCTCTGGATCGAGGAGCCCCTGCTCCTCGGCGCGGGCGAAACACCCGCGCAACTCCTCCTTGTCCATCACCTCGGCGAGGTCGATGAGGGTTCGCGATGGGGTCGTCATACGGATCCCACGGAAGATGCAGACGTCGTCAGGGTGCAACTCAGGGACGTGGTGGACGACGACGCCGGGCATGCTCTTGGGCACGCGAGGATCGTCGGGGCTGCCAGGGACGGTGACGTGAATCGGCTCGTGATCAGACATGCCCCCACCCTGCCCACCCACATGTGACCGATCAAGACCCACATGTGCCGAATCTGTGCCGAACCAGCAATAAGTCGCGCCTCGACGGCCGCGCCGATCAGTTCGGCGAGACCGTCGCCCTTCGGAGGATCTTCAGCCCCGCCTCGACGCGATCCTTGATCTTGGCGAGGATCTCCGGGTCCCGGAAATGGGCAGCCGCCCGCTCATCGGCCAGTGGTACGCCCGCCTCCACACGATCCGCCAAGGCGGCCGCCCGTCGCGCCAGTGCGGGCCCCCGCATCCCCAGATCCTGCGCAAGGCGATCGAGATGTCGGCGCTCTATGTACCCGGGCCGGTCCTCCCCTCCGTAACGCATCGCGAGCTTTCGGGAGAGATTGGGGTAGATCGCGGTTGAGAGCAGGTCGTAGAGGGAGGCGAGCCGCGGCGTGTCAGGACCTTCGAGAAGCAGCGAGTAGTTCTTGGAGTGGGCGTCGTGATTGCCGATCACGAGGTTGAACAGCAGCGCGTCGCAGAACGCGAGCCGGTCGCGCGCCGGAATCGCCGAGTGCCGGGTCATCAGGTCGGCGCAGTCCCGGACCGAAGGACCACCCTCGGCCTCGTACTTGACCTCGGGAGGACGGCCGAGCGCCTGGCATAGGTCCTCCTGGTGGAGCCGCCGCACCGGGCCTTCCACGCGGTCGTAGCGGGTAACTAGGAGGAACGGGATGGAATCGTCGGCTTCGTCAGAGGCGTCAGAAGCGCCTGAGGACCGCGCATCGGACTCGGCAACCGTCAAGCCACTCGCCGCAGCGAGCGCAAGGCAGTAGTTCTCGTTGGCGACGGTGTCTTGATAACCGGGGATCGGCAGCTTGACGATGTGCGTACTCGGCGGATCGCCACCGGTGACCCCCACCCGGCCTCCCTCGAACATGACCGGCAACTTCTCCTGGGCGCCAGCCAGGGACAGACGCAGGCCCTCGCCGTCGATGCCGGTCGCCATGATCCTCTCGGGCGTCTGCGCCAAGACCTCGTAGAGCTCCGGCGGGTCGAGCCACCTCGGACCACCGGCAGCCGGCCTCTCAGCTCCCGACGGCGACAGGGAGACGGCACCAGCGCACTCGCCCCCGATCGCGTCGAGCACCGAGAACGCATTAGAAGCCGACACGCCGAATGCCCTCGCGACGCCACGCAGGAACCCCCCTTCCGGCAGCAGCCCGGAGAAGTAGCCTCGGCACTCCGCGTCCTCGTACGCCTCGGTCCTGACCGGCAACGACAGCGACAGCGGCGGGCGCATGTCGGCCTCAACGCCCCCGTCGTAGGTGAACCGCAGGCGGCCTCCCTCGATCCGCTCGAGCGTGCCGAGCCGCCTGTCATGAAGGTGCACGTCAAGCGCGCTCATCGCGACTCCAGCCGGATCTCCAGGCCGAGCTCTCGCAGCAGCTTGAGCACGCTCTCGAGCCTGGCGTTCGCCTTCCCTCGCTCGACCTCGGACACGAGCCGCAACGAAGTGCCGGCGGCATCCGCGAGCTCACCCTGCGTGAGCCCGGCATCGAGCCGCCGGGCCCTGATGAGACGACCAAGGGCCACCGGATCTGTGATCGGATCTGAACGAGTCATTTTCCCGCTCGGGACAATAGACCGACCGGCGTGCAAACTTCAAGCCGATTTATCCCGAGCGGGACAATCCGCCCAGCGTCGCAGTGCTTCAGGTGGGAATGATCCCGAGCGGGAAAACGCCAGCCAGATAGTTACTCGCTCCAGGCGCCCACTTCTCGAGCAAGAGCCCCGAGGCTCTTGCCGCCGGGCTCCAGCGCCAGGCGACTGTGGACGGCGCGGTAGCGGTCACCCGTGTAAGAGGAGTCGGTCTCGCGTCTGACGGCATCGAAGGCGCGGCTCGGCGGCAGCTCCTTGGCAGGCGAACCCGGGGGCTCATAGACGACGCTCGGGCTGCCGCCGTCCATCTTTAGCGTCATCCGGAGCCGGGGATCGTCAGCCGCCGGCTTCGGCTGCCCAGGAAGCTTCTGGGGCAGCACCCAAAGCGTCGAGCCGTCCTCGAGCAGACCTGCATCCGCAAGCGCGGGAATGACGTCCGTCTTCCGGGACCTACCCTTGATCGCACGGGCTCGCTGCGTGGCGCCGATCAGACGGGAGTGGAACAGCTCCTGGCCGGACGCCTGCATCCGGCGCACCTCCAGGGCGAGGACCTCCGTCGGGTCCATCCGTTCGTTCAGAAACTCGATCACCCGCTGAAGGCTGGGAAGGATGCGATCGCATGCGAAGACGAGGCGAACGTTGCCCGCGCGGAGGTTCTCCTCCGCGCGCTGCCAGAACTCGCCGGCGTCGTCAAGCCTCGGCTCCAGCCCCGCGAACTCCTCCTCCGGATCGAGCCCATCCGCCGAGCACCGATCGCCCAGCCACCCCTCCAGCTTCTCGGCCGACCACCCAGCCGACGCCTCGGCCGCGTAATCGAGCATCTGGGCGACGACCTCGCGGCGCGCCTGCCGGTTCTCGGCCTTCTTCGTCTCGACCAGGGTCGGGATCGAGTCCTGATCGATGAAGAGGTGGTCCACGCTGAGCCCCTCGACCGGGGCTTCGCGCCTGATTAGGAGAAAACGCCGTGGGTCCTCCGGCTCCATCTCGGCGCCGCCCAGGAGCTCGGGATGCTCGGCGATCCACGTCTGCAAGCCGTCCGCCTCGGTCAGCTCCTCCTCCTCGAGCTCCACCAGGTCCTCCCCCTGAACGAAGAAGTGCGGGTTCATGAGGCCGAGAGTAGCCCGCAACGAGCGCGGTGGCACGACGGTTCAAGCGCTCGCAAGGGGGCGTACGTCCCGCCCCCGGGCTACCTTTGTTCTAGATGCCCGAAGCGCCTCGCACCGACCCCCAGATCAAGTCACGCCAGCGTGTCCGCGACCTCGCCGAGGTCTACACGCACGAGCGCGAGGTCAATGCGATGCTCGATCTCGTCCCAGACATGTTCCCCTCGATAGAGGACCCGGAGAACGTCGATCGCAGCTTCCTAGAGCCGGCCTGCGGGTCTGGGAACTTCCTGGTCGAGATCCTCCGGCGGAAGCTCGCGCTCATCACCAAAGAGCGCTACGGAAGCGCGGAGCGGGTTGAGGACCGGATGCTGCGAGCACTCAGCTCCATCTACGGCATCGACATCAGCGTTGACAACGTTCTGGAGAGCCGCGACCGCATGCGGGCGATCGTTGAGGACATCGCCGACGCCGAGCTGGGTGCTGGGTGTGCATCCCAAGGATTCGCAGAAGCCGTCGAGGTGATCCTCACGACCAACGTGATCCAGGCGGACACGCTTGCCGAAGCCGATGAGATCGAGCTGATCGAGTACGTGTCGCAAGGCGATGGCACCTTCATTCGTGAATGGACGAAGCCGCTGAGTGGGAGCAAGGCCGACCTGATCCTCTTCTTCACAGACCCGCCGCGCGACGAGCGCCCGGTCCACTACTCCGAGTTAGCGCGTCAGACAACGCCGGCGACGGCCGACTCATACGACCAGCGAGCAGCATGAGCCCGGTCAAAGAGCGCAAGCACGTCCCTGACATCCTCGAATGCCTGGCGCAGCTCTCGAGCGACGAGGTCCCGACCCCGCCGAAGCTGGCCAACGACATGCTTGATCTCCTGCCCGACGAGGTCTGGCGCGATCCGGACCTCAAGTGGCTCGACCCGTGCAGCAAGTCGGGTGTCTTCCTGCGCGAGATCGTCAAGCGCCTGCTGTTCGAGGGCCTCGTCGAATGGGAGCCCGACTTCAAGAAGCGCCGAGAGCACATCTTTCGCAACATGATCTACGGCTGCGGGATCACCGAGCTGACCGGGATCATCTCTCGCCGCACCGTCTACTACTCACGCCACGCCGCCGGCGAGCACTCCGTCATCAAGTTCGACGACGACGCCGGGAACATCCCCTTCGTCCAAGCCGAGCACGACTTCGACTCAGGTGGGCGCTGCAAGATCTGCGGCGCCCCGGAGGATCTCGAGCGCGGCGAGGACCGCGAGAACTACGCCTACGCCTTCATCCACGACGCGTACCCGACCAAGGAGCTGGAAGACATGAAGTTCGACGTCATCGTCGGGAACCCGCCGTACCAGATCGGCATGGAGGACTCTGCGGGTAACAAGACCGCCAACATCACGCCGCTCTACCAGATGTTCGTTGATCGAGCGGTCGCGTTGGACCCACACTACTTGCTGATGATCACGCCTTCGCGCTGGTTCACGGGTGGCAAGGGACTTGGCGAGTTCCGAACGCGAATGATTGCCGACCGTCGACTTCGAACGATCGTCGACAACCCGAAGATCTACGACTGCTTTCCAACCGCCAAGATCCGCGGAGGGGTCAACTACTTCCTCTGGGATCGCGAACACGACGGCGACTGCGAGATCTCAACGCGGATCAACGGCAAGGTTGCTTCGACCTCCGTCCGCGACCTCCGCGAGGGAGAGGGCGTCGTGATCCGGGACAACCGAGCTGCCTCGATCGTCCACAAGGTTAAGGAGCGATCCACTTCGTTTCTGTCAAGCGTCGTGAGCCCCAACGACCCGTTCGGACAGTCGCTGAAGACGAACTACAAGCATTCAGAGTCAAAGCCGTTTGACGGGTCGATCCCGTTGGTCTTTGGAACCAAGGTCGGCTACATCTCTCCAAGCCAAATCGAACGGAGGCCGGAATGGGTCGATCGCTTCAAAGTGCTTCTTCCGATGGCTTCATCCGGGGATACTCAGGTCGATGATGCGGGAAACATCGTCGATGTCGTGCTGGGCGCGCCCATAGCCCTAGCACCAGGATCCGCATGCACCCAGACGTACCTGGTCGCAGGCACCTTCGACACCGCCGAAGAGACCCAGAACTACGCCGAGTACCTAGCAACGAAGTTCGTTCGCTTTCTTGTCCTTCAGCGAAAGGCAACGCAACACATCACGCCCGATCGCTTCCGGTTCGTTCCCAGCCTCGACATGTCCAAGCCATGGACCGATGCCCAAGTCAATGAGCTGTTTGAGCTCACGGAGGAGGAGATCGAGTACATCGACAAGACGATCAAGCCTCGGTCGGTGAACCTATCGCTCGAGTCCCCCATCCCCGCTAGTCACCTACCCGGCGGAGCAAAGTACCGCGAGTCAACTGCCGCGTGAGCAAGCTCATCTACGCCTTCACCGACGCTGCGAAGGCCTCGAACACCTGGGAGCGGATCACCGGGCAGACCAGCATCGCAGGGAGCGGTTGGATCAAGGTCGGGGAGACGACTCGTAAGCACGCGATCGATCGCGTCAAGGAGATCTACAAGACGAGCAACCCAAGCCTGGCAGGAATCCGAGTGCTCCTGGAGGAGCCCGCGGTTCGGGACGATGGCACTGAGTTCTCAGATCACAACGTCCACGACGCCCTTGTCGCTGCTGGCGTAACGCGGGCAGAAGGCGAGTGGTTCGAAGCCACGATCGATGACGTTCGCGCGGCAATCGCGCATGTACGTTCGGGGCTGCCGTTCGACCCCAAGCGGACGGCGTTTTTCTCTATGCGGCCGGAACAGGAGGCAGCTGTCACGAGGACAGCCGCGTATTTCGCCGCCAATGCGGACGCGACGCATCCACCGAAGTTCCTATGGAACGCCAAGATGCGCTTCGGCAAGACCTTCACCACATACGAGCTCGCGAAGAAGATGAACTGGAAGCGGGTCCTCGTGCTCACCTACAAGCCTGCGGTGCAGACGGCTTGGCGCGACGATCTGCTCAGCCACGTCGACTTCACCGGATGGCACTTCGTCGACCGCGACATGCCGATCAACGAAGCCGACGAGTTGCTCGATGGGCCAGATCCCGTTGTGCGCTTCGCCTCGTTCCAAGATCTGAACAAGAAGACGTCCGACGGCCACATCAAGGCCCACAACGAGTCCATTCACCTAACGAACTGGGATTGCATCGTCCTGGACGAGTACCACTTCGGGGCGTGGCGGGACTCGGCCCGCGAGCTCTATGACCCGACCGACGAAAAGGTCTCCGAGGTCGAGGAGCCCGACGAGGAGGTCACCGAGGACGACTTCGGCCTCTCGTCGGCCAACTACCTCTACCTCTCGGGAACTCCCTTCAGGGCGATCACAAACGGCGAGTTCACGGAGGACGCGACCTTCAACTGGACCTACGTCGATGAGCAGACCGCCAAGGCGAACTGGGCAAGCGGCGAGGACTCCAATCCGTATCGGGAGTTGCCCGGGAT
Source organism: Solirubrobacterales bacterium (assembly GCA_046330415.1). Taxonomy (GTDB): domain Bacteria; phylum Actinomycetota; class Thermoleophilia; order Solirubrobacterales; family 70-9; genus RHKX01. The sequence continues at coordinate 12,166 of JAXLSW010000024.1, read as the reverse complement.
GGCGCTCTACGCATACGAAATGGGAGCTGGCGCGGCCAAGTGGGCAGCGGACGGCGAGTTCTCCGGGTTCTCGCTCTCCGACTACTTCAAGGCGACCCGTAAGACCAACGGCAAAGGATCACCCGGCCCCGGCGATTGCGAGTTTGAGAACCCAACTCGAATCACGGAGTTCCTGGACATGCTCCGGGGAAAGCTCTCCGAACAGCAGAAGGGCGAGATCGTCACGGGCCGCAAGCCTCCGTTCCCATATGAGAGCGAGGATTTCAAGGGGGCCATCGAGCACTCCGTCTGGTTCATGGCCGACGTCGCCGCCTGCTTCGCTATGCGAGACCTCCTGGAAACGCATCCCTACTTCTCGGGCTACGAGATCGTGGTTGCCGCCGGTGGCGCGGCCGGCCAGGGAGCCGAGGCCAAGCCGCCCGTGGAGGCCGCAATCGCAGAGGCCATCAACGCCCACAAGTCGGGCACGATCACGCTCTCGTGCGGCAAGCTGATGACGGGCGTGACCATCCGGGAATGGGGCGCGATTCTGATGCTTCGATCGCTGGAGTCAGCGGAGTCGTACTTCCAAGCCGCTTTCCGCGTGCAGTCGCCCTACGCGATCCGCAACGGCGAGGGCGTGCTCGAGGTGCGCAAGCCGAAGTGTTTCGTCTTCGAGTTCGACCCCAATCGCGCGCTCGAGCTACTTGCGCGCTACGGCATTGGTTTGGCAGCTGAAGGTGGCGAGACCCCGGAGCAGACACTAGGCCGACTGGTGAACTATCTCCCGATCTTCGGCTTCACTGGCGGGACGATGACCAAGCTGGATGCATCAGCCGTACTCGACTGGGCAACGGCTGGCATCGGCGCGACGGCGCTGGCAAGGCGCTGGGACTCCCCCGTACTCGTGGAAGTCAACGAGCGAACGCTCTCCGCCGTCCTTGAGCACCCCGACCTCGTCGAAACGCTCGGGCGGATCGAGCAGTTCAGGGCGCTCGTCAATAACGCCGAGCAAGTGGTCACCTCAACAAAGCTCCTGAAGAAGGCCAAACGGGAGCAGGGCGGTCAGCTCGATAACGCCCAAAGGAAGGAGCAATCCGACACGGCCAAACGCCGCCGCGAGATCCGCGAGAAGCTGCAGAAGTTCCTCGCGCGGGTGCCGGTGTTCATGTACGGGACGGACTTTCGCGAGGCCGCCCTGATCGACGTCATCAAGTCGCTCGACCCAAGCCTCTTCGAGCGCGTGACCGGGCTGAAGATCAAGGACTTCGAGCTGCTCAGCGACCTCGGCCTGTTCAACCCCCGCAACATGGACGCCGCCATCTGGCAGTTCAGGCAGTTTGAGAGGTCGAGCTTGCGGTACGCGGCAGACGATGACGAGGGCGGAGAACAAGGGCCGCCCGGAGGATGGGAAGCACCAGCTGAGGGGGACTGAGTCTTCAGGCCGGGGCCAACGCAGTGCAGAGGCCGCCGACCCAACTGGCCGCGGCCCGTCGGTGAGCATGCCTCCTCGTGGCAAGCGGCACGTCATCCGCGACCGCGATCATCTGGCGAATGTCGGCCGAGATACCTCCGTTCACGACGCGCACGCTCGAGCAGATCAGCCGCTCGCTCGGCGGGGCGGTTACCGGCAGCCAGCTGGATCGACTCTTCATCGCGGCCAACCTCCGCGACAGATCGGGAGAGAGCACTAAGTGGAAGCGCATCCATCGCACGCTTGAGCAACATCAGGGGAGGACTGGCAAGGGGACGGCCCTGATCGGGTTTCTCCACGCGACGTTCGACCCCGGCGGCTTCTCCTCATCGACTGAGTTCGAAGCGCTGCGGCGTGAGATCAATGTGCCCCTGACCATCTCCGGCTTCGAGGTCCGCGACGACGGCCGTGTGCGCAAGCTCAAGGCCGCGAAGACATTGAGCGAGGCCGAAGAGCGAGCCGACAAGCTGGGGACGGAGCTCAGCCGGCGCAACGTCCACCCCGATGTGCTCAAGTACAGCCGCAGCGAGCTGCTGCAGGACAACTACTTCCACGCGGTCTTGGAAGCGGCCAAGAGCGTGGCTGAGAAGATCCGCGAGCGCACCGGCCTCAAGGGCGACGGGGCTGACTTGATCGACGCTTCATGCACCCTGAAGCATGGTATGCCGCCTATGGCCTTCAACAAGCTTGAGACCGAGTCAGAGCAGTCCGAGCACAGGGGCTTGGCCATGCTGTGCAAGGGGCTCTTCTCGACCTACCGCAACCCCCGGGCGCACGTGCCGCGGCTCAAATCGACTACATCTATGGCTGAGGCCCTGGACATGCTCACCCTTGCCTCGATGCTCCATCGGCGCATCGATGAGGCGACGGTGACGCCGGCGGCGCCGGCGCACCCGCACTACGCCGGGCTTAGGCCCTAAGCCTCAATTTCAGCGCGCGCCCGCTCGAGAGCCTGCGTCCACTCCGCCTCGCCGACCCCGTCTGGAGTGACCAGCCCATAGAGCTTGAAGGCCTCCTCTTCCGGCACTGCTTCGGTCACCGCCATCTCGGCCGCCAGCATCGCCGTCGACAATCGCGGGACCTCGCGCCGTCGAGCCAGCTGCTTGCCGTCGCCATCATCGAGCAAGATCAGCTTTCCGCCGAGCTCCTGGGCCATCAACACGGTCGAGACCTCGCCGGCGTGCTTGAGCGGGTGGTCTCCGTCTTCCTGAAGGGTGCGGATGATGTCGAGCAGCTCCTGTTGCTGAGGAGCAGGGAGGCTCAGCTTGTTCTTCTCCGGCGGCCAGCGCATCAGGTCCAGCGTCTTAAGATCCGGGTAGCGGGTGGCCCCGTGCTTCAGCTCGTCGTCAACCTCGAGGGTGATATGGGCTTTCTTGTCTAGGTAGCGGGCCAGGTAGAGGAGCTGGCCGGCCTCGGCGCACCGCCAGAACGGGCTGGCGTCAAGCAAGACGAAATCTGCGTCGACGGTGTAGCGGCTCACCAGTCCGGCTCCTCGTCGACAACGGCGGGAGCAACGCCGTGCTCGACGAGATCGGACTCGGTCGCATCTGCATCACGTCGCAGCAGCCGGGCCAAACGCTCGATATCCAGCAGGCCGGCCTCGTAGGCGCCGATGGCGTTTGTGCGAAGGCGCGTCGGCAGGCGTGGCAGGTCCTCCTGGGCTTCAACGATCGAGTCTTGTAGTTCGCCCAACCCCAAGCGATAGAGCAGGTCACGGTGTTCGCCTTCGCCAATCTGCTCGTCGAGGGTGCGTCGCTCCTTCGGGCTTGTCAGGAGACCGGCCGCCTCGAGCCGGATGCGGGCGGCCATGGAGCTGATTCCGAAGTCGACGCCCAGGCGGACAACGAACTCGAGATCGACCTCGGCTTGGTCGCGCGCCTCGGCCCAGCGCCGCACCGCCGACACTGGCGCTAGGAACTCAGAGGCGAAGTAGTTGGCTGCGACCTCGTGTGGATGCCGCGCCTTGCTGGTGAAGGCCTCCGGGCCGTCGACGACTTCGCCGTGGCCGAGGCGGAGGTGCCCAAACTCATGAGCCAAGGTGAAGCGCTGCCTGACCGGGTGATCGGCGCCGTTGATGAAGACAAAAGGGGAGCCGCGTTCCAGCAGCAAGGCTCCAGACAGTCCATCCGGAAGCTTGTCGATCGTCACCGGGACCTGCCCCGGACCCTCGACTAACTTGAGGATGTCGGAGAGAGGCGTCTCGTCACCCCAGCCAAGTTCCTGACGCGCTTGGCGAGCAGCGGCAACACCTTCACCCTGTGCCCCCGAGCCCGCCATCGCTTACTTGGCCAAGGCTTCGGCCGAGAAGTAGTCGGCGATCACGCCCCGAAAGTGCTCGATGGTCTCGTTGACCGCCTCGTCAGCGCAGTCAGCACGAAGCGCGTAAGCGACCTCGTCTGCGCAGAGCAACTGGTTGACATCAACGCCAAGGGCCTCCGCAATACCCACCAGCTCTCCGGTCGAGACGCCGCGCTCGGCTTTCTCGATCCGATTCATCGCTGACGGATCCAGCTCGAGTAGATCGGCCAGCTCGCGCTGGCTGAGCCCGCGCTCTTCGCGCAGCTCGCGGATCGCTCCGGCTAGCTCCTGTGAGTTGCGATACCTCGGCGCCATCTCTCCTCCATCATTTAGCGCGCTGCCAACGGCATTGCGGATTTCGCAAGGATCATCGGCATGATAGCGGCTCGTCTTGAGGCAATCTAGTCCTACGCCTCGGGGGGCTGGCGCAACTTGCCCCACTCCTCGCGCTGCGTGTCCCGATCTTGGTGGCGTCTCTCACCCGGCACCCCTGGAAAGAGGGCGTACCGCTGTGTGGTCCCGCAAAACACCGAAGGCGGGGTCCGGCCGCGACTACCGCTCCTCGCCCGGAGCGGTGGGCGTCAGACGGCACCTTCGCCTGGAATTGCCCTGCTCTGAGTGGGTCAATTCCCAACGCAGGGCAAAGTGACGCGAGTTACTGCTTTCCACGCAAGAGAGCAGCAGCGCTGCCGATGCCCAAACACGGGTCCGCTGCCAGTGCATCCAAGCTGTTAGTTAGGCGCACGCTCGCATCGCGAACCGTGCGAGCCTGGGACCCGGCTAGCAGCAACGCGACCTAGAACCCCAGCGCGAACTTGGCGTCCTCGGACATCATCTCCGGGGACCAGGGGGGGTCGAAGATCATCTTCGGGTAGACGGCGGCGACGCCGTCGATGTCGCCGACGAACTCCTTCATCTGCTCGGAGACCTGGGGGCCGATCGGGCAGGCGGGGGTGGTGAGGGTGAAGGTGATGTAGACCTGCTGGTCCTTCTCCACCTCGACGTCGTAGACGAGGCCGAGGGAGACGAAGTCGAGGCCAAGCTCGGGGTCGATGACCTCCTCGAGCGCCTCGTAGACCTCTTCCTCGGTGACTTCTGTCGCATCGGTCATGGGGGCAAGGTAGCAACCGGCCTCGGCCGGGCCCGGCGGGCCTCTACGCTTCGGCCCGATGCTCCCGGTGATCCTCTTCCTGGTCTTCGTGATCCTGCCGATCGCGGAGCTCTACGTGATCATCCAGGTCGGTGGGGCGATCGGGATCGTGCCGACGCTTCTGCTGCTGCTCGCCGACGGCTTCCTCGGCGCGTATCTGACGCGCACGCAGGGGCGCACCGCCTGGCGCCGCTTCAACGAGGCGATCGCCGCGGGGCGGGTCCCGGCGAAGGAGACCTACGACGGCGCGGCGATCATCTTCGGCGGCGCGCTGCTGCTCAGCCCGGGCTTCATCACCGACGTCCTCGGGATACTGCTGCTGATGCCGCCGACGCGGGCGATCATGCGGCGCATCCTGCTCACGGGCGCCACCTTCTTCCGCCCCGTCCGCTACGCGCGCCTCTTCTACGCCGCGGTGCCGCAGGACCGGCGCAGCGGCCGCGCCTCAACCGCCGGAGCCGGAGCCGGTGCCGGTCCTGGCGCCCGCGGCCGCACATACGGCCCCGGCGCGCCTCCCTCCCCCCACCGCGCCCCAGCTCCACCCGCCGCGACTACGACATCGACGGGACCGCCCGCGAGATCCCCGACGACGACCCGGCCCTGGGCCCCGGCGGCACCCATGGCTGAGGGTCGCCTGACGCTGATCTCGGCCGTCGGCGGCGAGGCCGGCTACATCGCGCTCACCTCCGACGAGGAGGGCACGCGGGTGATCCGCCAAGAGGGCGCCGAGACCGCCGTCCTGCGCGCCGACGAGATGATCGGCGGCAGCGAGGGACGGGTCGAGCTCGCCGGCGAGGAGGCGTCGCTGGAGCTCGCCTGGAGCCCGGCAGGGCCGATGCTCGCGTTTGAGATGGGCGCGGGCGAGGTCCGCGTGCACGGGGTCGCCGCGAGCGTCAATGGCTCCGGCGGGGCCCTCTCCGGCCCGGGCGTCCTCTGGGACCTCCCGCTCGCCGGCGTCGCCCTGCTGCGGACCGCCTGGGCGGCGACGTCGAAGGGCTCCCTGACTGTCCTGATCGGCGTCCGCACCGACGAGCGCGACGAGCACGGCGAGGAGGTCATCGGCGGTGCGCGGATGCTCCCCGGCGCGGAGCCCTACGGCTACGAGGAGCCGCTGCTCTCGACCGAGTACGACGGCGATGGCGAGCACGTGCGCGCGACCCTCGAGCTCTGGCCCCACGGCGACGAGCACCAGCCCGAGCGCGGCGCCGGGCTACGCGTCTGCGGAGCCGCTGACGACGGCCCCGGCGGCTCTCTGCGCGCGGCCCGCTTCGGCTGGAGCGTCGGCGGCGAGCAGGCCGTCGGCGCCTACGAGATCCTCCGTCCGTGACCCCGCTCCACCCGCCCGCGGCCGGCTAGGGCAGAATCCGCCGCCGTGCCGGTCAAGGCGATCATCTGCGACTTCGGCGGGGTCCTCACCTCGCCCCTCATGGACGCGTTCGTCGCGTTCCAGGACGAGACGGGGATCACCCTCGAGCAGCTCGGCGTGGCGATGGCCCACGGGCAGGAGCGGATCGGCGCCCACCCGCTGTTCGAGCTCGAGTGCGGGCGGATCAGCGAGGAGGCGTTCCTCGACCTGCTCCGCGACGGCTTCGAGGAGAGCCTCGGCCACCGGCCGGAGCTCCACCGCTTCGCCGAGACCTACATGGACGCGCTGCATCCCAACGAGGAGATGATCGCGCTGATGCGGGAGATCTCATCCGGCCACCGGATGGCGCTCCTGACCAACAACGTGCGCGAGTGGGAGCCGCTGTGGCGGGCGAAGCTCCCGGTCGACGAGATCTTCGAGATGGTCGTCGACTCAGCCTTCGTCGGGATGCGCAAGCCCAACCCCGAGATCTACGAGCTGACGCTCTCGCGGTTGCAGGACGGCGAGGGCGGCGGCGGGATCGAGCCCGGGGAGTGCCTGTTCGTCGACGACACGCTCGTCAACTGCGAGGCCGCGCGCGATCTCGGCTGGCTCGCCGTCCATCACACGGACAACGCCGAGTCCATCCCGGAGATAAGGTCGCTTCTCGGTGATTGACCAGTGAGTGAGCTGACCGTCAAACCGGCCGAGAGCCGGTCGGAGATCCGCGAGTTCATCATGCTGCCGTTCCGGCTGTACGAGGGCTCCGAGCACTGGGTCGCGCCGCTGATCTCCGAGCGCAAGAAGCACCTCGACCGCCGCCGCAACCCCTACTTCCAGCACGCCGACGCCGCCTGCTTCCTGGCCCGCCGGGACGGGCGCGTCGTCGGGCGCATCTCCGCCCAGGTCGATCAGCGCTTCAACGAGGTCCACCAGAACGACTGGGGGCAGTTCGGCTTCTTCGAGTGCGAGGACGACCCGGAGGCCGCCGCGGCGCTGATCGAGGCCGCCGAGGGATGGCTGCGGGAGCGGCGCCGCGACCACGTCGTCGGGCCGATGGACTTCTCGCTCAACCACGAATGCGGGCTGCTCGTCCAGGGCTTCGACCTCGACCCGCAGATCCTCGAGAACTACCACCACCCCTACTACGCGGCGCTGATCGAGTCCAACGGCTACGAGAAGGCCGTCGACCTCTACAAGTGGAGCCTGCACGTGAGCGGCCGCAGCGAGGTGATGCCGGTCCTCTTCGAGCTCGCCGACAAGCTCGAATCCGAGCACGGGATCACGATCCGCGGGATGCGCAAGAACGACCTCAACAACGAGATCGCGCGCTTCATGGACATCTACAACGTCGCCTGGGAGAACAACTGGGGCCACGTGCCGCTGACCGAGGACGAGGTCCGCGCCTACGCCAAGGACCTGAAGCCGATCCTCGACCCCAACTGGGCGATGGTCGCCGAGAACGCCGAAGGCGAGGCGATCGGCGTCGCGCTCACCCTCCCCGACTACAACCAGGTGCTGAAGAAGCTGCATGGGCGGCTGCTGCCCTTCGGCTGGCTCACGGCGCTGCGCGAGCGCAAGAAGATCGACGCGGTGCGGGTCTTCGCGCTTGGCGTCAAGCCCGAGTACCAGCACACCGGCGTCGCCGCCGGTCTCTACAAGCGCCATTACGACATGGCCGAGATCACGCCCCAGCACGGCGGCGAGACCGGCTGGATCCTGGAGACGAACGTCCCCATGAACCGCGGCATGGAGGCCATGGGCGGCGAGATCGTCAAGACCTACCGGATCTACGAGAAGGACCTGTAGGCGCCTAGCGCAACGTGGGGCCGGGCGCAGGGGCCACCAGGGCGGTGGGCTACCGCGGGCGCTTGCCAGCCGCCGGCGGCTGGCGTTAGGCGCCGATGCCGCGTGGGGACCGGGGTCGTCGGCGTGGCAACGGACCTGCGTTGCCATTTTGTGTCCCCACGCGGACCTTTATGGCAACGCGCGCTGGGATGCGCACCCCAGGGCTTGCCCGGACCGCGGCCAGCGGGCCGTGAGGCCCGCGATGACGCCGAGCTGGCGGCTCTCCGTCCGCCAGGCTAGTTGTCTGAGCCGGCGCGGTCCCAGAGGTAGAGCTCCATCGCCTCGACGGCGAGCTCCTCCTTCCGGGCCGGGCTCAGCCACTCGAGCACCGTCTCCAGCGCGCGCTCCTCGGTGACGCCGCGGTCGACGGCCTCCTCGCCCCGGAAGCCGGCGGCGAGCTTGAGCGCCTCGCGGCGGTGGGCGCCGAGCGACTCGAAGGCGTTGATGAGGAACTCGCGGTTGGGGATCGGGTGCGCGATGTTCATCGAGGCGTGCCAGGCGGCGAGCATCGAGATGTCGTGCTCGTCCAGCTCGGAGATGGCCTTCGCGTAGTGGGCCTCGAGCTCGTCGTCGGGAATCTCGTCGACCCAGGCGCGGACGGCCTCGCCGAGAAGCTGGCGCCGGGCCTCGCGACCTACGGAGTCGGCGACGACGCGGATCGCATCGCCGGGATCGATGAAGCAGAGAGGCATCGGGGGCGAAGATAGAGGGGGGTCCCGACGGCAAAACGGCGCGGAGGGAGCGGGGAAGGCGGGACTTGTCAGGAAACGCGGTCCCTGCAGCGACCTATGGGCGACCTATGCTCGAAGCGATGCCCGCAAGTTGCGAACAGAGCCGCCTTCCGGGGGTCCCGAGATGGGGCTGACGGTCCTCTCAGGACCGCCCGGATCGGGCCGCGAGGAGGTCATCCTCGAACGCTTCGAGGCGTCGATCGCGGCCGATCCGCTGCTGGTCGCGCCCACCCGTGACGACGTCGACCGCCTCGATCGCCAGCTCTGCCGCCGCCCCGGGGGCGCCCTCGTCGGCGGCACCCTGACCACGCTCCCGGGCCTCTTCGAGGAGGTGCGGCGCGCGGTCGGAGCCGAAGCGCGACCGACCGCGACGCGGATGCAGCGCATCTGGCTCGCCCGCGCAGCCGCACGCGGCGCGGAGCTGCGCACGCTGCGGCGCTCAGCGCGGCACGAGGGCTTCGCTCCGGCGCTCGAGTCCCTGATCTCGGACCTGCAGGCCGCCGGCTACGACGCCGCCGTTCTCGAGGGGGCGATCGTGGCGGCCGAGCAGAACCCCGAGAGGTCCGACGGCGGTGAGGGTGGCGACGCTCCCCTCACCTACGAGCGTGAGATCGCCTCGCTGGTCTCGGAGTACGAGCGCCTGCGCGACGCCGCCGGCCTGAGCGACGAGGGCACGCTCGCCGATCTCGCGATCTCCAGCCTGCGCGCGAATCCCGCCGCGTGGCGCTCGCGTCCCGTCTTCCTGCTCGGATTCGACGATCTCTCGCGCCAGCAGACCGAGCTCGTCGGGGCGCTCGGAGCGGCCTGCGACGTCACCATCGCCATCACCTTCGAGGAGGACCGCCCAGCGCTCGCCGCCCGCGCCGAGCTGCGCGGGACGCTCGTCGACGAGCTGGGCGCCGACATCGAGCCGCCGCTCGTGCGGGCGGCGGGCGCGGGAGACGCCCTCCACCACCTCGAGCGCCACCTCTTCGAGCCGGACCCCCCCGCCGCCGAGCCGGACCCCGACTCCCTACGCCTGCTCGAAGGAGCCGGAGACCGCAGCGAGGCCGAGCTCGTCGGGCGCGCCGTCGCCGCGCTCCTCGCCGCCGGGACAGATCCCGACGAAGTCGCGGTCGCCCTGCGCTCGCCAGACCGGCAGGCGCCGCTCTTCGCCCGCGTGCTCGCGGGCCTCGGGGTCCCGGTCGCGCCCGAGGCGCGAGTCGCGCTCGGCGAGACGGCGACCGGCTCGGCGCTGCTGAGGCTGCTGGAGATCGCCGCGGGGAGCGGAACGGCGGCGGACGTGGTCGCCTTCCTGCGACGCCCCGCGCGGACGGCGGCGGGTCGCGTCGACTGGCTCGAGCGCGCCGTCCTGCGTGAGCGGATGAGCACCGCGGCCGAGGCGCTCGCAAGCTGGACCGGAACGGGTGGCTCCGGCGACGCCAACGACTCCGACGGTCCGGGCGGCGGCTCCGGGATCTGGGAGCTGGACGCCCTCGCCGCGGCCGGCACCGACCCCGGGCGCGTGGCCGCCGTCGCCGCGCGGATCGCCGCCGACGTCGCCGAGCGCCCGCACATGCGCAGTGGCTTCGTCCCCTCGGCCGGTCCCGGGGTGGAGCTGCGCGCGGCGTCCGAGATCGGCCGCGCGCTGGAGGAGGTCTCGGCGCTCGGGCCGCTGGCGCCCACCGCGGGCGAGCTCGCCGAGCTGCTCTCGCACGTGCGCGTGCCGCTGTGGAGCGGCGGCACCGAGGGTCGCGTCCGCATCCTCAGCCCCTACCGCCTGCGGGCGACGCGCCTGCGCCACCTGTTCGTCGCCGGACTCGCCGACGGCTCCTTCCCGACCCGGGCGCCCGCCGATCCGCTGCTCTCCTCCGAGCGCCGTGCCGCGCTCGGGCTTCCGGCCCGCAGCGACCCGGCGGCGGAGGAGCGCTTCCTCTTCTACTCATGCGTCTCACTGCCGAGCGAGCGCCTGCACCTCTCCTACCCCGCAAGCGACGAGTCCGGGACCCCGAAGCCGCGCAGCCCCTACGTGGACGAGGTGCGCTCGCTGCTGCTGCCGCCGCCGAGCACCGATCCCGCCGACGATCCGGTCGAGGCGCTGCTGGCGACGCGCGCCGAACCCGAGGACGTGGTGCCGGATCCGGCGCACGCGACGAGCGAGCGAGACCTCGCTCGCGCCCTCGCGGCCCGAGGCCGGACGGAGCTGACGGCGGGCCCGGCGGCGCAGCTCCCCGAGGAGCTCGCGGAGCGCGTCGGTGAGGCCCTCGGGCGGGCCGGCCGGGCGATCGAGGCCGCGGCGTCCCCCGGGCCGCTCACCAACCCCGACGTACTCGCCACCCTGGCGGCCGACCGTCCCTACGGGGCCTCGACGCTCGAGGAGTACGACACGTGCTCCTATCGCTGGTTCGTCGGCCACGAGCTGCGGCCCCGGCCACTGGGGCCGGACCCCGAGCCGATCGAGAACGGTGGCCTCGCGCACGCGGTCCTCGAGCGGCTCTACCGCGAGCAACCGGGCGGGACCGCCCGCCCCGGCGAGGAGAACGTCGGCCTCTGGATCGAGCGGGCCGCCGAGCTCGCGCGCGAGGTGGCCGGGGCGCCGGATCCGGATGGATACGGCTGGGACCTCGGCTCCGCGCAGGCGCGGATCAGGCTGCGGCGCAACGACGCGTTGATCGCGCGCTTCCTGCGGCGCGACGCCGTCACCGGCGGTGAAGCGACACCCGACCCCGCGCTCCTGGAGGTGACGTTCGGCGACGGGCAGGGGGACGATCATCCGGCGGCGCAGCTTCGCGGCTTCAAGCTGCACGGCCGGATCGACCGCATCGACGTCGCCGGCAACCACGCGCTGGTCCGCGACTACAAGCTCTCGAGCTCGGTCACCGAAGCCGCCAAGCTCCTCAAGGACGGGAAGCTGCAGATGCCGCTCTACCTGCTCGCCGCTCGCAGCTTCGGCTTCGATCCCGCGGGCGGCCTCTACAGCCCGCTGGGGGCGACGGAGAAAGACCGCCCGCGCGGGCTGATGCGCAAGGAGCTGAAGGGAAGCGTGCTCCCGTCCGAGACGGCCGACGTCGTCCGTACCGACTTCCTCGAGGAGGATGCGTTCGAAGAGCTGCTGGCGACGGCGGAGGCGCGCGCCGGCGAGATCGTCGCGGGGATGCGCGAGGGGCGGATCGCCCGCGATCCGCGGGACGGGAAGTGCCCGACGTGGTGCGCGCTCGGGCCGATCTGCCGGATCGAGCGCGGGGTCGAGATCGAGGATCCGGAGGCCGAGGAGGACGCGGCGGCGTGAGCTCCGGGGTCGAAAGCGAGCAGCTCAGCTTCGGGCTGGATGGGGACGCGAGCGGAGGCGCCGCCGAAGTCGA
>JAXLSW010000023.1:0-94102 GCA_046330415.1 Solirubrobacterales bacterium | reverse complement strand
CGACTGCTCGTCCCCGATCGTGCCGAAGGCCTTCGCCGTCGTCATCCCGGAGTTGAAGACCACGATCGAGTCCGCCTTCGACGCCTGCACGGTGCCGCCGATGCGCGTCTTGAACGACAGGCGGAGGGTGCCGGGGCTGTCGTACTGGAGCGCGACGGTGTTGGTGCTCTGGCCGACGACGCTGACCGTCTGCGGGCTCGGCGCCTTGCCGTCCTTGTCGACCACCCCCATCGCGGTGCCCGGGGTCAGCGTGTAGTCCCCCTCGGGGAGGTTCGTGAAGGTCGCGCAGCCGTTCGTGCCCGTCGAGCCGCTGAAGGTCCCGGCCCCGGTCCCGCTGAGGGGGAGTCCCGAGACGGGGTTGCCGGCGCCGTCGCGGACGGCGATCGCCAGCGTGCCGCGGTCGGCGCCGAAGGTGCCGTTGGGCGGCGCGATCAGGCTCTCGATGACCGTCGGCGGGGCGTCCCGGCTTCCGTGCCAGCTGACCGTCGAGCTGATCTTGATGTAGTCGGCGCTCGAGGTGCCCTCGTCGCAGGAGGCGGTCCCGGACTGGTCGTTGACGTACTGCCCCTTCGAGACGACGGTGTAGGTGGAGCCGTCCTGAACGACCGTGCGGGTCTGGTTCAGCGTCATCAGCTGGCTCACCCGCAGCGACCGCATCCGCGCCTGGTCCTCCTGGGCGATCGCGTAGGACTGGCTGCGCATCCGCTGGTCCTGCTCGGCCCGGCCGCTGGTCGCGAGCAGACCGTAGGTCGCTGTCATCGCCGACAGCAGGAGGATGCCGGCGACGAGGCCCTCGATCAGCGTGAAGCCGTGCTGATCCTGGAGCAGGCGGTTACGAGCGCGCACGAACACGGGAGAACATCGGCACCGCAGGCACGAACTTGAGGTCTGCAAACGCCTGTGGCCGGGGGTCCGGCGGCCCCGGCCGCAGGGCGCCGGGCCAGAACGAAAGGAGGCGGGCACATGGCCCGCCTCCCATCGGTATCAGCTGCCGGCTTGGAGCCGGATCAGCTTGCTACCACTTGCAGCCGTCGCCGGTGCAGGTCTGATCCACGGAACCGTCTGAGTTCCGGGTGATCACGTAGGTGTTTCCGGACTTCGAGGTCGCCGTCACGGTGTAGCCACTGGTGCTGGTACCGCTGACCTCGACGTCCGCAGCGAAATCGGAGATCGTGCCTTCGATCGCCTGCAGGCTGTTCGGGTCGCTCGGCGCCGCGTCGTCGTCAGCGCCAACGTAGGTGCCGTCCTTATCGATGTAGAACGTCTCCATCGCGGTCTGGGTGGTACGAGCGTTCGCCTTGGCGTCCGAGTCGTAGCCCTTGTCACGCTGGCTGAAGAACGCGGGGATCGCGATCGCGGCCAGGATGCCCAGGATGAGCATCACGACGAGGAGCTCAACCAGGGTGAAACCCGACTCCTCGTTGCGCCGCTCGCGGAACTTCTCCAACATAGTTACCCTCCTCAGGGTTTCCAGTGGAGTCAGAGCCGGTGGCACTAGCCAGTCGGGTGTTCGAACCCCGGTGGTAACCCGGCTTGCTCCCGATCCGCTGGGAGCTCCGTGGTTTTGCGTCCCCGTCTCGCGACGAGTTTGCCTCTGCACCAGAGCCCTGACTCGATATCGATTACGGACCGCCTATCGGGACCCCAGGGAAAGACCTTTAGCAAGATCTGGTGCGAACTCAACACATGTCTAGTCGTATGACTTCATCGCCAACTGGGGTCCGGACCTCAGAACCCGATCGCCGGGGTCCGGAGGAGCTGAGATGGCCGCCCGCCGTCTGATCATCGTCCTCATCCTGCTGCTCGCGGCCTCGGTGGTGGCGGCGAGCATCGCCCCGGACCGGACCGGGCGCCTCGTCGGGGTTGAAACCACGACCGACACGACGACGGAGGAGACGACGACGGAGGAGCCACCCGGGGTCCCGGAGACCGCCAAGGGCGAGATCGGCGAGGAGGTGCGCGAGCACATCGACGCCTCCGTCAAGGATCCGCCGACCGTGCGGGCGTTCGTCGGTGATCAGCTCACGCTGACCGTCTCCGCCGACCCGGCGCGCGAGATCGCGATCCTGCCGCTCGGTATCACCGACTTCGCCGGCACCGACGCCCCCGCCTACTTCAACATCCTGCTCCGCGAGCCTGGCAGCTACCCGATCACCGACGGCTCCGACCCGGGCGTCGTGCTCGGCACGCTCGAGGTGCGGTTGCCGGAGAAGCGGGACGGCGACAAGGGCGACGGGAGCACGGGAGGTCCCCACAAGGGCGACGGCCCCAGCTCCGAGGACGATCCCCCTGTTCCGGGCGGCGAGGAAGCGATCCCCAGCTAGGCTGGGTGGCGCGATGGCGAGCCTCACCGACAGGTCCTGGCCGGTGCTCAACCGGCTCATCGGCGGCCACGTCGCGATCTACCGCCTGACCGGCGGCCGCATCGGTCACAAGCCACCGGGCGGGCCGCCGATGCTGCTGCTCGACCACGTCGGCGCCAAGAGCGGTGAGAGGCGAACCTCCCCGCTCGTCTACTTCGAGGACGGCGACGACGTGATCATCATCGCCTCCAAGGGCGGCCACCCGCGGAATCCCGCCTGGTTCCACAACCTGCGCGCGCATCCGGACACGACCGTGCAGATCGGCTCCGAGAAGCGGGACGTCCACGCGCGCGTCGCGACGGCCACGGAGCGGGAGCGCCTGTGGCCGAAGGCGGTCGCGGCCTACTCCGGCTACGACGGCTATCAGGAGCGCACGGGCCGCGAGATCCCGGTCGTGATCCTCGAGCCGCGCTAGCGAGATGCAACAAACGGGACAGATGCTCCCGCCAGTTGCATCTCGATCGCAGCAGAGGTGACGGGTTAGTCGCCGGTGGGGCCGGCTGACCCAGCCGCTCCCATCGCCGCGGCCAGGGTCTCAGTCAGGATTGGGAGCATCCGCTCCGGCGGGGTCCCGTTCGCCCGGGCTTCGTCCAGAGCGGCGCCGAAGAACGCGAGGTAGCCCTTGAGGGCGGCCCGAGCGGGCGGCGACGGATCCTCGGTGCCGAAGTGGTTGAGCGCGATCGCCGCGATCACGCCCTCGACGTAGTCGTCGGTCTTCGCTCGCAACTCGGGGTCGGAGGCCTGCAGAGCGTGTCGATAGAGGGTCCAGGCCACGGTCGGCGCCATCGCGTGCTCGATCAGCCGGCCGTTGTTGACGATCAGGCGCTCGGCCAGCGGGATCGACTCGTCGGTCAGCCAGTCGTCGGTGAGCTCGTGCCCAGCGGCATCGGCGACAGCTAGCGCGAGCGCCGCCCGGCCACCCGGGAAGTAGTGGTACAGGAGGTTCCGCGTCACGTCGGCGCGGGCGGCGACGTCGTCGAGCGAGAAGTCCGTGAAGCCCTGCTCGGCCACGACCGCCATCGCCGCGGCGAGGAGCTGCTCGCGGCGGTCCTTCGGCGCCATCCGGCGCGGGCCGCGGCTGGACGCTGCGTTCGCGGGCGGCGAGGAGACCTCGAGCATGGCTTGATCCTACCTTATTTACGCAGTACCCAACTTGACAGGACGACAATAAGCCGAGTAGGTTGGCCGATGTCCATGCCGAGCCGAACGCGAGGAGTACCCATGACCGCCGACCGCCGATCCCCTGTGCGCAGGCTCCTCCTTGCCGTGGTGAGCGCGACCGCGGCGGTCCTCGCGATCGCCACCCCGGCCCATGCGGGCCTCAACTACCTGCCCCATCACATCGCGGTCGAGACCAACGAGCGCTACGGCCACGACTGCTTCTGGGCGCCGCCGAAGGGGATGGACTACGCGAACCTGCCCGGCGCCATCCCGATCCAGAAGCCGAACCTCTACCCGGACGTCGGCTCGACCTACTTCGTTGCCCAGTACAAGCTCCCGGCCGGCGCCAGCCTCACCTTCCACGGCAAGTTCGGGCACCTCCGCTACATGTCGTGGACGATGTTCGGCCGCCCGGGCGAGCTCGGCCAGATCGCCTCAGCCGACCACCTCCGCGATCTCAACATCCAGCCGGACAAGGGCTCGGTCAACCCGTTCCGGCCGGGCGGCAGTCGCACCGGCGGCCCCCGCCGCTACACCTTCCACGTCGTCTCGGGCCCGATCCCGGCGGTGCGCGCCCCCAACACGATCTACACCCAGGCCACCGACCCAGACACCCGGCTCGGCATGAGCATCCGCAACTACCTGCCCGACCGGGGTCGCGACGGCACCGGCGACGCCGGGCTGCCGAAGCTCGTCCTCGAGCTCGCCGACGGCACCGAGGTCCGCGGAGACGCCGCCTGCGGGATGCTCGACCCGATCGAGGACGTCAGCACCTCGACCTTCCCGGCCACGTTGTGGAAGACGCTCGTCGCCTCGTCCCCGGACCCCGTCAACGCCCCGGCTCTCGACCCGCCGCGCTGGGAGAAGTTCTGGAACGCCTCCTACAACGTCGCCGGCGCCTTCATCGCCGACCCGGCCGAGCGCGCGGCGACCTACCCGCCGGTCGAAAGCGGCGGCTTCCAGGCCAACCCCGACACCAGCTACCTGCTGACGTCGACCAGCCTCAAGTACGGCCGCCTGCTGACGGTCTCGGGCAAGATGCCGACATACCCGAGGACGCTGCCGGATTCCAAGGGCTGGAACCCACGCGACTATCAGGTCCGCTACTGGTCGCTGTGCAGCGGCTCCTCGCCGGTGACCGGCCTCGGCTACGACTGCGTCTACGACCAGCAGGTGCCGCTTGGCAAGCACCGCCGCTACACGCTCGTCATCGGCCGTCACGAGGATCGCCCGGCGAACGCGCGGCGCGAGTGCGGCTACCGGTGGATCAACTTCGGCGCGGGTGAGAACTACCCCGACCCGGCCTCGCGCAGCTACGCGGGTGCCATGTACATGCGGTTCATGGCCGCCGATCCGAGCTGGAAGCAGGCCCCCCAGCAGGTCGAGCAGGCGGGAACCGAGCCACAGGTGATGGGGCCCTACTTCCCCCAATCGGAGTACATGGCGAAATCCGAGTTCAGGCAGCTCGGCTGCCCGGGCAAGTGAGGGCCACAGCGAAGGCGGCTGCGGTCGTCGCGGCTCTGGCGCTCGCAGCGCTTGCGCTGCTGCCGGCGACCGCTACGGCCGCCCGCGGCGACATGGTCGGCGGTCGCTTCTCCGACTGCTTCTGGAACTACGGCGCGTTCGGCGCGCACGACTTCAACATCGCCTACCCCGACGCCGGCGCGACCTACTGGGCGGCCGGGTTCCGGCGGCCGCCGGGATCGACGCTGACGCTGCGCGGGCGCTACCCGCACGCCCGCTACATGGGGTTGCAGGCCTACGACCTCGCCGGTCGCGGCGTCGACGCGCTCGCCGATTACCAGATCGACCCACTGCAGGGATCGACGAACCCGTTCCGCCGCGGTGCCGATCGCGACGCGCGCAAGCGCCGCTTCCGGGTCGACGTGATCGATGCCAAGAACCCCGGCTATCCGCTCGAGGCGTACGCCGGGGAGGCGGCTCGCAACGACATCTACGTGGTGCCCGACGCAGGCCCGATGACCGAGACCGTGGGCGGTGAGAGCTACGAGCTGAACCTGCTGATGCTGCGCGTCTACGTGCCCGACAGGGGAACGGACCTGACCGGCGGCGTCGGCCTGCCGAAGCCGATCCTGACCCTCGCCGACGGCACCGTGCTCGAGAGCCAGGCCCTCTGCGACGCGCTCGATTCCGAGGCGAAGTCGCTCGGTACCCCGCGCGTCCCCGATCCCGGCGCGCTGCTGATCAGCGCCGACTCCTACCGGGCGATGCGGTACCCGAACGAGCTCTCGGCGCCGGTCGACGTGTTCGCCGGGCTGATGTCGGTCCCGCGCCTGGTGCCTGAGACCTTCCCCGCCGTCCGCGAAGGCGAGTGGCGTGCGCAGTACGACCGTCGCTACCTGCTGCAGCTCTGGACCGGCGACGACGCACCCGGCGCCGACCCCACCCCACCCCCGCGCACCGCCTCCGGTGGCTTCTTCCCGAACGTCCACAACGCCTACGTCCGCACCGCCATCAACCGCCGCTTCGGAAAGGTCGCGGTCTTCCGCGGCAAGCTTCCGACCGCGCCCGGGACGGTGCGCGGGCAGGAGCGGATGGGCACCGGGCAGGTCCGCTACACGAGCTTCTGCATGAACCAGGCCCCGGTCACGACCAAGGTCACCGACTGCGCCTTCGACGAGCAGATCCCGACAAACCGCAAGGGGACCTACACGATCGCGGTCAGCCGCAAGGCCGATCGGCCGAAGAGCGCCCGCCGCGCCTGCGGAATCGCCTGGATCCAGTGGGACGACGCCGGCGACGGCTACATGGATCCCGACTTCGGCTGGTTCCAGATCCGGAACATGCTGCCCTCACGCAGCTTCGAGCACGCGATCCAGCTGACCTCGACGCCGGGCGACGAGAAGGCGATCCTCGGGCCGTACCTGCCGAAGCTCACCTACTTCGACGGCCCGGCCGCGTTCGGGCACTCCGCGCTGGGCGGCTGCGGGTCAGGTAAGTAGCGGGCCGCCCTCAGAGCACGAGCTGGGCGATCGCCGCGAGGCCGACCACGACGATCGTCGCGCGCAGGACCGGGTCGGGGATGCGCTTGCCGATCCCCGCGCCGATCAGCCCGCCCACGGTCGAGCCGACCGCGATGAGCAGGACGACGAGCCAGTCGAGGTCGGCGGCGAAGACGAAGATCACCGCCGCGGTCGCGTTCGCCACTCCCGTGAGCGCCGCGCGGACGACGTTGATCGACAGCAGCTTCCCCGGCAGCGAGTTGGCGAGCAGCGCGAACAGGATGATCCCCTGCCCACCCCCGAAGTAGCCACCGTAGATGCCGACCCCGAAGACGCCGAGGCGAACCATCGGGCCGCCGTGGGGCCGGTGCACCTCGCGGCGCGCGGTCAGGTATGCCGAGATCCGCGGTTGCAGGACGACGAGGACCAACGCGATTGCGATCAGCACGGGGACGATCGCCTTGAAGGAACCCGGCGGCAACAGCAGCAGCAGCGCCGCGCCGCACGCTGAACCGGCGACGGTCATCGGCGCCAGGCGCAGGACCCTCCCCCGCTCCCCCTCGAGCTCCTCTCGGTAGCCGTAGAGGGAGCTCGCCGCCCCCGGGACGAGCCCGAGGTTGTTGGAGACGTTGGCGGTCACCGGTGGCAGCCCGATCGCGAGCAGCACCGGGAAGGTGATCAGGGTCCCGGACCCGATCACCGCGTTGATGGTCCCGGCGCCGAACCCGGCGACGAGCACGAGGATGACCTCGAACGCTGACATGAGCGCGGGATGGTGACGGAAGGGCCGAGAGGAGACTTCGCCGCGGATATCGCGGCGTTCTCACCTCTCGGCGTTGAGATGCCCCTTCGACGCGGCCTGAGCCGCGGCGACGCGGGCGATGGGCACGCGATAGGGGGAGCAGGAGACGTAGTCGATGCCGCTGTCGCTGAAGAACGCGATCGAATCCGGGTCGCCACCATGCTCGCCGCAAACGCCGAGCTTCAGGTCCGGCTTCGTGGTCCGGCCGAGCCACGCACCCATCCGCACCATCTGACCGACCCCCGGCGTATCGAGGGTCTCGAACGGGGAACGATCGATCACGCCGACGTCGATGTAGCGGGCGAGGACGCGGCCCTCGATGTCGTCGCGGCTGAACCCGAGCCCGGTCTGGGTCAGGTCGTTGGTGCCGAACGAGAAGAAGTCGGCCTTCTCCGCGATCTTGTCGGCGAGGAAGCAGGCCCTGGGGAGCTCGATCATCGTCCCGACCGCGTAGGAGCCGGCTTCGATGCCCTCCTCCGCCGCGACCGCATCGATCGCCTCGCGGACCAGCTCGAACTCGCGCTCGTAGTCGACCAGCGGGACCATGATCTCGAGCACGCAACCCGGCACCTTCCGCGCCGCTGCGAAGAGCGCCCGGACCTGCATCCGGTAGAGGTCGGGCATCAGGATGCCGAGCCGGACGCCGCGTGTGCCCAGCATCGGGTTGGCCTCCTGGAGAGCTTCGACCCGAGCCCGCTCCGGCGAGCCCTCCGGGAGCGAGGTGGGAGCGGGCAGGAACTCGTGCAGAGGCGGGTCGAGCAGGCGGACGGTCACGGGCCGGCCGTCCATGGCTCGCAGGATCGCCTCGAAATCGTCCTCCTGCAGCGGTCGCAGGCGGTCGATCGCGGCATGCCGCGAAGCGTCGTCGTCGGCGAGGATGACGTCCGCCATCAGCGGCTGACGGTCCCCGAGGAACATGTGCTCGGTGCGGCACAGCCCGATCCCCTCGGCGCCAAAGGTGATCGCCTTCGCCGCATCCTCCGGCGTATCGGCGTTCACCCGAACGCCCAGCGTCCGCAGCTCGTCGGCCCAGGCGAGTACGCGTTCGAACTCCTCGCTCATCTCGGGGGACACGAGCGGGACGTCCTCGGTGCTCAGGGCGCCGGTCGTTCCGTCGATGGCGATTCGGTCTCCCTCGCCGAGCACCACGTCACCGACGCTCATCGTCCGCTTGGTGAGGTCCACGGCGACGTCCGAAGCACCCGTCACGGCGGGTCGGCCCATCCCGCGCGCGACCAGGGCCGCGTGCGACGCCTTCCCGCCCTCCGAAGTCAGGATCCCCTTCGCCGCGTGGAAGCCCGCCACGTCGTCGGCCTCGGTGAACGGCCGGACGAGGATCACCTGGCGACCCTCCTCCACGGCGTCGATCGCGTCCTTGGCGGTGAAGACGATCTCGCCCTTCGCCGCGCCCGGTGAAGCCGCGACTCCGCGCGCGAGAACCTCGAAGTCGGCGCTGGCGAACGTCGGATGGAGAAGTGCCGCGAGGCTGGCGGCGTCGATCGTCGCGAGCGCCTCCGCGCGGTCGAGGAGACCCTCTGAGACCGCGTCCACCGCGAACCGGACAGCCGCCTGAGCCGGTCGCTTCGCGCTGCGCGTCTGCAGCATGAACAGCCGCCCCTCCTCCACCGTGAACTCGGTGTCCTGCATGTCTCCGTAATGGGTCTCGAGCTGACGGAGGATCGCCATCAGGCGCTCGTGGACCTCCGCGTTCCACTCGGCGAGCTCAGCGATGTCCTTCGGGGTACGGACGCCGGAGACGACGTCCTCCCCCTGCGCATCCGGGAGGAAGTCCCCGGAGGGCTGCGGCGAACCGTCGACCTCGTTGCGGCTGAAGGCGACGCCGGAGCCGCTCGTCGGGCCCTTGTTCCCGAACACCATCTGCTGGACGTTGACGGCGGTCCCCCAGCTGTCGGGAATCCGGTTCAGCCGCCGGTAGGCCACCGCGCGCTCACCCCTCCAGGAGTCGAACACCGCCCTGATCCCGGCGCTCAGCTGCTCGGTGGGCTCCTCCGGAAAGTCGTAGAGGCGCTGGAACTCGCTCACCAGCTCGCGCAGGGCCGCCGCATCGAGATCGGTGTCCTCGACGACGCCGAGATCGGCCTTCGCCTCTTTGATGGCGTGCTCGAATCGCTCCCCGGGGACGCCCGCGACGACGTTCCCGAACATCTGCACGAGACGACGGAACGAGTCCCAGGCGAACCGCGGGTTGGCGGTCCTGGCCGCCAAGCCCTCGACGCTTCGATGGTTGAGGCCGACGTTGAGGACCGTGTCGAGCATGCCCGGCATCGATTGGCGCGCGCCGGAGCGCACCGATACGAGCAACGGGTCCTCCGGGTCCCCGAAGGCCTTCCCGGCCGCACGTTCGAGCCTCCCCATCGCGGCCGAGACCTCATCCTCGAGCCCGTCTGGGAACCGCCCCTCGCCCATGTAGGCCACGCAGGCCTCCGTCGTGACGGTGAACCCGGCCGGCACCACGCCGGGGCCGAGCACGCGCGTCATCTCGGCGATGTTGGCGCCCTTGCCCCCGAGCAGCTCACGCATCTCCCGAGAGCCCTCGACGAAGTCTCGAGTCCACCTGTCCGTCACGACTGCATCAGCTTGCACTTCTCGCCCTTCGACTTCAACGCGATTCCCTCAGGCCGCGCGAAGCGAGGCCGGCGCGGCTACTTGATCTTGTCGTAGATGCTGAAGATCGGCAGGTACATCGAGATCACGATGAAGCCGACGGCGATGCCGACGAAGATGATCATGATCGGCTCGATGAGGGAGGTCAGGGCCTTTACCTTGGCGTCGACCTCGGCCTCGTAGAAGTCGGCGACCTTGCTCAGCATGTGCTCGAGCTGGCCGGTCTCCTCGCCGACGGCGACCATGTGGGTGACCATGGTCGGGAAGACGGGTGACTTGTCGAGCGGCGCAGCAATCGTGCCGCCGCGGCGGACCGAGGCATAGACGTCCTCCATCGCCTCGGCGACGACGGCGTTGCCGGAGGTCTCCCCGGCGATCTTGACCGCCTGCAGGATCGGGACACCGGCGCTGATCGTGCCGCTGAAGACGCGCGACCAGCGGGCGATCGCGACCTTCTGGACGACGTCACCGATCTTCGCCGGGAGCTTCAACTTGAAGGAGTCCCACTGGTAGCGGCCCTTCTCGGTCTTCTTCCACTGCACGAAAGCGAAGATGAGCCCGCCGATCGCCGGGAAGAGGATGAACCAGTAGCCGGTGATCGCGTGGGAGACGTTGACGGTGATCTGCGTCATCAGCGGCAGCGAGGCGTCGGAGCCGCTCTCCTCCGAGAGCTCCTCGAAGAGGCCGACGAAGACGGGGACGATGAAGGCGACGACGGCCATCATCACCAGCGCGGCGAAGCTGAAGACGAGCAGCGGATACATCATCGCCGACTTCACCTGGCGCCTCAGGGCGTCGAGCTTCTCGAGCTGGATCGCGACCATGTCGAGCGCGGACTCCAGGCGGCCGGAGCCCTCCCCCGCGCGGACCATCGAGCGGTAGAGAGGGTCGAAGATCCCGGGGCGGCGCTCCATCGCATCGGCGACCGAGCTACCGGCCTCGACGTCGTTGCGGAGGCCGCCGATCGCCTCCTTGATCTTCTCGTCCTGCGTCTGGTCCTCGAGCGTGTAGAGGGAGCGCAGCATCGGCATGCCGGAGCCGATCAGGGTCGCGAACTGCCGCGAGAAGACCGCGAGCTCGCGCATGTCGATGCGACGGAAGCGGTCGAAGGCGGCGTCGATCCGCATCGCCTCGCGCTTCTCGGAGACGTCGAGGACGATCAGCCCACGCTGGCGCAGCTGTTCGGTGACCTGGGTCTTCGAGCCCGCCTCGAGCTCCCCGCGAGAGGGGACGCCGGCGAGGTCGACGGCCCGGAAGAGGAAGACGCTCATCAGGCCGGGGTGCCGAGCGTTGCCGCAGCACCCTGGTAGGTGGGCGGCGGCGGCGCGGTGGCGGTCGAGGCGTTCATGCCGCCGGTGCCGAGCAGGCGGCGCAGCTCCTCCGGAACCGCGGCGCGGTTCTCGGCGAGCTTCTGGGTGATCCGTCCCTGACGCACGAGCTGCGCGAGATGGGCGTCCATCGTCTGCATCCCGGAGGCGCCGGAGGTCTGGATCGCGGAGTAGATCTGGTGCGTCTTGCCCTCGCGGATGAGGTTGCGGATCGCCGGGCTCGGGACGAGGATCTCGCACGCGCAGGCGCGGCTGAGGCCATCGGCGGTCGGCAGCAGCTGCTGGGTGACGATCCCCTGCAGAGCGATCGAGAGCTGCATCCGCACCTGCGCCTGCTGGCCGGCCGGGAAGACGTCGATGATGCGGTCGACGGTCTGGGCCGTCGACTGCGTGTGCAGGGTCGCGAAGACGAGGTGGCCGGTCTCGGCCGCGGTCAGGGCGGTGGAGATCGTCTCCAAGTCCCTCATCTCGCCGACGAGGATGACGTCGGGGTCCTGGCGCAGGGCGGCCTTCAACGCCGCGGCGAAGTCGGGGGCGTCGGCGCCGATCTCGCGCTGGTTGACGATGCACCGCTTGTGCGGGTGCATGAACTCGATCGGGTCCTCGATCGTGAGGATGTGCTCGTCCCGCTCGGCGTTGATCGAGTCGATCATGGCCGCCAGCGAGGTGGTCTTGCCGGAGCCGGTCGGGCCGGTGACGAGGACGAACCCGCGCGGCTTGCGCGTGAACTCCTCCAGCACCGGCGGCAGGCCGAGCTGACCGAGCGACTTGATGCTCTCGGGGATGAAGCGGAACGCGGCGCTGATCGCCCCGCGCTGGAAGAAGCAGTTGACGCGGAAGCGGGCGACGTTGGGGATCGCGTAGGCGAAGTCGAGCTGCATGTTGTTCTCGAAGCGCTTGCGCTGGTCGTCGTTGAGGATCGAGTAGACGACCTCGCGGGTCTCCTGCGGGGTCAGCGGCGTCTGACCCTCCATCGGCGTGATCTGCCCGCGCACGCGGATCGCGGGCGGGAAGCCGGGGGTCAGGTGCACGTCGGAGGCTCCCAACTCGACCATGCGGTTGAGAACGGCTGCGAAGTCGAAGCTCACGGAGACCAGATCGGACCGAAGGGCCCAAGCCTTGAGCCGCGCGGACGAGCGCCCAGCCACAGGGCTGCGGTGAGGTGTCGCTTCGGCTAGGCCGGAGGCTCGTCGTCGGGGTCGGCGACGGGCTCCTGCTGAGGCGGATCGGGGGTTCCGCCAGAGGCCGGGCCCGCTGCGGTATCGCTGGCCCCGGCCTGCGCGGGAACCGCGACGTGGGAGCCGGGGAGCATCGTGCCGCCCTTGTAGATGCGCCGGAACTCGACGTACTCGCGGGCGCCGATCTGGAGCGCCGCGGCTGTGGGGATGGCGAGCAGGGCGCCGACGATCCCGAGCAGGGTGCCGCCGAAGATGGCCGCGACGACGATGATGAACGGGTCGAGCGCGACCGCTCGGCTCTGGATCCGCGGCTGCACCACGTAGTTCTCGAACTGCTGGTAGCCGATCGCGAAGATCGCCCAGACGATCGTCGCGGTCGGGAAGTCCGTGAACAGCGTGATCAGACCGACGATGATCGCCCCCAGGGTGGCGCCGATCAGCGGGATCAGGTCGAGGACGGCGACGATCACCGCGAGGGCGAGCGGCGCCGGGACCCCGAGGATCTGCAGGACCACGAAGGCGGCGATGCCGGCGATCGTCGCCTGCAGGAGCGCGCCGCCCACGTAGGAGGAGACGGCGGTGGCCATGCGGTCGAGCGCCCGGCTGATCGCGTCCGCCTCCTCTTCGGGACGGGTGCGCAGGAAGGCATCGACCCAGGAACTTCCGCGCGCCACCATAAACATGCTCATCACGAGGATCGTGAAGAGGGCGAAGAGCGAGCTGACGAGGCCGGCGCCGACGTCGGCGAGAGTCCCCGCCACGTCCCCGACCGACCCGGCGGCGTCGTCGGCGAGGTCCTGAAGCTTGCCGACGAGATCGAAGTCGTCGTTGAGGTTGCGCAGGGTCTCGTTCTCGTTGACCGTCGTGCTCAGGTCGTCGACGTAGTCGGGCGTCTCGGAGACGAGGTCGCTGACCGCGCGCACCCCAGGAGGGATCAAGATCGCGCCGATCGTGATCGGTACGAGGACTAGGAAGAAGTAGATGAGGCCGATCGCCAGGCCGCGCGGCATGTGGTCGCTGAGGCTGTTGACCGGAGCGGCGACCGCGACCGCGACGAACGTCGCGAAGAAGAGCCACGAGATCGGCGTTCGCAGGAGGTAGATGAGGTAGATCGCGAAAGCGCTGCAAACGACCGTCAGGACCACCCGCAGGATCCCGCGCACCGTCGGCTCCCGCGGGCGCCAGGCCTCGTTCGCCGCAGCGGCCGCCGACGCGACCAGCTTGGCGCCGCCCGGAGGACCGGATGCCGAGGGTGGGTTCCCTGCTTCCATCGGCATGGATATAGGGGGCGGGCCGGACGGCTCCGCCGCGGAGGGCCCGCTTCCGGGCGCTGGGCGAGGTTGGGCCCCCGGAGCCGTGGCTAGAACTCGACCCTCCGAGCGGTGCTTGGCGCACGAACCACGTCTGACGTGGCGGAGGCGCCCCGCGTCCGAGAGCCAGGGCAGCGAGGGGGTGTCAGAGCACCGGGTGGGACCGGGCGTGCCCGAAGACCCCGGCCCCGCTCCCCTTTCGGTGCCCATCGGGTGCTGCGGGGCGCGTGAACCACGTAGAGCGTGGTCGAGGCGCCCCGCGTCCGAAGTCTCGGCCCGCCCCATGGTCCCGGCGCCGGACCTGTCACCCGGAAGTGGACTTCTTCTCTGCTGTCCGGCGACAGGTCCGCCGGCGGCGGGCCGGCTACGTGCCGAGATCGAACGCCTCGCCCGGCTCGAGGATCTCCACCCTCGTGCGCGGCGCGAGTTCGGCGACGTGCTCGGCGAACTCCCGCGCCGGGGCGTGGCGGTCGTCGATCTTCATCATCAACCGCTCGTAGGTGCCCCAGTGAATCGGGATCGCGACGTCGGGACCGATGATCCTCGCGACCTCCGCCGCCTCGTCGGGGCCCATGTGACCGGGGCCGAGCTTCGGGCCCCACCCCGCGACCGGTAGCAGCGCCACGGTGACCGGGCCGATCGAGCTGAAGTCGGCGTTCAGTCCGGTGTCGCCGGCGAAGTAGACGGAACCCTCCCCTGCGCCTTCGCGGAGCACGAAGCCGAAGGCGTCGCGGTTGCGGCCGGGAAGCGGCCAGCGGCGCCCGTCGTGCTCGGCGTCGGTGACCTCGACCGCGACCGAACCGAGCTCGGTCGTCTCCCCATGGGCGAGGACGCGCGCCGGCAGGCCGGCCTTGCGCACCGGACCGGCCACGGGCGCCGGCCCGAGCACCGGCGGGGAGCCCGGCAGCGCGCGCAGCGACGGCACGTCGAGGTGGTCGTGGTGAGCGTGGGAGACGAGGACCGCGTCGAGGCCCCCCGTCGCGTCGGCCGCGGGCTCGTCCACGACCCGTCGCAGGTGCCCGAAGCGCCGCCGCAGAACCGGGTCCGTCAGCACCCGGATCCCGCCGATCTCGATCAGCAGGGACGCATGGCCGATGTAGGTGACGCGAAACACGCGCCCGAGCCTAGACCGCCTACCAGTAGTCGCGCCCCATTCCACGCGCTCGGGCGACGCTGGAGGCAGCGGAGACCTTGTCGGCCCATCGTCAGCCGCCTACACGGGACGGTGGGGTGACTCAGACCAGCATGCTGGTCTCTGTCACCCCTGGTCGTGAAGCGAAGACACCCAAACGGAACGTGGGGTGACTCAGACCAGAATGCTGGTCTCTGTGACCCCTGCTGGAGCGCTGGAGCCGGTGGAGCGCTGGAGCCCGCGGCGGTTCCTGTGGCGGGAATCCGTGGAATCACCCGTCTAGACGGCGACGCGCGCGACCTCGGCGATGCTCGTCAGCCCCTGGCGGACCTTCTCGAGCCCGTCCTCGCGGAGCGTGCTCATGCCCTCCTGGCGGGCGACGCGGGTCAGGTCCGCCTGCGGCGCCGCCTGCACCGTCAGGTCCTTGAGGGCCTCGCTCATCCGCATCACCGAGTAGAGGCCCACGCGCCCGCGGTAGCCCGTTCCCGAGCAGCGGCCGCACCCGACCGGCTCCCACGCCTCCAAGTCGGCGCCGACGTGGAATCCAGCCGCCTCGAGCGCCGCGCGGGAGAGGACCGTGCGGCGCTTGCAGTCGATGCACAGCGTGCGGGCGAGGCGCTGAGCGACGACGCAGTCGAGCGCCGAGGCGGTCAGGAAGGACTCGATCCCCATCTTGTTGAGGCGCGTGATGGCACCGGGCGCATCATTCGTGTGGAGGGTGCTCAGCACCATGTGGCCGGTCAGCGCGGCCTCGATGGCGATGCGCGCGGTCTCGCCGTCGCGGATCTCGCCGACCATGATCACGTCGGGGTCGGCGCGCAGCATCGAGCGCAGCCCGGTCGCGAAGTCGAGGCCCGCCTTGCGGTTGACGCCCATCTGGTTGACACCCGCGATGCGGTACTCGACGGGGTCCTCGATCGTCAGGATCTTGCGCGAGACGTCGTTGATCTCGTTCAGCGCCGAGTACAGCGTCGTCGACTTGCCGGAGCCGGTCGGGCCGGTCACCAGCACCGCGCCGTACGCCTGGGTGAAGGCCTCCTGGAAGCGGAGGCGCCCCTCGCCGAGCATCCCGAGCTCGTCCAGGGTGCGGAGCGCCTGGGTCTTGTCGAGGATTCGCACCGTCGCCCCCTCCCCGCGCTCGGTCGGCACCGTGACGACGCGGAGGTCGACCTTGCGATCGTCGACGTTGACGGCGACGCGGCCGTCCTGCGGCACGCGCTTCTCGGCGATGTCGAGCTCGCTCATGATCTTGATCCGGGAGACGACGCCGGCGACCATGCGCTTGGGGACGCGAGCGACCTCCTTGAGGACGCCGTCGACGCGGAAGCGGACCCGCATGTCCCCTTCCTCGGGCTCGAAGTGGACGTCGGAGGCGCCGTCGTTGACTGCCTGGCCGAGGATCGAGTAGACGAGCTTGATCACCGGCGCGTCGTCGGCCGACTCGCGCAGCTCGGTGACGCCGCCCGGGGAGAGCGCCTCCTCGTCCTCGTCCTCCTCGACCGCCTCCGTGACCGCGCTCTCGAGCGAGTTGAGCTGGCTGATCAGGTTGTCGATGTCGACCTCGGCCGCCACCGCGACGCGGCAGTTGAGCCCGGTCATCATCTGCACGTCGTCGATCGCCAGCACGTTGGCCGGGTCGGCCATCGCCAGCAGCAGGGTGTCGGAGTCGACGAAACCGACCGGCACAGCGCGGAAGCGGCGCGCCGCGGCGACCGTGACCATGTTCGCCGCCGCCATGTCGATCGTGTACATGTCGAGGTCGATGTGGTGCAGCCCATAGCGCTCCGCGATGGCGCGCGAGAGCTGATCGGCGTTGAGAAGTCCCTGCTCGACCATCAGCGTCTCCGGGGAGCGGCCGGCGGTGCGCGCCTCGGCGACGACCTGCTGAACCCGCTCCGCGGTCAGGTAGCCGAGCTCGACGATCACGTCGGTGATGAAGCGGCCGGCGTGCGAGCTCGAAAGTGGCGGCGTCAGGCCCGGGGTCCCGGACGCGTAGGGGTCGATCGCGGGGGCGGCTGAGCCCGCGTCGGGGATCCCGGCGGCGGTCGGCACCGGCCGCAGGTAGTCGGGCCTGTCCCCAGGGGTCATCGCCGCTTTTCCTCGATCGCGTCGCGCATGGCCTGCAGTGGTGGTTCCAGTCCGGTCCAGATTCGAAGTGAGAGGGCACCCTGGCGAACAAGGATCTCGCGACCGTCCACCACGTTCGCCCCTCCCCGCACTGCCGCGGCGGTCAGCTCCGTGGGTGCGGCCCCGTAGACGAGGTCGACCAGGATCAGATGTTCGTCCAGCCCATCGGCCTCGATGCCGAGCTGCTTTAGGTCCGAACCGGGTGCACCAGGCTGCGCACCGGGCTTTGCAAGGCCGACGGACGTCGCGTTGACGAGGATGTCGCAGCTCGCGAGCTCGAGCGGCTCATACGCGGCGGCGGCGCGGGCACCGAGATCGGCGACCAGCTCCTCCGCCCGGGGCGGCGTTGCGGTTGCGGATCTCGACGTCGGCCCCGGCCTCGATCAGAGCCCAGACGGCGGCGCGCGCCGCCCCACCCGCCCCAGCACGACCGCGCGGCGCCCCTGGGTGAGAGCGGCAGCGCCTCGATCAGGCCCGGCGCGTCGGTGTTGTCGGCGCGGATGCCCGCGGCGGTGAAGGTGAGCGTTGTTGGCGGCGCCGATGGCGCGGGCGGCGTCGCTCGGCTCGTCGGCGAGCGCAAGCGCGGCGGCCTTGTGGGGGACGGTGACGTTGGCGCCGATGAAGCCGCGCTCCAGTAGGCCCGGCGACACTGTCCGCGAACTCCTCCGGGGAGAGCTCGATCGCCTCGTAGCTCCACCTCACCGTCGATCCCGAGCGCCGCGAAGGCGGCCGTGTGCATCCGCGGAGAGAGCGAGTGGGCGATCGGCTGGCCGAGGACGGCGAGGCGGTTCACCCCTCCATCATCCCGGCCGCTCAGCAGTTCGGGTTTTTGTTCTCCCGCCGCCGCTTCGCGGCGTCACTGCTGGAGGCGGCGAGGAACTCGTCGTAGCTGTCGGTGAAGAAGTGCTCGGCGGGGCAGGTGTTGGGCTTGACCACGTAGTACAGGTAGTTGTCGTCGCTTGGATGGCCGCCGCCTGCAGCGAGTTGAGACCCGGGTTGGAGATCGGCCCGACCGGGAGCCCTGGGTACTTGTAGGTGTTGTAGGGCGAGTCGACCTTCGAGGTCGGAAGGCTCGACGCCTTCGAGTAGTTGTTCCCGATCGCGTAGCGGACGGTGGCGTCGATCCCGAGCGGCATCCCGGCGTCGATCCGGTTGTAGATCACCGCGGCGACCTTCTTCGCCTCCTCGGGAACCTGGACCTCGCGTTCGACTTCTATCGAGGCGATCGTGACGACGTCGAACTCACCAGGAAGCCCTGGGCCTTCTGGCCTTGCTCATGTTCACCTGCGCGAAGTTGGGCTCGAAGCCCTCGTAGAGCTGCTTGTCGACGAGGTCGGAGACCGGCGCCCCCTTCTCGACCTCGTAGGTCGCCGGGAACAGGAAGCCCTCGAGCGTGGCGTCCTTGGGACCACCGAGCTTCTGAACGTCGAACTTCTTCTGCGCCTGCTTGGCGGCCTCCTCGTAGTCGCCCTTGAGACCGGCTCCTGGCGACGTCGGCGATCTCGCCCGAGGTGAGGCCCTCCGGAATCGTCACGTCGATCGTCTTCACGTTCTTGACGGGCGCCGGCGCGGGGCGCGCTCGCCGCTTCCCGACCTTCTTGAAGGCGAACGCGGCTCCGGTGACGAGCAATACGATCGCCCCGATC
This sequence comes from Solirubrobacterales bacterium, assembly GCA_046330415.1. Classification (GTDB taxonomy): domain Bacteria; phylum Actinomycetota; class Thermoleophilia; order Solirubrobacterales; family 70-9; genus RHKX01. The sequence continues at coordinate 75,467 of JAXLSW010000023.1, read as the reverse complement.
GCGAGCAGGCGGCGGCGCCACAGGGTCCACCCGCTCGACGTCGTCGACGGTCGCGGGCGGCGGCTCCCCCCATCCCCCGACGCGCCGGCGGCAGGCATCGCGGCCCACTCCTCGCTCTCGCCGCGGGGCGGAGGCGGGGACGCTGTGAGCGGCTCAGGAGCCAACCGCATCTCCTCGCCGGTGTCGAAGGTTGACCGTGACGCGGGCGCGGAGGACCGGGGGCGGAACATGGACTCGCGGCGCGCATCGCCCTCCGGCGCCGGGCCGCCTGCGGACGCGGGTGGCTCTTCGACCCGCGCGGGCCCCGCCGGCGACGCATCCGCCGGCGGAGCCCGGGCGGAGCCGACGCCATCGGCGATGCGCCGTGGCCTGCTCCGTCCAGGCGAACGAGCCTCCGGCGCCGAGCCGCCGGGGTCCGCCGGAAAGACGGCGGCTCAGCTCCTCGGCGGGAGGCTCCGGGGGACCGCGCCCGTTCCCGCGTCTGCTCGATCTTCTCCGCGGCGCCGCGCGAGGTCGTGCTCGTCGATCACGGGCGCCAGCTTTCGGACACGCGCTCGGCCAGCGAGGCGCGGCGTTGTCGCGGTGCTTGCGCTTGCCTCCCGCTCAGCGCGCGGTGGACGGTGCGCTCGCGCGCGGCATCGCCCTCCGCGAAGGGATCCTCGAAGCCCCGGTCGTCGGGGCTCATCGCCGCGCCTCCGCCGCCAGCAGCCACGAGTCGAGCAGATGCGCGGCCGCCAGCGAGTTCCGGCCGCCTTCGAGCCTCCGCGCCTGCTCGCGCCGGCCATCTCGGCGTCGTCAGGCGCTCGTCGTAGGGTCTCGACCGCCACATCACCTGCCGCCGCGACGTCGTCGGCGAAGGCCTCGGCCTCCGCCGTCCTCGCGCGCTCGGTGCCGTCCAGGGAGACGGGCAGCCTGGATGACGATCAGCTCCGCGCCCTTCTGGAGGCGGCGTGCGAGCCGGAGCTTGACCGCGGCGGGGTCGGGCGAGATCGGCCCAGCGGGCGCGAGATGGTCCTGGTCGGGCTTCGGAGATCGCGCAGCCGCAGCGCGTGCGGCCCCGTGGTCTATCGCCAGCACCCTCACGAGCCGAGGTCTGTGGCGGATCGCGGCTTTCGCGGCTGCAAGCGCATCCCCGAGCTTGGCAGGGTCGCGACCCCGCCCGAGCGGATCTTCGGGCTTGCCGCCGCCACCGCCGCCGACGATCGGGGCCGCCTCGCGGACGAGGTCGGAGGCGGAGACGCCGCGCTCGACCGCCGTCGGGGAGACGACGGCGACCAACCCGACCTTCTCGCCGCTGCTGGCGCCGAGGAAGACGACCGCGTCGTCCCCGAGCCGCTGGCGGATCGAGTGCGCCTGGCCGATCAGGCCCTTCGTGTCGGAGAGCTCGCCGAGCGAGCCGACGACGACGCGCACCCCGCCGGCCTCCTCCGCCCCGTCAACGAGCTCGGCGGCGATGTCGCCGACCGCGGCGTCGCGCTCGCGGGCGGCGGCGGCCTCGAGCTCGCGGAGCCGCTCGCTCAGGCGCTCGGTCGCCGCGACCTCGGCACCATGGGCCGAGAGCGCATCGCCGATCCGCTCGAGTGAGGCGCTGCGGGAGCGGAAGTGATCGATCGCCTCCGGCCCGGTGATCGCCTCGATCCGGCGCACGTTCGACGCGCTCGATCCCTCTGAGGTGATCTCGAAGATGCCGATCTCGGCGGTGTTGGCGACATGGGTGCCGCCGCAGAGCTCGCGGGAGACGCCCTCGACCTCGACGACGCGTACCCAGTCGCCGTACTTCTCGCCGAACAGGGCCATCGCGCCGAGCTTCTCGGCCTCGTCGCGCGCCATCTCGATCGCGCGCACCGGCGCGCTCTCCTTGATCCAGCCGTTGACGCGGTCGGCGATGGCCTCGAGGTCCTCGGGGCTGAGCCGGGCGCCGTGGGTGAAGTCGAAGCGGAGCTTGTCGGGCCGGACCGCCGAGCCCGCCTGGCGCACATGGGTTCCGAGCCGCTCGCGCAGCGCCGCGTGCAGGAGGTGGGTGGCGGTGTGGTTGCGCATCGTCGCGTGGCGCGCCGCGTGGGCCACCTCCGCCTCCACGTGAGCTCCGGATTCGGGCGCTTCACCGCGGATCCGGATCGCCTGGTCGTCGCCGACCCGGTAGACGTCGAGCACCTCGGCCTCGCTCCCGTTCCACCGCAACGTGCCGGCGTCGGCCACCTGGCCGCCGCCCTCCGCGTAGAAGGGGCTCTCCTCGAGCTTGACCAACGCCTCGCCGGCCTCCGGGAGCGCCGTCGCGGCGGCGACGCTCGTCCCCGAGCGCAGATCCTCGTAGCCGACGAAGCGTGTCTCGGGGGTGGAGCCGACGAACTCGAGGACGCGCTCGTGGTCGCCCTCCGCCTCACCGCCGGCGCCGCTGCGGGCGCGCTCGCGCTGCTGGTCCATCAGCTCCTCGAAGCCCGCGTCGTCGACGCTCAGTCCCTCCTCGGCGAGCAGCTCGCGGGTCAGGTCGTATGGGAAGCCGTAGGTGTCATGGAGCTCGAAGGCGGCCTCGGCATCGATCCAGGAGGTCTCGGAGTCCTTCGCCTCGGCGATCAGGCGCTCGAGCATCTGACTGCCGCGGTCGAGCGTGCGGCCGAAGCTCTCCTCCTCGATGCCGATCCAGCGCAACACGGTCTCACGCTCGGCGGCGACGACGGGGTTGAAGCCGGCGAGCATCTCGATCGCCCGCTCGGCGAAGCGGCCGAGGTAGGGCGGCTCGAGGCCGAGCACGCGCCCCTGGTGGATCGCCCGGCGCATGATCCGGCGCAGGACGTAGCCGCGGCGCTCGTTGGAGGGCACGACGCCGTCGCCGAGGAGCTGCACGGCGCCGCGCGTGTGGTCGGCGATGATCCGCATCGCCCGCGTGGCGGCGTGGTCATCGGCGCCGTAGTTCCGGCCCGAGAGCTCGGTGGCGAGATCGACGAGCGGGCGCAGCAGGTCGGTGTCGAAGACCGACTCGACCCCCTGCTGGATCACGGCCATCCGCTCGAGGCCGAGGCCGGTGTCGATGTTCTTGGCGGGAAGGTCGGTGAGCGAGCCGTCGGTGCCGAGCTCGTAGGCGGTGAAGACGAGGTTCCAGTACTCGAGAAAGCGGTCGCTGTCGTCGCCGGGGCGGTCGGTGTCGGGCCCCCAGTCGGGACCGCGGTCGATGTAGAGCTCCGAGCAGGGGCCGCAGGGGCCGGAGTTGCCGGCCTGCCAGAAGTTCTCCTTGCGCGGCAGGCCGATGATCCGCTCCGCCGGGACCCCCAGCCCGCGCCAGATCTCGATCGCCTCCTCGTCGGGACCGAGGCCGAGCTCGTCGTCGCCCTCGAAGACCGTGATCCAGATCCGCTCGGGGTCGAAGCCGAAACCCTCGCGGGAGAGCTCCCACGCCCAGGCGATCGCCTCCTCCTTGAAGTAGTCGCCGAACGAGAAGTTGCCGAGCATCTCGAAGTTGGTGAGGTGGCGAGCCGTGTTGCCGACCTCCTCGATGTCCGGGGTCCGGAAGCAGCGCTGACAGGAGCACAGGCGCGACCTCGGTGGCGTCTCCTCGCCGCGGAAGTAGGGCTGGAAGGGCTGCATCCCGGCGACGGTGAGCAGGGTCGAGGTGTCGTTCGGCGCGGGGATCAGCGACGCCGAGGGCTCACGCAGGTGCTCGTGCCGCTCGAAGAACGACAGGTATGTCTCGCGGATCTGCTCCGAGTTCATGGTCAACCCGTCCCGAGGACGAACCGTGCAGGCTACGGAATCCGCCACGGGAGGCGGCGAGGCGTGTCCGGACTACGCGATCGTGCCGTGGCCGACGACGAGGTCGCCGTCGAGGAGCACCGCGGTCTGGCCGGGGGCGCCGGCCCTGGCGGGCGCCCCGAGCTCCACTTCCACGCGCTCGTGCGATCCGGCCGCAAGCGCGCGCCGAGGGCCCTCGGAGATCCGGCAGCTCAAGGGCTGAGAGCGGTAGCGGAGCCGGATCGAGCCGACCCGGGACGCGGGCCGGTGCAGGACGACGTCGCGGATCGCGACGCCCTCGACGTCGAGCTCGGCGACGGAGCCGACCGTGACCCGGTTGCTCTCCGCGTCGGTTCTGAGCACGTAGAGGGGCTCCGGCGAGGCGACGCCGATTCCGCGCCGCTGGCCGACCGTGAAGAGGTGGTGGCCGCGATGGGTGCCGAGGATGGCGCCGGAGCTGTCGACGATCTCCCCCTCGCGGTCGGCGAGCCCGCCGTGGGCGGCGAGGAAGCCCGCCTTGCCGACCCCGGCGAGGAAGCAGAGGTCCTGGCTCTCGGCCTTGTCGGCGACCGGGAGCCCCGCCTCGGCGGCGAGCTCGCGGACCTGCGGCTTGGTCAGCTCTCCGAGCGGGAAGCGCATCCTCGAGAGCACCTCGGCCGGGAGGGCGGCGAGCATGTAGGTCTGGTCCTTGGCGTCGTCGGCGGCTGCGGCGAGCAACGGGCCGTCGGGCTCGCTGACGACGCGGGCGTAGTGGCCGGTGGCGAGCGCCCCGGCGCCGAGCCGCTCGGCGATCTCGGTCATCGGCTCGATCCGGACGCGGCCGTTGCAGCGAACGCAGGGGTTCGGCGTGACCCCCTCCGCGTAGCCGTCGAGGAACGGGTCGACGACGCCGGCGCGGAACGCCTCGCGGAGGTCGACGGTCAGGTGCGGGATGCCCTGGGCGTGGGCGAGAGCGCGCGCGGCGCGGACCGCGGAGGCCGAGCAGCAGCTCGCCTCGCCGTCGTTTGCGGGATCGGCCCAGAGCTCGAGGGTGATCGCGACGACCTCGGCCCCGCGCCGCTGCTCGAGCAGCGCGGCGACCGCGCTGTCGACGCCGCCGCTGACGGCGACGAGGACGCGCTCGCCCTCCGGCGGCGGCTCCAGCAGCGGCTCACCTGCGGTGAGCACCGCCACCCCGAGGGCGCGGTGGAGCGCCTCGGCGGCGAGATCGGCTGCGTGGGCGCCGACCGGGCTGAGCCCCCCGAGCTCGTCGGAGACCGCGGCCGCGTCGATCAGCGCCGCCTCGAGCAGCGTCGCGCCGTCGGCGAGCTCGGCGACAGCGGCCGCGGCGGCTCTGGCGGCGGCGCACCCGCTCCCCGACTGGGAGACCTCGGTGACGACGCCGCCGGCGACCGTCAGCGAGAGCTCGACGACGTCCCCGCAGGCCGCGCCGCCGGCGCGCCCGGTTGGGTCACCGGGGTTCGGGCCGCCCGCGCGGGAGCGATCACCGAGGAAGTGCTCGAGGAGCTCCGTGTCCATGCGCGGAGGGTAGCCGCGCGGCCGGGAAGCTCAGCCGCTGGGGTACGCGGGGACGTTGCCGCCCTCGTAGAAGGCGTCGTTGATCGCCTGCTTGGCGCTCTGAGGGCTGCGGAAGCCGTAGGTGACGGTCGCCATCGGGACGCCGCCGCTGAGCTTGCGCGGCGTGACCACGATCAGCGCCGGGGTGCGCGAGACCGAGACGCCCTGGGTGATGCGCGAGTACTTGGCGATGTCGTCCACCTCGACGACGAAGACCTTGACGTCGTCGTCGTTCAGATCCTTGGTGGCGCGGACCCACTTGAAGGAGTCCTCCGACTTCGGGTCGATGACCACGAGGGCGATCGCCTTGCCGCCCTCGTAGGCGGCGAGCACGTCCTTGGGGAGTCCGTCACCGGCCTCGATCTCACCGGTGCCGGCCGGAGGCGTGACGGCCCCGGTCTCGGCCGGGGGAGTCGTCGCGGGAGCGACGGCGGCGGGGTCAGGTGTCGCCGTTGCGGCGGCGGGGTCGACGGCGGCCGTAGCCGCCGCGGGATCCGCGGTCGTGGACGTGGCCGCTGCGGATGAGTCGTCCTTCTTGAGGACGCTGGTGAAGACGATGAAGGCGAGCACGACGCCGCACAGGGCGAGCACCGCCATCTGGACCATCGGGTTGTCGTTGAGCGCCTGCCTCACCGCAGACCCCCCGGGCCCTCAACCACCATCGCCGGCCGGACCGTACGGCCCGCCCAGCGCATGGCGATGATCATGGGCTCCAGCTCGCCGGTGCCGCCCGGCTGATGAACCCTGTGAAACAGGGGGGAATCTGCCGAGACACCCACGGGCGCCTCAGACGTCGACTCCCGAGCCAATCGTGTTGGTTCACACTTAGGACGGCTGTCGTACGAGCTCGGGCCCATGGTCAAGTTACCAATCACAGGGTTCGGCGCGCGGCCGCGAAACCTTGAGCCCTGCCGGTTCTCCTGCCGCGGCGGCGAGACGCCCGCGGGGACGCGAGGGCGCCCCTCAGCGGCTGCCGGACTCGAACTCGGCCAGCGCCGCGCGGACGTCGTCGTGGACCGTCAGCCGCCCCAGCACGCCGCCCTCGACCTCGATCTCGAGCGCGATCGGGGTGCTGTCGGCGACCTCTCCCCCCTCGCTCCAGACGTACTGGACAGCCCCGAGCGCCAGCACCCGCCGGCCCGCCTGCCGGTACTCGTCGATCGCGTAGACGCGGCGCAGGTGGTCGTACTCCTTGCCCGCCCAGGCGACGACGGCGTCCGGCCCGGCATGGACGCTGCGGCCGGTCACGACCTCGGAGGCGTGGCCCAGCAGCGCGCGGAGGCGATCGGGATCCCGCTCGTTCACGGCGGCGACGATCGCCGCGGCGGCGGCGGCCGGATCGCCTCCGGCCGCGGTCACGACTGCGGCGCTGGAGGCGGCGCGTTGAGCCGGATGCCGAGCTCGCGGAGCTGGCGCTCGTCGACGGGGGCGGGCGCCCCCGTCAGGGGATCGCCGCCGGAGGCCGTCTTCGGGAAGGCGATCACGTCGCGGATCGAGTCGGTGCCGACCGCGAGCGCAGCGATCCGATCGACGCCGTAGGCGATGCCGCCGTGCGGGGGCGCGCCGAAGCGCAGCGCCTCCAGCAGGAAGCCGAAGCGCGCCTCCGCCTCCTCGGCGTCGATCCCGAGCAGCGCGAGGACGGCCTGCTGCTCAGTGGGATCGCTGATGCGAATCGAGCCGCCGCCGATCTCCCAGCCGTTCCAGACGAGGTCGTACGCCTTGGCGACGACTTCGCCCGGCTCGTCGCCCAGCTCGCCCTCGAAGGCGGTGAACGGGTGGTGCAGCGCGTCCCAGCGCCCCTCCTCCTCGCTCCACTCGACGAGCGGCCAGTCGGTGATCCAAACGAGATCGTTCGTGCCGGCGGGGATCTCGCCCCAGCGCTCGGCGAGGCGGCGGCGCATGGTCCCGAGCACCTGGTTGGCGACCGCGGGAGCATCGGCGACGATCAGCAGCAGGTCGCCCTCCTCGGCCCCCAGCGCGGAGTTCAGCGCGGCGAGCTCCCCCTCGGTCAGGAACTTGGCGGTCGGCGATCGCCAGCCGTCCCCCTCGCGGAAGGCCCAGACGAGCCCCTTCGCTCCCAGTTCCTGCGCCATCGAGATCAGGCCGTCGAGCTCCGAGCGCGGCGCCTCGCGCTTGCCGCAGTTCATCCCCTTGACGACGCCGCCACCGTCGAGCGTGCCCCGGAATACGCGGAACTCGGTCTCTCGCAGGGTGTCGGAGAGCTCGACCAGCTCCATTCCGAAGCGGGTATCGGGCTTGTCGGAGCCGTACCGCGACATCGCGTCGTCCCAGGTGATCCGCGGGAACGGCGCCTCGATCTCGATCCCCACCGCGGCGAGGACGTGCTGGATCAGGCGCTCGTTGGTGTCGATCACGTCATCCACCTCGACGAACGACATCTCGATGTCGAGCTGGGTGAAGTCGGGCTGGCGGTCGGCCCGCAGGTCCTCGTCCCGGAAGCAGCGGGCGACCTGGTAGTAGCGCTCGAAGCCGGAGACCATCAGGAGCTGCTTGAAGAGCTGCGGGGACTGCGGAAGCGCGTAGAAGGAGCCCTGCTGCAGCCGCGCGGGAACGAGGAAGTCGCGGGCGCCCTCGGGGGTGGAGCGGGTCAGGACGGGGGTCTCGATCTCGAGGAAGCCCTCGCCGTCGAGGATCTCGCGCATCGCCCTGACGAGCCGCGCGCGCAGCTCGAGCGCCGCCTGCATCTCGCCGCGACGCAGATCGAGGTAGCGGTGGCGCAGCCGCGCCTCCTCGCCGACCTGCGCGGTTCCCTTGGCGTCGACGGCGAATGGCGGCGTCTCCGCGTCGGCGAGCAGCGCCGCGGTGTCCACGCGAATCTCAAACGCGCCCGTCGGTATCTCCGGGTTGACCTGCTCGGGATCGCGCTCGACGACCTGGCCGGTGACGCTGAGCACGTCCTCGGAACGAAGCTTGTGGCCGAGGGCGAAGGCATCGGCGGCGGTGTCGTCGGGGTCGAAGACGAGCTGCACGATGCCGGTGCGATCGCGCAGGTCGATGAAGATCAGCCCGCCGTGGTCACGGCGGCGGTTGACCCAGCCGGCGACGCGGACCTTCGATCCGACCCGGTCGGCGAGCACCTGCCCGGACCAGGTGTCGCGGTAGGAGTTGCCACGCTGGCGCGGGAACTCGGGGATCTCGAAGATGTCTGCCGCCTCGGTCACGGTCGCGCAGTGTGTCAGGACGAGGCGCGAAGCTCGTCGACGACCGTCGCCGGATCGACCTCGCGCTGCTCGCCGCTGCTCATGTCGCGCAGCTTCGCCGGGCCCTCGGCCTCGAGGATCACGGCGATCCGCGCCCCCGATCGGTCCGCCTGCTTCATCTGCCCCTTGAAGCTCCGCCCGGCGAGATCGAGGTCGGCGCCGATGCCCGCCGCCCGCAGCTCGGTGACCAGCCCGAACGCGCGCTCGCCGTCGTCGGCTGCGACCACGAAGACCTCCACCGACCCCGCGGCAGCCGGGGACTCCATCGCCAGCAGGATGCGCTCGATCCCCGCCGCCCAGCCGATCGCGGGGGTCGCCGGACCGCCCAGCAGCTCGACCAAGCCGTCGTAGCGGCCGCCGCCGCCGACGCCGGACTGGGCGCCGAGGCGGTCGCAGGCGAACTCGAAGACGGTTCGGTTGTAGTAGTCGAGGCCGCGGACCAGGGTCGGATCGAGCTCGTATGCGACCCCCGCGGAGTCGAGCAGGGACCGGACCTCCGCGAAGTGGCCTGCGTCCTCGCCGTCGAGGCGCTCGAGGAGGGTCGGGGCGTCCGCCATCACCGCCTTGGTCCCCTCGTGATCGGAGTCGAAGGCGCGCATCGGGTTCAGGTCGATCCGGGCCCGGACCTCATCGGAGAGGTCGCCCTCGTGCCGGCGCAGGTACTCGCGGAGCTCGTCCCGGTAGGCCATGCGCGCCGCGGTCGATCCGAGCGAGGAGAGCTTCAACGTCAGCCCCTCGATCTCGAGGCCGCGCAGGAGCCGGTCGAGCAGGACGACGATCTCGGCGTCGACCAGCGGCGATGCGGAGCCGATCGCCTCGGCGCCGACCTGGTTGAACTGCCGGTAGCGCCCCTCCTGCGGGCGTTCGTAGCGGAAGAACGAGCCGCCGTACCAGAGCTTCACTGGCTGCGCGAGGCGATGCATGCCGTGCTCGATGTAGGCGCGACAGACCGGCGCGGTCCCCTCGGGACGGAGCGTGATCGACCGCCCGCCGCCGTCCTCGAAGGTGAACATCTCCTTGCGGACGATGTCGGTCGCCTCCCCCACCCCACGGGCGAACAGGGCCGTGTCCTCGAAAATCGGCGTCTCGATCCGCCCGTAGCCGGCCAGCCCGAGGACGCGCTCGGTGTAGCCGAGCACGGCGGCGCGCGCCGCCTCCTGCTCGGGCAGCACGTCGAAGGTTCCCTTCGGTGCCTGAAACGCCGCCATGCGCCCGGCGCTCAGCTCTTCAGGCCGGCGAGGAAGGGATTGCCCTCCCGCTCGGCGCCCAGCGTCGTGATCCCCATGTGGCCCGGGTAGACCCTCGTCTCCGGTGGATGCCCTTCGACGAGCATGCGCAGGCTGTCGGCGAGCGTCTCCCAGTCGCCTCCGGGAAGGTCGACGCGCCCCACCGATCCCTGGAAGAGGACGTCGCCGCTGAACATCGCCCCCTCGTCGGGGATGACGTAGGTGACGTGGCCGGGGCTGTGGCCGGGCGTGAAGAGGACGTCGATCTCGAAGCCCGCGAGCTCGAGCTTCTCGCCGCCCTTGACCGTCTCCTCGGCCTCCCAGCTCTCATAGGGGCCGAAGCCGGGCCAGGGGACGAAGCTCATGATGTCGGCGAGCACCGGTACCTCGAGCTCGGGGCAGTAGACGGGAGCGCCGGTCTCGCGGGCCACGGGCGCGACCGCGCCGACGTGGTCGAAGTGCGTGTGGGTGAGGAGGATCGCCTTCAGGTCGAGGCCGAGCTTCTCGATCGCGCCGAGCAGAAGCGGAGCCTCCTCGCCGGGATCGATGATCAGCGCCTCGTCGGAGCCGTCGCGGCGGAAGATGTAGGTGTTCTCCGCGACCGGGCCGACCGTGAACGCGCGGACGTCCATCGCCGCCTAGCTCCCCTTCGCCTTCTGCTTCTCCGCCTGGGCCTTGGCGCGCTCGGCGGCGAGCTTCTGCTGGCGGCGGCGGTAGAAGAACGACTCCGTGTAGAAGCCGAGCGGCACGTAGAAGACCGCGGCGACGAGGCTGAGCACGATCGCGCCGCCGAGCGGCTGGCCGAAGAGCAGCGAGACCGGGATCAGCAGTGCCGCGAAGATGACGCCCCGGAAGATCGCGCCGCGCCAGGTCGGCGGGATGTCGCGGCGGTCGACGGGCTGACCCTTCTTGCCGCCTCCCCCGGACCGGCGGCTTCGGGCCTGCGCCATCGCCTCCTGGCGGTTGCGCGGGCGCGAGCGCTGCGCGCGGGTGATGCTCCCCGTCTGGGTGCCCCGATGCTTGCGGCGGCGTGGCTTCTGGTTGCCCGGCATGAGGCCGGGAGACTAGATCACCGCGTGCTCAGCCGGATGGGACCGGGCCCGAGCGCTTGCCCGTCCACGGGACGGTCTCGTGGCACTTCCCCAGTCCGAGTTTCACGGTCCCCTTGACCTTGGACGGCGTCGTCCAGCGGCCCTTCCAGTCGACTGAGAGCGCGTCGTCGGTCCCCCCGATCGGGATCTCCTCCTTGACGTGGAACCGCCCCGACTTGGAGACCGGCACCGACTCGTCGGGGAGCCCCAATGTGTAGGGGTTGCACCCATCCGTGCGCTCCGGGAAGAAGATCGCTGAGTACTCGGGATAGCGGACCATCTTCAGCTTGCCTCCGTCCTTGACGACGACCCAGGCCCCCGGCTTGTAGCTGGCCTCCTCGGGCTTCGTCGGCATCGCCCCGTAGATGCCCGTCTTCGGCGGCTTGGACTTCGCTCCGTCGGCACCGCCGGCGCTCAGCGCGACCGCGAACGCAGCTGCGATCAGTGCCGCCCCCAGGACGCGTTGCGCGCCCGTGACGCTCCTTGACCTCATCCCACATCACCCCTCGGATCGTTGAGAACCAACGGCGAGGATCCTAGCCCTCGGCGGGACGGCGGCCTCGTTCAGCCGACGGCGCTCTCGAGCCCGGCGAGCCGCGACTCGACCGTGCGCTCATGGGGGTCGGGCCCGATGATCGGGACATCGTCGGGATAGCCCTCGAGGGCGGCGGCTGGAACCAGGCCGACGAGCTCGGCCCGGGCGGGCTCGGTCCCCTCGGTCGCGGCGAGCTCGCGGATCCGTTCGACGACCTCGGCCAGCGGGACGGCCACCGGGTCGTGCACGTTGGTCGAGATCTGCATCCGGTTCGCGTTCAGCTTCACGGCGATCGCCCGCACTCCCTCGAGTCCGCCTCCCGACTCGCGCAACCGCGCGGCGATCGACTCGGCCGCCTCGAGACTCGCCCCGGAGGCGAGCTCGACGTTGAACGCTGCGAGCGGAGCCCGCGCGGTCACGAGGACCCCGCCTCCGGTCGGGTGCGGCCAACCCGGTCCGAAGTCGGGCTCGAGCTCACCGGACTCCATCCGCTGCGCCAGCTCCACGTGGCCGCCGCGGCGGAAGTAGGCGCGCTCGGTGCGCTCGGGCGAGGTCGCGAGCTCGCCGTAGAGGAACACCGGCAGCCCGATCGAGGCGAGCTGCTCGGCGGCGGCGAGCGCGACCTCGTGGGCGTGCTCGCGCAGGTCGGGGGTCGGCCAGACGATCGGGCAGACGTCGATGGCGCCGATGCGCGGGTGGGCACCGCGCTGGCGGGTGATGTCGATGGCGTCGATCGACCGCGCAGCGAGCCCGCGGAGCGCGCGCACGAGCGCGGCGTCGCGCCCGGCCAGCGTGAAGACGGTGCGGTTGTGGACCGGGTCGGAATGCTCGTCGAGCAGGGTCACGGGATCGGCGTCGAGGCCCACCTCGATCCGGCCGAGCGCCTCGGGATCGGCTGCCTCGGATACGTTCGGTACGGCGAGCAGGATTGCGCGGGAGAACGGGCTCAGAGCAGCAGCTCCCCGTCCCGGACGATGACCTGGCCATCGACCGCGACCACCGGCTTCATGACCACCGAGTCGAGGTGGACCGGCACCTGGATGCGGCCGCCGATCGCCTCGGAGGCGCCGAAGGCGACGTGCGCCGTGCCGAGGAGCTTCTCGTCCTCGATGATCTGGCCGGTCAGCTCGGCGCGCTCGTTGGTGCCGATCCCGAGCTCGGCGATCGTCAGGCCGTCCGAGCCGTGGGCGCTGAGCAGCTCCATCAGCCGGGCGCCCTCGGGCCCCGTCGCGTCGACGAGCTTGCCGCCGGAGACGGTGAGCGTCACCGGCTCGGCCGGGATGCCGACCGTCGCGATCGTCCCGTCGATGACCAGCGTCCCCTCGCAGTCGGAGTCGTCGGGGGAGATGAAGCCCTCGCCGCAGGGGAGGTTCCCGAACGCCCCCGGCTCGGTCAGCTCACCGGCGTCGGGGATGGCCCGGCGGCCACGCAGGCTGAGCCGCAGGTCGGAGCCGTTGGCGCAGGTGATCGTCGCCTCATCGCCCGCGTCGAGCACGGCGGCGATCGCGTGGCCGCGGCGCTTGAGCTCGTCCATGTCGGCGCTCATGAGCCGCGCGAGCTGGTCCTCGGTGACCCCCGGAAGGGTGGCGATGCGCGCTCCCGCCTCCGAGGCGGCCTTGCGCGAGGCGGTGTGGGAGAGCGACTGCACGGTCGGAGCGAGGACGACGTCGGCCCCGAGCATCGCCGCGGCGACAGTCGGCGGCGGCTCGGCGGCGTGCGAGATCCGCTCCGCCATCAGCGCCATGACCGCGTCGGCACCGGCGCGGCCGGCGGCGCCGCGCAGGCGCTCGCCGAGGCCGAGGGTCGCGGGGTTGGCGACGACGAGCACGTTCTCGCCCTCGCGCACGCCCATGCAGTCGCGAACCACGTTCTCGACGGCCCGTCCGATGTCGGGTGCGGTGCTCATCCCACCCCGACACTAGCCGTCGCTGCGTTGCGCTTGTACATGAGGCGGGCGAAGATGCCCGCGGTGACGAACATGAAGCTGGCGTAGACGGCGGCAGGGATCGTCAGCACCGAGGCGATCGTGGCGCCGACGGCGATCGCCAGCGTGGAGTTGTGGACGCCGAGCTCGATCGCGATCGCGGTGGCCTGGCGGTCGTCGAGGCGGGCGAGGCGGGCGATGCCGAAGGAGATCGCCATCGCCGCCACGTTCAGCGTGACGACCGCGGGCGCAACCTCCCAGAGGTGCTCGGTGACGCGGTCGAACTCGGCGATGACCACGCCGACGACGACCGCGAGGAAGACGCCGAAGGCGACCTTCTTGACGGTCCCCTCCACCTCCGTGACCCGCTCCGGCCGGCGGGCGCGGAGCCACATCCCGAGCCCGAGTGGGATCACCGTGATCACCAGGACGCGGACGACGACGCCGAGCATGTCGACGCTCTGGTCGAGCTCGGTCGCGCCGAAGTGCGACGTCGCCAGCTGCAGGAAGAGCGGGACCGTGATGATCGCGGCGAGGCTCGAGATCGCGGTCATCGAGATCGAGAGCGCGGTGTCGCCGCGGGCGAGGTGGGTGAGGAGGTTGGCCATCGTCCCGCCGGGCGAGGCCCCGAGGAGGACGAGGCCGACGGCGAAGGCCGGCTCGAGCGAGTAGAGCTCGGCGATCGCGAGCGCCAGCAGGGGCGAGATCAGCGCCAGGTTCGCGATCCCGACCCCGATGCCGCGCGGCTGCGTGGCGACGCGCCTGAAGTCCGCGGGCGTCAGCGACAGCCCGAGGCTGAGCATGATCACGGCCAGCGCGGCCGGCAGCACGACGGTCGCGAGAACCGAGTCCTCCATGCGGCGAGCCTACGGTCCTGTGCGCCGGTGCCGGAAGACGTACTCGTCGACGATGATCGCGACGACGAGGACCCCGAGGATCAGCGAGCTCAGGGCCAGCGCCGGCAGGTCCTGACCGATCACGACGATCGCGACGATCGTCAGCGCCGCGATCAGGCGCCGCTTGTTCGGGCTCCCGGCTGCGCGCAGCCGCATCAGCGAGAGCGTTGTCAGAAACAGCGCCGGCCCCGCCGCGAGGACGATCAGCTCCGCGGTGTGGAGATGCTCATCGGGATGCAGGATCACGATCTCGTCGCCGATCGCGAAGAGGATGATCCCCGCGACCAGGGCGATGTGCATGTACGTGTAGAGGTCCCGGGCGAGCTCGGTGCGGCGGTCGGTGAGGTCGAGCTGGCGGGCCGCGAGCTGGGCGCCGCGGTTGAAGTAGAGCCACCAGAAGGCCGCGGAGCCGAGGAAGGCGACGATGAACGCGGTCATCGTCTTCGCGTCGAGGGCGAGCTCGGCGGTGGTCGCGCCCGTGATCACGATCGACTCGCCGAGGGCGATGATGATGAAGAGCTGGAAGCGCTCGGCGAAGTGCTCGGAGGTGACGTTCCAGATGTCGGCGGTCACCTGCTTCATCCCGGGGATGTGGAAAACGAGAAACGGACCGGAGAGGTCCACGAGCACCGCGAGGATCCAGAGCACCGTGCGGGGGGTGCCCTCGGGTGCGATCGCACCGGCGATCCAGAAAACGCCGGAGAAGCAGAACCAGACGAAGATGTGGCTGGCACGGAGCCGCACGTCGCTCCCCTTGCTGCCGCAGACGAACGCGAGGAAGGCGTGGCGGCCCACCTGGATGGCGACGTAGGCGCCCGCGAACAGCAGCGCCCGCTCCCCCCAGGCGTAGGGGATGGCGATCGCCATCAGCAGGCTGCCGAGCATCACCGCGATGACCATCCCCCGAACCGCGGGGGCATCGGTGTCGAGCTCGTTGGTCACCCAGGTCGTGTAGTTCCACGACCACCAGACGGCGATCAGGACGATGAGCTGCTGTCCCGCCGTGGTCCAGTCGAGGTGCTCCAGCAGGGCGTGGGAGACCTGCGTGACCGCGAAGACGAAGACGAGGTCGTAGAAGAGCTCGAGCGTCGATGCGCTCGAGTGGCCGTCTGGAGTCTGAGGGCGGGTGAAGCGGGACAAGGGGCTTGCAACCTAATGGGCCGAGCCGCGAGCCCGAGGAGCGGGACTGCGGCGCCTCACCCGAATCGTCCGAATCGCGCAACGAGATGCAACCAACGGGACAGATGCTCCCGGAACTTGCATCTCGATCGCGGCAGAGGAAGCGCGGCTAGCTCGAAGCCGCCCGCCGGTACTTCGCCACCGCGATCGGCGCGAAGATCGCGATCAGCACGAACGCCCAGACGATCGAGCCCCAGACGTTGTTGCCCGCCGGCGTGTCGAGCCACAGGTGCCGCATCGCGTCGACGAGGATCGTCACCGGGTTGATGTCGGCGAACCACTGCAAAGCGTCGGGCATCGTGTCGACCGGGACGAACGCCGAGGAGATGAACGTGATCGGGAAGATGATCGTGAACCCGACCCCGTTGGCCGCCTCGGGCGAGGAGACCGACATCCCGATCACGGCGAAGATCCAGGAGGACGCGAAGCCGAACAGGAGCAGCAGCAGGACGCCGCCGACGACCTGGACCGCTCCGGTGAGGAAGCTGAAGCCGATGATCAGGCCGGTGATCGTGAGCACGACGATCCCGAGCAAGTTGGTGACGATGTCGGCGACGCAGCGGCCCGCGAGCACCGAGGCGCGTGAGGTCGGCAGCGAGCGGAAGCGGTCGATCAGCCCCTTGCCGAGGTCCTCGGAGAGCCCGAGCGCGGTCACGAACCCGCCGAAGCAGACGTTCTGGACGATGATCCCGGGGATCAGGAACTCGATGTAGTCGAAGCCCGGGGTGACGATCGCTCCGCCGAACACGTAGGCGAAGAGCAACACGAACATCACCGGCTGGATCGTGAATCCGATCGCGAGGTCGGGCTGCCGGGGGAGCCTGCGCAGGTTGCGCTCGGCGAGGACCAGGGTGTCGTCGACGAAGCGCCTCACGAGGCCACCCCCTCGCTGTCGGAGCCGGTTTGCCCGTCGCCGTCGTCGTGCTCGTCGTCGTTCGCGAACTCGGCCTCGTGGCCGGTGAGCGCGAGGAAGACGTCGTCGAGGGTCGGCTCGCGGACGGCGACGTCGTCGGCGTTGACGCCGGCGCCGTCGAGGCGGCGGACCGCCTCCATGATCGTGCCGTCCTCGCGGGGAACCCTGATCCGGACGAGGTGACCCTCGACCTCCGGCTCCTCCCCCGACATCTCCGCGAGCGCCTGCGCGGCCGCGGCGGGATCGGAGCTGCGCGAGACGTGAACCTCGACCTTGAGCCCGCCGACCTGGTCCTTGAGCTCGAGCGCGGTGCCCTCGGCGATCACCTTGCCGCGGTCGATGACGACGATCCGGTCGGCGAGGCGGTCGGCCTCATCCAGGTACTGGGTCGTCAGCAGGACCGTGGTGCCCTCGTCGACGAGCTCCTCGATCGTCTCCCAGAGATCGATGCGGCTTCGCGGGTCGAGGCCGGTGGTCGGCTCGTCGAGGAACAGCACCGGCGGCTGGGCGACGAGCGCGGCCGCGAGGTCGAGTCGGCGGCGCATGCCGCCCGAGTAGGTCTTGACGATCCGGTCGGCGGCGTCGGTCAGCGCGAAGCGCTCGAGCAGGGCGGCCGCGCGCTCCTTCGCCTCGGCGCGGGGCATGCCGTAGAGGCGCCCGACCATCACGAGGTTCTCCGTCCCGGTCAGGTTCTCGTCCACGGCCGCGTACTGGCCGGCGAGCCCGATCTTGGAGCGCAGTTCCGCGGCGTCGGAGACGACGTCCAGGCCGTGGACGCGGGCGCTGCCGGCGTCCGGCTTCAGCAGCGTCGTCAGCACCCGAACCGCGGTCGTCTTGCCGGCCCCGTTCGGACCCAGGACGCCGAGCACGGTCCCCTGCTCGGCGACGAGGTCGATCCCGTCGAGGGCCTTGACCTCTCCGAAGTGCTTGGTGAGGCCCTCGACCACGATGGCCGCCCCGCCGTCCGCTGTTCCCTGCACGCTTCTCCTTCGCTCGCTGCCGCTTCTCGTTCGAGTCGCGGACCCTATGTAGCATTGAGGTCAGTTCCTGTCCTCAGTTTGTGCGACCCTCGAGTCGATGGCAGCGACCACCTCAAGCCGGCTCCTCAACCTCCTCTCGATGCTGCAGGCCCGCCGCGATTGGCCTGGGGACGAGCTCGAGACCCGCCTCGAGGTCTCGCGCAGGACCGTGCGCCGCGACATCGAGCGCCTGCGCGAGCTCGGCTACCCGATCCAGTCGGTGAGCGGCCCGGCCGGGGGCTACCGGCTCGAGGCCGGGACGGCGATGCCGCCCCTGCTCCTCGACGATGAGGAGGCGATCGCGATCGCCGTCGGGCTGAGAACCGCCGCCGGCGCCTCCGTGGCCGGGATCGAGGAGACATCGGTGAGGGCGCTGGTCAAGCTCGAGCAGGTGCTGCCGAAGCACCTGCGGCGCCGCGTGCAGGCGCTCGGGACGGTGGCCTCCCCCTCCCCCGGCGGACCACTGGTCGACCCGCAGGTGCTGAGCGTCGTCGCCTCCGCCTGCCGCGATCGCGAGCGGCTGCGCTTCGCCTACACGGGCCGTGACGGCGCGGAGAGCCGCCGGATCGTCGAGCCGCGCTCGCTCGTAAACTTCGGCCGCCGCTGGTACCTGCTCGCCTGGGACTGCGAGCGCACCGACTGGCGCACGTTCAGGCTCGACCGGGTGGAGCGGCCGGCGGCCGCGGGCGGACGCTGCGCCGAGCGCGACCTACCCGGCGAGGTCGGCGACGCCGACTACGTCGCCGCCAACCTCTCGGCGGGGCGCCAGCGCTACGAGGCGCGGGTGACGGTGCGGTGTGCGGCGGACGAACTCGAGGGCCAGCCATGGCTGTTCGGAAGCGTCGACGCGATCGACGAGGAGACCTGCGAGTACCGCACCTCCGACGACAACCTCGACTGGCTGGCGATGAGGATCGCGATGCTCGGCCACGAGTTCGAGCTGCACGGGCCGTCGGAGCTCATCGAGCGCCTCGGCGAGATGCGCGACCGGATCACCCGCGCCGTCGGCTGACGGCGCAACGTACGACCACCGAACGTCACTGAGTACCCCCCATAGGGACCAACGCGCGACGTTCGGCGAGAAGGTGAGGGACGCGTGAGCCCGCGCTACGATCCCCGCCCCCGCCGGAGTAGCTCAGCTGGTTAGAGCAGCGGAATCATAATCCGCGTGTCGGGGGTTCAAGTCCCTCCTCCGGCATCACGAATCCCCTGGTGATCGTGGCCATCCCGCGCGGAGAGTCGCCTCGATGGTTGATCTATCCGCTGGCTCGGATTGGAGCAGCGAGTGCAGGAAGACTCCTTCGATCAGCGCCTTGAACGCCTGGCGCTGGGAACCGACCAGCTCCCTCGCGTAGGCATCAGCAACCAGATCGAGCCAAGCCATTGCGATCCCCCGGGTTCCTCCATTGCGAGCGGTGTGAAGGTAGAACTCGTACTCGGCCAGGAGCAGGTCTCGTTCGTCCGTAACAGCATCGAACACGAGCTCCGCTAGGCCCCCCGGTCCATCGGAGTCGGCCGGTCGGCCCTCGAGGGTCTTTGCCAGATCCTCGTTCGCGCGCTGCATCGCCTGGTCGATCAGGTCTTTGAGCCCATGGAAGTGGTAGCTGGCCGACGCCAGGGGAACGCCGGCCTCCTCTGCGACGGCGCGGTGGGTCACCGCTGACAGACCGTCGCGCCCCATCACCGCCAACGCGGCCTGAATGAGCTCCTCGCGCCGCGCTGCCCCGCGAGCTCGTCGACCATCGACGATCTCGCTCAATGGGCACCGCCGATCTCGAGCGCGATCACGCCGGAGATGACGAGCGCGAGACCGCCGATCTGCATCGCGGTAAGCGACTCCCCGAAGATCGGGACGCTCAAGATGGCCACGGCAGCAACCCCCACTGCGGCCCAGATCCCGTACGCGATTCCGAGCGGCAGACCCCTCTCCAGCGCTGCTGAGAGCAGAGCGAACGCCGTGATGTAGCCGACGGCGACCAGAGCGGTGAAGCCGAGCTTCGAGAAGCCCTCCGATGCCCGAAGGCTCATCGTCGCTGCGACCTCAGAGGCGATCGCACCGGCCAAGAACACATATCCCATGAAAGCCTCCTGATGGTACAAACTTCTAGGATGATTGTACTATCAGATCGGACGCTGGGCCTCCGTTCTCGGACGAGCCTCGACCGGAAACGGAGGTCGAGCCGAAGGTGCTCTCGATCACCCGCGATCCGATCGCAACCCGCGGCCTCATCAAGCACGGCCTCGCCGTCGGATGGGTTCCGAGCCTCCTCGCCGCCGACTGGACCGACGCCGTCGTGCACGAGGTGCTCGGCGGGACCAGGAGCCGGGAGGTCTTCGCGCTTCTGCCCCCGGGAGACCGCCACCCCCTCGCGGGCGTCCTCCTCGACGCGCTCGTCAAGACCGCCGAGCAGTTCGATTCGAGAGGTTGAGCGGGCGGGCAGCGTGCGCCGCGGTCCGCTGACGCCGCGGCGGCTTCTACCGTCACGCGGATGCACCATCTGATCGCCTGGTGTGGGTTCCTCGGCGCCTGGCTGCTCGTCGCCGGGCCGATCTACCAGGCGGCGATCGAGCTCGACGACGTCGAGATGGAGCGCGACGAGCTCGTGCAGGCGGCGCAGGAGGTCGAGCGGGAGCCGCCGATCTCGCGATGGTGGCTCCTCGTGCCGCCGGTCGCCTACGTCCTCCACCACCGCCGCCGCGACCGCGAGCGGCGGGCGATGGTCGGCAAGCTCACCCGCTTCCAGCTCGAGCAGTGGATGTTCTTCAGCGAGACCGCCACCGCTTGGATGTTCGTCGCCACGGGCGCGTTCCTGATCGCGGTCAAGGAGACCTGGGAGCTGCGCGAGGCCTACGAGTGGGAGGACTGGGCCTTCTGGGCGCTGATCGCGGTGATGGTCGTCGTCTGCATCGCCAACACGGCGATGCGCATCAGCCGGCGCCAGACGATCCAGGCGATGATCCTCGACGGCGAACGCGCTCCCTGAGGCGGCCCGCGATCCTCACCGCTTCTTCCGCTTCCCCTTCACCTTCAGCTGCCGAGTCACCTCGTTGCCAGCTGCGTCCTCGGCGGTCGCGACGACGCTCGTCTTCAACCTCCCCGTGCTCACCAGCCTCTTCAGCTTGCGCACGGCGCGCTTGCCCTTCGCGTACTTGAGCTTGACCTTGGTCGGCTGACCGGCCGGGACCTCGACCGACTTACCCTTGAGCGCGAAGGAAGACCGCTTCCTGCCGCTCTTGCCCTTCGTCCTGCCCGAGAGGGCGACCGTGCAGGCCTCCTCGGGACAGGTGAGCGTCACCGCGACCTTGCCCGCGGGCTGCTTCGACTTCGCCTTGGCGTCGAGGACGACGGCCTGATCGACAGTCACGGAGGTGCTCGCGGAGCGCGGGCCGTTGCAGACGACGCGGGTGCCGACGGTGACGACATTGCCCGAGTAGACCGCCGCCGGATCGCAGTCATTGGCGACGGTCAGCGTCACCGTGTGCGGCTTCGAGCCGGTGAAGGTGTGCGTCGCCGTCGGCCCGGCGTCGGCGAGCGTCGTCCCGTCGCCGAAGTCCCAGTCGAAGCGCGTCGCATAGCCGCCCCGGACCGTCGTCGTGGACGTGAACGAGGTCGGCTCGCCGGGCTTCGCGTCGGAGTGGTCGAACGAGACGGCCGGGGTCTGCGTCGGGCTCACGGCCACCGAGAAGAAGCTCGGGAAGGCATCGCCGGTCTCGACCGGCGATCCGATCGGCGTCAGGTCCCCGGTCGCGGCGGCAATCGCGAACGCGCGAACGGTGCCGGGATTGGTGATCCGGGAGGCGAAGAGGGTCTGGCCGTCCGCCGCGATTCCGAGGCCCTGCGCCTGCGCTCCGGCCGGCTCCGGGGTGCCGGCGATGCTGGTCAGCGCACCAGTCGTCTGGTTGATGCTGAAGCCTTCGACCGCCTGGCCGAACACCTCGGTGACATAGAGGCGGCGGCCGTCAGGGGTCGGTTCGACCTCGATCGGGGCGGTGGCTCCCGTGGTGAACGGACCGACGGCGACGGTGGGTACGCCGGTCGTCTTGTCGAGGTTGTAGACCGCGAGCTTGTTGTTGTTCGGCAGCGTCTCGAACAGGCGTGAGCCATCGGGTGAGATCCCGAGGTCGAACCCGCCCAAGACGGTCGCGTCGTAGAAGGGTGAGCCGCCGATCGGAGTGAGGGCGCCGGTGGAGCCGATGCTCGCCACGGCGAGCGCGCTGTTCGCGTTCGAGGCAGGGGGGCCGAGAGGGCCGCGCCGACCCGAGACGTAGGCGAACTTGCCGTCCGGCGAGATGGCGACCGCCGACGGCTGGAAGTTGCCGACGTTGAACGGTGAGCCGGAAACGGCGGTCAACCCGCCGCTTGCGGCATCGATCCGGAAGACGGACACACGCGGCGCCGTATCGGTGCCGTCGCGGTCGGTGACCATCAGCAGCGAGCCGTCGGGGCTCACCGTTAGGCCGGTCGGGTTGTTGCCGCCGGCGGGCGTGGTTCCCAACGACGTCAGCTGCGAGTCGTCACCGACGGAGAACCGGGCGATGTCGTCGTCGGTGACGCTGGCGACGTAGGCGAACCGCGCGTCGGGCGTGAAGGCGACCGCTGCCGGGCCGGCGCCGGTCGAGAACGGAGATCCCGGCGCGGCGGTCAGCGCTCCGCTGGGGCTGGCGGTGAACGACGCGGCGCTCGACGCGCTGCCGTTGGAGACGATCACGGTCTGCGTCGCCGACACCGGCGCGACGCCGATCACGAACCAGAGCGCGATGACGGCGACCGCGATGGATGCAGGTCTCATTCGAGCGCCCACGATGAGCATCCAATCGCACGAAACCGGATTCGGCAAGTGCAATCGGGGTGAACCAGGGCGCAGCCGTCCCCGCAGGCGGAGGCTCCGCTCAGGCGCCTCCCTCGCGGCCGGACGGAACCGCGTCCTCCTCATCCTCCCCGAGCTCGATCAGGTCCTCCTCGCCTGAAGCCCGCGCGTGACGCCGGCTGGCGATCACCAGCACGACGACGAGGACGATCACCGGGCCGAAGTAGATGGCGAACTGAGCGCTCGCGTGGCTGAGCGTGTGATGTGCGAGGAGCAGGGTCGAGGCCGCGTTCACGGTCATCGTCATGAGGCGCCGACCGGCTCGTCCCGCTCGACCGCGCGGTGCTCACCCGCGGCCCGCTCGATACGGCTGCGGAGCAGGTCGCCGGTGCCGGCGGAGGCGGCGCGGGCGGCGCGCTCGGGGTCGAGCTTGACCCCGTGGGCGAGCGCGAAATCGAGCAGGTGCTGCTTCTCCATGTCCACGCGCTGCCAGCGCATCAGGGCGAAGACGAAGACGGAGATCATGATCAGGCCGCCCTGCAGCATCAGGATCGCGCCTGCGATCCCCTGGTCGGTCTGCGGGTCGATGCCACGGTCGAGGGCGCTCTGCGCGTAATCGGGGTAGTAGGAGTCGCCCGACCACATGAGGATGTTGGCGAGGCCCATCATCGAGAGGTGCGCGACGACGACGAGCCCGACCCGCGCCGGGGGCCCGAACCACGAGGGCTGCGGGAACGTCCCCAGCACCGACATCCAAAGCAGCGTCCCGACGGTGATGAAGGACGCGTGCTCGAGCATGTGGATCCAGCCGTCGCCGCTCGCCGCCTGATACAGCGCCGGCGTGTGCCAGGCGAAGATGACGCCGATCCACAGCACCAGGACCACGACGGGGTGGGTGAGCTGGCGGAACCAGCGCAGCCCAGGGGCCGTCATCACCGGGCCGAGCACGGGGCCGGTGAGGCCGATCGCGAAGAGCAGCGATGCCTCGTCGGTCAGCAGGGTGTGGGTGATCATGTGGCCGAGCACGAGGTCGCCGGAGAGCGGCCCGAGCGGCGGCACGGCGGTGAACGCGACCAGCAGCAGGCCGCAGATGAAGGCGACCTGGCGCGCCGCCGAGGGCGCCCTGCCGATCCGCTGCAGCTTCGCGACGCGGTATCCGTAGGCGATCCCGATGAGCAGCGGGATCCCGGCTTCGAGGACGGCGAACATCTCTACGTCACATTGTGAAGGGGCGCCGCCTCGGCCCGCGGCCGGGTCAGCGCGATCGCACCATCGCGTCGATCGCCTCGCGCTCGAACGCGCGGAGGCCTCGCGGGACGTCGAGCTCGAGCGGATCCGCGGGGATCGCAGGGGCAAGGCCCGCCAGCGCCTCGGCGATCGCCAGGTTCGCGAACGCCACGTGTTCCAGGCTGTAGCCGCCCTCGAGGACGACGACGAGGCGACCGCCGCAGAGCTCGTCGGCGAGTGCGAGCGCGCGGTTCGTCAGCGCCCGGAAGCCGTCGGTCGTCACGGACATGCGCCCGAGCGGGTCGGACGCGGCCGGGTCCTGGCCGGCGGAGACCAGCAGGAGGTCGGGGGCGAAGCCGCGAACCGCGGGCTCGACGAGCCGCTCGAAGGCGTAGGCGTAGCCATCGTCACCGGTGCCGGGCGGCAGGGGGACGTTGAGCGTCGTCCCCTCCCCCGCCCCCGCGCCCCGCTCGCTCGCCGCGCCGCGGCCGACCGGGTAGAGGTCGTCCTGGTGAAGAGAGACGAAGAGAACCGACGGGTCCTCTCGGAAGATGGTCTCGGTGCCGTTTCCGTGATGGACGTCCCAGTCGACGATCGCGATCCGCCTGGCGCCGAGCCCCTGGGCGTGGCGGGCGGCGATCGCGACGTTGTTGAGGAGGCAGAAGCCCATCGGCTCCTCGGGCGTCGCGTGGTGGCCGGGTGGACGCACAAGCGCGAAGGCGTCGTCGGCATCGCCGCCGAGGACGGCCTCGACCGCGACCAGCGTGCATCCCGCCGCGAGCAGCGCGGGCTCCCAGGAATCGGCGCCGATCCGCGCCCCGGGACCGACCTCGGCGGGCTCGCCGCGTGCGCAGGCGGCCTCGAGCCCGTCGAGCATCGCCGGCGTGTGGACCCGCTCGAGCTCCTCGCGGCTCGCCTTCCGCGAGGGCAGCCGCTCGAGGCGATCGAGCAGCCCGGAGCGCTCAAGGACCTCGAGGCTCCAGGAGAGGCGCTCCGGCCGCTCGCAGTGGGGAACGTCGAGCCAGGACGCCGCGCGAGCGTCCTCGAGCATCGAGCCGTTTTCGTGGGCGAGGCAGCGGCGGTCGTAGGCGAGCGCGGTGCGCCTGCGCCGTTCGTCCACCGCTCCCTCGCGCGCGCCCACGTCGTCCGCTCCGCCGGCTCCGCCTACCCCTTGGCCTCCGCCAGCGCCTTGTCGATCGCGTCGCGCAGGCCGTCAGCGTCGGTGAGGACCTTCTCGCCATCCGTCGGTCCGACGAGGAAGGCGGGGGTCGAGGTCGCGCCTGACTTGCGAGCCCCCTCCTCGCTCTCCTGCTCGTACTGCGCGACCTCCTCGGAGCCGCGCTCCGAGATGGCCTGATCGATGTCGAGACCCTCGACCGCCTCCCCCTGCTCGCGCATGAAGTCCTCGGTCAGGTAGCCGCTGTTCTCGGTCCCCTGGTGCGAGTAGACGTTCTCGGCGAGCGGCCAGATCCGGTCCTGCTGTGCGGCGGCGGCCGCGATCTGGCGGCCGGTCTCGGAGTCCGAGCCGATGAAGGAGAGGAGGCGCAGTTCCATCCTCACGTCCCCGGGCTTGACGTAGTCCTTGACGATGCCGGGCAGCTCGTGGACCGCGAAATCGCGGCAGAACGGGCACTGGAGGTCGGCGAACTCGACGACCGTGACCGGCGCGTCGGGCTCTCCGATCGCGATTCCCTTCTGCGGAACGCCGGCGAAGAGGTCCGTTCCCTCCACCTTGGTGTCGTCCTCGCCGGACTGGCTCACGATGACCAGCACGACGACCGCGATCAACGCCAACAGGCCCACGCCGCCGGCGATCAGGGCGGTGCGGCGCTTGCGCGCCGCCGCGGCGGCCTCGGCCTTCTCCGCGGCGAGACGCTGCTCGCGGGCCTTCTGCTTCTGCTCTTTGCGGTGGCTCATGCTCTGATCGCTCCTCTCATCGTCCCATCCGGGCGCTGTGGGTTCTATCTGTCTACTTGCGCTTCGTCAGCGCCACGCCTCCGACGCCGATGCCGACGGCACCCAGCACGACTCCGAGGACCGCGAGCCAGGTCGGTGCGCCATCGCCGTCGTCGCCGCCCTCGTCAGCGGTGGCTGTCTCCTCGGCGTGCTCGTCCTCGGACATGTCGCTGTGGTGATCCTCAGCGGCGGCCGTCAGGGTCACCTGCGCCGCCGGATCCTCGCTGTCGGGCTCGCCGATCCAGCGCACGACGTCGCCGTTGCTGTAGGTCTGGATCGCCGGGAACGAGAGGACGTCGCCCTCCGTGTACTGGTCGGGGATCCCGACGGAGAGGCCGAAGTCCTGGAACTGGCTGGGCTGGATGCCGTCGGCGTCGCTCGCGGCCGTCCAGGTGATCGTGCCGACCTGCGCGTCGTAGGACTCGCCGTAGGCTTCGACCGGCTCGTCGAGCTTCTCGTTCTTGACCTTCACGTTCCAGCCGGGCACGGGCTCGTAGGAGGCGAAGATGAAGCCCTCGGGCATCTCCACCTCGACCTTCGTGGTCGCGGCGCCGTCCTCCTCGTTGGGGACGCGGACGTCCACCCGCGAGAAGCTCCCGGCGGGGACCTCGGTTGGCTGGACCGTCACGTGGGCCTGCGCGGCGGCGGGAAGCAGCAGCGCGGCGGTCAGGATGGTGGCGGCGACCGCGATCGCGGCCTTCATGTTCTTCGTCATCGGTGTTCGTTCCTTTCGGGTTCTCATCGGTGCTCTGGGGATGCGGTTCTCGGTTGTTCGGTTGTCACGGTTGTCACGGTGCGATCGGGACCTCGAACTCGGCCTCGTCCTGGTCGAAGCGCGAGGTTCGGACCGCCACGTCGACGCTCCAGTCGCCCTTGATCCCGAAGTCGGCGCGGGGAGCCACGTAGTGGCCCGGACCCGCCTTGCGCAGGTCCAGCTCCAGCGGGCCGACGTCGGCCGAGCCGAGGCTGGCCGACGCGGTCAGCTCCCTGGGGTCGACCTGGCTGCCGTCGTCGGAGGCGAAGAGGTAGAGGTGGAGCTGGTTGGCGCCGACGGTGGCTGGCTCGACCGTGTACTCGAGGTAGTTGTCGCCGGCGGTGACCGACCCGGAGACGGGGCCGGACGCCGCGTCGGAGGGCGGCGCGTAGCCGGCCATCATCGAGGCGGCGGCGAGCGCCACGGCGATTCCCGCCACCTCGAGACGGAGGTTGCTCCGCAGGCGCCGCCCGGGCGTTCCGGTGGGCTGCGCTGCGGCGGCGAGCCGCTCGATCGCGGGCATCAGGCGACTGCGGTTCGCGTACCCGAGACCGGCGAGCACGGCGAGGATCAGGGCCTTGGCGACGACGGCGCGGCCGAAGCCCGTGTCGAGCAGGGCGCCGAAGCTCCCGACCTCGATGATCGCCTGCACCGTGCCACTGACCGCGAGGGCGAGCACGCAGGCGAGCGCGAGCGGCGAGAAGCGCCGCAGCGCGGTGGAGAGCACGCCGCTGCGCTCCTCGGGCTCCACGGCGGCCGTTGCCGCGGGGAGCGCCAGGAGCATCGCCGCGAGGCCGCCGAGCCAGAGGGTCATCGCCGCGACGTGCAGGACGTCGAGGGGAAGCAGAAGCCAGGTCGGGTCCTGGGTCGAGGCGTGCCCGGAGAGCGCCGGGGCGGCGAGCAGGAACGCCGCGGGGAGCGCGGCCGCGGGCCAGCGAGCCTGCCCAGGCGCGGGCCGAGGGCGACGATCCCCAGCAGCAGGGCGAACGCCAGGGCCCGCAGCGCCTCGACGGTCCCGAAGCGGGTCGAGAGGACGTCGCCGAGGTAGCCGCCCGTGAGCGCATCGGCGAAGGAGACACCGGCCGCGGCGGAGATCTGCAGCGGCAGGGAGACGAGGCTCGCAAGAAGACCCGCTCCGGCGGCGGCGAGGGTCAGCCGGCCGGTGCGCCGATCCAGCTCAGCCGCGGCCCGCTCGCGACGGGTCCCGAGAGCCGGACCTCCGATGAGGAGCGCGAACGCGAGGCCGCCGACGAGCAGGGCCGTCGCGACGTAGCCGACCCAGCGGTCCACGACGAAGGCCGGCGAGGACGTCCCACCCGTCCCCTTCTGCTTCTCGAGCAGGTCCGCCACCGAGGCACCGCCATCGTCGGGCTTCCCGATCGAGAAGACGAAGCCTCCGGAGACGGGATGTGAATCGGCTGACACGACCCGGTAGGTGGCCGTGTAGGTCCCGTCGGGAAGATCGGGCAGGAGGGCGGTCGCGATCCCCGTGCCGTCGTCGCCCGGGCGGATCACATCGCCGGTCTGCACCTCCTCGCCGCTCGAGTCGTAGACGCGGATGGCGCCGAAGGCGGACTCGATCGGCTCGTTGAAGAAGAAGGCGACCTGGTCGGGCTGGGTCGGCAGGTCGGCGCCGCGCTCGGGAACGGTCCGCTCGAGCACGGCGTGGGCCCTCGCGCGGGCGGGCGCCACCAGTAGTGCGGCGATCGCGATCGCGGCGAGGCGGAGGAGAGCTCCCCTCACCAGGCCTCCTTCTCCTCGTCACCCTCACCCCGGTCGCCACCGGCGTCATCGCGGCGTCGCCGCCGCACGACGACGACGAGCGCGATCGAGCCGAGCGCGACGATGCCGAGGATCACGAACGGGAGCACCGGCGCGTCGTCCTCCTGGCCGACCCAGTACAGCGTCCCGTCGATCGATCCCGCCCGGGAGCCGACCTCGATCGGGATCGAGTAGTCGAAGACCTTCGTGCGCACGTCCTGGTCCTCGACGACGCCGGGGACCCCATCGCCCATGTAGTGGGAACGGTGGTCGTGCCAGGTCCACTCGCCGGTGTCGGAGACCTGCTCCCACTCCGGCGGATCCTTGGGATCGATGCCGGCGGGGACGTCGACGCGCCCATAGCGGTCGCTGTTCAGGTAGGCGGCCGGTGAGCTCCTGTTCACGTAGACGAGGCCGTCGGGCTCGAACCGCAGGTACGGCTCTTCGTTGTAGCCGAGGACGACGACCCGCTGGTCGCTGTCGTTGACCAAGCGCAGGTCGGCGTCGAAGTTCTCGATCTCGGCGCTGAGGCCGGGGGTATCGGGGGTGATCGAGGTGATCTCGGATCGGTAGTTCGGATCGCCGCCATGTGCGGCGGCCGGCGCGGCGGCGAGCAGGCACGAGGCCAGCACGCCGAGCGCGGCCGCCACGGCAGCCGTGGGGCGTCTCATGGGTCTCCGGGTGTCGGGGGTTGCGGCGAGCCGCAGCGCGCGACCCGAGGAGGGCTGCGGCGAGCGGCTAGCGGGAGGTTGCGAGCGCCGCAGGCGGCCCGCGCTCGGCCATCGCCGAGGCGAGCAGGAGCCCGCGGACGGGGTGCGTGAAGACGGTGAAGGCGGGACGGCGCGGACGCAGCGGCCGACGGCGGCGGTGCGGCGTGGCACGGTGCTCGATCAGGCGCTGCAGGGAATCCTCGCCCGGCATGCGTCCGCGGACGATCATCGCCGCGAGCAGGACGAGCACGGGGGCGATCCCGACGATGCCGCCGACGGCGACGATCATCGCGGTCGCGGGCAGCGTGGCGGCGGCGAACACCGCCGCGGAGACTCGAACCGATCTGCGTGCCGGCATGGGCGGGCGAGTGTAGAGAAGGCTCCAGCGGCCGACGCCGGTCCCGCCCAGCCCCCGCTCGCGGGTACCCGCGTGAGAAACTAGGCCCGGTTTGAGCACCAGTTCCCCACAGGCGCAGGATCCGGAGGCGGAGGCGGAGGCGGTCGAGTCCGCCGACACCGAGAAGACCGAGGAGGCCGCGGCCCGCGCATCCCGCGAGGCGATCGGCGGTGACTTCGAGCAGGTCGGGATCGACGCCTGGACCGAGAAGGCCGAGCCGGGAGATCCCACCCCGATCGAACCGGGTCTGTCGGTTCGCTGGCTCTACACCTCCGACGATGCGCTCGCGCCGGACCCCGGAGGCGAGCCGCGCCACGCCCCCTTCGTCCGCGGCGGCCGCGGCTCCGGCACCTGGGAGATCCGCCAGAGCCACGCCGTCGCTCAGCGCCAGGACGCCAACCAGGTGATCCTCGAGGACCTGGCCGGCGGCGTCACCGCCATCTCCCTCCGGCTCGATCGCGCTGCCCGGGCCGCCTCGGCGCCCGGCTCCGATGACTTCGCCGCGGGCCGCGCCCGCGACGGGGTCATGGTCTCGACCGCCGACGACCTCGAGGAGGTGCTCGACGAGGTGCTCAAGGACCTGGCGCCCGTGGCGCTCGAGGCCGGAGCCGCAGCACCGGCGGCGGCGGCGCTCCTGGCGGCCGTCTGGGAGCGCGAGGAGATCGCTCCCGACGCCGCCCTCGGCTCCTTCGGGTACGACCCGCTCGGCGCGCTCGCCGAGGAGGGGCGGATCCTGGGAAGCGCCGAGGAAGCCTTGGCGCTCGCCGGGCGGCTCGCCTTCGAGACCGGCCGAGACCTACGAGAACGTCCGCGCCCTCCGCGTCGGCACCGGCGCCTACGTCGACGCGGGCGCGCACCCCAACGTGGAGATCGCCATCGCCCGCCACCGGCGTCGCCTACCTGCGAGCCTGCGAGCGGGCGGGGCTGGAGCCTGCCGTGGCCGCCGCGCGGATCGAGTTCGAGCTCGCCATCGGCCCCGACCAGTTCGCGGAGATCGCGAAGCTACGGGCGTTCCGGCGGATCTGGGCGCGTGTGCTCGAGGCGAGCGGCGTCGAGCCCGACCTACGCCGGTCCCCGACCCTGGGCCGGACGAGCGGCCGCATGTGGTCGGCCATCGATCCCTGGGTGAACATGCTCCGCGGCACGACCGCGACGTTCGCCGCCGCCGTCGCCGGCGCCGACGGGATGACCGTCGCCCCCTTCGACGCCGAGATCGGGGTGCCCGGGCAGCTCGGCCGGCGGATGGCGCGCAACACCCAGTTGGTGCTGATGAACGAGTCGTCGCTCGCGAAGGTTGCGGATCCGGGCGGTGGCTCGTGGTACGTCGAGTCGCTCACCGACGAGCTCGCCGGGCTCGGCTGGGAGCGCTTCACCGCGATCGAGGCGGAGGGCGGGATCGTCGCCGCGCTCGAGAGCGGCTCCATCGCCGATCAGCTCGCCGAAGCGGCGGGTCAACGCCACGACGAGATCGATCGCCGCGAGCGGGAGCTGACCGGGGTCAACACCTTCCCGCTGCTCGGCGACGACGGCACCGAACCGATCGAGCCACCGGACGCCGAAGCGCTCGCGGCCGCGGAGGCCGAGCGGCTGTCGGCCGATGGCGAGGACGCCGACGGGGGGACTCGCGAGGCCGCCTCGCTGATCGAGCTTCGGGACATGGCGCTCGAGGGGACGCGGATCGACCAGCTCGTCGCCCGCATCGGACTCGAGCCGCGGACGAGCCGACCCCTGCCCCAGACCCGCGACGCGGCTCCGTTCGAGGACCTTCGCCGCCAATCCGGCGGTGGCTCCGGCCGTGAGCCGGCGCGGATCTTCCTCGCCGCGGTCGGACCGCTCGCGCAGCACAACTCCGTCGCCACCTGGGCGAAGAACTTCTTCGAGAGCGGCGGGATCGAGACCGCGCCGAGCGGCGAGCGGGACGACAGCGCCGCGCTCGCGCAGGCGTTCGCCGACTCCGGCCTGCGGGTCGCCGCCGTCTGCGCGAACCCGAAGGCCGAACCGGAGGAGCTCCGCGACGTCGTCGACGGCCTGCGCCGGGCCGGCGCCGCCGAGGTCTACCTGGCGATGCGTTCCGGCGAGGACGCCGACGCTGCGGGAGCCGACCTCGGGGTCCGCGACGGCACGCCGATGCTGCAGACGCTGACCAAGGTCGCCGCCGCCGCCCGCGGTGAGCTCGAGGTGGAGCCCGCATGAGCGCCGGCGAGACCACGGCCACCAGCTCGATCCCCCAGTTCGCCGACCTCGAGCTGGGGGACGTCGAGCGCGAGGTCGCGACGTGCGAGCCCGCGAGCGAGGCCTGGGAGACGCCCGAGGGGATCGAGGTCGCCGACGCCTACTGCTCAGGGGCGCTCGAGGGGATCGACTTCCTCGAGACGATGCCCGGCTTCCCGCCCTACCTGCGCGGGCCGTATCCGAGCATGTACGTGAACAAGCCTTGGACGATCCGCCAGTACGCCGGGTACTCGACGGCTGAGGAGTCGAACGCCTTCTACCGGCGCAACCTCGCGGCCGGGCAGAAGGGCCTCTCGATCGCCTTCGACCTCGCCACCCACCGCGGCTACGACTCCGACAACCCGCGCGTCGCCGGCGACGTCGGCATGGCGGGCGTGGCGATCGACTCGATCTACGACATGCGGACGCTCTTCGACGGGATCCCGCTCGAGCAGATGAGCGTCTCGATGACCATGAACGGCGCGGTGCTGCCGGTGCTGGCGCTCTTCATCGTCGCCGGCGAGGAGCAGGGCGTGCCGCACGACCAGCTCACGGGGACGATCCAGAACGACGTCCTCAAGGAGTTCATGGTCCGCAACACCTACATCTACCCCCCCGCCCCGTCGATGCGGATCATCTCCGACATCTTCGCCTACACCTCGAGCGAGATGCCGCGCTTCAACTCGATCTCGATCTCCGGCTACCACATGCAGGAGGCCGGGGCGAGCGCCGACCTCGAGCTCGGCTACACCCTCGCCGACGGCATCGAGTACGTGCGCGCCGGCCTGGCGACCGGCCTCGACATCGACAAGTTCGCGCCGCGGCTCTCCTTCTTCTGGGCGATCGGGATGAACTTCTTCATGGAGGTCGCGAAGATGCGCGCCGGTCGCATCCTCTGGGCGAAGCTGATGCGGCAGTTCAACCCGCAGAACGACCGCTCGCTCTCCCTCCGCACCCACTCCCAGACCTCGGGCTGGAGCCTCGCCGCCCAGGACGTCTACAACAACGTGATCCGGACCTGCGTCGAGGCGATGGCCTCCACCCAGGGTCACACCCAGTCCCTTCACACCAACGCGCTCGACGAGGCGCTCGGCCTGCCGACCGACTTCAGCGCCCGGATCGCCCGCAACACGCAGCTCTTCCTGCAGCAGGAGAGCGGGACGACGCGGGTCATCGACCCGTGGGGAGGCTCCTACTACGTCGAGCGACTGACCGAGCAGCTCGCGCGGCGCGCTCTCGCCCACATCGAGGAGATCGAGGCGCTCGGCGGCATGACCGAGGCCATCGAGCAGGGCGTCCCGAAGCTCCGCATCGAGGAGGCGGCGGCGCGAACCCAGGCGCGCATCGACTCCGGCCGCCAGGTCGTCGTCGGCGTCAACTCCTTCAAGCCCGACCATGACCAGATGGTCAACGTCCTCAAGATCGACAACGCCGACGTCCGCCGCCGCCAGGTCGAGAAGCTCGAGAGGTTGCGCGCCGAGCGCGACGAGAGCGCCTGCCGGGCGGCGCTGGAGCGGTTGACCGAGGCCGCGGGCGGCGAGGGCAACCTGCTCGAGCTCGCCGTCGAAGCCGCTCGTGTGTACGCATCCGTCGGCGAGATCTCCGACGCCCTCGAGAAGGTCTACGGGCGCCACGCCGCCGAGATCCGCTCGATCGCGGGCGTCTACAGTAGGGAGGTGGGCGAGACCTCCGAGCCGTTCGCGAAGACGCGTGAGCTGATCGAGGAATTCGAGGCTGCGGAGGGCCGCCGTCCCCGGATCCTCGTGGCCAAGATGGGCCAGGACGGACACGACCGGGGCCAGAAGGTGATCGCGACCGCTTTCGCCGACCTCGGCTTCGACGTCGACATCGGTCCGCTCTTCCAGACGCCCGAGGAGGTCGCCCGCCAGGCGATCGAGGCCGACGTCCACATCGTCGGCGCGAGCTCCCTCGCGGCCGGGCACCTGACGCTCGTTCCGCAGCTGCGCAAGGCGCTCGACGAGTACGGGCGCGAGGACATCCTCGTCGTCGTCGGCGGCGTCATCCCCCCCGCCGACTTCGACGAGCTCCGCGAGGCCGGCGCCGACGCGATCTTACCGCCGGGGACGGTGATCGGCGAAGCCGCCGCGGACCTGCTGGGCATGCTGCTCGGGCACGGCGAGGCCGAGGGCGTCGAGGAAGCCGAAAGCCCGGGGACCGACTCGGAGTGAGGCTGCGCGAGCGTCCCAGCCTCGAGCAGCTGAGCGACGGCGTCCGCGCGGGCGATAGAGCGATGCTGTCGCGGGCGATCACGCTCGCCGAGAGCTTGCGAGAGGACGACATCGAGCTCGCGCAGGAGCTGATCGCGGAGCTCCTGCCCGAGACCGGGGGCTCGCAGCGCATCGGCCTCTCCGGTGTCCCCGGCGCCGGCAAGAGCACGATGCTCGAGACCTTCGGCTCCTGGCTCGTCGAGCGCGGCCACAAGGTCGCGGTGCTCGTCATCGACCCCTCGAGCGCCCGCACCGGAGGCTCGATCCTCGGCGACAAGACGCGGATGCCGAAGCTCTCTCTGATCGACCAGGCCTACGTGCGCCCCTCTCCCTCCGCCGGCTTCCTCGGCGGCACCGGACGGCGCACCCGCGAGGCGCTCCTGCTTTGCGAGGCCGCCGGCTACGACGTCACCATCGTCGAGAGCGTCGGCGTCGGCCAGTCGGAGGCGGTGTTGGCGCACATGGTCGACGTCTTCTGCCTACTGCTCGTGCCAGGAGCCGGCGACGACCTGCAGGGGATCAAACGCGGGATCGTCGAGCTCGCCGACCTGATCGTCGTCAACAAGGCGGACTCAGGCCGCGAGAGGGAGGCCAAGCGCGCGGCCGGTGACTACCGCCACGCGCTCAGGCTCCTGCCCCCGGCCACGCCCGGCTGGACCACGCCCGTGCTGACCGCGAGCGCTCGCGAGGGCACGGGAATCGAGGAGATGTGGAACGCGATCGGCGAGCACCGCCTGCTGCTCGAGCGCGACGGCCTGCTCGAGAAGCGCCGTCGTGAGCAGATGCTCTGGTGGCTGCGCTCGCATGTGGAGGAGGCGGCGATGACCGCCTTCCGTCGCCGCCCCGGCGTGGCCGAGGCTCTGGCGGAGGCGGAGCGGGCGGTCACAGCCGGAGAGACCACGGTGCCGCTGGCCGCCCGCGAGGTCCTGATCGCGTCGGGGCTGCTCGAGGCCGACGAGACAGCCCTCGAGCGGGCGCCCGGCTGAGGTCGGGGTGCACGCCTCCACCGACCGGGTGACGGCGCCCGGTCCGGGGCCGGAGCTCCGCCGCCGCGAGCTCCGCGGGCCCGCCGACCCCCTGAGCGCGATCACCTGGCTCGAGCGGGACCGCCTGCCCGTCGCGCTCGCGGGCACCTGGAGCGACAACGAGCTCGTCCTGACGTCGGAGCCCGTGCGGATCGCCTCAGCCGAGGAAGACCCGTTCGATCTGCTCGGGTCGGTCGGCGACGCACCGCACCCGGGCGCCGCGCCGGGTGCCATCGGCGGCGGCTGGTTCGGTTGGCTCGGGTTCGGGCTCTCCCGCCGGCTCGAGGAGCTTCCCCACCCTCCCCCGCGGCCGCGCCCCTGGCCCGACTTCCACCTGGCCCTCTACGACCACGTCGTCCGCTTCGACGGCCGAGGCTGGTTCTTCGAGTGCCTGCCGACCCCGGCCCGCGAGGCCGAGCTCGATCGCCTCGCCGCGCTCTGGGAGCGACGGCTCGCGGGCGAGCCTCCGGCGCCGGAGGCTTACGAGCTCGGCCCCGTCCGCCCCTACGGGTCCGGGACGGCATCGCACCGGGTCGCGGTCGAGGAGGCAGTCGAGCGGATCAAGCGCGGCGATCTCCTGCAGGCGAACGTCTGCATGCGCCTCGAGGGGCGCATCCGCGGCAGCCTTCTGTCCGCCTGGGTGCGGGGCGTACGCGAAGCGCGGCCCGCCTATGCGGCCTTCGTCGGCGGAGCCGACCGGTCAGTCGCGAGCCTCTCCCCTGAGCTGTTTCTCCGCAGCCGCGACGGCGTCGTCGCCAGCGAACCGATCAAGGGGACGGCACCGGCCGACACCGACCCGGCCGCGCTGCGGGCGAGCGCCAAGGACCGCGCCGAGAACGTGATGATCGTCGACCTCATGCGCAACGACCTCGGCCGCGTCGCCGAGTTCGGGTCGGTCACCGTCGACGAGCTCTGCGAGGTCCGGCCCGCCGCGGGCGTCTGGCACCTCGTCTCGCGGGTGAGCGCCCGCCTGCGCGAGGGCGCGACAGCCGCCGACCTCCTGCGGGCGACCTTCCCTCCCGGCTCGGTGACGGGGGCGCCGAAGATCCAGGCGCTCAAGCTCATCGCCGAGCTCGAGGGGACCGCTCGCGAGGTCTACTGCGGGGCGATCGGGCTCAGCTCCCCGCTCTCCGGCCTCGAGCTCAACGTCGCCATCCGGACGCTGGAGGCCGCCGGTGAGGAGCTCTCGCTCGGCGCCGGAGGCGGAGTCGTCGCCGAGTCAACCGGCGCCGGCGAGGTCGCTGAGGCGCTCACGAAGGCGCGCGGGGTGTGCCGCGCCGTCGGAGCCGAGCTGATCGAGGCGCCCGCGACCGGCGGCGACGTTCGCGGCCTCCGCTGGATCGCGGAACGGCCCGACCCTGAGCTGGGGATCCTCGAGACCATCGCCGTCGCCGACGGGCGCTGCGTGATCTCGCCGATCACCTCGCGCGTCTCCAGGCGCAGCGCCGCGCGCCTCGGCCTGCCGCTACTCACCGGGCTCGAGGAGGAGATCGAGGCCGAGGCCACCGAGATCGCCGACGGCGGCCTGCGGATCGTGTGCTCGCGGCAGGGTCACGAGATCGGCCCCAGGTCCCGGCCGGGCCGGCACCGGTCGAGCTGGTGCCGGTCGCCCTCGCCGGTGGCCTCGGCAGCGAGAAGTGGGCCGACCGGCGCGCCGTCGACTCGTTCTCCGCGCCGGGAGTGGCGCCGCTCCTCGTCGACCTCGACGGAACCGTGCTCGAGGCTGGGTACGCGGCGCTCGCCATCCTCTGGGAGGGATCGCTGCTCCTCCCCCCGCTCGACGGCCGCATCCTGCCCTCGATCTCCCGCACGCGGCTCGTCGAGAGCGCCGGCCGCCTCGGTCTCGACGTCTCGACGCGATCGTTCTCGCTGCGGCAGGCGCGAGAGGCGGACGCCCTGATCCTCACCTCCTCCCTGCGGGGCCCTCACCCCGGGATCCTCGCGGGCGGCCCGCCTCCCGACCGGGCACTGGCGCTGTGCGAGGAGCTGGCCGCCGGTTCAATCCCGATGAAGACCGCGGGCGGAGGCTGTCGGCCGGTTCCGGTAGATCCGGCGCGCTCAGCGGTGCTTGAAGCGGGGATCACGCTTCTCGACGAAGGCGGCCATCCCCTCCTTCTGGTCCTCGGTGGCGAACATCGAGTGGAACACGCGACGCTCGAAGCGGATGCCCTCGCCGAGCGGGATCTCCTGCGCGCGGTTGACCGTCTCCTTGGTCATCATCGCGATGGGCAGAGACATCCCGGCGATCGTCTCGGCGACCTCCATGGCCTCCTCGAGCAGGCGGTCGTCGGGGACGACGCGCGCGACCAGGCCGCGCGCTCGGCCTCCTCGGCGCCCATGTTGCGACCGGTCAGGCGGGGGTCCATCGCCTTCGCCTTGCCGACGGCGCGCGTGAGCCGCTGGGAGCCTCCCATCCCGGGCATGACGCCGAGCTTGATCTCGGGCTGGCCGAACTTGGCTCCCTCCCCGGCGATCAGGACGTCGCACATCATCGCCAGCTCGCAACCGCCGCCGAGCGCGTATCCGGCGACCGCGGCGACGAGCGGCGTCCGCACGGCGGCGAGCGCGTCCCGGCCGGCGAACCAGTCCGCCAGGAACATGTCCATGTACTCCTGGCTCTGCATCTCCATGATGTCGGCGCCGGCGGCGAAGGCGCGCTCGCTGCCGGTGATGACGATGCAGCCGACGATCGGTGGAACGGTCGAGCTCGCCCGCCGCCGTCGTCAGCTCGTCCATCAGCTCCGCGTTGAGCGCGTTCAGCGCCTGCGGCCGGTTCAGCGTGATCAGCGCGACGCGGTCGCGGCGCTCGAGGATGATCGTCTCGAACTCGCTCACGAGCCCGCCCTCTTCGAGGTCCTCGACGATCGCCGGGTAGATCGCGGAGAAGTCCTTGCCGCCGAGCCCGCGCTCGGCCAGCCGCTCGTAGATCTCGGTCGCGTGCTTGCCGAGCTCGGTGAGCGCGCCGCTGGAGGAGGCGGCGCCCTGGGCGAGCCGCAGGTCCTTGACCATCAGGTCGACGGCGAAGCCGAGCTCGTAGTCCTTGTTGGCGGGGCTCGCCGGGACCGGCCCTGGACCGGGCAGTTCGTGTCGAGCGCCCAGCAGCGGCCTGCCGACGTCGAGACGACGTCGTAGAGAGCCTGGTCGGAGAGGCCGAGGCGCTCGGCGAGGACGAAGGCCTCGGCGGTGCCGATCATCGAGATCGCGAGCAGCATGTTGTTGCAGGCCTTCGCCGCCTGCCCGGAACCGGCGGGGACCGCAGTGGACGATCCGCTTGCCCATGGCCTCCAGCGCGGGCCGGGCGACGGTGAGGCGTCCTCCTCCCGCCGACCATGAAGGTCAGGGAGGCGGCTTCGGCGCCGACGACGCCGCCCGACACGGGCGCGTCGATCGCCTGCAGCCCGGCATCGGCGGCCGCCGCCTGCAGGTCGCGGGCGTCGAAGACGTCGATCGTCGAGCTGTCGACGAGCACCGTCTCGGGGCTCACCGCGGCCATCAGGCCGTCCGCTCCCTCGTAGCAGCCGCGGACGAGATCACCGTTGGGGAGCATCGTGATCACGACGCTCGCGCCGTCCGCGATCGCGGCCAGCTCGTCGACGACCTCGACGCCGCCTCCGCGGCCTGCGCGCAGGCCTCTGGCACGACGTCGAAACCGAGCACGCGGTGGCCGGCGCCGACCAGGTTCCCGGCCATCGGGCCGCCCATCTTGCCGAGGCCGGCGAAGCCGATCGTGAGGCTCATCGTGCCGCCCCGATCCGCTCCGCGGGCGCGGCGAAGAACGGCTCGAGCATCTCGGGGGTCACGCCTTCGAGCCCGGGCGGGCTCCAGCGGGGATCGCGGTCCTTGTCGATCACGGTCGATCTCACTCCTTCGGTGAAGTCGGGGCAGTCCAGGAAGGCAAGGGAGGTGACGAGCTCACGCTCGAGGCAGGCTTCGAGGCCGGGCAGCTCGCGGGCCTCGCGAAGCGCCCGCAGCGCGACCTTGACCGAGGTCGGCGACTTGGCGGCGATCGCCTCGGCCGCCTCTGCGGCCGCAGGCTCCGGGCGGTCGCGCAGGCGCTCGACGATCTCCTCGACGCGGTCGGCCGAGTAGGCGGCGTCGATCCAGGCGCGTTGAGCGGGAGCTTCGCCTCCTCGAGCGGGCTCGAGGCAACTCTGAGAGGACCGTCTCCGAGATCCTCGGAGGGCAACCGCCCGATCAGCTCGTCGTGGGCGCCGGCCCCGATCGCCCGGTCGGCGAAGCCGCAGAGGATCGCGTCGGCGGGTCCGATCCGCTGGCCGGTCAGCGCCAGATGGGTGCCGAGCTCCCCGGCGCCCAGGGCAGAAGCCATGTCCCACCGACGTCGGGCGCGAAGCCGATGCCCTCGGGCATGGCGAAGGCGAGGCTCTCGGTGGCGAGGCGATGCCGCGCGTGGGCACGAGCCCGACCCCTCCGCCCATGACGATGCCGTTCATGATCGCGGCGAAGGGCTTCGGGAAGCGGGCGATCAGCGCGTCGAGCTCGTACTCCTCGCGCCAGAAGTCCTCGGCGGGACCGTGCTCGCCCGACCTCGCGGCGTCGTGGAGGGTGACGATGTCTCCGCCGGCGCAGAGGCCGCGATCACCGGCGCCGTCGAGGAGGACCGTCGCGACCGCGTCGTCGTCGGCCCACTCGCGGAGGGCCTCGGTGATCTGGCGGACCATCGCCAGGTTGAGCGCGTTGATGGCCCGGGGCCGGTTGAGCGTGATCCGCGCCAGACCGCCCTCGCGGCGGAGCAGGACCTCGGGCTCGCCCTCGCTCACCGCGCCGCCCCGATCAGCTCGCGGCTGACGATCAGCCGCATGACCTCGTTGGTGCCCTCGACGATCTGGTGGGCACGGAGGTCGCGGACGATCTTCTCGATCCCGTACTCGGCCAGATAGCCGTAGCCGCCGTGGATCTGCAGGGCTCGGTCCGCCACCTCGATCGAGACGTCGGTGGCGAATCGCTTGGCCATCGCGCAGAGCCGGGTGGCGTCCCGATCCTTCGCGTCGAGGGCGGCCGCGGCGCGCCACAGCAGGGTTCGCGCGGCCTCCAGGTCGATCGCCATGTCGGCGAGTTGGAACTGGATGTACTGGAAGCCGGTGAGCGGCGAGCCGAAGGCATGGCGCTCGCCCGCGTAGACAAGTGAACGATCGAGCGCCTCCTGCGCGCCACCGACCGAGCAGGCGGCGATGTTGAGCCGGCCCCCGTCGAGCCCGGCCATCGCGATCCGGAAGCCCTCCCCCTCCTCGCCGAGCTGATTGGAGGCGGGGATCCGCACGCCCTCCATCGAGACCGGCCGGGTCGGCTGCGCGTTCCAGCCCATCTTCACCTCGTGCTGGCCGAAGGTGAGACCGTCCAAGCCATCGGGTACGAGCATCGCCGTAATCCCCCGCGGGCCCGCCTCGCCGGTGCGGGCCATGACGACGTAGAGGTCGGCGACCCCGGCCCCCGAGATGAACTGCTTGACGCCGTCGAGCACGAACTCGTCGCCGTCGCGGACCGCCTTGGTGCGCAGGGCGGCGGCGTCGGATCCGGCCTCCGCCTCGGTCAGGCAGTAGGCGCCGAGCTTCTCCATCGCGCAGAGGCTCGGCAGCCACTCGCTCCGCTGCTCGTCGCTGCCGAAGCGGTCGACCATCCAGGCCACCATGTTGTGGATCGAGAGGTAGGCGGCGACCGCCGGGCAGCCCGTGCCGAGCGCCTCGAAGATGAGCGCGGCGTCGAGCCGGGACAACCCCGACCCGCCGTGCTCCTCGGCGACGTAGATCCCTCCCATCCCGAGCTCCGCCGCCTCCCGGAGGACATCGACGGGCAGCTCCTTCGCCCGGTCCCACTCGACCGCCCGCGGCGCCAGCCGGTCGCGCGCGAAGGCGCGCGCCATCTCCCGCAGCTGCTGCTGCTCGTCGTTGAGGTGGAACGGCTCCATCGGGGTATGGGCCCTAGTTCATCGTCGGGATGACGAAGCTCGCGCCGTCCTTGACCCCACTCGGCCACCGCGAGGTCACCGTCTTCGTCTTCGTGTAGAAGCGGACGCTGTCGGGGCCGTGCTGGTTGAGATCGCCGAAGCCCGACCGCTTCCAGCCGCCGAACGTGTGGTAGGCGATGGGCACCGGGATCGGGACGTTGACGCCGACCATCCCGACGTCGACGCGGCGGACGAAGTCGCGGGCCGCGTCGCCGTCGCGGGTGAAGATGGCGACGCCGTTGCCGTACTCGTGCTCGGTCGGCAGGGCGAGCGCCCGCTCGTAGTCGTCGGCGCGGGCGATGCAGAGGACGGGTCCGAAGATCTCCTCCTGGTAGATCTTCATCCCCGTCGTGACCTTGTCGAAGAGGCTCGGGCCGATGAAGAAGCCGTCCTCGTGGCCCTCGAGCTTGAAGCCGCGGCCGTCGATCACGAGCTCGGCGCCCTCCTCGACCCCGATCCCGATGTACTCCTCGACCCGCTCGAGAGCGGCCGCGGTGACGAGCGGCCCGTAGTCGGCCTCCTCGTCCGTCGGAACGCCGACCCGGAGCTTCTCGATGCGGGGGACGAGCCGCTCGATCAGCGCCTCCGCCGTCTCCTCGCCGACGGGAACCGCGACCGAGATCGCCATGCAGCGCTCACCCGCGGAGCCGAAGCCGGCGCCGACGAGCGCGTCGGCTACCTGGTCGAGGTCGGCGTCTGGCATGACGATCATGTGGTTCTTCGCACCGCCGAAGCACTGCGCCCGCTTGCCCCGCGCCGCCGCGTTCGCGTAGATGTACTCGGCGATCGGCGAGGAGCCGACGAAGCCGTAGGCGCGGACCCGCTCGTCCTCGAGCAACGCGTCAACGGCGACCTTGTCGCCGTTGACGACGTTGAGGATGCCCGGCGGCAGACCGGCCTCGATCATCAGCTCGGCGATCCGCAGCGGCACCGAGGGATCACGCTCGGACGGCTTGAGCACGAAGGCGTTGCCGCAGGCGATCGCCGGTGCTGCCTTCCAGAGCGGAATCATCGCCGGGAAGTTGAACGGGGTGATGCCGCAGACGACGCCGAGGGGCTGGCGCATCGAGTAGACGTCGATGCCGGTCCCGGCCGAGTCGGTGAACTCGCCCTTGAGCAGGTGCGGGATGCCCACGGCGAACTCGGCGACCTCGAGCCCGCGCTGGATGTCTCCCTTCGCGTCCGGGATCGTCTTGCCGTGCTCCTGCGAGAGCAGCCGCGCAAGCGAGTCCATCTCCGAGTTGACGAGGTCGAGGAAGCGCATGAGCACCCGCGCGCGGCGCTGCGGGTTGGTCGCCGCCCAGCCGGGCTGTGCCTCCGCGGCGGATGCGACCGCGGCCGCGACCTCCTCGGCCGAGGCGAGGGCGACGCGCGCCTGCACGCCTCCGGTGGCCGGATCGAAGACGTCGCTGAAGCGCTCAGACGTCCCGGCGCGGCGCTCTCCGGAGATGAAGTGGGGAATCTCGTTCACTGCTCAGCTGCTCTCTCTGTCTCTCTGAATGCGGGGTGCGGACCTCTCCCCCCTGAGACCACGCACGTTAGTGAAGGTCAGCGCCCGCGTCGCGTGGGGGCGGGGCGCCGGGGCCATGCCCCGTGGGCTCAGCTCTCCGCGAGCTCCGAGAAGCGCTCCTGCGCCGCGTCGAAGCCGCCCGCATCGGCGATCAGCTTCGCGGCGGTCCCGAACTGCCGCTCGAGCTTCTCGGCCCCCCGCCGGCCCCACTCGTCCCGCACCCAGCGCTCGAGGAAGTGCGGCTCGCGCTCGGCCAACGTGGCCGTCGGCCCGGAGTCGATGAGGCGGCGGACCTCGCCGGCGAGGGCATCGATCCCGAGCCCGGTGCGGGCGCTCGCGCGGTAGATCTCGAGCTTGTCGGCGTCGAAGGGGCGCGCCAGCCAGAGCGCCGAGCGCAGCTGCGCGTAGCTCTCGTGGGCGCTCGGGACATCGCACTTGTTGACGACGAAGGCGTCGGGGATCTCGATGATCCCGGCCTTGAGGAACTGGATCTCGTCGCCGCCGAGCGGGGAGACCACCAGCAGCACCCGGTCCGCGAGCCAGCGGATGTCGGCCTCGCTCTGGCCGATGCCCACCGTCTCCACGATGACGGCGTCGTAGAGGCGGACGAGCAGCCGCGAGACCTGGAAGGTGGAGGGGCTGAGGCCGCCGAGCTCGGTCGCCGAGGCCTCGCTGCGGAAGAACAGGCGCTCGCCGCGTCCGTCGAGCCGCAGCCTGGTGCGATCTCCGAGCAGCGCCCCTCCCGAGATGTGGCTCGAGGGGTCGACGGCCAGCACCGCGAGGCCGAGCTCGTCGTCGGCGCCGAGCATCTCCCCCGCGATCCGGCCGATCAGCGACGACTTGCCCGAGCCCGGCGTGCCGGTGATCCCGAGCACGGGAGCCTGCGAGACGCCTCCTTCGTCGAGCGCGGCGAGGATGGCCGCGCGGCGCTCGGCCGCGCCCTCACGCCGGTCTTGGAAGAGGGACACGAGTCGCGCGACCGCCCCACGCTCCCGGGCCAGCGCACCCTCGATCAGCTCCTCGTGGACGGCCGGTTTCACCCGGGTTGCAGCGCGGCGGTCCCGGACTCGACGATCTCGGCGATCGCCTCCATGATGTCGATCAGCTGGTAGTCGGAGGGCGTGAAGACGCGCTTGACGCCGAGCTCCATCAGCGGCTCGAAGTCGGTCGGCGGGATGATCCCCCCGATGACCAGGGCGATCCGGTCCTCGGCCCCGGCCTCCTTCAGCAGTTCCATGATGCGCCCGGCCAGCTCGACGTGGGAGCCGCTCAGCACCGAGGCGCCGATCACATCCGCGTCCTCCTCCAGCGCGGAGGTGACGATCTCCTCCGGGCTCAGGCGGATCCCGGAGTAGATGACGTCGAAGCCGACGTGGCGGGCGGAGACCGCGATGACCTCGGCCCCGTTGGAATGCCCGTCGAGGCCGGGCTTGCCGACGACGATCCGCGGCCGCCGTCCGGTTTCCGTCGCGATCCCCTTGAGGCGCTCGCGGAGCTGATCGACTCGATCCTCCTCGAGACCGAGCTGCTGGCCTTCGACC
Source organism: Solirubrobacterales bacterium (assembly GCA_046330415.1). GTDB lineage: Bacteria > Actinomycetota > Thermoleophilia > Solirubrobacterales > 70-9 > RHKX01. The sequence goes on along the minus strand of JAXLSW010000023.1, from coordinate 32,090 downwards.
CCGGTCGAAGGCCGGTACTCGCCGAAGACCTCACGCAGGGCGTTCGCCCACTCGCCGGTGGTGACGCGAGCGAGCGCGCACTCGATGGAGGGCTCCATCATCGACTCGCCGCTGCGGGCGGCCTCCTTCAGCGCCTCGAGCGCCGCCCCGGCCCGCTCGGAGTCGCGCTCCCGCCGGGTCCGTTCGAGGTTGGCGATCGTCTCCTGCGCCGCCTCGGCGTCGAGCTTGAAGACGCCGCCGTCATCGCCGCCGAGCAGCGGCGACTCGAGGCCGTCGGTCCACTTGTTGAGCCCGACGACGACCTGCTCCCCCTTGTTGATCGCGCTCATGCGCTCCGACATCGACCGCACGAGCGCCGACTTCATGTAGCCGGACTCGATCGCAGGGATGACGCCGCCCATGTCCATGACCACGTCGATCTCCGCACCGGCGTCGCGCTTGAGCTCGTTGACCTTCGAATCGATGACGGGGCTGCCGTCGAAGAGGTCGGGGTACTCGAGGAGGTCGGTCTCGTAGGCGAGGATCTGCTGCAGGCGGAGCGACCACTGCTGATCCCACGGCCGCGGCAGCGACAGCGCCTCGTTCCAGGCCGGCAGCTGAAGGGCGCGGCAGCGGGCGTTGCGGCTCAGCGTCACCCCGAGCGCCTCGATCAGGATCCGCCACGCGTTGTTCTCGGGCTGCGATTCGGTCAGGCCGAGGGAGTTGACCTGGACCCCGTAGCGGAAGCGGCGGTACTTGGCCTCCTTGACGCCGTAGCGCTCGCTGGTGATCTCATCCCACATCTCGGAGAAGGCGCGCATCTTGCACATCTCCTCGACGAAGCGGATACCGGCGTTGACGAAGAAGGAGATCCGGCCGACCGCGCGCTCGAACTGCTCGTCGGAGAAGTGGCCGCGCTCGCGCAGCAGGTCGAGAAGGCTCATCGCGTTGGCGAGCGCGAAAGCAAGCTCCTGCGTGGGCGTCGCCGCGGCCTCCTGCAGGTGGTAGGAGCAGATGTTGGAGGCGTTCCACTTCGGCGTCTCCTCGAGGCAGAACTCGTACATCTCGGCGATCAGCCGCATCGAATCGGCGGGCGGGAAGATGTAGGTGCCGCGTGCCAGGTACTCCTTGATCAGGTCGTTCTGGGTGGTCCCGGTCAGCAACTTCGGGTCGACGCCCCGCTCCCGGGCGAGCGCGACGTACATCGCCAAGAGCCACATCGCGGTCCCGTTGATGGTCATCGAGGTGTTCATCTGCTCGATCGGGATCTCGTCGAAGAGCAGGTGGAAGTCGTCGAGGCTGTTGATCGGCACGCCGACCTTGCCGACCTCGGCCTGCGCGATCGGATCGTCGGAGTCGTAGCCGCACTGCGTCGGCAGGTCGAAGGCGATCGAGAGGCCGGTCTGCCCCTTCGCCAGATTCGACTTGTAGAGCGCGTTGGAGGCCTTGGCACTCGAGTGGCCCGCGTAGGTGCGGATGATCCACGGCCGGTCTCGGCCGGGCTCCCCGTCCTCGCCCGGCAACTGGTGCGGGAGCAGCTCTGTCTCGGTGTCGGTCTCGCCTTGGCTCATCGGTTCAGATCTCCGTCTCGGAGGTACCCAGCGCGGAGCCGGGCGGCCCCCGGGGAGGATACCGCCGCCGAAGGGGTTCCCCGTGACGGCGGTGGGACCTCAGTCCTGCGCCGCCCACTCCTTCGCATCATCGACGTGGCCGAGGTCGAAGATGCGCATCTCGCCCGGGACCATCCAGCCGAAGAGAGCGGCGAGCCGCTTGATCCAACCGGTCTCGGTGACCAGCGCGACCCGCTTCCAGAGGGTGCGATGGTGCGTCTCCATGCGGAGGCCGAGCTTCGTGTCCTCCCAGGCGGCCCCGGTCTCGTAGCCGGTGAAGTCGTCGCCGATGACGATGACCGCGCGCACGTCCCGCTCAGAATCGGCGATCTCGTTCACCCAGGGCGTCAGCACCGCGTCGTAATCGGCCTTGGTGATCTCGCCGACGAGCCTGAAGCCGTCGACGCCATCCGGCATCCCTGCGATTTCCTCGATCACTCTCAGCCACTCTACGTCGGGTGCGACGTCGGGTCGGCTCAGCCGCAGCCGCGGGGGGATGAGGTGGGCTCAACCGCCCCCGTCGTCTCCGCCCCGAAAGGCCGGACCCTTCGAGGGCCTGCGCCCCCCCACGCAGGCCCCCGAAGGAGCCGCGGAGCGGCCTCCGTGCCGCTCGCTCCCATCCCGCGGACGTCCCGTCCGGTTCAGTGCAGGCACCAGTCGCGGGCCGAGCCCGGTTCCTGACATCTCCCCCGTGCATCCCCTCGACCCCTCTTCCCTCAGCCGGGAGGCTCCGGGATCGCGTCGAACGGATTCATGCCCGCACCGCGGGGAGTGATGAGGACCGGGCAGCGGGCGGAGTTGACCGCGTGGCGGGAGACCGACCCGATCAGGGTCGCCCGCACGGGCCCGTAGCCCCGGGAGCCGAGCATCAGCAGGTCGAGCCGCTTCGATTCCTCCTCGAGCTGCATGGCGATGTCGCCGCGGACCAGATGCGCGTGCCCAGCGATGCCCTCGGGCACGCGCCCGGCGGCGTCCTCGAGCACCCGGCGAGCGTGCTCGGTGGCGTGGCTTTCGATCTCCCCCGCCGTCAGCGCCTCGACGGCGGGTCCGTAGCCGAAAGTCGTGGGGTCAACCGCGGTGAAGATGCTCAGCTCGGCGCCGGCGGCTCCGGCGAGCTCGATGGCGCCGGCGAGCGCTGTCGGCGATTCCTCGGATCCGTCGACGGCTACGCCGATCCGCGCGATCTCGTGCTCGGGCGCATCCCCGTAGCCAAGGGGCGCGACGGCGACCGCCGAGGGCGCGCCGTGGAGCAACGCCGTCGCGGTGCTGCCGGCGAGCAGGCGTCCCACCTTGCCGCGATGGGTGGACCCGACGACGATCACGGCCGCTCGCTCCCGCTCGGCCTCGGCGAAGAGGCTCGGGCGACGGAGGAATCGCACGCAGCCCGAGTCCGCGGCTGGCGCGCCGCCAGGCGCTCGCGCGCGAACGTGAGGCCGTCGCGGCTCTCGTGCTCGACCGCGAGCTCGGCGTCCTCGCCGAGGAGGTAGCCGGCGATCGGCACGACGCGCAGCACCGTAGGCCGGGCCCCCATCAGAGCGCAGAGGACGTCGGCGAGCGCCAGCGAGTCCTCGCCGTGAACGTCGCGGGCGAAGCCGACGAGGAAGCCGCCGGTCATCGTCCGCCGGCGTCTGTCCGCCATCGGGATGCACCTCCTGCATGAAAGCTGAATCAAAGCGCTCGCCGCATCGTCGTGGCATCCGTGGCGGCCACCGAGCCCCCGCCAGCGCGGACCACTCGCACCACCCGGGGCCCCGGCGCATAAGCTGAGGCGGATGGCGCGGGAGGATGCTGAGGAGACCGAGGAGACGACCGAGGCCGACGAGATCACGGTGGTCCTCGCCGACGACCACCAGCTCGTCAGAGACGGCATCCGGCTGGTCCTCTCCGCGGAGCCGGACATCAGCGTCGTCGCCGAGGCTTCCGATGGCGACGAGGCCGGGCGGTTCGTCCTCGGCCACAAGCCGACGATCCTCGTTCTCGACCTGAGCATGCCGGGACGACCCAGCCTGGAGCTCATCCCCGACGTCAAGAAGCTCTCGCCGAACACCGAGGTGGTCGTGCTGACCATGCAGAACGAGCCCCCGTTCGCGCGGCAGGCGTTCGCCGCCGGCGCGAAGGGGTTCGTCGTCAAGCAGTCGGCGGCAAGCGAGCTCGTCGACGCGATCCGCGCGGTCGTCGCCGGCAAGACCTACATCAACCCCGGGCTCGGCGCCCGGCTCGCGGCGGCTCCCGAGGAGCCCGACGGCCCGCCCGACGATCTCACCCCGCGCGAGATCGAGGTGCTCGAGCTGCTCGCGCTCGGATACATGAACCCCGAGATCGCCGACAAGCTCGTGCTCAGCGTCCGCACGGTCGAGACCCATCGCGCCAACATCCAGCGCAAGACGGGGCGCTCGACACGGGCCGAGCTCGTCGCCTACGCGATCGAGAACGGCCTCGCCGGCCGCTGACGCTGCAGCTCAGGCGCCCTCGACCCGCGACACCGGCAGCTCCGCCCGGACCCTGCAGCCGCGGCCGCGCAGCGCCGCCCGCACCTCGAACCTGCCGCCGAGCAGCTCGGCCCGCTCCCGCATCCCGACGATCCCGAAGCCCCGACCCCCGATCCGGGGCGCGAACCCGTCACCGTCGTCCTCGACCGTGACGACGACGGTGTCCTCGCGCTCCTCGACGAGCACGCGGGCGCTCTCGGCGTCGGCGTGCTTGATGACGTTCGTCAGCGCCTCCTGCACGATCCGGTAGATCGCGGCCTCGAGCTCCGGGGTCAGTCGCCGGCTGACCCGCCCGCCTTCGTAGGCGAGGTCGAAGTCGAGCTCGACCCTGAGCGCGGTGCGCTCGGTGATCCGCTCCACGAGCGCCTCGACCGCCGACTGCGGCCCGAGCTGATCCAGCGCGGCCGGCCGCAGGTCGGTGATCAGACCCTGCAGCGATGCGATGATCCGCTCGACCTGCCGGCCCGCGCGCGCCAGGGCCTCGCGGGCGGCCTCCGGATCGGCCGCGCGCAGCGCGCCCTCCTGCATGACCCGCAGCGCCCCGAGCTCCTGCAGCGTCTCGTCGTGGAGCTCGCGCGCCCAACGCCGGCGCTCCAGCTCCGACGACTCGATCGAGAGCCGCAGCTTCTCGGCGGCGAGGGAACGCGTCCCCTCGATCGCGATGGCCGCCCACTCGGCCAGCACGACGAGTAGGCGCTCGTCCTCGTCGCTGAACTGCCCTCCGCCCGTCTTCTCGGTCAGGTAGAGGTTCCCGAAGACCTCCTCGCGGATCCGGATCGGCAAGCCGATGAAGGAGCTCATCGGCGGATGGCCCTCGGGGAAACCGTGCGAGCGCGGATGGGCGCTGATGTCGCTGAGGCGCAGCGGTGAGGGGGTTCTGATCAGCTCGCCGAGGATGCCGAGCCCTCGCGGCAGGTCGCCGATCTCCGCGCGCGTCTCCTCGTCGATCCCCGTGAAGATGAACCGCTCGAGGCCGACGCCATCGCGGTCCAGGACGCCGAGCGCGGCATAGCGGGCGCCCGTCAGATCGCGGGCTGCGGCCACCACGTTCTCGAGGACCTCGTCGGGCTCCGCCACCGAAACGAGGCTGCGGCCGACCGCCAGGAGGCGCTCGAGCTGGGCTGTTCTTGGCTCGTTCATACGGGTATGAGTACCGGCTACCGATGCAGCTTCGGGGTCCGACTCGGGTAGGAGTGCCCTAGCCAGGCGCTAGCTTCCTCCTCGTGACCTCTCTCGACCTAGCCCGCTGGCAGTTCGGCATCACGACCGTCTACCACTTCCTGTTCGTGCCCCTCACGATCGGCCTCGCCGCCTGGGTGGCGATCTGCCAGACCGCCTGGTACCGCACCGGCGACGAGCAGTGGCGCCGAGCCACGAAGTTCTGGGGCAAGCTGATGCTGATCTCGTTCGCCCTCGGCGTCGTCACCGGCATCGTCCAAGAGTTCCAGTTCGGCATGAACTGGTCGAACTACTCGCGCTTCGTCGGTGACATCTTCGGCGCCCCGCTCGCGATGGAGGGCCTCGCCGCCTTCTTCGTCGAGTCGACGTTCCTGGGCCTCTGGATCTTCGGCTGGGACAAGCTCTCCCCCAAGGTCCACCTCGCCTGCATCTGGGCGGTCTCGCTCTCCACCGCGCTCTCCGCCTTCTTCATCCTCGCCGCGAACTCCTGGATGCAGCACCCGGTCGGCTACGAGATGGTCGACGGGAAGGCCCAGCTGACCTCGATCTTCGCCGTGCTCGGCAACAGCACCGCGCTCTACGCCTTCGCTCACACCCTGCTCGCCGCCACGATCACCGGCTCGATGATGGTCATCGCCATCTCCGCCTGGCACATCCTCCGCGGCAACGAGGAGGGAGCCGGAGTCTTCAGTCGCTCGATCCGCGCCGCGATCCCGACGCTCGCCGTCGCCGCGCTCGTCACCGTGATCGTCGGCCACTTCAACGGCATCCTGATGACCGAGCAGCAGCCGATGAAGATGGCCGCCGCCGACGCCGTGTTCGACACCGAGGACCACGCCGGCCTGTCGCTGTTCGCGACCGGCGACTTCAAGTCCAACCCCGAGGGGCTGAACCGCAACATCCAGATCCCCAACCTCCTCTCCTACATCACCACGGGCTACCCGAACGGTGAGATCCGCGGGATCAACGACATCAACGCCGAGTACCAGGAGAAGTTCGGGCCCGGCGAGTACGCCCCGATCGTCGCCGTCGCCTACTGGTCCTGGCGCGCGATGCTCGGTGTCGGCTTCCTGGCGGCCGTGCTCGGCTTCGTCGGCTGGTGGCTGATCCGCAGGAACAAGCTCGAGCAGTCCCGTCCCTACCTGAAGCTGATGGTGTTCGGCGCGGCACTCCCGTTCATCGCCAACAGCGCCGGCTGGATCTTCACCGAGATGGGCCGTCAGCCCTGGGTGGTCTTCGGGATGCTGAAGACCTCCGACGCCGGCTCCCCCGCCGTCAGCACGTTCGAGGTTCTCGTGACGCTGATCGGCTTCACCCTGCTCTACCTAGTCCTGGCGATCATCGCCGGCCGCATCTTCCTCGAGAAGGCGCGCAAGGGACCGGACCCCGAGATCGATCCGGAAGACGAAGCGGCCCGACGGGCCGAAGAAATGGCGATGGCTTACTGATGGACGGCGTTTCATTCCTCGAGGGCCTCTGGTTCGTCCTCATCTGCATCCTCTGGCTCGGCTACTTCGTGCTCGAGGGATTCGACTTCGGCGTCGGCATGCTGCTGCGCGTCGTCGCCAAGGACGACGACGAGAAGCGCGCCGTCATCCACTCGATCGGACCGGTCTGGGACGGCAACGAGGTCTGGCTCCTCGTCGCCGGCGGCGCTACCTTCGCGGCGTTCCCGCAGTGGTACGCCACCCTCTTCTCCGGCTTCTACCTGGCCCTCTTCCTGATCCTCGCGGCGCTGATCGTCCGCGGCGTCTTCTTCGAGCTCTGGGGCAAGCGGACGGATCCGACCTGGCGCAAGCGCTGGGAGATCGCTTTCGCGGTCGGCAGCTTCGTCCCCGCTTTGATCTGGGGCGTCGGTTGGGCGAACATCGTCGGCGGCTCGCCGATCGGCGCCGACGGCGAGTTCACCGGGACCCTCTTCGACCTGCTGAAGCCATACGCGCTCGCCGGCGGCTTGGCCTCGCTCGCGCTCTTCCTCGCCCACGGCGCCTGCTACCTCGAGCTCAAGACGAAGGCTGAGATCCGCGAGCGCTCGAAGGCGATCGCCGTCAAGGCGATGCCGGCCGCGACCGCGCTCGTCGCGATCTTCCTGACCTGGACCGTCATCCGGCAGACGAGCGACGGTGGCAGCATCGAGATCCTCTCCGCGCTTCTCGCCGTCGGCGCGGTCGTCGCCCTGATCGGCGCCTGCCTGACCGTCGCCGAGAACCCCGGCAAGGCGTTCGTGGCGACCTCGCTCGGAACCGTGCTGATGTTCACCTCGCTCTTCTGCGACCTCTTCCCCAACGCGATGGTCTCGAGCACCGACTCCGCCTACACCCTGACGCTCAGCGCCGCCGCCTCCTCGCACTACACGCTGTCGGTGATGACGGTGGTGGCGGTCGCCCTGGTCCCCGTCGTCCTGCTCTACCAGGGCTGGACCTACTGGGTCTTCCGGCAGCGGCTCGGCGCCGAGGACTTCGGCGACGCCCGCACGCCCCTCGATCTGCTCGAGGGCCGCCGGGGTGAAATGAGTGAATGAGCTCGGCCGCCGGCTGCTGAGCTCCGCGGGGCCCGGTCGCCGGCTGCTGGCGATCGACGCCGTGCTCGGCGTCGTCTCCGTCGCCCTGCTGATCGTGCAGGCGACGCTGCTCGCGGACGTGATCTCGCGGGCGTTCCTCGACGGTGAGAGCGTCGCGGACCTGAGCGGCGAGCTGATCGCCCTCGCCGCCCTCGCGGTCGCCCGCGGGCTGATCGCCTCGATGTTCGAGACCGCCGGTCGCTGGGGCGCGATCGCGGTGATGAGCGGGCTCCGCGAGCAGCTCGCGACCAAGCTCCTGCGCGAACGGCCGGGGGGCCTCGCCGGCGAGCAGCGAGGCGAGCTGGCGACCGCGAGCGTGCAGGGTGTCGACGCCCTCGAGGCCTACTTCGCCGGCTACCTCCCCCAGCTCGTCATCTCCTGCGTCGGCCCGCTGGCGATCATCATCTGGACCGCGCCGCGGGATCTCGTCGCCACGGGGATCCTGGCGCTGACGGTGCCGCTGATCCCGGTCTTTATGATCCTCGTCGGGCGTGCGGCGAGGCGCCGCGCCGACGAGCGCTGGCGGACGCTGACGGTGCTCTCGGGGCACTTCCTCGACGTCGTCACCGGCCTGAAGACGCTGCGCGCCAACGCTCGGGCCGATGCGCAGGTCGCAACGATCGAGCGCTCGGGGGAGCGCTACCGCGACGAGACGATCCAGATGCTTCGCGTCGGCTTCCTCTCGGCGCTCGTGCTCGAGCTGCTGGCGATGATCGGCGTCGCGCTCGTCGCCGCTGTGATCGGCGTGCAGCTCGCCGCCGGCGACCTCGGGCTCGCCGCGGGGCTGACGGTCCTGATCCTCGCCCCCGAGGTCTACATGCCCCTGCGCCGCCTCGGCGCCCAGTACCACGCCTCCTCCGACGGTCTCGCGGCAGCAGAGCGGATCTTCGAGATCCTCGACGCTCCCGCCGCCGTGAGCGTGGCCGAGTCGCCCCGCCCGTGCCCCGACCCCGCCCGCTCGTCGCTCGTCGCCGACGACGTCTCCTTCTCCTATCCGGGCAGCCGCGCGCCGGCGCTGAGCGGGTTCACGCTCGCGATCGAGCCCGGCGAGACCGTCGCGCTTGTCGGACCTTCGGGAGCGGGCAAGACGACGCTCACCCATCTGCTGATGAGGCTCGCCGACCCGACCTCGGGACGGGTCGCGTGCGGCGGCGTCGACCTCGGCGAGGTCGACCCGCGCGAGTGGCGCCGTCGCATCTCCTGGATCCCGCAACGCCCGACGATCTTCCCCGCCTCGGTTGCCGACAACGTCCGCTTCGCGGCTCCGGAGGCATCGGAGGCCGACGTGCTCGAGGCGCTGCGCCGAGCCGACGCCCTCGCCTTCGCGGAGGCGCTGCCGGAGGGAACCGCGACGATGATCGGTGACGGCTCCCGCGAGCTCTCGATGGGCCAGCGGCAGCGCATCGCCCTCGCCCGCGCGTTCCTTCGCCCCGGCGCCCTGGTGATCCTCGACGAGCCCGCCGCCAACCTCGACGAGGAGTCCGAGCGCGCGGTCGCCGCCGCCACCGCGGATCTGCTCCAGGGCCGGAGCGCCCTGCTCGTCGCCCACCGCCCGGAGTTCGTCCGGCTGGCTGACCGCCGCGTCGAGCTGACCCCGCCGGAGCGCCCCGACCCCTCCCCCGCCATCACCCCGGACCTGCCGGTGATCGCGTGATCGAAGCCCTGCTCGCCACCCGTTCCCGCTGGCCGCTCGCCGCGCGCGCGGCGATCCTCGGCGCGCTGACGATCTGCGCCGCCGGGGCCCTGCTCGCGGTCTCCGGCTACCTCATCAGCCGCGCCGCCCAGGAGCCCGAGATCCTCACCCTGGGGGTCGCCATCGTCGGGGTTCGCTTCTTCGGCATCTCGCGGTCGCTGCTGCGCTACTACGAGCGCCTCACCTCCCACGACGTCGCCTTCCGCAGCCTCACCGACCTGCGGCTGCGCTTCTTCCGCCGGCTCGTGCCGCTCGTACCCGCCGGCCTACCGGGCGTCTCGAGCGCCGACCTGCTGTCCCGCTTCGTCGCCGACGCCGACCGCATGCAGGACCTCTACCTGCGCGCCGTGCTGCCGGTGGCCACCACGATCCTCACCGGCGTCATCGCCGTCGTCGCCGCCGGCTTGATCCTGCCCGCCGCCGGAGCCGCGATGGTCGTCGTCCTGATCGTCGGCGCGGTGATCGCGCCGCTGCTCGTCCGCGCCGTCGCGCGCCGCTCGGGGGCTCGCCAAGCCGCAGCCCGCGCGGCGGCGACCGCCGAGATGACCACGCTCGTCGAGGCCGCGCCGGAGATCGCCGTCGCCGGCCGAGAGGAGGACTGGGAACGGCGAACCGCCGAGACCGGTGGGCGGCTCGCGAGGCTCATGCGCCAGGACGCGGTCGCCTCCGGGCTTGCGGCCGGGCTCGCGGAAGCCGTCGCCGCCGGAGCCGCCGTCGCGCTGGCGCTGGTCGCGATCCCAGCCATCGGGGACGGGGAGCTCTCCGGCGTCCTGCTCGCGGCGCTCGTGCTGCTGGCGCTCGCCTCCGCGGAGATCTTCACCCCGCTTGGAGCCGCCGCGACATCCGTCGACGCCGTCTCCGACGCAGCCGCGCGGCTCGATGCGATCACCTCGCGCCCCATCCCGGTCCCGGAGTCGGAATCACCGCGTCCGCTGCCCGCCGACGGCCCGCTGCGGATGAGCGACGTCGCCTTCGCCTACCCGGGCGAGTCGGAGGCGATCCTGGCGGGCGCCGAGCTGACGGTCGCACCCGGAGAGGCCGTCGCCCTGGTCGGTCGCAGCGGCACCGGCAAGAGCACCGTCGCCGACCTGTTGACCCGCTTCCGCGATCCCGATCGCGGCAGCGTCGAGCTCGGCGGCACCGACGTGCGCGCCCTCGACTCCGATGAGCTCCGGCAAGCGGTGCGGCTGGCGCCCCAGGACGCGCACCTCTTCGCGACCTCGATCCGCGCGAACCTGGCGCTCGCCGCGCCGGATGCGAGTGACGAGGAGCTGACCGCGGCGCTGCGGGCGACGGGTCTGGGGCCCTGGCTCGACGCGCTCCCCGACGGCCTCGACACCCATGTCGGCGAAGCCGGCGCGCAGGTCTCCGGCGGCCAGCGCCAGCGCATCGCCGCCGCGCGTCTCCTCGCCTCCGACGCACGCTTCCTGATCTTCGACGAGCCGACCGGGCACCTCGACGGCAGCAGCGCCCGAAAGGTCATCGCCGCGGCGACGGCGGCGGCGAGATCGGGCCGCGGGGTGGTCGTGATCACCCACGATGAGAGCCTGCTCGGCGGTTTCGACCGGGTCGTCGGGATCAACGACGGCCGACTCGACCAACTGGCCGGCAGCTGAGCCCATGCTCGAGCTGATCGCGGCGGCGATGGTCACGGCGATCGCCACCGGCGTCGGTGCGATCCCCGTGTTCGCGCTCGGCAGCCCGTCGCGGGGTCTGCGAGCCGCGCTGCTCGGATCCGCAGCGGGGGCCATGACCGTCGCCGGCATCGCGGGCCTGCTGATCCCGGGAATACGGGAGGGCGGCGCCGCGCCGACGCTGGTGGGAGCCGCTCTCGGCGTCGGCTTCATGTTCCTGGTTCGCGCCGAGATCGACCGCGCTCACATCGCGAGCAGCAGAGACGGGCGCGCCGCGGCGCTCGTCTTCGTCGTCCTGCTGGCCCACAGCCTCCCCGAGGGGTTCGCCATCGGGACGGCCTATGCGTCGGAGACCGCCGGGCTCGGTGCCTTCGTCGTGGCCGCGATCGCCGTGCAGAACATCCCCGAGGGGACGAGCGTGGCCATCCCCCTGGCCGCGGCCGGCGCATCCCCCGCCCGCCAGGTCTGGGCCGCCATCGCCTCGAGCATGCCGCAGCCGGTCGGTGCGGTGATCGCCTATCTCGCGGTGGACGCCGTCGGTGGCCTGCTTCCGTTCGCCTTCGGGTTCGCCGGCGGAGCGATGGTCGCCGTCGTCGGTGCCCAGACGGGCCCGGACGCGGCTCGGCTCTCCCGCCCGCTCGCCGCGCTCGGCTGCGCGCTGGGAGGAGGAGCGATGCTCGTCCTCGACGCCGCGCTCGGCGTGCCCACCTGAGCACCTCAGCCCGCGCGTGCGCCTCGGGGCCCGAAGAGCCTCTGGAGTCCGTGGCGACCACGGTTCCCCTTCGGAACGCGGAGGGGGAGCATCACCGCATGGAGTCGGTGGAGAGCGCTCTCGAGACGATGGCACAGGTACAGCCGAAAGCACCCGGCGAGACCTTCTCCGTCTTGATCGCGGGCGGCGGCGTCGCCGCGCTCGAGGCCGTTCTCGCGATCGCCCAGGAGACGCCCGACCTCGGCATCGAGCTGATCTGCCCGACTCCCGAGTTCGAGCTCAGGGCGCTGACGGTCGGCGCGCCCTTCGGGCTGCAGCCGCCGCGGCGCATCTCGCTGGCGAAGCTCTGCCAGCGGGCCGGTGCAAAGCTCCGTCTCGACCGGTTGGCCGAGGTCTGGGGACCCAGCCGACGCGTCCTCCTCGACTCGGGCGAGGAGCTCTTCTACGACGCCCTCCTGATCTCCCCCGGGGCCACGCGCCACGAAGCGCTGCCGGGCGCCCGCACGTTCGGCGGCCGCGAGGACGTCAACTGGTTCGGGGAGATGCTCGATCGGATCGAGCACGGCGCCATCCATCACGTGACCTTCGCCGTCCCCACCGCGGTGCGGTGGGCGCTGCCGCTCTACGAGCTGGCGCTGATGACGGCCCGGCAGGCCCAGGAGCGCGGGGCGCAGGTGGACATCGCCTTCGTGACCCACGAACCCGCTCCTCTCTTCGACCTCGGCGACGCCGCCTCCGCGCGCGTGGCCGAGCTGCTCGCCGATGCCGGGATCGAGCTGATCACGGCTCGCGCTCCGGAGGCCTTCGAGGAGGGGATGCTCCGCCTCGAGGACGGCGAGCTCATCGACACCTCGGAGGTGGTGAGCCTGCCGGCGCTGAGCGTCGCGGACATCCCCGGCGTTCCGCAGGGGAGGGACGGCTTCATCGGGACCGATCCGGAGATGGCGGTGGAAGGCCTCGACGGGGTCTGGGCCGCCGGCGACGCGACCTGGTTCCCGGTCAAGCAGGGCGGCATCGCCGCTGAGCAGGCCGACGTCGCCGCGGCGTCGATCGGACGCAGGTCGGGGGCCGCGGGGCCCGTGCCCACCTTCGCCCCGGTCGTCCGCGGCGCGCTGCTGACCGGCGGGGAGCCGGAGTTCTTCCGCTTCGGGGGTGAGGACGAGGGAACGGCGTCCGCCGCGCCGCTGTGGTGGCCGCCCGGCAAGGTCGCGGGGCGCTGGCTCGCCCCCTACCTCGCCCGCGAGTGGTCGGGGTCGGAGAACGACCCGCTCTACCCGCTCGAGGATCTGACCGTCGGAGCCGAGGAGAAGGACGCGGCAAGGCACCGGGAAGCGCTCGACCTCGCGCTGCGATTCGCCGCGGTGGACGCCGACCAGGGGGACTTCGGGGCCGCCGTCAGGTGGCTCGACGTCGCCGAACGCCTTAACGTGACGCTTCCGCGTGAGTGGTCACAGCGACGCAGTGAATGGCGTGAGCTCTCGCGGGCATGACGCCAAGAGGACAGAAGGCACCGAGAGCACCTAGAGCACCCAGAGGAGGAGAAGGATGTACAGCAAGATCGTCGTCGGGCTGGATGGCTCCGATGGAGCCGCGCGAGGGCTCGAGCACGCCAAGGAGCTTGCCGCTCAATCCGGGGGCGAGCTCATCGCAGTGCACATCGACGAACGGATCGCGGCGAAGGGCGACATGCCCAGCGCCGACCCCGCCGAGGAGAGCATCAAGGAGACGATCCACGGCCAGGTCGCAGCGCTCCAGGACGCCGGGATCAAGACCGAGCTCGTCGAGAGCGTGATCGTGCTCGGCGGCCCCGGGCGGGCCATCGCCGACATCGCCGAGAAGGCCGACGCCGACCTGATCGTCGTCGGCACCCGCGGTCATTCCTCCATCCCCGGGGTGATCCTCGGCAGCGTCGCCCACCGGCTGCTGCACATCGCCGGCCGCCCTGTGCTGGCGGTTCCGCCGACGAGCTGAACGGGAGAGATCGCTCGCGCCGGGCGTCGCCACCACCAGGGGCATACGAGGTGGAAGACGACGTTCGGCGCTCGAGCGGTGCCTGATGCGATGATCCGTCGTCGATGAACGCTCCGCGCGCGGCGATCGAGACGAGCGGGCTGAGCAAGGACTACGGCGAGGGCCGTGGCGTCTTCGACCTCGACCTCGAGGTCAGGCCTGGCGAGGTCTTCGGCTTCCTCGGCCCCAACGGGGCAGGCAAGTCGACGATGATGAAGATGCTCCTCGGCCTGATCTCCCCCTCGGGCGGGGCGGCGCGGATCCTCGGGCTCGACTGCGCTGCCGACGGCCTCGCCATCAAGCGCCGCGTCGGCTACCTGCCGGGTGACTTCGCGATGTACCCCGGGCTCACCGGGGCGGAGATGCTGGACCATCTCGCGAGCCTCCGGGGCGGCACCAGCCAGGCGGTTCGCGACACGCTCGCCGACCGCTTCGAGGCCCAGCTGGACCGCCCGATCGGCGACCTCTCGACGGGGAACCGGCAGAAGATCGGGTTGATCTCGGCGTTCATGCACGAACCGGAGGTCCTGATCCTTGACGAGCCGATCGCAGGCCTCGACCCGCTGGTCCAGCAGAGCTTCCACGCCCTGCTGGACGAGACGGCCGCGGAGGGTGGAACGGTCCTGCTCTCATCCCACACGCTCTCGAGGTGGAGCGCGTGGCCGTGCGTCGCCGATCCTCCGGCGCGGACGATTCGTCGAAGTCGACACCCTCGAGAACCTCAGGGAGGTCGCGGTGCACCGGCTCGAGGTGAACATCGCGGGTGGCCGCGGGCTTGCGCCGCCGACCTCGCCGGCGTACCGCGACGCCCTTCGACGTCCGCCATGAAGGCGATCACCTCCTGGTCAGCTATGAGGCTCGGCCGACCCCCGGGTCAAGGCCCTCACGCGCTATGGGGTCCGGTACCCTGCGCAGCCGCGGCGGTGACCTCGAGGAGGTGTTCCTCGACCTCTACCTACCGCGACCGGCCACCCGGCCCCGGCGGCGACGGCGGAGAACCAGGGGAGTGGTCGTGAGCCGGCGATCCTGATGATGGCCCTGCGCCGCAGGCGATGGCGCCTACGGGCCTGTCAGGCCTGGCCATGATCCTGATGACGGGGGCGCGGTACCCCTCGCTCGGCGACACCTTCGGCAAGCTCGACCTCCCCGAGGGCGTCGCGGAGCTCCTGGGGGGCGCCGACTACGGCTCCCTGACCGGATGGATGCGCAGCGAGATCGGCGCCGTCTACGGCCCGCTCGTCATCGCCGCAGCCGGGATCACGGGCATCTCGACGCTGCTCGCCGGCGAGGAGGAGTCGGGGATCCTCGGCCTCGTCCTCGCCCATCCCGTCTCGCGGCGCGCCCTGCTGCTCGCGAAGGCTGCCGGGGTCGCGATCTCCGTCGTCGCGATCGCGATGATCACCTGGCTCGGGCTCCTCACGGGGGTCGCGATCGCCGGCGGTGGGATCGGCGCCGGCGAGCTCGCAGCCCTCGCGATCCACCTGGCGATGTTCGGCCTCGCGTGCGGGGCGCTCGCGCTCGCGGTCGCCGCGGGGACGGGACGACGGACGATCGCAACCGGTGCCGCCGCGGGCGTCGCCGTCCTCGGCTACCTGATCAACGGGTTCGCGCCGCTGGTCGACGGGCTCGCCTGGACCAAGTACCTCTCGTTCTTCTACTACTACGCGAACGGCGATCCGCTCAGCAACGGGATCAACGCCGGCCACCTGGCCGTCCTCGCCGCCGCCGCGTTGGTTCTGACCGCCGCCGCCGTGCTGCTGTTCAGCAGACGTGACCTCCGGGCGTGAGTGCCGAGGCCAGCCCTCGGCGCATCGCCCGACCCCCGAGGGTAGATATGTTGCGCCGGTGAGCGTCGCGGTCGTCACCGACAGCACGACCTACGTGCCGGCCGAGTTGCTCGACGAGCTCGGCGTTCGTCGCGTCGACCTGTACGTCGGCTGGGATGACGACATGCCCGCCGAGAGCGAATGGGCGGATCTCGACGCCTTCTACGCCCGCCTGCAGGAGTCGGAGCGAACGCCGACCACGTCGCAGCCCTCGGTCGGAGACTTCACCGCCGCCTACTCGCCGCTGCTCGAGGCCGGCCACGACATCGTCTCCATCCACATCCCCGTGGCGCTCTCGGGTACGTGCGAGAGCGCCCGCGAGTCGGCCCGCTCGCTCGGCGCCTCGGATCGCATCCGGGTCGTCGACGGCCGCACCGGGGCCGGCGGCCTCGGCTGCCTCGTCATCGCCGCTGCCGAGGCGGCTCAGGCGGGCGCCGAAGCCGACGAGGTCGAGGCCGCCATCGACGACGCCCGCTCCGAGCTCGACATCTGGTTCTGCCTCGAGACGCTCGAGTACCTGCGCAAGGGCGGCCGGATCGGTGCCGCCCAGGCGCTCGTCGGAAGCGCTCTGCGAATCAAGCCCGTGCTCACCTTCGGGACCGAGATCACGCCGGTCGGCCGCGTTCGGACCAGCCGCCGCGCACTCGAACGAATGGAGGAGTACCTCGAGGAGCTTCAGGCCCGCGGCGCGACCGACTGGATCGTCCAGCACGCGCAGTCGGAGGACGCCGCCGCCCATCTCGTCGCCCGCGGGCGCGAGATCCTCGGCAAGCCGCCGCTCTTCTGCACGCAGGTCGGCCCCGTCCTCGGGGCGCACCTCGGCAAGGGCATGCTGGTCGGCGGGATGCGCCGCAGCTCGCCCTAGTTCCCGCCCCCCTGGCCGCCGCTCGGGGCCGCGACCGCCTCGATCGCTTCGTGGACCGTCTCGCCGCTCGCGTCGAGGCTGTCGATCGAGAGCGCGTCGAGGGTGTCGGAGAGCTCGTGGCCGGGGTAGTCCCAGTCGATCAGGTCCACCGCGGGGATCCCGGCCCGCAGGAACGGCGTGTGGTCATCGGTGATCGTCGGGCCGATCCGGTCCGGGAAGACGCGGGCCACGCCGGCGCGCTGCGCCCCCGCCCGGATCTCGTCCCAGAGCTCGGGGGTCGACGACCCCTCGCGCGGCAGCGACAGACCCTCGCCGGCGATGTAGTCGAGCAGGATCATCGCGCCCACCTCGTCACCGTGGCGATCGACGTAGGCGCGCGAGCCACGCAAGCCGCTCGAGTAGAAGTCGGTCTGCTCCTCGGGCAGGCCCTTGGCGGGCTCCTCGCCGTCGAAGAGGACGAACCGAACCTGGTGGGCGCCTGCGGGACGATCCTCCGCGGCGAGCTCCCGGGCCAGTTCGACGACGGCAGCCGAGCCCGCGGCACCGTTGTTGGCGCCCTGGAAGCCCTTCGGCTCCCGCAGGGTGTCGTAGTGCGCGCCGACGACGAGGGCCGGCAGCTCACCGGGGACGACAGAGACGATGTTGCGGAGCTTCGGCTCGCCGGGGATGCGCTCGAACTTCCCGTCCGGCATGCGGTCCCGGAGCTTCACGCCGAGGCGGCGGAGCTGCGGGGAGCCGGCGGGGCGCTGCCCGTAGCGCAGCTGCAGCTTGATCAGCCGCCACGCCCGCTGCTCGTCGAAGTCACCGCTGGAATCGGCCGGAGGTGGAGCCGCGGCGGCGGATGAGCCCGCGTCGTCATCGCCGCACGATGCGAGCGCGAGGACGAGGGCAGCGAGCAGTGCGACCAGGGCTGCGATGGCTGTCCGGTTCGAGTCCGCCACGACGTCGAATGGTCGCAACTCCGGGGTGGCGGCGGGCCGGGTCGGGATCTCAGCGCACGCGGCGCTGGACGTAGCCGAGCTTGGTCGCGCCGAGCATCTTGGAGCCCTCGACGCGGTAGAAGCGCCGCCTCGCCTGGCCCTCGAAGACCGCGACGATCCGTTCGAGCATGAAGGCCTGCACCAATCCCAGGATCAGCAGGATCACCGCCAACCGCAGGCCCATCGCGGCGCCGCCGAGCTTGGCGACGGCGACCACCGGGATCGCGACCAGGAGCGGGAGCTGCCAGAGCGCGCGAGGCTGCCCGGTGCCGAGATCGGGTGTGAAGAGCTGGCTCGCGCGGCGCAGCGCAAGGTGGACCGAACGCGGGGCCAGCCAGGCGATCAGGAGGAGGGCGATCGCGAGGACGATCAGCGTCGCTCCGATCCCGGTCCGGGAGTCGGCGGCGCCGATGAGAAGCGCCAGCGTGGCGACGGCGGCGCTCGCGGCGAGGACGAGGCCCTCGACCCTGAGGCGCTCGCGGTAGCTGGGCGGAGCGGCACCGCCCTCCGCATCTCTGCGCGTGTCTCTTCGCCGGATTCGACCCGCTTCCATCGCCGGGCGGATGATGGCAACTGCCGGTCCCGGGCCACGCGTCGTGAGCGCGCCTGGGACCGACGGTGCGCGAGCGACTCAGGTCACCCGAACGACCCGATGTCGATGACGCAGCGGTAGCGCACCGAGCTGTCGGCGACGCGGTCGTAGGCACCGTCGACATCGTCGATGGTGATCCTCTCGATCTGCGGCTCGACCCCGTGCTCGGCGCAGAAGTCGAGCATCTCCTGGGTCTCGGGGAGACCGCCGACGACGGAGCCGGCGAGGATGCGGCGGCCGCCGAGCAGGGAGAACGCGCGGAAGGTGTCGGGCTCTGCCGGAGCCCCGACGTTGACCATCGCACCGCCGACGCTCAGGGTCGAGAGGTAGCGGTCGATGGGCAGGTTCGCCGAGACCGTGTTGAGGATCAGGTCGAAGCTCCCCCGCAGCGCCTTGAACGTCTCCTTGTCCGCGGTCGCGTAGTAGGCGTCGGCCCCGAAGCGGCGGCCGTCCTCCTCCTTGCTCATCGAGTGGCTGAGCACGGTCACCTCCGCTCCCATGGCCTTGGCGATCTGGACGGCGACGTGGCCGAGGCCGCCCATGCCGACGATCGCGACCCGCTTCCCCTCTCCAGCCCCCCAACGCTTCAACGGCGAGTAGGTCGTGATCCCCGCGCAGAGCAGGGGAGCGGCGACGTCGAGCTCCATCCCGTCGGGGATTCGCACGACGAAGTGGTCCTTGACGACGATGCTGGTGCTGTAGCCGCCGTACGTCGTCTCACCGTCGTAGTCGCGGTCGTTGTAGGTGGACACGACGCCCTTGACGCAGAACTGCTCCTCGCCGTTCTCGCAGTGCTCGCACTCGCCGCAGGAGTCGACGAAGCAGCCCACGCCGACGCGATCGCCCACCGCGAAGCCTTCGACCTTCCCACCGACCGAGGCGACGACGCCGACGATCTCGTGGCCGGGAACCATCGGGAAGATCCCCGCGCCCCAATCACCCCGGACCTGGTGGATGTCGCTGTGGCAGATCCCGCAGTGCTTGATCTCGATCTCGATGTCGTTGGGGCCCGGGTCCCGGCGATCGATCGTCGCGCGCTCGAAGGGCGCTCCGGTCTGCGGGCACTGCAAGGCTTCGGTGGCGGTCGGCATGGATCTCCTCAGCTGTATGTGTGTGTGTGGGGGCTTGGTGCACTTACCCGATCGATGGGGTGGATAGCCTCGCGCACATGAACCCGGAAGCGCTCCGCGCCATCGCCACCCTCGCCGCGCTCGCAGCGCTCCTGTGCGCGCTCGCTGCGTCCGGCTGCGGTGGCGGCTCCGGCTCGGAGGGGGACGAGACCGCCGCGCCGGGCGGCGAGACCACGGCGAGCACCGGCGGTGGCGACGCCGGTGACGAAAGCGGCGAGGCCACCGACATCTACTTCACGACCGGTGAGCAGTTCCGGACCGTCGAGCGGAAGCTCCCCGAGGGCTCACCCGAGCAGGAGCTGACCGATGCGGCCGAGGCGCTCGTTGCCGGTCCGACCAAACGGGAGGCCGCAACGGAGGTCGAGACGACCTCCCAGATCCCGGACGGCACCGAGGTGCGCGCGGTGGATCTCGACGGGGACACCGCGACCGTCGCGGTCACCCCCCAGTTCACCCGAGGCGTCCCCGCCGACCCCGCCGCGCGCACCCGCTCCGAGCGCGCCGAGATCGACGCCCGGCTCGCCCAGGTCACCTACACGCTCACGCAGTTTCCCGGGGTCGAACGGACGAAGGTCGTCGCCGGGGGCCGGCCGGTCGAGCCCGGAGGTGGAAGCCCGGCTCAGGATCGAGACGACCTCGAGGCCCCCGCGCGGGGACCGCAGGCGCTCCAGCGCCCACGCGGAGAGCGCAGCCTCTCGGTCAAGGCCCTGCAGCAACGCCTCGCCGAGCTCAAGTACCTGCCGAAGAGCGCCGTCGACGGCATCGACGGCTACCGCACCCAGCAGGCGGTCCTGGCGTTCCAGTCGTGGCGCGGGCTCGCCCGCGACGGCGTCGTCGGGCCGGCGACGCGAGCGGCGCTCGCCAAGGCGAGCCCGCCGCGGCCCCACGGCGACGGCCCCTCCCGCCGGATCGAGGTCTACCGCGACCGCGGCGTCACCCTGCTGATCAAGAACGACCGGACGAAGCGCGCCATCCACGTATCCACCGGCGGCCCCGGCAACGAGACCCCGGCGGGCACCTTCCAGGTGTTCCGCAAGGAGCTGAAGTCGTGGTCGGTGCCGTTTCAGACCTGGCTCCCCTACGCCTCCTACTTCAACAACGGCATCGCCTTCCATGAGTACCCGGACGTCCCCGTCTACCCGGCATCGCATGGCTGCGTACGGGTTCCGGCGCCGGAGGCTCCGGGCGTCTACAAGTTCGCGACGCTCGGCACGACCGTGATCGTGTACTGATTCCGCCCCCGATGCGCCCCAGCCCACCGAGAGAGGACCGATGAGCGAACGCCTGCGCGTCGCGATCGCGAGCTACCCGAACGTCGCCCCTGAGTTCCGCGACGACGACACGCTGCTCGCTCAGCTGCGTTCACGCGGAGTCGACGCAGCCGTGTCCCCCTGGGACGACGCCGGCTTCCCCTGGAACGACATGGACCTGATCGTCGCCCGCAGCGTCTGGGACTACGCGATGCGGTACGACGAGTTCATGAGCTGGCTCGACGGCCTCCGGGTCCCGGTCGAGAACGACCCCGACCTGATCCGCTGGAACAGCGACAAGCGCTACCTCGACGACCTGCTGGAGGAGGGCCTGCCGGTCGTCCCGACGAGGTTCGTCCCGCCGGGAACCGCTGATCGGGTCGCGACGGACTTCGACCACGAGGTCGTGATCAAGCCGACGATCTCCGCCGGAGGCCGTCGCACCGGCTGCTTCGGTCCCGAATCGATCGATGCGGCGCGGGACCTGCTGGCCGAGATCAGCCAAGCCGGGCTGACGGCGATGGTGCAGCCCTACCTCCCCAACGTCGAGCGCTCCGGCGAGACCGCGGTGGTGATGATCGACGGCGAGGTCAGCCATGTGCTTCGCAAGGGGGCGATCCTCGCCGCCGACGAGGTGGCGCCCGTGCGCTCCTCCGACTACCTCGGCGTCGCCGAGCGGATGTACGACCCCGAGCTCGTCCTCGCCGGAGAGGCGACGAGCGAGGAGCTCGACCTCGCCGAGCGCATCCTCGGGGAGGTGAGGCGGCGCTTCGACGTGACGCCGCTCTACGCCCGCGTCGACATGCTGCGGGGCGACGGCGGCGAGCCGCTGCTCCTCGAGCTCGAGGCGGTCGAGCCGAACCTCTACTTCCCGCAGGCCCCCGAGGCACCGGTGCTGCTCGCCGACGCGATCGTGCATCGCGCCCGCAAGGCCTCGACGCGGCGCTCGAGCGCGTCGAGACGGACGTGGGAGAGCAGACCGTAGGAGGGCGGCGGGTCGGCGCGGTCGATGTAGGCGTCGGTCCAGAAGCCGCGCTCCCCGTGCAGGAGGCGAGCGCAGTCGCGATCGTCGAGCGGCGCGAAGGAGGAGTCGAGCAGCTCGGATGCGGCCGCGTCGGCGTGATCGCCGACCCGGCCGAGCCGCTCGTCGTCCCACTCGTCCCAGAAGCCGCCCTCGCGCCCGTAGGAGGTCCCGTCGCAGTGGGCGACGAATCCGGCCCCGGCGAGATCGCGGGCGCGCTGCACCTCGGCCGTCTGGGCGGCGCGGGAGCCGCGCAGCGCCGGTAGATCCTCGTAGAGGTCTGGGCGCAGTCGCAGCGCGAAGCGCTTGACCAGACGCGCCGACTTGTAGCCGCGGCGGTGCTGAGCGAAGCGGATCTCCGGCTCGCGGGCGCTGGAGCCGACGTAGACCCAGGGGATGCGGGGATCGCGGCGCCTGCCCGCCTGCGGGCTGAGCTCGATCACATAGACGCGCGAGGCCACAGCGCTGTCTTCGACGGCACTGCGCGCGGACCCTTCCGACGGGAGCGGCCGGACACGTGCGGGCGGCGCCTTCTTCACGCTTACGGTGGAGAAGGGGCGAACGCCCGATCCTCAGGCGATGCTGACGACGAGCTTGCCCGTGTTTTTGCCGTCGAAGAGCATGTTCAGGGCCTCGGGGAGCCCCTCGAAGCCCTCGACGACCGTCTCCAGCGGCTTCAGCTTCCCGGCGGCGAGCAGCCCGCCGATCTCGGCCCCGGCCTCGGCCGCCTGGCCGAAGTGGTCGAGGACGATGAAGCCCTGCACCGTCGCGCGCTGGATCAGCAGGTTCCCAAAGCTGCGCGGGCCGGGTGGCGGGTCGTCCTCGTTGTAGCCGGAGATGAGGCCGCAGAGCGCGATCCGGGCGCGCAGGTTGATGCGCGCGAAGATCGCCTCCATGATCTCGCCGCCGACGTTCTCGAAGTCGACGTCGATGCCGTCGGGCGTCGCGGCCTTGAGCTGATCGTGCCAGTCGGCGGCCTTGTAGTCGACGGCCCCATCGAAGCCCAGCTCGTCGGTCAGAAGCGCGCACTTCTCGCCGCCGCCGGCGATCCCGACGACACGGGCGCCACCGGCCTTCGCGAGCTGCCCGGCCACCGAGCCGACCGCACCCGCCGCCGCGGAGACGACCACGGTCTCCCCCTCCTTCGGCTTGCCGATCTCGCGGATCCCGACCCAGGCGGTCAGACCGGTCATGCCGAGGACGCCCAGATAGGCGCTCGGGGACTCGACGCCCTCGATCTCCTGAACCGGGATCAGGGGCGCTGCGTCGGAGGCCACGAAGTACTGCTGCCACCCGGTCAGCCCCTGGTAGAGCCGCCCCTCCTCGTAGGCGGGGTTCCTCGAGGCGACGCAGCGTCCGAGCCCTGCCGCGCGCACGACTTCGCCGATCGGCACGACCGGCAGGTAGGTGGGCGTGTCGTTCAGCCAGCCGCGGTTGGTCGGATCGACCGAGATCCACTCGACCCGGATCAGCGCCTCGCCCTCGGCGAGATCGGGAACGTCCTCGGTCACGAGGTCGAAGTCGCTGCGCTCGACGCGCCCGCTCGGGCGCTTGGCGATCAGGAACCGGCTGTTGCTCTCAGACATCGGGGCTCGCTCTCTCTCAGGGATCCGGGGTGGACGGCGAACCCTCTCACTTCGCGACGGCTCAGCGCAGCTTCACCTTCACGCCCCTCGAACGCGCGGACTCGAGCGCGCCGACCGCGTCGAAGCTCGCGCGCAGCTTCACCGGCTTCGGGCCGGCCTTGCCGAGCCGCTTCGACTTCAGCGTCACCTTCGCCTTGCACTGCTTGCCGGAGGTGACGCCGGTGCCGACCTTCCCCCACTTGCCCTTCCGCTTCCGCTCGAAGACGATCCGCTGGAAGCCCGATGCGGGACACGGGCCCAGCTTCGCGCTCAGCGCAACCGTCCCCCTCCTGCCCGAGCCCTTGCGCTTGGCCTTCAACCCGAGCTTCGGCTTGCTCTTGGTGACGACGCGCTGGGGCCCGAACTCCTGCCAGGTCCCGTCGATCGCCTGCTGACCCGGGCCCGGCTTGGACCAGTCGCAGACGCCATCGGGGAAGATCGCCGCGAGGCGGGCCTGCTGCCCCGCCGACGGCGACCCGTAGTCGCCGTAGTTCAGCGGACGCAGCGCGCACTTGACCGCGATCGAGTCCAGCGGCTTGCCCGCCTGGTTGGCGGGGAGGCTGTGCGGTGGGTACGTCTGCTCGCAGATGTTGGAGGCGCCGATCTGCGCCGGCGCGTCGGTGCGCTGGCCGCCGTTCGTCCAGCAGGCGTCGACGGCATCCGACGGCTTGTCGTTGAGCACCTTCTCTGCGAGGGAGGCACCCGTGTGGTCGGCGGCGATCGCGTCGAGCCAGCGACCGATCAGATCGAGGGCGGCGGCGTTCATCGGGCCGACGTTCTGGCCTCCCTTGGCCCGGAACATGACCTGGTTGCCATGGCCGCCGGTGCTGTCGAGCCGCGCTCGCAGCTTGTAGGTGTTGACGTACTGGTGGACGTTGGCCTCGTCGTCGACGTAGCTTCGAGCGTCGACCACGGGGACCTGCCGGTAGCCGCCGAGGCCCTGGTTGACGCGACCCGTGCGGAAGGCGGCGGCGATCGCATCGGGATCGCCGACGCTGCGCGCGGCGCGGATCTCACCGTTCTGGTCGTAGCCACCGATCCCCTGGTTCAGGTCGAGGAACTCGTTCAGCGTGATCGTCCCCTGCTGCAGCGCGACGAGCCCGTATTGGACGCCGACGTTGTCGAGCGTGCGCCGCGCGAAGCCCGTCGCCGGGTCACGACCGTAGACCGCGACCATGCTGTCCCAGACAGTGCAACGGATCCCAGTCGGGTTGGTGGCCGCGTCGAAGATCTGCGCCGGGGGCACGACCGATTCGTCGCAGCCCTCGGAGGCGTTGACGACATCCGCCCCCGCCGAGAGCGCAACGCATCCGTTCGGGTTGCTGAGGCCGCTGATCGCCTGGCGCTGGGAGTTGCTGAGCGCAGCGCCCGCCGGGGTCGCGTAGTAGGCGGTGAGCAGGCGGCAGTCGGGGTAGTCGGGAGCTGCCCCGTCGGGGAAGCTCGCCGACGGCAGCAGCCCGTCGAGCAGGCCCGGGTAGTTCTGCGCGATCAGCTGCGCCTGCACGGAGCCGCCCGAGCTCCCCTCGCCGATGGTCCAGACGGGAGCGGCACCGACGGACTCGATGAAGTGCTCCTTGAGCATCGACGCGGCCTCCGCCGAGAGAACGTCGTTGCAGGCCGTATTGAAGACGTTGAGGCTGCCGGAGAGGATGGCGTAGCCCTGCGAGAGCTCGGCGTCGTCGAGCACCTGGCCGAGGTTCGCGACCCCCTGCTGATAGCCGGCACCGCAGCCGCCGCCGAACTTGTAGACGAGGCGCTGGTTCCAGGCGGCGGCGACGTCGCCACCGGGCGCAAGCGTGGCCCAGCGGTACACGGAACGGTCGATGACGCCGGTCTCGATCCGGACCACGTAGTCGACCGTGCGACCGTCGCGCGTCGTGGTCTGCACGCCGTCGGCGGGCATCGCCGAGGGATCCGCGAGCGGTTCGAAGTCGCCGCCGTTCGTCCTGTAGACGTAGTTCACCTGCGCCGATGCCGAGCAGTTCGCGTCCGTCGGAGCCCCGAGGCCGGCTTCGATGGTGCGGCAGAAGAACGGGGACTGCTGCGGGCCCGAGAAGAGCGGTCCGCTGATGGGCGAGTCGTAGAGCTGCAGGCTCGCAGGCCGCTTCAAGCCCTTCGCGTAGGCCGTGAGCTCGTTCTGGCCCTGCGAGAGCCCGTCGACGAGCCCGACGAGACGCCCGGAGCCCGCCTGATCGCTGAACCTGGAGGTCACGTCCGCTCCGTTGAGCCGGACGCGCACCTTCGACGGCTTCGTCCCGTTGGGAACGGTGACCGCCACGAGTGCGTCGTCGCCGGTGACCAGGTCGGGGGCGCTGGAGAGAGCCTCGACGTCCAGCTTCCCGCCGGCGGCATGGGCGGGGGCCGCGATCAGCATCGTCGCGAGCAGCACCGCCCAAGCGATCGTCGTTCTCGCCCTCACCGTGTTCCTCCTTCCATGTCGGCGACTACGTCCCCCAGGATGGATAACCCGCATGCCGGATGAAAGGTTCGGAAGACGCGCCGGGGCACCACGCGTAGGGTTGGAGCCATGAGCGACAGCAGCGAGTACACGCACAAGAACCTGGAATCGGTCGAGGACATGGCCGCCAAGCACGGCTTCTCGGAGATCGGCGAGGTGCGCTTCGCCACCGGGGACCTCGAAGCCGAGCAGACGGGATTCAGCCACCACCGACTGAAGCCGAACGCCCGCCAGGGGTTCGGCCACAAGCACGACGAGGCCGAGGAGGTCTACGTGGTCATCGCCGGCTCGGGCCGGGTGAAGGTCGACGACGAGGTGGTCGAGCTGACGAAGCTCGATGCGATTCGCGTCTCCCCCGGCGCCACGCGGGCTTTCGAGGGCGGCGATGACGGGCTGGAGTTCATCGCGTTCGGGGAGCGTCACGAGGGAGACGGCGAGATCGTCCCCAACTGGTGGAGCGACTGAGCTGGAGCCCGGAAGCTCCCCGCGGACGGACTAGAGAGAGCCGAGGTCGGGGCGCTTGGGGTCGCGACCGTCGCCCGACGAGCGGCCGCGGAGCCGGCGCACGAGCCACGGCGTCAGATGGCGGCCTGCCCAGGCGGCGTCGCGGGCGAACCGGATCGGCCTCGGCGCCGGCGCCGGCATCGGGAGCACCTCGTCCCAGCCCTCCCCGGGATCGACGCCGAGCGCGCTCGCGGCGGCCGCGGCCATGCGCTCGTGGCCGAGCCGGTTCGCATGCAGGCGGTCGGGCGACCAGTAGCGCGGGTTGGTCACCCCCTGGCGGTCGAGATCGACGAGGACGGCGCCGCGGCCGGTGGCGATCCGGCGGATCGTCTCGTTGAAGGCGAGAACGCGCTCCCGGATCCGCCCGGAGGCCAGCGAGATGACGGCGGTGGGGTCCGGGTAGGTCATGACCAGGACCGTGGCCCCGGCCCCACGCAGGGCGGCGACGAGCGCATCGAGGTCGGCGCCGATCGCATCGAGGTCCACCGACGGCCGGATGATGTCGTTGAAGCCCCCGAGGACGGTCGCGAGGTCGGGCTCGAGCGCCAGCGCGGGCTCGAGCTGCTCGGCGCGGATCTGCGGCAGCTTGCGGCCGCGGATCGCGAGGTTGGCGTAGGTCAGGTTCGGGTTGCCGACCGCCAGGTGCTGGGCGAGCCGGTCCGCCCAGCCGCGGTAGCTGCCGTCCGGGTACGGATCCTCGAGCCCCTCCGTGGTCGAGTCGCCGAGTGCCACGTAGCGCTCGAAGCTCACCCGCGGATCATCCCATCCCCCCGGCGCAGCGGACGCCGTCGCTACTCGGCGCGCGGCCCCGGGATGTTCCGGAACTTGAAGTTCTGCGGATCCACGCCGGGCTGGACGAACCAGCACTCGCCGCTCATCTCGCCCTCGAAGAGCGCGACGACGCCGGCCGCGACCTTCTCGGCGGGGATGATCGTGAAGCCGCTGTTGAGCAGGGCGTCGCGGATCGGGGCGATGATCCCCGACTCGGCGAAGCCCGGGCAGATCGCGTTGAAGCGGATCCCATCGGTGACGAGACCCGGGCCGAGCGAGCGAGCCAAACCGACGACCGCGTGCTTGTTGGCCGCGTACAGGGGGTCGTAAGGGACCGCCGTGAGGCCCGCCAGGGAAGCGGTCGCGACCACGGACCCTCCCCCATGCTCGCGCAGCACGCGGATCGCCTCGTGAGCGCCGAAGACGACCCCGTCGAGGTTGATCCCCATCACGCGGCGGTAGGTGTCGACATCGAAGTCGTCACCGAGGCCGATGCCGCTGGAGACACCGGCGTTGAGGTAGACGTGATCGAGCCCCCCGAAGCGCTCGACGGTCGCGTCGAACATGGCCCTGTTCTCCTCCGGGCTGCTGACGTCGCAGCGAAGGAACTCCCCGCCGATCTCCTCCGCGACCGCAGCTCCTCCCTCGGCATCCACGTCGGAGACCATCACCCGGGCGCCGAGCGCCGCCACCGCCCTCGCGGCGGCGGAACCGAGACCACCGGCACCGCCGGTGATCAACACGACCTTGCCATCGAGCTCGCTCACGGCGCGCAGCCTATTGAGGGGGCCCGCCCGAATGGTCCGTCCCCCTCGAGACGAGTAGGTTTCGGGCCCATGAGGGGACCACGGTGACCTGGGCAATCGTCGCGATCGTCGTCGTCGCAGCCGTCGCGCTGTTCGTCCTGCTCACCTACAACCGGCTCGTCCGGATGCGCCTCGCCGTCGACAACTCCTGGGCGCAGATCGAGGTCGCGCTGAAGCTCCGCCACGATCTGGTGCCGGCCCTCGTCGACACCGTCGCGGGGTACGCGGGCCATGAGAGCTCGGTGCTCGTCCGCACCGCCGAGGCGCGCGGCGCCGCGACCCATGCCGTCGGCGGGGGCCCGGCTATGCAGGGTCCCCTCGAGGGCGCCCTCGCGCTCGGGATCGGCAATCTGATCGGCCTCGCGGAGGCCTATCCGGAACTGAAGGCGAGCGACAACTTCATGCAGCTGCAGAAGGATCTCGCCTCGGTCGAGGAGCGGATCTCGATCACCCGCCGCGTCTACAACGACACGGTCGAGACGCTGAACACCGCGGTCGCCGTCTTCCCGCCGTCGCTCGTCGCCTCCGCCTTCGGCTTCACGAGGCGCGAGTTCTTCAGCGCCGGCTCCGAGGCCGCCGTCGCACCGGCGGTCGAGCTGCCGCCGTCGGCCGGGGGCCCGGGGTGAGGAGGATCCTGACCGGGCCCTTCCTGGGCCGGATGATCTTCGTGGTGATCATCGCCGGGGTCGCCTGGGCGGCTCTGACCTTCCTCCCGGACGTCCCGACCCAGGAGAAGCAGTACGAGATCGACAACGCGGACGTCGACGTGCAGTTGCAGCCCGACGGCAGCCTGCTGGTGCACGAGTCGCTCGACTTCGACTTCCACGGCTCCTTCAGCGGCGCCTACCGTGACATTCCGCTCAACGGCGACGCTCAGATCACCGGGATGCGGGTCTCCAGCGGTGGCGAGCGGTACTCACCAGGTGCCGCGACCGGCCTCGGCTCCTACGACCTTCCGAACTCGTTCGGCACGGAGAAGTTCGGCGGCACCTCCGACTTCAGCGGCGCCGGCGACACCACCGGCGACAACCGCTACCTGCGCGTCGTCTGGCACTACAACGCGGTCGACGAGCACCGGACCTTCGACCTCTTCTACCGGGTCACCGGCGCGACCAACGTGCGCGACGACGTCGTCGACGTCACTTGGACCATCTGGGGCGATCAGTGGGACTTCTGGCTCAACGATCTCGACGCCACCTTCACCGCCGCCGACGGCGCAGCGCCCACCCACACCTGGCTGCGGCCCCGCTCCCTCGGCACCGAGCCCGAGATCGAGGGGGACGCCGCCGTCGCCTCGGTCTCACGCGTCCCCCAGGAGGCGGAGGCGGTCGGGATGCGCCCTGCTCCCCCGTGACGCGATCAGCCTGGCTGCGGGCTGACGTCGACCGCGGCGACGGGCTCGCCGAGATCGAAGCCGAGGAGGCGAGCCTCGACGACCAGCTCTCGATGATGACGAAGCTCCGCAACTGGATCAGCGACAACGTCCTGGCGGTCTCGGCCCTGCTCGGCCTGCTCGGGCTCGCCGGCATGGCGCTGCTCATGCTGCTGAGCAGGGAGCGGCCCACCGACGTCCCGCAGTACCTGCCGGAGCCGCCCGAGGACATCCCCCCGGCGCTCGGCTACCAGCTCGCACACGAGGGGACATACGACGACCGGCTCGTCCTGGCGACCCTGATGGACCTCATCGATCGCGGCTTCTACGAGGCCAAGGCCGCGCCGGGGGCCGATCTGGACCTCGAGATCAGCAAGAGCGAAGAGCGGCCGGACGGCGGTCAGCTGCAGCCCTACGAGGTGACGGTGATGGACTTCTTCGATCGTCTGCTCGGGGACAACACCGTCGCGCTCGCGAAGATGAAGGACGAGGTGCCGGCGCACTCCAGCGTCTGGCGCGGGCGCTGGGAGACCATGAACACGCAGCTCGACGAGGCCGAGCACGCCGAGATCAGCTGGGAGCGCGACATGACCGGCTGGCGCGAGCTGCTGACCGCGATCGTCGCGCTCCTCTTCATCGGCGTGATCGTCGCGGCCTGGACGCGCACCCAGCGGGTCCCGATCCCGGTCGCCGCGATGATCCTCACCGTCGGCTTTCTGATCTCCGTGCCGAAGGTGTGGCTCAAGCGGCTCTCCCTCGAGGCACGGCAGCGCAGCGCCCGGTGGAAGTCGTTCGAGCGCTGGACCAGCGACTTCCCACGACTGCACGACGACCCGCCGGCGACGCTGGAGCTATGGCGCCGGATCCTCGTCTACGCGGTCGCGTTCGGGACGGCGGAGCGGATCGCCAAGTCCGGCCGGATCCCGGCCCCCGTCGCCGAGGAGGCGGACTCGGGCACCCTCTGGACCGCCTACGCCTTCCACAGCGGCAGCTTCGGCGGCAGCTTCAACAGCTTCGGGTCCGGCTTCTCCTCGCAGGTCGCACCGCAGTCCTCCTCGAGCGGCGGCGGTGGCTTCAGCGGCGGTGGCGGTGGCGGCTTCAGCGGCGGTGGCGGTGGCGGCGCCTGGTAGCTCAGCCCGGCGCGCTGAAGAGGAAGGTGAGGGGGTTCTCGGCCGGGACCTCGCCGGCGAGCGAGCAGGGGGCTGATCCTCAGGGGACCCGCTCGGCCGCGAGCTGCGGAGCTCCTGGGCGGCCGTCGCTGCGCGACTTACCCTCCTTCGCTCCGCGCAGCCGCGCGTCGGCGGCCGCCAGCAGCCCCTCCAACGTCTCGGCGTCCGCCGGGAAGTGCGCGATGCCGATCGAAGCCCCGATCCCGCTCCCGTCCGGCGCGATCGCGGCGATCGCCGCGCAGATGCGGCGGGCGAGCTCAGCGGCTTCGGCCTCGTCGGTCTCGGGCGCGACCACGGCGAACTCGTCCCCGCCCTGGCGAACGACGATGTCGTCACCACGGACGCCGTCCTGCAGCGCGGCGGCGACCTCCTGCAGCACGGCGTCCCCCCGCTGATGCCCGTGGCTGTCGTTGATGCGCTTGAAGTCGTCGAGATCGACGACCACCAGGCTCAACGGTCGCCCGTGGCGGCGGTGACGTCGCAGCTCCCGGGGCGCACGCAGGCTCATCTTCCGGTAGTTGCCGACGCCGGTGAGCGGGTCCACCTCCGAGAGATCACGGTATCGGGCCTCGCTGGCGGCGAGGCGCTCGCGCAGGAAGGCGACAGCACCGCTCGCGAGCACGAAAGTCGGCACGAGGATGAGCGCGAAGATGAGGTTCTCGCGCGCATCATCAGGGGCGTAGAGCAACGGCAGGAAGGAGAGCAGGCAGACGAACGCCACGTGCGCCGCGATCGCACGCCTGCTCTCGAGCACATACGCCGCGAAGATGGCGATGAAGGTGTAGTAGACGGCGAACACCTGATCCGCCAGGCCGGCGGTGAGCGCCACCTCGAGGGCGGCCACGATCGCAACCACGTGCAGCGCCCTTCGCGGCAGCCGAGCGGCGAGGGCGAACGTGATCGCGCCGGAGACCATCGCGAGGAGCGGCAGCAGGTAGATCGTGGGCGGGTGCGGAGGATCGTGCAGCGCGTCGGGCAGGATCGCCCCGATACCGCCACCGACGAACAGGATCGCCGCCAGCACGTACTGCTGCCGAGTGCGCTCGCGGGTACGCAGATGGTCGTCGCGAGCGGTCTCGGCCGCGGACCCCGATCCCAGCGGGGCGACGGCAGCGATTGGTCTCATGCGGCTGTTGTCCGTCTCCATCATCTGTCCCCCGTGCCCGCGTGGTGAGCCCGAGTCACCCTCCGATGAACCTCCGATGCAGCTGCACTCGAGGATTCACCGCCTGCCTGCAACCTATCGGCCGGCGCCGGGAATCCATGAGCCGCGGCACCGCTCGCGGATGTCAGCTGCCATCGGAGGAGAGGTGCTGGTAGTCCGTCGGCGAAGGCCACAGGCCTCCCCATTCCCAGCCGAGGATCCGCTCGAACGAGCTCGTGACGACGCCGTGGCCGAAGATCATCCCGGGTCGGCGCTCGTCGCGGTCGGCGTAGGCGCGTCCCTCGGGCGGGGAGACGTATGAGCCGGAGACGTAGGGGTTCTCGCGCGGGTTGATGTCGATCGCCTCGCCGTGGGCGTGGTTCGACCAGCGATTGGTGCCGTTCACGAACCGGCAGTTGAACGCGGAGGTGTTGTCGTGGTGCATCGAGCGATGGTCGTCGCCCCCGAAGCGGTCGATCAGCTCCATGCGGCGGATCGGGAAGCCCTTCGCATGCAGCCTCCGCAGCACCGCCAGCATCCCCTTCGCGTAGCGCGCGGCGACAACCACAGAACCCTGACGGTCGCGACCGTCGAAGCCGACGTAGGTGGCCCGCACCAGCCGGAGCTCACCGAGACCGACCGGGCAGCCTCGGTGCCAGCTCACCCCGGTCATCCGCTCGCGGAGCTTCGGGCTGATCGGCTCCACCCTCC
>JAXLSW010000022.1:0-95486 GCA_046330415.1 Solirubrobacterales bacterium | reverse complement strand
CGGGATCGGCGAGGCGATCGCGCGCACGCTCGAGCGCGACGGCGCCCACGTCGTCGGCCTCGACGTCCCGGCGCTCGCCGACGATCTCGACAAGGTCGTCTCCTCGATCGGCGGCTCGGCGATCGTCGCCGACATCACCGACCCCGAGGCACCGGCGCAGATCTGCGACGAACTGCAGGCCAAGCACGGGGGCGTCGACGTCGTCGTCCACAACGCCGGCGTCACCCGCGACAAGACCCTCGGCGGCATGGACGAGGAGCGCTGGTCGCTGCTGATGGAAATCAACCTGAGTTCGGAGGAGCGGATCAACGACGCGCTGATCGAGCGCGATCTGCTCAACGACAACGGCCGCATCGTCTGCGTCTCCTCGATGAGCGGGATCGCCGGCAACGCCGGGCAGACGAACTACTCGACCTCGAAGGCCGGGGTGATCGGGATGGTCCAGTCGATGGCCCCCGTCTTCGCCGAGCGCGGCGCGACGATCAACGCCGTCGCCCCCGGATTCATCGAGACGCAGATGACCGCGGCGATGCCGATCGGCCCCCGCGAGGCGGGCCGGCGCATGAACTCGCTCTCCCAGGGTGGGCTGCCGGTCGACGTCGCCGAGGCGATCGCCTGGTTCGCGAGCCCGGCTTCGACCGGGCTGAACGGCAACGTGGTCCGCGTCTGCGGCCAGAGCCTGATCGGTGCCTGAGGCAACCAGGGCAACCGAGGGAACCGGGATGTCTATGGAGCCCGCCAGGACCGAGCGCCTCAACGGCTCGCCCGGATCCCTCGGCCTCTACGGGAGGGCGGCGCTCGGCGCCGTGCCGGGCGCGAGCCTCTTGCCGTTCGTCGGCGGCCGCGGCTCCTCGCTCCCCGATGTCGAGCTGCGGCTCGAGGGGGTGGAGGTCGACCGCGAACGGCTCGCCGACTACTGCGAGGTCTGCGGCTTCACCCTGCGCGAGTCCCTGCCCGCCACCTACCCGCACATCCTCGCCTTCCCGCTGCAGATGAAGCTGATGGCGAGCGGCGAGTTCCCCTTCCCGCTGCTCGGCCTCGTCCACCTCGACAACTCAATCACCCGCCACCGTGCGATCGGGGCGGGGGAGAGGCTCGACCTAGTCGTCCGCGCCGAGGACCTGCGCCCGCACCCGAAGGGGAGGGCGTTCACGCTCGTCGCCGAGGCGAGCGCCGATGGCGAACTCGTCTGGGAGGAGCGGGGGACGATCCTGCGCCGCGGCGGCTCCAACCCCGACGCCGTCCGCGACCCGCGACCCGCGCCGGTGCCCGAGGACGCGCAGCTGACGACCTCCTGGAAGCTCGGCGACGACCTCGGCCGCCGCTACGCCGGCGTCTCCGGCGACCGCAACCCGATCCACATGCACGCGCTCAGCGCCAAGGCCTTCGGCTTCCCGCGCGCGATCGCCCACGGCATGTGGAGCCAGGCGCGCTGCCTCGCCCAGCTCGAGTCGCGGACGCCCGACGGGGTCCGCACCGACGCCTCCTTCGGCAAGCCGCTCCTGCTCCCGGCGAAGGTCGGACTGGCCCTCGACGAGCGCGAGGGCGGCGAGATCGGTTTCGCCCTGCGAGACGCCCGGGTGCGGTCGAAGGGCGACGAGCCGTCCGCACCGACCGAGCACCTGCTCGGTGTGATCCGCCCGCTCTGAGGCGTCTGCACCTGCCGGGGTTACTTCTTCCCGGAAATGAGAGGAAAGCTCCCCTGCGACAGGCGTTCTGAGGATGGCGCGGGCTCCGATCGGAGTTCGTACTCTCCGTATGGACATGCGGTCCGTGACTGTTTCAGGCGCCGCCGCCATCGTGTTCTTGGCGCTGGCAGGGTCGGCGACCGCCCTCCACTGTTGCCTCGTCCGGTGGTAATCCTCCATTGACCGGTCCCGCGCTGATCATTGGGGGAAGCTAGACCGCCTACCAGTAGTCGTGCCCTATTCCACGCGCTCGGGCGAAGCTGAAAGCAGCGGAGCCATCGTCAGCCCATCGTCAGCCACCCGCACGGGACGTGGGGTGACTCAGTCCAGCATGCTGGTCTCCGTCACCCCTGGTCGCGAGGCGAAGCCACCCACACGCGGCGAAGTCACCCACACGAGACGTGGGGTGATTCAGACCAGCATGCTGGTCTCCGTCACCCCTGGTCGCGCAGCGGAGCCACCCACACGGGACGAAGCCACCCACATGAGACGTGGGGTGATTCAGACCAGCATGCTGGTCTCTTTCACCCCTTCTCGCGCAGCGAAGTCACCCGCACGGAACGTGGGGTGATTCAGACCAGGATCGTGGTCTCCGTCACCCCTGGTCGCGCAGCGAAGCCACCCACACGGGACGAAGTCACCCGCACGGAACGTGGGGTGATTCAGACCAGCATGCTGGTCTCTGTCACCCCTGGTGGAGCGCTGGAGCCACCCACACGGAACGTGGGGTCACTCAGACCAGGATCGTGGTCTCTGTCACCCCTGGTGGAGCGCTGGAGCTCGTGGAGCGCTGGAGCCCGCGGGGGTTCCGCGGCGGGAATCCGTGGGATCACTCATCTGGACGCTCACGACTCCGGGTCGTCGTGGAACCTGCGCACCTCCTGTGCGCAGCGGCAGGCGGCCGCGATCTTGGCGGCCCACTCGAGCGCGGCCTCGCGCGATGGGGCTTCGATGATCGTGACGCCGCCATCGAGCTCCTCGGTCTGCGGGTAGGTCCCCGGCGTCGAGCCGCCGGTCTCGTCGACCCTGACCGGCTCCACACTCGTGTCGAGACCGCCGCCGAAGACCCAGACGCCGGCCTCCTTCGCCTCGCGGACGACCGCGCGGCTCTCGTCGCTTGCGCGCTGGAGGTCCTCCGCGGACAGGGAGGCCATCGCTTCGGCCGGGAACGAGATCAGGTACTTGGACATCGCTCGCAGGCTACGCGACCGGGAGTGGGATTCAGCGTGCGTAGTAGCTGCGCAGGAAGGTCTCCAGGTCGCTCGGCTCGTGCCCGGTGAGCCTGCGGACGTCGTCGGTGACGACATCCAACTCGCCCGCGGCGATCACGGCGTAGGAGGTCACCCACCCCTCGATCTCCCAGTCTGGGGCTCCGGTCGGGCGGCGGGATTCGCGGGCCTCCTCCAGCGTCTCGTCCTGGAAGGTGACGGGGCGCCCGGAGACCTCCGAGAGCAGCGCGGCGACCTCGGCGAGGTCGTAGGTCCTGGGGCCGGTCAGGCCGTAGACGGCGTTCTCGTGCCCGCTCCCGACGAGCATCTCGGTGACCGCGTCAGCGACGTCATCGCGCGTGATCGGGGCGAAACGGCCGGTGCCGGCCGGGCCGCGGATGACGTCGTCGGCGCCGACGAAGAGCGGCATGTAGTCGGCGTAGAGGCTGTCGCGGGAGAAGGTGTGGTTCAGGCCCGCCGCCTTGATGCGCTCCTCGGTGTGGAAGTGGTCGCGGCCGAACGTGAAGGTGGTGTCGGGCGCGGCTCCCAGGAACGAGAGGTAGACGACCCGGCCGACCCCGGCATCCGCGGCCGCGTCGACCGCCGCGTGATGCAGGTCGAGGCGGTTCTCGTCCTCCTTGGCGGAGGCGAGGAAGAGGACGTCGAGGCCGGCGAAGGCTTCGCGCATCCCGGCAGGGTCGTCGTAGCCGCCGATCACGGCGACATCGGCGCCGGAGATGTCGGGGGCGCGGGAGGGATCACGCACGATCAGGCGCTGATCGGCTCCCCGCGCGGCGAGGCGCCGGGCCAGGCGGCCACCGACTTCACCCGTTGCTCCCGTGACACCGATCATTGCGCGTGCAACGATCCTAACGGGTCAGGCGTCGGGCTCAGGCGGCTCGGGGCGTTGGATCGGGCCGATCCGTCCGGGAGCGTGACCGTTGGTCTTCGCGCGCTCCCCGAGCTCTCGCGATCGCTTCAGCCCGCCGAGAAGGCGTCGCAGGGATGACTCGAGGAGGACGAGCCGCTCGCGTTCGTCGCCGGCCTCGAGCAGGGCCTGCTTCTCGGCGGCCGGCATCTCGATCTGCGCGGCGATCGCGAAGGCGCCGGGGGCGGCCTCGGCGCGTTCACGGTTCGCTCCGACCGCCTCGAGCAGCTCCGCGAATGCGGCTCGCGACGCGCCGAGCTCCTCGGCGAGCTCCGGTCCGGCGGGGGCGTGGTCGATCCAGGCGACCCTGCCGGCGGGCCAATCCGCGGCTTCGAAGCGGTCGAGGACGCCGAAGGGATCGGCGCCGGTGACGACGATGTCCATGCGGCCGTCGTCGTAGCGCTCGGTGACCTCGGTCACCTCAGCGGTGCAGCCGGTCGCGCGGGCGCCGTCATCGTCGCGGAAGACGATTCCGAACGGCAGGTCCTCCTCCAGGCAATGACCGATCATCAGCCGGTAACGGCGCTCGAAGATGTGCAGGGAGACGCGCTCGCCGGGGACGATCGCGAGTCCGAGCTCGAAGATCGGGACCTCAAGGTCGTCGGGCTCGCTCATCGTTTCCGATCATAGGGTCGAGCGTCGCGGGCTTGCCCCAGCGGGGAGAATGCACCCGTGGCGCGCACACCCGACTTCGAGGCGGAGGGACTGCTCGAGGGTCTCGACGGCATCGCCCGCGAGAGCCGGCTCGAGCTGCTGGAGCGACTGGCCCGGCAGGGAGTGGCTCTCGACGAGCTGCGCGACGCCGTGAGCGAGGACCGGCTCGCCTTCCTCCCGGTCGAGCGGGCGCTCGCCGGCGAGCCGAGGTACACCCCGCTGGAGGTGGCTGAGCTCACCGGGATCACGATCGACGAGCTAGAGCGGCAATGGCGCTCGATCGGGATCGCGATTCCGGAGCGGGAGCTCGTCTGCCTCGGCAAGGAGGACCTCGAGGCCGCCCACCGCCAGCGCGCGCTCTTCGACGCCGGCTTGGACTCCGACTCGATCGCCGAGCTCGGGCGCACGATCGCGGTCTCGATGTCGCAGTTCGCCGCCGCGAGCCGCCAGGTGCTCGCCTCGACCTTCTTCGACCCCGCCGACACCGAGGGCGAGGTGGCG
Organism: Solirubrobacterales bacterium; assembly: GCA_046330415.1. Lineage (GTDB taxonomy): Bacteria > Actinomycetota > Thermoleophilia > Solirubrobacterales > 70-9 > RHKX01. Next base: position 90,507 of record JAXLSW010000022.1, on the reverse strand, counting down.
GATCGGATCGGGCGCGAGACGGAGCTGTTGCTGCCGCTCGTCGGGCCGACCCTCGAGTACGTCTACCGCCTTCACCTCCGCGAGCAGCTGCGGGCAGCGGTCTTCCTCGGCGATCGCGACGACGGGGATTCGGTGCCCGGGGGCGAGATCGTCACGATCGCGTTCGCTGACCTGGTCGGCTACACGGAGCTCGGGGAGGACGTTCCGCCCGAGGAGCTCGGGCGCGTCACCGGGCGCCTCGACGAGGTCGCTCGCGACGTCGCCCACGGCAAGGTGCGCCTGGTCAAGCTGATCGGCGACGCGGCGATGTTCTCCTGCCCGGACACCCCGACCCTGCTGGGGGCGGTCCTCGATGTCGTCGACGAGATGGCGGCTGACGGTGAGTCACCTCGGATCCGCGCCGGCGTCGCCAGGGGCCCGGTGGTGAGCCGCGCCGGCGACTTCTACGGGTCCGCGGTCAACCTCGCGAGCCGGATCACCGACGTCGCGCGACCCGGGAGCGTCCTCACGTCGGCGGAGGTGCGCGAGGCTGCCGGCGATGGGTTCTCCTTCTCGAAGCCGATCCGCCGCCCGCTCAAGGGCATCTCGGGTGCCGTCGAGATGTACCGCTGCCGCGACCTCGATCCGGATGAGGAGGGCGAGGACGCTGCCGACGACGAAGCTAGAGGCTCGCGACGACGCGGGCGGCGGCGCGCTCGCCAGAGCTGACGGCGCCGTCCATGAAGCCCGCCCAGCGGGTGGCGGTCTCCGTCCCGGCCCAGTGGATCGGGCCCAGCGGCGTCGCGAGGTGCGGTCCCGACTGCGTCCAGCCCCCGGGCGGCGCCGCGAAGGTCGGGCCGCCTCCGCTCCAGCGCTCGAGCCCCCAGTCCTGCTCGAGGTAGTCGTCGGGAGCGGCGGCTCGCGGGCCGAAGATCCGCGCGAGGTCGGCCAGCACGGCCCGGCGGCGGTCCTCTCCCGGGACGTCTCCCCAGCGCCGCGCGGCGGCGCCGCCGACGAACCCGAGCAGGACTCCGGGCCGTCCCCCGGGCGGGGAGTTGTCGAAGGTCAACCCGACCGGCCCGGCGTCGCTGAGCGCCTCGCCGGAGAGACCGTCGGCCCGCCAGAACGGCTCGGGGTAGACGGCCGCGCACTTGATCAGGCGGCCGGCGGGGAAGCCGCTGGAGGCTGATCCGCCGGGAGCGGGGGAGATGCCGAGGTCTTCGCGCAGCGCCGGTGGGACGGCGACCACGGCGCGGCGCGCCCGCAGCTGGGTTCCGTCGCCGGTCCGCGCGCTGACCCCGTCCGGTTCCCAGTTGAGCGCGCTGACGGGCGCGGCGAGGCGGACGCGATCGCCGAGGCGCTGGGCGAGGCCCGTGGCCAATCGCTGGGAGCCGCCGACTATCCGCGCGTGTTGAGCGCCGCCCTCGGTGTCGAGCAGCGGGTCGAGCCCGCCGGCCGAGCGCACGTAGAAGAGCGCGTGCAGGAACGAGATTTCCTCCGGCTCGGCGCCCCAGATCGTCCGTCCCGCGACGCGGAGCATCTCCCGGGCGGCGGCGGTGCGCATGCCGCCCCGCCGCAGCCAATCGGCCAGCGTGCGCGCATCGAGGGCTTCCGCTCGCTTCGCCTCCCAGGGGGCGTCCAGAGGCACCCTGCGTGCGAGGCGCTCCAGCCGGAAGCGCGCCTGCGCGATGTCGGCGAGGACGAGCGGGCCGAGGCGGGGAATCGTTCCCGAGTAGTGCCGGGTCTGACCGTCGAGCTCCAGGATGCTGTCGCCAACGTCGAACGTCGGGAAGGTGCCGATGCCGAGCCGGTCGGCGAGCGCCGCGACCCGTGACTGGCCGGGCCCGACCCACTGCCCGCCGAGCTCGACGATCTCCCCGCCCCCGATCTCACCGGCGAGAAGCCGGCCGCCGACCCGATCTCGCGCCTCCAGCACCAGCGGCTCGAGGCCTGCCGTCAGCAGCTCCGCGGCGGCCGTCAGCCCGGCGAGCCCGGCGCCGACGACGATCACGTCGGCGTCGGCGCCTCTGGTCGCGATGCTCATGGGCGCAATCCTCGCACCGCCCGCGGTGATCGGCTCCCGCGCGGAGAACGTTGATCATCCGATGAGGACGCTGCGACATGATCGGGGGCCGCGATGATCCTGTTGATCCTCTTCGCGCTGCTCGCGGGGGCGGGAACTGCGCTCTCGCCCTGCGTCCTGCCGATCCTGCCGGTGGTGGCCGCCGGCGGGATCACCGGTGGACGGAGGCGGCCGCTCGGGATCGTGATCGGACTGGCGGCGTCGTTCACCTTCTCCGTGGCGGTGCTCGTCTACCTGATCGATGCGCTCGGGCTCCCCGACGACATCCAGCGCACGATCGCGATCGTCGTCCTCGCGGGCTTCGGGATCGCCATCCTCGTACCCGCGATCGGCGACCGGATCGAGGCGGCGATCTCGCGCGTCGTCGGCGCGCCGCGGATGCGGCAGGGCGAGGGATTCGGGTCGGGCCTGCTGCTGGGAGCCGGGCTCGGGCTCGTCTACGCACCCTGCGCCGGCCCGATCCTCGCCGGCGTGATCACCCTCTCCGCCTCCCAGACGCTGACCGTGAGCCGCCTTCTCATCGTCGCCGCCTACGCGATCGGCACGGGCGCGGTGCTCTACGTCCTCCTGATCGGCGGCCGGCGGCTCGTCGACCGGCTCAAGCCCGCGCGGGGCAGGATCCAGGCGGCGACCGGGGTGCTGATGATCGCCGCGGCGCTGGTCGTCGCCCTCGACCTGGACACGCGATTCGAGCAGAGCATCGCGACCGCTCTTCCCGACTGGGTCACCAACCCTACCAACGGCATCGAGGAGTCCGACGCGGTGATGGCCCGGATCGGCGACGTCCGCGGCGGCTCCGGCCACGCCCCGATCGCCACGGCCTCGGCGACTCCTGATCCCGCCGCGCGGCCGGGACCGCGCTCCGACCTCCCGGTTCTCAACACGGCACCCGTCCCCGACCTCACCGACCCCGGGACCTTCTTCAACACCCCGGGGGGGGATCCGGTGTCGATCCACCGGCTGAACGCCGAGGGCAAGACCGTCCTGATCGACTTCTGGACCTACACCTGCATCAACTGCATCCGGACGCTTCCTCACGTCGAGGCGCTGTACGAGCGCTACGAGAGGGAGGGACTCGTGGTCATCGGCGTCCACACCCCCGAGTTCCCCTTCGAGCGCGACAGCGGCAACGTCGCCGACGCGATCGCCGCCAACGGCCTCACCTATCCGATCGTCCAGGACAACGACTACGGGACCTGGAACGCGTTCGGCAACCAGTACTGGCCGGCCAAGTACCTGATCGATACGAGCGGCGATGTCCGCTACGTCCACTTCGGGGAGGGCGACTACGAGCAGACCGAGGACGCCGTGCGCAGCCTGCTCGCCGAGACCGACCGCCGGCTCGGCGGCCGCGCTCCGGTCGTCCGGGCGCAGATGCCGAGCACGGGTGTGGATCTGACGCCCGAGACCTATCTGGGCTCCGATCGGGCCGACGGCTGGATCAGCGGTGCCATCCGCCCAGGTGGCCGCGACTACGGCCCCCCGCCCGCCCGCCTCGACACGAACGAGTTCGCCTACTCGGGGACCTGGACGGTCGATGGCGAGAGCGCCACAGCCGGCCCCGGCGCGGGGATCGACGTGGTCTTCCGGGCGCGGCGCGTCTTCCTCGTTCTCGGCTCCCCCGACGAGGAGCGGGAGGTGCGGGTCCTGCTCGACGGCAAGCCGATCAGCGCGAGGGACGCCGGAGAGGACGTCGACGACGGAGCTCTCACCGTCGGCCCGCAGCGTCTCTACTCGCTCGTCGACCTGCCGCGGGCCGGTGAGCACACCCTCGGCCTCCGCTTCGACGAGGGCGTGGCGGGATACGCCTTCACCTTCGGCTGAGGCCGCTCGCACTCCGCCCGGCGCCTTCCCGCCGCGCTCCGCCACCAACCCCACGAGCCCCGCCAACCGCGCCGCGCTCCGTCACAGACCCACGAGCCCCGCCAACCGCGCCGCACTCCGTCACAGGCCCACGAGCCGCCCGCCCCCGCGCCTTGCCCGCCGAGATGCAAGAAACGGGAGGATCTGTCCCGTTGGTTGCATCTCGATGATCGCCGGGTGCCCGTGCGGCCGCTTCGCCGGGTCCGCCCGGACGGTCCATCACCGCCGACCCATCACCAGCGCCGCCAGCCGCGGACCCACCAGCTCCGGGCTCAGCTTCACCTGGTTGCGCGTGAAGTGGACGACGAGCCATCCCGCGATGGCCAGAAGCTGGTCGCGTTCCGTGTCGTCCTCTCTCTTCAGCTTGCCGCCGTGCCAGCGCCAGGAGTCGCACTCGACGATCAGGCGCAGGTCGGGCCAGCAGAAGTCCGCCCGGAACTTCCTGCCTTCGGTCCAGATCTCGTACTGCGTCTCGGGCTCGGGAATGCCGAGGCGGCGGCAGATCCGCAGCATCCGGCGCTCGTTGAGGGAGTCGGTCTCCTTCGGGTCGTCGGTGATCAGCTCGCGCAGGTTCCTGATGCCCCGGCGCCCCGCGTTCTGGTTCACGAGCCGCTCGAGCCGTCCCCGCTCGAGCCCCGGGCTTCCTGAATCCGCGGCCATCAGCAGCATCTCCAGCTCCTCGATGGAGGCGGATGCGGCGCAGTCGAGGATCGTCCGCGCGGGGCTCGTGCAGGGGATGCCGAAACGCTGGATGACATCGCGAGGCTCGATCTCCCGCAGATGGACGACGACATCCTCGAGCCGGACCCTGCCGTCCGCCCGGGTGGAGACATGGGGTGTGCGCGGCAGTTCCTCCTGCATGCCGAGCAACCATGCCGCGGGCTGATCGGTGATGGGCGTCCCCGGCGCACAGGCGTAGGTCGCCGCAAGGTAGAGCTGATGGGGGGAGTAGGGAGGGGGGTGCACCGCCAGAACACCGCTGTGAATGCGATGGAGCCGCCGCGCCGCGACCCGCTTGCGCACGCCGCTCGCGCTCAGTCCCAGCTCCACCAGCTGGGGCTGCTTGAGCAGTTGCTTCTGCCTGCCGGCGAGCCTCTCGATCGCGAGCTGCAACTCCATCCCGCCGCCTGTCGGCAGGTGGTGGGGACGCCGCTGGTGCCTGGTCGCCATCTCACAACCGGTAAGCCCGGGGGCGCCTCCGGTGCCCCACCCCCGCGCCGCGCTCCGTCACAGGCCCACGAGCCGCCCACCCTCGCGCCATGCCCGCCGAGATGCAAGAAACGGGAGGATCTGTCCCGCTGGTTGCATCTCGATGATCGCCGGGTCACCGTCACCGTCGCCGGGGCCGGGGACGGGCGCCCGCAGCGGCCTACGCCGGCTTCTTCGCGCTCAGGACCAGGTTGTAGAAGATCTGCGGGGGGAGATGGGGCTCGAGCAGCGCGGTGTCGACGCGCTGCAACGCCAGGTAGCTGCGGAACGCGAACCAGCGCCAGCGGTCGGGGATCTCTGACGGCTCGGCGGTGGATTCGACCGTCCGCAGTCCCCAGCCGTAGAGGTTCGCGAGCAGCTCCTCGCCGCGGATCTGGACCTCGTCGAAGTCGGCGGCGCCGAGGAAGTCGCGAATCGCCGCCGGATCGAAGGCGTGGACGTCGACCTCGGCCTCCATCGCGTGCCCGTAGTCGGGGTGGCAGCCGCCTTGATCGTCACGTTCGCCGGCGCCGACGGCCCGGCGCCACAACGGCGCCACAGCGACACCCGCCCGCTTGGGCCAAGCGGCGATCCGGTCGCCGTTGGCCGAGGGCTCGCCGCAGAACACCAGCGTCCCGCCCGGCTTCAGGACCCGGAAGAACTCCGAGGCGGCGGCATCGAGGTCGGGGATGTGGTGGAGGACGGCGTGGCCGAGCACCAGGTCGAAGGTCTCGTCCGGGAACGGGAGCCGCTCGGCGTCGGTGACGACCGTGTCGACGTCGAGGTCGAGCGAATCGGCGTTGACGCGAAGTGCCTCGAGCATCCCCGGCGCGATGTCGGTCGCCGTGAGCCGCTTGATGTGCCCGGCGGCCATCAGATTCAGCGAGAAGTAGCCGGTGCCGGCGCCGATCTCGAGGGCGTGATCCCAGGTGCCGAGCTTCCCCCCGAGCGCCTTGCGCATCTTGGCGACCACCTGGCCGCGACCGGTGTCGCCGAAGTCGATCCCCCACTTGGAGTCGTAGGAGGAGGCGGCGAGGTCGTGGTAGGCGGTGTTGACCTCGCGGATCCGCTCGGCCGTGGCGTCGGCAGCCGCGGGCATGCGCGGGACTGTACCGTCCGCCAGCCGTGCCGGAGCCCGCCCCCAAGCGATATCTGCAGGACGATCAGCCCGAGGGCGTGCCGCCGCTCGAGCTGACCGGCGAGCGCACGCTGCCCGACGTGCCCGAGGAGAACTACTGGTACAGGCGCCACCTCGCCGTCTACGAGTGGATCGCACCGCAGGTCGCGGGCATGAACGTCGCCGATCTGGCCTGCGGCGAGGGCTACGGCTCCGCCGTGCTGGCCGAGCGGGCCGCGAGCGTGATCGGCGTGGACGCCAACCCCGAGGCCCACGAGCACGCGCGCCTGCGCTACCGGCGCGACAACCTGCGCTTCGAGCGCGACCTCGTCGAGAACGTCGCCGACCTCGACGCCGACCTCGACGCCGTCGTCTTCCTGCAGACCATCGAGCACATCGAGGACGTACCGGCCCTCCTCGGTGCCATCGCCGCCGCCGCGCCGCTCGCCTTCATCTCGACTCCGAACCGACTCACGCTCGCGCCCGAGGGGGCCGAGAAGTCGGACAACCCGTGGCACCTGCGCGAGTACCTCCTCGAGGAGTACCGCGGCGTCCTCGAGGGCACGTTCGGCACGGTCGAGATCCTCGGCCTCTTCCACGCCCGCAAGCTCGCCGTCCACGAGCGCGCGATCTCGCTCGGCTGGGACCACGTCCACCGAGCGCTGCGGATCACTAAGCCGTTCTACGATCGCTTCACGCCGGCGATCAGCGCCGCCGACTTCGCGCTCCGCGACGAGGGGGAGGCCGACCTCGCGAAGGCGCTCGACTTCGTCGCCCTATGCCGTCGCTGAGCGAGCGCGTCGGCGACATCGCGATCGTCCTGCATTCCCACATGCCGTACGTGGAGGGCTTCGGGACGTACCCGTTTGGCGAGGAGTGGCTCTTCGACGCGGTGGTCCGCTCGCACCTGCCGGTGCTGTCGGTCGCCGCGGACGTCACCCTCAGCGTCACCCCGGTGCTGGCCGACCAACTCGAGGCCCCGGGGGTCGGGGAGCGGCTGATCGAGTTCACGAGGGAGTACCGGGTCGGCTCGGCGGAGCTCGACGCGCGCGACGTCGAGCCCGGGCTGGTCGCGGGCTGCGAGGCGGAGGCCGAGCGTTACCGAGCGGCCCTCGCCGAGCTCGAGCGCCTCGGCGGGAACGCGCTTGGGGCGTTCGCGGATGCCCGAGGCGAGGGACGCGTGGAGCTGCTCGGCTCGGCGGCCACGCACGCGGTCCTGCCGCTCGTCGCGACGCGCGAGGGCCGGCTCCTGCAGATCGACGCGGGACTGAACTCCCACCGTCGCCGGTTCGGCGAGCCGCGCGGCTTCTGGTTGCCCGAGTGCGCCTATGACCCGGGGCTCGAGGATCTCCTTCCTGGGTTCGGAGTCGAGCACTTCTGCGTCGATCGTTCTCGCTACGAGCGCCCGGGGGAGTCGATGCGCCCGATCCGGGCCGGGTCCACCGTGGCTTTCCCGATCGATTGGGAGGCGATCTCCTGGGTCTGGTCCATGCAGGGATACCCCTCCGACCCCCTGTACGCCGACTTCCATCGCAAGTCTCTGCGCGGATGTCGTCCGTGGTCGATCGGCGGGGGCGCTTACGACCCCGTCGCGGCCGCCGGGCGCGCGCGCGAGCAAGCCCACGAGTTCGCTGCGGCGGTCGCGGCGCGGTTGGCCGCGTACCGCGACGCCGGCAACGCCCCCGGCCTCATCACCTTCGCCATCGACACCGAGCTGCTCGGCCACTGGTGGTGGGAGGGTCCGATCTGGTTCGCGGAGGCGCTGCGGGCGCTGCCGGAGGCCGGGGTGCGACTCCTCACGCTCTCGAGCGCCCGCGCCGAGCACGAGCCCGCCGCCCTGGAGCTGCGGCGCTCGAGCTGGGGTGAGGAGAAGGACCTGCGGACGTGGGACTCCCCGGCGGTCGCCGATCTGGCCTGGGGCGCGCGCGGCATCGAGCTTCGCGTACTGCGCGAGATCGGCGCGGGCAAGCTGCGCGGAGACGCGCTCAGGCGGGCCGCCCGGGAGCTCCTCGCGGTCCAGTCGAGCGACTGGGCGTTCCTCGATTACACGCGCCAGGCGGGGGACTACCCGCTGGAGCGAGCCCTCGCCCATTCGCTCGCGGCCTTCGAAGCCATAGAATCCGATGGCGAGATCGAACCTGGGTTGCGAAACCTCGCGCCCGACCTGTCGACCGCACCACTGCTCGAGCCATGACCCGCAGGAGCCCATCGACTTGAGCCGCGTGCTGATCCTCTCCTGGGAGTACCCGCCGCTGATCGAGGGCGGGCTCGCTCGCCACGTCCGCAAGCTCTCCGAAGGCCTGGTGGACCGCGACGTCGAGGTGCACGTGCTGACCCGCGGCGGCGAGGAGTCGCCGGCGGAGGAGGTGGCGGGCGGCGTCCACGTGCACCGCGTCCGCGAGCCGAACCGGCCCCGCGATCTCGGCGAGTTCGTCACCTGGATCGAGCGCATGAACGCCGACATGCTCGCGGCCGGGGTCGAGCTCGGCGACCGCTTCGACTTCGACATCGTCCACGGGCACGACTGGCTCGTCGCAGCCGCCTGCGACCACCTCGCCCGGCGCTTCGGGGCGCCGCTGGTGACGACCATCCACGCGACCGAGTACGGCCGCCACCAGGGCTGGGTCGACAAGCACCCGCAGTCCTACATCCACGGCGTCGAGCGCTGGATAACCAACCGTTCCGACCGCGTCATCACCTGCTCCTCCTACATGCGGGAGCAGGTCGCCGACATCTTCTCCGTCGACGAGAGCCGGATCGTCGTCATCCCGAACGGGATCGACCCCGACGATCTGCCCGCCGCCGGGGAGCAGGAGCTCGCCCGTCTGCGCGGTGAGTTCGCGGCCCCCGACGAACGCCTCGTCCTGCTGATCGGCCGCCTGGTCTACGAGAAGGGGTTCCAGATCGCGCTCGAGGCGATGCCCGCGCTGATCGAGGAGGTGCCGGGCACCCGGTTCCTCGTCGCCGGGTCGGGCACCCATGAGGAGGAGCTGCGTTCGCAGGCTCAGGAGCTGGGCCTGATGGAGCACGGGACGTTCCTCGGCTGGATCGGCGACGACGTCCTCCACCAGCTCTACCGAATCGCCGACGTCTGCGTGGTCCCCTCGATCTACGAGCCCTTCGGCCTCGTGGCCCTCGAGGCGATGGCGTCGGGATGCCCCTGCATCGTCGCCGACACCGGCGGGCTTCGCGAGGTCGTTCCTCACGACGAGGTCGGGCTGCGATTCCGCACCCGCGACCCCGAGGAGCTCGGCCGGATGATGGAGCGCGTCCTGACCGATCCCGCCCTCTGCCAGCGGCTCGTCGCCGAGGCCGCCGAGCACGTCCTGCGCTTCGACTGGGACGACGTTGCCGCTCGCACCGCTGAGGTCTACGCGGAGCTCCGCCGGTCCCGCGACGCCACCGCCCGCGGTTCGCACTTGCCCTCCGCCGACGTTTAGTCAACAATGCCGCGCATGCCTCGTCGAGTCCTGGGAGGAGTTGTCGCGTTCTTGTGCCTGGCGCTTCTCGCCATCGCGCCCGCGTCCGCCCTCGCGAAGAACAAGCAGAAGGAGCCGGTCCTCGAGCCGGCCACCTACCCGGACATGTCGACCTTCCAGTGCCGGACCGACGCGATCCCGATCCACCCGGGCCAGAACATCAACGACTTCACGGTCACCAACACGTGCCCGCACGCGGTCAAGGTGAGCGGTCCCGGCGATGCGTCCATCTTCACGCCGGGCTCGACCGTCAAGGGCTACATCACCCGCTTTGAGCCGAGCATGGTGGAGGTCCACCCCGACGGCAGCCTGACGACGCCGAGCGTCTGGGACCTGCACCTGCATCACGTCGTCTGGCTCATCAACGGGCAGCCGACCTTCGCCTCCGGCGAGGAGAAGACGATCGCGACGCTGCCGCAGGGATACGGCGGCAAGGTCAGCGCCGGTGCCACCTGGGGCCTCAACGACATGATCCACAACCTGAACGCCAGCGACGGGCGTTCGGTCTACATCACCTGGGAGATCGACTGGGTCCCTGAGACCACCCCGGCGCGCACCGACATCGTCGACACCGACATCCAGTGGCTCGACGTGGCGGGACTGCCTCAGGTCTACCCGGTGTTCGACGCCGAGAAGGGCTTCGACCTCGACGGCGACGGCAAGTGGACGTTCCCCGACGACGTGCCGACCGATCCCAGCGCCCCCGGCTATGAGGAGCGCGGCAAGATCAGCGAGGCCCGTCGGTGGGTCATCCCGCAGTCCGGCGCAACCCTCGTCTTCGGCGCGGGGCACCTGCATCCGGGCGGCATGCGAGTCGACCTGAAGGTCTCACGCGACGGCGCCGACAACGGCACCGAGCCGGGGGACAGCGCCGGTGAGGTCAAACGCCTCTTCCGCTCCGACGCCCGCTACTACGAGCCGGCCGGGGCGGTGAGCTGGGACGTCGCGATGGAGGCGACCCCCAGTGATTGGCGGATCAGCCTGAAGCCCGGGGACGTCGTCTCGGTCAGCGTCACCTACAAGGTCAAGAAGGCCTCCTGGTACGAGTCGATGGGAATCCTCCCGCTCGCCTGGAGCAAGGCGACCGATCCGACCGCCCGGGACCCATGGGACAACGCCGATGAGGTGAAGGCGATGTACAAGGAGGGTGGCACGCTCACCCACCGCCGCCTGCAGGAGAACATCGACTACAAGGCCCGCAAGAACCTCGGCCTGCCCGACCCGCGCGACCTGCCGAGCGGCTCGGCGGTCCCGAGCGGTGGGATCCCGATCAAGAGCTTCTACAACACGATCGGCGGCTACTCCGCGGTGCGCGGCTTCCCGGCCGAGCAGATGCGCCCGCCGACCATCGAGTCGGGCCAGAGCGTCACCTTCGAGAACTTCGACGCGCTTCCCGGCGCGGCGAACGAGGATCAGGTGTGGCACAGCATCACCTCCTGCCGCGCGCCCTGCAACAAGGACTCGGGCATCGGCTACCCGCTCGCCAACGGACCGATCAAGTTCGATTCCGGCCAGCTCGGTTACGGGCAGGGGACGAGCGCCGGCGTCACCACCGGCTCCAACATCTACACGACGCCACCGCTGACGACGAGCCCCACGGCCAACAAGCGCGGCACCACCTACACGTACTTCTGCCGGATCCACCCGTACATGCGGGGCTCGATCCGGGTCGTCAAGTAGCCGGCGGGCCGGGAGCGGCCAGCTCGGGGGGACCCCGGCGCTGGATGTAGCGAGGCTCAGACGCCCCGACCCCGCCATACGTGGTTCTTGCGTCAGCCCCCGGCCGCGGCCTATCGCGGGCCCGAGGGGCCGTAGTCGCCCGGCTCGACCGGGTTCGGCCAGCGCAGGTGCTCCGGCACCGGACGCGTGCGCACGACCCGCGCCGGGGAGCCGACCGCGACCGCGTTGGCCGGGATGTCGCGGGTGACGACGGAGCCGGCGCCGATGATCGCGTTGTCGCCGACGGTGACGCCGCGGAGAATCTGGGCTCCGTAGCCGATCCAGACGTTGGAGCCGACGATCACGTCGCGCTTGTAGATCCCCTGCAGGCGGATCGGTCGCTCGCTCTCGGTGACGACGTGGTCGAAGTCGATGAACATGACGCGATCGGCGATCACGCATTGCTCCCCGATGGCGACCCGCTGGTAGGCGGAGATCGTGCACTCCTGGCCGAGCACGCTCTTGGAGCCGATCTCGACGACACCCTCGTGGCAGCGGATCTTCGTCCCCGACCCGATCCACGCGAACCGGCCGAACCGGATCTCGCCCGTGGGACCGATCTGCAGCTGCAGCCGCGGGCCGAGGAAGACCATCCCGTCCGTCCGCCAGCGGTGGCCGGCCGGTGTCAGCCAGCGCCGCGCGAGGTAGCGGGCGAAGATCAACCCGTACTTGGGGCGGAGCATGCGATGGGCGGCGGCGAAGCGGAGCGCGGCGAGGCCGCGCCGCGGCGAATCCGGTCGTCCTGCGGCGCTCGGACCGAGGCCGGTGTCCTCGTCGGCGGGACGAGGATCCTCTGTCAGCTCCGGGGCGCCCAAGGCGCGGGATCATAGGGTCGGCGGCGTCACCGCCCGCCGCCCGTGGCATAGTCAGACGCCCCATGAGCGCCTCACCCAGATGCCGAGAGCACGCAGCGGATGGATGAAGGTTCCGTCGCCGAGGACGCCCCCGCCGAGCCGGCGGGTGGGCTCGACGCGGCGCTGGCCTGCGTGGGGCTGAAGCTCGACGAGCTCGGTGGCGGCGCGGTCGGCCGCGTCGAGGGCGTGCTCAGGGATGCTGTCGACGACTCACCGACGTGGCTGGTGGTCCGGGTGGGCCGCTTCGGCAAGCGCGCCGCCGTCCCCTTCGAGTACGCCGCCGCCGGGGCCGGGCACGTCTGGACGCCGTTCGGCAAGGCGACGATCCGCGCCGCCTGCGAGCTCGACCCGACCCTGGGTCTGAGCGCGGCTGACGAGCGCGCGCTCGCGATGCACTACGGGGTGCCCGAGGGATCCGGGCGTCTCGTCGCGGTCGCCGACCGCGACGAGGAGGACCCCGGCTCAGTCCCCGTCTGAGCTCTCGCGTTCAGCGTCCCGCTCGGGGGTGGCCGCCGTCCCGGGCGGATCTTCCTCGAGCTCTGAAGGTCCCTGGCCGGGATCGTCTCCGGCACTCTCGGCGATCTCATCCGCGTAGGTGCGCTCCAGCGTTTGCGTCGCCATCTCGATCGCGGCGAGCACCTCGTCGAGCTCAGCGAGCTGGTTGCCGACGGAGGGTGGCTCGGCCTCGGAGGGCTCCGACGGCAGTTCCGGCTCCGCGGCACCGGCGGCGGCGGGATCCGGCGTGGGGGGGACCTCACCCGCGGGCGCGGTGCCCTGCAGCGCTCTCAGCATGCGATCGTGCTGCGCGAACGCGAGCCACAGCGCCGCCACGTCCTGACGCAACTCGGCGAGCTCCGCCTCGCGCGAATCGAGCTCGTGCTCGAGCGCCCCGACGGCCTCGTCGCGCTCACCGAGGGCGCGCTCGACGTCCGCGCGGTTGTAGCCGAGCAGGCTGCGGCGCATCTGCACCGCGCTCTCGCCCGGATCCTCCCGCCTCTCCCGCCTCTCTGCCTCCTCCTCGCTCACGCTGCGGCGAGTATAGGAGCGCCCGCCCGATGTCTCCGGGTCAGTAGCCCTTCGCCAGGACCTGGGCGCTGATGTGGCAGGAGTTCTCGCTGGCGATCGGGTCGTTGACCTTCCAGTAGCTCGAGAGCGTGATGTCGGCGACGGGAAGCTGGCCGGCGTCGGCGCTGCCCCCCGAGTTCGGCTCGACGCTGAAGCTGCCCGAGATCATCCCGTTGTTGGGGATCAGGGCCGTGATCGGCGTGATGTCGTCGCTCTGGTAGCGCTGGTTCGTCGCCGCGGTCGTCCCGGCGCCCTCGAAGGTGGTCAGGTTGGCGACCGTGCGCCGGCCGCCGCTGACGGGGGTCAGCACGAGCCTGCGCACCGACGGATCGTCGGGCGGGGTGTTGGGGCATTGGATCGTCAGCGTGCCGATCCCCGGCAGGTCGATCGCGGCAGAGTCGTGGCCGGCTGCGTTGTCGGAGCCGATCCAGTCGACGCCGAAGTCGAGCACGTGCTCGTCGCTGGAGCCGGTTGCGCCGCGGGTGCCGGTGTCTCCGGTCGGGCCCCGCTCGCCCTCGGGTCCGGTCCGGCCGCGCGGTCCGCGGGGGCCGCGCTTGCCGCGCTGGCCCCGGAGCGCCTGCTGCTCGCCGCCCGCCGTCTCGATGGCGACGCGCGGGGTGGAGGCGCCGTCGCGGCCGCCACCTGATCCGGGAACCGGTGCGATGCCGCTTCCGAGCGCGACCCCGCCGAGCAGCGCCACGAACGCGACCGCGAGCAGCACCGCACGTGAGTTGATCCCCGCAAGCGTCTTCAGTCCCTTGAGCGCGTCCTTCATCAGGTTCCCTTCGTCACGAACGTCCCCGCCATGAAGCAGCGTCCGCTCGGGTTGTCATAGCCCTCTCCGAAGTCCCAGTGCCAGGTGAGGCGGAAGGTCGTCGCCGGCGGCTTCGCCGTGCCGGGGGAGAACGGCTCGGTCGTGATCATCCCCGTGAACATGCCGGTGCTGCGCACGTCGTAGCCGACGGCCTGGCTGTTCATGCTCTCGTGGAACCCGCTCGACTGGTTCGGGCGGTCGAGCCGGGCGGTCCGGACGACGCTCAGGTGCGAGTCGTCGTTGGGAGATCCCACGGAACCGAGGTTGCCGCCGCTGCGCGTCGTCCACATCGTCGTCGCCCACTTGGACGGGCCCACTGAGCCGCTGCCGGCGTCATCGGGGTAGAAGCGGATCCACTGCACGCCGGTCGGCTCGTTGGCGTTCGGCGGCGTGCACCGCACTTCCCCGAAGCCGATGCCCGGCGCGACGAAGCTCTGCCGGTCGTGCCCGGCGTAGTCGCCGTTCTGCCAATCGATCGAGATGAACTGGCGGGCCGGTCCCGCGGCGATGCCCTTCGGGCCCTCCGCTCCCGTCCGTCCTGGCGGTCCCTGCGGGCCCTGGTACCCACGGGGGCCGCGCTTTCCGTGCTTTCCGCGCTTACCGCGCTCGGCGCTCTGCCCCGCCGCCGTCTGGACGGCGCGGACGGTCCGCTCGCCACCCGCGGCCGCCCTCCCCGAGCCCAGGATCAGGGCGAGCAGCAGGAGCAGCGAGAACGCGACGACGCCCGCCGCTACTTGAACTTGAGGCTCGTGCTCTTGGCGAGGTCGCCGCATGATCTTGGTTGCCTGGCCTTACCGGTGACGTAGACGGAGTAGCCGCCGCTCTCGAGCCCACCGCTCTTGAGCTTGAAGTTGAGGTACTGCTCGCCGATCAGCTTGCGCTGGCCGCGTGGGAGCTCGGCCTTGCCGTAGACGTCGCCGTCGAAGTTGGACAGGGTCCCGTAGATGTCCACCAGCGGCGCCCAGACCGGCTTCGGGGCGATCTTCACCGACAGGTAGCGGCCGTAGTCGGCGGCGGTGCCGCCGGGCTTGTCGATGAACGCGATCGGCAGCTTGTTGAGACAGCCGCGGAAGTTGACGATCTCGTCACGCTCGAGCTCCCCGCATCCTCGGACGGTGCCCTTCGTGACCAGCGTGTACTTGCCGGCCTGCATCGGCACCCGGAGCTTCATGCTGGCTGTGTCGGTGCTGCTCATCTTCTTGTCGATCTCGCTCTCGCCGAGCAGGAAGCCGCCGAATGTGTAGAGCTGCACGCGCCAATCGCGCACCGCGGCGCGCCCGCGCTGGACGGAGACCTTGAGCTTCTTCTCGTACTGGTTGGCAAAGACCTTCGGGTAGCGGCTGACGACCTGCGGCTTGACGTTGAGGTGCCCGCAGCCGGCCACAGCCGGGGTCGGGGCGCCGCTCTGCCCCCCGATTCCGCCGCTCAGCGAAAGCGCGGCCGCGGCGGCGAGGGCCAGTGCCAGCGCGACCGCTACGGCGCGCATGGGCAGGGGCAATCTGTGCTTCAGGTGGTCCATCGTCTCGTCGGTTCCAATGCTTTAACCCAAGTAATGGCCGACTGTAGCGGTGGGGGTGGTCGCCAGAGGGAGGTTTCTTGCGTCCCGGGCGCAATGGCTCGCGCTCTGCAGGGTGCGGTGGTAACTTGCCGCGACGCGGGTCGGGGATGGATACCCGCCCGGAGGAACGACAGGACGTGGAATGATCGCGGCCGAGTTGCGGGGTGGAAGCAAACCTGGTCTGAACGAGGCGCTGGGCTGGATCGGCTCGCGCGTCGACGACATCTACGGCGCCAGCGTCGGCCGCCTCGAGGATGTCTGGATCGATCCCGGCACGGGGGTGCTGGCAACGGCTGCTGATCAAGGAGGAGCGCTTCGGCGGCCGGACGACGCTGATCCCCTTCGAGGACGCGACCGCCGGCGCAGGTCACGTCTGGGTCCCCTACGAGCGCGAGGTCGTGCGCGACGCGCCCGAGATCGAGGCCGGGGCACCGCTCACCCAGCACGTCGAAGGCGCGCTTCGCGCCCATTACTCGGCGAACGTGCCGACGGCCATCTCCCAGGGCTCCCAGGGAGCTCAGGCCCCGGCTCGTCCCGCCGAGCGCGTCCAAGCTTCCCGGACCCGCCGCCCGAGGTCCCGAGCCGTCAGCCGGGCTCGGCGATGGGAGCAGCCACGATCCGCTTCCACACACCGCCCGTCGCGGGCCCGCCCGAGTACTTCGCCTCGAGCGCCCCTCAACCTTCCCATCGGCCCCGAGCAGCGCCCCCGCCCACATGCCTGTCGACCCCAGCTCCGCTCACCGCGCCGCGCGCACCCCCAGCGTCCCGTCATCCGGCCCGCAGCCCGGCTCGGTGCAGCCGTTCGGCGAGTGGCCCGGCTCACGCCTTCCCGATCGCCCGCCGCCCGCCGATCGCGGCGCCCGACCCCGCGCCTACCAGCCTCCGCAGCCGCGATCGTCCAGCGCGGCCCCGGCGCAGCCCTACGGCTACCAGGCGTCCGCGCAGCCGCATGGCTATCAGCAGCAGGCGCGGTCCGCCAGCAGCGGCCGTCTACCGGCCCCAGCCGCCCGCGCAGCCCGCCTACGGGCAGGGGCCCCAGCAGGACCATCGGCCGCAGGCCGCGCCGCCGTCGCAGTGGACCCAGCCCGCTTACCAGCAACCGCGGCCGGTGGCCGCCAGTCGCGGGACCCGGTCGATCGGCTCCGCGAGCTCGCCGAGGCGGGCGGCACGCACTACGTCGAGATCGAGCTCAGCGGGGAGCTGACGATCCGCGGCGAGCTTCGCAGCGTCAAGGTGACGCCGCGCCAAGACCGCTAGCGCCGCCCCACTGCACGACGCCGATGATCGCCGGGGAATGCGCCGCTCTGCTGCGCTTCCCGGGCATCGCGGCCGGTCGAATCCATCGTGGGGCTTTAGGAATCCCACTGTGCATGGACGAATGATCGGTTCTCAACGACCACTTGTGGTGCTATTTTCCAGTGGTTCCCATGGGGCCTCCACCGTTCCCGGCCCCTGTGACTGAGGACGGACCGATGGCAGCAGCACGAACCACCCAGCGGCTATACGGAGCAACCAAGCCCGGCGTAGCGGAAGCCCGATCTTGGATCGGCTCCCGGGTCACCGACAGCTTCGGCAGCGGCCTCGGCCGCCTCGAGGACGTCTGGGTTGACGCCGAGAAGGGTGAGCCGTCGTGGCTCCTGCTTCGAGAGGGCCGCTTCGGAAACGGCCGTCACCGCCTCGTCCCCTTCGAGGGCGCGACCGCCGGCGGCGGTCAGGTGTGGCTCCCGTTCGAGCGCGACAAGGTCCGCTCGTCTCCCGAGATCGGCTCCAACGAGATCCTCACGCAAGCGCTCGGCGATCGCCTGCGCAAGCATTACGGCATCTCCTGACCGGACGCCTCTGAGCCTTCCCGCCGGGTGCCCTCCGTTCCCGTCGACGCTTGACGTCCTCTCGCCCTTCGGGCGCGGGATGGTTCAGCCGCCGATCGTGTCCTGCTGAGAGGTGGTGCCGGGCACCGTGGAGTCACCGCTGGTGACCGGTGGAGTGGGAGATACGGCCGCCAGCGTGTAGCGGTCGTTGGAGACGATCGGCTCGAACCCGTCGACCTCGCCGACGTCGATCCCCGGGTACTGCTGCTGGATCAGGTCGGCGTCGGTTCGCTGCACGAGGATGTACTCGACCTTGCCCCAGGGATCCTCCACGACCTTCTGCCACTCGGTGTCGCCCTTGTCGACGCGGTCGAAGAAGAGGTCCGGCCGGCCCGTCAGGACGATGACCCCGAACGTGCGGGCGTTGTCGGTGAGGATCTCGTTCTTGCCGATGTCCTGCTCATCGATGTAGTCGGCCATGGCCCGCTCGGTCGCGATCCCGACCTGGAAGCCGCCGCGGGAGGTGGTCCCCTCCTGGTCATCGCCGCTGAAGATCGCTCTCGTGAAGGCCTGCTCGAGGTTCTGGTGCGGGAATGTCTGCATCTGCGACCACGCCAGCGGCAGGGAGATCAGCGCCAGACCGACCGTCACCGCCCACAGCAGCGCCCGCATCGACTCCGCCCGCAGGTAGCACCAGGCGATGCCCGCGCAGCCGGCGACCATCGCGGGCAGCGCGTCCTGCAGCTCGATCACGTCGACGGAGCCGGCGATCGCTGCCGAGATCACCGACCAGGCGATGTTGAGGACTATGAGCAGGGCGATCCCGTAGCCGATCGCGTCGCGGGTCCCGAGAACCAGCATCGGGATCGCCACCAGCCCGATCGGGAAGATGAGCTGGATCCGCAGCGCGTTGCTGATCGCGTCGACCAGGCTGAAGTCGGGAGCCGCCGAGGAGACGGCGTTGACGGGGGCGGAGCTGCTCGCCTCGGTCACCCAGGCGAAGGGATCGCCGAGCACCACGGCGTTGATGAAGATCCAGATCCCGAGCGCGTACATGACCGGCGCCAGGTACGCGATCACCGATCCCTCGACCTCGTCCTTGTCCCGCCCCTTGGCGGTGAGGGCCCCGGAGACGAGGAACGCCAGCAGCAGCGCCCAGAGGATGAACTCGTAGCGGGCGAGGACCGCCACCGCGAAGGCCAGCCCGGCGCCGATCAGGTACCGCGCCGACCCGTTGCGCCCCCAGCCGAGCACGCAGAACATCCCGAACGCGGCGAACAGCATGTAGGCGGCATCGCCGCTGCCGTTCATCGCGTAGAAGGCGAACATCGGGTTGAGCCCGACGAGGACGACGATCAGCAGCCTCGCGGGCCTGACCATGTCGGCCATCGCGAACATGCGGTTGACGAACGTGAGCGTTGCGGCGCCGAAGATCGCCGACGAGATCGGCAGCGCCAGGCCCGAGGCAACGAGCGCCTTGATGGCCGCGAACGGCAGCAGCACCAGGGTCCCCACGGGCGGCAGCGAGAAGCCGATCGAGGCCAGCTTCGGCGGGTCGTTGTACCAGACCATGTAGGCCCTGGTGAGCTGGTCGAGCGCGTCGAAGTTGACGACGTGCAGCGACAGCAGCCGGATGCCGAGCAGCATGTAGACCGCACCGAAGCCGAGGAAGATCCCCAGCGTCTCCAAGCGGGTGACGGGCGCCGCCTGCGGCTCCTCCTGCATGCCCGCGAGGGAGACGTGCCGACGCTCGTCGTACTGCGGCGCCTCGGGATCGTCAGCGATCGCTCCGGGCGGGTTGGTGAGGGTTGCCGACTCCACCTAGTGGTCCCCGGCGTCCAGCCCGTGTTCGGTCTTCTCCCAGTAGAAGGGCTTCGTGAACAGCTGGTAGAAGCCCTTCCAGGCGCCGATCGACATCAGCCCCCAGTAGATCGGGCTGAAGAGCGCGTAGCGGACGAGGTGGAACAGCCCGCGCTGCATCGAGCGGGACCGAGAGGTACGTGGACAGTTGCCGACGAACAGCTGCAGCGACGCCGCGTAGTAGACGAAGCCGGGAACAGGTCCTCGATCAGCCCCGACTGGGTGAACAGCCAGATCGTCGTCAGCACCCAGAAGATCGGGTTGAGGACGAAGATGATCGTCCCGCCGACGATGAACTGGAAGGACCACCACGCGGTGAAGCCGATCTCGCGCATCAGCCGGATCGGGTGGCGCATGTGGACGAGGTAGGTCTGGAAGTAGCCCTTGACCCAGCGGGAGCGCTGGTTGATCCAGTTCTGGAGTTGGGAGTTGGCCTCCTCGAGCGTGGTCGAGTTCAGCATCACGGTCTTGTAGCCCGCCTTGTGCAGGCGCAGTCCGAGGTCGGCGTCCTCGGTCACGTTGAACGGGTCCCACGCTCCAAGCTCGACGAGCGCCTCGCGGTTGAAGTGGTTGGAGGTGCCGCCGAGCGGGATCGGGGCACCCGAAGCGTCGAGGCCGGGAAGGAGGAGGTCGAACCAGAGCGCGTACTCGGTGGCGAAGAAGCGGGTGAGCAGGTTCTGCTCGGTGTTGAAGTAGTTGAGCTTGCACTGGACGCAGACGACGTTGTCCTCGGAGCGCTCCCAGGCGAGCAGCACCTTCTTGAGCTGGTCGGGATCGGGCTGGTCCTCGGCGTCGAAGATGACGACGAACTTGCCCGTCGCCTGCTGGATCCCGTAGTTGCATGCCTTCGGCTTCGTCTTCGGCTGCGAGTCGGGGACGACCAGGAGCTGGAAGTAGGGCGGCAGGTCGGCCTCGATGATCGCGTCGATCGTCGTGTCGTCCTCCTCCTCGCAGAGCAGCAGGATCTCGAGCTTCGCCTTCGGGTAGTCGAGCTTGGTCAGGTTCTCCGTCAGGCGGGGGACCACCGCGGCCTCGCGGAACAGCGGCACGAGGATCGTGTAGCGCGGCACCTCGCGGTCGGCGATCTCGGCGACCTCCGAGGGCGTGAAGTCGAACTCCTGGCGACGGCCGAAGGAGTCGTAGAAGAGCTTGAACTTGTAGAGCGAGGCGAGCATGTAGATCGTCACGCAGAGGACGACCAGGGCGATGCCCGTGTTCATCGGCGACAGCACGAAGCCGACGAGGACGAGCAGCAGGAAGGAGATGAAGAACACGCGCTGCCCGGAGGAGAGCACCCGGTTGGCGCAGTCCTCGGGGAAGCGGGTCAGCAGCTCGGTGCGGGCGGCACGCACGTGCTCCTCGAGGTGAACTCGCCGCAGCAGGCCGTCGAGGTCGGAGCGGGTGACCATGTAGGAGCGGATGCGCAGGTCGGTGAGCTCGCGGATCGCCTCGTAGGTCTCGTCGTCGAGTGGGTCGGTGATCGCGACGTAGAGGGCCTCGTCGTCGACCTCGAGCGGGACGCAGCGACCCTCGCGTTGCAGCGCCTCGGGGACCATCGACATCGCCTCCGGGGAGGGCTCGATGCCGTCGAGATCGACGAGTGGCACACGCAGCTGGTCGGCCAGGGCGGCGGCCAGGTCGCCCTCGCGGATCTTGCCCTCGTAGTAGAGGATCTCGCCGATCCGGCTTCCCGTCTCCTCCTGGATCTCGAGCGCCTCCGCGAGGTCCTCCTCGCTGATCAGCCCGCGCCCGACGAGGATCTCGCCGAGGCGGCCCGGGGCCACCACCGTCCCACCCGGGAGATCGCCCTGGCCGGCGACCCGGCCGTGCTCGGGGTCGACCATGCCGACGAGGCCGGGGGCATGTCCGAGGCCGCCGTAGACGCGGTCGATCGCGGCGTCGATCTGGTGGGCGGGGGCGAGCACCACCTCGAGCGGGTCCGAGGTGAGGGCGAAGGCGACGTTCTGAGCCATCGCATCGCTCGGGTCCGCCATCGC
Source organism: Solirubrobacterales bacterium (assembly GCA_046330415.1). Lineage (GTDB taxonomy): Bacteria > Actinomycetota > Thermoleophilia > Solirubrobacterales > 70-9 > RHKX01. The sequence goes on along the minus strand of JAXLSW010000022.1, from coordinate 69,123 downwards.
CAGGACGAGGGTTTGCCCGTCGTAGGAGACCGGCATCATCCGGAAGTGGCGGCAGACGGTCTCGGGCAGCATCTGGGCGGCGATCGGGTTGACGGGATCGCCCGCCGGCAGGGCCGGGTCGGGCTCCAGCGACACCGTCGGGATGCCCGTGATCGTGTCCTCGTACGGGGAGTGGGAGGGATTGAAGGTGTAGGGATCGTGCATCTCGGGGTCAGTCCGGGGCGAGGAAGTAGAAGACGACGTAGCCGATTCCGAGCACGATCAGGGGGGCGAGGATGAAGCCGATGAAGAAGAGGGAGAGGGCGAGCAGCAGCGCCATCGCCGCGACGACGTTGACGACGGCCCTGATCATCGCTCAGCCTCCGGCGTCCATTCGGTGGCCGGTTCCTGATCGATCTCCGTCTCGCCGGGGGCGGGCGCGAGGTCGATGACGAGGTCACCGGCTTCGCCGTCGCTGACGCGCATCTGCCTACCCAGCCGGTAGAGCTCGCGCGAGAGCGCGTAGGGGCCGGTCATCCCGACCTCGATGCTGGCCCGGCCGTGGCCGAAACGGCGCACGCGGACATCACGGACGGCCGCCAGGCTCGCCAGCTCGTCCTCGAAATGCCGCAGCTCGATGAGGTCGTCGAAGGGCCCAGCGTCCACGAGCGCGACGGTAGTGGAGCGGGCGGATACCTCATCGTGGTCCTGGCTGTGCCCGTTGGTGGCGACCGGGGGTGGCGGAAAGGCGGGTGTCGGCTGCTCGTATGGCGCCTCGACGGGCCCTCCGGCGGTACCTCGTAGACCTGCTCCTCCGGCGGGATCGGCAGCCGGCCGGGGGTGGGGATCTCCGTACACCGGTGGCTGCTGGTAGCCGCCGAGGGCGGGGTCGGGGGCCCGGTACCTGGGCACCTCGTAGGGCTGTTGCTCTCCCGTACTCGCCGGGTCCGAAGGTGTACTCGGTGTACTCCGCGGGAGGTCGGCGGATCGGGCGCCGACCAGATCCCTGGGAGCCGAGCAGCTCGACCCGCTGCTGCAGCTCCCCGAGCCGCGCGCTGAGATCGCCAAGACCCGCCGGATCGATCCGGATTCGGGCGCGGGCGGGGCGTGGCCGCGCCCTCCGGCTCCGTCGGGGTCTCGCCCGGCTCGTCGATCCGCTCGTCGCCCTGATCGTTCATGTCAGGGGGTCGTGGGCGTGGTCGTGGTGGGCGTGGTCGTCGTCGTGGTCGGCGCGGTGGTGGTCGTAGGCGCGGAGCCGGTGGGCGGAGTTGAGGTGTCGACGCCGCTGCCCGAGGGCGTTCCGACCTCGGGGGTCGTCGTGGCCGCGACGCCTTCGGGATCGGGCTCCGAGGTCTCGCCGTTCGGAGTCTCTCCGTATGCGAGGGGGTCGGTTATTCGCGCGATCTCCTGTCTGCGGACGGCGTCGCTGATCGGGATCAGCTCCAGATCATCGGAGATCTCTTCGGAGCGTTGGAGGTAATACTTGAGGTAGGCCTGCACCTCCTGCCGGTTGAGGCTGCGTTGCGTCGTGTACAGCCGCAGCGTGCGCTCCAGCGGGTAGAGCTCGCTCGAGATCGTCTCCTCGGAGGGGAACACGCAGCGGTCGCCGGACTGACCGTCGATCTCCAGCGGCCGCAGCTTGTCCTCGAACAGCTCGTAGAAGGAGAAGCCGATGATCCCGACGGTTCCGGGCGCCGCGCCGCCGGGGTCGTCGGGCCCGCCGACGATGGCGTTCTTGATCGCGTTGTCGCGGTTGTATGGGACGTAGTCGGAGCGGAAGTCGGCGAGGGTCGGCTCGGCTACGCCGAGCACGCGCTGGCCGAAGAAGGTGAAGTCGGAGGCCTCCTGGTTGGGGCCGACGGTGCTCAGCTGGATCGGGAAGAAGTTGGGGTTGATCTGATTCCAGGCGGTCACCGGCGTGCCGGCTCCGAACATCGCCCGGAGCTGGTCGAAGTTGACGCAGTCGGCGCCGACGTCACGCTCGTTGCGGGTCACGACGACGGTCGCGTCGAACGCGATCTGGAAGTCGACCACCTCGAGGCCGTTGTCGGTGCAAGCTTTGAGCTCGTCGTCGGTGATCCGCCGGGAGGTGTCGACGAGGTCGATCTCGCCCGCGCAGAGGGAGGCGAAGGCGGTGGCCTCGTCGGTCGCCGTCGGAGCGACGTCGACCGCGAGCCCGGAGCTGGTCGCGTCGGCCCGGAAGTCGTCGGTCACCTGCTCGGTCAGCGATCCGGCGAACTGGCCGTCGATGCGAATCTGCCCGGCGGGCAGCGGCGGCAGGTCAGGCTTCGGCTCGCCGCTGCGCTCGGTCGTCGGTTCGGTCACCTCGCCGCTGGTTCCATCGCCACTGTCGCCGAGGTCGCCGCAGGCGGCGAGCAGCAGCGCGAGCAGCGCGATGGCGAGCGCGAGCGCGATTGGACGCCGCGCGCTCACGGGGTCACCGTGCCGGTCTCGCCGAAGTCCGATCCCTGTGAACCGCTCGAGGTGCCGGGAATGCTCTCCGGCGTGCCGTCCGGGAGCGGCTCCTCACCCTCGCGGGGCGGGTCGAAGTGGATCTTCGGCAGATCGACGACGTCGAACTTGGAGAGCGGGATGTCCTGCAGCAGGTTCAGGGGCAGCACGTCGGTCCAGTCGGCGTTGCGCTGCGCGTACATCGTCGGCGCGGCGGAGCGGTCGACGATGATCGCCCCGTAGCGCTCGAGGGCGCTGATGATCGTCCGCGCTGTCTCCCGCTGCGCGCCGTTGCGGACGAACTTCCTGGTCAGCAGCTTCTCGGCGCCGTCGCGAAGCTTCAGCCGTGCGCCCTCGGGTACGGAGTTGACCGCACCGGTGCCGTCCGTGCGTGAGGCCGGCTGCACGTAGCGGCGCTGCGCCGCGCCCGGCACCGAGATCGCGAGCGCGTGCTCGATCCGGCCCGATTCGACCTCCTGAGGGGTGATCAGGCCGGCGAACAGCGGCAGCCCGGAGCCGCGCGCGCTGACCCCGGTCGGATCCTGGAAGCCGAGGCCGTCGAGCTCCCACGCCTTCACGTAGTGGTAGGAGATGGATCCGTCGGCCTCACACCGCGCGCGCCAGTAGTCGTAGGCGACGCGGGCGCTCGTGTCGAGGACGGTCATCCAGCCGTCGAAGCGTGGATCCGGGCAGGCGTCCAAGGGGATGATGATCGAGGTCGTCGCATCGCTTCCGCAGGTCAGCTGGCGACAGACGGTCGGCCGCGGGATCGCGCCGGGCTGGTTGTCGCTGAAGACCGGGACCGTCCAGCGGGTCACGTTGACGGTCAGCCCGACCGTGATCTTGCGCTCCTCCGTCGTGATCCTGCCGTTGGGCTGCTCGACGGCTGCGAGTCGCTTCTGCGCGCGCCGCATCATCGCCTTCGACTCCGGATCGACCGGTTCGTCGGAGACATCGGTGTTCCACGGGCTCGCCGAGGAGAACGGCCGGCTCAGAACCGCGCCCGTGGAGGTCGAGTCGAGGGGGGAGCTGACGGGAGGGGAGATCGCGGGGGTCGTCGTGGTCGTGGTCGTCGTCGGCGGCAGCGCGGTGCCGCTGATGTCGGTGGGAGGAGTCGTCGCGGTGGTGCTCGTCGCCGGCGGGACGCCCTCGTCGGCGGCCGGCTCGGCACCGTCGACGGCGGACTGGTCGTCGGGAACCGCCTCGGCCGCGTCGCTGCTCGCATCCGCCGGGGTGTCGTCGGGCGTCGTTGCGCCCTCCGTCGTGGTCGGGGTCGTCGTGATCGTCTCCGTCGTGCCCTCCTCGCTGCCGCCGCAGGCTGCGATCAGCAAAGCCGCCGCCAGAACGACGGCGGCGGCGAGTAGACGCGCAAGGGCGGCGCGCATGGGCGCCGCCCGGGCGGATCGCTGCGATGGGGGGCTCGCCGACACAGGCGTGCGCGCGTTACGCGGCCATCGCGCTCGCTGGCGCGCTCTCGCGCAGCTCGCGAACCCGGCCGCCCTCGATGCCCCCGTTCGGTTCCTTGGCGATGCGATCCGCGGTCTCCGAGAGCGCTCGGATGAACGATTCGAACTGCGCCCGAACCCGCTCGGCGTCATCCATCCCCGCCGTCAACGCGTCGGCGCGGTCGGTGATCCCGTCGGAGAGCTTGGTGATGCGCTCCTGACGCTCCGACAGCATCTGGCTCGCAACCCTGCGCGCGTTCTCGACGTGCCGAGTCGCATCCACCTCGACCTGCTGCCAGCGGGAGCGAATGCTCTCCTCCGCCTCGCGGCGAGCCTCGGACGCCTCGTGCTCGACCGCTCCGACCATCGTCTTGACGAGGCTGTCGGCGCGCCGCTTGGCGGCCTCGAGGTACTCCCGCGCCTCGGCCTCGGCCTCGCGCATGCGGCGGTCGAACGCCTCCTGGGGCGTCTCCAGCTCGTAGTCGGGGTCGTCGAGCCCGACCGGCTCTCCCGTGGGCGGCGCTGCGGAGATCGCCGGCGCGTCGGCGAGGATCGCGGCGACCTCGTCGTCGGCCCCGAGGCCGATGGCTTCCGGAGCCGCGGTCGGTCCCTCCTCCGCGGGGACCGCCTCGGGACGAGGGGCGCGATCGGCGGCCTCGCGGATCGCCTCCTCCCCGGCGAGGCGAGCGCGCTCGACCTCGAGCTGGCCCTCTCCGAGGCGACGGGTGAAGTTGCGGGTGGCGCGGTCGAGGCCACCGAGCGCCTCGGCCAGGTCGACCGCAGCCGCCGAAGACGGCCGCGACGGAGCGGTCGGGCGGAACAACTCGCCGGGGATCCGCGCGTCGCGGAGATCGTCCCCATCCTGATCTGCCATGGTCACTCCTTCTCGCGGTTAGCTGAAGCGAACCCCCGGATGGAGGTCCGATCGCGAGCAAGTCTAGGTTCGGCCCCGGCGGTAACCGGACGCCTCAAAGCCGCTATTTGCGGGGGTCTGGACCGGCCTTCAGCGAGGTCCGGCCGTCCACGGAACCTGGGCGTCCTCGCCGCTGCCCGGACCGAACACCTCGTCGAGGACGGGAGCCGGTTGAGCGAGGCCCAGGGTGCGCTGCAGATGCTCGCGCACCGCGCCGCGGGTCGCCCCCGAGGCGGCCATCTGGATCGCCACCATCCGCGCCTCGTCGCCGCCGGCCGCCCCCTGACCGGAGGCCGGAGCGGCGCTTTGCCAGCCCGGCGCGGCGGGGGATCGGGCCGGGTGGGAGGAGCCGCCGTAGGCGGGGCCACCGTAAGCGGGCGTGGAAGGCTGCTGGGGCTCGTGCTGAGGCTGGTAGCTCGGCTCCGGCGTGTGATGGACCATCGGCTGAGCGGAATGCTGATGCTGCTGCGGCAGCAGCTGATGCTGCGGATGCGGAGCGGGGGCATGCTGCGGCGGCTGCTGCTGCTGGGCAACCGGCGGCTGCGCCGGGACATACGGCTGCGCCACCGCGGTTGCCCCGAAGGGCGGCGGCTCGAATTCGGCTGCGGTCCCCTCCGCCTCGCGGGCGAGCCGCTCGGCCGCGTCGCCGAGGGCGCGGACGAGGTTCTCGAATCCCATGCGCACCGGGGCGGCGTCGTCGAGGCGGGCGATCACAGCCTCCGACTTCGCGATCAGCTCGTCGCTGATCTCGCCGATGCGCCGCTGGCGCTCGGCGACGAGCCCGTCGGCGCGGCGGCGGGCGTTGTCCAGGTACGCGCCCGCTTCGACGCGCGCTTCCTCGCGCAAGCGGGCGGCCTCGCGCTCGACCGCGTCGAGGATCGAGCCGACGCGCCGGGAGATCTCGGGCGCGGCTGCGCCCTCGGGACCGATCGAGGCGGGCGCGGCCTCCTGCGGCGGCGGAGCTTGTTCCTCTTCGTGCATCGGTGATGGAACCACGGTTGGAAGCGGGCTGGTCACCTTATCCCGAAATCGCCGCTACCCGTCCCGGCGCTTCCCGGATGGCCACCGGCTTGCACGGCGCGACCGCCGATCAGCAGCCCAGCGCGCGTGCGATCACCATCTGCTGGACCTCGTCGGTGCCCTCACCGATGGTGAGGATCTTCGCGTCGCGGTAGTGGCGGCAGACGGGGTACTCCTCGATGTAGCCGTAGCCGCCGTGGATCTGCACGGCCTCCTCGGCGCACCGCACCGCGAGCCGCCCCGTCTTCAGCTTCGCCTGCGCTGCGGTCAGGGTGAACGACTCGCCGCGATCCTTCAGCAGCGCCGCCCGGTAGGTGAGCAGACGCGCCGCCTCGATCTCGGTCGCCATGTCGGCGAGCTTGGCCTGGATCGACTGAAAGCGCGAGATCGACTGGCCGAACGCCTGTCGCTCCTTCGCGTAGGAGAGCGCTTCGTCGAGGCAGCCCTGCGCGAGGCCCAGCCCCATCGCGGCGACGCCGATGCGTCCACCGTCGAGGATCTGCAGGAACTGCTTGAAGCCGTTGCCCCGGGGGCCGAGGAGGTTGGCCTCGGGAACCCGGGCGGAGTCGAAGGACAGCGGGTGGGTGTCGGAGGCGTGCCAGCCCATCTTCCGGTAGGACTCGCCGACCTCGTAGCCGGGTGTGTCGTTGGGGACGATGATGTTCGAGATCTCCTCCGGGCCGGTGCGGGCCGTGATCGTCACGCAGGCCGAGATCTCGGTGCCGGAGTTGGTGATGAACTGCTTGGCGCCGTCGATCACCCACTCGCCGTCCTCCAGCGCCGCCTTCGTGCGAACGTTGCCGGCGTCGGAGCCCGCCTCGGGTTCGGTCAGGCCGAACGCGGCGAGGCGCTCGCCCGAGCACAGCGACGGCAGCCATTCCGCCTTCTGCTCCTCGTTGCCCCACAGATATATGGGCATCGTCCCGAGCGAGGTATGCGCCGCCATCGTGATCGCCGTCGAGGAGTCGATCCGGGCGAGCTCCTCGACCGCGAGCGCGTAGGACAGCGAGTCGGCGCCGCCGCCCCCGTACTCGGCGGGGAACGGGATGCCCATCAGCCCGAGCCCGCCCATCGCCTCGACGAGCTCGTAGGGGAAGGCCTTGTCGCGGTCCTGCTGCTCGGCGCGCGGTGCGACCTCGTTGCGCGCGAAGTCGCGCACGGTGTCGCGCAGGAGGCGCTGCTCGTCGCTGAGGTCGAAGTCCATCGGGGCGCGGATCTTGGCAGGAGCGGCGAGCCGGCGTCGGATCCCGAGCCCGTTCAGCGCCCGGCGCTGACCATCCGCACGATCGCCTCCGCATCCACCGGGTGACCGAGCAGGAAGCCCTGCCCGTATCGGCACCCGAGCTCCCGTAGGCGCCCGATCTGCTCGGGGCGCTCGATCCCCTCGGCGACGACGCGCAGCCCGAGGCTCGTGCCGATGTCGAGGATCGCCTCCGTCAGGGCCGAGTCGTCGCCCGGCCTGCCGAGGTCGTCGACGAACGGCTTCGGGATCTTCAGCTGGTCGATGGGGAAGAGCTGGAGATGCTGCAGGGACGAGAAGCCCGTGCCGAAGTCGTCGACGGCGAGCTCGACGTCGAGATCGCTCAGCTCCTGCAGCAGCTCGGCCATCTTGCGCGCGTCGCTGCCGAACGCGGTCTCGGTGAGCTCCAGGGTCAGCGTTCCCGGGTTCAGCCCCGAGGAGGAGATCACGTCGCGGACGGCATCGGCGATGCCTCCGCGCTCGAGCTGGATCAGCGAGACGTTGACGCTGACGCCGATCTGCCGGGCGCCCGGGACCTCGCGTTGCCAGCCTGCGGCGGTCCGGGCGGCGTGCCTGAGGACGAAGTCGCCGAGGGCGATGATGGCGCCGGTCTGCTCCGCGATCGGGATGAACTCGGCGGGCTCGAGCGGCCCGCGCGAGGGATGGTCCCAGCGGACCAGCGCCTCAGCGGCGACGACGCGCATGCTCTGCAGGTCCACGATCGGCTGGTAGTGGACGTCGAGTTGTCCGGCGAGGATCGCGCGCTTCAGCTCGGCCTCGAGCGCGAGCCGTTCGACGACCGACGCGTGCATCTCCGGGCGGAAGCTCTCACGGCCCGAGCCGCGGCGCTTCGCCTCGTACATCGCGAGGTCGGCGTTCCGCAGCAGGTCTTCGGTTCGTCTCGAACCCGCCGCGATGCCGATGCTGCCGGACAGGAACACCTCCATGCCGCGGACCGCAAACGGCTCCTCGAGGGCTCGCAGGATGCTGTCGGCGAGGGCCGCGACGTTCGTTCTGGCGGTGTCCTCGACGAGGACCGCGAACTCGTCTCCGCCGAAGCGCGCAGCCGTGTCCTGCGGCGGAACGCAGCCGACGAGCCGACGACCGACGGCGATCAGCAGCTCGTCGCCGGCAGCGTGGCCGAGGCTGTCGTTGACGTTCTTGAACTCGTCGAGGTCGCAGAACAGCACGGCCGCCTCGAGGCCGTGCCGTTCGGCGCGGGCGAGCGCGGTGTTGAGGCGATCCGCGAGAAGGCTCCTGTTGGGGAGCTTGGTGAGCGGATCCTGCAGGGCCTGGTCGATCGCGTCCTGGACTGTGCGGGCGTCGGTCAGGGCGATGCTCGCGTGCTTGGCGAACGCCACGAGGATGTCGCGCTCGGCCTCGGTGTACTCGTGGCCCTCCTTCTCGCGGGCGACCGTCAGGCTGCCGACGACCTTGCCGCCCTCGCGCACCGGCGTGGCCATCGCCGACTTGACGCCGAACTGCGCGAACGACTGGATCGCGGACTCGTGCTTCCCGTAGCTGTCGATCACGACCAGCTCCTCCCGGAGGATGGCCTGGCCACCCACGCCCTCGCCGACGCGGCCGAAGCGCACGCGCTCCAGCATCTCCCTGGGGATCCCGTGGGAGGCAACCAGGACCATGCGGCCGGGGTCGTCGCGGTCGAGCAGCCGCAACCCGACGGTCTCGTCGGAGAGCAGCTCCGACGCCCCCTCGACGATCGCCTCGAGCACGTCGTCGATGGCCAGCCTGGCGACGATCGAGCTCTGGATCCGCGAGAGCCGCTCGAACAGGAGGTGCCGCTCGCGAAGCGACTCCAGCAGCATCTCGTTCTCCGCCCCGCGACGCTCGCTCTCGAGGCGCAACTCCCGTTCGGAGCTCATCGAGCGGATCGTGCGCAGGGTCAGCGCCAGCACCCTGGCGACTCCGCGAAGCAGGTTCGGCTCCTCGCCGGAGAACGGCTTCTCGCTCCGGGCGAGGATCAGGTGGTCGAGGTCCTCCTCCTCGATCGGGACCGAGATCGAGTGGCAGTCCCCGACCTCGGGGACGCGCAGGGACCGCGCCTCGCCGGCGGCGACCTCACGCAACGCCTCAGGCGGCGGATCGGTGCCGAATCCGACCGAAGCGACGATCCCGCCGGCGGCGAGAATCGCGCCGGCGTCCGCACCTGTCGAGCGCGCCGCCCATTCGAGCGCGGCGCTGGTGGTGCCGTCGGCATCGTCGTGGCTTGCCAGCGCACCGAGCAGCTCAGCGAGCCGCTGTGCCGTCCTCGCGTCACCGCCGATGAGGAGTTGGTTCACCCGCCCATTATCGGCGAGGGCAAGCCGCTTGATTAACGGCCGCGGGCTGCGTGGGTGGTGGGATCCGCGGGCCTGGATGAGTGATTCCATGGGTGCCGCCGCGGAACCCCCGCGCGTCGCCCGAGCGCGTGGAACAGGGCGCCGCTGCCCTCTGCGCATGGACCGACGCTCGTCTTCTTACCCCTCGCTGCCTGCATCTCGCCCTACCACTGGCTCGGGCGTCCGAGCCGGGCTCTGGTCGACTACGTCGCCTGAGTTCGTGGAATCAAGCGGCTAGGCCGGTTCGGTTCCGACCCGGCGGGCAAGCTCGACCAGCAGCCTGGTCCCGAACCCGGTGGCGCCCTTGCCGACGTACTCGCGACCGACGTCCCAGGACGTTCCGGCGATGTCCAGGTGTGCCCAGGTGACGCCCTCGACGAACTCCTCCAGGAACGAGGCTGCGGTGAGCGTCCCCGCCTTCCGCTTCGGCGCCGAGTTGGTCAGGTCGGCGGTGGTCCCGCGCATCAGATCCTTGTACTCCTCGTGCAGCGGCAGCCGCCAGGCGAGCTCGCCGACGAGGGTCCCCGCGGCGGCCACCTCCTCGGCCCAGGAATCGTCGTTGCTGACGAGGCCCGCGTAGCTCGATCCGAGGGCGACGATCACAGCGCCGGTCAGGGTCGCGATGTCGACGAGGCGCTCGGCGCCCTCGCGGATGGCCCAGGTGAGCGCGTCGGCGAGGATCAGGCGTCCCTCCGCGTCGGTGTTGTTGACCTCGACCGTGCGGCCGTTGAGCTGGGTGATCACGTCGCCGGGCCGAGTCGCCGAGCCGCTCGGCATGTTCTCCACCGCCGGGACCACCGCGATCAGGTCCACCGGCAGCCCGAGCTCGGCGATCGCCGCGGTCGCCTCGAGGACGGCGGCGCCTCCCGACATGTCCTTCTTCATCAGCTCCATCCCGGCCGCAGGCTTGATCGAGATCCCGCCGGTGTCGAAGGTGACCCCCTTGCCGACGAAGCCGAGAGTCGGACCATCGCCATCGCCCGAACCGCGGTAGCGGAGCGTGATCAGCGCCGGTTCCTTCGTCGAGCCTGAGCTGACCGCGAGCAGGCCACCGAGGCCCTCCTCGGCGATGTCGGTGCCGCTGAGGATGCGCGCCTCGATCCGCTCGTCCGCCGCGGCGATCTCGCGGGCGCGGTCGGCGAGGAACGCCGGGTCGCAGATGTTCGCAGGCAGGTTCTGCAGGTCCCGTGCGCGATTGGCGGCCCGGGCGGCGGCGACGGAGACTGGGACCGTCTCGGCGGCGAAGTCGGCGTCGGAGGCGCCGTGGAGGGTCAGCGCCCGGATCTCGAACGGGGGATCGGCATCGGCGTCGATCGTGCTCTTGAGCCGGTCGAAGCGGTAGGCGGCGAGGATCGTGGCACCGGCCAGCGCCGCCGGCACACTCCTCCCCTCGGGGCAGTCCCAGGCGATCTCGGCGGCCTCGAGCCGCTGCGCCTGGCGCACCGCGAGGGCGGCCGCGACGCGGGCGCGCTCGGGATCGAAGTCGTCGCGTCCGCCGAGGCCGACGACGAGGACCCGTCGCCCCTGTGGCCGTACCACCGAGAGGCTCTTGAACTTGGCGCGGACGTCCTCGGCGCCCGGAGCACCGGCCAGCTCGGCCGGCAGCTCCTCGCCCGTGAACATCCCGACGCAGACGAGCGCGTCGCCGGAATCCGGGGGTGGGGTGGGGGAGAGCGAGACATCCATGCGGACGGGCCACGATAACGACGCCCCCGCTCGGGACCGGACTGGAAGGCTCGCCTCACTACGATCCCGAGCACCCTCGTCCGAGCCCCCTCACCTTCAGGAGACCCGCAGATGCCGAAGACCGTGATCCTCTCGACCGCCCGCACGCCCTTCGGCAAGATGGGTGGCGCGCTGGCCTCGATGGAGGCGACCGATCTCGGCGGCGTCGCGATCGCCGCCGCGCTCGACCGCTCCGGGGTCGACCCCGAGCAGGTCGAGAGCATCTCCTACGGCCAGGTGCTGCAGGCCGGGCAGGGCCAGATCCCGTCGCGGCAGGCACAGATCAAGGCCGGGGTCCCCAAGGAGGTCCCCTCCGAGACCGTCAACAAGGTCTGCGCATCGGGCATGCGCTCCGTCGGCCTGCTCGACCAGGCGGTCCGCGCCGGTGATGTCGGCGTCGCCGTGGGCGGCGGCATGGAGTCGATGTCGAACGCGCCCTACCTGCTTCCGGGCGCCCGCTTCGGCTTCCGCATGGGCGACGTCAAGGCGATCGACGCGATGACGCACGACGGTCTCACCAACCCCTTCACCGGGCAGCAGATGATCAACGAGGCCAGCGTCGTCGGCAACGAGCTCGAGATCACCCGCCCCGACCTCGACCGCTTCGCCGTCCGCTCCCATGAGCTCGCCGCGAGGGCGACCGACGAGGGCAAGCTCGCCGACGAGATCGTCGAGGTGACGGTCAAGTCGCGCAAGGGCGACACCGTGGTCGGCGCCGACGAGGCCATCCGCCCCGACACCTCGATCGAGACGCTCGCCAAGCTGAAGGCGATCGGCGACGATGACGCCACCCACACGGCCGGCAACTCCCCGGGCGTCAACGACGGCGCCTCCGCCGTGGTCGTCGCCTCCGAGGACTGGGCGCAGGCCAACGGCAAGGAGGCCCTGGCGACCATCGTCGGCTACGGCATGATCGGCGACGACTTCCCCTACCTGCCGAAGACCCCCGCGAAGGCCGCCCAGCAAGCGCTCGAGAAGGCCGGCCTGACCGCCGCCGACGTCGATCTCTGGGAGATCAACGAGGCCTTCGCCTCGGTCGCGCTCAACTCGATCCGGATGCTCGGCGTCGAGGAGGACAAGGTCAACGTCAACGGCGGCGCGATCGCGCTCGGTCACCCGATCGGCGCCTCCGGCGGCCGCATCATCGGCGCCCTCGTCCACGAGCTCCAGCGCCGTGGCGGCGGGCTCGGTTGCGCGGCCATCTGCTCCGGCGGCGGCCAGGGCGACGCGATCCTTCTCCGGGTCTGAGAGCACTCAGCTCTGCGTCCTCGTCGGCTTGCGGCCCGGGGGCTCGTCGTGTGGCTGACGCCGCGCGATGCGTCGGGTGTCGCTCGGGGTCTGCGCTGCGGATCGACCCAGCTATGACAGGGGAATACGCAGCGCAGGTGCGAGGTGAGCGTGGTTTGCGCGCCGAGCGGTACGAATCGGAACCGCCGGCGTCAGCGCGATGACGCGGCTAGTCGAATCCCGCTGACCGCTCCGAGCCGCCGGCGAGCCGCTCGGCCAGCCATAGGTCCCAGAGCCAGGACGGGCCCTCGTGGCCGGCTCGTCCGGCGCGCTTGACGACCGCTGCATCGCCGTCCGCGCTCATCTCGACGCCGTCCCAGGCGTCGGCGTCGCCGCGGTTCGCGTAGGCGAGGATCTCGTCCCCACTGAGCTCGGGGACGGCTGACGCCGGGCTGACGCGAGTCGTCCATCCCTTTGCGGTGACGTCGATCCGCACGCGCCTGCCGTGGCGCTCGCCGACGAGAGCTGCGCCGGCTTGCTCGAGGTGGAGTGGAGCGAGGACCGAGTCGGTCGTCCTGCGCGCGATGCCGATCACGAAGGGAACGGCGAGCGCCCAGAGGACGACGATCACGATCATCACCGTGAGGGTGGTCCTGGCAGAGCCGGCGCCGAGCGTTTCCTGCACGATCGCGGCGAGCCCGAGGCCGGTGACGAGCATGCCGAGCACCAGGTAGCAGCGGGCGACGAGCCGCATCGTCGCGAGCCGGGCGACGCGACGGCCGCCCAACTCGGGTTCGATCGAGAGCTCGGCGTAGAGGAGCTCCAGGTCGGGGAACTTCTTCGCCCGCGTGTTCCACAGCGAGATCCCGAAGATCAGCCCGAAGAACACCGCCCCGCCGGCCGCGAAGGTGAGCGTCACCGGCCGTGGGTCGGAGGGGTCGTCGTTGAGGACCGCGGCGAGCACCGTGAGGCCGACCCACAAGGCGATACCCGTCAGGCAGAAGATCTTCCAGGCGCGGGCACCCTTTGCGGTCACGCGCGAAACCTAGCCGCGGCGCCGGGCATGGTCCCGGGGCTCGCGTCGCGCACGCCGACGCCGTGGGCGGAATAGGTTTCGCGCATGGATCGCTCCGAGCTCCTCGCAGCGGGGATCGCCCGCCAGGCCGAGTTGGTCGCCGACGGGTCCGTCTCCTCCCGGGAGCTGACCGAGGCCTGCCTCGAGCGGATCGAGGCGCTGCAGCCGAAGCTCAACGCGTTCCGGATCGTCCTCGCCGAGCAGGCGCGCGAGAGCGCCGATGAGGCCGATCGCCGGCTCGCCGCGGGTGAGCGCGCGCCGCTTCTCGGCGTTCCGGTCGCGATCAAGGACGGGGTCGATGTCGCCGGCGAGTTGACCACCCACGGCACCCTCGGCTTCACCACGCTCGCCCGCGAGGACGCCGCCCAGGTCGCGAAGCTGCGCGCCGCGGGCGCCGTCATCGTCGGCAAGACCAACCTCCCCGAGCTCGCAATCTGCGGGTTCACCGAGACCGAAGCGTGGGGGATCACCCGCAATCCCTGGGACCTCGACCACACCTCCGGCGGTTCGTCTGGAGGCTCCGCCGCCGCCGTTGCGGCGTTGATGGTCGGCGCCGCTTCCGCCTCCGACGGCGGCGGCTCGATCCGCATCCCGGCCGCCTGCTGCGGTCTCTTCGGGCTGAAGCCGCAGCGCGGCCGGATCAGCCTGATGCCGTATCGCGAGCACTGGTACGGGCTCTCGGCCAACGGCTGCGTGAGCCGCCGGGTGGCGGACACGGCGCTCTGGCTCGACGTCGTCGCGGGCAGGGTCGAGGGGGACGTCGACACGCCGCCGCCCGTCGAGTCCTTCGCCGCGGCAGCCGCCCGCGCGCCCGGCAAGCTCCGCATCGCGGCGACGACGAAGCCCCCGCGGGGGCCGCTGCCGCCGAAGCTCGACGACCGCGTCGTCGCCGCCTTCGAGGCGACCAAGGACGTCCTGCGCGGCCTCGGCCACGAGGTCGTCGACCGGGCGCCCGACTGGGGGTCCGTCGCCAACGACTTCGTCCCCCGCTATCTGCGTGGGATCGCCCAGGACGTCGACGCCGTCGAGCACCCGGAGCGGCTCGAACCCCGCACGCGCGGCTTCGGCAAGCTCGGCCGCCGGATCCCCGAGCGCGTCCTGCAGAGCTCGCTGCGCCGCCAGGGTGAGCACGCGGCCCGGATCAACGCGATCTTCGAGAACTTCGACGTCGTCCTCACCCCGACGATCGCGGAGCCGCCCGTCGAGATCGGGCGCTGGGCGGGAATGGGAGCTTTGCGTACGCTGCTCGGCATGGCCCGCACCTATCCCTACACGCCCGTCTGGAACCACACCGGCCAGCCGGCGGCGTCGATCCCCGCGCCGGTTCCGACCGGCGCGCTCCCGATCGGGATGACGCTCGTCGCCCCGCCCGATCGCGAGGATCTGCTGCTCTCGCTCTCGGCCCAGGTCGAGGCCGAGACCGCCTGGACCGAGCGGATCCCCGAGGTGGCGGCATGAGGGCGGTCACCGTCGCGCCCGCGCAGAGCCTCGAGGTCAGCGAGGTCGCGGACGCCGAGCCCGCCGAGGGCGAGGTGAGCATCGAGGTGGTCGCCTGCGGCATCTGCGGCTCCGACCTGCACATGCTTCCCTCCGGGATCCTGCCCGAGGGGGCGATCCTCGGCCACGAGCTGGCCGGAACCATCGCCGCGGTGGGCCCCGGGGTCGAGGGCTGGAGCGAGGGCGACCGCGTCTGTGTCTACCCATTCCCACCGATCGACCGGCTCGACATCGCCGCGTCCATGGAGGGCGGCATCGGCCTCGGCACCAACGACGGTGGCTACGCGGAGCGGATGACCTGCCCCGTCGAGATGCTGTGGCGGGTGCCGGACGAGGTCGAGCTCTCCCACGGTGCGCTCGTGGAGCCGCTTGCGGTCGGCCTGCACGGCATCGACATCTCCGGAGCCGAGCCCGGTATGAACGTCTGCGTCCTCGGCTGCGGCCCGATCGGCGCGATGACGATCGTCGGCCTCCGCGGCCGCGGGTTCGAACGGGTCGTCGTGATCGAGCCCAACGAGCAGCGCCGGGAGCTCGCCCTCCGCCTCGGTGCGGCGACCGCGCTGGGCCTCGAGGGCGTCCACGAGGCCGTGATCGAGGCGTTCGACGGGGGGCTCCCGGAGGTCGTGATCGAGTGCGCGGGCAACGTCAACGCGCCCGGCCTCGCGATCGAGATCCTGGCCCCGGAGGGGACCGTCGCACTCGTCGGGATGCTCGAGGAGCCCGTCCCGATCTCCCAGCTCAACGTGATGCTGAAGGAGGCGAAGCTGCGGGGGTCGTTCGCCTATCGCCCGGCCAGCTTCGACGAGGCGGTCGCGATGCTCGCCGATGGAAAGGTCCCGGCTGATGAGCTCGTCACGTCGCGGATCGGCCTCGACGGGGTGGCGGCGGCGTTCGCGGAGCTTCTGCGCCCGGGCACGCCCGAGCTCAAGATCCTGATCGAGCCCGCGCGCGGTTGAACTGAGGCCGATTCACCTCCATCGGCGCGAGTCGTCGGCGCCCGCAGCGGATCCCCTGCATTGGGCGTGATCTTGCAGCCGTGTCAGCGGTGCTAACCGATCGCTAACAACCCGCTTAAGGTGCCCGCCTCGATGCTCGCACCTCAGATCCGGCTCATCGCCGCCACCTTCCTGCTGACGATCCTCCTGGCCCTCGCGCTCGTCGCGATCGCCAACGCCTCGACGGGGGAGGGCGCCCGCTACGGGGGCCACGGCAAGAACATCGACAAGCGCCACAAGGAGGTCTACGACGGCCTCTGGAAGCGCAAAGTCTCCCCGGCCAACAAGCGCTGGGCGCGACGCGTCGCCGCATGCGAATCGGGCAGGGACGCCGACGCGATCGGCGCCGACGGCCTCTATCGCGGCGCCTTCCAGTTCTCGATCTCGACCTGGCGCAGCTCGCCCAAGAGCCCCGGCGGCGATCCGATCGCCTTCAGCTACCGGACCCAGGCGTTCGTGGCCGTTCGCCTCAAGGGGCGCGCGGGAACCAGCCCCTGGCCGAACTGCGGCTGACGGTTCGCACCCTCGCGGGCGGGTACTCAACCCGCCATGAGCAACTTCGAAGTCGTCAGGAGCGATGTCGAGGGCTGGGACGTGCGCCGAACCGGCGAGGCTCAGGCTCTCTCCAACTACGCCACCCGCGAGCTGGCTGAGGAGGCCGCGCGCAAGCAGCAGGATGCGGAGGACCGCAGTGGCGCGGATGCCGATGCGATCGACATCCGCCAGGACGTCTTCTCCGAGGGTCCGGAGGAGGATCTCGACGCGAGGAAGACGATCCTCGGGGCCGGCGTGGTCATGGTCGCCGTGATCGTCCTCATCGCCGTCATCGCGATCATCGTCGCGACCACCGGCTTCGGCGGATAGGGGCTTCCCGCCGGTGACCGATTGACTGGTCAGTCAATCGGCGGGCGAACCGGTACCATTCCCGGCCGCTAATCCCTATTTCGCACCTGAGAGGCACCCACTTTGAAGATCTGTTGTCTTGTCAAGGAGGTGCCGGACGCCGCTGTTCAGAAGCGGATCGACCCCGGCACGAAGCGGCTCGACCGCTCCGGCGAGCGGAACCTGAACCCGTTCGACACCCACGGCATCGAGGCCGCCATGCAGATTCGCGAGGGCGGTGAGGTCCAGGTCGACGAGATCGTCGCCGTCACGATGGGCCCCGACACCGCGGCCCGCGCGCTGCACAAGGCCGTCGCCCTCGGCGCCGACCGCTCCGTCCACCTGTCCGATGACGCCCTCGCGGGCTCCGACGTCTGCGCCACGGGCTACGCCCTGGCGAAGGTGCTCGAGTCCGAGTCGCCCGACCTGGTCCTGCTGGGCCAGCAGTCCGACGACGGCGAGTGCTACACGATCGGCGCGGTCGTGGCCGACCACCTGAAGATGCCCTCGCTCACGCAGGTCATCCAGATGGACGTCAGCGACGGCAAGCTCCGCTGCCAGCGTCAGGCCGAGTACGGCTACGACACCGTCGACATCGAGCTGCCGGCCGTGATCAGCGTCGGCGACGCGATCAACGAGCCCCGCTACCCGTCGCTGAAGGCGATCATGGGCGCCAAGAAGAAGCCCCTCGACACCAAGGCCACCGGCGACGTCGGCATCGAGTCCGACAAGGTCGGCGAGAGCGGCTCCCAGACCACGGTCCTCGCGATCAACCCGCCCGCCGAGAAGGCCGCCGGCGAGGTCATCGAGGACGAGGACACGGCGGAGACGATCGAGAAGATCATCGCCAAGCTCGAGGAAAGGAAGCTGATCTAGATGCCCGGCATCCTCGTCTACGCCCTCCACTCCGATGAGGGCGAGTTCAACAACAACTCCCTCGGGGCGATCTCCGAGGCGGCCAAGCTGGCCGGCGAGATCGGCGGCGAGGCCGCCGCGCTCGTCGTCGGCGACGTCGACGACGCCGCGGCCGCCGGCCTCGGCAAGTACGGCGCGGCCAAGGTCTACCGGGCCAAGTCGGTCCCGGAGGGTCTGGCCCAGCCGATCGTCGACGCGATGGCCAAGGTCATCACCGAGAACGACATCTCCTACGCCCTGTTCGGCGGTGGACTGCTCGGCTTCGAGATCGGGGCCGGCCTGACCGCCCGCCTCGGCGCCGGTGTGACCATGGAGGTCACCGCGGTCAAGGCCGACGGCGGCAAGCTCGTCGCCGAGCGCCCGGTCCTGCAGGACTCGGCCGTCGTCGACGTGGGCTACGTCTCCGAGCCCGGTGTGATCATCGGTCGCCTCAACGCCTTCGACGTGAAGGAGTCGGGCGGCGGTGACGCGGAGGTCGTCGACATCGACGTCGAGCTCTCCGACTTCTCGACCAAGGCCACCATGGTCACCCGTGGTGAGTCCGGCGACGAGGGCGGGGTCGACATCACCGAGGCCGACATCCTCGTCGGCTCCGGCCGTGGCTTCGGCGGCGAGGAGAACCTCTCCGTCGCCCGCGACCTGGCCTCCGCTCTCGGCGGCGAGGTGGCCGCCACGCGCGCCATCGTCGACGCCGGGTGGATCCCCTACGCGACCCAGATCGGTCAGACGGGCAAGACCGTCGCGCCGAAGCTGTACTTCGCGGCCGGGATCTCCGGTGCCATCCAGCACAAGGTCGGGATGCAGAACAGCGAGTACATCCTCGCGGTCAACAAGGATCCGAACGCGCCGATCTTCGAGTACTGCGACTTCGGCGTCGTCGGGGATCTGCACAAGATCCTCCCGAAGCTGACCGAAGCCATCAAGGCCAAGAAGGGCTGAGCGCGGCCCAGCCGCGCGCGGAACGCGGAGGCTGGAGCAGCGATCTCCAGCCTCCCGTTTCCACCCTTAACCCGAAAGCGAGTCCCCACCTCTCATGGCAGTAGCACCCAGCGAGTTCCCGCCCCCGTTCGACCCCTCCGAGCACGTCGGCGCCCCGACGGACGCCGAGGACGAGCGCCTCGAGGCGGGCATCGTGATCGTCGGCGGTGGTCCCGCCGGTCTCGCCTGCGCCAACCGGGTGATGCAGCTGCTCGAGGACGAGCCTGAGCTGACCGAGAAGCTCGGCGAGATCCCCGTCGCGGTGCTCGAGAAGGGCAAGGTCTGCGGGGCGCACAACCTCTCCGGCGCCAACATGCGGCCGTCGGCGATGGAGGAGCTCTTCCCCGACCTGGACCCCGACGACTGGCCCGTCTACCAGAAGGTCGAGAAGGACGCCGTCTATCTGCTCACCAAGAGCAGGGCGATCCCGCTGAAGCCGCCGCCCCCGAACTTCCGCAACCACGGCAACTACGTCACCTCGATCTCGAAGTTGAGCCGCTTCCTCGCCGAGCGGGCGGAGGAGGCCGGCGCCTACATCCTCACCGAGACCGTCGCCGACAAGCTGCTGATCGAGGACCGGATCGTCCGCGGCGTCCGCTCCGGCGACAAGGGCCGCGGCAAGGACGGCCAGGAGCTCGGCAACTTCGAGCCCGGCTCGGACCTGATGGCGAAGGCCACCGTGCTCGCCGAGGGCACGCTCGGCCACCTGACCCAGTGCGCCGTCGACTACTACGACATCGCCGGTGACGCTCAGCGCTGGGAGATCGGCGTCAAGGAGGTCTGGGAGGTCAAGGAGCCGCTCGACGCGGTCATCCACACCATGAACTGGCCGCTGCGCAAGGGGCCACGCTTCAACGAGTTCGGCGGCTCGTTCATCTACCCGATGGGCGAGGACAAGATCTGCATCGGCATGGTCGCGGGTCTCGACACCACCGACGCCACGTTCTCCTGCCACGACCTCCTGCAGCAGTTCAAGACGCACCCGTTCATCCGCAAGATGCTCGACGGCGGCAAGCGCGTCGGCTGGGGCGCCAAGACCATCCCGTCCGGCGGCTACTGGTCGATGCCGACCAAGCTCGCCGTGCCCGGCATGGTGATGTGCGGCGACAACGCGGCGATGGTGAACATCCCTTACCTGAAGGGGATCCACTACGCGATGCACGCCGGCATCTATGCCGCCGAGGCGATCGTCGAGAGCCTGAAGAAGGACCCCGACTCGGTCGACTTCTCCGGCTACGAGGAGCGCGTCCGCAAGTCCGACATCGAGAAGGACCTCTACAAGTCGCGCAACGTCCGCCAGTTCGGCGACAAGGGCTTCTTCGCCTTCGGCGCGATCGCCAACGCGTGGCTGCTCTCGGGCGGCGCCTTCCCTCCCGGCCACAAGGAGAGCGAGGCCGACGCCGAGGTGCCGATGTTCATCGGCAAGGCGTCGGAGAAGTACCCCGAGCCGGACAACGAGCTCACGTTCAACAAGCTCGACTCGGTGTTCCTCTCGGGCAACGCGACCCGCGACGACGCTCCCAACCACGTCCGCATCCAGACGCACGTCCCACGCGAGGTCGCCCAGACCTGGGTCTCGATGTGCCCGGCGCAGGTCTACGAGATCCCCGAGGACCAGCTCGAGAGCGGGGCCGCGGAGGTCGACGTCCACGTCACCGCCTCCAACTGCGTGCAGTGCGGCGCCATCAACGCCAAGGGCGGTCGTCTGACCATGCCCGAGGGCGGCGACGGCCCGCTGTATCAGGAGGTCTAGGCGCCGGGGCCAGCGGGGGGCCTGAGGCCGAGATATCGGTCCGAGGCATCCCGCTGCATGCCGAAGCGCCCGACTACAGCGTCAGCCGCCAGTGGTTGCTGACGATCGGCTTGCCCGCGAACTCGCCCTCGTCGGTCCCGATCAGCTCGAAGCCGGCCCGGCGGCAGAGCGCGTTGGAGGCCTCGTTGGCCTGACCCGGGAAGGCGTGGAGCTCGCCGACATCGTCGCGTTCGCGGGCGAGCTCGATCAACAAAGCGAGCGCCCGACTGCCGATCCCGCGGCCATGGTGAGCGGGCAGGAGCATCCAGCCCGCCTCCCAAACCGGTCCCGCGTGCTCGCTGCGCCAGAAGCCGATCGTCCCGACCCGCTCGGCGCCGGGCTCGGCGACCACCGTTCTCCACGCGCCGCCATCGGCTTCGGCCCGCATCCGCTTGCGGTGGGCGCCCCGGATGTCCTCCTCGGCGCGGGGCCCGCCGAGGTGGCGCATCGCGACGGGGTCGCCCTCGCACGCGAGCGTCAGCTCGAGGTCCGACTCCTCGTAGTCGGCGAGGTGGACCTCCGGTCCGTCGCTCGAGTCGTTCACGGACCAAGCATCGCTCAATCGAAGAACCCCCGGCGGACCCCCGGGCCTGTCCCGCGGATCACGCTGCCGGTCCCGAAGCGCTCGCGGAGCTCGTCGATCGCGGTGTCGAGCTCCGTCGTCGGGCTCCCGTAGAGCGGCAGCTCCAGCTGGATCCCGGCGCTCGCGTCGTCGAGGTTCGTGATTGTGACCCCGACGAGGGTGATCCCGCGCTCGACGATCAGCGGGCGCGCCTCCGCCAGCAGGGCTTGGGCGGCGGCCCGGATTGGATCGGTCGCGTCGGTGGCGCGGGGGAGGGTCCGCGAACGGGTCGAACGCGAGTAGTCGGCGAAGCGAAGGCTGAGGACGACGGTGCGTCCGGCGCGTGAGGCTCCGCGGAGCCGGCGCGTGACGCGATCGACGAGACGGTCGAGCGTCCGCTCGATCTTTCGCCTCGGACGGCGGCCGCGGCCCCGCAGCGCCGATTGCGAGCCGATCGAACGTCGCCGGGCGATCGCGGCCGCCCGCCGGTGCTCGCGCAGGTTCGCCATCGCGCGCAGGTGGCTGCCGAGAGTGCCTGCCGAGCGCGGCGATCAACGAGGCCTCCGGGATGGCGGCGAGGTCGCCGACGGTCCGCACCCCGAGCCGGTGGATCCGCTTCGCGGTCGCATCGCCGACTCCCCAGATCGCCTCGATCGGGAGCGGGTGCAGGAACTCACGCTCGGCGCCGGCCGCGACGACGAGCAGGCCATCCGGCTTGGCCGCTCGCGACGCCATCTTCGCGAGCGTCTTCGAGCGGGCCACGCCGACGCTGATCGGCAGCCCGAGCTCGTCGCGGACCTGGCGGCGCAGCTTCGCGGCGATCCACTCGGCGGTCCCGGAGATGCGCTCGAGGCCGCCGACGTCGAGGAAAGCCTCCTCGAGCGAGAGGCCCTCAACGGTCGGGGCCGTGTTGCGGAAGACCGCGAAGAGCTCCTTGCTGGCGCTCGTGTACTCGTCGAAGTGCGGCTCGACGGTGATCGCCTCCGGGCAGAGCCGTAGCGCCGTCGCCCCGGTCATGCCTCCCTTCACCCCGCATGCCTTCGCCTCGTAGCTGGCCGCCATCACGACCCCGGCGCCGACGACGACGGCCTTGCCGCGCAGGGAGGGATCGCGCCGCTGCTCGACCGAGGCGAAGAACGAGTCGACGTCGGCGTGCAGGATCGACGGCTCTTCCCGGTGCTCACGCATACGAACACATGTTCGCTTACGCACCGGCGGCAGAGCATCCCGATTACCATCCACCCATGTACTCGAGCGGGTCCAAGCTGCCGCCGCGGCCCGACCTCTCGCGGTTTCAGATGAACGCCGGGTTCATGCTGACCCCGACGCATTTCCTGCGCTCCTGCCAGCGCCGCTGCGGCGACTACTTCACGCTGATGCCGCAGCCAGGGAGGACGCTGGTCATCACCGCCGACCCCGCGGCCGTCAAGGCGGTCTTCACGGGCGATCCGGACCTGCTCCACGCGGGCGCCGGCAACATCTCCCTCGAGCCCCTCCTCGGCCCCTCCTCTGTGCTGCTCGTCGACGGGGACGAGCACCTGCGCCAGCGGCGCCTGCTGCTGCCGCCGTTCCACGGGGAGCGGATGCGCGGCTACGGGGTGGTGATGGACGAGGTCGCCGAGCGCCACGTCGCCGCCTGGCCTCGCGACCGCACCTTCCCGCTGCTGCCGAGCATGCAGGCGATCACGCTCGAGGTGATCATGCGGGCCGTCTTCGGCTTCGAGGACGCCGAGCGCCGCGAGCGCATCGGCGCCCCGCTGCGACGCGTCCTCGACGCTGTCGGGACGCGGACCAGGGTCCTGGCGCTCGCGATGACCGCGGGCCGCAATGGCCCCTTGAGCCCATGGCGGCGCTTCGCCGCCGCCCGCGCTCGCGCCGACGAGTTGCTCTACGAGGAGATCCGCTCCCGCCGGGCTGATCCCGACGCCGAGCAGGGCGGTGACGTCTTCTCGCTGCTGCTTGCGGCACGCGACGAGGACGGTCGCCCGATGAGCGACGAGGAGCTCCGCGACGAGCTGATGACGCTGCTGGTTGCCGGGCACGAGACGACCGCGACCGCGCTCACGTGGGCCTTCGAGCGGCTCACCCGGAACCCGCGCGTGCTCGCCGAGCTGATCGCCGAGCAGCGCTCATCGGGAGGCGGTGAAGGGGAGGAGGAGTACCTCGACGCCGTCGTCAAGGAGACGCTGCGACTGCGCCCGGTGGTGCCCGCCGTCGTCCGGCAGCTGCAGGCGCCGATGGAGTTCGGCGGCTGGGAGCTGCCGGCCGGGGTCAACATCGCCCCGTCGATCTTCCTGCTGCACCGACGGCCCGACCTCTACCCCGAGCCCGAGGAGTTCCGGCCCGAGCGGTTCCTCGGCGACGACCCGCCCGGCACCTACGAGTGGATCCCGTTCGGCGGTGGCGTCAGGCGTTGCCTCGGCGCGAGCTTCGCGATGTTCGAGATGAAGGCGGTGCTGCGGGCGGCGCTGCGCCAGGTACGCCCCCGCGTCGTCGCGGGTCGTCGCGGCGAGGGCACGACCCGACGCGCGATCACGTTCGCCCCGAGCCGTGGGGGCCGAGTTCGTCTCGAGCGCGCCATTTCCGGGTGAGGAAGCGGACATCCGGCCAACCCGTGCTTGAAATGTCGCCGATCGGTGAATGCTGATCCCGTACCAACCCCACGGAAGGAGAGCCCATGTCGATCGTGACCATCCTGGTCATCGTCGTTCTGATCCTGCTCGCGATCTACCTCTTCAGGCGTATCTAGGCGACTGCGGCGACGGTCGCGGGGCGCTCGGTCATGAATGCCGAGATCGCACTCGCGACCGTCGCCGGATCGTCCAACGGGACGAACGTGCGGCCCGCTGGGATGGGAACCAGCGTCGCGTCCGGGATCAGCTCGGCGAGCCGCCGCGCGTCCTCGATCGTGAAGAACGGGTCGTCCTCGCCCCACGCCAGGAGAACAGGGGTCTCCAGCTCGCTCAGCTTCGCAGCGGCCGTGAGCGTGTAGCTCGGCTCGCACGCCGTGAAGAAGCGCACCCCGTCCTCACCGACCCGCGGGTCTGCAAGCTGCGGGCGGGTCCAGGCGAGCGTGAGCTCGTCCGGGATCGGCTTCGCGGTGAGGGCGCCGTAGGCAAGCGGCGAGTGACGGTTGGCCTTGACCCGCATCGATTGAGCCATCGCTCGCGCCGCGCCGGGCACGCGCATCGCCTTCGCCAGCGCCTTGAACCGGCCCGGGGGGAACTTCTCCAGGCAGTCGCAGTTGGTCAGGACCAGCCGCGCGACCCGCTCCGGGTGCTCGGTGGCGACGATCTGCGACACGGCGCCGCCGGAGTCGTTCCCGACGAGAGTGACTCGATCCAGCCCCAGGGCTCCGATCATCTCGGCGAGCAGCGCCGCGATCCCGGCGGGGGTCAGGTCGGCGCCCTCGCGCATCGGCTCCGGATGCGATCCGAGTGGCAGGTCGGGGACGATGCAGCGATGCGAATCAGCCAGCAGGTCGACCAGGGGGGACCAGAGCAGGCCGTTGACGGCGAACCCGTGCGCGAACACGAGGGTCTCGCCCTCGCCGACATCGGTCAGGTGGACGCGACCGGCGTCGAGCTCGACGCTCCTGCGCGCCGGCTCTCGGCCCTGGTTGCGGTTCGTGCTCTCCATCGTTCAGCGGCTCCTTACAAGTTGCATACAGACAGTATGTATCTAACATACAATCGGCCTGTATGTCAAATGACGCGATCGGAGATACCGGTGCGGCCTGCGCGGGACCTTCGGGGGAGGCGGTGAGCCCCGCCCGGACCCAGCGGGAGCGCCGCGAGACGACCCGCGCCGCGCTCGTCGCGGCCGGACGCAAGCTCTTCGCCCGGGACGGCTTCGACGGCGTGAGCAGCGAGGCTCTCGTCGCCGAGGCGGGGGTGACGAGGGGCGCCCTCTATCACCACTTCGACGGCAAGCGAGGGCTCTTCGCCGCCGTGTTCGAGGAAATCGAGGCCGAGTTCGCTTCTCGCTTCGACCTCGGTGGGCTCGACAGCTCTCAACCGCTGGACGTGCTGATCGCCGCCGTCGATCAGTTCCTCGGGATCAGCCTCGAGGCCGACGTGCAGCGGATCGCGCTGATCGACGGGCCGGCGGTCCTCGGCTGGGAGGCCTGGTACGAGGTCGAGACCAGGCACGGGCTCGGGCTGATCGAAGGAGGACTGCGCGCTGCGGTCGACGCCGGGCAGATCGATCCCCTTCCCGTCAACGAGGTCGCGGTGATGATGCTCGGGGCGCTCACCGAGGCGGCCCTCCTCCTCGCTCGCGCCGAGGATCAGGAGGCGGCGCGCGAGCGCACCGCGACGGGGTTGCGTGCGCTGCTTGAGGGGCTCAGGGCCGACTAGACGCCGGCCGGTGCCCTCACGGGGTCCAGCCGGATCCCGATCGCGAAGAAGTCGAGCATGTGGGGCATCGGCCTGGTGATGTCGACCGATCCGGAGAACGTTCGCGGGGTGAGGCGCCCGATCAGCGCGGAGAGCACCTCCTCGCCGACACCGAGCGCAAGCGCCGCGCCCGGGCACGCCTGCGGCCCGCGGCTGAAGTGGTTGATGCCGGGATCGGAGGAGGCCTCGCCGTCGAACCACCTCATCGGCGCGAAGCGATCCGCCTGATCGAGCCTGCTCCTGTCGCGGTGGCCGAGGAGGTTGGAGATCACAACCTGCGTGCCCTTCGGGATCCGCTCGCCGCCGATCTCGACGGCCCTCACGGTCTCGCGGACCAGCATCGGCGTCGTCGGCCACAGCCGCATCGCCTCCTGCAGGCAGCCGCGAAGGAAATCGCGTGAGCGTCGGGCGGGGGCGAGCGGAGCGTCGTCGGAGCCGAGCACCGCAAGCGCCCGGAAGGAGTTGATGGCGAGCGTGTCGCCGAGCGCGAACAGCCAGTGGGGAACCTGACCGACCGCGTTGGTGCGGGCCGTCGAGGGAGCTGCCGAGAACCGCGAGACCAGGCTGCCCCGGTCGGCGCGATCGACGTGCTCGGCGATCATGTCCTCCAGCCGCTCCACCTCCGGGCCGGTCTCGCCCGGGAGCGCGTTCGCCTCGGCCATCAGATCCGCGAGCAGCCGCGTCAGCGCCTCGTCCTCGGCGGCGCCGTTGCCGAGGACGATCCTCCGCGCGATCCGCTGCATCATCGGGTGGAAGGCCTGCCAGCCGAGCTCGCCGCCCGCGATCGCCACCGGGCCGGCGAGCATCCGCTCGAGCTCGTCATCACAGGCGTCGAGCCAGGTTCGCAGCAGCTTGTCGTCACCCCGCGACAGCACCGCCTCGTTGAATCGGCGCCGGTTGCGCCACATCGCGCCGCGGGAGATCGTCACCGCGTCGGGCTGGAAGGCGAGCATGCCGTTGCGCTTCGAGGGCGGGTCGGACGCGAACTGCTCCGGTTCCCCCTCCAGGATCCGTGCGCCGTCCTCGGGGTCCAGCACGAGGACGGCGGGTTCGCGGCCGAGCCGGATCCAGATCGGCCGCCTTTCGTAGCGACGCGCCATGCCCTCGAGCAGGGCGAGCGCCTGGCCGTCGACGCCGGCCCTCGTGGCCGCGCCGACGGCGACCCGCCGACGGCTGAACAGCCCCTGCACCGCGGCCGGGATCACCGCCACCGCGTTGAATCGCAGGTTCTCGATCAGGCTCGCGCGTTCCAGCTCGCCGCTCATCGCTCAGGCTGCGCAGTCATAGTCGACCTCGAAGGACTGCAGGGCCTGCAGCGCCGGCGGGTTGTCCTGCGGGTCCGCCGCGGCGGGGATCGTGATCCGCGCCGAATCGCCGGTGATCCTGGTGGAGCCGGATTGGGGATTGTCCGAGGTGATCTTGGAGGTGTCGGGGGTCGCGGTCGTGAAGAAGGCGATCTCGCCGGGCTCGCCGGGGGAGTCGGCGGTCCCGACCGCGTCCACGCAGTCGGCGCCGAACCGCGCCAGCGTGATCAGGTCCCCGTCCCCGTCGAGCTGCATCAGCTCCTCAGGCGCTTCCCCGTCCTCCCGCTCGACGACCGGCTCGGCGTCGCCGGGATCGTCGGCGAACACGACCAACCCGTCGCCGAGCGCCACCGCGAAGGCACCGTCCTCGGCGACGTACTCGCCGTCGTCCTCGACCATCCCCGCTGCAAGCAGCGTCGGCTCGAGCTCGGCGGAGTCGCCGTCGATCGCGAACGCCGTGACCCCCTTGTCGCCGGCGACGCCCGCGATCCACTGGGCGCGGCGCATCGCGGCATCGACCACCGGGCGGGGGAACTCGCCGCTCTGGACCACGCCCAGCGCCGGGGCGATCTCGTCGAGGAACACGAGGTCGTCCTCGCCGGAATGCGTCGGTGGGATCGACCCGGGGCGCATCCCGAGCGCCTGGCGGATCGCGGCGACGTCGGCGACCGCCACGTTGAGCGCGTCGTCGCTCGGGAGGCGCGCGGCGAGCTCGATTCCCGCGCTGTGATCAGCCGTCTCCTGCGGGTCGCCGCCGCCGCAGCCGGCGAACACGGCGAGCGCCGCGGCAAGCGCCGCGAAGGCGAGCGTCGATCGCCATGGCAGCGTGCAGCGTTCCTGCCCCTCCACTGCCCGGGGAGGCTATTCCACGCCGCGGGATCGCGGCTCTGGACGGCCTCCCTAATATGGGTGGGGATGAAGACCGAGATCCACCCCGAGTACGCCCGCGCCCACGTCCGCTGCGCCTGCGGCAACGAGTTCGAGACGCGCTCCACACAGTCCGAGATTCACGTCGAGATCTGCTCCGCCTGCCATCCGTTCTACACCGGCAAGCAGAAGCTGGTCGACACCGGCGGCCGAGTTGAGCGCTTCAACCGCCGCCGCCAGAAGGCGGCGGGTTAACAGCACCGCTGCCGGCGTCCTCGTCGGCTCGCGGCCCTGGGGCCGCGTCGCCTCCTGCGTCCTTGGCAGCGGCGCTCGCAACTCCGCCGGTTCGCCAGCCGTCACAATCCTGAACATGATCGAGCAGCTCGTCGAGCAGATCGAGAGCCGCTTCGGCGAGCTCGAACGCGACATGTCGGATCCCGACGTGATCGCCGACCGCGAGCGCTACGCCGAGGTCGGGCGCGAGTACCGGCGCCTGCAGGGCGCAAACGCCCTGGCGGTCGAGTGGCGGACCCTCAGCGACGATCTCGAGGGGGCGCGTGAGCTGCTCGCCGAGGAGGAGGACGAGGAGCTGCGCCGCGTCGTCACCGACGCGCCGGCCCGGCTCGAGGAGCTGGCCGAGGAGATCCGGCTGGCGATGGTCGAGACCGACCCCAACGACGACAAGAACGTCCTCGTCGAGATCCGCGGCGGCGCCGGCGGCGACGAGGCCGCCCTGTTCGCCGGCGACCTCTACAAGATGCTCACCCGCTACGCCGAGGTGCGCGGCTTCTCGACGGAGGTGATCTCCCAGAGCGCGGCCGAGCAGGGCGGCTTCAAGGACGTCACCTTCGCCGTCAAGGGCGAGGGCGCCTACTCGGTCTTCAAGTTCGAGGGGGGGACCCACCGCGTCCAGCGCGTGCCCAAGACGGAGTCGCAGGGGCGTATCCACACCTCCACCGCGACCGTCGCCGTGCTTCCGGAGGCCGAGGAGGTCGACGTCGACATCGACCCCAACGACCTGCAGGTGGACGTCTACAGCTCCTCCGGCCCCGGCGGGCAGTCGGTGAACACGACCGATTCGGCGGTGCGGATCACCCACAAGCCGAGCGGCATCGTCGTCTCGATGCAGGACGAGAAGTCGCAGCTGCAGAACCGCGACAAGGCGATGCGGGTGCTGCGCGCGCGCCTGCTCGAGCAGGCGATCGCCGACCAGCAGGCCGAGCTCTCGGCCGAGCGGCGCTCGCAGGTGGGTACCGGCGACCGCTCCGAGAAGGTCCGGACCTACAACTTCCCCCAGGGGCGCGTCACCGACCACCGGATCAAGCTGACCAGCCACGCGCTCGACGAGGTGCTCGCCGGCGACCTGCGCGAGTTCACCGACGCGCTGGCGGCCGAGGAGAAGCGCAGCCGCCTCGAGGCGCAGGCCGCCGAGGCCTAGATGAACGACCTCGGCTCCGCCTCGGTGTCTCGCATCGGGGCGGTCACGGGATCGATCCGCGAGGCGCTCACCTCAGCGACCGACGCCCTGCGCGCGGCCGGTGTGGAGGCGCCGCGCCTCGACGCCGAGGTGCTGCTCGCCGAGGCGACCGGCCGCGACCGCGCCGCGTTGATCGCCTCGCCCGAGGATGGGGTCGATGCCGCCGCCGCGCGCGCCTTCGGGGCGATGGTGCGCCGACGCCTGCGCCGCGAGCCGGTCGCCTACATCCTCGGCAGCCGGGGCTTCCGCAGGATCGAGTTGCGCTGCGACGCCCGCGCGCTGATCCCGCGCCCGGAGACGGAGCTGCTGGTCGACATCGCCCTCGAGCTGCACCCGGGGAGCGCGCTCGACGTCGGCACCGGGAGCGGGGCGATCGCGCTGGCGATCGCCGACGAGCTGCCGGGGTGCGCGGTCACCGCCGTGGACACCTCCGCGGCGGCGCTCTCGCTCGCCGGCGAGAACGTCGTCGCCCTCGGGCTCCGGGAGCGGGTGACGCTCGAGCTCGGGCCGGTGCCCTCCGCGCCGCGGGAGTTCGACCTCGTCGTCGCGAACCTCCCCTACGTGCGCGACGACGAGTGGCCGGGCCTGGCCCCTGAGATCACGAAGTTCGAGCCGCGCGAGGCGCTGACCTCGGGGCCCGACGGCCTCGACGCCATCCGCGGGCTGCTCGCCCGGCTCGGACCGGGGGGCGGCCTGAGCGCGGCGGCCGTCGCGCTGGAGATCGGCTTCGAGCAGGGGGAGGCGGTGGCGGAGCTGGTCCGCGGAGCGGGCTACGCCGACGTCGAGGTGAGGAAGGACCTCGGCGGTCTCGACCGCGCGGTGATCGGGCGATGAGCGTGCGACGGCGTGGGTGAGACGGTCTCCATCGCCGGCGATGGGCCCGAGGCGGTCCGCGCGGCGCTCGAGCGGACGATCCACGGGGGTGGCGTCGCGCTGTTTCCGGCGGACGGGCTCTACGGCCTCGCCTGCGATCCGCTGCGAGCGGACGCCATCGAGCGGATCCACGAGATCAAGGGCCGTGACGACGGCAAGCCGTCCGCGGTCATGTACCTCTCGCCGCTCTTGATGCGGGAGCTCGTGCCGTCGATGGGCGAGCGCACGCGAGAGGCGGTCGGCGCGCTGCTGCCCGGGCCGGTCACGCTCGTCATCGCCAATCCTGAGCGTCGCTACCCGCTCGCCTGCCGCGAGGATCGTGAGCGGCTCGGAGTCCGCCTGATCGGCGGCCCGCTCGCCGGCGCCCACGTGGCGATGTTCCAGACGAGCGCCAACGTCTCGGGGGAGCCGGCTCCGTCGGCCTTCGCCGATGTGCCCGCGGCGATCGTCGAAGCGGTGGACCTCGCCATCGACGGCGGCGGGCTCACGGGTTCCCCCTCGACGGTGATCGACATCACCGCGATCGACGAGGGGAGCGGGGGAGGGTGGACGATCCTGCGTGAGGGCGCGCTGTCGCGGGCGCAGGTCGAGGCCGCGCTCGGCTGACCGCTCCTTGCTCCGAACGTCACGCAATACCCCCTATAGGGGGCAACGAGTGACGTTCGGCATGGAAGAGCCCGGCGGCCCCCGATGCCGTTGCTACCCTCGCGCGGTGCGCATCGCGATCGGATCTGACCACGCCGGATACGAGCTCAAGAGCGCCGTCGGGAAGCTGCTCAGCTCCGACGGCCACGACGTCGAGGACGTCGGGACCGACTCCACCGAGTCGGTCGACTACCCGGACTTCGCCGCCGCCGCCGCCGAGATGGTCGCCGAGGGCGAGGCGGACCGCGCGGTGATCGTCTGCGGCTCCGGCGTCGGGGTCTCGATCGTCGCCAACAAGCTCGAGGGCATCCGCGCCGTCAACGCTCACGATCCCGACGAGGCGGAGATGAGCCGCCGCCACAACGACGCGAACGTGCTGACCCTGTCGGGCGCGCGCCTCAGCCCCGAGGACGCGACCCCGATCGTGGAGCGCTTCCTCGCAACCGATTTCGACGGCGGCCGCCACGCCCGCCGGGTGGAGAAGATCGCGGCGATCGAACGCGATCGGGACCGCCAAGCCCGCTACGACGACGAGGAGGAGTGACCCATCCGATGAGTGATCTGCCCGAGGACCTCCAGACAGCCCCGATCGGCGAGGTCGATCCCGAGATCGCGCAGGTCCTCGACCGCGAGCTGGCCCGCCAGCAGGGAACCCTGGAGATGATCGCCTCCGAGAACTTCGTTCCCCAGGCGGTGCTCGACGCGGCCGGCTCGGTGCTGACGAACAAGTACGCCGAGGGCTACCCCGGCAAGCGCTACTACGGCGGCTGCGAGGAGGTCGACGTCGCCGAGGAGATCGCGATCACCCGCGCCAAGGAGCTGTTCGGCGCCGAGCACGCCAACGTGCAGCCGCACGCCGGAGCGCAGGCCAACAACGCCGTCTACACCGCGCTTCTGCAGCCCGGCGACACGTTCCTGGGGCTCGCCCTCGACCACGGTGGCCACCTCACCCACGGGATGAAGCTCAACCTCTCGGGCAAGCTCTACAACCCGGTCCCCTACCACGTCGACCGCGAGAGCCTGCGCGTCGACATGGACGAGGTCGCGAGCCTCGCGGAGGAGCACCAGCCGAAGATGATCGTCGCCGGCTGGTCCGCCTACCCGCGTCAACTCGACTTCGCGCGCTTCCGCGAGATCGCCGACTCGGTCGGCGCTCTGCTGATGGTCGACATGGCCCACTTCGCAGGCCTCGTCGCCGCCGGCGAGCACCCGAACCCGGTCGAGCACGCCGACGTCGTCACCACGACCGTCCACAAGACGCTGTGCGGCCCCCGCAGCGGCATGATCCTGTGCCGCGAGGAGCACGCGAAGAAGATCAACAGCGCGATCTTCCCCGGCAACCAGGGTGGCCCGCTGATGCACGCGATCGCCGCCAAGGCGGTGGCGCTGCGGATCGCGGCCACCGAGGAGTTCCGCGAGCGCCAGCGGCGCACCCTCGACAACGCGAAGGCCTTCGCCGAGGGGCTCGAGGCCGGCGGCGTCAAGGTGCTCACCGGCGGCACCGACGTCCACCTCGTCCTCGTCGACGTCACCGTCAAGGGTCTCGACGGGAGCACCGCCGAGGATCGGCTCGAGGAGATCGGGATCACCGTGAACCGCAACGCCATCCCCTTCGACGAGCGGCCGCCGATGAACCCCTCCGGCCTGCGAATCGGAACCCCGGCTCTGACCACCCGTGGCCTCGGCACCGACGAGATGCGCGAGATCGCCGAAGTGATCTGCGCCGCGCTGTCGGAGGATTTCGAGGCCGAGCGGGGATCGCTGCAGGAGCGGACGCGGGCGTTGACCGAGGCGTTCCCTCTGTACCCGCAGATCAGCTCCTTCGCCGGCGCGGGCGCGCTCTGAGCCTGTCACCGGACCGGGTGGTTTCCCGGTGAAGATCTGGGTCGATTGCACGGCTGCCGCGCACCCCCTGGTGCTGCGGCCTGTCATCGAGCGGTTGCGAGAGGCGGGCCACGAAGTCGAGATCACGGCGCGCAGCTACGGGCAGACCGAGGGTGTGCTCGACCGCCTCGGCCTCGAATACGAGACGTTCGGAACCCACGCGGGGGCATCGATCTTCGCCAAGGGCGGAGCGCTCGCCGGCCGCAGCGCGCAACTCGGCCGCTGGGCGCGCCCGCGCCGGTTCGACCTCGCGATCGCGCATGGGTCGGTCGACGTCGCCGTCGTCGGCTCGCTGCTGCGAATCCCGCAGGCGCAGATGCAGGACTACGAGTACGCCGGCCTGCAGCGGAAGCTCGCCTGGCGCGCGGCCAGGCGCGTGATCGTCCCCGACGCGATCCCACTCGACCGGCTCCTCGACGCCGGTGCAAGCGAGGCGAAGCTGTTCCGCTATCCCGGCCTCAAGGAGGACTACTACCTCGCGGACTTCGAGCCGGACGCGGCGGTCCTCGCCGAGCTCGGCCTCGACGAGCGCGGGGTCCGACCTGCGCGGACGACGGACGACCGGGTGCTCGTCGTCGTCCGCCCGCCGCCCGAGACCTCCGCCTACCACGCCGACAACCCGCTGTACGAGTCGCTTCTCGACCGTCTCGCCGCCGACGAGCGTGTGCTTGCCGTTCTGATCCCGCGGACCGAGGAGCAGGGGCGCGCAGCTCGCGCCCGCGGCGACGCCGGCCTGATCGTCCCCGAGCGGGCGATCGATGCCCAGAGCCTGATCGCCTACGCCGACCTGGTGGTCAGCGCCGGCGGCACGATGAACCGCGAGGCGGTCGCGCTGGGCGTCCCGGTGTGGACGATCTTCTCGGGCCGGATGGGGGCAGTCGACGAGAAGCTGATCGCCTCGGGGGAGCTCCGCGAGCTGGCCGATCCCGCGGCCCTCGAGCTCGCCAAGCGCGACCGCGACCCCGGTCCCGTCAACCCGCGGGACGCCGGGATCCTCGCCGATGCCGCGCTGGCCGCCACCGGGGCACGGGAAGGGGTCGGGTAGTCTCGCGGCGAGGCGAGGGCCTCCCCGCCGATGCCTGAGACCGTCGACGCACTGTTCGCCTTCGCGGCGGCCGCCGCAATCGCGTGGCTCCTCGTCCCCGTAGCCGAGGCCTTCGCCTGGCGCATCGGCGCGATCGACCAGCCGCGCGAGCGCTCCCTCCACGTCGTCCCGACACCGAAGCTGTCGGGGATGGCGATCCTCGTCGCGGTCCTGGTCTCCGGGGTGATCTTCCTGCCCTGGGACGAGGAGACGCGGGCGATCCTGCTCGGCGCCGTCGTCATCGCCACGGTCGGGATCGTCGACGACATCGTCGACCTGAACCCGCTGCTGAAGCTGATCGGGCAGATCGTCGCGGCGATCATCCCGGTCTCGGCCGGGGTCACCGTCGACGTCTTCACCCTCCCCTTCATCGGTGGCGTCGACCCCTCCGCGCACACCGTCTTCAACCTGCCCGTCGCCGGCGCGGTCGACATCGGCGAGCTCGGCACGATCTTCGGGATCGTCGCGATGGCGAACGTGGTCAACCTGATCGACGGCGTCGACGGGCTCGCCGCCGGCGTCTGCCTGATCAGCGCCGCGACACTCGCCGCCGTCGCGCTCTCGCTGGAGCGCAATCCGGCCGGGATCCTCGCCGCGATCACCGCCGGCGGCGCCCTCGGTTTCCTTCGGCACGGCTTCCCGCCCGCCTCGAGCTTCATGGGCGACACCGGCTCCAACCTCCTCGGCTACCTGCTGGCGGTGGCGGCGATCCAGGGGGCGCTGAAGACGAACGCCGTCGTCGCGCTCGCCTTCCCGCTGCTCGTGCTCGCGGTCCCGATCCTCGACACCGGGTTCGTCGTCGCCAAGCGCATCAAGTACAGGCGCCCCATCTACGAGGCCGACGCCTGGCACTTCCACCACCGGATGGCCAACATCGGCTTCTCGCAGCGGCGCACGCTCGCCTACCTGTACGGATGGACCGCCGTCATGGCCGCGGTGGCGCTCGCGCTCCGGTTCATCCCCTACAGCGACGACCGCGGCAACTTCGACACGGGATGGGCGATCGTCATGGGGGCGATCCTGGTGCTCGCGGTCGCTGCGAGCTTCTACGTCATCTACGTGCTCGAGATCCTCAAGCTCCGTCGCTTCCGGTTCCGCGAGGCGAGCGCCGGGGCGGCGACGCCGCCGACCGAGGCCGAGGTCGATCGCGAGGTCGAGCACGAGCTCGAGACGGGCAGCTTCCGCGTTCCCGACGCCGAGGCGGGGGAGCCGGGGGCCGGTGTGGAGCCCCCCGGGGAGGGCTGAGGCGCAGGCCATGTCGGCGGGGCGAAAATGCGACCTGCCACGTACTCACGGAAACACGATTCGGGGTTCCGGAGTGGACCTCCGAGCCGACCGCTGAGCCGTCCGACTATCGGGTATATTCGGCCGCCCGCAGCCCGAGCAGCCGACTTGGGAGAGAAGTTTCAGAGTCGGCCGGATCCCAGCTCGGACCCCCACGGAACTTGGACCATCGACACTTCGACAACCCCGGAGACCCCGAGCCGTCCGACGAGCATCGTCGGGCCGCCCGCAGTGGCGCCGCATCCGCCCGTGAGCTCAGCGCCCGCAAGCGCGATCGCTGCCCGCGCCTGGTCCACGCCGCGCCTGGCGCGACGGGGGGGTGGAGCCGCGCTCGCCTCCGGCCGTTGAAGTGCCGGTAGCCGCCCCGCCGCACCACCACGAGATGCTGCTTCGCAACCTCGACATCCTCGCGCTGCTGATCGCGCTGCCCGTCTTCATCCTGGCGGACGCCCCGCTGATCGGCTGGTTCGTCGTCGGCGCCGCCTGGGTGGCCGGCCGGATCGGCACCGAGATGGCCGACCGCCGCCGTCGCGACGCGCTCAGCGCCGGCAACCGCAACGCCGCCCTCGGCGTCACCGCCGCCGCGATGATGGGCCGCCTTTGGATCCTCGCCGGAGCGATTCTGCTCGTCGGCCTGCTGGCCGAGCGCGACGCCGGCCTCGCCGGTGCCGTCCTGGCCCTGGTCCTCGTGACGATCAGCCTCTGCGGCCAGTTCGCGGAGCACGTCCTGCATCCCGAAGCGGAAGGTTCACTGCGATGAGCACCAAGAAGAAGCTGCTGCTCGTCTTCGGCGGCTACGCGCTGCTGATGATCGCGATCTTCCTGATCTTCGGAAGCGACGGCAAGAACGACGAGTTCCAGCCGCAGAACGAGTTCAAGCTCGATCCCTGGGTCGACATCCACCTCGGTGGCATCGACCTCTCGATCAACAAGGCGGTCCTCTACATCGTCCTCGCCTCGGTGATCACCTGCGTCTCGATGGTGATGATCGCCAACCGCATGAAGGCGAAGCCGAACAAGACCCAGATGGCCGTCGAGGTGATCTACGACGTGATCCGCAAGCAGATCACCAACGACAACCTCAACGAGAAGCTCGCCGCCAAGTACTTCCCCTTCCTCGCCACCCTCTTCTTCTTCATCCTCTTCTCGAACTTCATCGGCCTGATCCCGCTGCCGACGAACACCGAGCACCCGGTCCACATCTTCGGCATGGAGGTGCCGTCCTTCGCGCTCTACGCGGCGACGGCGAACATCTCGATCCCGTTGGTGCTGACTCTGGTCGTCTGGGTCATGTACCAGGCCGAGGGCATCCGCCACCACGGGCCGATCAAGTACCTGAAGACCTGGCTGCCTTCGGGCCTCGAGAACATGAACCCGATCGGCCAGTTCCTGATCTTCCTGATCGAGGCGATCTCGCAGTTCGTGCGGTTGATCTCGCTCTCGGTCCGACTGTTCGCCAACATCCTCGCCGGCCACCTGCTGCTGCTCTTCATGGGCGGCGGGCTGGCGGTGCTGCTCGGCCTCGGCGCGCTCGGCGTGCTGACGTTCCCGATGGCGTTCGCCTTCTACATCTTCGAGATCGTGATCGTCGCCGGCTTGCAGGCGTTCATCTTCTCGATCCTGACCGCAATCTACCTCGGGGAAGCAACCTCCGAGAGCCACTAACCAAAGGAGTCAACGCACAATGGATCTCACGCTTCTGGCGCAGTCCACCGAGACGCTGACCGACACCGGCGTCACGGACGCGGGCAAGGCCATCGCGCTCGGCGTCGGTGCCGGTCTCGGTTCGATCGGCGCCGGCATCGGCATCGGAATCATCTTCGGCAAGGAGATCGAGTCCGTCGCCCGTCAGCCCGAGATGAAGGACGAGCTGCAGAGCATCCGCTGGCTCGGTTTCGCCCTCACCGAGGCCGTCGCCTTCTACACGTTCATCTTCGGTCTGATCGCCTTCTTCCTCTAGGCCGACGATGGACCCGATCGCATTCATCGCGACAGCACTCCCGCTGGCGGAAGCCGCTGAGGAGGAGGGAGGCGGAAGCTTCCTCGTCCAGCCCGGCATCGGGCTGATGATCTGGACGCTCGTCGCGTTCGTCGTCACCATGCTCGTGCTGAAGCGGTTCGCGTTCCCGAAGATCACGGAGGCGCTCGAGGAGCGCGCCGAGAAGGTCGCGAAGAACATCGACGAGTCGGAGCGCCAGCGCGCCGAGGCCGAGGAGGTCCTCGCCGAGTACCGCGAGCGCCTCAAGGAGGCTCGCGAGCAGGCCGACGACATCGTCGCCCGCGCCAAGCGCGCCGGCGACGCCGCGAAGGCCGAGGCAACCGAGGAGGGCAAGGCGAAGCGAGAGGAGCTCGTCGCTGCCGCCCGCAAGGACATCGACGCCGAGACGAAGCGCTCGCTCGAGCAGATCCGCAAGGAGATCGCGGACCTGACGGTGCTCGCCACCGAGAAGGTCGCGCGGAAGTCGCTCGATGCCGACGACCAGAAGCGGCTCGTCGAGGAGGCTCTGGCCGAGGTCGACTTCAGCGCCCTCTCCGGAGAGCCGAGCCGGAACTAGGCGGACGAGGAGCCCGAGGAGCCACCCATGGAGGAGATCGCCAAGGTCTACAGCGGGGCGTTGTTCGACGTCGCCGAGGAGAAGGGCTCGCTGGACGAGGTCCAGCAGCAGCTCGGCCAGTTCGCCGACGCCGTCGCCGAGGACCGCGACCTGCAGGTCTTCTTCTTCAGCCCCTACTTCTCCTCGGCGGAGAAGCGCGAGGGGATCGCGAAGGCCATCGACGGCGGCAACCCCGAGCTCGTCAACTTCCTCGAGCTGCTCGCCGAGAAGCACCGGATGCCGGCTCTTTTCAAGATCCGCCAGCGCTTCGACGAGCTCTGGGACGAGGCCAACGAGCGCCTCGAGGTGACCGTGACCAGCGCGATCGAGCTCGACCCCTCGATCGTCGAGAACAT
The DNA here is from genome assembly GCA_046330415.1 of Solirubrobacterales bacterium. Classification (GTDB taxonomy): domain Bacteria; phylum Actinomycetota; class Thermoleophilia; order Solirubrobacterales; family 70-9; genus RHKX01. The sequence continues at coordinate 31,323 of JAXLSW010000022.1, read as the reverse complement.
CGGCGCCGAGATCGAGCGGAAGACCGGGAAGACGATCGAGCTGAAGAGCGAGGTCGACGAGTCGATCGTCGGCGGCCTCGTACTGCGGGTCGGCAACCGGGTGCTCGACGCGAGCATCCGCAGCCGCCTGGACAAGCTGCGCAGAGAGGTCCTTCACGCCGCCTGAGGCGGCGGGGCGCGGACCGCACAGAGAACTTTCAAGAACTTCGAAAAAGAGGAGCCAGAAACCAACATGGACATCAAGCCCGACGAGATCTCGTCGATCCTGCGCCAGCGGATCGAGGGAATGGAGACCGGCAGCGCCGACCTCGCCGAGGTCGGGACCGTCCTGTCGATCGCCGATGGCATCGCCCGCGTTCACGGCCTCGACAACTGCATGTCGCTCGAGATGCTCGAGCTGCCACACGACGTGACCGGCCTCGCGCTGAACCTCGAGGAGGACAACGTCGGCGCCGTGCTCTTCGGCGAGTGGGACCAGATCGTCGAGGGCGACACCGTCAAGCGCACGGGCCGCCTGCTCGAGATCCCGGTCGGCGAGGAGCTCCTCGGCCGCCTGGTCGATCCGCTCGGCCGGCCGCTGGACGGCAAGGGCGACATCAACACGACCCAGACGCGCCCCGCCGAGTTCAAGGCTCCCGGCGTGATCCAGCGTCAGGGCGTGAAGGAGCCGATGCAGACCGGCCTGAAGGCGATCGACGCGATGATCCCGATCGGCCGCGGCCAGCGCGAGCTCATCATCGGCGACCGCCAGACCGGCAAGACCGCGATCGCGATCGACACGATCATCAACAACAAGGACGAGGACGTCGTCTCCGTCTATGTCGCGATCGGTCAGCGCATGGCGACCGTCGTGCAGCTGATGAACACGCTCGAGGAGGCGGGCGCGATGGAGAACACCATCATCGTCGCCGCCCCCGCCGACGAGGCCGCCCCGATCAAGTTCATGGCGCCCTACGCGGGCACCGCGATGGCCGAGTACTTCACGTACAAGGGCGGCCACTCGCTCTGCATCTACGACGACCTCACCAAGCACGCCTACGCGTACCGCCAGATGTCGCTGCTGCTGCGCCGCCCGCCGGGTCGCGAGGCGTACCCGGGCGACGTCTTCTACCTGCACTCACGCCTGCTCGAGCGCGGGGTCAAGCTCTCCGACCAGCTCGACGGCGGCTCGCTGACGGCGCTGCCGATCATCGAGACGCAGGCCTCCGACGTGTCGGCCTACATCCCGACGAACGTCATCTCGATCACCGACGGCCAGATCTTCCTGGAGTCGGACCTGTTCTACTCGGGCGTCCGCCCGGCGATCAACGTCGGCATCTCCGTCTCCCGGGTCGGCGGTAACGCGCAGACGAAGGCGATGAAGAAGGTCGCCGGCAAGCTCCGCCTCGACCTCTCGCAGTACCGCGAGCTCGAGGCCTTCGCGCAGTTCGGCTCCGAGCTCGACCCCGAGACCCAGCGCACGCTGGCTCGCGGCGAGCGCCTCGTCGAGGCGCTCAACCAGGTCGAGCGCAACCCGCTCTCGGTCGCCGACCAGGTCGCCGCGATCTACGCGGGCACCGGCGGCTTCCTCGACCGGATCAAGGTCGAGCGCGTCGCCGACTTCCTCGAGAACCTGCGCAGCCGCCTGCGCAGCGAGAAGGGCGATCTGCTCAAGTCGATCAACGAGGACGGTCAGCTCGACGACGACCGCGAGAAGGAGCTCGGCGACGCGATCGCGGAGGCGATCGACGACTTCGGGCCCGACTTCGATGCCGAGGGCAACGAGCTCGAGGAGGGCGAGTCCGACCGGATCAAGTCCGAGGAGGAGCGCTCGAAGCCCGGGCGCGTCCCCGCCGAGGGCGAGGACGTCGAGACCGAGGCCGATGAGGCCGCTGATCAGGAGGCGGACGAGGAGGCAGCGGCGACGGTCTAGTCCTCACGGACGGCCGCCGACAACCCCGCGACACCGAAGCTCATGGCTACCCAGAAGGAAGTCAAGACACGGATCAGCTCCGTCAAGAACATCCGCAAGATCACGCGGGCGATGGAGATGGTCGCCGCTGCGCGGCTGCGGCGCGCGGAGCAGCGCATCGATGCGATGCGTCCCTACGCGCAGGCGCTCCGGAAGATGACCCAGCAGGTCGCCGAGGCGTCGAAGAACAGCGAGAAGCGGGTGCCGCTGCTGCAGCGCCATCACGAGGACCCCGAGCGCGTCGGGATCATCCTCGTCACCGGTGACCGCGGCCTCGCGGGCTCGTTCAACTCGCAGATCATCCGCGCCGGCCTGAGGCTCGGCAACGAGTACAAGGCCGACGGGGTCGACGTCGACTACTACGTGGTCGGCCGCCGCGGCGCCTCCACGCTCACCTTCCGCGGTGAGTCGGTCGTCGAGGCCTTCACCGGCTTCACCGACCGTCCCGGCTTCGCCAACGCCCGTGACATCGGCCACGCGGTGACCGCCCGTTACGTCGACGAGGAGCTCGACCGCGTCGAGCTCTTCTACAACCGCTACGTCTCGCCGCTGACCCAGTACGTGCGCAGGCAGACGCTGCTGCCGCTGCAGGATGCCGAGGTCTACGGCGAGGGCATCCCCGACGAGACCGACGACTTCGACGAGGAGCTGGCCGAGGCGCAGAGCCGCTCGGAGTGGGTCTACGAGCCGGATCCCGAGGAGGCGCTGACGCTGCTCTTCACCGAGTACGTGAACCTCTCCGTCTTCCGCGGGCTGCTCGAGTCGACCGCCTCCGAGCACGGGGCGCGGATGACGGCGATGAGGAACGCGGCCGAGAACGCCGGCGACATGATCGACCGGCTGACGCTGGAGATGAACCGCGTCCGCCAGGCGGAGATCACCCAGGAGATCCTCGAGGTGGTCGGCGGCGCCGAGGCGCTGGGCTCGTCGTAGGCGCTTGCCACAGGCACTGAGAACTTTTTCGGAACTTCGACAGGAACCAAGGAGCTGAAACCAGAAATGGCTGAGAACGAGAACAACGGCACCAACGTCGGCAAGGTCGAGCAGGTCATCGGCGTCGTCGTCGACGTCGTCTTCCCCGACGGCCTTCCCGAGATCTACTCGGCGCTGAAGATCGACGTCCCCGCCGGTGACGGCCGTGATGCGATCGACCTCACCCTCGAGGTTCAGCAGCACCTCGGCGACGATCGGGTTCGCGCGGTTGCGATGGACGCGACCGACGGCCTGCGTCGCGGTGACGAGGTCACCGACACCGGCGCCGCGATCACGGTCCCGGTCGGCAAGGACACCCTCGGCCGCATCTTCAACCTCCTCGGCGACCCGATCGACGAGCGCGAGGACGTCGCCGGCGAGGATCGCTGGCCGATCCATCGCCCCGCCCCGACCGCGGAGGACCTGACCCCGACGCAGGAGATCCTCGAGACCGGCATCAAGGTCGTCGACCTCCTCGCTCCCTACGCCAAGGGCGGCAAGGTCGGCCTGTTCGGCGGCGCCGGCGTCGGCAAGACCGTGCTCATCCAGGAGCTGATCCGCAACATCGCGGAGGAGCTCGACGGACTCTCCGCCTTCTGCGGCGTCGGCGAGCGGACCCGCGAGGGCAACGACCTCTACGTCGAGATGCAGGAGTCCGGCGTCATCGACAAGACGATGATGGTCTTCGGGCAGATGAACGAGCCCCCGGGCGCGCGCCTGCGCGTCGCGCTGACCGGCCTGACCATGGCGGAGTACTTCCGCGAGGTCGGCGGCCAGGACGTGCTCCTGTTCATCGACAACATCTTCCGGTTCGTGCAGGCCGGCTCGGAGGTCTCCGCGCTCCTCGGCCGCATGCCCTCCGCCGTCGGCTACCAGCCGACGCTGGAGACCGAGATGGGTGAGCTGCAGGAGCGGATCACCTCGACGTCGCAGGGATCGGTCACCTCGATCCAGGCCGTCTACGTCCCCGCCGACGACCTCACCGACCCGGCCCCGGCGTCGGTGTTCGCCCACCTCAACGCGACCACGACGCTCTCGCGGTCGATCTCGGAGAAGGGCATCTACCCGGCGGTCGACCCGCTCGACTCGACGTCGACGATCCTCAAGGCCGACATCCTCGGCGAGGATCACTACCGCACCGCGACCGACGTCCAGGAGGTGCTGCAGCGCTACCGCGAGCTGCAGGACATCATCGCCATCCTCGGCATCGACGAGCTCTCCGACGAGGACAAGCTCCAGGTCAACCGCGCCCGCAAGATCGAGCGCTTCCTGAGCCAGCCGTTCTTCGTCGCCGAGCAGTTCACCGGCCGCTCCGGCGAGTACGTGCCGGTCGCTGAGACCGTGGAGTCCTTCCGCGGCCTGGTCGATGGTGAGCACGACGACATCCCCGAGGGCGCCTTCTACATGAAGGGCTCGATCGAGCAGGTGCTCGACGAGGCCAAGGGCAAGGGCGAGGACGAGACCGCCGGCGCCGAGGCCGAGGCCAAGGAGCAGGAGGAGAAGAAGGAGAAGGAGGAGGCGACCGCTTAGCCGCGGCGCCGCCCGTTCCCCATGGCCGAAGAGGCCCACAAGCTCCAGGCAGAGGTCCTCACCCCGGAGGGCAAGGTCTTCGAGGGCGAGGCCTTCCAGATCTCGACCCGGACCGTCGTCGGTGAGATCGGCATCCGCGCGAGGCACGCGCCGATGCTCGCTCGCCTCGTCCCGCACGAGTTGCGGATCTTCGAGGACGCCTCCGACTTCGACTCCAGCGAGGGTGGCCAGCGGTTCGCCTCCGCCGAGGGTTGGCTCGAGGTCTTCGCGAACAAGGTCACCGTGCTGGTCGGCGAGGCCATGCGCCCCGACGACCTCGACACGGCGGAGCTGAAGGCCCGCCTCGAGGACGCCGAGCAGCGGCTCTCCGAGGCCGAGGAGGACTCGGCCCAGTACGCGGCGGCCGAGCAGTCGAAGGCCCGCGCCGAGGCCTTCCTCGAGATCGCCGGCGGCTGAGCCGCCAACGTCCGCTCAGGGTTCTCCGCTCTTGGGTGGGGACCTGTCACCGAGAAGCAGGGAAGAAGTCCACTTCCGGGTGACAGGTCTGGCAGGTCTGGCGGCGGTGCCCAGCGCCCGCCGTTCATCGGATCCGCCTCCCTGCCGATAGGGAACGCGTGGATCGACGTCTGATCGGGCTGGGGGCTCTCGCTGCGCTGCTCGCCACGGCGTTTGCGCTGGCATTCATCGCCGGCTGCGGCTCCGGCGACGACTCCGACACCGGCAGCCAGGTCTCCATCTACACCGACACCGGGCCGGAGGGGGCCACGACGCTGGTCAAGGGCGACTCCGCCAGCGGCTCCCAGAACCAGCGCATCCCGATCACCACCGAGGGCGTGCCGACGATCGTCTACAAGCTTCCCGTTCGCGAGCTCTCCGACGGCCAGCACCTGCGCGCGATCGCCAGCGTGACGCTGACGAAGTGCGCGATCACCGACTACATCCCCAATCAGCGGGCGAACACGGCCTGCCAGGGGACGCGGAAGTACACCTACGACCCGGTCAAGATCCAGAGCCGCTTCCGCATCGTCGGCGAGGACCTGACGGGAGTGGGGCAGGACCTCGGGCCGACGAAGACGACGACCTGCACGACCGCCATCCACCACTGCTCGATCTCGCTCAACTTCGAGCAGGTCTTCGCCGAGCGGAAGGTCAAGCAGGGCCTCGACCCGGCGAACGCGCGCTACATCGTCTTCGAGGTGACCGCGAGCTCGCCCAAGGCGAAGGGCTGCAGGCCGCCGTCGGCGTCGAGCTGCAACGTGCTCGCGGTGGAGACGCAGAAGGGCCAGGCGATGTACTGGGTGCAGGCGGACGCCAGCGTCCCCTCGCCGAAGGATCCGCCGATCGACGAGAAGCCCGCCAAGGACACGCTCGACGTGCTCACCGGCCACGGCGACAAGAACCACGTGCGCCAGGTCGTCTACAGCCAGGAGCTCGAGCCCGGCAAGGACATCAGCGATCTCGAGGGCTGGCAGTTCGAGATCGACTCCATGTTGCGGATCGAGGAGAGCCTGCCGCAGGCGCCCGACATCGCCGGTTACCTGGTCCTCGCCGACAGCCCGACGTCGATCAAGGGCCGCTATCTGATCAGCAGCACCTACGACGACGACAAGTCGGGCAACGACGGCGGCAACTGCGACACGAGCTGCCGGCAGTTCCGCCCCGCGGTCGCCACCCAGATCCTCGACTGCGACGTCTCGGCGGGCCGTCGCTACGTGAACCTCGTCGCCGACGCCTCCCGCGCCGCTGCGAAGAAGGGTGAGAAGGTCGAGGTCGCCAAGGGTGGCTACCTCGAGATCACCCGCACCTTCACGGCGGATGAGAGCATCGACACCAAGTCGGGGCTCTCCAACTGCGATTCCTGAGCGTCGCGAGGGGGCTCCCGGGGCGGGCGGAGCAGCGGCCACAGGCCGTCGCTGAACTACCATGCCCGGATGCAGGAGCGCCTCCTGGCCGAGCAGCTCATCGGCTACGACACCTCGAATCCAGAGGGGATCCGGAACTGCGCCGGCTTCGTCAAGGGCTGGCTCGAAGCCCGCGACATCCCCACCAAGCACCTGCTCGTCAGGGAGCTGCCGATCATCATCGCCGAGGTCGGGCCGAGCGAAGGTCCGGTCGTCGTGATCCACGGCCACATCGACGTCGTGCCGGGCCAGCCCGGCCAGTTCGAGCCGATCACCGACGGTGACAGGCTGATGGGGCGCGGCGCCTACGACATGAAGGGCGCCGCCGCGGCGATGATGCTGGCGCTCGCCGACCTGCGCGACCAGGACGACGTCCGCGTGCGCCTCGCGTTCGTTCCCGACGAGGAGACCGAGGAGGAGGTCGACCGCGGCAGCGATGTGCTCGTCGACGCGGGCTACGGGGGCGACTTCGCGATCACCGGCGAGCCGACCGAAATGCTCGTCGGGGTGGCGGCCAAGGGCGTGCTCGCGGTCAGGATCGAGGTCGCCGGGAAGGCGGCGCACGGCTCGACCCCGTGGGAGGGCGACAACGCGATCACGAAGGCGTTCTCGGTATTCCGGGCAATCGAGTCGCTACCGTTCTCACGACAGTCCTCCGAGCTCTTCGACCGCCCCTCGATCAACCTCGGCCGCATCATGGGCGGGGATGCCTTGAACAAAGTGCCTGACACCTGCGTCATCGACGTCGACATCCGTTACCTGCCCGAGCAGGACCAGGACGCGATCCTCGAGCAGATCCGCGAGATCCCCGACACCGAGGTGACGACCACCTTCCGCCGCCCGCCGGTCGAGGTCGATCCGCACTCGCCGCTGGTCCGGGCGCTCTGTGAGGCCGCGCGTCCCCATCACCCCGACCAGGTGACGAGCATCGGCCGCGACGGCGCCTCCGACGCCGTCTCCTTCATCCGCGTCGGCGTTCCCGCCGTCGAGTTCGGTCCCGTCGGCGGCGGCCACCACGGTCCCGACGAGTGGGTTTCGCTGGCCTCGCTGGCCTCCTACCGGCGCACCCTCGGAGATTTCGCGCGCAGCGTTCCAGGCGTGCTGGAGGTGGCGCAGTGAGCGACGAGCGACGCCCCGAGGACGGCCCACCCGAGGACGAGGAGGACAAGGGCCTCGGACTGACGGAGGAGTTCAAGCGCCTCGAGGACGAGATCAGCCGCGAGGGCCGCAGCGACGTGCGCTTCGACGAGACCGATTCCTCCGAGTGGGTCGCGCCGGTGGAGCGACGCGAGCCTTCCGGTGAGACCGACGAGTGGGCCACCCCGGAGACGCTCGGTGACATCAGCGGCGACGCGGAGGAGGCTGAGGGCGGGGAGGACGCCGAGCCGACGGCTGGGGCCGAGGATGCCGGCGCCGACGCGCCCGCCGAGGCTGAGCCTGAGGCGGCTGATGCGAGCGCGAACGCCGCGGAGGAGGGTGACGCCACACCGGAGGAGGAGGGAGACGGCTCAGAGCTTGCGGCCGAGGAGCCCGCCGAGCCTGCCGAGAGCGCCGAGGGCGCCGAGGACGAGCAGCCCGCCGAGAGCGCGGGCGACGAGCAGCCCGCCGAGGACGCCGAGCTCGCGACCGCCGTCTCGCCGGCCGCAGCCGCCGCCGAGGCCGCGGATGCGCCCGCCACCGAGCACACGGTCGTCCGCGACCGCCCCCTGGCGCCGCTCGGCGCCGGTGGAGGTGGAGGCACATCCGGCGGCTTTGCGCCGATCACCGACGAGGACATCCAGGACAAGACCCCGGCGCTGTGGTGGCGGTTCATGACGGCCTCGGTGATGATCATCGTCGCCACCGCCACCGCTGTCGCCCTCTCGGGCCTGCTCGCTTTCAACAGCGTCCTCGCGGACTTCACTCCCATCAAGGGCGTCCCGAAGGGGGCGATCGACGAGGTGAAGCCGGGGGAGCCCTTCACGATCCTGATCGTCGGCTCCGACAAGCGCTCGAACACCCCCGGCGATCCCGGCCGCTCCGATACCACGATGCTGCTGCGGGTCGACGCGCAGGACCAGGTGCTGTCGCTGTTCTCGCTCCCGCGCGACCTCAAGGTCGACATCCCCGGTTACGGCACCGCGAAGCTGAACGAGGCCTACACCGAGGGTGGGATCAAGAAGACGCTGGAGACGGTCAAAGACCTGACCGGGCTCGACATCAACTACGTCGTCAACGTCGACTTCCAGGGGTTCGCCGATGCGGTCGACGCGATCAACTGCGTCTACGTGGACGTCGACCGCAAGTACTTCAACGACAACTCGACCGCCTACAGCGAGGCCGAGCAGTACGCGGCGATCGACATCAACGCCGGCTACCAGCGGCTCTGCGGGCTGAACGCGCTCGACTACGTCCGCTACCGGCACACCGACTCGGATTTCACCCGGGCCGCCCGCCAGCAGGACTTCCTCCGCAACGCTCGCGCTCAGGTACCCGTCAGCGAGGTGCTGCCGATCATCGGCGGCGACAAGGGCAGCGACCTGCTCGACATCTTCACGAAGTACACGGCGACCACGATCGAGACCCCGGCGCAGCTGATCTCGATGCTGCGCTCCTTCATCTCCGTGCGCGACGTCCCGGTCAAGGAGGTGCACTTCAACGGGCAGGACTCGCTCGAGAACGGGATCGCCTACGTGACCGCCTCCCAGGAGGACATCGACAAGGCCGTCAACGAGTTCCTCGGCGAGGAGGACAGCTCCGGCGGCCCCGACTCCGGCCCCTCGAAGAAGGACAAGGACAAGGGCGGCAACGACGAGGACAAGAAGTCGGAGGACAAGGACAAGCAGGAGGAGGCGAGCAACGCCGACGTCACCTCGACGGCCAACGACCCCTGCAACGGCGCCGACAAGGTCGCCGCGTTCGGCCGCACATCGGCGCGACGGCTCAAGTTCCCCGTCTACGTCCCGACCGTGATGGTTCCCGGCTCCTGCTACGAGCCCGACTCCCGCCAGTACAGGATCAAGGACAACGACGACAACAAGCAGGACGCCTACAAGCTCGTGCTCAACCTCAACAGCTCTCAGGCCGCGGGCGAGTACTACGGCGTGATGGGGACCGAGTGGAGCGACCCGCCGATCCTCGAGAAGAAGTCGGAGACGATCACGATGGGCGACCGCGACTACGACCTCTACTACGACGGCGATCGCCTCCGCCTCGTCGCCTTCCACGTCGACGACAACTCCTACTGGGTGTCGAACACGCTGCTGCAGACGCTCAGCGACGACCAGATGCTCGCCATCGCGAAGTCGATGGAAGAGGCGCACGGCGGATGACCGCGCGGTCCCCGGAAGCCGTCGGCGTCGTCGGCGTCGGCTGGGTCGGCCTGGTCACGGCCGCCTGCTTCGCCTCCCAGGGCCACGAGGTCTGGGCGATGGACGTCGACGCGGCGAAGGTCGAGCGCCTCTCCCGCGGCGAGCTCTCGATCCACGAGCCCGGCCTGCCCGAGCTCGTCCGCGAGCACACCGAGCGCCTCAACTTCACGACCTCGATGGACGACCTCCTCGCCAACGCGAAGCTGCTCTTCTGCTGCGTCGACACGCCGCCCACCTACTCCGGCGACGCCGACCTCTCGCGGGTGCTGTCGGTCGTCGAGCAGCTCTCCGGCGACTCCGAGCACGCCCTCGTGATGAAGAGCACCGTGCCGTCAGGGACCGGCGAGTCGATCCGCCGCGACCTGCCGACGCTCGCCTACGTCTCCTGCCCCGAGTTCCTCAAGGAGGGCACAGCGGTCCAGGACTTCCTCCACCCCGACCGGGTCGTGATCGGCGCCGATCCCGGTGACGAGTGGGCCTCCGACGCCGTCGCCGCTTTGTACGAGCCGCTCGGCGGCGAGCTCGTCCGCACCGATGTCGCCAGCGCCGAGATGATCAAGCTCGCCTCCAACGCCTTCCTCGCGACCAAGATCTCCTTCATCAACGAGATCGCCAACGTCTGCGAGGAGGTCGGCGCCGACGTCACTGAGGTCGCCCGCGGCATGGGCCTGGACGAGCGCATCGGCAACAAGTTCCTGCAGGCCGGAATCGGCTACGGGGGGAGCTGCTTCCCGAAAGATGTTTCTGCTTTGAAGCAGCTCGCCGGCAACTCGGGCTACCACTTCCAGCTGCTCAACTCGGTCATCGAGGTGAACGAGCTGCAGAAGCGGCGGGTGATCGGGAAGCTGACCAAGCACCTCGGGTCGCTGGTCGGCAAGCGGGTGGCGCTGCTCGGACTCGCCTTCAAGCCGAACACCGACGACATGCGCGAGGCATCCTCGCTGGTCCTCTCGGCGCGGCTGCAGGGGGAGGGGGCGAACGTCGTCGCCTTCGACCCGGTGGCCCACGAGGGCGCCGAGGGGATCCTGCCGACGGTCGAGCTCGCCGATTCCGCCGAGCACGCGCTCGAGGGCGCCGACGCGGCGATCCTCGTCACCGAGTGGCCCGAGTTCGCCGAGCTCGACTGGACTGCGATGGCCGCCGCCATGCGGACGCCGCTGATCGTCGACGGCCGCAACTACCTGGATCCCGCGCAACTGCGCGCAGCCGGCTTCGCCTACGAGGGGATCGGCCGCGGCGGCGACGCCTGAGCCCCGGGAACCGCCATCCCCTCCACGGATTCGCAATCGCTGGTCCCTGAGACCTGCGATTGCGACTTCGTCTCCGATCTGAGCGCCACCACCGCCGCCCGTTCACACCCGGATTTCAGTTTCGGCCGCGCCTTCCGATAGAAGTCCGGCGATGGGAACTCGACCGGAGCGGCAATGCAGGCACTGATCCTCGTGGGCGGGCACGGCACCCGTCTGCGGCCCGTGACCCTGACGCTGCCGAAGCCGGTGATCCCGCTGGTCGACAGGCCGTTCCTGCGGTACATGATCGACTGGTTGGCCCGCCACGGCGTCGACGACGTCGTCATGGCCTGCGGCTTCCTTCCCGACCAGCTCCGCGCCTCCTTCGGCGACGAGATCCCCGGCGGCCCGACTCTCCACTACGTGGAGGAGCCGGAACCCCGTGGCACCGCCGGCGCGATCAAGTTCGCCGAGGACCTGCTGCAGGACCGCTTCTTCGCGCTCAACGGCGACTCGCTGACCGACCTCGATCTGACCGCCCTGCTCGACCGCCACGTCTCCAGCGGCGCCCGGGCGACGCTCGGGGTCCATCCGGTCGACGACATCACCGGCCTCGGCCTCGTCCGCAGCGACCCCGAGACGGGCGAGATCCTCGAGTTCCTCGAGAAGCCCGACCCCGCCACCGTTGACACCAACGAGGTCTCCGCCGGGATGTACGTGCTCGAGAAGGAGGTCCTCGACCTCGTTCCGCCCGACCAGGACGTCTCGATCGAGCGCGAGGTGTGGCCACGGCTCGTCGGCGACGGCCTCTACTCGCAGCGCCTCGAGGGCTACTGGATGGACATCGGCACGCCCGACCGCTATCTCGCCGCTTGCTGGGACATCCTCGACCGCAAGGTCGAGTCCGAGCCCGGCGCCAAGGTCGATGACGACGGCCGCTACGTGGCGGCCGACGCAGAGGTCGATCCCGCGGCGGCGGTCGAGGGCGATTCCTTCGTCGAGGGCGACTGCGTCGTCGCCGCCGAGGCGACCATCGGCCCGCGCGCGGTGCTCGGGGCCGGAGTCACCGTCGGCAAGGGTGCTTCGATCGTCGGCTCGGCCCTCCATCCGGCCTGCCGGATCGGCTCCGGCGCCGCGGTCGTCGGCTCGATCCTCTCGGCCGGTGTCGTCGTCGAAGACGGCGCCAACGTCCCGGAGGACTCGGTGATCGGCGCCGGTGCGACCATCACCGCGGGGGCGAACCTCGAGCCCGGTGCTCGCGTCCAGCCCGAAGAGACCGTCTGACCGTCTGACCACGACCCGCTTGACCTTTCCGAGGACCCTGAGGAGATCGATCTCATGAGCGACCTTGCCGAGCGCATCGGCGCATACGACTCCGGCGATCAGCTCGAAGCTGCGCTGGCCCTTCCCGAGCACCTACGCGACGCCCTCTGGCGTTTCTCCTCGGCGAACATCGACCCGATCGAGTCGACCGGACTCGTCGTCTGCGGGATGGGTGGCTCGGCGATCGGCGGCGATCTCGCAGCCGCGGCTCTCGGCTCCCGCCTGAGCAAGCCGCTCGACGTCGTCCGCGCCTACGGCGTCCCGCCGTGGACGAGCCCCGACCGCGCGATCTTCTGCTCCAGCTACTCGGGCAACACCGAGGAGACCATCGGTTGCTACGCGGCGGCTGAGGCGGTCGGCGCGCAGCGCGTCGTCGCCACGACCGGCGGCAAGATCGCCGAGCTCGCCCGCGCTGACGGCGTCCCCGTGATCGGCATGCCCGCCGGCCTGCAGCCGCGCGCCGCGGTCGGCTACACGTTCACACTCGCCGCCGAGGTGGCCGCGCTCGTCGGCGCCGGCCCCGCGATCCGGACCGAGATCGACTCCTCGGCCGCGCACCTCGAGGCGGCCACGGATTCCCTGCTGACCCTCGCGAACGATCTCGCCGAGCGCATCCACGGCTCCGTGCCCCTGATCTACGGCTGCGACCTGACGGCGAAGATCGCCTACCGCTGGAAGTGCCAGATCAACGAGAACTCCAAGCTCCCCGCCTTCGACCATCACCTCCCCGAGATGGACCACAACGAGATCGTCGGCTGGGCCGGCGGTCCGCAGGGTGCCTACACCGCGGTCTTCCTCGAGGACCGCGATCAGCATCCGCGCGAGCGCCAGCGCGTTGAGCTCACCGCGGGCCTGATCGAGGATCGCGCCCACGACGTCATCCGGCTGGAGACCGAGGGCGAGACCCGCACCGAGCGTCTGCTCTGGTCGGTGATGCTCGGCGACCTGCTCTCGCTCGAGCTGGCCGCCCGCGAGGGCGTCGACCCGACTCCGGTCGAGGTCATCGAGAGCCTCAAGGACCAGCTCGGCCGACCGTAGCGCGCCGAGGGGAGACAAAGCCGCGATATCCGCGGCGAAGTCTCCTCTCGACCGTTCTCGCACGGTCCCGAGGCCGGTCCCTCCGCGCCCGGCCCGATAGCCTCGCCGCGATGCGCGCCATGGTCATGGCGGCGGGCCTCGGCACCAGGCTCCGCCCGATAACCCACGAGGTCCCCAAGCCGGTCGTCCCGGTGGGGAACGTGGCGATCGTCGAGCAGCTCGTCCGGCTGCTCCACTCCCACGGGGCGGAGGAGATCATCGCCAACCTCCACTGGTTCCCCGAGACCGTGCGCGGTCGCCTCGGCCACGGCTCCGAGCTCGGCGTGGCGATCTCCTACGAGCAGGAGGAGGAGCTCCTGGGGACCGCCGGCGGCGTCCGCAACGTCAGCTCCTTCCTGACCGCCGAGGACGAGCCGTTCTTCGTGCTCGCCGGTGACGCGCTCACCGACGTCGACCTGAGCGCCTTGATGGCCGCCCATCGCAGCAACGGCGGCGTCGCGACGCTCGCCGTCAAGAAGGTCGCCGAGGTGAGCGAGTACGGCGTCATCGTCACCGGCTCCGACGGCCGCATCCAGGGCTTCCAGGAGAAGCCTGACCCCGCCGAGGCGCTGTCGGACCTCGTCAACTGCATGGTCTACGCCTTCAGCCCGGAGATCTTCGACTACTTCCCGCGGGATGAGATGGCGGACCCCGTCGACTTCGCCCACGACGTCTTCCCGGCGCTACTGGAGAACGACGTGCCCTTCCACGTCCACGAGATCGACGGCTACTGGAACGACATCGGGACCCTGCGCGAGTACCTGCAGGGGAACCTCGACGCCGTGCGGGGCCACGTGAAGCTGCCGCGCCTCGCAGGCGAGATGCTCGCCGACGGCGACTCCCCGAGCGACGCCGATGTGGGGGAGGGGGTCGAGATCGAGGGCCCGGTGCTGCTCGGGCCCGGCGCGCGGATCGGCGCGGGCGCCCGCCTCAGCGGCCCGCTCGTCGTCGGCCCGGATGCCGAGATCGGAGCCGGCGCCCAGGTCAAGGAGGCGGTTCTGCTTCCCGGGGCGGTCGTCCCTGCGCGCAGCATCCTCGCCCGAGGCATCGCCGGCGACGCGTCGCGGCTCGCGACGGACCGGTGGTGATGTCGAGATGAGCGGTCGCAGGCGAATCGTCCGCGTTCCGGCCACCTCGGCCAACCTCGGACCCGGCTACGACGTGCTCGCGGCGGCCCTCGAGATCGAGCTGGAGCTCGAGGTCGAGGAGACCGGCACCTACGCCTTCGACACCGGCGGCCTCGACGTCCCGACCGGGCGAGAGAACCTCCTCGTCAGCTCCTTCGAGCGTCTTCACAGCGCCGACGGGGTCGCCTTCCGGCAGCGCAGCGAGGTCCCGCTCGCGCGCGGGCTCGGCTCCTCGGCGGCGGCCATCGTCGCCGGCCTGGTCGCGGCCGATCACCTCTTCGAGCTCGGCCACTCCCGCGAAGCTCTCTTCGAGCTCGCCTGCGAGATCGAGGGCCACCCCGACAACGTCGCGGCGGCCATGTTCGGCGGCTTCGTCGTGGCGGCACCGGAGGGGGCGCCGCAGCGCGTCAGCGAGCCGGACCCGATCGACGTCGCCGCCGGGACCGCGCCGCAGAGCGGCGGGACGCTGCCGGCGATGCTCGCTCCGCCCAGCAGCCTCGAGGCAATCCTCGTGATCCCATCCGAGGAGGTCTCGACCGCGGATGCCCGCGCGGCGATGGGCTCCGACCTCCCGATCGGCGACGCGGTCCACAACGTCGCCGCGGCGGCCAACCTCGTGCTCGGGATCGAGCGCTCCGATCTCACGCTGATCGAACGCGGTCTCTCCGACCGCATCCATCAGGACCGCCGCGCGCACCTCTTCCCGCGCTCGATGGAGATCGTTGCGGCCGCTCGCGATCTCGGGGCGATCGGGGCGACGATCTCCGGAGCCGGGCCCACGGTCCTCGTCTGGAGCCACTGGCAATCGGGAGCCCGCCTGCTCGAGGGTCTGCGGGAGCGCGCCGAGGGTTGGGCGGAGGTGCGCGTCGCGCCGTTCTCCCCGCAGGGCGTGCGCGTCGAGCTCTGAGCGCGAGCGCCCCCTTGGCCGCGAACCCGCCGTTGCTACCGTCCGCCGCCATGCATGCACCCACCTCCGGCGACCGGGCGATCGAGGTCGAGGGTCTCACCAAGCAGTTCAAGAAAGGTCCGCTCGCGGTCGACGCGATCGACCTGTACGTGGATACCGGCGAGATCTACGGGTTCCTCGGGCCCAACGGGGCGGGCAAGTCGACGGCTGTCCTGATGCTGACGACGCTGCTACCCGCGACGGGCGGGACGGCCCGCGTCGGCGGCTTCGACATCTCCAGTCAGGGCTCCGAGGTGCGCCGGGTGATCGGCGCCGCCCTGCAGGAGGTCGCGCTCGACCCGCGTCTGACGGCTCGCGAGCACATGCGGCTGCAGACGGCGCTGCAGGGGGTCCCGAAGCCGGAGCGCCAGGCTCGCGGCGACGAGCTGATCGAGCGCGTCGGCCTCGCCGATGCCGCTGATCGCCGGGTCGGCGGCTACTCCGGGGGGATGCGCCGCCGCCTCGACCTGGCGCTCGCCCTCGTCCACCGGCCCCGCATCCTCTTCCTCGACGAGCCGACTACCGGCCTCGACCCGCAGTCGCGCACCTCGCTCTGGGAGGAGGTCGAGCGCCTCTCCGCGGAGGAGGGAATGACGGTCTTCCTCACCACTCAGTACCTCGAGGAGGCCGACCAGCTCGCCGATCGCGTCGGGATCATCGACCACGGCACGATCGTCGCCGAGGGCACTCCCGCCGATCTCAAGGCCGAGATCGGCCAGTCCACCGTCGTCGCGGTGCCGCTCGAGCGCGATCGCCACGAGCAGCTCTACGGGCTCCTGTGCGGGCTCGGGGAGCCGAGCGACGGCTTCGGCGACGATGGCGCGGTCTCCGTCCGCCTCAACGCCGACGCGGGCGGTTTGGCGGGTGTCGTCAGGGAGCTCGACCGCGCCGGGATCGAGCTCGCCGATCTGCAGGTCCACTCGCCGACCCTCGACGACGTCTTCCTCGACAAGACCGGGCGCAAGCTCGAGGGCGCCGGCGAGGACACCGGCGAGCACGAGGCGGCCGCACAGGCGCCGGCGCAGGGCTCCTGATGCCGTCCGCGTTCGATCAGACCTTCGAGGTCGCGAGGCGCTCCTTCCTGCGCTCGCTGCGCCAGCCGGCCGCGGTCATCCCGAGCCTCGTCTTCCCGCTCTTCCTGCTCGCCGTCAACGCCGGTGGGCTCGACGCCGCCACCGACATCCCCGGCTTCCCGACCGACTCGTACCTGACTTTCATCCTCGCGTTCCCGTTCATCCAGGGCGCGATCTTCGCGCTGCTCAACATGGGGACCGACGTCGCCACCGACATCGAGGGCGGACTGATGAACAGGCTCGCACTGACCCCTATCCCCGGCGGCGCGCTGATGGCGGGGATGCTCGGCGGCGCGCTCGCCGTCGGGCTCGTGCAGGCCGTCGTCTACCTGACCGTCGGCCTCGCCGCGGGCGCGAACTTCGCCGCGGGGATCTGGGGCGTGCCGGTGCTCCTGCTGCTCTCGCTGTCGATCTCGTTCGCCTTCGGCTGCGTGGGGACCTTCTCCGCGCTGCGGGTCGGCAACAGCGAGGCGATGCAGTCGCTCTTCCCGGTCTTCTTCGTCTTCCTCTTCTTCAGCTCGGCATCGCTGCCGCGCGAGCTGCTGGGCGCGGGCTGGTTCAAGACCGTCGCGACGATCAACCCGGTCTCCTACCTGATCGAGGGGATCCGCAGCCTCTTCGTCACCGGCTGGGATGCCGAGGCGCTGGCGCTCGCCTTCGGCTTCGCGGCGCTGATCTCGGTCGTCTTCCTGACCGCCGCCTCCTCCGCCCTGCGCTCGAGGCTGGTGCGCGGGTGAGCAGCACCGGCCCCCGCCGCTTCGCCGAGGTCGCGTTCGCGGTCGCCTGGCGCAGCGTCCACAACTACCTGACGAACCCCTCGCTGCTCCTGCCGACGCTGGTCTTCCCGCTCTTCTTCTTCGCCGCGTTCGCGGGAGGGCTGTCGCGCATCGACCAGGCACCGGGCTTCGACTACGCCAACGGCTACACCGCGTTCGAGTTCGCCTTCGTGCTCCTGCAGGCCGCGGCCTTCGGCGGCGTCTTCACCGGCTTCGGGATCGCCCGCGACTTCGAGTCCGGCTTCGGCCGGCGCTTGATGCTGGCGGCGCCGAACCGGATGGCGCTCGTCGTCGGCTACCTGCTCTCGGCCCTGTTCAGGGCGTTCGTGGTCGGCCTGATGCTGTTCGGGATCGCGATGCTCTCGGGAATGCAGGTCTCAAGCGACGCGTTCGAGCTCGGCGGCCTGATCCTGCTGGCGCTGATGGTGAACCTCGCCGCGGGGCTCTGGGCGGCGGGCGTCGCGTTGCGGTTCCGGACGATCCAGGCGGGTCCGCTGATGCAGACCCCGGTCTTCCTGATCCTCTTCCTGGCGCCCGTCTACGTGCCGCAGGAGCTGCTCGTCTCCTGGATCCACACGGTCTCGGAGTACAACCCGGTGACGCCGGTCGTCGAAGCGGCGCGGACATTGATCGCGGGAAGCTGGGAGCAGACGGGGGAGGCCTACGTGGCCGCCGCGGTGATGATCCTGGTCTTCGGGGTCTGGGCGGTGCGCGGCATGCGCCGCGCCGAGGCGGCCGGCGGCTAGCGCGCCGGGCGGACCTCGGCAGGTGCGACCGCGCGGCGCTCGCCGGGGCCACGGGCGCCGCACCGAATCGCAAAGCGGCTGCCGGCCGTTCTACATGCCTGGCACCGTCGCAGCGCACCTGCGACGCGTATTGCCCTGCCAGGGGTGGGTCGATACGCTCAGCGCCAGTGCGAGCTAGCCGGTCGCTTCGAGCAGCCGCGGCGGGAGCGTCTCCCGCCGGACCTCGTCCAGCCGCGAGGCGCGCTCCGCCATCCCGAGCCGGTCGAGGACCTCGGCGGCCAGGTCGATGTAGTCGGCGCCGCGCTCGGCCCGGTAGTCGAGGATCGGGCGCGCCCGCTCGGCCGATTCGGCGTAGGCGATCGATTGGCGGATCACGGTGTCGAAGACCTTCCCGGGGAAGCGCTCCTGCAGGGCAGCCATCGTCTCGCGCGCGTGACGCGTGCGCATGTTGGCGATGTTGAGCAGCACGCCGAGCAGCTCGAGCTCGGGGTTGAGGGTGTCGCGGGCGAGGTCGAAGATTTGCATCGCCTGCTCGACGCCCTGCAGGGAGAAGTGCTGCGCCTGCGTCGAGAGCAGGGCGTGGGTTGCGGCGACGAGGGCGTTGACCGTGAGCAGGCCGAGCGTCGGCGGGCAGTCGATGAGGATCACGTCGTGGCGGCGCTTGACGTCACGCAGCGCGTTGCGCAGCGTCACCTCGCGGCCGATCTTGCCGGCCAGCACGAGCTCTGCCTCGGCCAGCCCGAGGTTCGCCGGGATCACCTGCCCGTGTACCGCGTCGCCGGCGCGGGCATGCCCGGCGAGCACCTCGCCGAGTGTCGGCTGCGCGGTCGGGTCGACGTCGAAGTAGTCGGAGAGGTTCCCCTGCGGATCGGCGTCGATCGAGAGCACGTCGAGCCCGACGCGCTCGAGCACGTCGTGGAGGGAGCGCACCGTCGTCGTCTTACCGGTCCCGCCCTTCTGGGACAGCACCGCGATCGTCACCGCCATCGCGGCCCCCGGCAGCAACTCGAGCGGATCTCAGCGTCTCGCATTCCGGCGAGTGTATTCGCCACGCTCGGGGCCGCCCGGCGACCCCGCGGCGAAGCGCGCTAGAGGGCGCGGTGAACGTTGGCGGCGCCGCTCAGGGAGCGGACCCGATCACCGCCGGTGACCTCGCCGAGACGGCGGCCGCGACCCTCGCGCTCGCACGTCTCACACGCCCATTCCTCGCCCCGGCGACCCACGTGGCGGGTCACCTGCTCGCCGACGAGCGGGTAGCGGTGGCAGGAGGCGCAGCGCACGACGCCGTCGATCGGCCGTTGCGGCTGCGGTTCGGGCGCCGCGGCGGGGGGTCCGCCCGGGTCGCCCTCTCGCATCAGCGGCGGACGGGGTGCGTCAATCGAGCCGTGCTCCATGGAGACCGATTCGGCCCCGCCGCGGCGTCTCCTGCGCGCCCGCCACGGATAGACTCGCTCGCATGGGCCCAGTCAGCGCCGAGATCACCATCGATGCCCCGCGTGAGCGGGTCTTCGCGATCGTCAGCGACCTCGCCAAGCGCCCGAGCTTCTGCGACCACTTCCAGGATCCCTATCGCCTGCAGCGCGTCGATCCGACCGGCGTCGGCGCCGCCGCCCGCTACCGGCTCTCGAAGTTCCCGGGCTGGATCGAGACCGTCATCGACGAGATCGAGGCTCCCTACCTGCTGATCGAGCGTGGCAAGGGCTCCCGCCTGGACCGAATGCCGGTCGGAACGGCCTGGGAGCTCGTCCCCAACGGCGGCACCATGACCGACGTGACGGTGAGCTTCTGGACCGAGCCCTCTCATCCCATCGACAAGCTCAAGAGCAAGATGCACCGCTCGGGTTGGTATGAGCGGCAGTGGGAGCAGGCGCTCAAGCGGCTCCGTGACCTCGTCGAATCCGGCGCGGAGGTAGAGCCCCTCCAGGTCGCGGGGGCGAGCCACCCCTGGTAGCGGGCGCCGCCGTGGCGGCGCTACCTCTTCGCGACCTTGCGGCGCAGCTCAAGCCGCGTCTGGCGGCTACGAGCGGTGCCGCCCTCGGGCACGAAGGTGATGGTGACCGTGACGTCGGCACTTCCGCGCTTGCGGAGCTTTCGCTTCGTCTTGCCGCTGGGCTCGAGGAGGAGGATCACCGTCCCCTCGCTCGCGGTGGTGCCGCTCGCCGCCTTCACCTTCGATCCCGTCGCGCTGACAAGGCCGCCGCCGGAGACCTCGACCGGAAGCCGCGCAACTCCCCTCTTCCTGTCGAGCTTGGCGACGCCGATGTCGAAGGAGTTGGAAGGGGGTGCCTCAGTGCCGGTTCCGCTCAGCGAGACCGACGGCGCAGGGCCGGGGGCGTCGCTGCGGACCTCGAGCGTCGCGGCGCGAGCGCCGCTGGCCGTGGGAGCGAAGCGGACGGTGATCGTGCACTCGCCGCCGGGGGCGACCCCGCCGCTGCAACCCGAGTCGTTGACGAGGTAGTCGTCAGCGGCGGCGCCTGAGATGACCGCGCGGCCGACGTTCAGCGACCCGCTCCCGGAGTTGGTGACGGTGAGCGAGCGGGAGGCGCCGATGCTCGAGACGAGCTGCTCGCCGAAGGCGACGGTCGCGGGGGTGACCGCGATCGCCGGCTGGATCCCGGTCCCGCTGAGCGGGACGAGCGACGGGCTCGCCGCATCGTTGCTGGAGATCTCGAGCGACGCCGCGCGAGAGCCCGTCGCCGAGGGAGTGAACGCAACGTCGACTGTGCAGGCGTCGCCCGTGGCGATGCTGCCGTCGCAGGAGGAGCCCGCGACGCTGAAGTCGCTCGCGTTCGCCCCGCTGACGGTGAGGCCATCCACAACGAGGGCGCCGGCGCCCTCGTTGGCGATCTTCACCTCCCTCGTGGAGCTCGGCGTCGAGACGAGCTGCTCGCCGAAGCCCAGCGATGCCGGGATGACGTCGATCTCGGGCAGGTCCCAGCTGATCTCCATCTGCGGGACTCCGGTCGAGTCGACGGTCGCGAAGCCGGAGGCGAATCCGAGGAAGCTGGAGCCGCCCCCGCCACCGGCTCCGTCGATGAAGTTGCCACCACCACCGCCCCCGCCGAAGTAGCCACCGCCACCGCCCCCGCCGCCGGCGAAGATGCCGCCCTGACCGCCCGCGCCCCCGCTTCCCAGGGACCCGGCCCCTCCGGGGTTGATGCCCGTGCCCGCAGCACCCCCGCCGAATGCGGTGCCTGCGCCGCCGCCTCCGGTGGACGGGCTGTTCTGACCGGGCAGGCCGGCGTCGCCGCCCGCGTAGGCCGTGGAGCTGGCCATGCCGACCCCGCCGCCGCCGCCCGCGACGATCAGCCTGGAGCTGAGTGAGCCGCAGACGCCGCCGGGCGCTCCCCGGAGGTCGGTCGCGCCGCCGCCACCGCCGGCCGGCAGGGGGGTTGCGAAGTCGGCTCCACCGCTACCACCGCCACCGTTGAAGCCACCGCCGCCGGTGCCGATCCGGTCGCCGTTGCCGCCGACCATCACGCAGAGGGTGCGGCCGGGCGTGACGTCGAGATGCGCCTCGACCCGCGCACCGAAGCCTCCGCCGCCCCCCTTGCCGCCGACCGCGACGACGTTGAGCTCGCTCACCCCGGCGGGGATCGTGAAGAACTGCTCGGAGCCGGTGGAGGAGAACGTCTGGCTGTCGGTTGCCGCCTGCGCCGAAGGCGCGAGGGCGGCCAGCACAGCGACCGCGGCCAGCGCCAGCGGCAGTGGCGACCTCACGCTTCCATCTCCCCGAGCACGTGCTGACCCTAAGGGACGGCGCGGACCGGCGCGTCCGCCTCCCCGCCACGCCTGACCGCACCCGGAATTCCGCCCACGTATCTATAGACTCCGCCACCGCCGATGCGCCACCGGATCACCACATTCGCGCTCCTGCTCCTCGCGGTCATCGCCGCCGCCTTCGTGGCCGGATGCGGCAACGACGAGCACGAGACCGAGGTCAGCGAGGCCGAGGTCCTGCACCTGGGCGATCTCGAGTTCGACGTCCAGATCACCCGCTTCCTGAACCCGTACTCGGAGGAGGACTCCGCCTACCTCGAGGGCGCGCCCCCGCTCAAGGACGGCGAGCAGTACCTCGGCGTGTTCATGCAGATCAACAACGTCGGTGACGAGGACTCCGAAGTCCCCTATCCCTTCACGATCATCGACACGCGCGAGAACGAGTACCCGCAGGTCCGGGTCGACAACGACTTCGCGCTCGAGCCCGGCACGCCGATCCCGGCTGACGGCACGGTTCCCGGCCTCGACACCCCCGCTCGCGAGGGCCCGATCGAGGGCTCGCTGATCCTCTTCCCGATCGAGGAGATCTCGACCGAGAACCGCCCGCTCAAGCTCGAGGTCAACTACGACGGCGAGTCGGGCGAGGTCGAGCTCGACCTCTAGTCCGGGAGCCGGTGGGGCCCCGGAGATGCTCAGGGCCACGCAGCTATCCCTGCTTCTCGCCGGCGTCGGCGCCGTCGCGATCATGACCGGCCTGTTCGGGACCGGAGTCGAGATCGCGGGCCTCGTGGCGATCGCGCTCGGCACCGTTCTCGCCGCCCCGGCGGGGCGCGGGCCCGAGGGCGGCTGGTGGTCGATCCTCGCTGCCGGGGCGGTGCTGTCGCTCGCGGCTCCTCTGGCGGCACTCGGCGCTGATGCGCTGGGTGGCCTGCTCGCGCTGGCCGGGGGCGTCTGCGTTCTCACCGGCGCCGCGCTCGGCTTCCCCCGCCGCGGGGCGTAGGGAGCGCACGGTCCCGCCGGAAAGGCGGCCGCGCGCTACAGAGCCGCCTGCAGGATCTGCTGGGCGATCGGCGCCGCGATCGTGCCGCCGTCCCCGTCGGCCTTGACGACCATCACGGCGACCGCGATCTTCGGGTTCTCGGCGGGGGCGAAGGCCGTGAACCAGGCGTCGACGTCGAGCTCGGGCTCCTCGGCGCCCACCGGGCTGTCCTCGCTGATCGTGCCGAGCTCGGCGGTGCCGGTCTTCCCGGCCACGGTCACGCCGGGCACCGCGGCGGCGATCCCGGTTCCCGACTTGACCACCTCGATCATCATGTTCTTGACGTCGGCGGCCACATCGGGCGAGACGGCGGTGACGTCGGGGTAGTCGCCGGCCAGCGCCGGGTCCTTGACGATCGAGGTCGGCGAGCGCACACCCTTGTTGCCGATCGCCTGGGCGACGGATGCCATCTCAAGCGGCGTCGCGAGCACCTCGCCCTGGCCGATCGCGCTGATCCCTGCCATGTCGTCGGTGAGGTCCTCGGGGATTGAGCTCTCGAGCGGCTTGATGAGCTGCAGCGAATCCTTGTTGTAGAGCGTCGGCGGGGAGTTGAAGCCGAACTTCTCGGCAGCATCGACGAGCCGCTTGCCGCCGAGCTCCTCGCCGAGCGGCGCGAAGACGCTGTTGCACGACTGAGCGAAGCTCTGCACCAGGGTGCCTCCGCAGAGCTCGTCGTGTGCGTTGCTCACCTCGCGGCCACCGACGATCGCCGACTGCACGACGGGGAACTCCTCGTCGGGGGTGGTGATCCCGTCCTCGAGGGAGGCGGCGGCTGTGATGATCTTGAAGGTGGAGCCGGGCGGCTGGGGGGCCGAGAACGCGATCCCGGCGAGGGCGAGGACGTTGCCGTTGCGGGCGTCGAGAACCGCGGCGCCGCCGTAGGTGTCGCCGAGGGCGGTCGTCGTCGCCTCCTGCAGGTCGGGGTCGAGCGTGGTCCGCACGGGCTTGCCCGGGATCGGCTTGGTCTGCACGAGCACCTTCTTGCCGTCGGGGCCCTTGGCGATCAGCTTGCCGCCGGGCGTGCCGGCGAGCGTCTTGTCGAAGGCGAGCTCGAGGCCGGTGACGCCGCCGAGGGCGTCGTCGGGGAAGCCCTCGGCCTGCATCTGGGCGGCGCGCTCGCCCTGTGGCTCGCCGACCTCGCCGGCGATGATCCCGCCGGCGCCGTCGGTGGTCCGGGAGTCGACCGGCCCCTCGGCGATCGGGCTGCGATCGGCGGCGAGGATCGGGGCTCGCGGCGCCGACTGGGTCTGTCGCGTCAGCTTCGCTCCCTCGGTCAGCCCCGGGAACACGAGATCCGGCCGCCAGTCGATCTTGCCCTCGCTGACGGGCATCCCGATCTCCCCTGAGACCGTTCCGAAGGCCGTCGTCTGCACGTCCACCGGCAGCGCTATCACCTGCTTGCCGTCCTGGTCCGGCGCCGATCGGGTCTCGCCCGCATCGACGCCCTGGACGGTCGCCGTCTGGGCGGCCTCGTCGTAGGCGGCCTTGAAGGCGTCGAAGTCGTACTCGTCCTGGGCGGCGGGGGAGACCTGGGCGTACATCGCATCGAGGTCGCCCTGTTCCCAGGCGTCGCCGAACTGGACGACAGCGTCCTTCTCAGGTGAGCCGCTCGCCGCGTAGACGCCGATGGCGAACGCGCCGGTCGCGAGAATGGCAAGCGGAACGGCGCGCATCAGCAGGCGCCGGCGCCGGACGTCGGAGGGTGCTCGTCTGGTCAAAGGTGCTTTTCCCACGCGTCCCACGGCAGCCGCCGCAGGAGAACCTTTCCCTTACAGGCTACTTGCAGCGACGGACCCGGGATCATGGTGGGGATGACCATCGTCGACTGGGCGATCATCGTGCTGCTGCTGGTGCTCGTGCCGGTCGGCTATCACCGCGGCCTCCTGGTCGCCGGCCTCGGCCTGGGCGGCTTCGCGCTGGGAGCCGCGATCGGTGCTCGCGTCGCGCCGCTCGTGCTCGCGGAGGGCTCCGCGTCCCCCTACGCGCCCGCCATCGCCCTGCTCGGCGGGCTGCTCCTCGGGGGGCTCGTGGCGGCGCTCCTGGAGGGTCTCGCCTTCTCCCTGCGCGAGCGCCTGCCCCGCGGTGGGGCGCTCGCCTCCGCCGATTCGATCGGCGGGGCGGTCGCGTTCGCGGGGTTGGGCCTGGCGATCGTCTGGGTGGCCGGCGCGCTGGCGCTCAACGCCCCAGCCTTGAAGGGAGTGCGCTCAGACGCGCAGAGCTCGGTCATCCTCGGTGCCCTCAACGACGTCCTGCCGCCGTCGGGACCCGTTCTCAACGTCCTCCACCAGGTTGCGCCGACGCCCGAGATCGAGGGGCCGAGCGCCGATGTCCCGCCCGCGGGCGATGGCATCCTCTCCGACCCGGAGGTGGTCGCCGCAGCCGATTCGGTCGTCCACGTCGTCGGCGTCTCGTGCGGGCTCAGCATCTCGGGCTCCGGCTGGACTGCGGGGCCGGGCGTCGTCGTCACCAACGCCCACGTGATCGCGGGGCAGGACGACACGACGGTCATCAACCGCGACGGGCTCGAGTTCCCCGCGACCGCGATCGCCTACGAGCCCCGCGACGACATCGCCGTGCTCAGGGTCGACGGGCTCACCGCGGCGCCGCTGCCGCTGGCGCCGAAGGCGGAGGCCGGGACCGTCGGCGCAGTGCTCGGTTTCCCCGGCGACGGCGATTTCTCCGCCACCCCGGCGCGCATGGGCACCACCGGCGAGGTGACCAGCGAGGACTCCTACGGCAACGGCCCGATCCAGCGCGAGATGACCTCCTTCCGCGCCGACGTGCATCCGGGCAACTCCGGTGGCCCCGTCGTCGACGGCGACGGCCGGGTGCAGACGACGGTCTTCGCCGCCACGGTCGACGCGGACCCCGCGCAGGGCCTCGGGGTGCCGAACGGCCGGGTCCGCCTGGCGCTCGAAGGCATCGGGGACGAGGTCGACACGGGCCCCTGCACCTAGGCCGACCGGCCCCTGCCCGCCGCGAGCGACGTGTCACCGAGAAGCGGGGAATAGCTCCGTTTCCCGGTGACAGGTCCAGCGGTCCCGGGCTCCCGGCCGACCTGTCACCCGGGAGCAGGGAATAGGTCCGTTCCCCGGTGACAGGCCCACGACTGATCCGCCACGGCTGGCGCCGGGGCGATGGGCAGCGAGGGGAGCATGGGAGATCTCGGTGAGGGCCGGCCGTAGCGGGAAGCTCCCACGCTCCCTTCGCTGCCGATCTGGCGGACGGGGGGCGCGTAAACCACGTAGAGCGTGGTCCATGCGCCCCGCGCAATCGTGCTACCCCGCCCGCCGGAGCGCCGTGACCGACGTGTCACCGAGAAGCAGGGAATAGGTCCGTTCCCCGGTGACAGGTCCACGACCCCGGGTGCCCGGCCGACGTGTCACCCGGGAGCGGGGAATAGGCCTGTTTCCCGGTGACAGGTCCAAGACCCATCCGCCACGACTGGCGCCGGGGCGATGGGCACCGAGGGCAGCATGGGAGATCCCGGTGAGGCCGGCCCTCGCGGGAAGCTCCCACGCTCCCTTCGCTGCCGATCGTGAGACGCGGGGCGCGTAAACCACGTAGAGCGTGGTCGAGGCGCCCCGCGCCGGCAGCGGGAGCGCCCAGACATCGACGCGGGGCGCGTAAACCACGTAGAGCGTGGTTCAGGCGCCCCGCGCTCGCAGCGGCGCCCTTGCGGCGCACCTGCGACGCGTATCCGGTCCGGTATCCGGACTCGATCCGCAGCGCAGGGCGCTTGCGAGCCGAGATCCCTGTGAGGCCGCCCGTTGGCGGGGGTATCCGAGTCCGCCCGTCCGGCCCGGGTTCCGGCTTCGCTAGGCTCAATCGATGGGTGGAACCTCCGCGGAGAGAGCCCCCGAGCCCGTGGCGACGGGCGATCCAGCGCGGGTCGTGTGCCCGCGTTTCCACGCCGCCGTCGAGTTGATCGGCCGCCGCTGGGCGGGGGCCATCCTCTTCAAGCTGATCGACGGCCCTCTCTACTTCCGCGAGATCCTGGCCGCGGTCCCCGGGATCTCCGACCGGCTGCTCTCACAGCGGCTGCGGGAGCTCGAGGCGGAGGGTCTCGTCGAGCGTTCCGTGCACGCCGGCCCGCCCGCTCGCGTCTCCTACTGCCTGAGCCCCGCCGGGGAGGAGCTGGTGCCGGCGCTGCGCAGCATTCACTCCTGGGCGCAGGAGCACGACGTCCGGGACACGAACGAAGCCGCCTGAGGCCCCCGGCTCCCGTCAGGGCGGTCGCCCGACGGGACCGTCACCAGGTCCGCGGGTTGCCCTCCGGAATGCGGTCGGAGATGAGGTGCGCGTCGACCAACTCGGCCGGATGGGTCCGGGTCGTTCGCAGGTACTCGAGGCGCTGCCCGGGGCCGAGTGCCGCGAACGCCGACTCGACGGCCGCGGCGTAGGAGCGCAGGATCACCGCGCCCGGCGGCGGCTCGAGCACGAGGTTCTCCGGCTTCGCCTCGTAGGTGATGACGGCTTCGAACTCAGCCGCGAGCGAGTGGGGAGCGATCTCCGCGGTGACGTCGACGCGGTCGTAGCGGAGCTCGCGCACGTCGATCCGCGCGAGCTCCTCCTCCGAGACGGCGATCAGCAGGCCGTTGACGACGTCGTGTGGGCTGCCGGTCCGCTCGATGTTGAGGCCGAGGACGTAGTCGGGGACCGATCCGTCCCGGTCGAGCGCGAACGTCTTCTCGCAGCGCCGGTTGTCGCGGGCCTGCGACCAGCGCCGCTGCCAGCCGACGAGCTCGGCCGCCCACGCCGTGCCCTCGGGCCAGCTCTCGGCCGGATCGCGGCCGAGCGTCCTGGCCGCGCTCGGCGCGTCGGCGAGCGAGCCGTAGCCGAAGACGGCCAGCCCGCTCACCGGCTCGCTCTTCCCGTCAGCTCACGGGGATGCGGGCAGAGTCGAGCGCGGGCCGGGCAGTCGTGGCAGAGGTCGTGGTGGGGTTCGCGCGTCGCCTCGAAGTGCCCGGCGCGGATGCGGGCGACGACCGCCTCGATCCGCTCCCTTCCCACCTCGATCTCATCCGGCCCGAGCGTGGCCACGACGGGCTCGTCGGGCCGCTCGAGGAAGACGTAGGCGGCGCGGACGGACCTCGCCCCGGTGGCGGCGGCGACGGCCGCCGCGTAGAGCGAGCGCTGCAGCTCGTAGCCGGCGTCGAGCTCGGGGGCGCGCCCGCGAAGGCGGTCGGTCTTGTAGTCGACGACCGTGATGATCTCAGCGGGATCGGGGCCGGGACCGGTGAGGCCGGGGTCGTCGAGGAGGTCGAGGGTGCCGCGCAGGATCGTCCCCTCCTCGAGCGCGAGCCGGAAGCTCACCTCGGGCCGCAGCGCCGCGCCCGAGGCGCGCAGCTCGCCGAGCAGAGGCGAGGAGAGCCAGCCTTCGAGCATCGCGGTCAGGCGCGCGTCCGCATCGGCGGCGCCCCCCTCGCGCGCCAGGGCCGCTGCCCGGGTGCGTTCGTCAGGGAGTGCCCAGTCGTTGCGGGCGCTCCATTCGAGGAGCTCGTGAACGGCGCGGCCGAAGCCCATGCGGGAACGCAGCGCCGCCGCCTCGCCTGCGCCCGCACCTTGGCCCTCATCGCCCGGTGGCGCCGGCCGCTCGTCCCATTCGCGCGCGATAGCGGAGCCGGCGTCGTCCACCCGGCCGTCGGTGCTCTCGGGGATCGCGGCCGCCTCACGTCCTCCGAGCCCGAGCACTCGCTCGGTGAGGAAGCGGTAGCCGCAGCGCTCGAAAGCGGCGAGGGAGGAGTAGGAGAGGTTGCGGGCGGCGGCCGCACCGGCGGATTCCTCGAGCGCGCTCAGTGCCGCGCTCGCGGCTTCCCCGGGCTCGGGCTGTTCGCCGCGCTCGCGGAGGTCCCTCGCGAGGCGCGCGGCGGTATCGGTCCCTGCGCCGATCACCCGCACGACCGCCTCGACCTCCGGGAAGTCCTCGGCGCTGTCGAGACCCGCGCGGGCGCTCGGGGCGGCCATCCGGATGCGCTGCCCGTCCTCGCCATCGACGCCGAGGCGGGGGAGCAGGCAGCCGAGCGCCGTGCGGGTGCGGCGTGGCTTGGGTGGTTTGGGCGGCTCCGCCTCCTCGAGGTCGGAGTCGTCGTAGACGCCGGAGAGGAGGAGGCGTCGCTCCGCGCGACTTGCCGCGACGTAGACGAGCCGTCCCGACTCCTCCGCCTCCGCGTCGCCCGCGGCTTCCCCGAGCGACCGGTAGCCCTCGGTGTCGATCGAGGCCGCGGCGGCGCGGGCGAGCCGCAGGCCGACGCGCGCCGGTGGTGGTTCCTCGCCCGCGGCGGCGGCGATCTCCTCGTCCTCGAAGTCGATCCGCAGCTCCGGCGGCTGCCCGCCTGCGGTGAGCTTGCGGCCGAGGTCGGCGACGGCGACGGTCTCGAACTCGAGCCCCTTGGCGGCATGGATCGTCATCACGCGCACGCCCGCATGATCCTCGCTTGCTGCGGCGGCCTCGCTCTCGCGATCGGAGAACGCGGCGCGCGCCGCCGCGTGATCGAGGAAGCCGCGCAGGTCGCGACCGTCGTGCGCCTCGTACTCGGTGGCGATGCGCACCAGCTTGCGCAGGTTCGCCGTGCGCCGGCGCCCCTGATCCATGAGCAGCGTCGCGAGGTCGTAGTCGAAGGTCTCCAGCGTGCGCTCCACCAGGGTGTCGAGCGGCAGCGAGGAGGCGATCGCCCGTAGGGCCGCGAGCCGGGCGACGAAGCGCGACAGGCGCTCGCGGTCGCCCGCTGCGATTCGCGGCTCCCACTCCGCACGCCGCTGCCGGAGCGCGAGCTCGTGCTCGCTCGGCTCCCCTCCCTCGCCGGCGGCGTCGCTGCCGCGAGGCTCCCCGAAGAGCTGCTCGAGGGTCGGCCAGAGATGCGCCCGCCCACCCGAGATGCGGCGCAGGATCCACAGCGCGTCCGGGCCGGCGCCGCAGGCTGGGGAGGCGAGCGCGCCGAGCAGCGGCTCGTCGTCGAGCGGGTTGGCGACGCACGCGAGCAGGTTGAGCGCGTCGGTGACCTGCTGGGCCGACCAGTAGCCGCGGCCACCGACCACGTGCGGCTCGAGACCGGAGAGCTCGAGCGCCTCGGCGTAGATGTCGACGTTCGTGAACGCCCGCAGCAGCACGACCATGCCGCTGGGATCGACGCCCCCGTCGGCGAGCTCGCGCAGCCGTTGGGCCAGGAAGCGCGCCTCGGCGACGCGGGCCGGTGAGGCGTCGGCGCGCGCAGTCGGGATGCGGTTGTCGGCTTCACCCCACTCCCGCCGCCGGGTCAGGAGGATCTCGATCGCCGGTTCCCCGGCGGGTCCAGGCGGAGGGCCGTCGGGAAGCTTGCCGACCCTCAGCTCGCGGAAGTCGTCGAGCAGGGCGCCCCCGACGGCGTTGACGGCGCCGACGACGTCGGGGTCGGAGCGAAAGCTGCCCGAGAGGGGCAGCACGGCGGCGGAGTCGGGTCGCGCCTCGGCGGCCTCGCGCAGGCGCGCGCGCTCCCGCCTGAAGCTGGCGAGGTCGGCGCCGCGGAAGGCGTAGATCGACTGGAACTCGTCCCCGACCGCGAACAACCGCGTCGATTCGCCGCGCAGCATCCGGACCAGCTCGATCTGGATCGGGCTGGTGTCCTGGAACTCGTCGACCAGGAGGTGATCGAAGCGCTCACGCTCCCCCGCGGCGATCGCAACGTTGCGGCGCAGGAGCTCCAGGGCGAGAAGCTGCAGGTGGTCGAAGTCGAGGCCCGAGCGCTCCGCGCAGAGCTGCTCGTAGCGGTCGCCATAGGCGACGAGCAGGCGCTGGATGGCCCCGTAGGCGCTGCTCGCCTGCTCGAGCTCGGCAGGGGAGGCAACGGCGTCGCCGTCGATCGCGGTGAACTGGATCGGCGGCAGCTCAGGCCTGCGCTCGCCGCGATTGCGGAGATCGGCGTGGGCGGCGCGGATGATCCCGCCGAGGCGCCAGCGGTAGCTGGCGGCGGTCGCGACGACGTCGGCGTCCGTCGCGGCCAGCTCGGATAGGGCCGCTTCGTAGGCCTCGCTCGCGAGCCGGGAGGCCTCCTCCGCGTCGAGCACCCGGAAGCGGGGGTCCAGCCCGGCGGCGATCGGATGAGCCGCGAGCAGGCGCCTGCAATAGCCATGGATCGTGGTGACCGGCATGCTCTCGCCCACCCGGGAGGCAGCGAGAAGCCGGGCGCGGCGCTCGGGATCGGCCGCCTCCGTGGCGCGGCGCGCGAGCTCGATGCGGACTCGCCGCCGCATCTCGCCCGCAGCCCGCTCGGTGAAGGTGAAGGCCAGCATGCGCTCCGGCTCGACGCCGTCGACGTCGATCGCGTCGCAGTAGCGGGAGACGAGCACCCGGGTCTTGCCCGTCCCGGCGCCGGCTTCGAGGAAGACGTCCATCCGCCTCGCGTCGATCGCGGCGGCCTGCTCGGGGGTGGGGGGGTGGGGAGCGGCGATCCCCTCCGCCGGACGTCGCTCACTACCCCCTACAGGGGGCACTCCGTGACGTTCGGCGGTCTCGGGGGCGGGCTCGACTTCGGCGGCGCCTCCGCTCGCGTCCCCATCCAGCCCGAAGCTGAGCTGCTCGCTTTCG
>JAXLSW010000021.1:0-99303 GCA_046330415.1 Solirubrobacterales bacterium | reverse complement strand
TCGACGTCGACACCCTGCGCGCGCTCGAGGAGGCGCTGCTCGAGTTCGCCGGCTGCGCCGTGGTGATCTCCCACGACCGCTGGTTCCTCGACCGCGTCGCCACCCACGTCCTCGCCTTCGAGGGCGACTCCCAGGTCCGCTGGTTCGAGGGCAACTTCGAGGCCTACGAGGAGTTCCGCCACAAGGAGCTCGGCGCCGAGGCCGACCGCCCCCACCGCATCACCTACAAGAAGCTCGTCCGCGACTAGCGGCGTCCGGCCCGGCGCCACCGCCGCCGGGAGCCCGCCCGGGAGCGTGGCGTCGGCGAATCCCGGCGGATCTCGGCGAATTCAGCACGCGAGATGCAACCAGCGGGACGATCTGTCCCGTTCCTTGCATCTCGGTGCCGCCCCGCGAAGGACCGCACGGGTCTTAGGGCGCCCTAACTGGAAATTGGCTAACGTGCCGCCCCGTCTTGTTAGGGAGACCTAATTCGTCGCGATTCAGGCTCGCGGCGGCAGCGGGGGTGGAAGCTCCTGCGCGTCCGCGGAGCGACCCGGCGCCCGGCATGGAGCGGGAGGACGCCGCGAGCGCGCCCACTCCCCCGGCTCCCGCCCCCGCGCCGCGCAGGCGATCGCTGTGGTCACGGCGGCCGAAGTGGATGCGCTGGCGGCCCGGGCTGCGGCGTCTGCACGGGTGGCTGGCGCTGATCACCGGCGTGGTGCTGCTGATCGTCGTCCTCAGCGGCACGATCCTGCTGTATCAGCCGGAGATCGACAAGGTCCTCCATCCCGGGCTCTACAAGTCGACCGAGACCGACGACCCGGTCCCGCCGCTGGAGGCGCTGCGGAGCGTTCGGCGAGAGCTCCCCCACTTCAACGACGCGGGTGCAGTGGTCCTCAACCGCGGCTCCTACGAGATCTACTCAGCCGACTACATGCGCCAGGCGCACGTCGACCCGGGCACGGGAGATCTCACCGGCGTCTCCAGCCACGACACGGGGTTCTTCGGCTTCCTCTCCAACCTCCACACCTGCGGGCTGACCTGCAAGGACTACCCCGGCTACGTCCCGTTCCTGAAGCAGACGAAGTTCACCGTCTTCGACAACCACTTCTCGCTCGGCACCGCGCTTCTCGCCGGATCGGCGATCGTCCTGATCATCCTCTCGCTCACCGGCCTGATCCTCTGGTGGCCGGGCATCAAGCGGATGGCGCGTGGACTCAAGATCCGCCGGGGCAAGGGCCGATACGCGAGCAACTACGACCTGCACAAGGTCTTCGGCTTCGTCGCCCTTCCATTCCTCCTGATGTGGGCGATCACGGGCGCGAGCTTCGAGATCAAGCAGGTCGAGGAGGCCTGGTACGCCGCGCTGCCCGGCAACGAGCCGCCGAAGAAGTTCCCGACGTTCGAGTCGGAACCCGGCAGTGGCAAGGGCGTGAGCCCGCAGGAAGCGACGAGCATCGCCCTGGCTCGCGTCCCGGGATCGGAGATGAAGTCGATCGCGATCCCCGCCGCCAACGACAGGAAGGGCTACTACGACTTCTGGGTGACCGACGGCTGGGACAGCTACGTGGGCGGCGAGTGGCCCGGGGACGCTGAGGTCGCCGTCGACCGCTGGAGCGGCCGCAGCGAGGTGCTCGTGGCGGGCCCGGACGCGAACCGCTCCGTGGCCTGGCAGGTCTGGGAGGACTGGAGCTACCCGGTGCACGCCGGGGTCGCGATGCCGTGGCTGCCGCGAGCGGTCTGGCTCTTCTTCGGGTTGATCCCGCTGCTGCTGGCGATCACCGGCACCACCGTCTGGTGGATCCGGCGCCGCAAGCGCAAGGCCAAGCGCGGTCGCGGCAAGAAGCCGCCGGCGGCCGCGGCTCCGGCATGAGCGTCAGCCTCGTCGCGGCGTGCGCGTTGTACGCGCTGGCTCTGGCCGCGTGGTCGCTGAAGCGGGCGCTCGGCGGCGATCCGCCCGATGGTTGGCCCGCGCTCGGCGCGGCGATGCTCGCGGGGATGCAGCTAATCATCGCGGCGATCGCCTCGGTGGCGGTGCTGTCCGGCGCCGCGGAGCCCGACGAGCCGGCATCCGCTTGGGGCTACCTGGCAGCCACGGCGGCGCTGCTGCCGGTCACCTTCGCCCTGCGCGAGGACCGCGACGGTTGGGACTCCCTGATCCTCGCCCTCGGC
Organism: Solirubrobacterales bacterium; assembly: GCA_046330415.1. Lineage (GTDB taxonomy): Bacteria > Actinomycetota > Thermoleophilia > Solirubrobacterales > 70-9 > RHKX01. Next base: position 97,149 of record JAXLSW010000021.1, on the reverse strand, counting down.
TGCATCGCCCTGGCGGTGGCCGACTGGCGCCTGACCCTGGTCTGGGGCCGCTGATGCCGCTCGACGGCGTCGACAGGGCGCTCAGGGCCGCCTACGCCCTGCTGGCAATCGCGGCGGGAGCACGGGCGCTCGTCCAACTCGCCACCGATCCCGGCCGGGCACCCCTCGCCTACACCCTCTCGGCGGTCGCAGCCTGCGTGTATGGGTTGATCGCGGCGACGATCGCGCGGCCGGAGCGGCGGCGGATCGCGATCGCGGCCTGCGCGCTCGAGCTCGCGGGCGTGCTGCTCGTCGGCGCGCTCACCCTGGCCGATCCGGGGCTGTTTCCCGACGACACGGTGTGGAGCGGCTTCGGCAGCGGCTACGGCTTCGTGCCGCTGCTACTGCCGCCGCTGGCGCTTTGGTGGCTGCTGCGAGCCGTGCGCCCACACCCAGCGACGGGATCCGCTGCCGCTCAGGCGGGCGCTCCGCCGAATCCCACCTCGTTGCCCTCCGGATCGCGGTAGATCGCCTTACGGACACCGTTGGAGTAGGTCTCGTTGTCGTCGGGTTCGAGCCCGCGCGCTGCGATCGTGGCGAGCTGCGCGTCAAGGTCTCCGCAGAGCACGGTCGCGACCGCGCCCCCGTCACCGCGCTCGTCGCCGACGACGTAGATCGAACGTCCTTCCCCCAGCGTCCAGACGGCCTCGGCGTCGTGGGGGAAGAACGACGGCTCGCCGAGCAGTCTCGTGTACCAGGCAAGCGCCGCCGGGTAGTCGCGGACGCGGATTCCGGCGAACAGCTCGACATCCACGTCCGCGCTCCCGTCCCGCTCAGTCTCGCGGCGAGTAGCGGTTGTGGAGCATCAGGTCGTTGCCGTCGGGGTCCTTGAACAGGGCCATGTGGCAGACGCCGGTGTCGAAGGTGTCGCCGAGGAACTGGACGCCCTTCGCCTCGAGCTCGGCGCGGGCGGCCGCGACGTCGTCGACGTGCAGCGCCAGGTGCGCGTTGCTCTGGGGCTTGAACTCCATTCCCTGCTTCTCGGGCTCCCAGATCCCGAAGCAGGTCTGCCCCACCCAGAACTCGTAGTCGCTCTTCGGGTCCTGCTTGAGGCCGAGGGTCTCCACGTAGAAGGCCCTCGAGCGGTCGGAGTCCTGGGTGGGGACGCCGACGAAGTCGAGCTTGGTGATCATCTTCTGCTCCTCCGATGTTCGAGTCTGCTGGTCGGTCGGTCGCGACCATACGAGAGGATGAGGCCGGTTACTGTCCGCAATCGGCGTTCAACGGCGCCGCTCAGACGCGGCTGTAGAACTCGACGATCTGATGCTCCTGCAGGGGCGCCTGGACCTCGCGGCGCTCCGGCAGACGCAGGATCTTGCCGTTGAGGTTCTCGGTGTCGGACTGCAGCCAGCCGGGGACGACCGAGATCAGCTCGGTCGCGGCGCGGGCGCGATCGCGGACCGGGCTCCCCAGCCTGATCGCGACGATGTCGTCGGGCTTGAGACGACGCGAGGGGATGTCGCAGCGGGCGCCGTTGACGTCGACGTGGCCGTGGCTCACAAACTGCCGCGCCTGCGCCCTCGTCGAGGCGAAACCGAGCCGGTAGAGCACGTTGTCGAGGCGCAGCTCGCAGAGCTGCAGGAGCCGCTCGCCGGCGGTCAGATCCTTCGCCTTGCGCGCCTCGATCATCAGCTCGCGAAGCTGGCGCTCCCGCAGGCCGTAGTAGTGCTTGGCGTTCTGCTTCTGCTGCAGCTGCTCGCCGTAGACGGAGCCGCGACGGCGTGAACGAGCACCGTGCTGGCCGGGTGGCGCGGAGCGGCGGTCGAGCGCGCCCTTGCCGTTGGCGCGCCGCTCGCCCTTGAGCTCGAGGTCGACTCCTGCGCGCCGGGAGAGACGCTCGCGCGGTCCCGTGTATCTGCCCATGCCTGCTGTGCTCCGCCTCTCTCGCCACTCGAAGTTAGGGTTACCTAATACGACCATCCTAGGGAACCGCGAGACGCTGCGACGAGTGGCTTCGATCGGCCCGAGAACGACGAAACCCCGCTCGCGGCGGGGCTTCGGAACAAGCGGCTGATGGGATTCGAACCCACGACCTTCTGCATGGCAAGCAGACGCTCTAGCCAACTGAGCTACAGCCGCGTGAAGCGGGCAGTCTAGATCACCGCCGGATCGGTCGGGGCGTCGGGGGCGGGGACGGGTCGGCCGCTGCCGCCCCGCGAGCTACCTCAGCTCGATGGTCTCCAGCGCCTGGTCGCAGCCCTCGGCGACGTCGTCGCGGTGATCGTCGGTCGACTGGCAGTTGATCATGTACTCCTGGTCGCCGTCGAAGATCGCGACGATCTTGCTCTCGGCGCCCTCCGGGTCGGGAACGGCGACGGAGTCGAACGTGACCGACGGCAGGCCCGCGGTGTCGCCCACCGTGCTCGTGGCATCGGAGTCGACCTGCGCGATCAGCCCGTCGAGCTCCTTCTGCGCGAGGTCGACGTTGCTGTCGTCGATCTCCGTCGAGAGCTGGAACGTCTGCAGGATGATCCCGTTCGTATCGTCGAGCCCCACGGCGCGGGTGTTCTCGCCTGAGTTCCCGAGCTGCTTGTCGAGGGTAACGTCGTCGCTCTCGCTCCAGTCCGCCGGGTACTCGAAGGTGAAGGGGTAGGCCTCGTCGTCGAAGGTGTTCGGATCGTCGGAATCGCCGTCGCTGCTGCCGCATCCGAGCAGGAAGGCGGCGAGGAGCGCGGTCAGGGAGAGAGCGTTCTTCATGGGCGCCATCATGCCCGAGCGGGCGGCGGGGCGCGGAGACGAGACCGGGCGTCAGACGTCGGCGTCCAGCGCCTGGTTGACGAGCGCGTCGGCGGCGGAGTTGAACTCCCGCTTGACGTGGTTGAGCGTCCACTCCGAGAACTCCCCGAGTGCGTGCTGCGCGGCTGAGTGCAGCGGCCGCAGGCCCGCGTCCTTCACGCGGTACTCGCCGCGAACCTGCTTGACGACAAGCTCCGAGTCGCCGATCACGTCCACCTCGGTGGCGCTGAGCTGCTGCGCGCGCTCGAGGCCGAGCAGCAGCGCCCGGTACTCGGCGACGTTGTTGGTGGTGCGCCGATCGTCTCGCTGGCCTCGTGGATCACCTCGCCGTCCTCGTCGCGGAAGACGGCGGCGATCGCAGGGCCCGGGGTTCCCCCGCGCTCCACCGTCGACGTTCACCGTCAGCCTCACGCCGCGCCCTCCGGATCCGCTCCTGCGCTGGGCATGCCGCCTGCAGCGTCCCGTCGCTGCCGACCAGGAGGTTCCAGCTGCGGTCCTCGCGCCGGAGCTGGTCGATCGTTTCCTTGCCCGACTCGCGGACCTCGATCCCATTCTCCCCGGCGGCGATCTCCCACTGATACCAGGTGAGCTCCCAGGCGACGGTGACGCGGAACCCCGGCACCCCGGAGGCGGTCTCGATCGGGCGGGTGGCGCCGGCGCGCGGCGGGCCCAGCGTCCGCGCTGCCGCCGACGGTGCGGCGGTGGTCGGAGAAGTTGAACATGCGGAGCGCCCTCGGCGAGCTCGACGTCGGCGGGGGTCGGCTCGGCGGCCACCGGGGTCGTCCGCCGCACCGTGATGCGGTCCCCTCGCGGCGCCGGGACGCGTTCGGTGTCGCCGGACTCCCCCTGACCGGCGGGGAAGCGGGACAGCAGCCCGCTCAGCATCTGCCCCCGTGGACGGCGGCGCCGCGGGCGGCGCCCGAGTTGCGCAGCTCCTCGGCCTCCTCGGGGCGCAACCAGCCGGCGGACTCCGCCCGCGGCTTGCAGAGCTCGCAGACGGTCACCTCGACCCAGTCGCGCGTCAGGAAGGCCGTCGGCGTCTCCCCCGCGAGCAGGCGGCGTCCGCAGACGGCGCAGGAGGGATCGATGACTTCGTCGGCCACGGTCGCTCAGGTTAGATCACGGTGCCCGAGCACCGCGGCGGCCACCGCTACGGCCGACTCTCAGTGGGTGGCGAGCTCCTCGCGCGGCTCCGCCGCCTCGATGACACCCGCCGCCAGATGCGCCGGCAACTCCTCGTAGCGTTCGAAGTGGATCGTGTACTCGCCGCGCCCACCCGTTATCGCGCGGAGATCGAGCGCGTAGTCGAGCACCTCGGCGAGCGGCGCCTCGGCGTCGATCTCGGTGACCCCGAGGCGCGGACTCATCCATCCCCAGCGGATGACCGCGGCGGAGCTGAGGTCGCCGATCACGTCCCCTACGGCCTCCTCCGGGACCGAGATCGCGAGCCTGACGATCGGCTCGAGCAGGATCGCGCCGGCGTCTCCGAGCGCCTCCTTGAGCGCCATGGAGCCGCAGATCTTGAACGCCATCTCGAGGAGTCGACGGAGTGGTGGGGAGCCGTCGACGAGCCGCACCCGTAGGTCCTTGACGGGGTAGCCGGCGACGGAGCCGTGCTGCATCGCCTCGACGACGCCCTCTCGACCGCGGGGATGAACCCGCCGGGGATCACCCCGCCCTTGATCGCGTTCTCGAAGACGAGCCCTGGCCCCCCGCCTCCCCGGGCTCGATCTCGATCACGCAGTCGGCGAACTGACCGCGACCGCCCGTCTGCTTCTTGTAGCGGGCGTGCGCCTTGGCGGGCTTGCGGATCGTCTCCACGTAGGGCACCCGCGGTGGCTTGAGGACGATCTCGGCGCCGAAGCGCTCCTTCATGCGGCCGAGGACGACGTCGACGTGGATCTGCGTCAGCCCGGCGATGATCTGCTCGCCGGTCTGGGGATCGCGGTGGACGTCGAGGCACGGGTCCTCCTCACGGAGGCGGCGGATCGCGGTCACGGCCTTGTCCTCGTCGCCCTTGCTCTTCGCCTCGTAGGCGTATGCCATGACCGGCGCCGGGAGCTCCACCCGCGGCGCCCGCAGGCCGCTCGGTGGCTCACAGAGCAGGTCCCCGGCTCGCGTCTCCTTGAGCTTGGCGACGACGCCGATATCACCGGCCCCGAGCTCGTCGGTGGTGCTCATCTCCTTGCCGAGAGGCTCGCTGAGCTGCCCGATCCGCTCCTTGGCGCCGGTGCGCTCGTTGTGGACATGGCTGTCGGAGCGCAGCGTCCCCGAGAGAACCCTGAGCGCGTTGAGGCGGCCGGTGAAGGGGTCCGCGGTCGTCTTGAAGACCTGGGCGATGAGCGGCCCGTCCTCGTCGGGTGGGATCTCGGCCTCGGAGTCGTCGTCACCCAGCAGCGTGCGGGCGCCGCGCATGGCCGGTGAGGGAAGGTCCTCGATCAGCGCCTCCAACAGGCGCTCGATGCCGAGGTCGCGGGTGGCGATCCCGCAGGTGACCGGGAAGAGGTGGCCCTCGGTGACCCCCTTCTTGAGCGCGGCGACCGTCTCCTCGTGGGAGATCTCCTCGCCCTCGAGGTAGTGCTCCATGAGCGCGTCGGAGTTCTCGGCGACCTCGTCCATCAGCTTCTCGCGGTACTGCTGGGCCAGCTCTTGGAGCTCGGCCGGGATCTCGGCCTCCACCTCCTCCCCCCTGCCGTCGCCGTCGTGGAGGAACGCGCGCATGTCGATCAGGTCGATGACGCCGCCGACCTCGTGCTCGGCGCCGATCGGGATCTCGGTGGCGACAACGTGGGAGCCGAACGATTCCTGCAGGCCCTCGAGCGTGCGGAAGAAATCGGCGCGCTCGCGGTCGAGCATGTTGACGAAGACGAGCCGCGCAAGGCCGCGCGGTCCGCCTGCTTCCACAGGCGCTCTGGTGCGGACCTGGACCCCGTCGATGGCGCTGACGACGACGACCGCCGCATCGACGACGGCCAGAGCGCCGAGAGCCTCGGCGACGAAGCTCGGGTCCCCCGGGGTGTCGATCAGGTTGATCTTGCGGTCGCCGTGCTCGAAGGAGCAGATCGAGGCGCCGATCGACATCCCCCTTTCCTGCTCGTCGGACTCGAAGTCGCTGACGGTGTTGCCCGACTCGGTGCGGCCGAGCCGGTTGATCGCCCCGGCCTCGAAGAGCATCGCCTCCGCCAGGGACGTCTTGCCGCAGTCCCGATGGCCGATCAGGGCGACGTTCCGAATGCGATCGGCCGCTTTGTGCGACATGTCGCGAGCCTATGGGTGCGCGAACTGAAGGTCAAGCGGGGCGCACCCGCGCCGGGGTCAGGCCGCGTTCTGCAGGTGCGACCGCATTCCCAGCACCGCTTTGGTGGAGCTGGGAGACGCGCGACTCGGTGACGCCGAGAACTCGCCGATCTCGCGCAGGGTCAGCGTCTCGTAGTAGTAGAGCGCGATGACGAGGCGCTCGCGGTCGGGAAGCGATCTGATCGCCTCGGCGAGGCGATCCTTGAGCTCGACGGTGTCGATGGCCTCCGGGATCGACCGCGTGCGGATCACGGATCGTGTCGAGGAGGAGACCTGGCCGCCGTCGGGTCGGCCACGGTCCAGAGGTCGTCGAGGGCGAGCACCGAGGAGTTGGCGATCTCGAGCAGCGTGTTGCGGAAGTCGTCGACGCTGACGCCGAGCTTCTTCGCCATCTCCTCCTCGGTGGGCGCCCTTCCCAGGCGGTTCTCGAGCTCGGAGTGGGTCTTCTCGACGTCGCGCGCCTTCGAACGGACCGAGCGGGGCACCCAGTCGAGCGAGCGCAGCTCGTCGATGATCGCTCCCTTGATCCGGGAGACGGCGAAGGTCTCGAACTTGATGTCGCGCTCGAGGTCGTAGCGCTCGATCGAGCCGATCAGGCCGATCAGGCCGTAGGAGATGAGATCGCCCTCGTCGACGTGCGAGGGCAGGCCGGCGGCCATGCGGCCGGCGACGTACTTGACCAGAGGCGAGTACGCGACGACGAGGCGCTCCCGCGCCCTTTCGTCCCCCTCCTCCTTGCACCGCCTCCAGAGCTCCTTGAGCTCCACGGCCTTGACGTTGGTCTCCATCGATCCTTCCTAGGTCCTAGTACGTTAGTCCAGGCTGCGGCATCTCGGCAACGGGGGTTCAGGCCCTGGGATGGGCGCTTGCGTACGCCTCGCGCAGCCGCCCGGGCTCCACGCGGGTGTAGATCTGCGTCGTCGAGATGCTCGAGTGGCCGAGGAGCTCCTGGATCGAGCGCAGGTCGGCGCCGCCCTCGAGCAGGTGGGTGGCGAAGGAGTGGCGGAGTGTGTGCGGGGAGACCTTCCCCAGCGAGGCGACCTGCTGGACGCGCCTGCCGAGCCTCCTCGTCACATCCGACGGCGACAGGCGTAGACCCCGCTTGGAGACGAGGAGAGCGCGCTGAGTGCGGTCGTCGACCAGGATCGGCCGGAAGCGCTCGAGGTAGCTGCGGAGGCGCGCTGCGCCGGCTCGCCGAGGGGGACGTGATCCGCTCCTTGCCGCCCTTGCCGAGCACACGGACGGTCTCCGATTCGAAGTCGACCGAGCCGACGTCGAGGGCGACCAGCTCCGAGCACCGCAGCCCCGAGAGTAGGCGAGCTCGAGCATCGCCCGGTCGCGGGCCTCCAGCGCCGCCCGCGGGCATCGAATCGAGCAGGACGCGCATGTCGTCGCGATCGGCGCACGCGCGGGAGCCGCGAGGCGGGTGCGCGGGTTCGGCAGCAGCTCCGCCGGGTTGGAGGCGATCCTCCCTGGTGGCGGGTCAGGTGGTCGAGGAGTTCGCGCACCGCGGCGAGCTTGCGACCGACCGTCTTCGCGCCTCCAGACCGCGGCCGCCCAGCATCGCCGCGCATCCAGCAGCCGCCGGTAGTTGAGATCAGCGGGTCCGGGGACCCCGGCAGCATCGGCCCACGTCGCGAGCTCGACGAGGCCGAAGTAGCTGCTCAGCGTCCTCGGTGAGACGTGCTCGAGGACGAGCTCGCCCTCGCAGCCTTCGAGAGCCCGCGCCCAGGCAGGCGTGGAGCCCGTCGCCGGCGTCGGGATCCATACGCGGTGAGATTCGACCCGGGGCCTCGTAGACCTTCCCGGCGCGGCCGCGAGGCGGGCGATGCCGCCGAACTGGCATCCTCACTCTGGCTCGACTCTCCGAAAACGGTCGAACCTCGTCCGAAAACGGATGTCGACGGCGATGAGGCCGCCGATGACGCTGAGCAGCGCGTTCCCGCCGCCAGGTCTCCTGGCGAGTGCGGGAGGCGTCAGGCAGAAGAGGAAGCCGGCGCCGTGGCCCTCGGGCCACAAGCCGGCCAGATGACGCCGCCCTGGCGTCTCCTGCGCCGCCAGCGCTACTGGATGTAGACGGTGCCTACGTCGACGCGGTCGTACAGGTCGATCACGCCGGGGACCGACATGCAGACGCAACCGTGGAGGCGGCGCTTCCAGGACGCGACGTCGGAGGTGCCGTGGAAGTCGGCGCGTTGTCGTAGATGCCCATCCAGCGCGCCTTGAGCGGGTTGTCGGGCTCGGGCGGGATCGTCTGGCCGGCGATCGCCTCGCCCAATCGGAGTCGGGACGTTCCAGACGGGCCAACCTGCTTGTCCTGGATGTGGTAGAGCCCGTGGGGGTGTCGAAGCCCTCGGCGCCGATGGCGACCGTGTACTGCTTCTCCTCCTGCAGGTCTTGTAGAGGGTCACCGTGAAGGTGGAGCGGTCGACGACGATGTAGGTCGGGTACCTTGGCGGCGACCTCGGCCGTCGTCACATCGGGCTTGACCTTCTCGGTCTTCGGCCTTGACGGTGCGGTCGGCGGGATCGTCGATGGCCTCCTCGACCTGGCGGCGCAGGGAGTCGGCGTCGATGGCCACCCCGTCTTTGGCGGCGACGGGCATGAGCGAGCCGCTGGAGGGATCGATGCTGGCGTCGACCGGATCGCGGCCGACGTTCTCGACGACGTGGTTGATGAAGTGGTTCGACCGTCGGTGTCGTAGGCGGTCTCGGGTGATCGCCTCGTCGACCTCACCGTTGCTGATCTCGCGCCAGACGCGCGAGGGCGCTGCCGTCACGGGAGGTGGAGATCGCCTCGTCGACCATCGCGTCGACGTCGGCGTGGACGTTGAGCTCCTTGGAGGTGAGCTCGTAGGTGTCATCCCCGCGCTTGACCTCGACGGTCTTGTCGAGCGGGGTCACGAGGTTGGTGCGGACCTGGGAAGCGGCCGCATCCGCGTCGAGGCCGCCGACGTCGACGCCGCCGATCGTCACGCCCTCGGCGATCTTGTCCTTCTGCGTCGAGTCGTACCAGAAGGCGAGCAGCACGACGGCGATCGCCGCGAACACGACGGTGACGATCGAGATCTGCGCTTTCCGGCCCACTCCTCTTCCTTCCGAACGCCCACAACGCGCAACGCACGCCGGGCTCCTTCGGATCAGTTCCTCTGACCCTCGCTTTCGTTTCTGAAGTTTAGGCACAGCCCCAAGCGGCGCCGCCGTTGTCGGCTTCGTGCAACCGCGTTTGCGCCTGGGCGCGAGAGCGCGCCCACGGGAAGGGAACCGGCGCTAGATGCCGAACGGCTCGGCCTCGGTGCCCGTGCGCTCCTCGGGAGGGCTCTCGGGAGGCCGCGTCAACGGGCTCCGGCGCAGGAACCGCTCGACCTCACCCTCGTAGGTGTAGGTCTGCTCGACGCCGCGGATGATCGGGTGCAGGCGCAGGTGCTCGGCGAAGGCGTTGACGGTCTCCCGCGACGTGTAGCCGTACTCGAACCCGCTCGCCTTGTAGCGGCGATTGTCGAGCCCGCGGCCGAAGCGGAGCTGGTTGAGCATCTCGTCGGGGATGCGGATGCCGAGCGACCGCAGCGGTCCCGCCAGCGTGCCCGTCCCCCACGGCGGCAGCAGCGGCGCCGGGCGCTTGCCGAGCAGACCGATGACCTCCGAGAGCGCCAGGACCCCGTCGCCGGCGACGTTGTAGACGCCGGGCGTGTGGTTGATCGCCGCGTGCTCGAGCGCGTGGACGACGTCGTCCTCGTGGACGAACTGGCAGCGCGGATCGAAGCCGAGGACCATCGGCACGAGCGGCAGGGCGAACATCCGCGAGAACGAGGTGCGGACGTCGGGCCCGAGCACGTTGGTGCAGCGAAGGACGGTGACGGTCACGTTGGGCTGCTTGACCGCGAAGTCGACGACCGACGCCTCGGCCTCGACGACGTCGCGCTCGATCGCGGCCGACGGGCGCGTGTTGCGCCCCATCGACTCGGTGAAGAACGCCGGGTCGTCCTGCTCGCAGCCGTAGACGTGAGCGGAGGACTTGAAGATGAACTTCCGCACCGGGGAGTCCTCCCCCGCGCAGGCGGCGAGGATGTTCATCGTCCCGATCACGTTGTTCTCATGCGCCTCGCGACGCGGGCTCGTGGTCGAGTCGACGACGAGCCGCGTGTCGATCACGGTGTCGATGCGAGCGGCGCGGACGATCCGCTGGATCAGCCCGTGCTGGTTGGAGACCTTGACGAACTCGGTGCGCTCGAGCTCGCGGTCGGGTCCTTGGAGTCGACGCCGACGATCGCCTCGATCTCACCGAAGGACTCGAGCGCCTGGGCGAGCCGTCCTCCCCAGTAGCTGGACAGGCCGGTGATCAGGACCCGGCGGGCGGATTCGCCCTCGGCGGGCTCGGCTGCCTCGGCGGCTGTGGACTGCAGCTCGCTCATCCCATCCACACCGACTTGCGCTTGGCCAGCATGTCGTGCAGGCCCTCCTGGATCCGCACCCGCACCTCCTGGGAGACGGTCTGCACGAGCGCCTTGTCCTCGGCGGGAGCATTGCCCATCTTCGTCGTGTCGATGGGCTCCAGGAATCGGATCTTGAACTTGGCCGGCAGGTAGCCGAGCATCCCGGCCGCGCCGAGCCACGGGAACGTCGGGGTGATCGGGAAGTAGAGGAGCCCGGTCGCACGCTGCATCAGCTTCGACTGCATGAAGACGGGCGCGGCCTCCTCGGCGCCGACGACGCAGACCGGGACGAGCTGGGCGCGCCCGCATCGCCGCCTCGACGAAGCCACCGCGCCCGAAGCGCTGCACCCGGTAGCGGTCCTTGACGAGCTTCTCGGTCCCCTTGCGGCCCTCGGGGAAGACGAGGACCAGCTGGCGCTCGTCGTAGAGCAGGCGATGCACGTTGGCCGGGTGCGCGGGAACGCAGCCGATCTTCGGCAGCAACGCCGAGAAGCCGGGATAGCCCTTGAAGAAGTGCTCGACCGTCATGTAGAGGGGGCGCGGGTCGGGGTGCTCCTCGCGGATGGCCTTGCCGATCACGGCGGCGTCCGGCGGCAGCGCCCCGGCGTGGTTGGAGACGAGCAGGGCGCCTCCCTCGTTGGGGACGTTCTCGATGCCCTCGACCTCGGTCCGGAACCAGTAGCGATAGAAGAAGTTGACGACCGTCTCGTCGAAGATCCGCTCCACCCGCTCGGAGCGGCCCCAGTCGTCGAGGGTGCGATCCGGCTCGACGGCGGGCATGAGGCCGCGCATGCGCTCGCGCTCGGAGACCTCCAGTGCCGTCTCGGGCTCTCCCCCGGTCTCGCGGATCCCCGCGAGCGACGTTCTCATCGGTTCGGCCATCCGGGCATTCTGCCACCGCCCCGCCTGACTAACCTCCCCGGCGTGAGCGGATCCAACGGCAGCGAACGCGCTCCCCGCGCCATCACCTACCCGTACCGGCGGATCGAGTGGGTGCCGTTCACCGAGTCGGACGGTCCCGATCCCTACGGAAACCCTGACGCGCGGCCGGCGTGGATGGACGTCGATTGGCGCTCGCATGTGCGCGGTGTCGAGATCGGCGGGCAGCACATCAACTACGCCGAGATCGGCGAGGGGCCGCCGATCGTCTTCGTCCACGGGCTCGGCGGCTCCTGGCAGAACTGGCTGGAGAACATGCCGGCGATGGCCGCGCGCGGCCATCGCGCGATCGCGCTGGACCTGCCGGGGTTCGGGTCGAGCCCGATGCCGGAGGGGGCGATCTCGATCCCCGCCTACGCGAAGCTCGTCGGCGAGTTCTGCGCGGCGCTGGACGTCGAAGGGTGCACGCTGGTCGGCAACTCGATGGGAGGCTTCATCGCCGCCGCGGTCGCCGTCGACGAGCCGACCTGGGTGCAGCGGCTCGTCCTCGTCTCCGCCGCCGGGATCAGCCACGCGACGATGCGCAAGCAGCCGATCGAGGTCGCCGCGCGGATGACGGTCGCCGCCAACCCGATCCTGCTGCGGCTCAACATGCCGGCGATGAGACGCCCCGGGCTGCGCAAGGTGGCCTTCGGCGGGATCGTCCGTCATCCGCTGCAACTGCGCCCCGAGCTGCTGCTGGAGCAGATGGTCAACGGCTTCGCGGCGCCCGGGGTGGTGCCCGCCGCCGTCGCGCTGACCGGCTACGACCTGCTCGACCGCCTCGAGCGCATCCACATCCCGACGCTGATCGTCTGGGGCCGCGACGACCTCGTCGTCCCCGCCTCCGACGCCGCCGGATACGCGGAGCGGATCCGCGGTAGCGAGCTCGTCGTCTTCGACGACTGCGGCCACGTCGCGATGCTGGAGCGCCCCGTGCGCTTCAACCGCCTGCTGGCCGAGTTCACGGCGGCCTCCTGACGCGGCCCTTCGCTCTCTCGAGCGCGGATGGCCGGCGGCCCGGCGTCAGCTCGGCAGGCGGCCTGACTTGACGATCGAGACGAACGCTTGCGGGATGCGCCGCCGCGAGCCGTCGAGGCCGTCGTGCAGGGCGGCGGCGGTCTCGGGACCGTGCATGCCCGGCCCGTGGCCCGTCAGCAGGTGCAGAGGCTCGTAGGCGGCAAGCTTGCGGGGCGGCAGCATTCGCAGCATCGGGTGGACGCCGACCCGCTCGCCCCCGGCCCGGAAGTAGGTGCCCGTGCCGACGGCCTCGGGAACGATCAGCGCCCGCTCATCGGGGGCCCAGAGCGCGAGCTCGTTCCAGAGCTTGTTGCGGACGAGGGGCACCGGCTCGAAGGGGGCGCCCTCCACCCCGCTCCACGGCAGCCTGTGATGGGGAACGCCGAGGCGTTCGGCGAAGGCGGCGCAGTCGCGGTTGTGGCGGTCGAGGAGCTGGATCACCCCGACGGCCTCGCCGACCGCGGCGATGCGTTCATCGGCGCCCTCGGCCTCGATCGGATCGATCACCCAGACGCGGTCGCCGAGCAGCACCGCGTGGCAGGCGCGCTGCATGACCTCGCCGGGGTCTGGGAGCCAGGTGAGCCCCAGCTCGTGGGTCTCGAACTCGGGCTCGGCCATCGCGTTGCGCCCCTCCCCGCGCGGTCCGCCGCCCCGCCTAGGAGGTGACGGCGCCCTCGGACGCGCTCGAGACACCCTTCGCGTACTTCGCCATCACTCCGGTCGGGAAGAGCGGCTCCGGCACCTCGTAGGCGGCGACGCGCTCGGCGATCTCCTCATCGCTGAGGTCGACGTCGATCGTGCGGTTGGCAACGTCGATCGTGATCTGATCGCCCTCCCGGATCGCGGCGATCGGGCCGCCCTTGACGGCCTCGGGGGCGACGTGGCCGATCATCAGGCCGCGGGTCGCGCCGGAGAACCGGCCATCGGTGATCAACGCGACGTCCTCGCCGTGGCCGGCGCCGACGATGGCCGCCGTCACCTGCAGCATCTCCCGCATCCCGGGTCCGCCGGTCGGCCCCTCGTTGCGGATGACGATGATGTCGCCGGCGTTGATCCCGCCCTCCTTGACGACCTTGAAGCAGTCCTCCTCGCGCTCGAAGACCCGCGCCGGGCCGGTCTGGCCGAGGCGCTCGGTCCCGGCGACCTTGACCACCGCTCCGTCGGGAGCGATGTTGCCGTGGAGGATCGCCAGCCCGCCCTGCTTCTTGACCGGATCGTCGACGGGACGGACGACCTCCTGGCCGGGAAGCTCGGATGCGTCATCCGCCTCCTCGCCGATCGTGCGGCCGGTGACCGTGATCTGGTCGCGATGGAGCAGGCCGGCCTCGTCGAGGCGCTTCAGCAGCAACGGGACGCCACCCGCCGCATTCAGGTCGGTGGCGACGAAGCGGCCGCCGGGCTTGAGATCGGCGAACAGCGGCGTCTGCCGCGAGATCCGCTCGAAGTCGGCCATCTCCAGCGGCACGCCGGCCTCCTTGGCGACCGCGAGCAGGTGCAGGACGCCGTTGGTGGAGCCACCCGAGGCGCAGATGCAGGCGATCGCGTTCTCCAGCGACTCCTTGGTGATGATCCTGGAGGGGCGCAGGTCCTCGGCGAGCACCTTCATGACCAACTCGCCGACCTTCTCGGCGACGGTCGCCTTGTGCTCGTCCTCGGCGGGGACCATCGCCGAGCCGCCGGCCGAGATCCCCAGCGCCTCGAACGCGCACGCCATCGTGTTCGCGGTGAACTGCGCTCCGCAGGCACCAGCGCCCGGGCTGGCGACGTTCTCGAGGTCGGTCAGCTCCTCGTCGCTCATCGTGCCTGCGTTGTGCGCGCCGATCGCCTCGAACACGTCGAGGATCGTCACGTCGCGGCCCTTGTAGCGCCCGGGCGCGATCGAGCCGCCGTAGAGCATCACGGAAGGGATGTCGAGGCGGGCCAGCGCCATCACGCAGCCGGGGATGGTCTTGTCGCAGGCCGAGAGGGCTATCACCGCGTCGAACTGGTAGCCGCGAGCCGTCAGCTCGATCGAGTCCGCGATCACCTCACGGCTGACGAGCGAGCTCTTCATCCCGGCCGTGCCCATCGTGATCCCGTCGGAGATCGCAACCGTGTTGAACTCCATCGGGGTGCCGCCCGCGGCGCGGACGCCCTCCTTGATGTGGGCGGCGAGCCCGCGCAGGTGGAAGTTGCACGGCATCGCTTCGATCCAGGTGTTGGCGATTCCGATCGTCGGACGCTTGAGCGCGTCGTCGTCGAACCCGATGCCCTTCATGTAGGCGCGGGCCGCTGCGCGGTCGGGGCCGTCGAAGACGGCGGCCGAGCGCGGGCGCGGCAGCGCCGTGGTGGTCTGCTCGCTCATTCTCCGGAGACTAGTGACCTAGATGCCCGCGCCAGCGGGCGAGCGCCCGGTCCACTCGGTGAGCCGGACGAGATCGCGACGAACATGGTCGGGATCGAGCTGGCGACCGGGCAGGTTCATGTTGGCGGCCCGAATCAGGCCGCGCTCGTCTCCGCGCAGCGCCATCCACTTCGCGAGCACGTCGTCGGCGTCGGGCAGCCGCTGGGCGTTCTCCGGCTCGGAGCGATCGGGGAACGCCACGCAGTGCTCGTTGAGGAGCTCGCCCGAAGCGACGTCGAAGCTGACGATCGGCTTGTGGGGGTAGATCAGGTAGCCGTAGACGGGGATCCCGTCCTCGCCCGGCTCGCCGTAGACATGCAGGAACCCGAGGGCGCGGTAGGCCTCGAACGCCTCCTCGCCGAGCACCGAGCGCAGGAGCTGCTCGGCGCGGCGCTCGGCGCGGAGCTCACGACCGGGATCGGGGAGGCGATCGCGGGCATCGCCGCCGGAGCGCGCGCGAAGCCGCGCGAGCGCCTGCCGAGCCGAGGGACCCGCGGCGACGATCACCGCGGTCAGTACACAGACCCCGACGCAGGCGACCACCAGCCCGCTCAAGCCCCGCCCCCGTGGATCCGGCTCATCCGCCGGCGGCCGGCGGGAAGAAGATCACCCGCTCCGCATCGCGGGGAACCTCCGCGAAGTCCCTGACCATCTGCGCCTCACGCTTGCCACCCGACTCGACGATCGGGACCGCAGCCCACATCCCCTGATCGAGCTGCTCGCGGAACGCGCGGATCAGCTCGGCCTCCTCCTCTGCGAGCTCAGGATCTCCCTCAGCCAGCAGCAGATCGCCGTGCCCGGGCTTCATGCGGACGAGCTTCATGAGCCGATTATGTCACCGGTTCCGCGATCGGCGGCCGCGTCGTCGCCCCGGACACCCGGTCGCAGCTCTGCGATCCCGAGCGCATCGACGGGGCCTGGTCCCTCGCCGACGTCCCTCAGGCCGCGGAGGATCGCCTCGGCTGCGAGCTCACGCGCCCGTACAGCGGCCTCGCGGAGCGGCCACCCCAACGCCAGCAGCGCCGCGAGACTCGAGCTCTGCGTGCACCCGGAGCCGTGAGCGGCGCCGTCGGGATGGAGCTCGCCGGGTATCGCCAGCAAGTCCCCCGTCCCGTCGTCGAGCAGGTCCGTCCCGTCGGCGTGGCCGCCGGTGACGATCACCGCCCGCGGCCCGAGGGCCCGCACAGCTGCAGCGAGATGAGCCGGATCGGCACCGAAGTCCCCCTCCAGCCCCGCGAGGCGCCGTGCCTCCGGCAGGTTCGGGGTGAGCACGTCGGCCCGCGGCAGGATCAGCTCGACGAGAGCGTCGCGGGCGTCGGCAGCCAGCAGCTCGGCGCCGCTCTCGGAGACCATCACCGGATCGACGACCACGGGCACGCCGTCAGGAACTCCGTCGAGCGCCTCCGCCACGGCCGCGATCGTGCTGCGCCCACCGAGCATCCCGACCTTCACCGCGTCGATCCCGATGTCGGACTGGACCGCGCGGACCTGGGCGATGACGATCTCCGGCGGAATCGCGTGGATCGCGGTGACCGCGACCGTGTTCTGCGCCGTGATCGCGGTGATCGCGGTCGTGCCATGAACCCCGAGCGCTGCGAACGCCTTCAGGTCGGCCTGGATCCCCGCCCCGCCCCCGGAGTCGGAGCCGGCGATCGAAAGCGCAACCGGTGTCGTTCGGGGCTCCTTCAAGGTGCCCCGATCGTATTCGGCTCCGTCTCGCTGCAACCCGATCTCCTCCACGTCGCTCATCGCGGCGGCGCCTCCTGCGCCGTCCGCGCCAACCTCCCCGCCGCATCGCTTCTCACGTAGCCGAGCCGCTCCAGCCTCCCCAGAGCGGCCTGCGCCGCGGGGAACGCCAGCGCCGCGCGCGAGGCGACGGCGCCCGGCGTCGCCGCCCCATCCTCCACCGCGCCGAGGACGCTCAGCGCGTCACCCTCGAGCGGTGGCCCGAATGCGGGTGGCAGATCCGCACCCGGACCCAAGACGACGTCGAGGACGTCGCGCGCGTTGCGGATCACCGCCGCCCCGTCGGCGAGCAGCTTGTTCGCACCGCCCGAGCGCCACGAGTTGACCGGCCCGGGAACCGCACCGACCTGGCGACCGCAGTCGATCGCCATCTCCGCTGTGATCAGCGACCCCGAGCGCTCCGCCGCCTCGACCACCACCGTGATCGACGCCATCGCCGCCATCAGCCTGTTGCGGGCGGGGAAGACCCAGCGAAACGTCGGCGAGCACGGCGGTAGCTCGGAGATGACGGCTCCCTGCGCCCGGATCCGCGTGAAGAGCTGGGAGCGCGATCGCGGATACGGACGGTCCGGGCCGGCTCCGAGCACCGCCACGGCTGATCCCCCGGCACGGAGCGGCTCCTTCATGCGCCGCCGAGTCGACCCTCCAGGGCCATGCCGCTGATCACGTGCACGCTGCTCGCCGCGAGGAGTCGGGAGAGCTCGTGGGCGATCTCCCGTCCATAGGCGCCGGCACGCCGGGAACCGACAACGGTGACCGAGCGATCGAGCTGCGCGGCCGCCAGCGCCGAGCGCTTCGCCGAGCAGAAGAGGCGAGGGCGCGAGGACCCCAGCGCCTCGAGGCTCGCCGGGAAGTCCGGCCGGTGGACGCATGTGCTCCAACATCCGTTCGCGGCGAGCGCGGCGAGCAGCCGCTCGTACGTTTCGGGATCGCGCGAGCGCCGCAGCGCCGCCGCGCCATCGTGGGATCGACCGAGCGGGCGAGGTCCTCGTCGCTGAGCGCCAGCAGATCCTTGGCGCGCTCGCCGATGCGACCGTCGACGGAGCGGTCGATATGTCCCGGCGAGGACCGCGAGCAGCAACGCCGCGCGATGCGCAGTCACGGCAGGCGGCGGCGCTCATCGAGGGACCTCCGCCCTCCGGCGGCGCATGCTCAGGGCCTGCTCGATCTCATCGGAGCCGATCTCCGCGCGCCCCGCCAGATCGGAGATGGTCCGCGCGACCTTGAGGACCCGGCTCCAGCCGCGACCGCTCAGGCCCAGCCTCTCGTAACCGTCCCGCAGGGCGTGGGCCCCCGCTTCGTCTGGACGTGCATGCACCGCCAGCTCCTGCTCGCTCATCGACGCGTTGACCCGGCCGGGACCGAGCCGCGACACCTGCCGCTCCCGCGCATCGGCAACCCGAGCGGCCACGGTCGCCGACGTCTCCCCCTGGTCGGCGGCCAGCTCCTCAGCGGTCGGCTGCTCGACCGGCAGCGCGATGTCGAAGCGGTCGGCCAACGCCCCCGAGAGGCGCCCCGAGTAGGCGCGAACCTGCTCAGGACGGCACTTGCAGTCCTCCTCGCTGGCGCCGTACCCGCACGGGCAGGGATTGGCCGCGGCGCAGACCTGGAAGATCGCCGGAAGCGTGATCGAGCCGCGCGCCCGCGAGATCGTCACGGTCCCCTCCTCGAGCGGCTGGCGCAGCGCCTCGAGGCTGGCGCGCGTGAACTCGCCGAGCTCGTCCAGGAAGAGAACGCCGCGGTGAGCGAGGGTGATCTCGCCCGGCCGCGGGGGCGATCCGCCTCCGACCAAACCCGCCGCCGAGATCGTGTGGTGCGGAGCGCGGAAGGGCCTGGGCGACAGCGTGCCGTCGCGAGGGGGACGCCCGGCGATGCTCGCGATCTTCGTCACCTCGATCGCCTCCGCGGAGGTGAGCGGCGGCAGAAGCGACGGCAGGCGCCTCGCCGCCATCGACTTGCCTGCTCCGGGAGGGCCGACGACGAGCAGACCGTGACCCCCGGCGGCGGCGACCTCCAGCGCCCGCCGCAACGACGCCTGGCCGCGGAGGTCCGCGAGATCGGGCTGAACACGTTCGGCCCGAGGCGGGCCGGCTCGCGGTGGCTCCGGCGGCAGCACGCCTCGAGCGAGGTCCGAGAGGTCGGTCAGCGAGCGCAGCGCGGCGATCCGCAGGCCGCCGACGAGGGCCGCCTCGCCGGCGTTCGCGGCGGCGACCGCGACCCCTGAGGGCTCCCCCTCGCGCGCACGAGCCGCCCGCTCGGCCATGGCGAGGACTCCGCTGAGACCGCGGACCGTTCCGTCCAGCGCGAGCTCGCCGGCGAACCACCAGTCCTCCAGACCCGCCGCGGGGATCTGATCTGACGCGCAGAGGATCGCAACGGCGATCGCGAGGTCGAAGCCGGGGCCCGCCTTGCGCAGGTCGGCCGGCGCCAGGTTCGCGGTGATCCGCGACAGCGGGAACTCGAAGCCGCTGTTGACGATCGCGGCACGGACGCGCTCGCGCGACTCGCGCACGGCGGCGTCCGGAAGCCCGACGAGCGAGAACGACGGCAGCCCGCGATGGATGTCGATCTCGGCGTCGACGGCGACGGCGTCGACGCCCTGGATGGCGAATGTCCGGGTCCTGGCGAGCACGAGGGCGACGCTAGGTCCTCGCGATTCACGGATGGGACACGCACTGGGTCTTTTCGGTGCCGAATCTGAGACTTCTCCCAGCGCCCATCTCTTGGCACAGATGGGCGCGCCAATCGGCACACGACGGCACCCACTCGTGCGTCGATGGGCGCCAAGCTTGGTCCCATGCCCCGCCGACCGCGATGCCGATGACCCAAGCGCGCCTGCGGACCGGCCGCACCGGCGAGGAGATCGCACGCGCTCACCTGCGCGCCGCCGGGATGCGGATCGTCGAGCGGAACGCGCGGACGCGCTACGGCGAGCTCGACCTGATCGCCCTCGACGGCAGCACCCTCGTCTTCATCGAGGTGAAGACGACCCACGAGGGCAACCGCCGTGGCCCCGAGCGCCCCGAGCTCGCGGTCGGGCGCCGCAAGCAGCTGCAGGTGCGCCGCCTGGCTCGCGCGTGGCTCGCCGAGGCCACTCCCCCACGCCACGCCGCGATGCGCTTCGACGTCGTCGGCGTCCGCCTGCGCCCCGACGGCCACGGCACCCTGCGCCACATCAGGGACGCCTTCTAGCCCCCGCTCCCTCGCCGCCTAAGCGTCAGGGCCGGTCTCACAGCCCCTGCCGACGTCCTTGCCGGGACCACCGACGCAGGCGTCCCTGCCCTTACCGCCCTTGAGCTTGTCGGCATCACCCTGCCCAAGGAGGCGGTCGTTGCCGGCCTGTCCGCGCAGGTCGTCCTTGCCGGCGCCACCGCAGACGATGTCCTTGCCACCCCCCGCCCGGACGACGTCGCCGCCTCCGCCCGCGTAGATCACGTCGTTGCCGGGTGTACCGCGGAGCAGCTCGGCAGCGTCCGTCCCGGTGACGGTCGCGTCCTTGCCTTCGCAGGTCGGCGTCGGCGTAGGCACGAGTGGAGGCGTGGCGGCGTCGGCGGCGAGGAGCGACACGTCGTCGACCTGGAAGTCGCCGGACTGCCCGCTGCCGGGCCCGTTGTAGGTCGACACGGCCGCGAAGCGGAGGGTGCGGGGACCGTCACCGGCGTACGCATCGAGATTCACGCTCACGGGCTGGTAGGTGGCGTGACCGGTTGTCGCGTAGGTCGCCGAGTAGACGATCGCCCCGTCGACGGTTACCTGGAAGGTGCCGGTGTAGAAGGGCTCCGGTTGGATCAGCAGGTTGAAGGTGAGCGTCGCGGGGGCGGCCGGGATCGTCACGGTTTGCGCGACCGACGATGTCGAGGTCGATCCGCTGTAGAGGGTGGAGGCGAGACGCGCCCAGTTCGGAGCGCTCTTCGCGGCACCTCCGTTGACCGAGCAATTGGTCGTGGCCGGGCCGCAGATCGGGCCGGCGGGAGAGAAGGACGTGCCCGTGGACGTCTCCGTCCACGAGGTGCTCGTGCAATCGGAGGGCGTGCAGGTGGCGCCGTCGAAGCTGCCGTCGGTGACCCGCTCCGCACCACTCGCCGCGGCTGGAGTGGCGACCACCACAGCGGACGCCACGAGCAGGACCGTGAGGTTTCGGGCGCGAGCGAGTTTCACGAAAGCGGCGTCAACCGTACGACTTTGGATGGAGGAAATCCAGATGGAACCGTTCGCGCCCTCAGGCGCCGAGCTCGAGCTGGATGTAGGCCGTTGAGGCGAACGAGCGGCGGTGCAGGACGCAGATCCCGTTGGCGGCGATCGCCTCACGGTGATCGGGGGTCGAGTAGCCGACGTTGCCGGCGAAGTTCCAGTCCGGGTAGCGCTCGGCCGCCTGGCGCATGTAGCGGTCGCGGGTCACCTTCGCGATCACCGAGGCGGCGGCGATCGCGGCGCTGCGTGCGTCGCCGCCGACCACGGCCTCGTGCGGCACCGCGCAGCGCGATCCCAGCCGGAAGCCGTCGCTGAGGCACGTCGCACCCGGCACGGCCACCCGCGCGAGGCAGTCGGCGAGCGCGTTCAGGTTCGTGACGTGCAGCCCGCGGCTGTCGATCCCTCCCGCGCAACGCGCCGTGACCACCACCCGCGATGCCGCGGCCAACACGGCCGGATACAGGCGCTCGCGATCCTCCTCGGTCTGCCGCTTGGAGTCGTCGAGCCCGGCGAGCGACTTGCGGACCTCGGGGGTCAGGCAGCGGTAGTCGAGCAGGACCCCGGCCGCGACCAGCGGACCGGCCAGCGAGCCGCGACCGGCCTCGTCGGCCCCGGCGACGTAGCGGGTGCCGAACTCCTGGTCGAAGCGGAACAGCCAGGCGGTCCGGCGACCGTCGGGACGGCCCTTGGCGCGGCGGCGCCGCTTGCCCCGCTTCTTCGGGGCGACGGCCTGCTCCTCGGAGGCCGGCGCTTCGGCCGCGCCGCCGACGTCCCTCTCGGGGCTAGAAGATCCCGATCCGATCGGGGGGCCAGTAGGTGGCGACGGCCTTACCGATGATCCAGTCTCGGGGGACGGGTCCCCAGAAGCGGCTGTCATCGCTGGATCCACGGTTGTCGCCCATCATGAAGTAGTGATCGGGCGGGATCGTCACCTCTTTGGGGAAATTGCAGCGAGTGCCGCCGCCGCAGGGCTCCGTGAAGCTGTCGTCGATCTGCTCGCCGTTGACGATCGCGTGCCCGTCGCGGATCGACAGCGTGTCTCCGGGGGTGGCGACGACGCGCTTGATGAAGTTGTCGCTCTCGTGCTCGCTCGCGGTGTCGATGCAGACCTGACCGGCGGGCGGCTGCTCGCCGCTGTCGCCGCAGCGTTCGGTCTGAGCTCCGACCGGCGGGTGGAAGACGACGATGTCGCCGATGTCGGGATCGGTGAAGTGGTAGCTGACCCGCTCGACGAGCACGCGCTGGCCCTTCTCGAGGGTCGGGATCATCGAACCCGACGGGATCACGTAGGGCTTGACGACGAACGCCTGGATCAGCAGCGCCAGGCCGACGGCGAACGCGACGATCGCCAGCAGCTCGACGATTGCGCCGAGCGTGGACTGCGGCCGCGGCAGGCGCATCCCGAAGCTACCGCCCTAAGCGGTGGGCTCGGACTTCCCGACGTCCTCGGAGTCCTCGTCGGACTCGGCTGCTCCCTCGTCGGATGACTCCGTCGACTCGGCGGCCTCCCCGGCCTCCTCGTCGGCGGTCTCGCCCTCGGCGGAGGCCTCCGCGGCCTCTTCCTCGGCGGCTGCCTCGGGCTCGTCGGCGGCGTCCTCGGAAGCCTCGGGCTCAGTTCCCTCGGGCTCAGCAGCCTCGGGTTCAGTTCCCTCGGGCTCAGCGGCCTCGGGCTCCGCGGCCTCGGGCTCCTCGTCGGGCGAGCCGACCTCCTCGGCCGGAACCTCGGTCAGCGTCTCCTCGCCTTCACCGGCCGCGGGCATCGCCTGCGGTGCCTCGACCTGAGTCGTTCCCTCGGCGTCGACGGCCTCGTCCTGATCGGCGCCGAGCGCATCGTCGGAGATCCCCCAACGACGCTCGGCGACGCGGGCTGCCTTGCCGACGCGATCGCGGAGGTAGTAGAGCTTGGCGCGCCGCACGTCGCCGCGGGCGGCGACCTCGAGCAGCTCGATCTTCGGCGAATGCAGCGGGAACGTGCGCTCCACGCCGACGCCGAAGGACTGCTTGCGGACGGTGAAGGTCTCGCGCACCCCGCTGCCCTGGCGCTTGATGACGACGCCCTCGAAGACCTGGGTGCGGGTGCGGCTTCCCTCGATGACCTGGAAGTGGACGCGGAGCCGGTCGCCGGCGATGAAGTCCGGGCGCTTCTGGAGCTGCTCCTTCTCGAGGCTGTCGATGATCGTGCTCATGTGACTGTGTGAAGCTGGTTGCTGGGCGCTTGAAGGCTCGGGTGCGTTCGCGGGCGGCGGTGGCCGGACCCCGCGGGCCGGGAATAGTAGCTAAGCGCCGGGATCGTGCTGTGCGCCCCGCTCGCGGCTTCGCTCATGCCGCCATTCGCGGACGCGCTCATGGTCACCCGACAGCAGCACGTCGGGCACCCCCCAGCCACGGTAGAGCGGCGGCCGGGTGTAGTGCGGGTACTCGGGATTGCCATCGAGATCCGCCGAGAAGGACTCCTCGTGGACGCTGTCGGCGTGTCCGAGCGCGCCCGGCAACTTGCGCAGGACGGCGTCGGCGACGACCATCGCGGCGAGCTCGCCGCCGGCGAGGACGTAGCGCCCGATCGAGATCGCATCGGTGCAGAGGTGCTCGCGCACTCGCTCGTCGACACCTTCGTAGCGTCCGCAGAGCAGCGTCAGCTGCGGCTCGGCGGCCAGCTCCAAAGCCAGCTCCTCGTCGAACATCCGGCCCGACGGCGTCATCAGAACGATCCGACGGCCGGCCCGGCTGTCGCCGTAGGCAGCCTGGAGCGCGGCGTCGATGACGTCGACCCGCATCACCATCCCGGCACCTCCACCGTAGGGGGAGTCGTCGACCTGACCGGCGCTCAGCGGCGTCGTCTCCCGATAGTCGAGGAAGCGCAGCTCGGAGCCGGAGGCGATGCAGTTACGAACGTGCCGCTGGCTCTCGAACCACTCGAACCACTGCGGGAAGAGGGTGAAGACGTCGAGCTGCAACTCGGCGTCAGGCGTCAGTCGAGGATGTCGACGATGACGCGGCGATCGTCGCGCGATCCGGCGGCGCGGGCGACCGTGCGGATCGCGTTGGCGATGCGGCCACCGCGGCCGATCACGCGGCCGAGATCGTCGTCGGCGACGGTGACCTCGAGCACGAGATCGCCGTCCTCATCGAACTCCTCGACCTCGACGGCGTCCGGATCCTCGACCAGAGCGCGGACGAGGAACTCGACGAGCTCGCGCATCGCGGTCCGGCGCCTAAGCGCCCGAGGACGCGCTTGCGGCGGCGTCGGCCTCGTGGGCGCGGAGCAGCTTGGCGACCGTCTTGGAGGGCTGGGCCCCCTGGTCGATCCAGTGCTGAGCGCGCTCAGAGTCGATGACGATCTGGGAGGGCTCCGTCTGCGGGTTGTAGCTGCCGATCGTCTCGATCGTCCGACCGTCGCGCGGGGAGCGCTTGTCGGCGACGACGATGCGCCAGATCGGGTTCTTCGAGGAACCCGCCCTTCTGAGTCTGATTCGTACTGCCATTGCGGCGGCGCAGGTTACACATCGCGGCCCCCGGCCGCGCGGGCAGTCGGCGCAGATCAGCGGCGCCGCCCGCGAGTGAGCTGCCCCTGCAGCATCGCCTCGGGGTTCGGCATCCGGCCCGAGGCCATGGCCTTCATCATCTTGCGCATCTGGTCGAACTGCTTGGTCAGCTGCTTGACGGCCTGCACGTTCGTCCCCGAGCCGGCCGCGATGCGCCGGCGCCGGGAGCCGCGGATGACGTCGGGATTGGCCCGCTCCTCCGCGGTCATCGAGAGGATGATCGCCTCGAGTCGGTCGAGCTCGCGGTCGTCGAGGTTGGCGTTCTTGAGCTCCTTCATCGCCTTGCCCATGCCGGGCATCATCCCGAGGACGCTGCTCAGCGGGCCCATCTTGCGGATCTGCTTGAGCTGCTTGAGGAAGTCGTCGAGGGTGAACTGGTCTTGGCGCATCTTGCGCTCCAGCTCCTCGGCCTCGGAGGCGTCCATCTCCTTCTCGGCCTTCTCGATCAGCGAGAGGACGTCGCCCATCCCGAGGATTCGCTGGGCCATCCGGTCGGGGTGGAACTTCTCGAGCTGCTCGAGCTTCTCGCCCGTGGACGCGTAGAGGATCGGCTTGCCGGTGACCGCCTTGACGCTGAGCGCGGCGCCGCCGCGGGCGTCGCCGTCGAGCTTGGTCATGACGACGCCGTCGAACTCGGTCGCCTCGGCGAACTGCTCGGCGACGTTGACCGCGTCCTGGCCGGTCATCGCGTCGACGACGAGGAGGACGTCGTGCGGACGGGTCCGCTTCTTGATCTGGACGAGCTCGTCCATCAGGTCTGCATCGACGTGGAGGCGGCCCGCGGTGTCGACGATCAGCACGTCGAGCTCCTGGGCGCGCGCCTGCCCGAGCGCCCACTCGGCGATGTCGACGGGGCTGCGCTCCGTGCCCTGGGAGAAGACGGTCACCCCGGCCTGGCCGCCGAGCCGCTCGAGCTGCTCGACCGCAGCCGGGCGCTGGGTGTCGCAGGCGGCGACGCCGACGCCCTTGCCCTCGTTCTTCAGCGACAGCGCGAGCTTCGCCGTGGCGGTCGTCTTTCCGGAGCCCTGCAGGCCGGCCATCAGGATCACCGTGGGGGGCTTCGAGGCGAAGATCAGCTCGCGGCCGGAGCCGCCCATGAGCTCGGCCAGCTGCTCGTTGACGACCTTGACGACCATCTGGCCGGGGTCGAGGCTCTCGAGCACACCCTCGCCGATCGCCTTCTCGCGTACGGCGGCCACGAACTGCTTGGTGACCTTGAAGTTGACGTCGGCCTCGAGCAGCGCAAGACGGATCTCGCGCATCGCCTTGTCGACGTCGGCCTCGCTCAGCTTCCCGCGCGAGCGCAGGTCGCTCATGGTGCCCTGGAGGCGCTCTGAGAGCTGATCGAACATAGGTTGGTGAGGCTACTCGCCCTATTCGCCCAGCAATGCCGCCGAGAACTCCTGCGCGTCGAACGGGCGCAGGTCCTCGATCCCCTCGCCCACGCCGATCAGCTTCACGGGGATCCCGAGCTCGCCGGCGATCGCGAGCGCGATACCGCCCTTGGCGGTGCCGTCCAGCTTCGTCAGCGCGACGCCGGAGACGTCCACGGCCTCCGAGAACACCTTCGCCTGCCGCAGCCCGTTCTGACCGGTCGTCGAGTCGACCACGATGAGCGTCTCGGAGGGGCCGGCGTCGATCTGCTTGCGGATCACGCGGTTGACCTTGGCGAGCTCCTCCATCAGGTCGGCGCGGTTGTGGAGGCGGCCGGCGGTGTCGATGAGGACGACGTCAGTGCCGCGCGCCTTTGCGGCGGCGAGCGCATCGAAGACGACCGATCCCGCGTCCTGGCCGGTCTCGGCGCGGATGATCTCGCAGTCGGCGCGCTCAGCCCAGGTGGTGAGCTGCTCGACCGCCGCGGCGCGATAGGTATCAGCGGCGGCAACCATGACTGAGAGGCCGGCCTCGCGGCTCAGGTGCCAAGCGAGCTTGCCCACGGTCGTCGTCTTGCCCGTGCCGTTGACTCCGACAATCAGCACGACGGCGGGGCGCGGGCGCAGGTCGATCCTGGTGGAGAAGGAGGCTCCGTCGCCGGCCGCGAGGTCGGCGAGGAGCTCGACCAGGCGGGCGCGAACGGCCTCCGCGCCCTCGACGCGGCCGGCCTCGACCTCGGCCTCGAGCCTGCCGACGACATCCGCGGTCGTGCGGGCCCCGACGTCGGCCATGATCAGCGCCTCCTCGAGCCGCTCCCAGGTCTCGGCGTCGAGGGTCTCGAAGAGGCTGGCGCTGAGCTCGGCGCCGAGAGCCTCCCGGCTCGTCGCCAGCGATTCCCGCAGACGGCGGAAGAAGCCGCGCCGCTGCGGCTCGTCCTCCCCCGCGGACGCGGAGGCGGCGGGATCCAGCTCGCGGTCGCCCACGTCGAGGAGATCTGCCCAGGTGGTCGCCATGAGGCGGGAAATGTAGTCAGTCGCGGTTGGGCCGGGCGGAAGGGGCGTGGGGGTCCCCTCCGCGCTTCCATGCAGCGGCTATCACCGGGATAGCGCGCGGGATCAAGCGATAGCCGGCGGGATCAAGCGATAGCCGGCGGGATCAGGGGATAGCCGGGGACCGAGCGATAGCGGGCGATATCTCGTTGATAGCCAATGCATGGATGCGCGGGGGGACACCCCTTGCCCTCGGCGCGGTTACCGCTACCAGCTACGCCGCGGCGGACGAGTCGTCGCCGGACCCGCTCGATACTGCCTCGGCCTCCGCCGTGGACCCGGTCTCGACCCCGGTCGTCGCGAGCTGCTGCTCGCGCGGCAGGCGGCGGGAGATGACCTTGGTGGCTCCGTCCTGCATCGAGACGCCGTAGAGGACGTCGGCCGCGTCCATGGTCCGCTTCTGATGGGTGACGATGACGAACTGGGCGCGATCGGAGAAGCGGCGGACGAGCTGCAGGAAGCGGTCGATGTTGGCGTCGTCGAGGGCCGCTTCGACCTCGTCGAGGATGTAGAAGGGCGAGGGCCGGGCGAGGAAGACGCTGAAGACGAACGCGAGTGCCACGAGCGACTTCTCACCGCCGGAGAGCAGCGACAGGCGCCGCGTCGCCTTACCCGCCGGTGTGACCTCGATCTCGACCCCAGCGGTGTCGGGGCCATCGGGGCCATCGGGGCCATCGTCGTCCGAAGAGCTCTCGGCATCTTCCGCGGGTTCGGCTGCCTGGCCGGAGCCGTCCGCGCCGGTGCCGGCCTCGCCCGCCGCCTCCGCCTCGCGGAAGGCGGCCGCGGCGTCTGAGCCGGTTCGCGCATCCTCGGGGTCGACGCCGCCGAGCACCCGCTTCGGCCGCTGCTCCTCAACCAACCGCAGGCGCCCGGAACCGCCCGGGAACATGTGCTCGATCAGCTCCTCGAAGTTCTTCTGCGCGGCATCGAAGGTCTCCTCGAAGGCGGCGGTGATCTCGCGGTCGGTCTGGCGGATCAGCTTCTGCAGCTCCTCGAGCGCCTTCTCGAGGTCCTCACGTTGCGCCTCGAGATCGGCGACATGCTCCTTCGCCTGCTGGTACTCGCCCTCGGCGAGCGGATTGACCGGGCCGAGCTGCTCGCGGCGGCGGATCAGCCGCTCGATCGCGGTCTCGGTGCGGACCCGTTCCTCCTCCTCGAGCCGTGCGGGCACGGGAGCCTCGTTCCCCTCGGCCTCCCCCGTCCCGAGACCGAGCTTGGCGATGATCCGCTCCCACTCGGCCTCCGCCTCCTCGCGGCGGTCGCGGAGCTGGGCGGCGCCGACCTCGGCCGTCGTCACGCGCTCGGAGATGGTCCGCAGCTCGCCCTGAAGCTCAGCCTCGGCGCGTGAGCACTCGCGCAACTCGGACGCGCGAGCTCGTCGCCCGCGCGGGCGCCGACGACCTGCTCCTCGACTCGGGAAGCGCGGAGACCGACGGCATCACGCGCCTGTGCCAGCGCCCCGCAGAGGGTGGCCAGCGTCGCAGCGAGATGCGCCTCGGCCTCGACCCGCTGCTCGAGGGAGTCCTGACGGCGATGCCCGAGCATGTCCTCGGCGCGGCGGGCGCTGCGGACGGCCCGCTCGGCGCCGTTGCGGACACGGGCCAGTGCACCGAGACGCTGCTCCACCTCGGCGGGCTCGCTGGCGGCGATCGCGTCGGCGATGCCGCCGGAGGCATCGGCGAGGGCGTCGCGCGCGGCCTCGAGCTCGCGCGCCAGCGCCGCCTCGGCATCGCGCTCGGTCGCGCGCAGCTCCGCGGCCAGGGCCCCAAGGGCGGCTCTCCTCCGCTCGACCGCGGCGCGGAGCTCGGCCTCGCGGACCGCGATCGCCTCCGTTCGAGCCCCGAGCCGCTCGTGCGCGGCCCGCAGCGCGGTCAGGTCCGCCCAGACAGCGGTGCGCTCACGATCGCGCTCGGCAAGGCGCTCCTCGACAGCGGAGCGGCGCTTTCGGGCCTCTTCGACGGCGGCCTCGACGCGGTCGCGCTCCGCCCGCGCCTTCAGCGCCTCCTTCTCGGCCACGGCGAGGTCGCCGTCCCCTGCCGAGAGCCGGTCGCCGAGCAGCTTCAGCTTCAGCTCCATCGACTGACGCTCGAGCCGCGCGTGCGTCTCGGCGGCGTTGGCCTGGGCCCGCAGCGGCCGCAGGCGAGACCGCGCCTCCCGCTCGACATCGAGCGCGCGGTCGAGGTTCTGGCGGGTCCGCTCGAGCTTGAGCTGGGCACGCCGGCGGCGCTTGCGGTGCTTTCCGAGCCCCGCGGCCTCCTCGATGAGCAGACGCCGCTCGCGCGGCTTGGAGAGGACGATCGACTCGACCTTTCCCTGTCCGATCACCGAGTGCATCTCGCGGCCCAGGGAGGCGTCCGAGAGGGCATCGGAGATGTCGGCGAGACGGCAACGGGCGCCGTTTAGGCGGTAGCCGCCATCGCCTGAACGATCGAGGGTGCGGGTGACCGAGATCTCGGAGAACTCGGAGCCGGCAGCGCCGTCGGAGTTGTCGATGACGACCTCGACCTCGGCGGCGCTGCGCGCCGAGCGCTCGCGGCCCCCGGCGAAGATCACGTCCTGCATGCTCTGCCCGCGCACCGCCAGCGGGCTCTGCTCGCCGAGCGCCCAGAGGACGCCATCGGTGATGTTCGACTTGCCGCAGCCGTTCGGCCCCACGATCACGCTGACGCCAGGGGAGAACTCGAGCTGGGTGCGCTCGGGGAAGGACTTGAAGCCCTTCAGGGTGATCGACTTCAGATGCAAGGCAACGTCTCTCCTGGTGCTCTCCCGCCGGATAGCGTCGAGGTTGGCCCGGACGTGACCGGGTGCCCTGGCGACCCCGCCGGAAATCCCCTGCTCAGCCCGGGTTCTCTCCGAGCGCCTCGGCCGCCGCGGCCTGCTCAGCGGCCTTCTTGCTCGAGCCGGTGCCGCTGCCGAGGAGGTTCCCGGCAACCCTCGCTTCGACCGTGAAGAGGCGGTCGTGAGGTGGACCCGTCTCCTCGACGACGTCGTAGGTGACCAGCTTGCCGTCGCGGGCGAGACGCTCCTGCAGCGCCGACTTGAAGTCGAGGAGCGTGTCGGAGGCGAGCACCATCTGCGGCTCGAAGGCAGCGAGGATCGCCGCCGCGGTCCGCTCCAGCCCGAGCTCGAGGTAGCAGCCGCCGATCAGCGCCTCGGTGATCGACGCCATCGCGCGCTCGCTGGCCACCAGCTCGGAGGTTGCGATACCGCCGTCGAGCCCCGCGGGGCGCTCCGCCTCGAGCATCTCCGGAACGCCGAGCAACTCTGCGATCCGGGCGCAGGCGCGCCCGCTCACCACCTGGCCGTGGATCTTGGTGAGCCGCCCGATGTCGGAGCGCGGGAAGCGCCTGAACAGCTCCTCGGCCACGGCCAGGCCGAGAACGCTGTCGCCGAGGAACGCGAGCCGCCCCCAGGCCTTGACCCGCCGCTCGGTCCAGGAGCTGTGGGTGAGCGCTCGGCGGCGCGTCATCGGATCGAGCTCCCCGACGAGCTCGCGCAACGGCAGGACGGCCTCCTCCTCGGAGACTTCCTTCTCGGGAGAGATCGCCACCGCTCGCGGGACGATCAGCGCGTTCCGACGCGCTCGGAGACGAAATCGACCGCCGCACCGACGGTGAGGATCCCCGCGGCCTCCTCCTCGCTCATCGGTACGCCGTAGGTGTCCTCGAGCTCCATCACGAGCTCGTAGAGATCGAGCGAATCGGCGTCCAGGTCCTCGCGGAAGCGCGTGCCGTCGCTGATCTCCCCCGGATCCAGCTCGAGCTCGTTCGCGAGATGGTCACGGACCATCACGAAGATCTCGTCTCTACTCGTCGCTGAAACCGGCTCGCTCATCTCGGAATGCCCCTACGACTGTGTATCACGACCCGGCCTCCGAGTCGCCACCGGTTCCCGCATCGACGGCGGTCTCGTCCGGGCTCGCGCCCGCCGCGGAAGCGCGGCGCTGCTCGGCGCGACCGACGCCGGAGCGCTCGATCAGCTCCTCGGTGCGCTCGACGGCGCGCTCGGCCACCGCGCGCGCCGCCACCCGGATCTGGTTGGCGACCCCCTCGGCTCCTGAGGAGCCGTGCCCGACGACGGCGACACCCCGGAGGCCGAGCAGGATCGCCCCGCCCGTCCGATCCGGGTCGATCGTGCTCCGCAGGGAACCGAGCGCCGGGCGCAGGAGCAGGCCCCCGGCCATCGCCATCGGGTTCGAGCGCGCGGCGCGGCCGACCGCGGCGCCGACCGCCCGCGCGGTCCCCTCGATCGTCTTGAGGACGACGTTGCCGGTGAAGCCGTCGGTGACGACGACGTCGATGTCGCCCTCGGGATCGAGCAGATCGCGGCCCTCGACGTTGCCGGCGAACTCGATCGCGGTCGCGCCTTCAAGCGCCTGATGGGCGTCGACGACGAGCTGGGTCCCCTTCTTGGCCTCCTCCCCGACGGAGAGCAGCGCGACGCGGGGGCGGTCGATTCCGAGCACCGACTCCGAGAACGCGGAGCCGAGGTGCGCGAACTGCACGAGATGGGACGGGCGAGCCTCGGTGTTCGCTCCGACGTCGAGCATCAGGACGGGGCGCTCCCGTCCCGGCGCGGGGAGCTGCACCGCGAGCGCCGGACGCTGCACGGAGCGGATCCGCTTCAGCGCGAAGAGCGCGGCGGTCATCGTCGCGCCGGTCGAACCGGGGCTGGCGAGCGCGTGGGAGTCACCGGCGGCGACGTCGACGGCGGCGCGCACGATCGAGGCGTCGGGACGCCCGCGCACGGCACGCACCGGCTCCTCGTCGTTGCCGATCAGCTCCTCGCAGGGAACGATCTCGACCCCGTCGACGTCGCTGAGCCCCTCGAGGTCACCGGGGCGGCCGAAGACGCGCACGGCGATTCCGTCGGCCGCGGCGGCTCTCACTCCGGGCACGACGACGTCAGGACCGCCCTCGGCGCCGAGGGCGTCGAAGGCGACGGTGACGCGCTCCCCGCCGGGAGCGCGCATCTAGCGGCCCTCGCCGCCCGCCGAGGTGTCGATCGGGTCGGGCTCGAGCGAGACGATCTCGCGGCCCGCGTAGGTGCCGCACGTCGGGCAGACGCGATGCGGCATGCGCGGGCTGTGGCACTGCGGGCACTCGTTCAGGCGCGGCGCGGAGACCGCGTCGTGGGCGCGGCGCTTGTCGCGGCGGGCGCTCGACTGTCGCTTCTTCGGGACTGCCATGGGCGCGGAAGAGTAGCGGTCTCAGCCCTGGAGGTCCCGGAGCTTCGCGAACCGTGGGTCCGGGGGCTGCTCGTGGGTGTGGGAGCCGGGTGGGTCAACCTCGTTGAGGTTGGCGCCGCACTCCTCGCAGAGCCCCAGGCAGTCGGGCTTGCACAGGAGCCGTTCCGGAAGGGCGAGCGTGATCGCGTCGTGAGCCCAGGAGCCGACGTCGAGCACGCCCTCGCCGACGTAGGGGCTGAGCAGCTCCGGGTCGTTCTCGGAGATCTGATCGACCTCGCGGGCATCGACCGCGATCTCCCAGCGCGCCGGGCCGAGGCAGCTCGTGCACTCACCGTGAAGCGCGGTGTCGAGGCGCAGGCGCAACGCGTAACCGGAGGTCGTGCGGGAGACGTCGACGCGGGCGGTGACCTGCGGGTCGTCGGGCTCGAGCGGCTCGCCTCCGATCACCGGCGGCGCCGGCTGCAGCGTCAT
Organism: Solirubrobacterales bacterium; assembly: GCA_046330415.1. Taxonomy (GTDB): domain Bacteria; phylum Actinomycetota; class Thermoleophilia; order Solirubrobacterales; family 70-9; genus RHKX01. The sequence goes on along the minus strand of JAXLSW010000021.1, from coordinate 64,763 downwards.
CTCGACCACCTCGGCCTGACCGCTGCGAAGCGCCAGCGCGTCGAGGTCGATCGTCTCCGGTCCGTCGGCTCGCATACATTCGAGGGTAGATGAGCGCGCAGTTCCACTGGGACCCCGAGACCTACCTGGAGCGGATCCGGGCCGAGATCCCCCGCTTCGACGAGCTACAGGAGGCGGCGATCGAGGCGGTCCCGTTCCCGCCGAAGCGCGTGCTCGACCTCGGGGTCGGCACCGGCGAGACCGCGCGACGACTGCTCGAGGCCTATCCGGAGGCCGAGATCACCGGCCTCGACTCGAGCCCCGAGATGCTCTTCCGCGCCCGCGAGCTGGGGATCGAGACGCGCCTGGCGCGGATGGAGGACCCGCTTCCCGACGGACCCTGGGACCTGGTGATCGCGGTCCTCAGCGTCAACGAGCTCGACGACGAGGGCAAGCACGACCTGCTGCGGCGGGTCCGCGAGGAGTCGCGGTCGCTCGTGGTGGCCGACGCGGGCGCTGCCGGGTTGGCCGAATCGGCCGGCGGCGAAGTGACGTGGAGCGCTGACGACCTCGCCGTCGTCGCTGCCACCTACGAGTACGAGTAGCTGATTACTCGACTTCGGCGGGCTCTAGGTCCTCGTCACGACCGGCGAGGCGGTCGCGGCCGCGCTGGACGGCGGCGAGGAACTTCTGCAGGTTGACCTCGAGGGTCGAGAGGATCTCGTCGGCGTAGTCCTCGGCTCCGAGGCGGATCTGGCGCTCGGTGTCGCGGGCGTCCTCGAGGATCTCCTCTGCTCCGCGCTCGGCCTGCTTGTAGACCTCCTCCTCGGAGATCAGGCGTGCCTGCTGGTCGCGGGCCTCCTTGACGACGCGCTCAGCCTCACGCTTCGCCTCGGCGAGCATCTCCTGACGCTCCTTGACGATCCACCGTGCCTGCTTGATCTCCTCGGGGATCGTCGCCCGCATCTGGTCGAGCAGGTCGTAGATCTCCTCGCGGTCGACCCGGACCTGGTCGGTCAGCGGGACCGGCCTGGCGTTGTGGATCAGGTCGTCGAGCTTGTCAATGAGAACGAGAACGTCCATAGGTGCGGCGCAATCTTAGGGATCGGGCGGGAAATTACCCGCGTCGGCGCACATTTCGTCGCGGGCTTGCAAGCTCCTGCCCAAAGCCTTCGCACCCCCCGTTTGCATCTTCCCTACCGCTTGATCCGTTCCGCCAGCGCCCCCGCGACCTCAGCCGGCACCAGGTCGGTGACGTCGCCGCCGAACGTCGCCAGCTCCTTGACGCCGGTGCTGGAGAGGAAGCTGAACTCCGGCGAGGCCATCACGTAGGCGCTCTCGATCTCCGGTGCGAGCTTGCGGTTGAGCTGGTTCATCTCGAACTCGTACTCGAAGTCGGAGATCGCGCGCAGCCCCTTGACGATGGTGGTGGCACCGTTCTCGCGGGCGAAGTCGACGAGCAGCGTCGAGAAGATCTTGATCTCGATGTTGTCGATGTCGGCGGTGGCCCGCTCGAGGAACCCGGCCCGTTCCTCGGCCGTGAACAGCGTCTTGTTCTTGCGGATCGCCTGGTTGACGACGCCGACGATGACGCGGTCGAAGATCCGCGAGGTACGCCCGATGATGTCGAGGTGGCCGTTGGTGACCGGGTCGTAGGAACCCGGGCAGATCGCGATGCGTGGGTTCTCGACGCTCACCGGGGTGCCTCCGCGGTGCCGTGGATGCGCAGCAGGGTCGAGCCGTAGCGGCGCTCGTCGAGCAGCGGCAGGGCGACGTGATCGAGATCCACCGGCGAGTCCGCAGCGCTCTCGACGACGACGCGAGCGCCCTCGCGGAGGTGGGTCGGCAGCAGCTTGGAGAGATCGGGACCCAAGGGGCGCGCGAGTCTATAAGGCGGATCGAGGAAGACGAGGTCGTAGCGGTCGCCGCCCTCCGCCCTCCGGCGCAGGAACGAGAGCGCTTCGGAGCGGACGATGCGGACACGGTCCTCCACCCCGAGCGCCTCGGCGTTGGCCCGCGCCGGCACCGGGTCCGTGTCGATCAGCGCCACGGAGCGGGCGCCGCGCGAGAGCGCCTCGAGGCCCAGTGCCCCGGTACCCGCGAAGAGGTCGAGCACGTCGAGTCCATCGACCTCGCCGAGGATCGAGAAGAGCGCCTCGCGGACCCGATCGGTGGTCGGGCGCACGCCGTCGCCGCGCGGCGCCAGCAGGCGCCTGCCGCCGAGCTCGCCGGCGACGATCCTCATCGGTTCCTCGGGCTCACGCGGCGATCGGCTCCGCGCGCTCGTCTCCGAAGCGCGCCCTGACTGCGTCGATGAGGGGGCCGAGCGCCGGCGCCTCGAGCGTGCCGTGCTCACCGAGGAGGCGCAGCAGGTCGGCGCGGGCGAGGTCGAGCAGCGCGACGTCCTCGGGAAGCCTGGCGACGTTGAATCGCGGCAGGCCGCTCTGCCGGGTCCCCAGCACCTCACCCTCGCCGCGCAGCCGCAGGTCGACCTCGGCGAGCTCGAAGCCGTCGCGGGTCGCGGCGATGGCGCGCAGGCGCTCGGCGGCGCGCTCGGAGCCCGCCTCGGCGAAGAGGATGCAGTGCGACTCGTGCTCGCCCCGCCCGATCCGGCCACGGAGCTGGTGGAGCTGGCTGAGCCCGTAGCGGTCGGCGTCCTCGATCAGCATCACCGTCGCGTTCGGGACGTCGATGCCGACCTCGATGACGCTGGTCGCCACCAGCACGTCCGCCTCCCCGGTGACGAACCGGGCCATCGCCGCGGACTTGGCGGCCGGTGGCATCTGCCCGTGGAGGACCTCGACATCGAAGTCGCGGAGCTCCCCGGCCGCCAGCCGCTCCGCCTCGGCCGTCGCCGCCTTCGCCTGCGCCTTCTCGGAGGTGGAGACGAGCGGGCACACGACGTAGGCCTGGCGACCCTCGCGCAGGCGCTCGCGGATGAACCCGTAGGCGCCGGCCCGCTTCTCCTCGCCGACGTGCCACGTTCTGATCGGGCGCCGGCCCGCCGGGAGCTCGCGCAGGGTCGTCGTGTCGAGATCCCCGTAGGCGGTCAACGAGAGCGTCCGCGGGATCGGCGTCGCGGTCATGTGCAGGACGTGAGGAGCGAGCCCGGCCGCGCCCTTGGCGTCGAGGCGGCGGCGCTGCCCGACGCCGAAGCGGTGCTGCTCGTCGACCACGGCGACGTGGAGGCGGGCGAACTCGACGACCGGCTCGATCAGAGCGTGGGTGCCGACGACGATCGGTAGCTCGCCGGTCGCGAGCGCTTCGAGGGTGCGCCGGCGCGAGGCCGAGCGCGAGGAGCCGGTCAGCAGCGCGATCGGCGTCGAGCCCGCGGCGAGCAGCGCTTCCAGCGTCGCGAAATGCTGCTCGGCGAGCGTCTCGGTGGGCGCCATCAGGGCCGCCTGGCCGCCCGCATCGACGGCTCGCAGCATCGCGTAGAGCGCGATCAGCGTCTTGCCGGAGCCGACCTCGCCCATCAGGAGCCGCTGCATCGGCGCCTCGCGCTGGAGATCGGCGTCGATCTCGGCGATCGCGGCGCGCTGGTCGGAGGTGGGCTCGAACGGGAGGCCCTCGAGCCACCCGGCCACGAGCTCGCCGGGCTCGCCGAGGGGCTCTGCCGCGAGCTCGGCGCGACGCTCCCCACGGCGGACGAGCAGCGCTGCCTGGTGGAGCAGCAGCTCCTCGTAGGCGAGGCGCCGGCGACCATCGATGACGTCGCGGTCGTCGCGTGGGAAGTGGATGGCGACGCGCGAGTCCGCAGCGCCCGCGAGCTCCCGCTCGCGGCGGACCTCGGTGGGGATCGCTTCGATCGTGTCCGGCGCGTAGGCGAGCGCCGCCCAGGTCCACTCGCGCAGGCGCTGCACCCGGACGCCGTCGCCGGCCGGATGGACCGGGACGATCCCCTCCGTGTGGAGGCCCGACGGCGGTCCGGGGGCATCGCGGATGGGGTCCCTCCCACCGCCCGTCGGCTTGGCCCCGGCCGGGCCGAGGAACTCCTGCGCCTCCGGCTTGAACCCGCGGCCCTCCAGCCGGCCGACGATCTGCATCCGGGTCCCCGGCTGCATCCGCTCCGCCAGCCACGCCTGGTTGAACCACGAGACGGAGAGCGACCCGGAGGCATCGGCCACGCCCGCCTCGACGATCCGCAGGCCGCGCCTGCGCGTGGGCCGCACACGCGCGCTGCGCACCTCGACGACGATCGTCGCCCGCTCGCCGATCCGCAGGTCGGAGACGAGCGTCGGCTGCGCCGCGGCGGTGTAGGAGTGCGGGACGTTGTCGATCAGATCGCCGAGCGTGGCGAGGCCGAGCCGGGCGGCGTCGGTCGCGGTCTTCTCGCCGACTCCGCGCAGCGAGCTCAGCGGGGTCGCGAGCCGCTGTGGCCGGGGGATCGTGCGCAGCGGCGCGGCGAGCAGCTCGCCACGCGACGGGCGCTCACCGCCGCCGAATGGCTGCGGGGGCGCCGGATCGCCGGAGGCGGCGCCGACATCGTTGGGCTTCGTCTTCGCGGCGGCGGGCACGCCTCCGAGGATAGGCGCGGGTCCCGACCCGAAATGCGCGCGGGCGGCGCTCCCGTAGATTGCGAGGACATGAGCGCCATCGACGACCGCCTCGCCGAGCTCGGCATCGAGCTTCCCGAGCCCTTCGCGGCTCCACCCGGGATCACCTTCCGCTTCGAGCGCGTCCTCGTCCACGACGGGATCGCGCAGATCAGCGGGCATGGGCCGATGGACGGGGATCGCGTCCTGGCCTCGGGCGCGGTCGGCGAAGCCGTCAGCGTCGAGGAGGCCGCAGCGGCCGGGAGGCTTACAGCGCTTTCGATCCTCGCCTCGCTGCGGGCCGAACTGGGGGACCTCGACCGGATCGAGCGCTGGGTGAAAGCGACCGGCTTCGTCAACGTCGCTCCGGGCTTCAACTCGATGCCGGCGGTGGTCAACGGCTTCAGCGAGCTCGTCCTCGAAGTCTGGGGGCCGGACGCCGGCGCCCACGCGCGCTCGGCGATCGGCGTTGCCGCCCTGCCGTTCGACTGGCCGGTCGAGGTCGAGGCGAGCGTCGCGATCCGCGACTGATGTCGATCGGCGGGCGACACCCCCAGCCCGAGCCCGCCGACGGGATCGCCGCCAACGGCCGCCCGCGCGAGTCGGTCTGGGACTACCCGCGCCCACCCCGGATCGAGCCCGTCGACAGGCGCGTTCGGGTCTCGCTCGCCGGCGAGCTGATCGCCGAGAGCGACGGCGCCCTTCGCGTCCTCGAGACGGTGGGCGCGCCGACGGTCTACGTGCCGCCCGACGACGTTGCGGTGGACGCCCTCGTACCGGTCTCCGGCGGGAGCTTCTGCGAGTGGAAGGGCGCGGCGAGCTACTTCGACGTCGTCGTCGCAGGCTCCCGGGCGGAGCGGGCCGCGTGGGCCTACGACGATCCGACGGGGCCGTTCCGGGAGATCGCCGGCTGGCCGTCGTTCTACCCGGCGCTCGTCCAGTGCACGCTCGACGAGGAGATCGTCGAGCCGCAGCCAGGGGCTTCTACGGCGGCTGGGTGACGGCCGAGATCACCGGGCCGATCAAGGGCGAGCCCGGGTCCGGCGGCTGGTAGCCGGCCTCAGCCCGCGGGGTGGCGGTGGCGGGAGAAGATCTCCTTCACCCACTCGAAGGCGCGGCGCTCTCTCAGGGGAGCCAGGAAACGATCGTAGGCTGGCGGGGGATCCGGCAACTTCGGACCCTCGGCGGGACGAACGGCGGGGGCGAGCAGCGCCGCTGCCGTCAGGTCGGCGACCGTGAACTCGTCGCCCACGAGGTAGTCGCCATCCCCCCCGTCGAGCTCGGCCTCGAGCCTGTTGAGGGCCTCGATGAGCGCCTCGCGAGCGGCGTCGGCGGCATCCTCCGAGTCGCTGCCGTAGCGGACGGCGGCGAACGCCTTCCCCATCTGCCCGGCCGCCAGGGTCACCGGGCGGGAGCTGCGGGCGGATTCGGGAAGCATCTGCGCCGCGACCTGTCCCATCGCCTCGGGGTCGGAGCGCATCGAGTGGAAGCCGAGCAGCCGCGTCGCCGGGCCCACGTGCTCATCGAAGTAGTCCTCGAGCTCGAGGGCGCGGCTGCGCACCTCGGCATCCGCCGGGTAGAGGGGCCGGTCGGGATGGCGCTCCTCGAGCACGGCGATGATCTCGGTCGAGTCGGCGAGCGCTCTCCCGTCGACCTGAAGCAGCGGCAACGTGTAGCCGCCACCGCGGGTGATCGCGTAGGCGACCGCCATGTGAGCCGGCGGGGGGACCGGGCGGCGTCGGTGGGGGACGCCCTTGTGGTCGAGGGCCCAGCGCACCTTCTCGCTGTAGTGCGAGATCGGGATGTGCCAGAGGACGGGATCGCTCATCGGCATCGGTCGGCTCAGGCTACTGCGCGGCGAGAAGCCACCAGTAGTGGGGCTGCCCTCCGCGATGTGCCTCGGCCTCGACGCTCTCGGGAGCAAGCGCGGCGACGTCGTCGAGCGCGATCGGCGCTCCCTCGCCCTCGACGATGGTGATGATCTCGGCCTCCTCGGTGAGCGCCTCGATCGTCGCCGCAAGCGTCGTCCCCGCACCCCCCCACGCGATCACCTCGCCGTCGAGGAAGCCGACCGCGTCGCCGCGGACGAACCGCCCCTCGGCGTCGTCGCGGGCGGCGGGAGCAACGGCGCCGGTGCGGATGTCGCCGAGCACCTCGCCGAGCCGTACGGCGTTTTCGCCGGCGTCGGCCGCCTGGTCGAGCTCGACGATCGCGACCAGCCCGGCCTGCTGGGAGGTGCAATCGAGGACGTGAGCGTCGCGGTCGGAGAGGCGGGCGGCGTGCTCGGCCGCGAGCACGACATTCGGGGAGTTCGGGAGCACGAGGACGCCCTCTGAGCCGACGGAGTGGATGCCGGCGAGCAGCTCGTCGGTCGAGGGGTTCATCGTCGGGCCACCGTCGACGACCGTGGCCCCCATCCCCTCGTACAGCGCCCGCAGACCCTCCCCGGAGACGACGGCGACGACGCCGCAGCGAGCACCCTCGGCGAGCCGGCGCTCGCGCTCGGCGATCTGCTCTCGCATGTCAGCCTCGTCGACCTGGGAGACCTCGCCGTGTCCCTCGAAGACCTCCCGGGCGAGCGGCGGATCGTCGGTGTGGACGTGCACCCGCAGCGTGCGCCTGTCGCCGACGATCAGCACCGAGTCGCCGATCTCGCGCAGCGGCGCGTCGAAGCTCGAGCCGTCGAGCCCCTCGCCCTGGACGATGAAGTTGACGCAGTAGCGGAAGCGGCTGTCGACGTGCTGAGGGGCCGAGATCCGCGCCGGCGCCTGCTCGGGGATCTCGATGTCCGGCGTCTCCTGGCCGCGGAGCCCGGCCACCATCCCGGCCATGATCAGGACGAGCCCGTGGGCGCCGGCGTCGACGACGCCCGCCTCGGCGAGGACGTCGAGCTGATCTGGGGTGCGCTCGACCGCCTGCCGCCCGGCCTCGGTGATCACCTCGAGGGCCGCGGCGAGGATCTCGTCCTGCTGCTCCTGGGTCAGGCCGGAGGGGAGGCTGCGGTTGGCGTCGGGGAGGCGGGCGAGGTGCATGCCCGCCGAGTTCGCCATCGCGCGGATGACGGTCAGCATGGTCCCCTCCGTCGGGTTGCGGACCGACTCGTATGCGGCGTCGGCGGCCGAGGAGAGCGCCGAGGAGAGCAGGACCGGGCTGATCAGGTCGCCGGGACGAGTCGCCAGGAACTCGGCGGCGCCGCGCACGATCTGAGAGAGGATCACGCCGGAGTTCCCGCGTGCCCCCATCAGGGCCGCACGGGCGACGGCGTGGACGATCTCGTTGCGATCGACCTTCTCGCCCCCCTCGGCAGCGATCCGGTCGAGCTCGACGAGCACCGCGTACATGGTCCGGACCATGTTGTCGCCGGTGTCGCCGTCGGCGACCGGATAGACGTTCAGGTCGTTGACCTCGGCCCGGCGGGCGTCGAGGTAGGCGTAGGAGACGGCGACGACGCGCCGGAACCGGACGACAGACCGATCGGACATCCGGGAAGTTCTATCGGGAGGGACCACGGGAGGCCGATGCGGTTCGGTACCGAGCGGGCCCCAACGGCATCGAACGTCGCTCACTACCCCCTACAGGGCGCACTCAGCGACGTTCGGCGCTGGAGAGGACGAGGACGCAGGGCTGACGCCCCGCAGCCCGTCAGGCGGCCTTCTGGACTTTGCCGGCTTTGAGACAGCGCGTGCACACGTAGACGCGCTCGGGGCCGTGGCCGCGGTCGATGCGGACCTTCTGGAGGTTGGGCTCGAAGCGGCGACGGGTCGCGACCATCGAGTGGCTTCGCGAGTTCCCGACGGCGGGCTTCTTGCCGCAGCTGTGACAGACCTTGGCCATGCGGCGCGGGATAGTACAGATGAACCGGGAAATGCTCCGCTTCGCGTCCGCTTTCCCGGGCGATGGCTCGGAGCCCACTCAGGCTGGAATCAGCCCCGCAGCGACTCCCTCATCAGGTGCATGCGCATCACCGCGATGGCGGCGTTCCGCCCCTGGTCGCGCTTGCCGCCCCCGGCACGTGCCTCCGCCTGCTCGCGGGTGTCGCAGGTGATGACGCCGAAGGCGCAGGGAACGCCGGTGCGCAGCGAGGTGTCCTGGATGCCGCGGGCGGCCTCGGCGCAGACGAAGTCGTAGTGGTCGGTCTCGCCGCGGATGACGACGCCGAGGCAGGCGACGCCGGCGAAGTCGCCGCTGTCGGCGCAGAGCTTCGCGGCCAGCGGCAGCTCGAAGGCGCCCGGGACCTCGAAGGAGCGCACGGATGCGGCCCCGGCGCCGGCGGCGGCGAACGCCTCGAAGGCGCCGTTGACGAGCCGCTCGGCGAGGTCCTCGTAGAAGGTGGCGACGCAGACGGCCCACTCGGCCCCGCCGATCGCCTCCCGCTCACCGTCCTCGAACAGGGCCGCGACGTCCGCCGCGCCCTCGCTCTCAGGCTGCTCCGGCACCGCGCTCATCGCTCCCCTCCTCCGCGTCTCGCTCCTGCTCGTCGTGGATCATCTCGTCATCGAGCGCGAGGCCCTGGTGGTGGAGCGTGTGGCCCATGCGGTCCCGCTTCGTCCGCAGGTAGCCCTCGTTGTGGGGGTTCGCGACTTGCTCGATCGGCACCTGCTCGGTGACCGACAACCCGTAGCCCTCGAGCCCGATGATCTTCTTCGGGTTGTTGGTGAGGATGCGGATGCTCGTCAGCCCGAGGTCCTTGAGGATCTGGGCGCCGATCCCGTAGTCACGGAGGTCCGCAGGCAGCCCGAGCTTGAGATTGGCGTCGACGGTGTCGAGCCCCTCCTCCTGCAGCCGGTAGGCGCGCAGCTTGTTGAGCAGCCCGATCCCGCGCCCCTCCTGGGAGAGGTAGAGCAGGACGCCGCTGCCCTCCGCCTCGATCTGGGCGAGCGCCGCCTCGAGCTGATCGCCGCAGTCGCAGCGCAGGGAGTGGAAGACGTCGCCGGTCAGGCACTCGCTGTGGACCCGGACCAGGACATCGTCGCGTCCGGAGACCTCCCCCTTGACCATCGCCACGTGATGCTTGTCGTCGACGAGCGAGCGGTATCCGACCGCGGTGAAGTCTCCGTACTCGGTCGGCAGCGAGGTGGAGACGATCCGCTCCACGAGCTTCTCGGTCTGGCGCCGGTAGGCGATCAGATCGGCGACCGTGACCATCTTCAGGTCGTGGACGCGGCAGTACTCCTCGAGGTCGGGGACGCGGGCCATCGTCCCGTCGTCGTTCATGATCTCGCAGATCACACCGGCCGGGATCAGGCCGGCGAGCCGCGCGAGGTCGATGCTCGCCTCGGTGTGGCCGGTGCGCTCGAGAACACCCCCGTCCTTCCCCTTCAGCGGGAAGATGTGGCCGGGGACATGGAGATCGTCGGGGCCGGAGTGAGGGTCGATCGCGACCTGGATCGTGCGGGCGCGGTCGTGGGCTGAGATCCCGGTCGAGACGCCCTCGCGGGCCTCGATCGAGACGGTGAAGGCAGTCTGCAGCGGCGCCTCGTTCTTCGCCGTCATCAGGTTGAGCCCGAGCTCGTCGCAGCGCTGGGAGGTGAGCGCGAGGCAGATCAGGCCGCGCCCGTGGGTTGCCATGAAGTTGACGGCCTCCGGCGTCGCGAACTGGGCCGCCATCACAAGGTCGCCCTCGTTCTCGCGGTCCTCGCCGTCGCAGACGACGACCATGCGGCCGCGGCGAATCTCCTCGATCGCCTCCTCGATGGTGGCGAACGGGCTCTCGCCCTTGTCGCCCTTGTCGCTTGTTGGGGTCGGCTCGGCCGTCATCGGCTCTGATCTTGCCATGAGGTCACCCTCCGTCGGTGGTACTCGTTTGCAGTGGTTGCAGTGGTCCAAGGATTCGCTCCGCGTAGCGGGCCATCAGGTCGACCTCGACGTTGAGCCGCCTGCCCGGCGCGGCGGTGCCGAGCGTCGTCTGCTCCAGCGTCTCGGGGATCAGCGACACCTCGGCGGAGAGCCCATCCAAGGCGGAGATCGTGAGGCTGACGCCGTCGAGGGAGATCGAGCCCTGCACGATCACGTAGCGGGCGAGGTCGGCGGGCAGGGCGAAGCGCACGCGCCTGGCGAAGCCGTCCTCGGTGACCGACTCGACCACCGCGGTGCCGTCGACGTGCCCCTGCACGATGTGGCCGCCGAGGCGGTCGGAGGCACGCAGGGCGGGCTCGAGGTTCACCAGGCCGCCGGACTCGAGGTCGCCGAGCGCGCTCAGATCCAGCGTCTGGTTCATGACGTCGGCGGAGAAGGAGCCGCCCCCGGGTTCGACGGCGGTCAGACAGACGCCGCTGACGGCGACTGAGTCGCCGGCTGCGAGCTCGGACGCGAGCTCGGCGTCGATGCGCAGCCGCGCTCCCTCCTCGCCGCGTTCGATCTCGGCGATCGTCCCCATCTCGGCTACCAGGCCCGTGAACATCGCTCACCACTCTCGCATCCGGACCCGGGCCAGCATGTCGGGGCCAACCAGCTCCCAGTCGACGGCGAGCGCCCGCTCGGCGTCGGCGAGCCGGTCGGGACCGGGGCCTCCGAGAAGCGGGCGGGCTTCGGCGCCCCCGAGGATCAGCGGCGCGAAGAAGAGCCGCAGCTCGTCGAGCTCCCCGGCGGCCCGGAAGGAGCCGGCGAGGGTGGCGCCGCCCTCGAGCATGACGGAGCTCAGGTCGCGGCGGCCGAGCTCGTCGAGCGCCGCGCGGACCCTGTCGGGACCGTCGCCGCCACAGACGACGACCTCGACGCCGGCGTTCGTGAGCGCGTCGACCCGCTGCCCCTGCGCCTCGGGGCCCGCGACCACGATCACGGGCGCCTCGGTCGCGGTGCGGACGAGGGCGCTGTCGAGGGGAAGCCGGGCGCTGGAATCGAAGACGACGCGGGTCGGCTGCTTCGGCGCGCCCACACCGCGGGAGGTGAGGAGCGCGTCGTCGGCGATGGCGGTACCGATGCCGACCGCGACCGCGTCGAGGTGGGAGCGCCAACGGTGGACGAGCTCGCGCGCGTCGTCGCCGGAGATCCACTTCGAATCACCGGTGGCGGTTGCGGTTCGGCCGTCGAGCGTGAGCGCCGCCTTCAGGAGCACCCAGGGCCGCCCCGTCCGGGCTCGCTTGCGGAAGGGCTGGTTGAGGAGGCGCGCCGCGGTCGCCTCGGCGCCGTCGGCCCAGGAGACCTCGACGCCACCGTCGCGGAGCATCCCAGGACCGCGACCGCTCGCCTTCTCGGTCGGATCGTCGGAGGCGATCACGACGTGGCCGATGCCGGCGGCGAGGATCGCTTCGGTGCAGGGCGGCTGGCGACCCTCGTGGGCGCAGGGCTCGAGCGTCACGTACATCGTCGCGCCGCGGACATCGGCCTTGCGGGCGCGCGCGTCCTCGAGCGCCGCCGTCTCCGCGTGCAGCTCGCCCGCTCTGGCGTGGAATCCCTCGCCGAGCACGGAACCGTCGGCACCGACGATCACCGCGCCGACCAGCGGGTTGGGGCTCACCGCTCCCAGTCCCCGCTCAGCGAGCTCCAGAGCCCGTCGCATGTGGGTCTGCGGATTACCGGTGGCGACGCTCGCCATTGCTGTCGCTTCCCTCGCCTTCGCTTCCGGACACCCGGAGAAAGCCGGGTTGATTGACCAGTCAGTCAGCCGCATTCTACCCCCGCTGGACGCCACCGCCAAACGCGCCCCCACCGCGCCCTCACAGTGCCCCCGCGGGCCGACGCCCGAGCGCCGAATAGTCTTCGCCCGCCCGACCCGGAACGAGGAGTGACGTGTCCGACGCCGAGCTGATCCTGATCGGAGGGCTGCTGCTCGCCTCCGGGATCGGCGCTGCGCTCGTCGCCGACAGGGTGCGCGTGCCGGGCCTGGTCCTCTTCCTCGGCCTTGGGATGCTGGTCGGCAGCGACGGAATCGCCGGGGTCGACTTCACCGACGTCGAGCTGACCCGGACCCTGGGCACGATCGGCCTCGTCCTGATCCTCTTCGAGGGCGGCCTCACGGCCGGTTGGCGCGAGATCAGGCCGGTGCTGCCGACCGCCGTGTCCCTGGCGGTCGTGGGAACGATCCTGACGGCGCTGATCGCCGGCTTTGCCGCCACGGCACTCTTCGACCTGACGACGCTCGAGGGCATGATCGTCGGCTCGGCCGTCGCCGCGACCGACAGCGCCGCGATCTTCGCGGTGCTCCGCAACTCGAACCTGAACCGCCGCCTCGCGCGGTCGCTCGAGGGAGAGTCAGGCCTCAACGACCCGGTAGCGGTCCTGCTCGTGACCGGTTTCATCTCCTGGATCCAGGATCCGTCCTACGGGCTCCCCGACATGCTGCTCGCGATGGCCGAGGAGATGGCGGTCGGCCTCGTGGTCGGCGTCGCGGTCGGCTACGGGGCCCGCCGCGCGTTCGTCAAGCTCGACCTCCCCACGCCCGGCCTCTACCCGGTCGCCTCGATGGCGGCGGCGGCGATCGCGTTCGGCTTGGCCGATGTCGGGCACGGGTCCGGTTTCCTCGCCGTCTACCTCACCGGCCTGGTGCTCGGCACCGGGATCGTCCCGGCGCGGACGACCGTCACCGCCTTCCACCAGGGCCTGGGCTGGGTGGCGCAGATCTCGCTCTTCTTCCTGCTCGGCCTGCTCGTCCTCCCGTCCCAGCTCGGCGGAGTGGCCTTCGAGGGGATCACGCTCTCGCTCGTCCTGATCTTCATCGCCCGCCCGATCGCGACCATGGTCGCGACGCAGGTCGCGACGTTCACGCTCGCCGAGCGCGCGATGCTGAGCTGGGCGGGTCTCCGCGGTGCGGTGCCGATCTGGCTCGCGACGCTGCCGGTCATCGCGGGGGTCGACGGCACCGGGGAGCTCTTCAACCTCGTCTTCTTCGTCGTCATCAGCTCGACGCTGATCCAGGGCTTCACGTTCGAGCCCTTCGCCCATCGGCTCGGGGTGACGAGCGAAGCGCCCGCCCTCCCCCAGCCCCTGATCGAGACGGGGATGATCCAGGAGCTCGGCGGCGACGTCGTCGCCTACCGCGTCGAAGGATCCGACGCCATCGCGGGCCGCGAGGTGAAGGAGCTCGGCCTGCCACGCGAGGCGCTCCTGAACCTGATCGTCCGCGACGGGCAGGCGCTGCTGCCGCGCGGCTCGACGACGGTCGAGGCCGACGACGAGCTGCACATCCTCGTGCGCCGCGAGACGCGCAGCGAGATCAGCCGGCTGACCGGGACCTGGCGCGACGGGCCGCTCGAGGTCCCCACGCCGGTGCAGATCGGCGTCCGCGGCTCCCCGCAGGTCTTCTCGGTGCGACCGACGCGCCCGAGCGACGGCGACACCGGCAACCCCGAGAGCGTCAACGCCGTCGCGGTCGCACGCGTGCTGAGGACCCGCAGCGACACCCCCGCCGCGGTCGTCCTGCTCGCCGATGGCCGCTTTGCGGTCACGGGCCCCGACCTGATCGCGATCGGCGGTCGCCGCAACATGGCTCGCTGGTGCGCCGAGCGCGCTGAGCGAGTCAGCACCTCCCCGCAGGACCGTTCCTGGCTGCAGGAGGCGATCGGCGTCTTCGACGCGCCGGGCCTCGGGTAGCGGAGGGAGACCGCTGCTCGGCGCTACTCGGCGCCGGCCGCCGCGGCGATCTCGCGGTAGGCGGCGACGGGATCATCAGCGCGGAAGATCGCCGAGCCCGCGACGAACACGGTGGCGCCGGCTGCGGCGACGTCGGAGGCGTTGCCGGCGTCGACGCCGCCGTCCACCTCGATCGCCGCGCCGGAGCCGAGCGCCGCGATCTCACGGAGCTTTCCTAGCGACGCGGGGATGAACGCCTGCCCACCCCAGCCCGGGTTGACGCTCATGCAGAGCAGCAGGTCGGCGTCCGCGACGACCGCGCTCAGCGCCTCGACCGGGGTGCCGGGGTTGATCGCGACCCCTGCCTCGCAGCCGGCGTCGTGGATGGCACCGATCAGGCGGTGGGAGTGCGGCGTCGCCTCCGCGTGGAAGGTGATCGAGTCAGCCCCCGCCTTCGCGAACTCGCCGATCTGCGCCTCCGGGCGCTCGATCATCATGTGGACGTCGATGGCGCCCCCCGCGTCGTGCACGAGATCGGCGATCGCGCCGACGATCAGCGGGCCGATCGTTATCGGCGGGACGAAGTCGCCGTCCATGACGTCGACGTGGATGACGCGCGCGCCCGCTTCGAGCACCATCTCCACCTGGGAGCCGAGCCGCGCGAAATCGGCCGAGAGGATCGAGGGCGCGATGCGGCGCCCGGACGGGAGGCCCATCAGATGGCGCTCAGCATCGAGGTGCCGCAGTCCTGACAGCGCAGATCCTGATCGTGGCTCATCCGCACGATCGTCTGGTGGGTGCCGCAGCCCGGGCACTGGGAGACGAGCTCGTAGCGTTGCAGGCAGTTGACGCAGCGAAAGCGGCCCGGCAGCTGGGTCGGCCGCAGCCACGGCTCACCGCAGCCCGGGCAGGCGGGGCGGGAGAGCGTCGGTTCGCCTTGCTGGCTCATGCGGCGATCGTAGTGGCCCAGGCTCCCGGCAGCCGCACTCAGGGCAGGAGCGAGGCGATGAAGAACCCGTCGGTGCCGTCGCGGTCGGGCCGCGTCTGCAGGCAGCGCGGATCTTCAGCGGAGGCGAGCCCGGGGTGGGCAGCGCCGAGGTCCACGACGCTGCCGCCCGCCGCGGCGACGACCGCCTCGTTCTCGGCTCGCGAGATCGTGCAGGTCGAGTAGACGAGGCGGCCGCCGGGGCGCAGGGCCTCGAGGCCGCGGGCGAGGATCGCCGCCTCCAGCGCCGCCAGCTCGGCGATGTCGGTGGGCGAGCGGCGCCAGCGCGCGTCGGGTCGCGATGCCAGGGTGCCGAGACCGGTGCACGGCGGATCGACGAGGACGGCGTCGAAGCCGCCTTCCGGTGGCGGGCCCGCCGCGTCGGCCTCGATGACCTCCGCGGCGGGAGCGCCGGTCCTCGCGAGCAGCTCGCGGAGCTCGGCCGCCCGGCCCGGGTCGCGCTCCACCGCCACCAGCCCGCGGCCGTCGTCCCCGAGCGACGCCGCGATGGCGCTCGCCTTGATCCCGGGGCCGGCGCAGAGGTCGAGTACGCGCTCGCCGGGGCGGGGGGCGAGAACGTCCACCACGAGCGCGGAGGCGCGCGATTGCGGCACGAGCTCCCCCTCCGCGATCGCCTCCTCGACCCACTCCCACTCGCCCCCGTCGACCACGATCAGACCCTCAGGCGCCGGCCCCGGCCCGGCCGCACGGCTCGCCTGCAGCGGCGCCCGCTCGAGCAGGCCCTCCACGTCCCCGCTGCTGACCCGGAACGCCCGCTCCGCGGGGCGGTTGACCGCCGCCAGCAGGGAGCGCGCCTCCCCCGCCCCGAGCTCCGACCACCAGAGCTCGGCGAGCCACTCCGGGACCGAGTGCATCAGCGCCGCGGCCTGCGGATCGTCCTCGCTGAGGTCGCCGAGGAGCGTCTCGCGCTCCCGCGCGGCGCGGCGAAGCACCGCGTTGACGAGCCCGGCGCCGCGCCGCCGGCCGCCCGGTCCCTTCGCCAGTGAGACCGCCTGATCGACCGCAGCGTGGTCGGCGCTCTCGGCCCACAAGAGCTCGTAGAGGCCGAGCCGGAGCGCCGCGAGCAGCGGCGGATCGATCTTCGCCACGCGGCGGTCGGCGAGCAGCGCGGCGAAATAGTCGCTGCTGCCGCGGCGCTGCACCGCGCCGTAGGCGAGCGCCTGCGCCTGCGCGCGCTCCCGCCCCTCGATCCCGACCCGAGAGGCGGCGCTGCGCAGGGCTCGATCGGCCCAGGCGCCCTCCTCGAAGACGCGGCGAAGCGTCTCGTAGGCGACGCGTCGCGCGGGGGTCGGACGGCTCATCGCGCGGCCATCACGCGGCCACCTGCGGGACGCCGTATCCGCGCAGGTAGTCGACCGCGCTCATCCAGCGCTTGCCGGCCGGCTGCACCTCGGCGATCCGGACGGCGCCCTCGGAGCAGCCGAGCAGCAGCGTCTCGCCCTCGGAGCCGAACCGCCCCGGCGCGAGGTCCGATTCGGCGACGCCGCCGGAGCGGAGACCGAGGCGGCCGTCGGGCCCGAGGTCGATCGCGGCACCGATGTGCGGGGTGAGCGCTCGGATCCGCGCGTCCTCGTCGGCGGCCGCTCGCAACGGATCGACGATCCGGTCGGGCGGCTCGATCTTCTCCGCGTAGGTGATGCCGTCCTCCGGCTGGGTGGCGAATCGCCCCTCGAGCTCACCGGCGGCGTGCAGGCCGAGAGCGTCGCCGAGCAGCACGCCGCTCAGCTCGGCCAGGCGGGGAGCCAGCGACCCGTAGGTCGCGGCGGGCTCGACGGGCACCTCGGCGCGCAGGGCGACGGGGCCCGAGTCGAGACCCTCGTCGAGCCGCATGACGCAGGTTCCGGTGTTCGCGTCGCGGGCCATCAGCGCGCGCTCGATCGGCGCGGCGCCGCGCCAGCGAGGCAGGAGCGACGGATGCGCGTTGAGCATCGGCAGCGCGGCGAGCAGCTCGGGGCCGATGAGCTGGCCGAAGGCGCAGACGACCGCGAGTTCGGGATTCGCCGCGAGAACCGCGTCGCGTGAGGCCGGCTGGTTGACCGAGCTCGTCTGATGGAGCTCGATCCCGAGGGCCTTGGCGGTCTCCGCCGCTGCCGGAGCCCTCACCTTGCGGCCGCGGCCGCTGCGCCGGTCGGGGGGCGTGACCACGAGCGCCGGGCGCTGCCCCGACGCGACGAGGGCCCGCAGGACCTCGGCGGCGAACTCCGAGGTGCCGAGGAAGACCGCCGGGACCGCGCCGCTCACGACCGCTGCGCGTCGGCGGGTTCCCCGGCTTCGGACCCCGACTCGGCCTCGGCCGCCTCGCCGTCGTCGCCGCCCCCGCGTTCGAGCATGCCCGGGTCGAAGTGACCGCCCTCGCGAAGCGCCCGCATCGCCGCACGGCGCTGCTTGCGCGGGGTCCGGTCGAGGATGAGGACCCCGTCGAGATGGTCGAGCTCGTGCTGTAGGACGCGCGCCTCCAGGCCCGAGGCCTCGAGCCGCATGACGCGACCCTCCGTATCGACGCCGCTGAGGCGGGCGTGTAGGGGCCGCTCGACGTCGACGATCACGTCGGGGAGGCTGAGGCATCCCTCCTCGGCGGTGACCAGGTCGTCGGAGACCCACTCGAGCTCGGGGTTGACGAGGGCCCGGGGCGCGGCGTCGGGTCCCGCCTGGAAGACCAGCATGCGGCGCATCACGCCGAGCTGTGTGGCGGCGAGGCCGATTCCCATCGCCTCGTGCATGAGGGCGATCATGCGCTCGGCCTCCGCCGTCAGCTCGGGACCGAAATCGGTCACCTCCGACGCGCGGGACTTCAACACCGGGTCGCCGAACTGGCGCACCTCGGCGAGCGCCAACCGGCGCCGCTCCAACTGCTCCTGGGCGACCTCGTCGCCGTCGGCGCCGGCGCGGTCGTCGTCAGGATGTCCGTTCTCTTCAGCCCCGGCGCCCGATTCTACGGTCGCAGCCTCACCCCGAAGGCCCCGGGGACCGATACGCCGACGCCAGGGCAACCTCCGCGCCATCACTGCGGGTCGACGTCGACTGCGAGGGTGATCCCGCGCATCGCGGCCGCGAGACCCGGGCCATCGAGTGCGGCGCCGACCGCGGCGGCGTCGCGATCGGGTTCGAGCGTCTTGACCAGCAGGCGACGGCGGTAGCGATTGCGGCGCCGGAACCGCGGGGCCGGCCCGAGCAGCTCCGACCCCGGCGCGATCGCCGGGCGGACGGCGGCGGCGATCGCGTCGCCCGCGGCGATGAGCGCGGCCTCGTCGGGGCCGGTGATCTCGACGGCAACCAGCGACGCGAACGGCGGGTAGCCGAAAGCGCGCCGGCGCTCGAGCTCGCCGGCGAGGAAGCCGGCGGCGTCGTGCTCGGCGGCGGCCCGAACCGGCACGGCGTCGGGCGCCAGGGTCTGAACGAGCACCCGGCCGCCGCGCTCCCCGCGTCCGCTGCGCCCGGCGAGCTGAGCGATCAGCGAGAAGGTGCGCTCCTCGGCGCGGAAGTCCGGATAGCGGAGCGTCGAGTCGGCGTCGACGAGGACGCTCAGGGCGACGTCGGGGAAGTCGTGGCCCTTGGCCACCATCTGCGTTCCCACGAGCGCCCCGCCGTCGGCGGCGTCGAACGCCGCGAGGACCTCCGCGTGGCCGCCGCGCTGAGCGACCGCGTCGGCGTCGAGCCGGAAGACCCGCGCCGGCGCGATCAGCTCGGCGACGACGCGCTCGATCCGCTCGGTCCCCGCCCCGTGGCGGACGATCGAGACGGACCCGCAGGAGGGGCATTCGCGGGGCGGCGGCTCGGTGTGGCCGCAGTGATGGCAGCCGAGCATGCCGCTTGCCATGTGGAGGACGAGCGAGACGTCGCAGGAGGGGCAGCTCACAGCCTCACCGCAGGCGGCGCAGCTCAGATGCGGTGAGTAGCCGCGCCGATTGACCATGACGATCGCCTTCGCGCCGTCGGAGAGAGCGGCGAGCGCGTCGCGGGCGACCGGGTGCAGCGGGCCTCCTCGGGGGCTGCTCTCGCGCATGTCGAGCAGCTCCACCGGCGGCAGTGGCCTGCCGTCCACCCGGTCGGGAAGCGACAGGCGCTCCATGGTCTCCCAGCTCTCCGGACGCGGAGTGGCCGAGCCCGCGAGCAGGACCGCCCCCGCCTCGGCGGCACGGCGAGCGGCGACTGCGCGCGCGTCGTAGCGGGGATCGCCCTCCTGCTTGTAGGAGGAATCGTGCTCCTCGTCGACGACGATCAGGCCGAGGTCGGCCAGCGGCGCGAACACCGCCGAGCGGGGACCGACGCAGACCCGTGCCTCGCCCGAGCGAAGCCGGCGCCACTCGTCGAAGCGCTCGCCCTCGCTGAGCGCGGAATGAAGGACGGCGACGGTGTCGCCCAGCCTCGACGCGACGCGGCCGAGCGTCTGCGGGGTGAGCCCGATCTCGGGGACCAGCAGGATCGCGCTGCGCCCGCGCTCCAGCGCCGCTTCGATCGCCGCCAGGTAGACCTCCGTCTTGCCGGATCCGGTGACGCCGTGGAGGAGCCACTCGCGGGGCCCCGTTCCGTCGAGCGAGCCGACGACGGCGTCGACGCACGCGAGCTGCGCGCCGGAGAGCGAGATGCCCCGGGCCACGGCACCGACCGTGGAGATCGCCGGCCGGCGCCTGACCTCGGCCGCGGCCTGGCTGACCAGACCCCGCTCCTCGAGCCGGCGCAGGACGTCGGCTCCCGCGCCGGCGGCGGTCAGCTCCGGACCGCTGACCTCGCCGGCGGTCGCGAGAAGCTCGAGCGCGATCCGCTGCCGGGCGCCGAGGCGCGCCTCGTCGGCGAGGGCCGCTCGGCCCGCGTCGGTGATGGCCGCCCGCCGCTCCGTGCGAGCTCGCGCCACCCGGGGGCGGGCGCCGCCGCCGAAGCCCGGTGGCAGGACGAGCGAGAGCCCCCGCGCCGGCGTCGAGCAGTAGCGCTCGGCCACCCAGAGGCCGAGCCGGACCAGCTCGGGAGGCGTGTCCACCTCGAGGACCTCGGTCGGCTCTGCGAGCCGCTCGGGGGCGAGCTCGCTGCTCGCGGCGAGACCGACGACGACCCCGAGCATCCGCCGGTTCGCGAATGGCACCATCAGCAGCGAGCCGACCCCGACGCCCTCCATGCCCTCCGCCAGCAGGTAGTCGAACGGGCCGCGCACAGCCCGGGTGGTGGTTATCGGCTCGACCTTCGCGATCCGCATCGGCCGCCAAAGTACGGCCTCGCCCGGCGAGCGATCCCGCGCGCGGCGTTATATGTTGCGCCCATGTCTTTGAACCTGGGCGCTGGAGAGACCGTCGTCTTCGAAGGACACCCCTCGTGGCGGGCGATCCTCGACTTCTACATCAAGGGCATCGCCCTGGTGGCGGTCATCTTCGCGCTGCTCCTATGGCTGGTCGACAGCACGGCGATCGCGGTCCTCGTCCTGATCGGCGGCTCGGCGCTGGTCGTCCTGATCGGTTTCATCCGCCGCGTCTCGACCGATTACATGATCACCACGCGGCGGCTCTACATCAAGCACGGGATCATCTCCCGCGACGTCCAGGAGACGAAGATCGAGCGCGTCCAGGACGTCAACTACCGGCAGTCCTTCCTGCAGCGCATGCTCCAGATCGGCGACGTCGACTTCGATACGGCAGCCCAGGACTCAGACGGTGACTTCGTCTTCGCGGGCGTGGCCCACCCGGCCCAGGTCACCGACCGGGTCCACCACGCGACCGAACCGGCTGCGCAGAGGCACGCGCGCGACACGACGTCCTCAGGGCTGGGCGACTACCGCAGCGACGACCCGCCGCCCCCGCCGCCGCCCAGCTGAACTGACCGGCGGGCACGATCGGCGACCCCTCACCGGGGCCGGTGGCGTGGGCGTCGGCGGGGTCTCGAGCCGAGCCCGGCTCCCCCTTCGCGATCGAGATGCAAGTTCCGGGAGCATCTGTCCCTCTGGTTGCATCTCGTTGCCATCGGTTGGCACCAGGTGGCATTGGCCGGCGCAGACGGCAGCCGGGTAGTTGAGGGCAGCATGCTGCCCTCAGGTTCCCCGCTGGGGTAGCGGGGGGCTACCTCAGACCGCTGCGGGCTCCTCGACCCCGGCCGCCGCGCGCAGCTCCTCGACCCGGTCGGTGCGCTCCCAGGTGAAGCCCTCTCCCCCGTCCTCGCGGCCGAAATGGCCGTAGGCGGCGGTGCGCTGGTAGATCGGCCGATGCAGGTCGAGGTACCTGCGGAAGGCTCCCGGGCGCAGGTCGAAGACCTGGCGAACGGCCGCGGTCAGCTTCGCGTCTGAGACCTTGCCGGTTCCGAACGTCTCGACCATGATCGAGACCGGGTGGGAGACGCCGATCGCGTAGGCGACCTGAACCTCGCAGCGGTCGGCGAGTCCGGCCGCAACGACGTTCTTGGCGACGTAGCGGGCGGCGTAAGCGGCCGAGCGGTCGACCTTCGAGGGGTCCTTGCCGCTGAACGCGCCGCCGCCGTGGCGGGCGGCGCCGCCGTAGGTGTCGACGATGATCTTGCGGCCGGTGAGGCCCGCATCGCCGACGGGGCCGCCGATCACGAACTTGCCGGTCGGGTTGACGAGCAGCGACTCGCGCAGCGACCCGGCGTCGTACATGTCGGCGTAGTCGGCGTCGAGGACCGGGACGATCACGTGCTCCCAGAGGTCGCTCTCGATCTGGTCGTGCTCGATGCCCTCGGCGTGCTGGGTGGAGATGAGGACGCGGACGATCTCGACGGGGACGCCGTCGCGGTAGCGGATCGTCACCTGCGTCTTGCCGTCGGGGCGGAGGTAGTCGATCGTGCCGTCCTTGCGGACCTCGGCGAGCCGGCGGGCCAGCGTGTGCGCGATCTGGATCGGCATCGGCATCAGCGCCTTGGTCTCGTTCGTCGCGTAGCCGAACATCATCCCCTGGTCGCCCGCGCCGGCCTTCTCGATCTCCTCCTCCTCGGAGCCCTCGCGCACCTCGAGCGCCTCGTCGACCCCCTGAGCGATGTCGGCGGACTGCTCGTCGATGGCGCTGAGGACAGCGCAGCTGCGGCAGTCGAAGCCGAACTCGCCGTGGTTGTAGCCGATCTTGTCAATCGTCTCGCGGACGATCTTCTGGATGTCGACGTAGGCCTCCGTGGAGATCTCGCCGGAGACGACCACGAGCCCGGTGTTGACGAGGGTCTCGCAGGCGACGCGTCCCTCGGGGTCCTCGGCGAGGACCGCGTCGAGGACGCCGTCGGAGATCTGATCGCACATCTTGTCGGGGTGACCCTCGGTCACCGACTCGGATGTGAACAGATGCTCGTTGTCGGCCAGCTCGATCTCGGTCATCTCAGGATTTCCCTCTTTTCAACGGATTTCAGCGGAGCTTCGGTGGGGTTCGGTGGGCCCTGCGGTCAGAAGCCAGGGCAGGGAATGCTATTCGCCGCCGAGCGGATCGGCGGATGCGTCGGCCTCGGGAGCGTCCCCGACGGAGACGTTGAGGTCGGTGCGGACCTCCGTGCCCGTGTCGTCGACCGCGATCGCGAGGGCCTGCAGCGAGCGCAGGTCGGGGGCGAGTCGCGCGTAGGCCGGGTCGGCCGCGAGCCCCACCTGCTCGCCGAGTGCGAGGAGGTCGCGCAGGTCGAGGTAGGCGATCGCCGAGACCTCTGACGGCATCCCCGCGGTCACCGCCCGGTAGTCGTCGGAGTCGGCCAGCCCGTCGCCCCCGGCGCGGGCCTGCGCGATGCCGATCGGCTTCGTCGCGGCGACGAGCCGGTCGTCGTAGGTGGCGTAGGTGATCTCGAGGTTCGGGCTCACGGTCAGCGTCTGCGCCTCGGTGCCGGCGATCTGAAGCGGCTCGAACACCGACACGCGACCCGCGGCCTCGCCGCCCTTCGGAGCGAGAGCGTCGACGAGTGGCTCCTGCAGTCCCGCCAGGTCCTGGGCGGCCACCTCGCTGTCGACCCCGTCGGCGATCAGGCTGACGTAGGGGGTGCCGGCCGGCGCCAGCACTCCCGGCGTCTGCGCAGCGTCGTCCCCGGCGACGGGCTCGATGGAGAGCGCGGCCTCGTCGCCGAGCAGCGGCAGCAGGTCCTCGTCGATGCCGACGCCACCGGCCGCCCGGAGGTCACGGTCGGCCCGGTCGTATGCCCTGGTCAGGGCGGGAGCGCTGGTACGGGCGCGGTCGAGCAGCGACTCGACGCTGCTGCCGGGATCGCCGAGCCCCAGGTAGGCGAGGGCATCCGGCCCGACGTCGGAATCGAGCCCGGGCGCGAACTCGGGCAGCGCGGCGAAGAAGGCGGGGTCGTCGGCCGCGAGGTCGGGATCGAGATGGCTGCGCACGGTGAGCCTGGCGACGTCGTCGTCGAAGCTGAGCGCCGCGGTGACGGCCGTCGCCGAGCCCGAGCTGACGAAGGTGTCCAGAGACGAGGCGGCGGGGCTGCGCAGGAGCGCCCTCGCCCCCTCGCCCGACAGGTAGGCGTAGGCGAAGCGATCCGCCGGCAGGTCGTCCACGCCGGCCGCCACAGCGGCGGTCTCGAGGCTGCCCGAGTCGTCGTCCTCGATCATCGCGTCGACCGCCGCCTCGTCGCCGAGGAGCAGGAAGCCGTCGAGGAGCGCCGCCGCCTGTCCGCGCCGGTTCACGGAGACGTCCAGGCCCCCGACCTCGCGTTGCTGGGCGCCCGGACCGAGGGCGCGCGCCGCGAAGGCGTTCGCCCCGTCGGCGTCATCGGCCGCGATCATCGTCACCCGCCCGAGTCCGGTCCCGGCGGGGAGCGCCGCGAAGGCCGCCTGATCGCCGGCCCAGGGGCGGATCTGCGTCGCGAAGTCGGCCGGGCGGCCACCGACGTCGGAGAGCGAGCCGAGCAGCATGCCGCCGAGCATCGGCAGCCGGCCGGCGAAGGACGAGAACGCGGCGAACTGCTCGCCGTCGGCGTCGATGTCGACGTGGGCGTAGGCGACCGCGTCCTCGGGGACGAGGGCGATCGCCTCGTCGTCGACCGGGCAGCTGTCGCCTCCGGGGGCGCCACAGGGCGCCGACGGGATCAGGACCAAGACCACGACCACGAGCACCGCGACGACGATCGCGGCGGCGGCGATCCGCTGCCGCGCGATCGTGGGGCGCCTGCCAACGGTGGAGGCCGCCGCTCCCGCGGCGGCGACGCGCTGGCGCAGGCGGTGAGCGAGCGCGGCGAGTCGCGCCCCGAAGCCGTCAGGATCGTCGCTCCCAGGACCCTTGCCCGCACCCCCTCCGCCACCGAGAGCACCGGCACCGGCCGCCGCAAGCGAAAGCCGACCGCACCGGAGCCGGAGCCACGTCCGGGCGCGTGGCCATGCCCCTGCAGGCTCGGCCCGCAGCCGGTCCCCTCCCGGAGCGCGCGCAGACGGGCCCGCGCCGCCTCGCGCCGACCATCGTTGAGATCACCGAGCGAGAGCTGCTCGCCGCCGAGGGGGTTCGCGGGATCGGGCGGAGAATCGGTGCCGGGCTCCTGCGGGCGCGGGACGCCGCGCCCGCGGCCGACCAACGGCCACGCAGACGCCCGAGCACGCGGCTCGATCCGGCTCTCCCGCTCCACCCCGACCTTTATAGCCGGATCAGCAGCGGGTCGCCATCGCTCTCCGGCTCAGGAGCGCCTGGTCCGAGGGACGAAATCGATCACGAGCGGGATCCCGTCGAGGTTCAGCGCCTCCCGCAGGTGGTTCTCGAGATAGAAGGACCAATCGCGCGAGATCAGCTGGCGATCGTTGACCTGGATCGCGATCCGAGGCGGCGCGTCGCCGACCTGCGCCGCGTAGTAGAGCCGCAGGCGGCGGCCCCGCTTCGACGGCGGCGGCACCCTCGCGACGGCGTCCTCGACGATCCGGTTGAGCTCGGATGTCTGCACCCGGGAGGCGCGCCGGTCGTACAGCTCGAGCGCCTTCGGCAGCACCTTCTGCAGGTTGCGTCCGCGCAGGGCCGAGAGCGTGATCACGGGCGGGCGCAGGCGCAGACGGCTCTCGACGCGGGCCTTCGCGTCATCGAGGTCGAGCTCGACTATGTCCCACTTGTTGAGCGCGACGAGCGTTGCGCAGCCCGAGGACATCGCGAGCTCGCCGATCCGCAGGTCCTCGGAGGTGACGCCCTCGGAGGCGTCGCAGACCAGGATCGCGACGTCGGCGCGCTCGGCGGCTCGCTCGGCCCGCAGCTGGGCGTAGTAGTCGACCGAGCCCGCGACCTTCGAGCGCCGCCTGATCCCGGCGGTGTCGATCAGCAGCGCGTCGCGTCCGTCGACTTCGACGCGCGTGTCGATCGAGTCGCGCGTCGTGCCCGCCATGTCGCTGACGATCGTCCGCTCGGAGCCGAGCAGCGCGTTCAGCAGGGACGACTTGCCGACGTTGGGGCGGCCGAGGATCGCGATCCGCGGCAGCTCACCTGTCGCGGTCTCGTCGGCGGGACCGATGTCGAGCGAGGTGATCCGGTCGAGCAGGTCGCCGGTGCCGAGGCCGTGAGTGGCGGAGACGGCGAGCGGCTCGCCGAGGCCGAGGCCGTGCAGCTCGGCGGTGAGATGGGAGTCGCGCGGATCGTCGACCTTGTTGGCGACGACGATCACCGGCTGCGGCGCCGCGCGCAGGAGCGCCGCGACCTCGGCGTCGCCGGGGCCGAGCCCGGCGCGCGCGTCGACGACGTGGAGGATCGCGTCGGCGTCGGCGATCGCCTCGCGCGCCTGCTGCTGGACGGCACGGGAGAGCGAGTCCTCGGCGGCCATGTCCACGCCGCCGGTGTCGATCAGCGTGATCGGGCCCCGTTCCACTCCGTCTCGATCTCCTTGCGGTCGCGCGTCACGCCGGGCTCGGAGTGGGTGACCGCCTCGCGGCCTCCCGCGAGGCGGTTCACCAGCGTGCTCTTGCGCGAGCGTTCGGATAGCCGACGACCGCGACCTTCACGTCAGCCCCCGCTCGGCGGCGATCGCCGCGATCGCCTCGACGACCTCGTCGATCCCGAGCCCGGTCGTGTCGACCTCGACGGAGTCGGACGCGGGCGCCAGGGCGCCGTGCTCGCGCTCGATGTCGCGGGCGTCGCGCTCACGCTGAGCGGCGAGGACGGCCGCGGCCTCCTCCCCGCTCTCGGCGGCGCGGCGGCGGGCGCGCTCCTGCGGTGAGGCTGTGAGGAACACCTTCAGCGGCGCCTCCGGGTACACGACCGTGCCGATGTCGCGCCCCTCGGCCACCCAGGCGCCATCGGAGAGAAGCTCGCGCTGACGCGCGACCATCGCCTCGCGGACGCCGCGATGGACGGACACGCGCGATGCCGCCGCGGTCACGTCGGGGGTGCGGATGGCGGTGGTCACGTCCTCGGCGCCGATGGTGATCGCGCGGCCCTCCATGCCGATGTCCAACGCCTCCGCGAGCGGCACGACGAAGGTTGGGTCGTCGGGATCGGCTTCGGCGCGCACGGTGAGCAGCGCGACGCTCCTGTACATGGCGCCCGAATCAAGGTAGGTGGCCCCGAGGCGCTCGGCGAGCGCCCGGGCCACTGTCGACTTGCCGGCCCCCGCGGGGCCGTCGATGGCGATCACCATGGCGCGAGAGCGTAGTGGCGACCCTGCCACTACGGGACGAGCGACCGCAGATCCGCCTCGAAGCCCGGGTAGCTGACGCCGGCCGCGTCGAAGCCCTCGACCATCACGCCCTCGCGGGAGGCCAGGCCCGCGACGGCTCCGAGCATGGCCAGGCGATGATCGCCGCGGGAGTCGATGACGCCCCCGCGAAGGCCGCCCGTCCCGGTCACGACGAAGCCGTCCTCGAGCGCCTCCGCCTCGCCGCCCATCGCCCGCAGGGCGTCGACGACACCGGCGATCCGGTCCGACTCCTTGTGGCGCAGCTCCTCGGCGCCGGTGACGACCGTCTCCCCCTCGGCGAAGCAGCCGAGCAGGCCGACCAGCGGCAGCTCATCGATTGCCAGGGCGATCTCGGCGGGAACCACCCTGGCCCCGCGCAGGGAGCCCGGGCGGGCGCGCACGCTGCCCACGGGCTCCCCGGCCTCGTGGGAGTCCTCGGTGACCTCGATGTTGGCGCCCATCCGGTTGAGGATGCCGAGCAGGCCGATGCGCGTCGGGTTGAGGCCGACCCCGCGGACGCGGACGTCGCTGTGGCCGGTGATCAGGCCGGCGACTATGTGGAAGGCGGCGGAGGAGGGGTCGCCGGGGACGCTGAGGCCGGGAAGCACGAGCTGGTCGGCCGGCTCGACCGCGATCTCGCCCGGCGCCGGATCGGTCGGGATGCCGCTCTCGCGGGCGACGCTCACCCGCACCCCGGCCGCCCTCAGCATGCGTTCGGTGTGGTCGCGCGTCTCCGCGGGCTCGTGCACCGTCGTCGGGCCGTCGGTCGCCAGCAGGCCGGCGAGCAGCAGGCACGACTTGACCTGCGCCGAGGCGACCGTCAGCCGGTGCTCGGAGGCCTGCAGCGGCTGCCCGTCGATGATCAGGGGCGCGTGGTCGTCGTCGGACGCGAGGATCTTCGCCCCCATCCGCACCAGCGGACGGGTCACCCGCGCCATCGGGCGGCGCCGGATCGAATCGTCGCCGTCGAGGGTGAAACGGCGCCCCTCCTGGCCGGCGAGCAGCCCGACGACGAGCCGGATCAGCGTGCCCGCGTTGCCGACGTCGATCGGGCCGCGCGGCTGGGCGGCGCCGCGGAGGCCGAAGCCCGCGATCTCGACCTCGAGCCCGCCCGCCTCCGCGCTGAGGATGTCGACGCGGGCGCCGAGCGCCTCGACGGCGCCGAGCGTGCTGCGCGTGTCGGCGGAGTCGAGGTAGCGGGAGATCCTCGTGGTGCCGCTGCCGAAGCCCCCGAGCAGCGCCGCGCGGTGTGAGATCGACTTGTCCGGCGGCGCGCGCAGCTCGCCGCGCAGCCCGGAGGCCGGTTCGAAGCGCGCTGAGCCTGCTGAGCGTGAGCTCACGATTCCGAGGCGGGGACGGTGGTGACCTGATGACCGAGATCAGCCACGAGCTCAGCGGCGCGCGCGGCGGCATCCTCCCCGTCGATCCACAGGGAGACGGCGCCGGTGCGACGGTCCGCGGCGGGGAACAGGGACATGTCTGCGATGTTGACGCCGGCCCGCCCGAGGGAGAGCGCGATCTCAGCGATGGTGCCGGGCCGGTTCTCGACCACGACGAGCAGCTCGGTGAGCTCGCCGGTGCCGGTGTGATCGGCCAGCAGACGCCGGCGCTGATCGCCGATCGATGCCTGCCAGCGGGAGAGCGCGGCGACGTCGCGCCCCCGGATCAGCGCGGCGGCCTCCTGCAGCCGCTCGACCGTGGCGTCGATCTCGGCGGCGACGGCGTCGGCGTTCGTCCCGTAGATGTCGGCCCAGATCCCCGGGTTGGCGCCCGCGACCCGGACCGCGTCGCGGAAGCTGCGACCGACCTCGGCGCGACGGTCGGTGTCGTCCCCGAGCGAGTCCGCCGCAACGGCGACGAGGGCGTTCGCGAGCACGTGGGGAAGGTGACTCACCGTCGCCATGTCGCGATCGTGGATCGCGGCCTCGACCGCCTGCGGGCGAGCGCCGATGTCGGCGATCAGGCGCCGCAGCCGCTCGAACAGCACCCCCTCGGAGCGCGGCGAAGGGGTCAGGTACCAGCGCGCGCCTTCGAAGAGGTCCTCGCGGGAGCCCTCGACACCCGCCGTCTCCGCGCCGGCGAGGGGATGGCCGCCGATGAAGCGCTCCGCTCCCTCGAGCCCCTCAACGGCGTCGAGCAGCGCCCGCTTGGTCGAGCCGACATCGGTGACCACGACACCCTCCCCGCTCGCCGCGATCGCCTCGGAGACGAGCGCGGGCAGCGCCGTCACCGGGGCCGCGCAGAAGACGGTCTCGGCACCGGCGACCGCGTCGGCGACCGATCCGGCGGCACGATCGAGCGCCCCGACCTCGAGCGCCCGCTCGAGGTTCGCCGGCTGGGGATCGAACCCGGCGACCTCGGCGTCGAGCCGTCGCCTTGCGGCGAGGCCGATCGAGCCGCCGATCAGCCCAACTCCGAGGACGGCGATACGCATGCGCCCAGCCTATTCAGGCGAGACGCAATTGGGGCAGGGGGCACCGCCGCGGTCAGGCCGCGACGGGCGCCCCCCTGCCGGCGATCTCGGCGACGGTGCGGACCCGCTCGGCGTAGGCGGCGAACCCGTCGGCGCGCAGCGACTGCGGTCCGTCGCAGAGCGCCTGGTCGGGGTCGTTGTGGACCTCGACGATGATGCCGTCGGCCCCCGCCCCCGCCGCCGCCAGCGACATCGGCTCGACCCAATCGCGACGACCGGGCGCATGGCTCGGGTCGACGATCACCGGCAGGTGCGTCATCTCCTTCAGCGCCGGGATCGCCAGCAGGTCGAGGGTGAAGCGGTAGGCGGTCTCGTGGGTGCGGATGCCGCGCTCGCAGAGCATGATCCGCTCGTTGCCCTCCTTGAGGATGTACTCGGACGCCGATACGAGCTCCTCGAGCGTCGCCGAGAGACCGCGCTTGAGCAGCACGGCGCAGTCGGTCTTCCCGGCCTCGGTGAGCAACGCGTAGTTCTGCATGTTGCGGGCGCCGATCTGGATCACGTCCGCGACCTCGACGACGTCCTCGACATCGCGAACATCGAGGAGCTCGGTGACGACCGGCAGACCGGTCTCCGCCTTCGCCTCCGCGAGCAGCGCCAGCCCCTCGCGGCCGAGCCCTTGGAAGGAGTACGGGGAGGTCCGCGGCTTGTAGGCGCCCCCGCGGAGCATGTCGGCTCCGCCGCCGACGACCGCGTCGGCCACGGCGAGCATCTGCTCGCGGCTCTCGATGGTGCACGGACCGGCGATCAGCGTGAAGCCGTCGCCGCCGATCCGGACGTCGCCGACATCGATGGGAGAGGGATTGGTGGGGGTCATGGTGCTCGTGTTGCCTTTCGGAAGAGGTACTCGCGGATCGACGGAGGTCGGGAGGCGGGGCGACCCACGGGGGGTCCGGTGACGGCGTCCGGGGGTGAGCTGGAAGGAGCTCAGGAAGTTCGGATCGGCCACGCGGACGTGACCCAGGCCGGACGCCTAGCTAAATCGCGGATACCAGAGCCAGCTCGCATCGTGCGCGCGCGCCGCGGCGACCGGGGTCCCGGCGGCGGAGGTGATGCTGCGCATGGAGCGGCTCATCGGTCCGGTCTTTCTAGCAGGCGCACGCGCCGAGCGTCAACCGCGCAACGCGGGAACCGCCCCGCGGCGGCCTCAGAGGAGCCCGCGGAGCGTCTCGAGGAAGCGCAGGTTCTCGGCCAGGGTGCCGTAGCTGACGCGGATGTGGCCCGGACCCCCCAGCGGCGTTCCGGCGCGGACGATCACGCCGGCGCGACCGAGCCCCTCGACGATCTCGGCCTCGTCGCGGTCGCCGAGGTCGATCCACGAGAAGTTCGTCTGCGAGTCGGGAGTCCGCAGGCCCATCTCGCGGACACCCTCCTCGACCTCGACCCGCTCGATGATCGTCCGCTCGACGCGCTCGAGGACGTCGTCGCCGTGCAGGATCGCCTCCGCTCCGGCCGCCTGCGCGAGCAGGTTGACGCTGAAGGGCTGGCGCACCGCGTCGACGGCGGCGCGGAACTTCGCGGAGCCGAGCGCGTAGCCGCAGCGCACCCCGGCGAGGCCGTAGACCTTGCTGAAGGTGCGCAGCAGAACCAGGTTCGGGAACTTCGGGAGCAGGTCGACGGTCGCGTCGGGATCGTCGAGCGTCTGCATCTCGATGTAGGCCTCGTCGACGATCACGGTGACGTGGTCGGGGACGCGCTCGAGGAAGGCCTCGATCTCGGCGGCCGGCAACGCCGTGCCGGTCGGGTTGTTGGGGTTGCAGACGATCACGAGCTGGGTCGCGACGGTGATCTCGGTCAGCATCGCCTCGAGGTCGTGCTCGTCGCGATCGTTGAGCGGGACGCGGATCTCGCGCGCGCCCGAGAGCGGCGCGAGCTGCGGGTACATCGAGAAGGAGGGCCAGGCGTAGACGAGCTCGGCGCCCGGCTCGCACAGCGCCAGCGACGCCGCGAGGAGGATCTCGCAGGAGCCGTTGGAGACGGCGATCCCGCCGGGCTCGACGTCGAAGCGGTCGGCCAGCCGCCGCCGCAGGAGCGCCGCGTACTGGTCGGGGTAGCGATTCGCCGAGGCCGCCGCCTGCGTCATCGCCTCGAGCACCTTCGGGTGCGGCCCCCAGGGGGACTCGTTGGAGGCGAGCTTGATGACGTCGGAGGCCTCGTAGGTGCGCCGCGCCCGCTCCAGGTCCATCCCCCCCTCGTAGTGAGGGAGCGCGTCGAGCTTCGATGAGAACCGGACGGTCACGCCTGCATGCTCTCAGGCCCGCTCACTGAGCCGAGGCGAGGTCGGAGCGCAGCCCGGCGGCGGCGCCGAGGTAGGTGTGCGCCGGCTTGTGGTCGCGGGGCGCGTAGTAGTGGACCATCGCCCTGATCACGCGCGGCATCGAGCCAGGGACGGCGATCTCACGGGCGCACAGGAGGGGCACGTCGCTGAGCCCGAGCTCACGCGCGGCGACGGCGGGGAACTCGGCGTCGAGGTCG
This sequence comes from Solirubrobacterales bacterium, assembly GCA_046330415.1. GTDB lineage: Bacteria > Actinomycetota > Thermoleophilia > Solirubrobacterales > 70-9 > RHKX01. The sequence goes on along the minus strand of JAXLSW010000021.1, from coordinate 33,244 downwards.
TCGGTGCAGGTGAGGATGCAGGAGATCATCGCCTCCGGCGCGAGGTCGTTGCGAGCGATCATCTCCCGCAGCAGCTCGTCGGTCGAGGCGAGGATGGATTCGCGCTCGTTGTGATCGGTCTGCACGGCTCCGCGCAGGGCGAAGACTCGCTCCTCGGCGCTCACCGGCTGACCTTGGCCTTCTCGTCCATCGGCCCGGCATCCTTCCAGAGCCGCTTCACCTCCGAGCGGCTGAGCTGTCGCGAGCCGCCCAGCGGCAGGTCCCCGAGCTCGAGTGAGGCGAAGCGGATCCGCCGCAGGGACACGACCTCGTTGCCGACCTTCTGGATCATCCGGCGGATCTGCCGGTTGCGCCCCTCGTGGATCGTGATCTCGATGTCGGCATTGCCGCGCAGGGCGACCTCGGCGGGGGCCGTCTGCCCGTCGTCGAGCTTGACCCCGTCAGCGAGCCGCCGCAGATCCCGGGCCGACGGCGGGCGCCGCAGGCGCGCCAGGTAGGTCTTCGGGACCTCGTAGCGAGGATGGGTGAGGCGGTTGGCGAGCTCGCCGTCGTTGGTGAGCAGGATCAGCCCGGTCGAGTCGGCGTCGAGCCGGCCGACCGGATAGAGGCGCCGCTCCGACGCGACCAGGTCCGTGACCGCGCGGCGGCGTCCCGGCTCGCGCGCGGTCGAGGTGACGTCGAGCGGCTTGTTGACCGCCCACACCTCGTGTGGCTCGGGCAGGACCGGGGTGCCGTTGACGGCGACCCCGCTGCTCGCGTCGACGTCGCGGGCGGGGTCGATGACCCGCTTGCCGCCGACGGTGACTACGCCGTGGGAAATCAGATGCTCGGCGCCGCGGCGCGAGGCGACGCCGCAGTGGGCCAGGTACTTGGCGAGACGCATGACCGGGACGCTACGAGACCGCGACCGTGGCCGCGCTGCGAGGACGGACCGGCGTCAGAGCTCGTGACCGGCGGCCGCCAGCGCTTCGACCGCCTCCTCGAGCCGCCCGCCGGGGACCAGCACGTAGTCGGTGTCGTAGCTCGAGACCGCGAAGATCGGCACCTCGGCGGCGGCAAGCGGCGTCAGCAGCTCCGCGAGCACGCCGGTGAGCGTCAGCTCGAGCGTCCCGGCAACCCGCAGCGCCCGCCAGCCTCCATCGGAGCGGACGTCGGCGGGGACCGCTTCGGCGGCGCACACGAGCGACAGCTCCGCCGCCGTCCGGACCGTTGCGAGGAGCTCACCCCGCGCCCAGCCGGGGACGTCCTCCCCGCCGCCGAGCCGGCAGAGGGCGAGCTCCTCGCCGAGCAGCTCCAGGCGCACGGGGGGCTCAGCTCGCGGCGCGCTGCTCGCCCGCCTTGAGCAGCCGCTCCCGCAGCTCGGCGGCGTCCTCGGGCGTCGGGTCGAACTTCGCCGGATCGGGGAGGTCGTCGAGGCCGGTGAGCCCGAAGAGCCGCTCGAACAGCTCGGAGGTGCGGTAGATCACCGCGCCGAAGCGGGAGCGCCCCGCCTCCTCGATCAGGCCGCGCTCAGCCAGCGTCTGCACCGCCGACTCGGAGCTGACGCCGCGGATCCGCGCGATCTCGGGACGGGACACCGGCTGCAGGTAGGCGACGATCGCGAGGGTCTCCGCCTGCGCCGGGGTCAGCGGCGGCGTCTTCGGGCGAGCCAGGAGGCGGCGCGCCGGGAGCTCGGCGCTCGGGTCGGTGGCGAACGCGTAGCCGCCGCCGACCTCGCGCAGGACGATTCCGCGGCGCCCGGGCGCGAGCTCCTCGCCGAGCAGGTCGAGCGCGTTGCGGATCTGGACCTCGCTCGCCTCGCAGGCCTCGACCAGCTCACCGATCGGGACCGGGTCCGGCGAGAGGAACAGCAGCGCCTCGACGACCCTGGCGAGCGCCGCGGCCGAGGAGTCCGGATCGCCGCTCACGCCGGCACCTCGCTGCCCTTGGCCGGACCCTTGGCGATCTCGATCGCCCCGAAGGTCTCCCGCTGCGTCCACGTCGCCTCTCCCTTCTTGTACATCTCGAGCAGGGCGAAGATCGTCACCGCCTGGGTGAGCCGATCCTCCTTCCCGAAGGCCTCGTCGAAATCGATCCTGCCGCGCGAGGAGGCGGCGAGCAGCTCGCGGAGGATGCCGAGCCTCTTCTCCAGCGAGACGGTCGGCCGGATGTGGCTGACATCGGGCACGGCCGGGGTGCTGAGCAGATCGCCGAGGGCGACGCCGAGGCGGTCGGGATCGTAGGCCTGCCGCGAGGCCTCGAGCGAGACCCGTCGCAGCTCGAGCGGTAGCGGCGCCGAGCGGTACAGGTAGCCGCGCTCGGCCTCGAAGCGGCGGCTCAGCTCCGCGCCTGCGTCGCGGTAGCGCCGGTACTCGAGCATCCTCGCCAGGAGCTCGTCGGCGGCCTCCTCGGGGCCCAGGTCCAGCTCCGCCTCCTCCGCCGCGGGGAGCATCAGCCGCGACTTCAGCTCCAGCAGCGCGGCGATCAGGACCAGGAACTCGGTCGCCGCCTCGAGCTCGAGCTCACCCGTTTCCTCGAGGCGCTCGATGTAGGCGACCACGACCTCGCCGAGCTGGACCTCGAGCAGGCTGATCTCCTCGCGGAGGACGATCGCGAGCAGCAGGTCGAAGGGACCCGCGAAGACGTCGAGGTCGAGCTCGAGGTCGGCCGTGCGCACGGGGACAAGAGTAGGCGCCGGGACGGTCGCTGCGACGCGGGAAGCCGCATTCTGCGGCGCCGGGGCTGGATTCCGGTGGGCCGCTCAGCGCGGCTCGGCTACGCCCATCGCCTCGCGGACGTCGGCGAGCACCGGCGCGCAGATCTCACGGGCGGCCGCCGCACCCGCCGCGAGGGCGCGCTCGAGCTCGGCCTCGTCCCCGCGGAGGTCGCCGTAGCGCTCCCGCACCGGGGCGAGGTAGTCGGCGACGGCCTCGCCGACCGCCACCTTGAAGTCGCCGTAGCCGGAGCCCTCGAACTCCTCCTCGATGGACTCCGGGGAGCGGTCGCCCACGACGGCGAGGACGTCGATCAGGTTGGCGATGCCCTCCTTGCCCTCGCCGCGGCGCACCTCCCGCCCGGAGTCGGTCACGGCGCTGCGGAGCTTCTTGCGGATCGCGTCGGGTTCGTCGAGCACGTAGATGCGACCGGCGTCGCCGCCGCTCGTCGTCGACATCTTCGAGAGCGGGTCCTGCAGGTCCATGATGCGGGCGCCGACCTCGGGGATGCGCCCCTCGGGCACGACAAGCACCTCGGGCGGGCCGAAGCGCTCGTTGAAGCGGCGCGCGACCTCCCGCATCAGCTCGATGTGCTGGCGCTGGTCGTCGCCGACGGGCACGACGTTCGCCCGGTAGGCGAGGACATCGGCGGCCATCAGCACCGGGTAGCTGAAGAGGCCGGCGGAGACGAAACCGCCCGTTCCCGCCTCGATCTGCTCGCGCTTGACCTTCCACTGGTGCATCCGGTTGAGATCGCCCCAGGCGGTGACACCGCTGAGCAGCCAACTCAGCTCGGCGTGCTCGCGGACGTCCCCCTGGCGGAAGAGGACGCAGCGCTCCGGGTCGAGTCCTGCGGCGAGCAGGATCGCGACGGTGTCGTGGACGCGCTCGCGGAGCTGCGCGGGGTCGTAGTCGACCGTCGTCGCGTGCAGGTCGACGATGCAGAAGATCGCGTCCGCCGGGGCCGTCGCCGCCTCCTGCCCGGCGACGTACTGACGGATCGCGCCGATGTAGTTGCCGAGGTGCTTGCGTCCGGTCGGCTGGATGCCGCTGAAGATCCTCTCGCTGGTCGCGCTCACGGGCGGGGAATGTACCCGCCCCCCCGCCGCGCCCCCTCTCGGGAGCGTCCTCAGAGGGACAGCGAGTGCAGCTCCGCGGCCTTCTCGTCCTCCACCTTCAGCGCCCCCATGACCAGCTCGACGAGCTCGGGCGACGCCTTCTCCAGCGAACCGGTGTCGTGAGGCGGGTCCGGGTCGTACTCGATGCCGAGCTGGATGGCCTGGGCCACGAGCTCGGCGCCGGTGAGCCGCTCGACGAGCGTCAGCGCCATGTCGATCCCCGAGGAGACCCCGGCCGCGGTCATCACCTTGCCGCGCTCGACGACCCGCTCGGGAACCGGCACGGCGCCCAGCTCCGCGAGCGTCTCGCGAGCGGCCCAGTGGGTCGTCGCCTCGACCCCGTCGAGGATCCCGGCGACGGCGGGCATCAGCGAGCCCGTGCAGACCGAGGTCGTCCAGCGCGTGTGCGGGTGGGCGCCGGCGATCCAGCTGATGTAGGGGTCGCCGGGGTCGAGATGGGCGCGGTTGCCGACCCCGCCGGGGACGACGATCACCTCGGGTCGCTCGATCTCGGCGAGAGCACGGTCGGCGATCACCCCGAGAGCACCGCTCTCGGTGCGGATCTCGCCGGGCTCCTCGGCGCAGAAGACGACCTCGGCGCCGGGGACGCGGGAGAGGACGTCATAGGGGCCGACCGCGTCGAGCGCGGTGAAGCCGTTGAAGATCGGGATGGCGACTTGCATTGGTTCCTCCTCGATGTCGGGTTCGATTCAGGCGGGAAGCGGGGAGCGGAAGCGCTCGCGGTAGTCACGGGGGCTGACCCCGAGCCGGCGGTGGAAGGCGCGCCTCATGACCTCGGCACTCGGGAACCCGCAGCGCGCGGCGACGGCCTCGAGCGAGCCGCCGTCGGTCTCCAGCAGCCCGCGCGCCTGCTCGACGCGCACCCGCTCGACGTAGTCGGCGGGGGTCGTGCCGAGCCCGCGGGCGAAGACGCGCGAGAACTGGCGCTCGGAGAGGTGCAGACGGCCCGCGAGTGCGCCGACGCTCAGGTCCGCGTCGGGATGCTCGGCGATCCATGCCTGCAGCTCGCGCAACGGCGCGTCGTCGGCCGAACCGCGCTCGAGCTGCACAGAGAACTGGGACTGCCCGCCGGGACGCCGCGCGTAGACGACGAGCATGCGCGCGGTCTGCAGCGCGACCTCGGCGCCGTGATCCTCCTCGGCGAGCGCCAGCGCCATGTCCATCCCCGCGGTCACACCGGCCGAGGTCAGAAGCGACCCCTCGCGGATGAAGATCGGATCCGGGTCGACGTCGACGGCCGGGAACCGCTCGGCCAAAGCGGCGGCGTGGGCCCAGTGGGTCGTCGCCCGGCAGCCGTCGAGGAGGCCCGCCTCGGCCAGCAGGAAGGCGCCGCTGCAGACGGAGGCGGTGCGCCGTGCGGTCGCGGCGAGGCGCTCGATCCCAGCGAGGAGACGCTCGTCCTCGGCGGCGGCGCGGACGCCGATGCCGCCGGCCACGATCAGCGTGTCGAGCCCGTCGACCTCGCCGATCGAGGCGTCCGCCCGGAAGCTGAGACCGCTCGAGCTGCGCACATCGCCGCCGTCGGCGGTGACGCAGAGCAGTTGCGGGACGTCCCCGGCGTAGAGACCCGCCGTGTGCAGCACCTCCCAGGGCCCGGTGACGTCGAGCGCCTCGACCCCCTCGAAGGCGACGAAGCCGATGCGGCGAATGCGGGCGGTTGCGGTCATGGGCCGATGATCGACGCGGCCGCTCCGTCCGTCAAGTCGTATACCCCACGCTTCCAGCCATCATCGCTCATCGAACGTCGCTGAGTACCCCCCATAGGGCGCATCGAGTGACGTTCGGCGGAGTGCGGGGGCCGTGCGACCATCCTGCGATGAGCGAGCCCCGAGCCGAACTCGAGATCCGGGTGATCCCCCGCTCCAGCCGCGAGGGGATCGACGGGGAGCGCGACGGGCGCGTCCTCGTACGCGTCAACGCCCCGCCGGTCGACGGGAAGGCGAACGCGGCCGTCGTCCGCGTGCTCGCGAAGGCGCTCGGCGTCCCGAAGGGGCGGGTGAGCGTGATCCGCGGGGAGCGCTCGCGGGACAAGGTCGTGGCGATCGAAGGACTCGCGGCGAGCGAGCTGCTGGCGCGCCTCAGCCGGGGCTGAGCGCCGCGGCGCCCAGTGGTCGCGCCTCGGTGGTCGAGCGCCGCGCGGCCTCACGCCCTCCGGGCGAGGGCAGCGGCCAGGGTGTCGGCGATCTCGGCCGGCGTCGGTGGGCAGCCGGGGATGCGGATGTCGACGTCGAGGATGCACTCGAGCGGGCCGGCGAGCTCCTCGGCAGCGGCGATCACGCCGACGCCGAGCGGGCAGTCGCCGACGGCGGCGACGAGCCGCGGCTCCGGCATCGCCGCATATGCAGCCCGCAGCGGCTCCACCATCCGCGTGGTCACGGGGCCGGTGACGAGCAGGACGTCTGCATGTCGCGGCGAGGCGACGAGGTCGAAACCAAGGCGCTGCAGGTCGTAGGCGGGACCAAGGGTGGCCGTGAGCTCGTGCTCGCAGGCGTTGCAGGAGCCGCAGTCGACGTGGCGCAGCGCGCACGATCCGATGGCGCTGCGGCGATCGAGCGACGCCGCGCGACGGGCTCGCTGCAGCTGCTCCAGGAGGACGAACACCCGCGGCCCCTCAGCGATCCACGCACGCGTAGCAGAGCTCGAAGCTCTTGTTGATCAGGGGGAAGTCGGGGAGGAGCTCGCCCGCCGTCGCAGCCGCCAAAGCGGGCCAGTTGGCGTAGGAGGCGGTGCGCAGGTGGAACCGCCGCAGCCGCGTCCCGTCGCCCTCCACCACGCAGACGGTCTCGCCGCGGGGCCCCTCGACGACCGCGGCACCGATTCCCTCCGCGCCCTCCGCATCCAGGCGCGAGGCGGCACCCTCGCCCCCCACCCCGGCTGCCAGCAGCTCGTCGAGCAGCTCGAGCGTCGTCGCGAGCTCGGCGGCGCGAACCCGCAGCCGCGCCGAGCAGTCGCCCGCGGGACGGTCGATCCGGGCCGGGCGAAACCCGGGGTAGTGCAGGCCCGGCGAGTTGGTGCGGGCGTCGCGATCCACCCCGCTGGCCCGCGCGGCGGGCCCGACGGTGCCGAGCTCCTCCGCCCGCTCCCGCGAGAGCACCCCGGCGCCGGCGAGCCGCACCTGCACCGTCGTCGCGAAGTCCAGCGCCCGCCAGGCGGCGGCGAGGTCGGCCCCGAGCTCGGTAAGCCGCGCTCTCGCCTCCTCCAGCGCCGTCTCCTTCGGGTTCAGCTCGCTGCCGCCGAGCGCGACCGAACCGAACAGGAACCGGTGCCCGGTCAGCTCGCGGTTGACGGTGAGCGCCCGCTCCTTCAGATCCGCGAAGGCCATGTTCCCAACCGCGAAACCGACCCCGGCGCAGATCGCGGCGATGTCGTTGAGGTGGTTGTAGAGGCGCTCGAGCTCGACCAGCAGGGTCCGCGCCCGCCGGGTCCGCTCGTCGACCACCACGCCCAGCATCGACTCGCAGGCCTGCGCGTAGGCGACGGAGTTGGTCACCGCGCAGGCCCCGCAGGCACGTTGCGCGATCGCGATCCCCGCCGGCGGCGCCGCCCCCTCCGCAACCCGCTCCAGCCCCCGGTGCTTGTAGAAGAGGCGCGGGTCGACGTGGAGGATCCTCTCCCCGACCACGTGGAAGCGGAAGTGACCGGACTCGATGACCCCCGCGTGGACCGGGCCGACCGCCACCTGGTTGACACCGGCGCCCGAGACGGGGACCGCCCAGGCCGACCTCGGCCCGGAGTGGTCGAGGAGCGGTCGCGTCGTGGCCCGGCCGGCGAACTCGATCGCTCCGAGGTCATGCGCCTCGCGCTCGTCCCAGTCGGCGGCCTCGACGAGATCGACGATCGAGTCGATCACGGGATCGTCCCCGGAGGTGAAGGTGCGCAGCAGCAGCTCCTCGGCTCCATCGCCGAGCAGCGCCGACCAGCTCCGCTCACCCTCGCCCCCCGCAAAGGCGCAGCGGAAGCGGAGCCCGCGGGCCAGGGCCCGTTCGACCTCGACGCGCCAGCTCGGCGCCGAGACGTACTCCATCCGGGGACGGGCGGGGCGCTTCTCGCGCCGCATCACGACGGGCCTCCACCGAGCGCCTCGACGAGCCCCGAGCCGGGGAGTAGCACGGTGCCCGCGACCGTGAGCACGAGCATCAGCGCGACCGACGCCACGGTGAGCACGACCAGGGGGCGGGCGGAGCGGCTGGAGCGCCGCCGTGTCCGCGGCTCCCCGAGCATCGCCTCGACGAGCGCGTGGGCGAGGCCGAGGAAGCCGAGCGCCAGCAGCAGCGCGGTGGCCGACGCGGCGAGCGGCATCCCGGCCTCGAATCCTCCGAGCAGGATCATCAACTCGGAGAGGAAGAGTGGAAACGGCGGCAGCCCGGCCAGCGCGAACAGCGAGACGCCGGTGGCGAGCGCAACGCTCCCGCTGCCGGTGGCGAGGCCGATTGCCGGCTCCGTGGCGGCGGCCGGGTTCTGGCGCAGAAGCGGCGCCGCCGTGTAGAAGCCGAGCGACTTGGCGATCCCATGGCCGGCGACGTGGACGACGACGCCGGCGATCGCGATCGGGCTCGCGAACCCGATGCCGATGGCGATGATCCCCATGTGCTCGAGGCTCGAGTACGCGAGGAGCCGCTTGAACGGCATCGGCCGCCACAGGAACGGGACGGCGACGGCGAGGGAGGCGAGCCCGAACGCGAGGAAGGGGATGCGAAGCGAGTCCTCGTCGAGCGCGCCGCCCAGCGCGAGCTTGGTCCTCCATGCGATCAGCAGGACGGCCGGCAGGAGCGCGGCGGAGAGCAGCGCGCTCACGGGCGGCGGCGCCTCGCTGTGGGCGTCGGGCAGCCAGCTGTGGACGGGGGCCCAGCCGACCTTCGCGGCGAGCCCGACGACGATGAGGACGAAGGCGACGAGCCCCGCATCGCCGCTCATCCGCGAGACCTCGTCCGCAAGCGCGGACCAGTCCAGGGCCCCGATCGTGTCCGCACCGCTCGCGGCGAACACGACCACGATCCCGAGGAGGGTCACGGTCAGCCCGAGGGTGGTCAGGACCACGTACTTCCACCCCGCCTCTAGCGCCGCCGGCTTGCCGCTGAAGGTGATGAGCACCGCGGATGCGGCGGTGGTCGCCTCGACGAGCAGCCAGGCGATCCCGAGGTTGTCGGCGAGCGGAACCGCGAGCAGGGCCGCCCAGAAGAGGTTGAAGGCGGCCCAGTAGCCGGACCGCGCCCGCCGCGAGGACGCGGGACCGCGCGAGGCGTGGTTGAGGAAGGAGCGCGAGGTGAGCGCGCTGAGCGCGCCGACGATCCCGATCAGCGCGAGGAAGACGCCGCCGGCGGGGTCGAGGAGGTAGGCGCGCTCAGCCGCGAGCGTCCCGGGCGCGTGGGCGATCGCCGCGGTCGCCAGGCCGACCGCGAGCAGCCCGGTCGCGACGGCCGACCCCCGCCCGACCGCGTCAGCGGAGCGCAGCGTCGGAGCCAGGAACGCTCCGGCGGCGGCGAGCAGCGGGAGCGCGAGGAGGGCGATGACGAACGGGGTCGGCGAATCAATCACGGAGACCTCGCAGGAGGTCGGTGTCGCCGCTGCCGAGCTCGCGGTGGATCCGGAAGCTGAAGGCGATCACGACGGCTGTGATCGCGACGAGGTCGAAGGCGATGCCGAGCTCGATCAGGCCGGGAACCCCGCCGGGGATCGAGGCCGCCAGCAGGTAGGCGCCGTTCTCGGCGACCAACAGCCCGATCGCCTGAAAGAGGGTCGGCCGGCGCAGGGCGACGACGGCGATACCGATCGCAACCAGGGCGATGGCCCCCTGCTCGGCAGCGCGGTCGCCGGTGCCGAGATCGGGGAGCCAGGCGGCCGCCAGGAGGGCCGTGCCGGCGACGATCAGCAGCCGCGCCGAGGCCGGCAGCGTGGCCGCGACGGGTCGCGGCTCGGGCGTGCGGCGCCGCAGCAGGGCGAGCAGCGCCGGCAGGCTGATGCCGCGAAGGACGAGCGCCACGGCGGCGAGCGAGCTCTCCCCGTAGCCCGACGAGACGGCCACGGCCCCGACGCCGAGGGCAAGCGACTGCAGCGCGAACAGGGCGATGGCGGAACGCCGCCGCCGGACCAGGGCGATCATCAGGCCGCAGGCAACCGCGAGGCCGATCAGCAGGCCGCTCACGCCAGCCCCCCGCCGACGGTCGCGACGACGCCGACCGCCGCGACCAGCGAGCCCGCCACCAGCAGGACCGGGACCCGGAGGATGCGCATCTTGGCCTGGGCCGTCTCGGCGATCGCCAGCCCGGCGACGAGCGCGGCGACGCCGAGCGCGAGGAGTCCCAGGCGCGGCCAGAACCCGCCGGCGTGCGGGAGGAAGAGCTCGGCGCCCACCACCAGGAAGATCCAGTGGCGCGCCGCCGCCGACCACTGCAGCATCGCGAGATCGCGCCCCGCGTACTCGAGCAGCGGCCCCTCGTGGATCATCGTCAGCTCGAGGTGGGTGTCGGGGTTGTCGACCGGCTGCCGGCCGGTCTCGGCGACGATGACCAGCGCGAAGGCGATCGCCGCGCACCAATGGCCCGCCGAACCCCACGGCTCCCACCCGTTGGCCGCATCGCTCATCGCCGCGAGGCTCGTGCTCGCAGCCCCAATCGCTGCGACGACGAGAGCCGAGACCGCGAGCAGCTCGACGAACGCCGCGATCATCAGATCGCGCGCGGCGCCCATCAGGCCGAAACCCGACCCGGTGTCCCAGGCCGAGATCGCCAGCGCGAAGCGACCGGCGGCGAGGAGCGCGAGCAGGACGATGGCGTCGTCACCGAAACCCCAGCGCGGAGCGACACCCGCGATGGGCAGGAGCAGAACCGCGATGGCGCTCGCCGCCGCGACCACCGGCGGCGCCAGCGAGTAGAGCGGACCCGTCCCACTCGGGTCCACCCCGCTCTTCCCCAGAGCCTGCGGAGCTCCCGGTAGGGCTGCAGCGGCGAGGGCTCCAGCGCGCCTTTGCGGTCTGGATCGAACCGACGAGCAGCGGCCCGAGCAGCCCGCCCAGGACCTGACCACCGCGGCGGCGATCACGCGAGCACCCCGAAGCGGAGGACCGCAAGCGCGAGCAGCAGGGCGCCGAGGATACCATGCAGGTCCGACGCTGCCCGACTGCATCCGCCGTGCGACAACAGCGGCGGCGAGGGCGAATGCTGGAGCGGCCGGTAGACCGCCGTGAAGTCGAACGATGGGGCACGCGCCCGGCGCAGGTCACGGAAGCGGTGATCCCGGCCGAGCGGTCGACCACGACGGTCCGGCCCGCCGCCGCAGCAGCGGCGCCAGCACGAGCTGGAGCGGCTTGGTGAAGCTCGCCGAGCTCCAGGCGAGCGCGCCGGCTCCGGCTCTGTCGCAGATCCAGACCGGAGCGCGCGCGGCCCGGGGAGCGCAGGGCCGCGAAAGCGGCCCAGGAGCCGTCAGCACGACGATCCCGGCGAGGAGCGCCGGCGAGGGAAGCGAGCCGGTGCCGGGTAGGTCGAGCCCCCCGGTAACCGGCAGCTCAGGCGCCCCGCCGAGCGGCCAGAGGCCGGCGAGCGCCGGCAGCAGTAGGCCGGGCACCGCACCCGCGCCGATGCACAGAGCCGCCAGCACGGCGGTGGGCGCCCGCATGGCCATCGCGGGATCGCAGGCGCTCTCCACCTCGGGGCGGCGCGGCCTTCCGAGCAGCAGGAGGCCGACGGCCTTGGCGAAGCAGAGCATTGCGAGGGCCGCGGTCGCCGCCAACGCGGCCGCGCAGACGGCGGCGAGGACGGCGATCCCGTCGGCCGCCGTCGCGGCGAGCTCGACCAGGGCCCGGATCGCCACCCACTCGGCCGCGAAACCGACGAGCACGGGCAGCCCGGCCATGGCCCCGGCGCCGACGAGGAACGCCCCGCCCGTCCAGGGCATCAGCCGGAGCAAGCCACCGAGCGAGTCGAGGTCGACCGACCCGGCGGCGCGCTCGACCGTGCCGGCGAGGAGGAAGAGCATTCCCTTCGTAGCCGCGTGCCCGAGCGCCTGCAGCAGCGCCCCGGCGAAAGCGATCGCGGCCCACTCGCCCTCCCCCGCATCGGCGAGCAGGATCGCCGCGGCCAATCCAACCGCGACGATGCCCACGTTCTCGATCGTGCTGAAGGCCAGCAGTCGCTTGAGGTCCCGCTGCAGGAGCGCGTAGACGATCCCGGCGAGCGCCGAGAGCGCTCCCAGGGACAGCAGAACGAGCCCGGCCCACGCCGGAGCCGGCGCCACCCAGTCGAAGAGAACCCGGACCAGTCCGTAGAGAGCGACCTTGACCATCGCCCCCGACATCAGGGCCGAGAGGAACGCCGGCGCGACCGGGTGGGCGCGCGGCAGCCAGGAGTGGAACGGCATCAACCCCGCCTTGGTGCCGAACCCGACGATCGCGCCCGCGATCACAGCGGCCTCGCCGCCCGCTCCGAGGTCCGCTAGCCCGGGGGCCGAGAGGCCCCCGTTCGCTGCTAGGAGGAGCACCGCGACCCAGACGCCCACCCCGCCGATGTGGGTGACCGCGACGTAGACGAACACGGCGCTCCTGACGTCCGCTCGGTCCGCGGCGAGCAGGATCGCGGCCGCGGGAAGCAGCGTCATCAGCTCCCAGGCGGCGAGGAAGGTGACCGGGTCGCGGGCGACGAGGAACAGCGCCATCGACGCGACGAAGAGGGTCGTGAGGACGGCGAGCGCGCTGGCGTGCCGGGCGCCGCGGAGGTAGGAGCGCGCGTAGAGGAGGGCCGGGACCGCGACCAGCGCGAGCAGGACGAGGAAGATGGCGCTGAGGCCGTCGACGCCGAAGGCGGGGTCGAGACCGTCGGTGAAGCCGTCGGCGCCGAGCGTGTCACCGGTTGCGACGACGGCGGCGCCGACGCATCCGGCCGCCGCGGCCGACGCCGCAGCGAGGAGCAGGATGGGTCCGGCGGCGCGACTGCGGCTGTGAGTGTCGCGGTCGCCGCTCAACCGGGGATGCCGGCCGGGCGTGGGCGAGTCGCGGCGCTCAACGGCGCTCGACGGGTTCGGCCCCCAGCTCTCCGAGCAGCTCCTGCGTCCCCTCGTAATGGCCGGCGAGGATCTCTCGCGCCACCTCGAGAAGATCGAACATCCGCGGGTCCTTGACGCGGTAGTAGACGCTCGTGCCGTCGCGGCGGCTCTCGAGAACACCGAGCCGACGGAGGGTCCCGAGGTGCTGCGACGTCCCGCTCGACTCGATCCCGAGCTCACCCTGCAGATCGCCGACCGAGCGCTCGCCCTCGCGGAGCAGCTCGAGGATCCGCACCCGCGCCGGGTGGCCGAGCACGCGGAAGAACTCGGCCTTCACGCGGTGGATCGGCTGCGAGGGGGCACCGGGATCGGCGGAGTAGGACGTGAGGCTGCTCTCGGCCGGTGTCATAGGTCTCATAATAGCTGAATCTTCAAATATCTGAAGATTTGTAGATACGAGAGAGGAAGCGGACCCCCCACGACGGGCGCGTCCGCAAGATCGCGTTCGCCGCCGCGCTTGCGGGCGGAGCTCGCGGGGTATCGTCGAAACACTCACTCCATGCCTCGCGCAATCTGGACAGGCTCCATCTCCTTCGGCCTCCTCAACGTGCCCGTGCGGCTCTACTCGGCCGTCTCGAGCCGCTCCATCCGCTTCCGCGAGCTGCGCGAGAAGGACGGCTCCCGCGTGCGCCACAAGCGCGTCGCCGAGGAGGACGGCGAGGAGGTCGCCTACGACGAGATCGTCAAGGGCTACGAGATCGCGCCCGACCAGTACGTCGTGATGACCCGCGACGAGCTCGAGGCTCTCGACCCGAAGAAGACGAAGACGATCGAGATCGAGGACTTCGTCGACCTCGACCAGATCGACCCCATCTACTTCAACCAGCCCTACTACATCGGTCCCGCCCAGGGTGCCGAGCGCGCCTACGCGCTGCTCGCGCAGGCGATGGCCGAGCAGCGCAAGGTCGCCATCGCCCGCTTCGTGATGCGCAACAAGGAGAGCCTGGCGGCGATCCGCGCCAACGGAGACGGCGAGGTCCTGACGCTGGCGACTATGCGGTTCGCCGACGAGGTCGTCCCCACCTCCGACCTCGAGGACGTGCTCGGTGAGAGCGAGGACGTCGAGCCGAAGAAGCGCGAGATCGAGATGGCCAAGGCGCTGATCGACTCCCTCGCAACCGATTTCGACCCGGGCGCCTATCGCGACGAGTACCGCGAGGAGCTGATGTCGCTGATCGAGCGCAAGGCCGAGGGCAAGTCGATCGTCTCCACCGATTCGGAGGCTCCGACACCGACGAAGGCGCCCGACCTGATGGCCGCCCTCGAGGAGTCGCTCGCCGCGATCAAGGGCGAGGAGCTGAGCGGCGGCGCTGAGAAGAAGCCGTCGACTGCCAAGAAGTCCTCCTCCACGTCCTCCAAGTCCGCGTCCACGACCTCGAAGGCGAAGAGCAAGTCGAAGGCCAAGGCCGCGAAGTAGAGGTCGACGGCCGCCGGCTGTCGCTCACCAACCTCGACAAGGTGCTCTACCCGGAGAGCGGGTTCACCAAGGGCGAGGTCATCGACTACTACGCCCGGATCGCGCCGGTGATGCTGCCGCACCTCCACGGGCGCCCGGTGACGTTGATCCGCTACCCCAACGGCGTCGGGGAGAAGCACTTCTACGAGAAGAACTCCCCCTCCCACCGCCCGGACTGGGTCGACACCGCCACCGTCTGGGCCGGTGACCGCGCCGGGAACATCGACTTCACCCTGGTCGAGGAGCGGGCGACGCTCGTTTGGCTGGCACAGCTCGCCGCGCTGGAGCTGCATCCGTCGCTGTCGCTCGCCGCCGAGATCGAGCAGCCCACGGTTCTGGCCTTCGACCTCGATCCCGGCCCGCCGGCGACGATCGTCGAATGCTGCCGGGTGGCGCTCCTGCTCCGCGACCTCTTCGGGAGCTTCGGCCTCGAGTGCTTCCCCAAGAGCTCGGGCTCCAAGGGCATGCAGGTCTACGTGCCGCTGAACTCCGAGGTCACATACGAGACCACCAAGCCGTACGCCCGCACCGTCGCCCAGGCGCTCGAGTCCTCCGAGCCCGATCTCATCGTCTCGCGGATGACGAAGAGCCTGCGCGCCGGCAAGGTCTTCGTCGACTGGAGCCAGAACACCGCGTCGAAGACGACGGTCGCCGCCTACTCGCTGCGCGCCCGCGAGGCGCCGACCGTCTCGACGCCGCTGGGCTGGGAGGAGGTCTCAGCCGCCGCCGACGCCGGGGACCCGGCACTGCTCCGGTTCGAGGCCGGCGAGGTCCTGCGGCGGGTGGACGAGCACGGCGACCTCTTCGCCCCCGTGCTCTCACTCGAGCAGGAGCTGCCCGCGACCTCGACCTGACCGGCTAGAGCGGTTGCCGGACGACTGGCTCGCGGGTGGCCTTGACCTCGTCGAGGCGCCGCACGGGGGTCGTGTAGGGAGCGTTGCGGAGGATCTCCGGATCCTCCTCCGCCTCCGCGAGGATCGACTCGAAAGCCTCGGCGAGCCGGTCGAGGGATTCCTTCGCCTCGGTCTCGGTCGGCTCGACCATCAGCGCCTCGTCGACGAGCAGCGGGAAGTAGACCGTCGGCGGGTGCATCCCGTGGTCGAGCAGGCGCTTGGCGATGTCGAGCGTCTTCACCCCGAGCTCCTTCTTGGCGCCGGTCCCGGAGAGGACGAACTCGTGCATCGGCCGCCGGTCGAAGGCGATCGGCAGGTACTTGCCGGCGCGGCCCTCGCGCATCAGCGAAAGCAGGTAGTTGGCGTTCAGGACCGCGGTCTCGGAGGCCTCCGCGAGCCCGTTGCCGCCGAGGCTGAGGATGTAGGCGTAGGAGCGCACGAAGACGCCGAAGTTCCCCTGGAAGCCGCGCATGCGCCCGATCGAGTCCGGGTGATCCCCCGCTCCGTGGAGCTCGAACCTGGGCGCGCCGCCGTTGCCGTCGTCGGCGTTCGCCACGCGCTCGATGCGGGGCACCGGCAGGAAGGGCTCGATGCGCTCGGAGACCGCGATCGGGCCCGATCCCGGGCCGCCGCCGCCGTGCGGCTGGCTGAAGGACTTGTGGAGGTTGACGTGGACGATGTCGAAGCCCATGTCACCGGGCCGGGAGTGACCCATGATCGCGTTCAGGTTGGCGCCGTCGTAGTACAGCGTCCCCCCGACCTCGCGGACGATCCCGGTGATCTCGGCGATGTTGGCGTCGAAGAGCCCGAGCGTGTTCGGGTTGGTCAGCATCAGGCAGGCGGTGTGCTCGTCCGCCTTCGCCCGCAGGTCGTCGAGATCGACCCCGCCCTCGTCGTTGGTCGCGACCTTGACGACCTCGAAGCCCGCCATGGTCACCGAGGCCGGGTTCGTACCGTGGGCTGTGTCGGGGGTGAGGACCTTCGTCCGCTGCTCCTCCTCCCCGCGCGAGGCGTGGAAGGCGCGGGTGAGAAGCAACCCGGCGAGCTCGCCATGAGAGCCCGCCGAGGGCTGCAGGCTGACGTGTGGAAGGCCGCAGATCTCGCTCAGGGAACGCTCCAACGACCACATCAGCTCGAGCGCCCCCTGCGCGCGGGCCGGGTGCTGGGCGGGATGGAGGCGGGCGTGGCCGGGAAGGGACGCGACCCGCTCGTTGAGCCGCGGGTTGTACTTCATGGTGCACGAGCCGAGCGGGTAGATCCCGGAGTCGAGGTCGAAGTTGCGGCGCGAGATCCGGTTGTAGTGGCGGACGATCTCCGGCTCGGAGACCTCCGGCAGCCGAGCGGGCGCGGAGCGCAGCAACCCGGCCGGGATCAGCTCCTCGATCGGCGTGTTCTCCTCGGGCACACCGGCGGCCGGGATGGCCGCGGCGCGGCGGCCCTCGACCGAGCGCTCATAGATCGTGATCGCGCGGTCGCGCTGCATCGGCGTCTCGATCGCCGCGGAGGTCGGGGGGGCGGAGCTCATGAGACACCTCCGGCGACCGCGGCCCCGCCGCCATCCGCCGGCGCCACCGAGCCGACGGCTTCGGCCAGGGCCTCCGCGAGCAGGTCGATGTGCTCCTTCGTGCGCTGCTCGGTGATCGCGACGAGCAGGCCGTTGCCGTACTCGGGATCGAGCGGGACACCGGCGGCGATGCCGCGGCTCGCGCAGTGCTCGAGGACGGACTCGACGTCGGCGTCGAAGGTGATCGCGAACTCCCGCACCACCGGCCCGTCGTGGAGCAGCTCGACCCCGTCGATCTCCGCCAGCCGTCCCTTCGCGTAGGCGGTCCGGCGGACGAGGAGCTCGCCGAGCTCGACCAGGCCGCGGGCCCCGAGCCAGCTCAGGTAGATAATCCCGCCGAGCGCGTTCAGCGCCTGGGCGGTGCAGATGTTGTGGGTCGCCTTCTCGCGGCGGATGTGCTGCTCGCGCGTCTGCAGCGCGAGGACGAAGCCGCGGCGGCCGTCGACGTCGGTCGTCTCCCCCGCGATCCGGCCCGGCATGCGGCGGATCTGCTCCTCGGTGGCGCAGAAGAAGCCGAAGGAGGGGCCGCCGAAGTCGAGGCGGTTGCCGAGCGGCTGCCCCTCCCCGACGGCGATGTCGACCCCGCACTCGCCGGGGGCGCGGAGGATGCCGAGGGCGATCGGATCGCAGGAGGCGACCAGGAGAGCGCCGGCGTCGTGGGCGATGGCGGCGAGGCGCTCGAGGTCCTCGATGCCGCCGACGAAGCTCGGGTACTGGACGAAGACGGCGGCGGTGTCCTCGCCGATCGCGGCGGCGAGCGCATCGGCGTCGGTGACCCCGTCGGCGAGCGGTACCTCGGTGACATCGGCCGGGAAGCCGGCGGCGTAGGTGCGGACCGTGTCCCGCGAGTCGGGGTGCAGGCCTTGGGAGAGGACGAGACCGCGGCGCTTGGTCGCCCCGATCGCGAGGTAGGCGGCGGCCGCGACGGACGAGGGGCCCTCGTAGAGGCCGGCGCTCGACAGCGGCAGTCCCGTCAGCTCGGTCATCGCAGTCTGGAACTCGAACATCACCTGCAGCCCGCCCTGGGAGATCTCGGGCTGATAGGGCGTGTAGGGGGTGAGGAACTCCGAGCGCGAGGTGATCGCGTCGACGATCGCCGGCACGTAGTGGTCGTACATGCCGGCGCCGAGGAAGCAGATCTCCGACTCGGCGTCGGCGTTGCGGGAGGCGAGCTCGCGCATGCGCTCGTAGACCTCGGCCTCGGTCAGGCCGTCGGGCAGGCCGAGGGGGCGGTCCATGCGGACCTCCGCGGGGACGCCGTCGAAGAGCTCCTCGACGGAGTCGACGCCGATGGCCGCGAGCATCGCGGCGCGGTCGGCCTCGGTGGTTGAGGTGTAGCCGCTCACCCCGGCGATGTTAGGGGGACGCTCGGCGCGGCTCAGTCGAGAAGGTCGCTGTATGCGGCCGCGTCGAGGAGCGAATCGAGCTCTGAGGGGTCGCTGAGCCTGACCTTGACCATCCAGCCCTCCCCGTAGGGATCGGTGTTGATCAGCTCCGGGTTGGTCCCCGCGGCGTCGTTGACGGCGGTGATCTCGCCGCTCAGCGGAGCGATCACGTCGGAGACTGCTTTGACCGACTCGACCTCCGTGTAGGGCTCGTCCTTGGTGACGGTCGCGCCGACCTCGGGCGGGTCGAAGAAGACGACGTCGCCGAGCGAGTCCTGGGCGTACCAGGTGATGCCGAAGGTGGCCTCCTCGCCGTCGACCCGCGCCCAGTCGTGCTCGGGGTGGTAGCGGAGATCGTCGGGGTAGCTAGCGTCGGCCATCGGTCGGGTGGTCCTGTCTCAAGTCTTCGGTCTAGTGGCTAGTGGCTCTTGGGGTCGTACAAGGGCTTGCTTCTGATCTCGGCCTCGCGCACGCGGCCGCGGACGTCGATCTCGACCTCGCGGCCGGGCTCGGCCAGGTCGGAGCGAACGTATCCCATTCCGATGCCGATGCCGAGCGTCGGCGAGAAGGTGCCGCTGGTGACGGTCCCGACGGCCTCCCCGTCGGAGCCCGGGACCAGGATCGGATTGCCCGCGCGGGGAATCCCGCGGCCCTCGATGACGAAGGCGGCGAGCTTCTCGGCGGTCCCCTCGGTCCGCGCCTTCGCGACCGCCTCCGAGCCCGCGAAGCCCGTCTCCTCCTTGCAGCACCACCCGAGGCCCGCCTCGATCGGGTTGCGATCGGGACCCATGTCGTTGCCGTGCAGGTGGAAGCAGACCTCGAGGCGCAGGGTGTCGCGGGCGCCGAGCCCGCAGGGTGTGACGCCCTCGGCGAGCAGCGCGCGCCAGATCGCGGGCGCGTCGGCGGCGGCGCAGATGATCTCGACGCCGTCCTCGCCGGTGTAGCCGGTGCCGCAGACGAGGCACTCGTGTCCGGCGACGTCGAGGGTGGCGGTGTGCATCCGCGCAGGGAGCTCGGAGGAAGCCAACTTCGCGACTGCCGCGCGGGCGCCGGGTCCCTGCACGGCGATCATCCCGTGGTCGGCGGCGATGTCGGTGACCACGACATCGAAGCCCTCGGCGATCTCGCGGAAGCGGGCGAGGTCGGACTCGTGGTTGGCGGCGTTGGAGACGGTCAGGTAGGAGCCGTCGTCGAGCAGGTAGCTGAAGAGGTCGTCGAGGATCCCGCCGTCATCGGCGCACAGGCACGAGTACTGGGCGCCACCGGGGGCGAGCTTGGCGACGTCGTTGCTGACCGCGCGCTGCAGGAAGGCGAGGGCGTCGGCGCCGGAGGTGGCGACCTGGCCCATGTGGGAGACGTCGAACATCCCCGCGCGCTCGCGGACCGCCTCGTGTTCGGCGGCGACGCCCTCGTACTGGACGGGCATCTCCCAGCCGGCGAAGGGCACAAGCTTGGCGCCGGCGGCCACGTGCTCGTCGAAGAGCGAGGTCCGTCGCAGCTCTCCGGTCGGCTCGGTCGGTGCGTTCACGGACGGCAGGCTAGCTAGGCTCGGCCCATGCAGTTGGTCAGCTCCACGAGCGAGGACTGGCGGGCGGAGCTCGGCCCGCCCTGGAGCCGGCCGCTGGCGGGGACCCTCGACCGGCTCGTCGTCGAGTCCGAGCTCCTGGCCGACAACCCGCTCGGGGATCCGGCCCGGCGCCCGCTTTGGGTCTACCGGCCGCCGGGGATCGAGCTCGACCACCCGCGCCCACTTCCCGTCGTCTACGTGATCCAGGGTTTCACCGGCCAGCTCGACATGTGGGCGAACCGGACGTTCTTCGAGCCGACCTACCTGGAGCGCGTCGACGCGATGTTCGCGACCGCTGACTGCCCGGACGCCCTGATCGTCATGGTCGACTGCTGGACCGCCTTCGGCGGCTCGCAGTTCCTCGACTCGACCGGGACCGGCCGCTACCAGTCCTACCTCTGCGACGAGATCGTCCCCTTCGTCGACGAGCGCTACCCGACCGCCCCCGATCGCGACCACCGCGGCATCACCGGCAAGTCGTCCGGCGGCTACGGGGCGATGGTCGTGCCGATGATGCGGCCAGACGTCTTCTCGGCGCTCGCCTCCCACGCCGGCGACGCGCTCTTCGAGCTTTCGATGACCCCGGGGATCGCCGAAGCGACCCGAAGCCTCCGCGACGACTACCAGTCCTCCTGGGACGTCTTCTTCGCTGAGCTGGCGAAGGGTCCCGACCCGTTCGACTTCGACCGCTACGCGGGACCACTCGAGATGTACGCCTACGCGGCGGCCTACTCACCCGACCCGGAGCGGCCCGGCAAGGCGCTGCTCCCCTTCCGGGTCGAGGACGCGGGTCTCGTGCCCGAGGTCTGGGCGCAGTGGCTGGCCCACGATCCGGTCAACATGGTCGCCGGGCATGCGGACGCGTTGCGCTCGATGCGGCGGATCTACCTCGACGCGGGCCGCGGCGACGAGTACTTCCTCGACCTCGGCGCGCAGGCGTTCTCGCGCGAGCTGACCAAGGTCGGCGTCGAGCACACCCTCGAGCTCTTCGACGGCAAGCACGGCGGCATCACCTACCGCTACCCCGGCGCGACGAGGGAGCTGATCGTCGCGCTGAGCGACTGAGGACGAGCGCATTTCGCCGAACGTCGCTCACTACCCCGGCGGTCTCCAGCGGTCATCGCAACGGTTGACAGATCAACCGTGACCGAAGGAGGCCGCGATGGCGAGGACGAAGGCGAGAACGTGGAGGTGGCTGAGCCCACCTGAGCGTGAGGCGGCGGCGGAGATGCTCCGCGAAAAGAGCGTCGAGGAGGTGGCGGCCCACTTCGGCTGCTCGACGAAGACGATCGAGAGGGTCCGCGAGGAGTTCCTGCTGCGCCGCCGCGCCCAGGAGCGCAGCGGGCTGCGCCTCAGCCTCTCCGAGCGCGAGCGGATCAGCCGCGGCATCGCCGCGGGCGAGAGCTTCCGCTCGATCGGCCGCGAGCTCGGCAGGCCGGCCTCGACGATCAGCCGTGAGGTCGGCCGCTGCGGAGGCAGGCCGCGCTACCGGGCGCTGAAGGCCGAGCGCCTGCGCCAAGAGCGCTGCCGCCGCCCCAAGCCGACCAAGCTCGCCGGACTTCCCGAGCTGCGCTCGGCGGTCGAGGCGGGGTTGCTCGCGGGCTGGTCGCCGCAGCAGATCTCGGCCAGACTGAGGAAAGCCAACCCGGGCTGCCCCGATCGCCAGATCAGCCACGAGACCATCTACAAGGCCCTCTACATCCAGTCGCGGGGCGAGCTGCGCCGCCAGCTCACCGCCAACCTGCGCTTCCAGCGGACCAAGCGCAAGCCGCGGGCCAAGGGCCTTGGCCAGCGGGGCCGGATCAAGGGCATGATCCCGATCTCAGAGCGCCCGCCCGAGGTCGAAGACAGAGCCGTCCCCGGCCACTGGGAGGGCGATCTGCTCGTCGGCAAGGCCGGCCGCTCCTTCATCGCCGCCCTGGTCGAGCGCAACACCCGCTACGTGATGTTGGCCCGGCTTGGAAACGACGGAACGACCGAGCACGTCATCGACGGGCTCAAGGATCGGATCCGTGACCTGCCCAGGCATCTGCTGCTGTCTTTGACCTGGGATCAGGGCAAGGAGCTCGCCGCCCACCAGCGGCTGACGAAGGAGTCTGGGATCGACGTCTACTTCTGCGATCCCCACTCGCCCTGGCAGCGGGGATCGAACGAGAACACCAACGGCCTCTTGCGCCAATACCTGCCCAAGGGCACCGACCTCGCCGCGCGCGATCAGGTCGAGCTCGACCTGATCGCGGCCCAGCTCAATGGACGGCCGCGGCAGACACTCGGTTGGATGACTCCGGCTGAGAAGATGGAGCAGCTGTTGCGTTGATCGGTTGAGGTCGCCCCCCTATAGGGCGTACTGAGTGACGTTCGGCGGGTAGCCCGCGAAGAGGGGGTGACGCCCGAGGGAGGCCCGGCGTCAGCCGCGCTTCGGCTTCTTCACCTTCTGCGCCTTGATCTTCACCTTGGCGTCGACGCTGTCGCTCAGCGACCCGCTCGAGAGGTCCACCGTCGTCTCGAGCACGGCCTTGCCGCCCTTGGCGAGCTTCCTGACCGTCCCCTTGCTGAGCTTCGCCACGACGCTCGCCGAGGCACCACCGTTCACCTGGGCGGGGGCGACCACGCGGACCTTGAACTTCTTGCCGTCCTTGGGTCCGCCCGCGATCTCGGCATTGATCTTCGCCGGGGTGGCGGAGAGATCACAGGAGGAGGCCTGGCACTCGACCTGCGCCAGCTGGACCTCACGGCGCGCGTCGCTGACCTTCTGCTTCTTGTCCCCGGCGGTGAGGCTGCCGAGGACCGGGTTCGGCGTGTAGGTGAAGGAGAGGCTCACGGGATCGAGATCCTCCCCGGCGGAGTAGAAGTCGGCGAAGGCCTCGGCGCCGTTCGCGGTCAGCTTCGCCGGGATGTTCGAGACGCTCGCGGTAGAGCCGTCGACGCTCGGGGTGATGCCGGTCAGGTCGAGGCTGGCCAGGTCGACGTTGGGGTAGCTCACGTCCTGGGCCGTGTTGAAGTCACGGCTGACGACGTCCGCGTAGAGGGTCCCGGCGTTTCCCTGGTAGGTGACCCGGGGGTCGGTGATCTGCAGCCGGAGCGCCCCCATGTGCCCGGTGAAGAGCACGGTGCCGCCGAACTTCGCGTCGGCCTTCCCGGTCGCGGGGTCGAACGTCCCGGACCCGGGCTGGAAGTTGAACGTCCCGTCGCCGTTGACGGTCGCACCGTTGGAGGTGCTGATCTGACCCATCGCAACGGGCCCCGTCACGTAGCTGCGAAACGACTCCTTGACCCCCCAGGTGGCGCTCCCGCCGGTGACCGTGTCCGCAACGGCCGGCGGCGCTGACAGAGCCAGCGCCGCAACGGCCGCCGCGAGAGCGGTCAGGTGGTACCTGAACCTCAACTCGGTCCTCAGTCGCTCAGCTTCGTCGCCGAGAAGTGGACCTGGTTCTGGCTGCCGCGGATGTTCAGCGACGTGCCGGAGTCCTGCTGCGCGGTCAGGAAGATCGCGTCGCCTGCTGCGAACTTCTCCGTCGTCGCGAGGACCTGACGCGTGGCGACGCCGCTGACCGCGCGAACCGTCGAGCCGGCGCGAACGCCGCCGGGCTGCGGCCCGTTGAGGAAGAGGCTCCTCGTGCCGGTGCCGTTGTCGGTGTTCGCCGGGCTGGCCGCCGGATCGACCCAGATCACCTCTGCCGAGACGGAGTAGACCCCGGCCTCGGGGATGATCAGCGTCGTCGCGCCCGAGGTGCCATCGGTACCGGTCGTGAACAGGTTCTCGTTGTTGTACTCGGTGTTCGGGAAGAGGAGGCCGACGTTGGGGGTCGCGTCCGCAACGGCCTGCAGCGTGGCGGTCCCGCGGAGGAGCCTGGCAGCGGCGGCGGTGGAGTCACCGTCGGCGCCGGGAGGGCCCTGGATCCCCTGGATCCCCTGAGGGCCCTGCTCGCCCTGCGGCAGCGAGCCCGCCTTGAAGTCCTTGGCCTTCAGCGAGCCATCAGCGACCTCGGGCGACTTGACGGCGCCCTTCTGGATCTGCTTGCTGTCGACGCTGTCCTTCGGGAGCGTGGCGGCGGCGTAGGAGGTGCCGCCGAGCGCCACGAAGAGGGCGACGATGGCGATGGGTTGACGACGGGCGTGGGAGAGGATCTTCTTAAGCATTAGGCGAGCCTAACAGAACTTAGGGTCACCTAACTCCACTGGGCCAGGGCCACCCAAGAGCCCCATCGTAGGCCCATCGCGAGCGACTCGCGCCACACCGAACGTCACGGACTACCCCCTACAGGGCGCACTCAGCGACGTTCGGTGGCGAGCGTCAGTCGCGCAGGAAGGGCGGGATGTCGATGTCGTCGTCGGAGACCTCGAGCTGGCGGATCTCGCGGTCGCTCGGCGGCTTGACCCCACGGCGCCGGCTGCGGCGACGGATCGCCTCGGGCCGGCGGGCGAGGAGCTCGAAGCCCTCGAAGCCGGTGGCGATGGCGGTGACGCGGAGGGCGTCGCCCATCGTGTTGTCGACGACGGCGCCGAAGATGATGTTCGCGCCCTTGTCCGCGGTCGAGGCGACCACCTCGGCGGCCTCGTTGACCTCGAAGAGGCCCATGTCCTCGCCGCCGGTGATGTTGAGGAGCATCCCGGTCGCGCCGTCGATGGCGGACTCGAGCAGCGGCGAGGAGATCGCCTCCTTGGCCGCGTCGGCGGCACGGCTCTCGCCGGCCGCGGTGCCGATTCCCATCAGCGCGGAGCCGGCGTCGGACATGATCGCCCGGACGTCGGCGAAGTCGAGGTTGATGAGCCCGGGGACGGTGATCAGGTCGGTGATGCCCTGGACGCCCTGGCGGAGGATGTCGTCGGCCTTGCGGAAGGCCTCGGAGATCGGCTCGCGGCGCTCGACGATCGTCAGCAGCTTCTCGTTGGGGACGATGATCAGCGTGTCGACCTCGGCGCGCAGCTTCTCGATGCCCTCGAGCGCCTGCTGCATGCGGCGGGCGCCCTCGAACTCGAACGGCTTGGTGACCACGCCGACGGTGAGCGCGCCGATCTCCTGCTTGGCGATCTCGGCGATCACAGGGGCGGCACCGGTGCCGGTGCCACCACCCTCGCCGGCGGTGACGAAGACCATGTCGGCGCCCTTCAGCGCTTCCTTGATGTCGTCGCGGCTCTCGGCCGCGGCTCCCGCACCGACCTCGGGCTGACCGCCGGCGCCGAGGCCCCGGGTCAACTCCTGGCCGATCGCCAGCTTGACGTCCGCCTCACACGCGCGCAGCGCCTGCGCATCGGTGTTGACGGCCAGGAACTCGACCCCCTTGAGCCCGGCGTCGACCATCCGCGAGACCGCGTTGGTGCCGCCGCCGCCGGCGCCGACGACCTTGATCACGGCGAGGTAGCTCGAAGCCTCCATTTGGGGTTCACATCCTTTTCTGGTTCCGTCCGGGGGTTGAGTGAGAGTTGAGAGTTTGGACGTTAGCTCCCGTTAAACCGCAGGAAAAGTAAGCGAACCTCGGGTGGGTGTCAACGCGCGGTTGAGACCGCTGCAAGATCGCTGTCTCAAGCAGGAATTGAGACTTGGGCCGATCTCAAGAGCGGATCGAGGGTTGCGGGATCAGCCCGCGACCGGCCGAGACGGCTCGGATACGTCGAGGTAGTTGGCGGTTATGAAGCTCGGATCGGCGAGCACCGCGGCGACCGCCTTCCACTTCAGATCGGAGCGAGACGAGTCTCCGAAGCGGATCTCGACACCTCCGTTGAGGGTCGCGACCGGACCGAGCTTCTTGTCTACCTCGACGCCTTCGACCTGGGGCGCGAGCACCGGCGGCGCACCACCGAGCACCTCCGCCGCGACCAGCGCATCACCGCTCACGCGATTCCCGGAAGCCTGCGCTTCGGCGGCGATCAGGGGAAGGCCGTCGGGGTGATCGACACCCGTCTGCAGGACGGTGCCGTCGCCGGCGACCACGGTGCCGCCGTCACCGTCGATGTAGCCGGCGGGGGTGCGCAGGTCGACGGTGACGGTCACCCCGTGCGGGAAGTCGGCATTCGCCTCGACACCGGCCACCGACGGTTCGTCGGCGACGGCTGCCCGCAGCGCGCCGACGTCGAAGTCGAGCGTGCTCTGGCCCTCGGCGGCCGCCTCGAGGGCCGACGCCACCGCGGCGTCGTCGTCGGCACCGACGACGTTGACGTCGTTCACGCGGACGAAGCTCGAATCGCGGAACCACAGCATGTAGGCGGCGAGGAGGACGGCGAGGACGAGGGCCGCGGCGATCAGGCGACGGCGAGCGATGTGCCAGCGCGGCATCCGCGGCATCCGGACCGCGGGCAGGCGCGAGAGGACCCTGCCACCCATCAGGAGAGCTCCCAGCCCGCCGGCCAGTCGACCTCGCCGAGGACCTGGACCTCGGGCTCGAGCGTCACCCCGCACAGGTCGAAGACACGACGGCGCCCCGCCGACATCAGCTCGAGGATGTCGGCGGTGGTGGCCTCCCCCATGTTCTCGACGAAGTTGGCGTGCTTGACGGAGAAGCGGGCGCCGCCGACGGTGAGGCCGCGGCAGCCGGCGGCGTCGAGCAGCATCCCGGCGGAGCGACCCTCGGCTCGGGGGTCGTCGGGGTTCTTGAAGGTCGAGCCGAACGTCTTGATCCCGGAGGGCTGCGCCTCGCGGCGTTTCGTCCGCATCCCGGCGAGCGTCGCCTTGACGGCGTCGACCTCGGCGGGCTCGAGCAGGAACGAGGCCGAGGAGACGACCTCGCCCTCCTGGAGGTTCGAGCGCCGGTAGGAGAAGCCGAGCTGATCTGGGACGCGGCGCTCGGCGCCGCCGGCGGTGCAGACGTTGACCCACTCGAGGGTGCGGGCGAGCTCACCGCCGTAGGCGTTGGCGTTCATCCGCACCGCGCCGCCGACGCTCCCGGGGATGTTGACCCCGAACTCGAGGCCCGAGAGGCCCCAGCCGGCCGACTTCGCCGCGGCCGACGGCAGGCGGGCGCCACCGCCGCAGCGCACGCGGTCGCCATCGCGCTCGATCGTCGCGAGATCACGGTCCAGCTTCAGCACGAGTCCTCGAAATCCGTCGTCCGATATGAGGAGGTTCGATCCCGAGCCCACCACTCCTACCTGCGCGCCCTCGGCGTCGGCGAAGGCGAGCAGGGCGAGGAGCTGCTCCTCGCTGCCGGCGCGGGCGAACATGTCGCCGCTGCCGCCCGCGCGAACGGTGGTCAGCCGCGCCAGCGGGTAGTCGCGCTCGAGTCCCTCCGGATCGCTCACGAAGCTCTCCCGTGATCGCCCACGAGCCGCTCGGCGACCCTGACCACGTCGCCGGCCCCGATCGTCACCACGATGTCACCGGGCCCGATGCCCTCGTCGGCGGCGAGCGCGTCGGCAGCCACGCCCAGCCCACCGAGCCAGCGGACCCGCTTGCCGGGCGCGGCGTCGGCGGCGGCTTCGGCCACCTGCAGCCCGCTGACGCCCTCGAGGGGACCAACCGGTTGCTCCCGGGCCGGATAGACGTCGAGGACGGCGACCTCGTCGGCGAGGGCGAGCGCCCGGCCGAAGCGGGATGCGAGCGCTTTCGTCCGCGAGTACAGGTGCGGTTGGAAGACGGCGATCAGCCGCCCTCCCGGCGGCCGGGGGAGCTCGCGCAGGGCGCGCAGGGACGCCTCGACCTCGGTCGGATGGTGGGCGTAGTCGTCGTAGACGAGGGCGCCGCGGTGCTCACCCTTGCGCTCGAGCCTGCGGGCCATCCCGGGGAAGGTCGCGAGCGCGGCGACCAGCTCCTCGGTCGGTGGCAGCCCCGGATCCAACCGCCGCGCCTCGATCAGGGCTGCGATGGCGCAGGTCGCGTCGATGACGTTGTGGCGGCCGGGGACAGCGAGGCGGACCCGCTGCTCGCCGGCCTCCGCTGAGATGAGCGTGAAGGTGCTGCCGCCCTCCACGGGTTGGATGTCGGTTGCGAGGACGCTCGCCGCCGCGGGAGGTGGAGCACCCGGCTCGCTCAGCGCGAACGTCGCGATCGACCCCGCCCCGTCGAGGGCTGCGAGCTTCGGTCCGGCCGGCCTGACGACCGCGGCGGCCGGTCCTGTGAAGCGCGCGAAGGCGGCGATCAGCTCCCGCTCCCCACCCCAGTGGGAGTGGTGATCCAGCTCGACGTTGGTGACCGCGGCCACTTCCGGCGCGAGCTCGAGGAAGCTGCCGTCGCTCTCGTCAGCTTCGGCCACGATCCACTCCCCCGTCCCCCAGCCGGCGTTGGCGGGGGCGCCATCCGGTCCGGCTCCCGGCAGCTCGCCACCGAGCAAGAAGGCCGGCTCGGCGCCGGCTCGGCTCAGGCAGTGGGCGAGCATCCCCGAGGTGGTCGTCTTGCCGTGCGCACCGGCGACGGCGATCAGGCGCTTGGTCGCGCAGAGCTCGGCGAGGAGCCGGCCGCGATGGATCTCGCGCTGGCCCCGCTCGCGGGCGCGGCGGAGCTCGACGTTGTCGTCGGGGATCGCGGTCGAGACGACGACGTCCGCCCCGGGCGGAACCGCGTCGGCGTCATGGCCGATCAACGGCTCGATCCCGGCGGCCCGGAGCCGCTCGACGTATCCCGACTCGGAGCGGTCGGAGCCGCTGACGCGAGCGCCGAGGGCGTGGCAGGCGAGCGCCAGAGCGCTCATCCCCGCACCGCCGATCGCGATGAAGTGCAGCTCGCGATCGGCGAAGTCCGCCTCGCCACCGATCCCGCCGGTGCCCTCGGTGCCGTTGGGCGTCGCGCCGCTCACGCCAGCGCTCCCAGGACTTCGTCGGCAATTCGCTCGGCGGCGTCCGGCTTGGCGAGCGCCAGCGAGGCGGCCGCCATCGCAGCGAGCTTCGCCGGGTCGCCGAGCAGCTCCGCCACCGCGCCGGCCAGGCGCTCGGGGGTGAGCTCGTCGTCCTCGACGACGACCGCCGCCCCGGCGCTCTGCATCCAACGCGCGTTGGTGTGCTGATGCATCGCCGAGGCGTAGGGATAGGGAACGAGGACCGCGGGCTTACCCGCCGCGGTCAGCTCGAAGACGGAACCGCCCGATCGGGCGAGGACGAGGTCGACTGCCGCGAGCGCGTCGCCGAGATCGGGCTCGTACTCGAGCAGCGTGTAACGCTCGGCGCCGTCGAGCTGGGCCGCCAGCTCGGCGTAGTCGCGGGAGCCGGTGATGTGGAGGACGTGGAAGGGATGGTCGGCGGCGACCCCGCCAGGCCCGAACGCGGTGGCGGCGGAGCGGTTGATCGTCAGCGCGCCGAGGCTGCCGCCGAAGATGAGCACGGCCGGAGCCTCGGCGGGGATGGCGAACCGGCGGCGGGCGGCCTCGCGGTCGGCGGTCAGGATCGCCTTAGGGACCGGTCTCCCGGTGACGAGGTAGCGCTCACCCTCGAGCCCTTCGATCGGGAAGGCGAGGCAGACCCGGCGAGACCTGGAGGCGAGCAGCCTGTTGGCCATCCCGAGGTGGCTGTCGGCCTCGGTTAGGACCACCGGGATCCGCAGGGAGCGGGCGGCCGCCCCGACCGGCGCGGCGACGTAGCCGCCTCCTCCCATGACGACGTCGGCGTCGCGGCGGCGCAGGAGCCGCCGGGCGACCGGAACGGCTGCGCCCGCGCGCGCCAGCGCGGCCGCCGCCTTCAGCGGGTTCTTGCGGTCGATCCCGCGCACGGCCAGGAAGTCGATCTCGTATCCCGCGGCGGGGACGAGCTTCGCCTCGGCACGTTCGCGGGTCCCAGCGAAGGAGACCTCGGCACCGCGCTCAACGAGCGCGTCGGCGACTGCCAGCGCGGGCACTACGTGCCCCGCTGTGCCTCCGGCTGCGATGACTACTCGTGGCACGCCGACCTCCGCTGCGCGCGCTGCCGCCGGCACCGCCGCCGTCGAGGAGCCGGAATCCGCTCGAGCCGCGGCCCGCCGCCGATCCGCTCGCGCCGGCCGCCGCCGTCCCCCCGTTGGCGATGTTGAGCAGCAGACCGACCGCCGCGAGGGTGACTATCAGGCTGCTGTTGCCGTAGGAGACGAATGGGAGGGTTACCCCGGTCAGCGGCGCGAGGCCGAGGACCGCGAAGAGGTTGATCGAGGCCTGGACCATGATCATCGCCGTCAGAGCGGCGGCGAGCAGGCGACCGTAGCGGTCCTTCGCGCGCTGGGCGGTCCTGAAGCCCGCATACCCGAACATCATGTAGAGGCCGCAGAGGATCGTGATCCCGAGCAGCCCGAGCTCCTCGCCGATCACCGCGGCGATCATGTCGGTGTGGGCCTCGGGCAGGTAGAAGGCCTTCTGGACGCTCTCGCCGATGCCGGTCCCGAAGAGGCCGCCGGAGCCGAGGGCGATCGACGCCTGCATCCCCTGAAAGCCGGCGCCGGAGGCATCGGCGCTCGGGTTGATGAAGCTCGTCAGGCGGGCCATCCGGTAGGGCTCCATGAGGACCGCGATGAAGACGATGAAGCCGATTGCCCCCGCGAGCATGGCGAGGTGGCGGATCTGCACCCCGGCGGCGATCAGCAGGGCCGTGACCGAGAAGGCGGTGACCATGCCGGTGCCGAGGTCGGGCTCGACGACGATCAGCGCGATGATCGCCCCGGCGACCAGCAGGAACGGCCGCAGGCTGCGCAGATCGCGGGTCATCTGCGGGCGCTCGGCGAGGATGTGGGCGCCGTAGAGCATCAGCGAGACCTTCGCGATCTCGGAGGCCTGGATCTGGACGGGGCCGAGGACGATCCAGCGCTGGGCGCCGTTCACCTCGGCACCGATCACCTTGGTCGCAAGCAGCAGGAAGACGGCGCCGATGAGGAAGAGCGGGGTGAGCGTGCGGACGGCGCCGAGACCGTAGCGAGCGAGGACGTGAAGGGCGAGCAGGCCGAAGGCGCCGAACATCAGGGTGCGCTTGAGGTAGTAGGCGCCGTCGCCGGTGGCGCCGAGCAGCGACGCGCTCGAGCTCGCGCTGAAGACCATGACGACGCCGAACGCGAGCAGGCACATCGTCGCCGTCAGCAGCAGCGAGTACTCGAGCGAGCGAGCGGGGGCCTTCGGACGGGCCTTCGCCTTCGATCCCGACTTGGGCTTGGTGCGGCGACGGCGGCCGAAGCGGAGACCCCGCAGCGATCCGGCGGTGCTGCTCATGCGTCGTCCCCCCCGCCGCTCAGCGCGGCGACCAGCTCGCGGAAGCGCTCGCCGCGCTCCTCGTAGTCGCGGAAGGCGTCGAAGCTCGCGCAGGCCGGAGCGAGCAGGACGGTCTCGCCGGGACCGGCCGCGGCGGCGGCCTCGGTGATGGCGGTGGCGAGATCGCCGCTGTCGTGCAGCGGGACGCCGGTGTCGGCGAGGTCCGCGCGCAGGCTCGGGGCGGCCTCGCCGATCAGGTAGCAGGCGGCGCAGTGAGCGATCACGGCGGGGCTGAGGTCCTCAAAGCCGCCCCCCTTCAGGGAGCCGCCGAGGATCGCGTGGACGCCGGTCCCGAACGACGCGAGCGCTGCCGCGGCCGCGGCGACGTTGGTTGCCTTCGAGTCGTTGACGTAGACGACGCCGCCGAGCTCGCGGACCCGCTCGAGGCGGTGCGGGACCCCGGCGAAGGTGCGCAGACCGCGGGCGACGCCCTCCCGGTCGGCGCCGCTCGCCAGCGCGGCGGCGGCCACGGCCAGCGCGTTGCGGACGTTGTGCTCGCCGGCGAGCGGGAGCTCCTCAGCGCGGACGAGGACGCCGCCGGAGTCGCGGATCTCGCCGTCGGCGAAGCTGACGGCGCAGCGCTGCTCGTCGGCGCAGGCATCGATGCCGAACGGCTCTCGGATCCCCTCGCCGGGCAGCTCGATCTGGCCGACGACGGGATCGTCGGCGTCGACGATCGCCGTGTCCTCGGCCGTCTGGTTGCTGAAGATCCGCAGCTTCGCCTCGGCGTAGGCGGCGAGCGTCCCGTGCCGGTCCAGGTGGTCGGGGGTGACGTTGAGCAGCACCGCCACCTCAGGTGCGAATGCGCGCGAGTCCTCCAGCTGGAAGGACGAGCACTCGCAGACGATGGTCGCGGCGGGGTCGACCTCCCCGGGGAGCGAGGCGAGCGGCCGGCCGACGTTGCCGGCCACCGCGACGTCCATCCCGGCCTCCCGGAGGGTGTGGCCGAGCCATTCGGCGGTGGTCGTCTTGCCGTTGGTCCCGGTGATCGCGGCGAATCGGTTCGGCAGCAGGCGCCATCCGAGCTCGAGCTCCCCGATCACGTCGAGGCCGCGCTCGCGGGCCGCGGCGACGACCGGCGCCTCGGCCGGCACGCCGGGGCTCTTGACCACGGTCTTCACGTTGTCGAGCAGCCGGATCCCGTCGCCATCCAGTTGGAGTTCGACGCCGAGCTCCGCAAGCCTTCCCGCTCCGGGAGGATTCCCGGAGTCAGTGCCGTACACGCGCGCGCCGAGCGCGATCAGCGCTTCGGCGGCCGCAACGCCGGAGCGCGCCAGGCCGACGACCAGAAAGGGGCCGGGGGGAAGCGGCGAGCGTGCGGGATCGCTGGTGGACATAACCGCGTCCCTTCTTCGCCGGGCGCGCCGCGCCCCCTGCGCGGGTCGCGCCCGGATTCGCGCACGAGAGGGTCCCGCGGTCATCCGTGCCCGAATCGGCGCAGATCCGTCTCACCTTCCTGACATGTGCGTCTGGATCTGTGACACCCGAGCGACCACGCTCCCTCGGGTGGGTCACGTATTCGCAATCACAAGTCTGGAGGACCAGCGATTGCGAATGCGTCGCGTCGCTGAAGTTGTCGAGCGGCAGTTCGGCGCGATCGCGCGCTGGCAGCTGCTGGAGGCCGGAATCACCGACACCCAGATCAGCTGGCTGCTCCGGAACGGGCGGATGTTCCGCATCTGGCCCGGTGTCTACGCATGGGGGCGCCGCGACCTGCCCTCGGCCGGGAGGCTCGTCGCAGCGCTTCTGTACGCGGGAAGGGGAGCTGGGCTCACCGGACTCTCGAACCTCTGGTGGCGCGGCCTCCTGCACCGCGAGCCCGATGCGATCCACATCGACGCGCCCGGGTTCTCGCGCTCCCGGCCAGGTCTCGTGATCCGGCATCCCCCCGGGATCCGACGCGCGGTGCACGAGGGCGTTCCGGTTGTCCCATTGCCCCGCGCGCTGCTCGTGGCCTCAACCGACCTCAACCAAGACTCGCTGCGTCTGGTGCTGGGTCGCGCTGAGTACGACCGGAAGCTCGGCTTCACTCTTGCGGGGCTCGAGGCGGACCTACGCACAAGACCCGCCGGCTGCCGCGCCCTGCGCGCCGCGATGGCAAGCCATCTTCCCCAGCTTGCGAGGTGCGCCAACGGCTTCGAACGCGACTTCGTCCTGCTCTGCGAGCGGTTCGACCTCCCGATCCCCGAGCCGAACGTGAGGAAGGGGCGCTTCGTACCCGACATGACCTGGGAGGACCGGAAGCTGATCGTCGAGCTGGACGGCGAGGACGCGCACCGCACACCAGCCCAGCGGATGAAAGACGCAAAGCGCCAGGAGTGGCTCGAAACTCGCGGCTACGCGGTGATCCGTTTCACCTGGGCGCAGGTGCAATTCCGTCAGGATGGG
>JAXLSW010000020.1:0-104048 GCA_046330415.1 Solirubrobacterales bacterium | reverse complement strand
TTGATCTTGCGGCTCTGCGACTTCGCCTTGCGGCGCTGCGCCTTCAGCTTCCGCTTCAGTGCCTTGCGCTCCTTCGCGCCGTCGGCGTCGCGGATCGCCTTCTGCAGGTCCGCGACCTGGTCCTTGGCCTTGGCCTTGCGCTTCTTTGCCTTCGCGAGCTTCTTCTCCAGGTCCGCGAGCTTCTTCTGGAGCGCTGCGATCCGAGCCTGCTCGGCCGTGTAGTTGTCGCTCTGCAACTGCGCGATCTCCAGCAGGTTGCCCTCGGCGAGGTTCACCTCGGGCACGTGGTAGTTGTTGCCGGAGGCGACCAGCGCGCCGAGGTCCAGGCGACTGTCCCCGGGCAGATCCGTCTTCGAGATGTCGAGCCAGTGCGCCGTGCCCGCGCGCTTGCATTCGACCTTGTAGTAGTCGGGCTGGCTGCGCCATGGTGCGTCGCCCTCGGGCCCCGAGGGGACGTCGAGCAGGTAGTCGTAGTTGACCAGCGGCAGCAGCGTCCCGTTCCCCCCGTCGAGCCGAGCGGGATCGGTGCACATCGCCTCGTACTGACCGGCGTCGAACCGCGGCTGCGGGTAGATCCAGTAGCCGGCGTCGAGTCGGGAGAACTCCGAGCTCGGACCCGGCTCGCCCTTGTAGGTCGAGTAGGCGATCACGCAGCCGTACTGGCCGACCGCCGTGCACGCCGGGACGTTCTGGAAGTAGCCGCCGACCGCCTGGCCGATCGGCACCGCGATGTTCGCGCCGGGCGCCATCGCGCCCACGAACCGCTGTCGCAGCTCGGGGTCGGTGTCGACGAGGTCGTGGATCAGCCGCGCCGTGTGTGCGGAGCCCTGCGAGTGGCCGAGCATGATGAACCCGCGGCCGTCGTTGTAGTTCTTGAGGTAGTCCTCGAACGCGGTCTTGGCGCTCTGATAGGCGGTCTCGACCGAGGGGTTGTAGGCGCTCTGGTCGCCGTTGAGGGTCACCTGCCTGTACATCGGCGCGTAGACCTTGCATACCGAGGAGAACATCCGCGCCTGCTGGACGACGACGCGGCGGATCGGCGGATCCTTGGCCAGGTCGGCGTTGGGACCCGCCTGCTCGCTCTGGGTCGGGTACAGGTAGAAGCAGTCGATCGGCGCATCGGCGGGGCGCGTGTAGGGAAGCGGCTGCGCGGTCTGCCCGGGCGCCGGGCTGCTCTCGCCGGCGATCGTCCCGGCGCAGAGGTCGTCGGCCTGGCCGGGCTTGCAGATCCACGTGGTGTCCTCGGCCGAGGCGGCGGGCGCGATCAGCAGCGCCGCTGCGACGGACGCGGCGATGATTGTCAGCAGCAGCCGGATGCGGCTCAGCTCAACGGTCAGCAACTTCGGGGCTCCTCTCCTCCATCAACGAGCCGCGAGAGCATAAGGGTGCGCGCGGGACGGGGCGCCGGTGCGACCGGCGGACGGCGCTGCGCCGCGGCCGACGAGCCCGCCGCGCCCGCCGTTGCGTCAGGCCTTGGGCCGCTCGTGCGGTTGCGCCAGGACGACGCGCTTGAGCAGGCCGCGGAGCTGCTCCCGCTCGGTCTCGTCGAGCCCGCTGAGAAGGCTGCTCTCGGTCTCGAAGATGACCGCGGTCGCGCGCTCCAGCCACTCGCGGCCGTCCGCGGTGATCTCCAGCGCATAGGCGCGGCGGTCCTGCGGGTTGCGGCGTCGCTCCACCAGGGCCGAGCGCTCGAGGTCGTCGACCACCGAGACCATGGTCGTACGGTCCTTGCCGAGCGCTGAGCCGACGGCGTGCTGAGACATCGGCCCGCTCGCCTCGATCAGCTTGAGCGCGCCGACGTGCAGCCCGGAGAGCCCGAGCCCCGCCTGCTCGAGGGCTTCGATCGAGAGCTTCGCGCAGCGCTGATGCATCTTCGCGAAGAGGAAGCCGAACCGGTCCCCCACCACCTCGTCGGGCAGGAGCTGAGCGGGCTTCGATCGGGTTTCGGACACTTCGGACATAAGTTCGCTACTCTGATCGTCAGTCTTGCTGATTATCACCGACCAGGCATAAGGAGCATAGCCGGATGCACACGAAGTGGTGGACCCTGATCGCCGTCTGCGTGGCGACGTTCATGCTCCTGATCGACATCACGATCGTCAACGTCGCCCTCCCGGACATCCAGGAGGACCTCGACGCGAGCCTCTCGAGCCTGCAGTGGGTCGTCGACGCCTACACCCTCACCCTGGCCTCCTTCCTTCTGGTCTTCGGCTCGATCGGTGACCGGCTCGGGCGCCGACGCGTGTTCAGCATCGGCTTCGCGATCTTCATCACCGCCTCGGCGCTCTGCGGGTTCGCCGGCGACCCGACGCTGCTCAATCTCGCCCGTGGCCTGCAGGGCATCGGCGCCGCGGCGATGTTCTCGACCGCCCTGGCGCTGATCGCCCAGGAGTTCGAGGGCCGCGAGCGCGCCAGCGCGATCGGCATCTGGGGAGCGACCGTCGGCGGCGCCGTCGCGATCGGGCCGCTCGTCGGCGGCCTCCTCACCGAGGGTCTCGGCTGGGAGTGGGTCTTCTTCGTGAACGTCCCGATCGGGATCGCCGCCCTCGTCCTCACCGAGCTGCGGATCCCGAACCTCCGCGCGACCGACCCCGAGCCGATCGACTTCCCCGGGCTCGTGACCTTCGCGGCCGCCCTCTTCGCACTCATCTTCGGCCTGATCCGCGGCAACTCCGAGGGCTGGGGCAGCCCGGTGATCGTCGCCTGCCTGGTGGGAGCGGCGGCTCTGATGGTGGCGTTCGTCCTCATCGAGCGCCACAGCGACAAGGCGATGCTCGACCTCTCGCTCTTCGGCAACTGGTCCTTCGCCGGCGTCTCCAACGTCGCCTTCTGCATCTCGGCGGGGATGTTCGCGATGTTCCTCTACCTGACCCTCTACATCCAGGACGTGCTCGGCTACTCCCCGCTCGAGGCCGGCCTCCGCTTCCTGCCGCTCTCGGTCGTCTCCTTCTTCGTCGCCCCCCTCAGCGCAAAGCTCTCGGCGCGGATCCCCTTCCGGGCGCTGATGGGAACGGGACTCTTCCTCGTCGCCATCGGACTCCTCCTGATCGGCGGCATCTCGGTCGACGACGGCTGGACCCACCTCCTCCCCGGCTTCATCCTCGCCGGCATCGGGATCGGCATGACCAACCCCGGCATCGCCTCGGTGGCGGTCGGGGTCGTCGAGCCGGCGCGCGCCGGCATGGCGTCGGGCATCAACAGCACCTTCCGGCAGACGGGGATCGCAACCGGGGTCGCCGGCCTCGGCGCGATCTTCCAGCACCGGGTCGCCGCCGACCTCAGCGAGCAGCTCCCCCAGGCCCCCTCGAGCTTCGCCGACGCCGTCAGCTCCGGAGCAGCTGATCAGGCGCTCGTGGGGATCCCCGAGCAGTTCCGCGAGCAGGCCGCGGCGGCGGCCAACCACGCCTTCATCGCCGGGCTCAACGAGATCCTTCTGGTCGGGGCGGCGATCGCGTTCGTCGGCGGCCTCGCCTCCTGGGTGATGGTCCGCAACTCCGACATGGTCGCGCCGGGCGGCCCGCCCGCGGAGGCGGCAGGCCCCGAGGAGCCGGAGCCGCTCGCCGTCTCCTGAACCGTTCTCGCCCACCGGAGGTCGAAGCGAGAAGCTGTCGGCACCCGAACGGAGACGGAGGAGACCAATGACCCAGGAGGACCGCGACTACAGCGACCTGCGCGCGCTGTTCATCAACTGCACGCTGAAGCGTAGCCCCGAGACGTCGAACACCCAGGGGCTGATGGACCGCTCGATCGCGGTCATGGAGGGCGCGGGGATCGAGGTCGAGTGCATCCGTGCAATCGACCACGAGATCGCCACCGGCGTCTACCCAGATATGACCGAGCACGGGTGGGATGCCGACGAGTGGCCGGCCCTCTTCGAGCGGGTCATGGCCGCCGACATCCTCGTCCTCGGGACCGCGATCTGGCTCGGCGAGAAGACGTCGGTCTGCACCAAGGTGATCGAGCGGCTCTACGGCAACTCGCACCTGCTCAACGACGACGGCCAGTACGCGTACTACGGGCGCGTGGGCGGCTGCCTGGTGACCGGCAACGAGGACGGCGTCAAGCACTGCGCCATGAACGTCCTCTACTCGCTGCAGCACCTCGGCTACGTGATCCCGCCGCAAGCTGACGCCGGCTGGATCGGTGAGGCGGGACCGGGTCCCTCCTACCTCGATCCGGGCTCGGGCGGTCCCGACAACGACTTCACCAACCGCAACACCCACTTCATGACGTGGAACCTGATCCACATCGCGAGGATGCTCAAGGACGCGGGTGGCATCCCCGCCCACGGCAACCGCCGGGACGAGTGGGACGCGGGCTGCAAGCCCGACTTCCCGAACCCCGAGTACCGCTGAGGCGGGCTCGGCGGTGCCCCCGCCGAGGGCTCGCTCAGTTGAGGCTCGGATCCTCCGGCATGCGCGCGACCAGCGCGTACTGGCCGCCCTTGCGCTCGAGGACGGCGCTCCACAGGCTCTCGGGGTCGTCGGGGAAGAGCTCCGGCGGGATCGGCGGCTCGATGATCCAGGCGTCCTCTGAGAGCTCGGACTCGAGCTGCCCCGGCCCCCAGCCGGAGAATCCCGCGTAGACGCGCCCGCGGCGCACCGCTGAGGGCAGCTCGTCGAGGTCGGTCGAGGCGGAGACGAGGCCGACGTCGGCGACCACGATCCAGGCGGCCTTGTCGGGGTCGTTGAACTCGCCGAGGACGACGAGCGAGTCGGGCTGGACGGGCCCGCCGACGAAGATCGGCTCCTCCGAGGCGATCTCGGCGAGCTCCGGAAGCACCTCGCCGACCTCGGTGTCGGCGGGCCGGTTGAGGACGATGCCCATCGCTCCGTCCGGCCCGTGCTCGGTGATCAGCACGACCGTCCGGTTGAAGTTCGGGTCCTCGAGCGCGGGCGAGGCGACGAGCAGCTTGCCCCTGAGCGATTCCATCGACCGGGCAGGCTAACGCGGCTCTCTAATCTTCCCCGCCATGGTTCATGACGTAGACGAGGCCGGCTTCCAGCAGCAGGTGATCGAGCGGTCCCGGGAGGTCCCCGTGGTCGTCGACTTCTGGGCTGAGTGGTGCGGTCCCTGCCGTCAGCTCGGTCCCGCGCTGGAGGCCGAGGCCAACGCCCGCGAGGGGGACGTCGATCTCGCCAAGGTCGATGTCGACTCCAACCAGCGGCTCGCCCAGGCGTTCGGGATCCAGGGCATCCCCGCCGTCAAGGCGTTCAAGGACGGCGAGATCGCGGCTGAGTTCACGGGTGCCCTCCCCCCCGCCCGCGTCGCGGAGTTCTTCGAGGGGTTGGTGCCGTCGGAGGCCGCGAAGCTCGCCGCCGCCGCCGACGAGGATTCCCTGCGGCGGGCCCTCGAGCTCGACCCGCGCCAGAGCGACGCGGCCGTCAAGCTCGCCCACATCCTCCTCACCTCGGGCGAGACCGAGGAGGCGCGAAGCCTCCTGGAGCCGCTCGAGTCCGACTTCACCGCCTCGGGCCTGCTGGCCCGGATCGAGTTGACCGAGTCCGCCGGGGACGACCTCTCCCCCGCTTTCGAGGCCTGGGACAGCGGCGATCACGAGACGGCCCTGGAGGCCCTGCAGGGGCGGATCGCCGTCTCCGAGGACGCGGAGCTCACCGATCGCCTCCGACGCGTGATGGTCGCGATCTTCACCGAGCTGGGGCCCGCCAGCGAGCTCGCCCGCGAGCATCGCCGCCGGCTCGCGGCCGCGATCGTCTGAGGGGAGGCGGCGGATGCCACAGGTCGGCGGCATCGGTCTCCTCACCGCGTTCTTCGCGGGGATGGTCTCCTTCCTCTCCCCCTGCGTGCTGCCGCTCGTTCCCGGCTATCTCTCGGCGATCACCGGGATCACACCCTCCGAGCTCGAGCGCGCCGGCTGGCGCAGCGTCATCCCCGCGTCGCTGACCTTCATCGCGAGCTTCTCCGCGATCTTCATCCTGCTCGGGCTGACGACCTTCGGGCTCGTCCAGAGCCTGCACGAGAACCAGACCCTTCTCAACCACGTCGCGGGCGTCCTGATCATCGTCATGGGGCTGCTGTTCATCGCGGCGACCTTCATCACCAGGCTGAACCGGGAATGGCACGTCGACGCGCTGATCGAGCGCGCCGGCTCGGGGGGCCCGATGGTGGCCGGCGCGGCCTTCGCCCTCGCCTGGACCCCGTGCATCGGACCGACTCTGGGAGCGATCCTGACCCTGGCCGGGACGACGGGATCGGCATTCGAGGGCGGGCTGATGCTGGCCGTCTACTCGGCCGGCCTCGGAATCCCGTTCCTGCTGACCGCGATCGCCTTCGGCCGGGCGACCACCGCCTTCGCCTTCGTAAAGCGCCACTACACGGTGATCATCGGCTTCGGTGGGATCGTCCTCGTCGTCATGGGCATCCTCGTCTTCACCGGCGAGCTGACCCGCCTCAACAACGAGCTCCTGCGCTCCCTCGACGACGCCGGGATCGACTTCTTCAGCGCCTGAGCAGCCCCGCCAGCCGCGCCCGGGAGGCCTCGCCGTTGCAGCGGACCCGTGGAATCACTCATCTAGGGTTCGCCGCCGTGTCTCCGGTCCGCCCGCTCGCGACGATCGCCGTCGCCTTGCTCGCCGCATCCGCGCTCTGGGCCGGCTGCGGTGGCGACGGTGGGACCGGCGGCGGTGCCGATGGAGATGCGGTGGAGCTCAGCCGGTGGCTACCTGCGGATGCCGGCTCCTACAGCGCTGTCGATCTCATGACCTTCAGAGACGACCTCGACCTCGCCGACGATGCGGATGCGACGGGAGAGGATCTCGCTCCCTACGCGGCGCCTGGGCTCGCCCCGGTCTTCGCCGCCGGCGACCAGGATCTCATCGCGGCGCTCGAGCCGGGCGCCCTCACCGCGATCGCCTCCAGCGGCGGCTCGGCTCGCCCGGACGGCGCCGGGCTTTCGGCGATGGCCACGAGCGCCGACACGGGCGAGATCGGCTCGGCGCTCGGCGACATGGGCTTCCGCGAGGAGGCCGGCGTCCTCGTCAGGGAGGGGTCGTCGGTCGCCTTCAAGCTCGAGGACGGCCTGATCTTCGCCGCCACCGACCCCGCCGCCCTTCGCTCCCTGCCCGAGGAACCGAGGGATCAGTCCCCGTCGCAGCTCCTGGAGGACCTGGATGCGCCCTTCGTCTACATCGTCAGCGTCCCGGGCTCCGGCTGCATCCGCTCGCAGGCCGCCACGGCGGAGCCCGGCGGGGACGGGGAGATCGCCTGGCTCGTCGACGGTGGGGCCGACGCCGACGCTGTCGACGCTCAGGACTCGAGTGCGATCGAGGTCGGTGAGCCCGACGTCGACGGCGATCTCGTGACCATCCCCGTCTCCTACGTCGAGGGGGGAGCCGGCAGCGGCAGCGGCGTCGCCGCCAGGGACGCCCTCGGCAGCTTCCAGGTCAGCTACGACTGCTGAGGGCCACTCAGCGCTCGGGTCCGGCCGGGACGGC
Source organism: Solirubrobacterales bacterium (assembly GCA_046330415.1). Classification (GTDB taxonomy): domain Bacteria; phylum Actinomycetota; class Thermoleophilia; order Solirubrobacterales; family 70-9; genus RHKX01. Next base: position 96,594 of record JAXLSW010000020.1, on the reverse strand, counting down.
CTCGGGGGTCTCGACCGGCGTGCCGATCGCCTCGACCTCCTCGAGCCCTTCGCCCTGGCCTTCGCCGGAGCAGACGATCCGGAACCGGCCGGTGCCGATTTCGGCGTCGCCCACGATCGGCAGGCCGCGGATCTCCTCCCAGCCGAGCCGCTCGACCTCGAACGGGTTCATCCGCACCTCGGATGCCGGGAACGGGCATCCCGAGTTGTGCTGGTCGATCGCTTTCGAGATCGCCTCGAGGTTCTTCCCCTCCGCGCTCACCGCGGGCCAAACTAGCAGCGCCGCCCGCGTCCGGCGCGGCTCCTACCATCGCTTCGCGATGCCCAGCGAACGCGTGTACGGCGATCCATCGGCCTGGGAGCGGGCGATCGCGCACGTCGACATGGATGCGTTCTACTGCTCGGTCGAGCTGCTGCGGCGACCGGAGCTGCGCGGCAAGCCGGTGATCGTGGGTCCGCTCGATCCGAACTTCCGCGGCGTCGTGATGACCGCCTCCTACGAGGCGCGCCGTTTCGGCGTCCACTCCGCCCTGCCGATGGCGGTCGCCCGCCGCCGCTGCCCGCAGGCGGTCGTGATCCCGCGGGACATGGAGAGCTACAAGGCGGCCTCGCACCAGGTGATGGAGGTGATCGCGGGGTTCAGCGACACGGTCGAGGTCGTCGGGCTCGACGAGGCCTACGTCGACCTCACAGACAGCCCGGCGCCCAAGACGCGCGCGCGTCAGCTCAAGCGCGAGGTGCTCGCCCGGACCGGCCTCACGTGCTCGATCGGTGTCGGCCCCAACCGGCTGATCGCCAAGATCGCCTCGGACCTCGACAAGCCCGACGGCCTCTGCGTGATGCCGCGCGAGCGCTTCCTCGAGCTGGTCGGCGAGCGGCCCGCGAGGTTGCTCCCCGGTGTCGGGCCGCGCACGGAGGAGCGGCTTCGGGGCGCCGGGATCGAGACGGTGGCGCAGCTCGCTGCAGCCGACGAGGACCGCCTCGCCGCCGCCGTCGGCCGCAACCACGCGCCCGGGCTACGGCGCCGGGCGGCCGGCTACGGGAGCGCCCAGGTCGCCGTGGAGCGCGAGCGCAAGTCGGAGAGCCGAGAGCGCACGTTCATGGTCGATGAGTCCGATCCGGCCGTGATGGCGGATGCGGTCGGGCGGATGGCGCGCGAGGTGGCCGAGCACCTGGGTCAGCAGGGAATCTCCGGTCGCACCGTGACGCTGAAGATCCGGCTGGCGCCGTTTCGCACCTTCACCCGCTCCCGCACGCTGACCGAACCGACCGCCGATCCGGCCGCGGTCGCCGCCGCGGCGCTGGCCCTGCTGGAGGCCTTCGAGCGGGACGCGCCGGTGCGGCTGCTCGGCGTCGGAGTCTCCAATCTCGTCCGCGCGGGCGAGGACCCCGCCCCCACCGACCGCACCCCGGAGGGCGCGGCGGAGGGAACGGGGCTTGAGCAGCTCGTCCTCGGCTGAGGCCGGCCATGGCCGCCCGCACCGAGATGCAGGAAACGGGAGAGATGCTCCCGCCAGTGACATCTCGGCGCGGGTGACGCCCGCGGCGGGTCCTACTTGTCGACCCAGACCGTGCCGACTCCGCCGAAGCCGAGCTTGTCGCGCAGGGCCTCGGTGAGATCGAACTCGCGGCCGGCCACGTAGGGCCCGCGGTCGATGACCTCGACGTTCTTGACGACCTTGTCGCCGTAGCGGATCGTCAGCTTCGTGCCGCACGGCAGCGTCTTGTGAGCGACGCCGATCGTGCCCGGCTGCAGGGTGCCGCCGCAGGCGACGCCGTTGCCATAGAGACCAGGGCCGTAGTAGGAGGCTCCGGCGGGCCGGAACGTGGTCACGCGACCGGCCTTGTCGCCGCTGCCGAGGGCGATCTTGTCGCCGGCCGCGCGGACGCGGATGGTCTGCGAGCCGGCCTTCCGGGGCTCCCACTTCAGCTCGAACGTGCCGTTGGTACGGGTGTGCGTCTTCAGCGTCTCCCCGCCGACGTCGACGGAGACCAGGCGACGAGAGCCGCCCGGGGCGACGCGCCCGCGGATCTTGACCTTCTCGCCGAGCCTCGGGTCGGAGTTGCCGATGCGAGCCACGGTCTTCGACTTCACCGTCACCAACTCCGGCCTGGTCGTGCGGCCGTCGTTGCTGACCGCGCGGAAGCGCCCGCTGCGCGTGACCGGGACGGTCTCGCTGAAGCGGCCGCTGTGACCGGTTCGGCCTCGCTCGGCGCTGTGCCATCGCTTCGACCCGAGCGGCCGGAACTCGATCCGGATTCCGACCGCCTCCGAGCCCGCGGGCTTGGTCCCGCCGCCGGCGGGTGCGTCGTTGGTCGCCACCGCCGGGAAGCGACCCTCGACGGTGATTCGCTCGTTCGGGCCCACCCGAGTGTCGCTGGCGTTGAAGACCGCGCCGCGATCGGCTGCTTGATCCTCGCCCGCGGAGGCCGTCGTCGCGACGGTTGCGGTGCTGGCGGTGGCAAGGGCCGCGAGCGCGAGCGCCGCGGTCCGACGCCGCCTGATGCGGTTGCGTCGTTTCATCTTCGATTCCTCGCTTTCGCCGCCGACGGGGTTAGCTGACGGGCTCGCCGCTGCGGGCTCTCCGATGCTCCGGAGGTCTCGACCGGCTACGGACCGATCACGGTCCGATTCGCCCCGGCCGCCGGATGGATGCACCGGCGGCGTTGGGTCCCCCGCTCCCGGTCCGGGAGTGCCGGGCCGGTGATTGGGCGGTGTTGGTGCGTTGGTTTCTGGTTTCTCTTCGAGTGAGCCAGCGACGGTAGGAGGGGCGAACGTGTGTATGTGTGGGACGGGTCACACTGCTAACGAAGCTGAGATACTCGTTGCATGGACCGTCTGACCGGACTGGATGCCTCGTTCCTGCACCTCGAGCGCGACGGCGCCCACATGCACGTCGCCTCGACGATCATCTTCGACGGTCCCGCGCCCGGCTACGAGGAGTTCCGCGACCACCTCGAGGCCCGGCTGCACCTGGTCCCCCGGTTTCGCCAGAAGCTCGCGTTCGTGCCCTGGAACCAGGGTCGCCCGGTCTGGGTCGACGACCCCCATCTGAACCTCGACTACCACCTCCGCCACACGGCGCTCCCCTCCCCGGGCAGCGAGGAGCAGCTGCGGAACTTCGCCGCGCGGGCCTTCTCGCAGGGTCTCGACCGCTCCAAGCCGCTGTGGGAGATGTGGCTGGTCGACGGGCTCTCGGACGGGCGCTTCGCGCTCGTCACGAAGAGCCACCATTGCCTCGTCGACGGTGTCTCGGGAGCCGACATCACCGCCGTCCTCCACGACACCTCGCCCGACCCTGCGCCCACCGAGCCGTCACCGCCCTGGACGCCACGGCCGACGCCCAGCAGCGCCGAGCTGCTCGCCACCGCGCTGCTCGAACGGGCGACCGAGCCGACCGAGGTACTGCGCGGCATCCGCGCCCTCGCTCGCGGCCCGCGGCAGGCGCTGGGCGCAGTCAAGGACGCCGTCGAGGCGGCCCGCTCACTCGCGGGCCGCGGCCTCGCGGCGCCGGAGTCACCGCTCAACGTCGAGATCGGTCCGCACCGCCGCTTCGCCTGGGTGCGCGCCGGGCTCCCGGCCGTCCGCAGGATCAAGGACGTGCACGGCGGCACGGTCAACGACGTCATCCTCTCGGTGGTCGCAGGCGCGCTCGGCCGCCACCTGCGTTCGCTTGGCCATCCGACCGCGGACCTGGAGCTGATGGCGATGGTCCCGGTCAGTGTTCGCTCCGAGGAGGCCCACGGGGCACTCGGCAACCAGGTCTCGGCGATGATGGCCCCGCTGCCCGTGTGGTGCGAGGACCCGGTCGAGAGGCTCCACATCATGAGCGAGCGAATGGGCGACCTGAAGCGCTCCAAGCAGGCGATCGGCGCGAACCTGCTCAGCGAGCTGACCGACTTCGCGCCGCCGACGATCTCCTCGCAGGCGGCGCGGCTGCAGTCCCGTCAGCGGTTCTTCAACCTCGTCGTGACGAACGTGCCGGGGCCCCAGTTCCCCCTGTACGCGCTCGGCCGCCAGATGCGCGACCTCTTCCCGATGGTGCCGCTCGCCAAGCGCCAGGCGATGTGCGTCGGGATCATGAGCTACAACGGCGCGATCAACTTCGGGTTGATCGGCGACTACGTGGCGATGTCGACCCTCGACGATCTCGCGGCCGACCTCGAGGCGGTGCTGGAGGAGTTGGCGGCGACCGCCGGGGTCGAGGGGGATGCGCTCGTCAGGCCCGGGACGCCCGAGGGGGCTGAGGCGACTCAGGCCCCTTCCGGCACCTCGCGCGAGCCGCGCAACCGCAACCCGATCAACGGGTAGATCGCGGTCGACAGCACCGCGGCGCCGACGAGCGACGCTGCGGTCGTCCCTCTCATCTGGCCGTTGTTGATGGCGATCGTCGTGATCGCCACGACGAGCGGCAGCTCGGTGGAACTGAAGAAGGCGAGGGCGACGCGGTCGCGGAGCTCCAGCTCGCGCACGTAGAGCAGCATCGCCGGCACGCCCCGGACGACCAGGAAGGCCACCAGGAAGACCGGGACCTTGAACAGCTCGCCCGGATCGCTGACGAGTGCGTCGAGCTTGAACTCGACGCCGCTGACGACGAAGAAGAACGGGATCAGGAAGCCGTAGCCGACGGCCTTCAGCTTCGACTCGAAGATCTGCACCTCGTGCCCGCTCAACGCCAGGCGGGTGATGATCCCGGCGACGAACCCGCCGAGGAGCAGGTCCAGCCCCAGGTCCGTCGCCAGGGCCGCGAGCAGGAAGACCAGCACGACGGCCATCCTCACGGGGAGCTGCGAGCTCGTCTCGAGCGTGCGCTCGATCGCCGACCAGTTGGAGGACACCCCGCGAATCGCGAAGACGGCCGCCAGCACGGCGATGAGGACGAACGCGATCAGCAGCAACCCGCTCGTGAGCGGGTTGTCAGCGGAGAAGAACAGCGTGATCAGGAGAATCGGGCCGAACTCGCCGACCGCGCCCGCAGCCAGCAGGTAGGTGCCGAACCTCGTCTTCAGCTCCCCGGCGTCGCTGAGGATCGGGATCAGCGTGCCGATCGCCGTCGTCGCGAGCGCCGAGCCCGTGAACAGCAGCGAGAGGACGATCCCCGCCGCTGCCAGGAGGCCGCCGATCGCGTAGGCGAGCGCCAGCGAGATGAGCCAGCCGATCGCAGCCAGCTTCAGCGGAGCGCCCTTGATCCGCTCGAAGTCGATCTCGTATCCGGCGAAGAAGAAGAGCATGCCGAGGCCGAGCGAAGCGAAGAAGTTGATGAACTCATCGGAGTCGGCGAGCCCGAGCACGTCCGGGCCGACCACGATCCCCAGGGAGAGCTCGAGGACGACGACCGGGATGATGACCCGGCTCCCGCCGATGCCGACGATCAGCGCGGCGATCGCCGACACGAGGACGATGACGAGGAAGGAATCGGCGTCGACGTGGATCATCTGAGGCGCGCGGAAAGCTATCCGCAACCGCACCGGGAACCGCTGGACGGTCCCTAACATGAGGGCGGTGGGACGTCGCTACGCACTCCTGGCGGCGCTGGCCGCCCTGCTGATCGCGCCCGCCCCGGCCGCGGCATGGCCGGGCCCGGTGCCCGAGCCCGCGGCGCAGCCGCAGGTCAAGGAGCCGAAGGTCGACTTCGATCCGATCCCCTTCGGCCACGACCGCAAGCGGCAGACGGCCGCCTACTCGAAGCGTCATTACGGCGAGCGCACGTGGCGGCTCACCGACCCGAAGGCGATCGTCCTCCACTACACGGCCACCGACACCTACGGTCCGGTCTTCAACACGTTCGCCGCGAACGCTCCCAGCCTCGGCGAGAGCCCTGGCGTCTGCGCCCAGTTCGTCGTCGACAAGGACGGGACCATCCATCAGCTCACCCGCCTCTACGTGCGCTGCCGGCACACCATCGGGCTCAACAACGTCGCGATCGGCGTGGAGATGGTCCAGGGCGCGACCGGGACTCGCCACGGGGCCGAGCAGGCGATCCTCGGCCGCCGCGCCCAGGCCGCGGCGGCCGTGCGGCTCGTCGCCTGGCTCAAGCAGCGCTACGGCATCGCGATGAAGGACGTGATCGGCCACGCGATGGCCAACGACTCACCTCTCTTCGAGGATCGGGAGGGATGGCGCAACGACCACGTCGACTGGCGGGCGGCCGATGTCCGCGATTTCCGCGGGCGGGTGGCTGATCTGATCCGTACGGGACGCGGGTAGCGCGGATAGCATCGCCGCGTGGGCAAGGCACCGCGCAAGTCCCCGCTGGACAGCCCCGGCAAGCTGGCCGAGGCGCTTCACCTGACGGCGCCGCGCCACAGCTTCGGGGTCGTCTTCGCGGCGATCGTCGTCACCGTCATCTACCAGCTGTCGGTGCCCGACACCGAGCTGACGAGGCTGATCGGGGTGATCCTGCAGGGCTTCGTCGCCCTGGTGGCGCTGCGGGCGGCGGGCGCTCACGTGAAGATGCTGCGCGCGTCGGCGGTGGTCGTCGTGCTGCTCATCGTCGCGGCGGCCCTCGGGGCGGCGTTCCCAACCGATGCCACCAGGATCGCCGTCCGCATGATCACGCTGTTCCTGATCATGCTGACGCCGATCGCCGTCCTCGCGGGCGTGGTCCGCGAGCTTCGCGAGGACAAGCGCGTCACCGTGCAGACGGTCTACTGCGGGCTCTGCATCTACATGCTGCTCGGCACCGGTTTCGCTGTCATGTTCGGCGTCCTCGACGACATCGGAGGCTCGACGTTCTTCGCGGGCGGGGTTGAAGGGACGCCCTCGGACTTCCTCTACTTCAGCCTTGCGACGCTGACCACCACCGGCTACGGAGACTTCACCGCCGGGACCGAGGTCGGACGGGCGATGTCGGTCACCGAGGCCCTGATCGGGCAGATGTACCTCGTGACGGTCCTGGCCGTCATCGTCTCCAACGTGCGCCGTCAACGTCCGTTCGAGTCCTGAGGGTGTGGCAAGATCGCCCACGAGCCCCGTGAGCTCCTCGACCCACATCGCCACCTGCCCACTCTGCGAAGCCACCTGCGGCCTCGAGATCACGCATGTCAACGGTGAGGTGCAGAAGACCCGGGGCGACCGCGAGGACGTCTTCAGCCAGGGGTTCATCTGCCCCAAGGGGGCGAGCATCGGCGAGCTCCACGCCGACCCCGATCGCCTCACGACCCCGCTCGTCCGGCGTGACGGGGAGCTGGTGGAGGCGAGCTGGGAGGAGGCCTTCGCCTACGTCGACGAACGCCTGACGCCTCTGCTCGCCGCGGCCGAGGGCGACCGAGACGCCGTCGGCATCTACCTGGGCAACCCCAACGCGCACACCCTCGACGGCCTCGTGCACCTCCGCGCGATGATCAAGGCGCTCGGGACCCGCAACGTCTTCAGCGCCACCAGCGTCGATCAGCTCCCCAAGCAGATCTCCTCGGCGCTGATGTTCGGCGCCGGGCTCTCGATCGCGATCCCCGACATCGATCGCACCGATCACATGCTCATCCTCGGCGCCAACCCGCTGGCGTCCAACGGCTCCCTGATGACCGCCCCCAACTACCGGGGGCGGCTGCGCGCGATCCAGGAGCGAGGGGGCAAGGTCGTGGTCGTCGATCCCCGTCGCAGCCGCACCGCCGAGCTGGCCGACGAGCACCACTTCATCCGTCCCGGGCGGGACGCGCTCCTGCTCGCCGGGATCGTGCAAGTGCTGCTGGCCGAGGATCTCGCCGACCCGGGCGAGCTGGCGGCCCACCTCGACGGCTTCGACGAGCTCGCCCCGGCGCTCGCCTCCTTCACGCCCGAGGGCGTTGCGGCGTCCTGCGGGATCGCGGCCGACGAGATCCGCCGCATGGCCCGCGAGCTCGCCGCCGCCGAGCGGGCCGCTGTCTACGCCCGCATCGGGACGACGACGCAGGAGTTCGGGACCGTCGCGAGCTGGCTCGTCGACGTGATCAACGCGATCACCGGCAATCTCGACAGCGACGGGGGCGCGATGTTCCCGTTGGCCGCCGCCGGCCAGACCAACGCCAACGGCGCGCCCGGCCGCGGCCGGGGTTTCAAGATCGCTCGCTGGGGCTCCCGCGTGCGCGGACTCGGTGAGGCGTTCGGCGAGCTTCCCGTCGCGGCGCTCGCGGAGGAGATCGAGACCGAGGGGCCGGGGCGGATCCGGGCCATGTTCACGATCGCCGGCAACCCCTTGCTCTCGACGCCGAACTCAGGGCGACTTCGCGCCGCGTTCGAGTCGCTCGAGCTGATGGTCTCCGTGGACGCGTACGTGAACGAGACGACCGAGCTCGCCGATGTGATCTTCCCGGCTCCCTCGCCACTTGCCCGCCCCCACTACGACCTCGCCTTCTACCAGCTCTCGGTCCGCAACATCGCGAACTTCACGCCGCCGATGGTGAGCTCCGAGGTCGAGCCGGAGTGGCGCACGTTCCTGCGCCTCGGGGCCATCGCCGCCGGTCAGGGTCCTGACGCCGACGTCGACGGCTTCGACGATCTCGTCGCCTTCGAGGTGGCCAGGCGGGAGACCGCCACGCCGGGCTCCCCTGCGGAGGGCATGGACCCGGCGGCGGTCCTCGCCGCCCTCGGAGAGCGTCGAGGCCCCGAGCGCGTGCTCGACCTGATGCTGCGCTGCGGCCCCTACGGGGCCGGGCTCGGGCCCGAGGGTGGGCGCGGCGAGGAGGGGCTCTGCCTCGACCTGCTCGAGCGGAGTCCACATGGGATCGATCTCGGCCCGCTGCGACCGCGGCTCCCCGAGATGCTGCGCACGGCGAGCGGCAAGGTCGAGCTCGCTCCGGCCGAGATCCTCGCCGACCTCCCCCGCCTGGAGCGGGCGGCGGTGAGCGACGCCGGTGGGATGGTCCTGATCGGCCGCCGCCACCTGCGCTCGAACAACTCGTGGATGCACAACCTTCCCCACCTGGTTCGCGGGAAGCCGCGCTGCACGATGCAGGTCAGCCCCGCCGATGCCTCCCGGCTGGGATTGATAGACGGCGGCGAGGCATCGGTCAGCTCACGCGCGGGCTCGATCCGAATTCCGGTCGAGGTCACCGATTCGATCATGGATGGCGTCGTCTCCATCCCCCACGGCTGGGGTCACGACACCGACGGAGCCAGGCTCGAGGTCGCCGGCGCGAACGCCGGCGTCAACTCGAACCTGCTCTCAGACGACACCCTGGTCGACGCGCTCAGCGGCAACGCCGTCCTGAACGGCGTGCCGGTCGAGGTCGCCCCCGCCGCGTAGGCGCAGGCGAGAGGCGAGAGGCGAGGCACCGAGCGCGCCCGCGCCCGGTGCCCGCGGCACTCAGCCGGCCAGCGAGAACTTGTACGTCGTGCCGTCGCCCTTGTAGCGGCGGGCGCCGTTCTTCGCCTGGCCCTTGACGCGGCCGTCGCTGTTGATGACCGCGGCTGTGACGCGGTCGAAGCGCTCGACGGAGTCGAGGGTCACGGTCCCCTTGCCGCCCTTCGGCAGCTGCAGGATCTGGGTCGTGACCGTTCCGGTGTCGACCGGCCCCTCGCGGCCGATCAGGGCGATCGTCGACTCGGTCTTCTTCGAGACCTTCACCTTGAGCGTCACCGCGCCGCTCTTGGCGCCGACCTTCAGCAGCCGGTAGGACGTGTTGTCCAGCTGGGCCTTCTGCACCTTCGAGGTCAGCGTGCCGCGGCGGCGGACGTCCGGGTAGACGTCGGCGTCGGGGAAGAACGGGCTCGAGTTCCACTCCGCGGTTGCCGCCGCGAAAGCGCCGAACTCGGTCCCGAAGGGCTGTCCGCCGTTGGCGACCGAGCTCTTCGTATAGGCGGCCGTCGCGAGATGCGGAGGCTTCACGCCCGCCTCGGACGCGGCCCAGACGTCGCGGATGACCTGCTGGCCGTAGTGACCGGAGAGCCAGTGGTTGAAGACCGCCTCGGAGTAGATCTTGATGCTGTTGCCGGTGAACGGCGTATCCGTGCTCTTGGCGAGCGCGGGCAGGTAGTTGAGGTAGTCGTTGATGTCCGGGTAGACCTGGTCCTCCATCCAGGTGGCGGTGTCCTCGAACAGCCACACGTCCTGGTAGGAGTCGTAGTTGAACTGGAGGATGTGGTTGTACTCGTGGGCGACGGTCACCCGCATCGAGTTGAGCGGTGAGCTCGGGAAGCCCTTGTAGTCGTTGTCCAGCACCAGGAAGGCGTAGCGACGCGACCCCTTCTGCCCGGGGTCCGTCGATGCGTACCCGTAGAGGTTCCTGCCGAGATCGGTGATGTAGACGTCCACCTGGCCCTCGCCGCCGACGCCGTTGCGCTGGCCGAGCTTGCCGTCGGACTTCGCCGGCTGCCAGCCAAGCGCCCCGTTCTCGACCGCGAAGGAATCGGCGACCGACGTGCGCACGTCGTCGATGAAGCCGCTGGAGTCAGGAGCGTTCTTCTTGTCGTTGGTCCAGTGGACGCAGAAGTTCGCGTCGCAGACCGGGGAGTCCGGCGCCTCCTTGCCGAAGTAGGCGCGGTCGTTCTTGTCGGTCGGGCGGCTCAGCAGGTCATCGGCCTCGCGGCGATCGGCACCGTGGAGGGCCGGCAGCGCCAGCGCCAGGTCGCGGAGCGCCAGCGTCGCGTCGCGGTTCGGCGCGCCACCGCTCGAAAGCGGCGTTGCGAACGCAGCGCGCGCCTCCTGCAGCGCGCGGACGGCGTCGGCGTGCGACGGCGTCGAGGCGGAGGCCGCCGAGGGGATCGCCGTAGCGGCGATGAGGGTTGCGATGACAAGGAAACGCTTCAAGTTCGGTGGCTCACTCTCGGAATTCGGGGGCGCGGCAGACTACCAACCGTAGACACAGAAATCGCCGGTTCGGAGCGGTTTTTCCGCCGGCTCCCGCCTAGATGAGCGATTCCGCGACTCCCGCTGCGAAACCTCGGGTGGCTTCAGCTCTCCACCTGGGGTGACGGAGACCAGCATGCTGGTCTGAGTCACCCCTGCTGCGCTGACGATGGGCTGACAAGGGCTGACGAGGGCTCCGCTGCATCCAGCGTCGCCCGAGCGCGGGGAACAGGGCGCTGCCGCTAAGTTCGCGGCGCAGGCATCGGGCGCACCGCGATCGTCATCCGCGTCAGCGCCAGCAGCCTGTCCTCGTCGTCGCGCATCTCGACGTCCCAGACCCAACTCGTGCGGCCGCGGTGTCGTGCGGTTGCAACCGCTCGGACCGTGCCCTCAGAGCACGGTCGCAGGAAGCTCGTGTCGTTGGCCTGGCCAAGCGCCAGGTTCTCCGGGCCCACCGCTTCGTAGGTCGCCCGTGAGCAGAGCGACTCCGCCAGCGCGGCGTAGGCGCCGCCATGGACGATCCCGTAGGGCTGGCGGATGGCATCGGTGACCGGCAGGGAGGCCTCCGCCCTCCCCTCTCCGTCGAAGCTGTAGTCGCGGAAGCCCAGGGTGGTGTCGAGCGTCGTCGCCGGCATCGCGGGCCCTTCATCGTGCATGCGCGAAGCCTACGGGGCGCACCGCTGCAGCCGCCGTCGCGCCCGTTGCGTAGGCTTCCGGGCCGGGATGCCGTTGCGAGGAGACCAACGCGCGCTGCTGCAGCTTCTCTGTGAGCGCGGGCAGAGCTACGAGGACATATCCGGCCTTCTCGGCAAGGAGCCGGACGAGGTCCGCGAGGACGCGCGCGCCGCGCTCGAGGAGATCGGCGGCTCCGATCCCGACGCCGAGGTCGGTCTCACCGACTACCTGCTCGGCCAGGCCGATCCGATCGGCCGGGCCGACGCCGCCCGCTACCTGCAATCCGACGCCGGGGCTCTGGACCTCGCCAAGCGGATCGAATCCGGCCTCCTGCTGGTCGCCCCCGACGCGAACCTCCCCAAGCTTCCCGAGCACCGCGGCAAGCGGGCGCGGGCTGCGCTTCCGGCGGCCGGAGAAGACGACAGAAGCGACCGCGACGCCACCGAAGGCGCCACGGGCGGCGGCAGCGAATCCGGCTCCCGGAGACCCCTGCTCGCGGTCCTCTGCCTGCTGGCGGTGCTGCTCATCGGCGCCGTGCTGGCGCTCAGCGGTGCCTTCTCCAAAGACGACGGCTCGTCGTCCTCCGGGGGCACCGAGACGACGGCCTCCACGGACCCCGCCGATCAGACCCGCAACGTCACCACCGTCGATCTGAAGCCGACGGACGGAAGCGGCGTCGCCGGCACGGCGAAGTTCGGGATCGCGAACCAGCAGCAGCTCTACGTGGATGTCGTCCTCGACGGCCTCCCCCAGCCCAAGCAGGGCGACACCTACCTGGTCTGGCTCATGGTCGGAAGCAGCGGCGGCTACCCGATCAACAACCCGGCTCAAACCCCGATCACACCGGACGAGAACGGCAGCTTCTCGGGCTCGATCGCCGTCCCGAGCGCAATCGCGCTCACGGTCGGCGATCAGGCGACCTCGGTCAAGGTGAGCTCCTCCTCGGTCAAGGAGGTCGCCGACGCGGCGAAGAAGGCCGCCCAGGCGCAGGCGCCGATCCTCGGCTTCATCGGCACGGAGCTGGCCTCCGGCGACATCCCGCTCGTCAACGACAAGCAGTCCGAGGGCGACGGCTGAGCCCTCGGCTCCTCGCGGGCGGGTGAGCGAACCTCCGCCCGGCCGCGGCTACTGCGCCGCCGGCATCTCCCGCAGGCCGGGAAGCACTTCGGCCGCGAACCTCCGCAGCTGGTTGAGGTAGTCGGCTTCACGCGGAAGCAGGACGACGCTGGTCGCCCCCGCACCGATCAGGCCTTGGACTGTGGCCGCGCATGACTCCGGGGTCCCGGCGGTGGCGATCGAGAGGAGCATCTCCTCGCTGATCTCACCCTCGCCGTCTCGCGTCAGGCCCGCGTGCTCGGCCATGTCAGGGAAGACGCCGCTGCGAATCCACTGGTCGACCAGCTCGACCGCGACCTCGACGCCATCGTCCTCGTCGAGGCTGAGGTAGGAGTACAGGACGAGCTCGGATGCATCGCCCCCGGCCGCGATTCGCTCGCCCGCCCATCTCACGGCCGCGGGGCAGGCGACCTCGGGCACGACGGCGCCGTCGCTGACCCGGCCGGCCAGCTCGAGGCCACGCGGCCCCGTCGTACCGATCAGGATCTGCGGTGGGACCTCGGGCTTGTGCTCCAGCTCGACCCCGTCGAGCTTCACGTAGCGACCGTCGACGTCGAGGCGCTCCCCGTTGACGAGGCGCCTGATCGCATCGACGGTCTCACCCAGCAGCGCCATCCTGGCTTCGGGGTAGGCGTCGATCTGGCGCATCCAGTCGGGAACGCCGTGGCCGAACGCGGGCGAGAAGCGCCCCGGGAAGGTGCGCGCCAGCGTCGCGATCTCCATCGCGGCGATCGCCGGGTTGCGGACGGGAGCGGGAAGCAGACCGATCCCGATCCGCAGCCGCTCGGTGATCGCGAGGGCGACCGATGCGGTCGTCAGGCCGCCGGAGGAGAAGCAGTCCTCGATCAGCCAGAGCTCGTCGTAGCCGAGCTCCTCGACGAGAGGTGCGATCTCCAGGAGCTCCTCGGGCCGCCACCGCGGATCCCAGCGAACTCCGATCCGCGGCGCGCTCACAGGGGCCTTCCCAGCCAGTCGCGGTAGAAGGTCTCGAGGTCCGGGAGGAAGTCGTGGACGACGGGGTAGCCGGGCGGCACCGACTCGACGTCCAGTAGGACCAGGGACTCCGGGTCGTAGAACTCGCGCAGCTCGTTCCACTCCGGGTCGGGGTTCATCTTCTCCGGGTAGACCTCCCGCATGCCGGCGGCTGAGTCGCGCACCCTGATGAGCGCCTTGCGCTTCCAGTTCTCGCGGTAGTCGCCGAAGACGAAGCCCGAATCCGACTTGACGACATGCTCGCCGGTCGGGAGCTCCACGATCGCGAGATGGAGTCCGAACGGGAGTAGGATGCGGTCCTCCGGGAAGGGCCAGCGATCCTGCAGGATCGAGATGTAGGTGTCGAAACGCTCCGCGTCCTTGGTGCCGGCCTGCATCTGGCGGACCTGGGTATCGGGCAGATCGCCGTCGACCAGCGCCTCGAGGGTCTCGCGCTCGACCGTGGTCCCGGGCCCCGACGGACCGCGGTCCGGAAGCTCGGCCACGACGTCGGTACGGGGTTGACGCTGCATCTCGTCCGGGTCGCGGCCTTCGAGCATGCGCTCGGAGATCTCCACGGTCGGGACGGAGGCGTCGTAGGTGAAGTCGTCGGGGAGCTCCCAGAAGTCGCGGTACTCGCCGGCCCAGGTCGGCGACAGACGCATCGACTCCGCGTACATCCTCCGGACCGGCTCGATGAACTCACCGGCGGCGCCGGCGGCGATCACCCGGTCCCGCTCTCGCGCGAACCAGGTGGAGAACGGCTCGGCCTGCTCCTTCCGGGAGGCCGAGATCGCGTCCCGCCGCCTGGCGGTCGCTTCCTCGTCGACGGCGCCGGCGTCATCGAGCTCGACCCCGTAGACCGTCTCCGCGAGACGCGGAAGCAGGTAGCCGCCGGAGACGTCCCCGGCGACGGCGGCCGGTGGCCGCTCGAGCGGATCGCCGATCCCGGAGCCGCCGCGCATCGGCGACAGGTACAGGTCGCCGCTCTTCATCGCCTCCGGCATCGTCAGGGTTCGCCGGTCGAACTGCTCGTCACCGTCGACGAGCTCGTGGATCTCGGACTCCTCGGGGTTGCCGTCGCGCAGCGGATAGGGGAGCTTCGCGCCGACGAGGTCGAAGAAGTTCGTGTTGCGGAGGTTGTGCCGGTATCCGGTGGCTCCGGGGTAGCCGCCCCAGAGGCCGGATTGCATCGTCACCCGGCTGTTGCCGATGTTCTGGGTCTCGAAGAAGTCGGTTCCCCAGCAGAGCCGCAGGCTCTCCCACCCGGAGCCGCCCCTGTAGCGGCCCGAACCGGCCGTCGAGGGCTTCACCGAGGCGCCGAGGTAGAGGAACGGCTCGTTGATCTCCCAGACCTCGCAGTCACCCATGTCGCCCTGCGGGTTCCACATGGCGGCCGCGTGATCGAGGCCGTCGGTGAACATCCGGGCTCCGCCGCCCACGCACGAGATCGAGAAGTTCGTGATCGCGGCCTGCTGGCCGTGGTGGTCGATGCCACCGCCCTGGAACGTGTTGGCGGACATCGCGTAGGGCGCGAGCACCTCCTCGATGAACCCGCGCGAGTGCAGGCTCTGGGCGAGCGACTTGAGGACCCCGGTGTAGCTAGGCACGAGGAACCGCCACGGGGAGCCCGTCGATGCCTGCGGGTTCTGGTGGTTGGCCCAGCTTCCCGGCGGGAAGTTCGTGCCGAGCGCGTAGTAGGCGCCGTCGTTGATCTTGTCGTTGGCCAGGAGCGTCTGCGTGAGGAGCACCCACAGAGCCCCCTGCATCGCCGCCGTCGTGCAGTTCGCCGAGTGGTACCCCCACGCGGAGGCGCCCTCCAGGTCGAGCTCCAGGCGGGCGTCGGACGTGACCCGGACCTCGACCGGAGCGTGCATGAGCGAATCGATGCGCGCGTGCCCCGGCAGGAGCTCCTCGTCGGCCAGCGTCATCTCCGAGAAGGCCGGAGCCCGGTAGCGGCCGGGGACGGTCATGGCGAACAGGCTCGAGCGGAACGACCGCCGCCCGTCCTCGATCAGCTCGGCGCAGAACTGCTCGTACGTGTCGACGCCGACGTCGGCGATCAGCGCCTCCACCTGCTTGCGGGCAAGCAGGCAGCCGGCGAGCCTCGTGCGCTCGTCCAGCGTCCAATACCGCGGAAGCCGGGTGCCGCGCGCTGCAGCCTGCACGTGGTCCTTGAAGAGCTTGTCGTTCGCCCCGATCTTGCGGGCGGGGATGTCGATCCCGTCCTCGAACCGCGAGATCGGTCCCAGCGGAAGGCTCCCGGGCGTGCTCGCGCCGATCTCGATCACGTGCGTGACGCCTGCGACCCAGCCCACCAGCCGGCCGTCGACGTGGATCGGCACGATCGTCTGGACGTCGGCGTTGTGGACGTCGCCGATCAGGGAGTCGTTGTTGCAGAAGACGTCTCCGGGGTTGATCCCGGGGTCCTCCTCGTAGCCCTCGCGGATCATGTACTTGATCGCGTCGGACATCGTGTGGACGTGGACGATGACCCCGGTCGAGAGGGCGACCGAGTCCCCCTCCGGCGTGTAGACCGCGAAGCAGAGCTCGCCGAGCTCCTTGACGATCGGGCTGGCGGAGATGTTCAGCGCCGTCTCGCGGGCGGTGACGAGCCCGCCGCGCAGCCGCGAGAACACCTTCTCGAAGAGGATGGGCTCCTGCTCCTTCAGCTCCAGGTTGCCGGTCATCCCGGCGTAGGCGCCCGTCTCCGTGAACTGCCGCTCGCGGAGCTCCAGCGCTTCGCGCAGTGATGGGGTCCCGGTCGGGAGCGGCTCAGCCTGCAGGTCGATCGCCATCGTCAACGTCCTCCTTCGTCGTGTAGATGGAAGATGCGGTGGCGGTCCAGCTCCGCTGTCCGCCCCGGGGGAACGGCCAGGGTCGTGGACGGGGACTCGACGATCGCCGGTCCGACGATCGATTGCCCGGTCTTCACATCGTCCTGCTCGTATACGGGGGTCTCAACTGCAGCGCCCGTCTCCGACCACCAGACCGGGCGACTCGTCTTCGGGTCGCTCTCCTCGCCGGTGATCTCCTCGTCGGGGAGGACGGGCTTCTCGATCGGGCTCGACGCGACGACGGAGACCGAGGTGACGGCGTAGCCGAGCTCCGGGGAGCTGGCGCCCGCGGCGTAGATCTTCGAGTAGAGCTCCTCGAAGCGGTCGATCAACGCGTCGGTGTCGCCCGGGGAGTCGTCGGGGGCGGCCACCTCGATGTCGTTGAGCTGGCCCGCGTACTGCATCCGCACCGTGCGCTTCAACGAGACGCCGTCGGCGCCGATGCCGCCGCGCGCGAACGCCTCGAACCCGCGCTTGGCAAGTCCGTCCCAGACCTTGCTGAGCTCGGCCGGCGCGACCGTGTCCCCGCGGGTCAGCCTGAGGGAGTAGGTCTGGTCGAAGCGGTAGGAGAAGTCAGCGCAGGCGCAGCCGAAGGCCGAGAACCCGGCTGCCCAGGTCGGGACGATCACGTCCGCGAAGCCCGCGCCGCGGGTGTAGCCGCCGACGTGCAGCGGCCCGCCGCCGCCGTAGCAGAAAAGGGTGTAGTCGACGGCCGAGTAGCCCTTCCCCAGGACCCTGGCGAGCGCCGCGTAGCGAAGCTGCTCCTCGAACAGGTCGACGATGCCGCCCGCGGCGTCCTCGATGCTGAGGCCGAGCGGATCGGCGATCTGGGACTTGACCTCCGCGCGTGCCCGTTCCATGTCGAGCGTGACCGCGCCGCCGAGGAAGTACTCGGAGTTGAGCCTTCCGAGCACGAGGTTGAGATCGGTGACCGTGACCGTTTCGACCCCGCCCTCGGGCCAGGCCGTCCCGATCCTCGCGCCCGCGGAATCCGGACCGATCTCGGGCCGGTTGGAGATCGGGTCCACGCGGACGTACGACCCGGTCCCGGCGCCGATCGACTCGATCTCGACCATCGGCAGGTTGAGCAGGAAGCGACCGATGTCCGGGGTCTGGCGGATCGAGAGCTCGCCCTCGTTCACGAGGGCGAGGTCGAAGCTGGTGCCGCCGATGTCGGAGCAGACCGCCCGCTCGAAGCCGAGCTCATCGGCGAGGTGACGCGCGCCCACCACCCCTCCGATGGGACCGGAGACGAGGGTGCGAGCGAGCTCGGAGGAGTCGATGGAGATGGTGCCGCCGTGGGCCGCCATGACGCGCAGGTCGAAGCCGGCTCCGGCCTCGTTCACGGCGCGGTCGAGCTTGCTGAGCTGCTGGCGTGAGGGCTCTGCGGCGTAGGCCTCGACGAGGGTGGTGTTGAGTCGCGGGAAGTCGCCGCGAAGCGGGTAGAGGGCCGAGGAGGCGAACACCGGGACGTCGGTTCCGGCCTCGGCCTGCACCTCCGCAACGATCTCCGCTGCCCGCCGCTCGTGCGCATCGTTGACGAAGCTCTGAAGCAGGCAGACGACGATGCCCTCGACGCCCATCCCGAGAAGCTCCTCGGCGGCCCCACGGACCTCGTCCTCGTAGAGCGGGATCACCTCGTTGCCGAAGACGTCGATCCGCCCACGTACCCCGCGCATCCGCTCGCGGGGAACGAGCGGCTCGTTGTGGTAGTGGGTCGTGACGTGAAGGCGGTCGGCGTAGGTCATCCCGAGCCAGGTCTGCAGGCCACGTTCGAGCCGCAGGTAGTCCTCGAGGCCCGCCGAGACGATGCAGCCGACGGCGAGACCCTTGCGCTCCAGCAGGCGGTTGAGCATCGCGGTGCCGGAGAACACCCCGGAGACGATCGAGGGGAAAGCCGCCTGCGGCGAAGTCCCCCACTGCGCCAGCGCATCCTCAGTCGAAGCGAGGAGACCGCGAGATTCGTCGTCGGGGGTCGTCTGCGCCTTGCCGACGACGAACGTCCCGCTCTCGTCAACCAGGAAGCTGTCGGTCATCGTTCCGCCTGCGTCGTAGGCGATGACGCGGGGCATTCGGGCCGCTGTGCTCATTTGTGGGTGCTCCCCTTCCGTGCGATGCCTGGTGGTGCCGGGGTCAAACTAGCAGATTGAATACAGTGTGTGCGATGTCTACGTGTTGACGTCAACATGGATTCATCAAATCCACTGCTCTAGGATGAAAGCCATCGAAGCCTCCACCGACGAGCCCCTCCCCGCCGACCTCTCCCTCGAACGACCCCGAGGCGACGAGCCTCTGGTCGACGTCGTCTACACGGAGCTGCGAGACGCCATCTGCGACGGGCGGCTCAGCGCCAACCAGAAGCTTCCCCAGATCCCGCTCGCCAAGCATCTCGGGATCTCGCGGACGCCGGTCCGCGACGCTCTGCAAAGGCTCGCGCAGGAGGGCTTGGTCCGTGCGGTCTCGTTCCGCGGCTTCGTCGTCAGCGAGTTCTCCGCTCGCGAGGTGCTCGACGTCTACCAGGTGCGGCTCGCGCTCGAGCCCCTGGCGATCATGGAGGCGTTCCCGAACTACTCGCGGATGGACATCGCCGCGATGTGGGACATCTGCGACAGGGCCGCCGCCACCGATCTCGGGGAGGTCAGGGCGCTCTACGACCTCAACAGCGACTTCCACATGAAGCTCGCCGAGCCCTGCCCGAACGAGGTTCTCGTGCGGATGCTCCGCCAGCTCTGGCAGCTCCCCTCCTCGCTGCGCCTCTTCCACGCCCAGGCTCACCGCACCTCGGCCATGAAGGCATCCGACGGCGAGCACAGGGCGGTGCTGGAGGCCATCGAGGCCGGCGATCGGGATCTCGCGGTGGCGCGCATCACCGAGCACATCAGAACGGCCGAGGACGACACCCTGAAGGCCTTCGGCGAGGGCGACCTCGCGACCGCCTCCGGCTAGCACCGCCGGCGTCACGACTCGGGTTCCTCCAGCGAGGCGAGGACATCTTCGGTGTCGTCGCCGAGGCCGGGCGCCGTGCCCGTCACCCGCAGCGGCGTGCGCGACATCGAGAACGGGGTCCCCATGGTCCACGTCGGTCCCGCGGTCGGGTGCTCGAGCTCGACGATCGTCCCGGTCTCGACCAGGTGCGCGTCGGTGAAGAGGTCCTCCACGTCGAGCACCTCACCGCACGGGACGCCCTGCTCGCCGAGCAGCTGCAGCCAGTGCTCGGCGCTCTCGGCGGCGAAGGCGGCGTTGAGCTCGCGGTTGAGGCTCTCCATGTTGTCGACCCGGGAGGGGTTCGTCGCGTACCTCTCGTCGGCGGCGAGCTCGGGCCTGTCGAGCGCCTCGCAGAGCCGGACGAAGTTGCGATCGGTCGCGACGGCGAGGGTGAACCAGCGATCGGAGGCCTCGTAGGGGCCGTAGGGGGCGACGTCGCCCTGCGCGGAGACCTCGATCTCATCGGCGGCCGTGACCATCCGGTAGGCCTGCCCGTAGACGATCGCGCGGAACAGGTCGGCCTGGACGTGCTGGCCTTTGCCTGTTCGCTCCCGCGAGTACAACCCGGCCAGGATGGCCTGGGTCGCCAGCGAGGCCCCGAACGTGTCGGCGATGGTGACGACGAGCAACTCGGGTGGCCCCTCTCCCCCCTGGCGGGTCATCACCCCGGCCAGACCCTGCAGGATCAGGTCGAACGCGGGCCTGTCCCTGTAGCGACCGTCGACGTGGAAGCCGGTGACCGAGCAGTAGACGATCTCGGGGTTGACCTCGCTGAGGCTCTCGTAGTCGATGCCGAGGCGTTCGGTGACCCCCGGGCGGAAGTTCTCGATGACGACGTCCGCACGGGCGGCGAGCTTGCGCGCCCGCTCACGGTCCTCCTCCTGCTTGAGATCCAGCACGACGCTGCGCTTACCGCGGTTGAGGGCCATGTAGTTCATGCCCTCGCCACCGAGGAAGGGGGGCCCGAACTGGCGCGCCTCGTCCCCCGCCGGGGACTCGACCTTGATCACCTCCGCGCCGAGGTCGGCGAGGGTCATGCTGGCGAGCGGGCCGGCGAACAGACGCGAGAAGTCGAGAACGGTCACCCCGTCGAGCGCCCCCGGCGCGCTCTCCTTCGCGGGAGGCTTGGGCCGCAGCGTCTCCCTCATCGTCCCTCCTCGGCCAACGCCCGGCTCACGACCCAGTCGTAGACCAGCTGGTGGGTCCCGGTTCGCTCCAGGGCAAGCTCCGGGTGCCAGATGACACCGAGTAGATCGCGCTCGGCGCTCTCCACCGCCTCGACCGATCCGTCGGCGGAGACGACGGAGGCGGTCAGCCCCTCACCGATCACGTCGGGGGCCTGATGGTGGACGCAGGATGCCTCCACCGAGTCACGACCGAACACCTCTGCCGCGAGCGTTCCCTCGACGACGTCGACGTCGTGGAAGTGGACCTCGCCGAGGTCGCTGACGTTCTCGGGGACGGCGTCGGAATGGCTGACCCCGTCTCGCAGCGTGCCCCCGAAAGCGACGTTGATCAGCTCCATCCCGCGGCAGATCCCGAGCACGGGCAGGTCGCGCTCGAGGGCCCCGCGAAGCATCGCGAGCTCGAACTCGTCGCGCACCGGGTCCGCGTCGAGCGCCAGCTCGGGCGCGGCTCCGTAGAGCTCAGGCGACAGATCGCATCCGCCGGGCAGGACCAGGGCGTCGATCGCCGACAGCCCTCCCTCGATCACCGCCTCGGTTGATTCGTCCACGGCCGGCAGGATCAGCGGCATCCCACCCGCCCTGACCACGGCTCTCACGTACGCGCGGCCCACGTAGAAGGCGGCCAGCTTCCCCTCGGTCACGGGCACGCCGGTGCGCCCGGTCGTGATTCCGACGAGCGGCCGTTGCCTCTGAGCTGTGTTCTCTGCATTCATCTGGACAGCGCATCCCGGGTCTGGAAACGGAAGTGCATCGCCCCTACGCCCTCGCCGCCATCAGCTCGCGCAGATCGTGGGCCATCTCCTCGACGGAGTCGCACGGGCGCAGGCCCTCTTCACGGAGCATCGGGCGAACATCGACACCCTCCTCCCCATCGAGGTCCTCGTTGAGGCGCCCGCCAAGGTAGATCGTGGGACTCACCCCCCGGGTCTTGAGCTCGCCCTGGAGCTGACGCCCGAGGCTCAACGCCATGCCGTTGTAGGTCGAGACCGCAACGGCATCGGCGGCGGTCTCGACGGCGACCTTCGCCACCTCCTCGGTATGGACGCTGGTCCCAAGTGGCACAACGTTCGCGCCACAGGCCTGCAGTGACTCGACGAGGACGAACAGCCCGTACTCGTGGATGTCCGTTGAGGCCGCGACCACGCTGAGCCCGTTCAGGTCAGGCAGCGCTCCGCCCGAGGCGAGGTTCGTCATCACCCCATCCTTGGCCTTCATCAGACGGACCAGCGTGTCGGTCGGCTCGACCGGCTTGAACCCGCGCGGGTAGCCGGAGTCGGGCTCGCCTGCGTTGAAGAGCTGCTCGATCGTCTCCGCTCCGAGCCTGCGGGTGGCGAGCATCAGCTGCAGCGGGTCGGTCGTGTCGACGCCGATGCTCTTGAGGCCTGCGATGAGGTTCTCGAAGACCCGCTTGCCCCCGGCGACGATCCTGTCCCGCATCTCGTAGATGGGCTCCCAGTCGACGATCCCGGGGCAGGCGCGGGCGCGCTGCTCGGCTTCGTTGACGATCACGAGGGACTCGATGAGCTCCTCGACGGTCGGGATCCGGGTCGCCTCCGAGACCGGGGTCGCATGCACCGCTCCGCCGGTCGGATGCTTGAGCTCGCGAGCGATCGTGTACATGACGTCGGTGGACACGATCACGGCGTTGCGGTCGAAGTCCTCCTCGACGCCGAAGGAGTTCGTGTCGCCGTGGGTGAACGAGGGCGGCACCCGGTGGACGTTGATCGCGTCCATCGCCAGGCCGTGCGCCTGCTTGCGGATCGGATCGGCGAACGTCGATCCGTAGCTCTGCGAGTGGGCGGCGCCGATCAGCTCCTCGGCGATGTAGCGCTGGAAGATGCACCAGCCGAGCGATGTCGCGAGGTCGTGGAAGGAGGCGCAGAAGCCATCCTCCACGTAGGCGTCGAGAACGACTCCGTCCGGCTTCTTCTGAGCGATCATCGCGACCGCCTGGACCGCTCGCGACATCTGCTCGACGTCGTCGCTCCAGAGCGGATAGCCGTACTGGAACTGGGCCATGCTGCCGATGTATCCGACCCCCGCCCGGATCAGGGCTTCGGTGTTCACGACCGCGGCGGGGCTTCCTACGTTGTGGTCGTTCCAGACCGGCATCACGGAGGTGTCGACCGCCGCGCCCTTCCAGTCGGCCTCGGTGTACATCATGATCCCGGTCTCCGCGAGAGCCTTCTCGCGCAGGCCCGGTGGCAGGCCCATGCGCCGGTCGGGGATCAACGACACACGATCGAGCTCGAAATGGCGCTTCTTCCCGGCGGCGACGATCTCCTCGAGCGCCGCGCGGGTCTCGTCCCAGGTCTTGTAGCCGAGGTTGATGTAGGTCGTGATCGTGCCGTCCTCGCGGCAGCGCTCCTTGTACTCGCGGTCGCTCGCGACGCCATGCTCCTCCACGTAGCGGGCCCGGCCCACCGGGATCGTCGCCGCTCGCTCCTTGGCCTCCGCGACCAGGGCCTTCCCATCGGGGATGTCGGCGGGGATGAGCTCCTGCAGATCGACGTCAGGCGATGGCATTGCTTGGCTCCTTCGTTTCTTGCTCTTGCACTTCGATCAGTTCCCTGCGCACGAGCTGCCGAGCGGTGTCGCGCTCGGACGCCGAGAGCAGGCCGGCGGCGGTGAGCACACCGCCGCGGTCGAGGCCGAGGGAGGGTTCGACGGGAAGCAGGCGATCCTCGCGACCTTCGTGCGCCAGCTCCAAGGCTCGCCGGAGCTCCTCCGTGCCGATGACCGCGAGCACGCCGCCGCTGATCAGGATCGTGGTGACCTCCGTCAGGTCGCGCCCCTGCTGCTCGATCACCGCTCCATCCGGCCCGAGGCGAATGCGCCTGATGCCGGCGTGACGACGCAGGGCGGTGGCGATCGCGAAGACGGCGAGGCGCCTGTCGATGTCCCGCTCGCCCTCGTCGGCGGCGATCAGGCCCGGGTCCTCGGCGCGGCGGTGCGCCGCCTCGGCGAGCTCAGCCAGCTCCTCCTCGTCGGCGAGGCGCTGCTCCCGCGCGGCATCAACGATGCCGGGCGCGTTCCAGCGCATCCCGAGATCGGCCTCGACGGTGCGGGCTGCGGGCGCGTCCGGCAGCAGGGAGTGCTTGTAGCCCTGTCGCGGGGCGGTGACGGTGAAGGAATGGACATCGGTGGTCGCACCCCCGATGTCGACGAGGATCACGCCGGCGGGCAGCCCCTCCTCAGCACGGGTCCGGCCGAGGATCTCGACCCCGCGCAGCGCGGCGTCGGGGGTGGCCATCCTCACGAGGTCCTCCGTCTCGGGGTCGAAGCCCGTCAGCTTGCCGCCGATCACATGGGTGATGAACAGGTCGCGGATGACCGCTCGAGCCGCATCGGGCGCGAGGGTGTCGACCGCCGGCATGACGTTGGCGGCGGTCACCACCGTCGCCCCGGTGCCGGAGAGCGCAGCCGCGGCGTCCTCCTGCGCCTCGACGTTCCCCGCGATCACGACGGGCACGGCGACACCGGCCGCCGCGAGCGCCGCGGCACTGTCGATCAGCACCTCGCGATCGCCCCCGTCGGTGCCGCCGACCAGCAGGACGATGTCGGGGTCGGCGTCGAGGAGCGTGCGGGCGGCATCTGGGCCGTCAAGCCCACCGGCGATGACCTCGAGGACCCGGGCGCCCCCGCCGAGCGCGGCTTGCCGCGCCGCCTCCGCGGTGAGCTCCTCGACGAGGCCCACGACACCGACGCGGAGACCCCCTCCCGCGCTCGAGCAGGCGGATCGTCTCGTCGGCGGCCCACCGATGTCCTCCTCGAGCGAGCTCAGCGCCGCCGCCAGTCCCTCGTGCACGTCGGTGTCGATCGTCGTGCGGTGCTGCGCCGCGGCGACGAGGCGGCCTTCGGTGTCCACCGCCTTCACCTTGGTGAAGGTGCTGCCGAAGTCGATCAGCGCCGTCAGCTCGTTCATCGCAGCGGCACCTCCGCGTAGCGGTCCCGCTCCCAGTCGGAGGAGTAGGTGATCGCGGCATCGACCTCGGGCGCGAGGGCCGTCAGATAGGCGTCGATGAGCTCGGCGGGAAGCAGGCGGGCGGCGAGCTCGCTCTCGCGGAGCTGGTCATAGGCCTCCACGAAGGTGCGGGGCAGCGTCGGGAGATCCTGGGCGTAGGCGTTGCCGGTGGTGATCGGGCCCGGATCGGCCTCACGCTCGATCCCGTCGAGCCCGGCGCGAGCCTGCGCGCCGATGGTCAGGTACAGGTTGCAGTCGGCCGCTCCGTCGCGGTGCTCGATGCGCGTCCCGGCGGGCCCTCCGTAGACGACGCGGACGGCGGTCGTCCGGTTGTCCGTCGACCAGGCGACGACGGTGGGCGCGAACGAGCTGTCGGCCCGACGATGGAAGCCGTTGGGGGTGGGTGAGCCGAGCAGCGCGAAGTCCGACATCGACTCGAGGAGTCCGGCGAGGTAGCTCATCCCGATGGGCGCCAGCTCGTGCGCTGACCCGTAGACGATGTTGACGTCGTCGCGCCAGAGGCTCTGGTGGACGTGGATGCCGCTGCTCGACAGCTCGGTCCACGGCTTCGGCATGAACGTCGCGAGCAGGCCGTGACGCTGCGCCATCTTGCCCGTGAAGAGTCGCGCCAGCGTCGCCTGGTCGGCGGCGGCGAGCAGCTCGTCGTGGGAGATGTTGATCTCGTACTGCCCCCCGGCGTACTCGGGGTTGGAGGCCTCGACCCCAACGCCGATCGCCCTCATCTGGCGGCGCAGATCGGTGATGACGGGCTCGGAGACGACGCGCGAGAGGCTGTAGTTGTCGATCTGGTCGTAGACGGGCTTTCCGGTGGCTGGATCGACGAGGTAGAACTCGAGCTCAACCGCCGCTCGGATCGAGATCCCGTCCTCCGCGGCGACTGCGGCGGCGTCGCGGAGGAAGCTCCGCGCGCACGCCGGGCTCGGCTTGCCGTCGGCGAAGAGGTCGGCGACGACGAGCGAGGCATCCGGATCCCAGGGCAGATCCCGCTCGGTCTCCCAGTCGATCCGGAGCTCGGCGACTTCGAGGCCTGACCCCGCGACGTCGTATCCCTGCGTGATTGCGGACGCGGGGACGGTCAACTCACCCGCCTTCGCCGCATCCTCGCTCGCCCGGACCACGTGTGCTCGTCCGAGCAGGTCGGTCCAGACGACCTCGACCCAGCGGCCCATCAGGAGGCGCTCCAGTAGCGGTCGAGCTCCCAATCGGTGACGGCCTCCGAGAAGAGCTCGAGTTCGTTGCGCAGCAGGGGGATCGCGTTCTCCAGGAAGCGCTCGCCGAGCCACTCGCCGGCCCAGTCGGCCGCGGCGAGGTCGTCGACCGCGGCGTCGAGCGTCGGCGCGCCGGATGATCCGGCGGCGGCGACGGCGGCCCCGGCGTCCAGTGACACCCAAGCCGCGGCCAGGGAGGCCGCGATGGCCGTGAAGGGGTCCGCTTCGCTGGATGCCGTCAAGCGGAACCCGCCGTCGGTTCGTGCAACCTGCGGCGGGCCGGCCTTGAAGGCGTTGACCGACGGCTGCAGCAGGCCGCGAACCGCGGCGGTGGTGGACGCCAGGCCGGGCTCGTCGAGATCCCCAGCGCCCTCCAGCGCAACGTCCATCCGCAGCGTGGACGGCCGTTCGAGGTCCGGCATCCTCGTCATGAACGTGGCCTGCTGGCCGGCCAGCGTGGCGAGCTCCTTCAGGGCGGCCTTCGACATCACCGAGGCCTCGGCGGCGGCGGTGGCGGGCAACGCGCCCAGGGAGATCTCGAAGGTCCCGTCGCGCTCAGCGGCGACGGAGCGAACCGGCACCCCGCTTTCCACGAGCCCGTCCGCGGCGAGGGTGAGGACCGGCGCGGCGGTCGCGTCGAGCGGCTTGCCGTCGGGAAGAAGCGGCACCGGCTCGGTGGGCGTGAGCATCAGCCGGCCACTGAGGGTGAGGCTCGCGGAGACCGTGGCGCCGGCCTCCGTCAGCCGGGCGAGCACCCGCTCGAGGACATGTGCCGGAGCGACCTCGAGCGGATTGCCGGCGTGGTCCTCGAGCGTGCCGAGGACGAACGCCTCGCCCGGCGCCCAGCCGACCGGCCCGATCGTCTCCGGGCGAGGGCGCAGGTACATGTCCGGGTAGCCGGTCGAGAAGTTCGAGAACGGGGTCGCCTCGATCACGTCGCAGTTGACGTCGACGACGATCATGCCGTCGCAGAACCCCATCCGCGCGTCGGGCGAGTCGATGAAGCGCTCCACCGGGAGCCGCTTTCCCCGCCACCCCCCGAGCCGGTCCGACCAGGCGAGGCGGATCGTGTGGAGCGAGCCGCTCGCGGCCCCTTCGCGGAGCCAGCTCGTTCCCCTGTCGGCGCTCGCCGTGGTCACGGATCCCACCTCTCGAAGAGGGTCGCGATGCCCTGTCCGGCGGCGATGCACAGCGAGGCGATCCCGTAGCGGACCTCGCGTCGGCGCATCTCGTGAAGGAGGGTGACGGTGAGCCGGGTGCCGGAGTTCCCGAGCGCGTGACCGAGGGCGAGCGCACCACCGTTGACGTTGACGCGCTCGGGGTCGAGGCCGAGCTCGTCGACGCACGCGATCGTCTGCGCCGCGAACGCCTCGTTGATCTCGACCAGACCGATGTCGGAGACCTCGAGGCCGGAGCGATCGAGCAGCTTGCGTATCGCCGGGACCGGGGCGATGGCGAAGCGCTCGGGCTCGACCGCGGCGACCGCGGTGCCGATCACCCGTGCGAACGGAGTCACGCCGTCGGGAATCGAGCCCTCGGAGGCGAGAACGAGGGCGCTGGCTCCATCGCTGACGGGTGATGCGTTACCCGCGGTGATGTCGGGGGCCAGTGGGTCGTAGGGGCTGAGAGCAGCGAGTCGCTCGGCGGTTGAGGAGGCGCGGATCGTCTCGTCGGCGCGGAAATGCTCCCCCCCACCGGTCGCGACGGCGACCGTCTCGTCCTCGAACAGCCCGGCATCGGCGGCGGCGGCGGCGCGCATGTGGCTGCGCAGGGCGAACTCGTCCATCGACGCGCGATCGATCCCGAGCTCGGATGCGATGAGCTGAGCGCCCTGGGGCATCTCGATCATGGTGCCATCCGCCTCCAGGCGCGGGTGCTGAGGGCCTCCGGCGCCGCTGAACATGGAGTCGCGAGCTTGGATCGGGCCCACGTACTTCTGCCCGTGCGGTTTCAGGATCGGCCAGGTCGAGCGGCTCATCGTCTCGACTCCGGACGCGACGCCGACGTCGATCGAGCCGGCCGCGATGGAGTGTACGACCGAGTTGAACGCCGCCAGCCCGGAGCCGCAGAAGCGGTTCATCGACACGCCCGCGACCGACGGGGGCAGGCCCGCCAGCAGGCTCGCGTAGCGAGCGACGTTGCCCATCGCCTCCCCGGAGGCGTTGACGATCCCCGTCATCACCTCCTCGACGAGGGCCGGCTCGACGCCCGACCGGGAGACCGCCTCGCCGAGCACGAGCGCGAGGAGATCGTCTGGACGACAGCCGGAGAGCGACCCGCCGTGTCGGCCGACGGGGGTCCGGACCGCCGAGAGCACAACCGGCGGGTTCGGCATCGAGCGCTCCTCGGTCAGACGTCAGCCCTCCGGGACCGAGCCAGGATCACCGTTGCAAGGGTGATGATCGCGACCGAGAAGATCGCGATCAGGGTCAGGATCGCGTTGACGACGGGTGAGAACCCCTGGCGCAGAAGCGTCCAGATGTGGACCGGGAGCGTCTGCTCCACCCCGCTGACGAAGAACGTAACGATCACCTCGTCGAAGGAGACCGTGAAGCCGAGCAGGGCCGCGGCGAGCAGGGTCGTGCGGATCGAGGGGAACACGACGTTGATGAAGGTCCGCACCGGTCCCGCGCCGAGGTCCTGGGAGGCCTGCTCGAGGCTCGGATCGAGCGTCCGCAGGCGCTGCGCGACCACGAAGATGACGATCGGGGTGATGAAGGTGACGTGCGCGAGGACGATCGCGAGCAGCCCCGGCTGCACGCCGACCTCCCGGAGGGCGAGCAGTAGCGAGATCCCGAGGACCATCCCGGGCATCACGAAGGGGAGCGCGATCAGGGCCTGCGCGATCGAAAGCCCGCGCATCTTCAACCGGGTGAAGAGCATCGCGAAGCCCGTACCGGCGACGCACGAGATCGTGACCGCGATCAACGAGACCTGCGCGCTGTAGAGCAGCGCGTTGATCATGTCCTCGTCGTTTGCGAGCGCCTCGTACCACTTGGTGCTGAAGCCCTGAAGCGGCAGGCTCTGCACCGACCCCTCGTTGAAGGAGAAGACGGCCATGACGAGGACGGGCAGGTACAGGAACGCGTAGACCAGGAACGCGAAACCCATCCCCGCCCACTTCGCCGGCCCGCCCGGTCCGCTGTCTCGCGGGGTGGCCCCCGGGGCGGAGAGCGTCGTCACCGCGCCGCTCACGAGGTCTCCCCCTCGAGGACGTAGCGACGCCTGAGCAGCGTCGACAGAAGTCCGAGCACGATCAGGGAGACGGCCACCGTCGTGATCGCCAGGGCGGCGCCGTAGGGCCAGTCGTTGAGGCCGCCGAAGGCCTGCAGCACGACGCTTCCGATCATCGTCCCGTTGAACCCTCCGACGAGCGCTGGGGAGACGTAGTCGCCGAAGACGAGGACGAAGACGAGCATGAAGCCGATCACCGCGGCCGGTCGCGCAATCGGCCAGACGACCGTCCGGAACGTCGCGAACGGCGAGGCGCCGCAATCTCCAGCAGCCTCGAAGAGGCTCGGCGGGATCCGGTCCAGCAGCGTGTAGATGCTGAGGAACACGTACGGGATCCCGACGTAGGTCATCACGATCCCCACCGCCCACGGCGAGTAGAGGAAGGCGCTCGAAGGCTCGTCGATGATCCCGATGCTCTGCAGGAACCCGTTGAGGATGCCGTTCTCCCCGAGGATGATCTTCCAGGAGTAGACGCGCATCAGGAAGCTGACCCAGAGCGGGACGATGATGAGCAGGGCCGCGTAGAACTTCCAGCGGCCGAAGTAACGGACGACGACGTAGGCGAGCGGGAACGAGATGATCGTGGCCATCAGCGCGGAGCCGCCGGCGATCAGCACCGAACGCAGCAGCAGCGTCAGGGTCGTGTTGTCCTCGAAGACCTGGCGGTAGTTGTCGAGCGTGAGGGTGTGCTGGACACCGAAGATCTGGTTCGTCCAGAGGCTGTAGAGGATCAGCACCGCGCCCGGCGCGATGACCAGGACGCCGATCCAGATCCAGGCGGGGGCAGCCACCAGCCACCGCGACAGGGGCTGCGGGATGCGGCCGGCGCCGCCCATCAGCCGCCTGACCGGATGAGCTCGTCGTCGGCCTCTGCGTCCGCCTCGGACTCGGCGATCGCGAAGGCGTCGGCGACGTTCCAGCCGACGGCGACGCTGTCGCCGGGCTGAAAGAGGCCGACTCCGGCGCGCGCCTTGAGCAGGTGGCCGGCGACCCTGATCCTCAGCTGCACGTCGGAGCCCTGGTAGATGGACTCCTCTACGAGCCCCGTGGTCTCGTTGTCGCAGCCGCTTGCATCTGAGCCCAGCCGCAGGACCTCGGGTCTGATGGAGAGGAAGAACCTGGGGGCAGCAGGCGCTTCGGCCACCTTGACCTCGAGGTCCCCGGCTAGGATCCGCTCGCCGGAGCGTTGGCAGTCGAGGAGACTGGTACTGCCGACGAACCGCGCGACGAACGTGGTCGCAGGCTGGGAGTACACCTCCTCCGGCGAGCCGACTTGGTGAACCCGTCCATCGGCCATGATCGCTATGTGGTCCGACATCGCCAGGGCCTCGCCCTGGTCATGGGTCACGTATACGAAGGTGATTCCGACCTCGCGCTGCAGATGCTGGAGCATCACCTGCATCTCCTGGCGCAGCTTCAGGTCGAGTGCGCCCAGCGGCTCGTCCAGGAGGACGACCTGGGGCTTGCCGACGAGCGCTCTGGCGAGTGCCGCGCGCTGGCGCTGACCACCGGACAGCTGGTGCGGCATGCGATCCGCGAGCTCGGTGATGGCGACCCGCTCGAGGAACTCCTCGACGCGTGAATTGCGCTCGGCCGACGCGACCTTCGCCATCTTCAGGGGATAGGCGACGTTCTTGCGCACGGTCAGGTGGGGGAAGAGCGCGTAGTTCTGGAAGACCGTGTTGATGGGGCGCTTGTAAGGGGGGCGCTGGGTGATCTCCTCGTCGCCGAGCCAGACCTGGCCCGTGGTGGGCTTCTCGAAGCCCGCGATCATCCGCAGCGTCGTGGTCTTGCCGCTGCCGCTGGGGCCGAGCAGGGAGTAGAACTCCCCCGGCTCGATCCGGAGCTCGACGTCGCTGACGGCGGGGGCCTTCTCGCCGGGGTAGACCTTGCTCACGCCGACCAGGCGAACGGGTTCGCGGGCGACGGCCGTGAGGGGGTCGCGACGCCTCGCACCCGGGTTGCCGGCAGGCGGCAACCCGGGTGACTCGAGGGTATCTTCGGGGAGAGAGCTCACAGACCCGTCTTGAACTCGTTCCAGGCGTCCAGCCACTCGTCGAGGTTGGGCACGCGCTGCAGGAGCTTCAGCTTCGAGAAGAACTCCTCACCGCCGGCCGTCAGCGGCAGCAGCGTCCTGTCCAGGGCCTCCTTGTTGAGGCCGGCCTTGACCGCCTCCGGCGACTTCGCTTCCTCGAGGGTGAGCACGCTGGTGTTGCTCGTCTCGGCGGCGAAGCGGGCCTGCCACGGGATCGACAACGTGTAGTTGATGAAGTCGTAGCAGAGGGCTGCCTTGTCAGCCCCGGCCTTCGTCATCGCGTAGTTGTCGCTCCAAGCAGCGGCACCCTCGTCCGGGATCACCTGATCGAGGGTGATGTCGTTGTCGCGGAGCGCGACCTGCGTGGAGATGTTGTAGAGGACGCCCGTGACGACGTCGCCGTTGGCGAAGTCGTTCGTCTGGTCCTCGATCGACGCCGACACGTGGGTCACCTGACCCTGCAGCTCCATCAGCTTGTCCTTCATCTGCTGGAACTGGTCGTCGTCGAGGTCGAAGGGATTCTCGAACCCGAGCATGATCGGGATGAAGGGCATGACCGTCGTCGGATCGTCGACGAGGCTCACCTTGCCCTCGACGCTCGGGTCGTAGAGGAACTCCCACGACGTCGGAGCCGGCGAGACCTCGTCCGGCAGCCAGCCGAGCGGCTCATCGCCCCAGTTGTAGAGGATCGCGTAGTTGGAGCCGTTGTACTCGGTCGCATCCCGCCACGAGAGCTCCTCGGTGACGTTCTTCATGTTCGGGATCTGCGACTCGTCCATCGGGACGATCAGATCGGCGTCCGCGTACGTCTCCACCCAGCCGGACGTGGCGAGGACGAGGTCGAACGCGTCCGGGTTTGCCTGGACCTTCGCGAAACCGTCCGGGACGCCGCCGAAGAGTTGGGTGTTGACCTTGACTCCGCGGGACTTCTCGTACTCGGCGATCCACGGCTTGTTGTGGTAGCTGGCCCAGGTGAAGATGTTGAGCTCCTCACCCTTGAAGTCATCGACGCTGCCGGTGACCGCCGCAGTGGTCGCCGACGACGACGAGTCGCTGCCGCAGGCCGACAGGCCGGCGAGGCCCGCCGCGCCGAGCGCAGCCATGCCGATGGCTCGGCGTCGTGTGTAACGGGAATTCAGAAACGGGGGTTCGTGCTGGGTCATTTGGTCGGCTCCTCCTCGGTGACTCGGTCTTTGTTGCCTGATCTGGTCGCTACGGCATCGGTGCGATGGCTGTCTGCCCTCCGTCGACGAACAACGTCGAACCGGTCAGGAAGGCCGGGGCCTCCGTTGCCAGGTACGTGATGAACCCCGCGAGCTCCTCCGGCTTGCCCAGGCGCGCCAGCGGGTTGATCCTCGCGAGGTCCTCCTTTGTCGCCTCGGCGACGAAGTCGGCGATCATCGGCGTCGCCACCCAGCCGGGTGAGACGGCGTTGACGGCGATGCCGTGGTCGGCGAGATCTACCGCCATCGACCGTGCGAGCGAGTTGATGGCCGCCTTCGCCGCGCTGTAATGCGCGGTCTCGGGCTCGGACACCACGCTGTTGATCGAGGAGATGAGGATGATCCGCCCCTCTCCCTTGTCCTTCATCCGCTTGGCGGCGGCCGTCGCAACGAGGAGGCTGCCGCGGAGCAGGATGTCCAAGCATTCGTCCCAGGCTTCGGCGGTCATGTCCAGCGAATGGACCGGCTCGAAGGTGGCTGCAGCGGTGACGACCGCATCGACTGAGCCGAGCTCTTCCTCGGCGGCTGCCACCAGGGCCTCGCACTGAGCGGGATCGGCGACGTCAGTCGGCTTCACCAGGATCTCCGCGCCCTCGACCGAGGCGACTATGTCGTCGCGCACGGCGTTGAGCTTGTCCTCCGAGCGGCCCGCGATGGCGACCTTCAACCCCGCCTCGGCGAGCGCCTTTGCGGTGGCCGCGCCGATCCCGGAACCGGCTCCGGTGACGACAGCAACTCGACCTTCACTCATGTCCTTCTCCTCCTCGTGTTGTCGGGACGCGACGCTCCTCTCCTGCCACGAGCCACGTCGACCATATCCTCTGTACGCGCTGTATGCAAACTCACTGAGCCAGGAACCCTCCGTCGATCACGAGCTCGGTGCCCGTGACGTAGGCGGACTCGTCGGAGGCGAGGTAGACGAGCCCGTGCGAGATCTCGACCGGCTCCGCTCCACGCTTCATCGGTGTGGCCTCCGCGACGGCGGCCTCGACGTCCGGCCCTTCCTCGGCGCTCATCGGCGTCAGGACCAATCCGGGGCAGACGCTGTTGACCCGGATCCCGTCGCCGACGTGGGTCAGCGCCACGCTCTTCGTCATCAGCGCAACGGCGCCCTTCGTCGCCTGGTAGGCGATGTACTCCTCGGCGCCGACGATCCCCCAGATCGACGAGGTGTTGATGATCGAGCCGCCGCCGGCCCGCTGCATGGCGGGAATCGCGGCCCTCATGCCCAGGAACACCCCGGTCTGGTTGACGGCGATCACCTGGTTCCAGTGCTCCTCGGTCTCGTCGAGGATCGGCGGCATACCGAGGATGCCCGCGTTGTTGACGAGGATGTCGAGCTTTCCGAAGCGCGACTCCGCCAGATCGACCGCCGCGCGCCAGTCGGCGTCGACGGACACGTCGAGATGCGTGAAGACCACCTCGTGGCCTTCGTCGGTGAGCTCCTTCGCGGTCGCCTCACCCTCGGCGTCGAGGATGTCGCCGATGACGACCTTGGCGCCCTCCTCCGCGAAGCGTCTCGCGTGGGCCGCGCCCTGTCCGCGCGCGCCTCCGGAGATCAGTGCGACCTTGTCGGCCAAGCGTTCACTCATCGGATTCCTCTCCTCCTTGTTCGGGTTCGTTCGCCGCCCCGTTGGTGGCGGCACCATATGGATTGGACGCATTGGATGCAGCTCGCACCGTCCGCTGGAAGTGAAGCTCACCGCTGCGGCTCTGCCCACCCGCCTCGATGAAGCGCCGCATCCGCTCCCGTGCCGAGGGGTCGCCCTTCAGCAGGTCGAGCTCGAGCGCCTCGAGCGCGAAGCCGGCCGACCAGCCGTCCACCGCGGCGTCCACCGCCAGCTTCGCCATCGCGAGCGCGCGCGGAGGCGTCTCGGCGAGGCGGTCGATCAGATCGTCGACGAACTGGTCGAGCGTCTCGTCTGGGAGCGCTCGGTTCACCAGCCCGTAGGTCTCGGCGGTCTTCGCATCGATGTCGTCCCCGCCGAGCAGCAGCTCGAGTGCGCGAGCGCGTCCGATCAGCTGCGGAAGGCGCTGGGTGGCTCCTCCCGCCGCGATGATGCCGAGCATGGCCTCCGGCTGCGCGAACACCGCGAGCTGCCGGGACGCGAACCGCATGTCGAACGACTGCAGGAGCTCGCAGCCTCCCCCCCGCGCCGCGCCCCTGACCTTCGCGATCGTGACCAGGCGGCTCGTTCGTATCCGCTCCATCAACCGGTTGAAGGGGCCGATCGCGGTGCGCACCGACGCGGCGTCCTCGCTGAGGATCTCCTCGACGTCGTAGTGGGCGGCGAAGAACCCGGCGACACCGCTCTCGACGAGGACGATGTCGGCGCCCGGGTCGGACTCGATCTCGTCCAACGCCGCTTTGAAGTCGCGAAGCAGGGCTTCACCGAGCAGGTTGACGGGTGGGTTGCTGATCGTCAGGCGCGCGACCCGGCCATCGATGGCGAGGGCGATCGGTGATTCCGCGCTCATCGATCGGCCTCCTGCAGAGGCTGGGATCCGGCGGGCACCGCGATCACGCTCTTGCCGACGTTGGATCCGTCGAACAGATCGCTGAAGGCGCGTCCGACCTCGCCCATCCCTTCGTAGAGGGTCTGATCGGCCTTCATCTCGCCGCGCTCGAGCCAGCCACGCATCTTCCGCTCGATCTCGTCGCGGCCGTCCCGGTGATCGCTGACGAGGTAGCCGATGATCGTCAGCCTCCGGCCGAAGACGAGGTGGAGGTTCGCCGGGCCCGGCGCCCGCTTGCGCGAGTTGTAGGAGCTGATGGCTCCGCATTTCGCGATCCGCCCGTGCACGCGCATGCGGTCCAAGGCCGCCTCGAGCTGCTCCCCGCCGACGTTGTCGAAGAAGCAATCGATCCCGTCCGGCGCAAGTTCGTCGAGCGCGTCGCCGAAGTCGACGTCGCGATAGGAGAACGCGGCGTCGAAGCCGTAGTCCTCGCTGACGGTTCGCGCCTTCCCCGAGGTGCCGGTGCTGCCGATCACCCGCGCGCCCTTCAGCCTCGCGATCTGCCCCGCAATGCTTCCGACCGACCCGGCGGCGGAGCTGATCAGCACCGTCTCGCCCGGTTGCGGATCGAGGATCTCGACCACGCCGTAGTAGGCGGTCACCCCCGTGGGGCCGAGCGGCCCGAGGTAGGCGCTGTGGTCGTACCCCTCGGGCGCCTCGCCGAGCGCCTGCAGGCCCTCCGAGGCGATGAACCGGTCGCGCATGCCGACCTCGCTGCGGACCCAGGTCCCCTCGGGCCAATCCGGGTTGCGAGAGGTCGTCACGACGCCCACCGCATCACCGTCGAGCGGTTCGCCCAGCCCCCAGGGCGACGAGTAGGAGGAGCCGGGCTGCATGCGGCCCCGCATGTAGGGGTCGATCGAGAGGAACCGGTTCTCGACGAGCACCTGGCCCGGTCCCAGCTCCGGCAGTGGCTCGCTCACCAGCTCGAAGTGCTCGGGCCCCGGTACGCCTTCCGGGTAGCCGGCGAGGTGCACGTAGGTGGCCTCTGGGGACGCCAAGTCGAAGGCGACGCTATCACAGCGCGGGACACAGTGTATTCAATAAGTTCGGTGGGCCTCTTGGGAGAGCGGCGGGCCTGAATCCCTCCGCCGCCCGCCGCCTCCTCCGCATCTCAGCTCGCAAGCACTCTGCGTTGCGTATTGACCCACCCATGGCAGGGCAATACGCGTCGCAGGTGCGCTGCGAGGGTGCCCGGCACGTTGGGAAGCCCGGCAGCCGCGACCAACTCGCAATCGCAGGTCCCACAGACGTGCGATTGCGAATCGGTGCGCTGCCCATCGCCCCGCGTCGATGGTGGAGCGCTTTCGCGGCCGACGCCGGGGGCCTCGACCACGCTGTACGTGGCTTCCACGCCCCGCGTCTCACGACCGGCAGCGAAGGGAAGCGGGGAGCTCACCGCGACGGCCGGCCTCACCGGCATCTCCCATGCTCCCATCGCTGCCCATCGCCCCGGCGCCAGCCGTGGCGATGGGCCCTGGACCTGTCACCGGGGGACGGACCTATTCCCCGCTCCCGGGTGACAGGTCGGCCGGGTACCCGGGATCGACGGACCTGTCACCGGGAAACGGAGCTATTCCCCGCTTTTCGGTGACACGTCCGTTTGCGGCAGGGAGGTGGCGCGCAGCGCGGGGCCATCGCTCCGCATCTCACGATCGGCAGCGAAGGGAGGTGGGGAGCTCACCGCCACGGCCGGCCTCACCGGGATCTCCCATGCTCCCCTCGCTGCCCATCGCCCCGGCGCGGGGCGCCTCGACCACGCTGGACGTGGTTTCCGCGCCCAGCGCTTCACGCCCTGCACGAAGTGCTCGGCGATGCCGGCGCCTAGAGCGGCAGCAGGTTGCCGGGGTTCATGACCCCGGTGGGATCGAGCCGCTCCTTGGCAGCGGCGATCACCTCGATCCCGAGCTCGCCGATCTCCGCGGGCATGTAGGGAGCGTGGTCGCGCCCGACCGCGTGATGGTGGGTGATCGTGCCACCACCGGCGACGATCGCATTGCACGCCGCCGTCTTGATCTCGTGCCACTGCTCGATCTCGGCGCCGCTTCGGGCCGCGGTCAGGAACGTGAAGTAGAGGGAGGCACCGTCGCGGTATGCGTGGGAGACGTGGCACAT
Source organism: Solirubrobacterales bacterium (assembly GCA_046330415.1). Classification (GTDB taxonomy): domain Bacteria; phylum Actinomycetota; class Thermoleophilia; order Solirubrobacterales; family 70-9; genus RHKX01. The sequence goes on along the minus strand of JAXLSW010000020.1, from coordinate 59,740 downwards.
GACCACGCCCTCGTTCGTCGCTCGCTTGAGTGCCGCTCGGACGCCGTTGTAGAGGTCATTGATGCCAGCGTAGGAACTAGCGGTCTCGAGAGTCTCGACGAAGACCCCGGCGTCGATCAGGGCGTCGCGCAGGTGCGGTCCCTCGAAGCGGCCTCGCTCCCAGGAGCGGCCGGCCGAGGCGCCGAGGGGAATTGCGCCACCGGCGCGCAGGACGCGGCGGGAGAGCTCCCGGCGGCGGTCGGCAGCCTCCCGCTCCCCCTCCCAGCCGACGATCAGCATGGACCCCTCGCTGCGGCGCCGAAGCTTCAGGTAGCGGTCGAGCCCGCCGCGCTTCAGCCCGCTCATGCCCGCCATCGCCAGGGAAACCTCGGTCTCCTCGCGATCGGAGAGGCGGACGACGTCGGGCAGCTCTCCCGACTGCGCCAGCGCCCTCACGACCTCGATCCCGGACTCGAAGCCGTCGGCGAACCAGGCCTCGTAGTGGCGAACCGCAGGGACGGGCCGGATCCGCACCTCGACGTCGGTGATCGCACCGAGCGTGCCCTCCGAACCGACGACGAGCTCACGGAGCGCCGGGCCCGCAGCGGTGTGAGGCGTGCGCAGGGTCCGCATGATCCCGGCCGGAGCCGCGAGCTCGACGCCGGTGACGAGCGCGTCGAAACGGCCGTAGCCACTCGATGACTGCCCGGCGGAGCGCGTCGCCGCGTAGCCGCCGATCGTCGCGTAGCGGTAGGACTGGGGGAAGTGGCCGAGGGTGAAGCCTCGCCCGTTCAGCGCTTCCTCGGCTTCGGGGCCGCGGAGGCCGGGGCCGAGCCGTGCGAGCTGGGAGACGGCATCGACGTCGACTCGCCGCAGGTTGGTGAGATCGAGTGCGATCAGGCGCTCGAACGCTCCCCTCTCCGGAGCGACGCCGCCGACGACGCTCGTGCCGCCTCCGAATGGGACCACGGCGATCCCGGCCTCGGCGCAGGCGGCGATGGTCGCTGCGACCCCCTCGCCGTCCGCGGGGGCGACGACGGCGTCGGGAGCGGCCTCGAGCGTGCCGCTGCGGAGCGTGATCACGTCGGGGTAGCTGCTGCCCGCCGCGTGACGGATCCGGTCCTCCGCGGTGGTGCTGACGGCCCCCTCCCCACCCGCGGCCGCGATCACGGCGGCAGGGATCGCGGCGGCTTCCGGGATCCGCACCGCGCCGAGCTCGGTCGCCGTGGCGGGCGTCGTCTCACCGATCCTCTCGCGGAGTAGCGCCATCACCCCGGGCCCCAGGTCGGGCTTCATCTCGGCCGGCCCCCAGCCGTCGAAGGCGGTGTCGCGCCTCAGCGCGTCGGCCCCGCTCACCTCTGCGACTCCCCGGTGCCGCTGCCGCTCAGCGCTTCCTCGATCCCCTCGAGGGCGCCCGCGAGCGCGCGACCGGTCGCGCGGTGCATGAGCGGCGCGCCGAGGCGGGAGAGGCCGCGCATGCGCCGCCGCCCCTCGGCCGTGACGAGCGTTTCCCGCTCGCCCCCGTCGAGCCGGAGCTCGAGCTCGGCGCTGCGCATGAAGCCCTCGAAGGGGGTCCCCTCGATCTCCTGCTCCCAGATCAGCAGCTCGCCGGAGCGTGATGTCGTGCAGCGGTAGTCGGCGCGCACCGCCTTGCCGCCCTTCGTCTCGAAGACCTGGGTGAAGCGGCTCCGCTCGGCTCCGGCCTTGCCGCGGACGTCCTCGACTCGCACGGTCTCAGGCCACCAGCGCGGCAGGTTGTGCGGGTCGGCGACGAGGTCCCAGACACGCCGCGGGGACGATGGGATTGACCTGCTGCGAGCGACCGTGGGCATCGTGGTGGCGGGTTGGAGGCTCAGCCACGCAGCCGACGCAGGTCTCGGACCAGCAGCAGGTGCTTGAGCTGGGTGCAGGTCGCGGCGAGACCCTCGAGGCTCTCGATCGCTTCCTGTCGTCGCGCCGGGCTGCGCGAGGTCAGAGACGGTCCCATGATCTGCTCGAGCAGGGCCGCCTCGCGGTCGGCTGAGCTGCGGAACACCCGCAGGTTGCGTCCCTGAACGCCGAAGCGCGCGAGCTCGGTGGCGGCGCGAACGATCTCGACGTCGGTCTCGTCGTAGAAGGCGGAGCCATCACGGCGCTGCGGCTGCACGATCCCGAACTCCTCGAGCTCGCGGAGGAGCGTCGGGGTTGCGCCGGTCTGCTCGATGACGTCGTCGTGAGCCAGCCACTCGTCGGGTTCATCCAGCGTTATCGCCTTGCGCGAGGAGGAGCTGCGCGAGGCGCGCGCCCCGCTGATCTTGCCGGCGGCGAGCTCCTGGCGGATCACGCGAAGCGGCAGGAACTCGTCCCGCTGCATCCGCAGGATGGACCGCAGCTGCTCGACGTCCGCCTGGCTGTAGAGCCGGTAACCGCCTCTGGTCCGCCGCGGCGAGAGCAGCTTCTGATCCTCGAGGTAGCGGATCTTCGAGATCGAGATGTCGTCGAACTCCTGCCCGAGCACCTTGCAGACTGCGCCGATCGTCAGCGCCTTCCGCGGTCGCGAGTCGCCGTTGCGCGAGCGCTCGACCTCCGGCGCCTCCCCGCTGCTCACCTCCACCCCGGCCATCTCAGCGCTCCAGGTAGCTGAGCTTGAACTTGCCGATCTGGATCTCGTCCCCGTCGGCGAGCAGGTGCGACTCGATGCGCTTGCGGTTCACGTAGGTGCCGTTGAGCGAGCCGAGGTCGTCGATGTAGAGGCCGTCGCGACGACGGACGAGCAGGGCGTGGTTGCGCGAGACCGTGACGTCATCGAGGAAGATCGGCGCGTCGGGGGTGCGGCCGATACTCATCCGCTCGCGGTCGATGGCGAAGCTCTCGCCGGCCCTGCCGCCCCCGCGGATCACCAGCGCGGCGCCTTCCTCCTCGACCATCTCCTCGATGTCGACCGGCTGGAAGTCGCCGGTCTCGGCGATCTTGTAGGTCAGCGTCGACGGCTCGTCGCCGCCACTGCCCTCGGTGCGGGCAAGGAACGCTCCGCACTTCTGGCAGTAGTTCGCGCCCTCGGGGTTGACGAACCCGCATTCGTGGCAGTGAACGGCCACAGCGGTCGCCTCAGAGGGTTCCCTCGCCGCCGACGCGGCCGGCGAGGATGTCGGTCAGCTTCTCGACGTCCGCGCCGCTGATCAAAGCGTCGCCGGACTCCCGGTTGGTGCGCAGGCGGTTGACGAGCTCGGCGCGGAGGATGTCGATCTTGCCGTGAAGCATCCGCCGCTCGTAGGAGACGCGCTGCTCCTCGGCCGTGAGGGATTCGATCATCTCCTTCAGCTCCTCGTCGCTCATCGCGCCGATGTCAGGAAACGTCTCTTCCATCAAACCCTCACTCCTGGTCGCCGTTGATCGTTGGGGCTGCCCAGTATAGGCGGGCAAGTCGAAGGGTCAATCGGAACTTGAAGGTTGAACGGATGACTGCACGTGCCTGTTCGCCTCCTGCACGTACAGGTAGGTGGCGGCGATCGAGAGCAGGACGCCGATCGAGAAGCCGATCCTGATGATCGCCCAGTCGAGCACCATCGACCAGAAGATCCCCCCCATGATCAGGAAGACCGCGATCCGGCCGACCCATGTGATCTCGATGTCGGCGCCGTGCTTGAGCCCGTAGTAGGAGAGTCCGAGCGTGGCGACCTCCCGCAGCGCGAGCAGCGCAATCGCCCAGCGCGGCAGCAGCTCGAAGTACCAGCAGACGGACGCGCCGGCGAGGATCGTGAGCCGGTCGACTACGGGGTCGAGCAGCGCCCCGAGCCGTGAGTACTGACCCGTCGCGCGGGCGACGAACCCGTCCAGCAGGTCGCCGAGGGCGATCGCCAGGAAGATCAGGGACGCGAGCGCATCGCGGCCATCGCCGCTGTCGAACGCGATCACACAGAAGACCGGGATGGCCGCGAGCCGGACGTAGCAGATGAGGTTCGGGATCGTGAACGGACGCAGGGGCTGTCCGGCCCGGGTCTGCGCGGGCTCGGGGCCCGAGCGGTCGAGCCCGAGCAGGCGACGGCGGCTGAGCCGCTGTCGCATGCCTACCCGCTGCTTCCGATGCGGTCGAGGATCTCCCTGACCCCGGCCTCGAGCTCGCCGAGCGGAATCCGGCTCTCCTCCCCGCTCGCCCGCTCCTGCGCCTCAGCGACGCCGTCGGCGATGCCCCGCTTGCCGATCACCAGGCGCAGCGGGCACCCGAGCAGCTCGGCGTCGGTGAGCTTCTCGCCCGTCCCGGCGTTGGGGCGATCGTCGAGCACGACCTCGATCCCCGCTGCGGTCAGCTCGCCGTAGGCTGCTTCCGCCGCCTCGGCTGCCTCGTCCTCCCCCTTGCCCAGCTGAACGATGTGGACCTGCCAGGGTGCCAGTGCGAGCGGCCACGAGATGCCCTTCTCGTCGGCGTTCTGCTCGATCGCGGCGGCCACGATGCGGGCCGGGCCGATCCCGTAGCTGCCCATCACGATCGGCCGCTCGCTCCCCTCCTCGTCGAGGTACGTGGCCCCCAGCGGCTCCGAGTAGCGGGTTCCGAGCTTGAAGATGTTCCCGATCTCGATCGCGTCCTCGATCTCGATCGCGTCCCCGGCCTCGGTCGTGTCCCCGGCCTCGACGATGCGCACGTCGCAGGGCTCGAACTCGAAGTCCCGCCCGGGTTCGATCCCGATCAGGTGCGCGTCGGCCTTGTTCGCGCCGGCGACGAGCCCGGCGCCGCTGATCGCGTCGTCCATGAGGATGGGCACGTCGGTGCCGACCGGGCCGATGAACCCGGCCGGGCCGATGGCTTCCTCGAACTCCTCCGGGCGCGCCTGCCGCACGGGTCCACCGAGATGATTGCCGAGCTTGGTCTCGTTCAGGCGGTGATCCCCGCGCACGAGCACCAGCAGCAGGCCGCGGTCCTCCGCGATCACAGGCATCGCCTTGATCAGCGCCCCCGTCGGGACGCCGAGCGCGTCCGCGACGTCCCCGACGGTGCTCAGGCCCGGGGTGGGCGCCTCCCTCGGCGCGTCGAGCGGCGGCGGCAGATCGACCGGCCGTGCGAGCGCCGAGGCGATCTCGACGTTGGCGGCGTAGCCGGGGGCCAACGCGACCTGGTCCTCGCCGGCGGCGCAGGGAGCCATGTACTCGTGGGCGCCGATCCCTCCCATCATCCCGACGTCGGATTCGACCTCGTACCACCGGAGACCGCAACGGTCATAGACGCGAGCGTAGGCGCCTCGTTGGAGCTCGTAGGAGCGGGCGAGGCCGTCGGTGTCGCGATCGAAGGAGTAGGCGTCCTTCATGGTGAACTCGCGGGTTCGCAGCACCCCGGCGCGGGGCCGCGGCTCGTCTCGCTCCTTCGTCTGCAGCTGGTAGAGCATCAGCGGCAGCTCGCGGTAGGAGCGGATCTCCCGCGAGACGTGGAAGGTGAGCGCCTCCTCGCCCGTCATCGCCAGAACCATGTCGGAGCCCTTGCGGTCCTCGAGCTTGAACAGCTCGGTGATCTCATAGCGGCCGGTCTGCCGCCAGATCTCGGCCGGCTGCATGACCGGGAGCAGGAGTTCCTGGCAGCCGATCGCATCCATCTCCTCGCGGACGATCGCCTCCGCCTTGCGGACGCTGCGCAGGCCGGCGGGAAGCCAGGTCCAGATCCCGGCGCCGAGCTGGCGGATCAGCCCGGCGCGCACCATCAGCTGGTGGGAGACGGCCTCCGCGTCGGCGGGCGCGTCCTTCAGGGTCGGCAGCAGGTAGGTCGAAAGTCGGCTCATCGGGATGGCGAGGATATCCGTGCTACCAGGCGTCGATCTCGTAGCTCAGCCAGCGCGAGGACTCCGCGCCCATCGAGTCGTAGAGAGCCTGCGCGCGCTCGTTGTCGAGCGCCGTCTCCCAGACGAGCTTCTGAGCCCCGCGCTTGCGGCACTCCCCCCGGCAGGCCTCGATGAGCCGACGCCCGACGCCAGTTCCGCGGGCATCGGCGACGACGAACAGGTCGTTCATCACCCCGATCCGAGCCGCGTCGAGCGTCTGCCAGGTCCAGAACACCGTCGCGAACCCGAGCGGATCCCCGATCGCCCCGTCCTCCTCGATCCTCCTCGCAAGCAACTGCGTCCCCTCCCCCGGGTCGTCGATCAGGGCGCGGCAGAGGGCGACGAGGCGGTCGTCGCGCGGGTCGACCTCGTAGAAGTCGCAGTAAGCACGCAGCATCGGCATCAGCAGCGGCAGGTCGACGACCCGCACGCGCTCGATGCTCACCTCCTGCTTCGGGTGCTCCACGAGCGAGCACTCTAGGTCAAGGGCTCACGGGTTGAGCGCGAGGAAGAGGAACGCGGCGAAGATCGCGAGGTGGACGCTGCTCTCCTGCAGCGTGGCGCGGCCGGGCAGCACGGTCAGGGCCGAGACCACCGCGGTGAGCGCGAGCAGGACCATCTGGGTGGGCTCGAGGCCGAGCGTCAGGGGGCCGTCGACCCAGATCGAGGCGATGGCGATCGCCGGGATGGTCAGGCCGATGCTCGCCATCGCCGAGCCGTAGGCGAGGTTGAAGCTCGTCTGCACGCGCCCGCGGCGGGCGTTGCGCACGGCGGCGATCGTTTCCGGGGCGAGGACGAGGATCGCGATCACGACGCCGACCGCCGACTGCGGTGCGCCGATCGCGGCGACCGCGTCCTCGATCGCCGGTGACTCGGTCTTCGCCAGGCCGACGACGGCGACGAGCGAGACCAGCAGCATGGCCAGGCTCCAGCGCGCCTCACCGTCGGATGGCGGCTCCGCGTGCTCCTCGGCGCCCGCCTCGCCGTCCTTGCCGACCGGGAGGAAGAAGTCGCGATGACGAACCGTCTGCATGAGCACGAACAGCGCGTACAGCCCCAGCGCGGCAACGGCGGCGAAGGCCAGCTGCGAGGCGGAGAACTCCGCGCCCGGCTCGCTGGTCGTGAAGTTCGGGACGACGAGGGTCAGGGTCGTCAGGGTGAGGGCCGTCGCCAGCGCCGAGGCGGTTCCCTCGGCATTGAACTGAGCGAGCCGGGTCCGCAGGGTGCCGAACAGCAGCGACAGGCCCACGATCCCGTTCAGGGTCACCATCACGGCCGCGAAGGCTGTGTCGCGCGCCAGTGTCGAGGTGTCGGAGTCGGTGGAGATCATCAGGGTCACGATCAGCGCGACCTCGATCACGGTGACGGCGATCGCGAGCACGAGCGATCCGAAGGGCTCGCCGACCCGGTGGGCGACGACCTCGGCGTGATGGACGGCGCTGAGGACCGACGCGGCCAGCCAGACGCCGACCACCACCAGGACGAGCGGGCTCTTGCTGCCCCACGTGAGCACGAGCAGGACGACGCCGAGAGCCGGGACCGAGGTGGTCCACGGCGGCATCCGGTCGAGCAGCTTCGAGATGGGGTCGGCCTCAGGCCCGGGTGAACCTGCGACCGGCGGTCGGCGAGGCGTCTTCGCCGAGCTCGACGCGCTTGCCCTTCTTGACCGGCTTCATGTACTCGCCGTCGCCGGGCGCGGTGATGTCCTCGCCCTTCTCGGCGGCCGCCTTCTCCATCGCCGCGATCTTCTCGGGAGTGAGGTCGCCGGCGTTCTCCTCCTCGATCTTCCGCAGCCACTCCTCGCCCTCGGCGGCCTTGTCCGCCTCGAACTCGGTGCCGCCGCGTCCGAGCGACTTGTCGATCTCCTCGAAGAGCGCGTCGACGAGCTCCTCCTGCGGGATCTTCCGCAGCGGCTTGCCCTGGGCGAAGATCAATCCCTCGTTCTTGGCGCCGGTGATCCCGAAGTCGGCGTGGGATGCCTCGCCGATCCCGTTGACGGCGCAGCCCAGCACGGCGACCTCGATCGGCTCCTCGTACGACTCGAGCCGCTGTTCGATCTCAGCCACGACCGTGTCCATGTCGAACTGCAGCCGCCCGCAGGTCGGGCAGGCGATGAGCACCGGACCGCGCTCGCGGAGCTGCAGCGCCTTGAGGATCTCCCAGGCGACCTTCACCTCCTCCTCCGCGTGGAAGGTGGAGAGCGAGATCCGGATCGTGTCGCCGACCCCGTCGGCGAGCAACGTGCCGAGCCCGACCGACGACTTCAGCGCCCCCGACCACTTCGTCCCGGCCTCGGTGATGCCGAGGTGGATCGGATAGGGGATCTTCTCGGCCAGCAGCCGGTTGGCGGCGATCGTGTTGGGGACGTTGGTCGACTTGATCGAGACCTTGAAGTTCTCGAAGTCGAGCGACTCCATGAGCTCGACGAACTCGACCGCGGCGGCGACCAGTGCCTCGACGGGAGCCTCGCGCTCGAGCTCGTGCAGGTGCTTGGGAAGGGAGCCGGAGTTGACCCCGATGCGCATCGGCACACCCTTCTCGGTGGCCTTGACCGCGACCTCGGCGACCTTCTCGCGGCCGCCGATGTTGCCCGGGTTGAGACGGATGCAGTGGGCCCCCGCGTCGATCGCCTTGAGCGCCAGCGTGTGGTTGAAGTGGATGTCGGCGATGACCGGGATCGGCGACTCCTTGACGATCGTCCGCAGGGCGTCGGCGTCCTTCTCACGCGGGACTGCAACCCGGACGAGGTCCGCGCCCGCGTCCGCGACCGTCCGGATCTGCTCCATCGTCGCCGCCAGGTTGGCGGTCTCGGTCTTGGTCATGGTCTGCACCGCGACGGGCGCGCCCCCGCCGATCGGCACCCCGCCGACGAATATCTGCCGCTTCGAAGCCATCTCTCCGCTGGATTGTAGGAGCGCGCCCCGTCCGCCGTCCGAGGGCCGCCCGGGCTGGGAGCGTCAGGCCGCGCCTGCCGGATGCCCCGCGGCGACGGCTAGTTGCGGAAGCGCGGGTCGACGTAGACGTCGTCGACCTCGAAGCCGCCGCCGTTGATGGCGGTGAAGCGGAGTGAGACCTGGCGGCCGCCGGGACCGGTGCCGCCCCGCTCGGGCTCGAGGTCGAGGAAGTCGCTGACGACCCAGCCGTCCGTCTCGGGCCTGAGGACGTCGACCTTGCGCCAGCGCGGGTTCCTCGCGCCCGGATAGAGCGTCTCCACCTTCAGCCTCCCGCGGATCTTGCCGTTGCTGAGCGGGATCTGGTGAGCGGCGAGCCGGAAGTGCGGGTAATCGAGGTCGACGCACATCGGTGCGCTCGTCGCCGCGCCGCCGTTCGGCATCGCGAGAATCGAGTCGTCGTCGCCGTCGGGCCTGATCGGGAACGGGTCGTTGCCGGCGACCACAGCGGCGCCGCCCTCCAGCAGCCAGCCGTCACCATCGGTGCCCTCGAAGCTCCCGTCCGGAGCGAGGACGTAGTCGAGGAGGTCGCCCGTGAAAGCGAACGGCTGCTCGAGCAGCGGAGCCTCGCAGGAGTCCTGCGTAGCCTCCGGCAGGAGGCCAGAGATGATGCCCGCCAACGCGCCGCTCGGGTCCTGCGACGAGTCGCGGGCGCTCGCCGCAGCGGGGCCGATCAGCATTGCAACCGTCGCGAGCGCGACGGAGATCGCGGCGAATCTCCTCAAGACCTCTCCTATTGGTGAACGAAACGGGATGGTGGGTTCCGATTCCCCAATCGGTACCCGCGAAGCCCGACTTTAGTCTCTACGAGGTTTGTCCAGCCCCGGTTCCACGGGCGGTCACGAGGACCATGACGAGGGCCTCGACGACGATCGGGTCGAACTGGCTTCCGGCGTTCGCCTGAAGCTCGGAGATGGCCGCCGATTCGCTCATCGCCCCGCGATAGGGGCGGTCGGTGGTCATGGCGCTGAAGGCATCGCAGCAGAACACGACCCGGGCCTCGATCGGGATCTCCTCCCCGGCGATGCCGTCCGGGTACCCGGCCCCGTCGAAGCGCTCGTGGGACCAGCGGACGACCCGCCCGATCTCGCTCATCAGGCCACCGACCTGATCGAGCATGCGCTGGCCCTCGATCGTGTGGGTGCGCATCAGGGCCCACTCGTCCTCGCTCAGGGAGGTCGGCTTGTTGATGATCTCCTTCGAGATCGCGATCTTGCCGACGTCGTGCAGCATCGCCCCGAACTCCACCTTGCGCCGCTGGTCGGGGGTGAGCCCGAGCCGGTCGGAGACGTGCGCGGCGAGGTCGGTGACGCCGCGGGTGTGGGAGCCGGTGTAGGCGTCGTCGTGGCCGATGACGCTGCTGAGCATCCGCGCGGTGCCCCGATAGGCATCGCTGAGCTCGAGGGCCGAGTTGAGGCTGCGGCGGCGGTCCTGGGCGAGGAACGCGAGCACGCCGAACAGCGGGAGGACCAGCAGGTCCGCCGCGGGCTTGACGTCGCACGCGAGCGCCACAGCGAAACCGACGCATGAGAGCAGCGCGTCGACCGAGTAGATCCAGGCGCTCTCGAGCATCTGCTCGCGCAGAGTCGCGCCGTGGTGGAGTTGCTCGCGGACGCGCGAGGAGATGCTCTCCCCGAAGAACTGCGCCGCGAGGGCGAGCAGCAGCCACCCGGCCCCGACCTCCATGGCCGACGGCGAGTCCGCCGCCAGCAGCACCAGGGTCGGGCCGATCGAGAACCAGGAGTCGCCCAGCGCCATCAGCGCCCTGCCCGGCGGCCGCCCGGCGTGATCGAGCAGCTTGCCGGTGGTCAGCGCTGCGGCGACGACGAGCGGCACGTACTCGGGCGGGAGCAGGAAGAGGCCGGGCACGAAGGCGACCTGCCCTGGCCAGGTGTAGACGGAGCCGACCTCGAAGACGATCCGCGAGGCGACGACGAGGGTCACGAAGACCATCACCGCCTTCCAGGCCTCCAGCTCGCGCCCCGAGTCGAACAGCAGCGCGATCGCGATCGCCGCGACCAGGAAGGCGCCACCGACGATCGCCTCGACCCTCAGCTCACGGCTGCTGACGGAGTTGTGACGTCGATCGCGCGAGTCGACGAGCAGCCTCTGGACGCCGGCGGATGCCTCAGGGCTGAGCTCGATCACGAAGTCAGGTCCTCTGTCCCCCCGGGGCGTTCATACCGTCGTTCGACGCACGGCGCAGCCGGTGCGCTCGCTGTCGCGGCTCGACTCATCCCGCACATGATCCACATCGCGCACCCGGAAGGAGCGCACGCTGGACGGATGGGCGATCAGCTTGCGTAGAGATCCTCGATCTCGGTCGCGTACTTGTCGTTGATCGGCTTTCGCTTCAGCTTCATGGTCGGAGTCAGCTCGTCGCCGCCCGGCTCCCATTCGGCCCCCAGCAGCTTGAACTTCTTGATCTGCTCGACCCGGGACATCTTCGCGTTGGCGGCGTCGACGGCCTCCTGCACTGCGTCGAGGACCCGCTCGTCCTCGGCCAGCCCGGAGACGTCGGTGGCACCGACGCCGTTCTTCTCGGCCCAGGAGGGCGCGTACTCGGCGTCGAGCACGATCAGCGCGACGTTGTAGGGCCGCGCGTCACCGATCGCGATCGCCTGACCGATCAGCGGGCTGGAGGCCTTCAGGTTGGCCTCGATCCCGGCCGGCGACATGTTCTTGCCGGCGGCGTTGATGATCAGCTCCTTCTTGCGATCGACGATCTTCAGGTAGCCGTCCTCGTCGAGCTCACCGATGTCCCCGGTCGAGAGCCAGCCCTCCTCGTCGATCGTCTCGGCGGTCTTCTCCGGCATGTTCCGGTAGCCGGGCATGATGATGGCGCCCTTGACCTGGACCTCGCCGTCCTCGGCCAGGCGGATCTCGACGCCGGGCAGCGGCGGCCCGACCGTACCGATCTTGACCTTCTCCGGAGGGTTCACCGTCGCCGCTCCGCAGGTCTCCGACATGCCCCAGAGCTCGGCCACCGGGATGCCGATGGCGTGGAAGAACTCGAGCACCTCGACGGGGGTCGGCGCGGCACCGACGTTGACGGCGACGATCTCGTCGAGCCCGAGGTGCGCGCGCAGGCCCGCGAACATCTTCTCCTCCATCGCGGCGACAGCCTGCTCGATCTCCGGCGGTACCTCCTCCCCGCTCTGCTCGAGGCGCACCTTCTGGATCGCAGCCTGCATGCCCTGCTCGGCGGGTTCGCGCTGCTCGTCCGGAAGGCTGCTCAGCATCGTCTCGAGGCCGGCCTTGAGCTTCTCCCAGACGCGAGGCACCGCGAAGAACCACGTCGGCCGGACGGTCGGCAGGAACTCGATGATCTTGCGCGGGTCCGGGCAGACCGAGACCTGCACACCCTTGGTCACCGGCAGGTAGTAGTGGGCGCCGCGCTCGGCGATGTGCGCCGCCGGCAACCACGAGATCACCTTCGCCCCCTCCTCGGGGAACGCGATCATGTGGTCGATGCTGCCCACGAGGCTGAGCAGGTTGCGATGGGTGAGCTCGACGCCCTTGGGCGGCCCGGTGGTGCCAGAGGTGTAGATCAGCGTCAGCGTGTCGTCGAGCCCGACGCCGTCAGCCGCCGCGGCGTCGTCGAAGTCGGGGTCGGAGGCGAGGAGCTCCTCGTAGGTCATGGTGCCCCCGTCGCCGTCGAGGACGATCAGGTGCTCGAGGGCCGGGATGTCGGCCTTCTTGAAGACCTCGAGGAAGGCCTTCTCGACGATCGCGACCTTGACGCCCGCGTCGCCGCAGACGTAGGTGATCTGCTCGGGCGAAGCGGTCTGGTAGATCGAGAAGGGGACGCCGCCGAGGGTCGAGACGCCGAGGTCGCAGGGGAAGAACTCGACCCGGTTGTTGAGCATCAGGGCGACCGTGTCGCCGTGGGAGACGCCGAGCCCGGCGAGTCCGCCGGCGACGGCCGCGGCCTGAGCGCGGAACTCGTTCCAGGTGATCTCCTGCTCCGCGTCGCGCAGGGCGACGGCGTCGCCGAGGCGCTCGACCGTCGCCTGGAACGCCTTGGCGAGATTGGCTGCCTCGGGCTCGCCGCCCGGACCTCCGCTCGCGTGCCGCTCGGACGTCGTCGCTTCCATCTTTGGTCGCCCTCCTCCAGGGTTCGCCGGTTCGGACGAACGCTACAGCAGGTTTGCGCCGTCAGCGTGAATCGAAGCCGCCGTCACCGAGGCGGTCGATGTCGTTCTGCAGGCCGATCAGGAAGAGCACCATCACCAGCGCGAATCCGATCAGCCCGGAGCGCTCCATGACCACCAGCGAGACGGGCCTGCCGCGCACCTTCTCGACGATCGCCCAGAAGATGTGGCCGCCGTCGAGGGGCAGGAACGGCAGCAGGTTGATGACCCCGAGCGAGAGGCTGATCACGGCGAGGACGAGGAACGCCTGGCGCAGGTCCGTGTCGAAGCTCTGCTTCGTGATCTCGGTGTTGCCGACGACGCCGCTGATCTGCTCGCGCTGCTCCTTCTCGAAGATGTGGGCGAGCACGTCGGCGGTCGTCGAGGTGATGAACCAGGCGCGATCGAGGGAGAAGTCGACCCCCTCGCCGATCGAGGTGCGCTCACGCTCGGCCTCGTAGCCGAAGCCGACCACCATGCGGGCGTCCTGCGACTCGTCGACGTCGGTGCCCGGGATGTCCTCCGGTACCTCGTAGACGGGGGTGACCTCGAGCTTGACGCGCTCGCCGTCGCGGAGGACCTCCAGGCTGACCGGTGTCGTCGCCTCGCAGCCGTCGGTCGGCTTGCCCGCGCAGGTGTGCGTGTTGACCTGCCGGCGCACCGTGTTGGCTAGCTGCGCGTTCGTGAGCGAGGAGACGTCGCGCCCGTCGACCGACAGGAGCTGGTCGCCCTCCTGCAGCTGCCCCTCCGCGGGGAGGTCGCTGCTGACGGTGCCGACCCGGTTCGTGACGTCCCCGTCGAGTCCGAAGCCGACGGCCAGGAAGAAGAACATGACCAGCGCGAGGACGATGTTCACCGCCGGGCCGGCGGCGATCACGAAGATCCGCTTCCAGACCGGCTGGCGGTAGTAGGCACGCTCGACTACCTCCGGAGGTATCTCCTCCTCCGGGTTCATCCCGGTGATCTTCACGTAGCCGCCGAGCGGGATCGCGCCGATCCCGTACTCCGTCTCCCCGCGGGTCACGGAGGCGACCTTGGGCGGGAAGAACAGGAAGAACTTCTCGACCCTCATCCCGACCATCTTGGCCGCGGTGAAGTGTCCGGCCTCGTGCAGGACGACGAGCGCGGCGAAGCCGGCGATCGCGAAGAACCAGCTCACCGGGCGCCCCTTCCGTTGCCGCTCGCGGCACCGGTGGCGGCCGCGGAGACCTCCTCGCCTGCGCGGGCGCGGGCCTCCTCGTCGCAGGCGAAGAGGTCCTCGAAGTGGGCCGGGACGGTGCCCGGCATGGACCCGAGAACGGCCTCCACCACCTCGGCGATGCCCGCGAACGGGAGCGCTCCGGCGAGGAAGGACTCGACGGCGACCTCGTTGGCCGCGTTGAGAACGCATGGCGCGGTCCCCCCGGCCTCCCCGGCCTCGCGGGCGAGGCGCAGGCAGGCGAAGGTCTCGGTGTCGGGCTCCTCGAAGGTGAGCGCGCCGACCGCCGCCAGGTCGAGGGATCCGACGGGGAGCTCGAGGCGATCAGGCCCGCACAGCGCGTAGGCGATCGGGACGCGCATGTCCGGGTGGCCGAGATGGGCCAACGTAGAGCCGTCGACGATGTGGATCAGAGCGTGGATCAGCGACTGCGGGTGAACGACGACGTCGATGTCGTCGTAGGCGAGTCCGAACAGGTGGTGGGCCTCGATCAGCTCGAGTCCCTTGTTCATCAGCGTCGCCGAGTCGATCGAGATCTTCCCGCCCATGTCCCAGGTGGGATGGGCCAGCGCCTCCTCGCGGGTGATGCCGCGGAGATCGGTGCGGCCGCGGAAGGGTCCGCCGGAGGCGGTGAGGACGAGCTTCTCGACCGAGCCTGGGGGTTCGGCTCGGATCAGCTGCTGGAGGGCGGAGTGCTCGGAGTCGACCGGCACGATCCGCGCTTCGGCGGCCTCCGAGAGCGCCATCACGAGCTCGCCGCCCACGACCAGGCTCTCCTTGTTGGCGAGGGCCACCTCGATCCCGGCGCTGAGCGCGACGATCGTCGGTCCCAGGCCCGCGGAGCCGACGATCGCGTTGAGCACGACATCGGGCTCGCATCGTGAGATCAGCTCGCGGATCCCCTCCTCGCCCGCAAGGACCTCGCCCTTCCAGCCCGATCCGCGGGCTGAGCGGGCCGCGCCGGGATCCGCCAGCGCGACGAGCGCGACGCCGCTCTGGTTGGCCTGCTCGAGCAGACGCTCCCAGCCGGTCGAGGCACTCAGGCTGGCGACCGCGAGCTCGTCGGAGCGCGCGATGACGTCGAGCGCCTGCTCGCCGATCGAGCCGGTCGAGCCGAGGATCAGGACCCTTTTCACCGCCGGGAGTGTAGGTAGGCGGCTGTACGTCACCTAAAGCGGGGCCTTCCCAAGTGGTGGTGGCGGCCGCTCCTCTCAGTCCCGCACCAGCCCCGCAGCCGAGCAGGGGGTGACTCAGACCAGCATGCTGGTCTCAGTCACCCCGGACGGTGCACCGAAGCCGCCCAAGCAGGGCGTGGGGTGACTCAGACCAGGATCGTGGTCTCTGTCACCCCAGGTGGATCGGCGGAGTTGCTGGGCTCAGACGACGATCGCCAGAGCCAGGTAGTAGCCGGCGACGACGGTGAAGAGGACGGCGTCGAGGCGGTCGAGAAGGCCACCGTGGGGGCCGAGCATCCGGCCCGTGTCCTTGACGTCGAGGTCGCGCTTGATCGCCGACTCGAAGAGGTCACCCATCGGGGCGAGGATGGCGATGCAGAGGCCCATGAGCAGGGCCTCCGGGCCGGAGAGCCAATCCTGGTACAGGCCGGCGAGCCAGAAGCCGAAGACGCCGCCGGCGATGCCGATCACGAGGCCTTCGATCGTCTTGTTCGGTGACACGGTCGGAGCCAGCGGGTGCTGGCCGAACATGCGCCCGCCGATGTAGGCGAACGTGTCGGTGAAGAACGTGCAGACGAGCACGTCGACGAGAAGCGCGCCGCCGTGCTGGGGGATCTCGCGCAGGAGCACCGCATGCGCCAGCGGCAGCCCGATCCAGACGACGCCGAACACGGTCACGGCCATGGCCCAGGTGACGTTGTGCAGCGAGGGCCGCGTGATCGCGAAGCCGAGCATCACCGGGAAGAAGGCGACGGCCACGAGCAGGATCTGGAAGGAATCACCGAGATATGCGGCGGCGATCATCGCCGCCGCGGCCGCGAAGCCGACGAGCTGGAACGGGCGGGCGCGGGCGGTCATCCGGAAGTACTCGACGAGCAGGGCCCAGCCGACGGCGACCATCGCGACGGCGAACACCGCGTCCCCGGCGGCGATCACGAAGATCGCGAAGACCACCCAGGGAACGGCCCAGAGGACGCGTGCCACGGTCTCGGAGGAGACGCGACGCCGGGCTCGCCCCCCGCCTTCCACGGGCGGCGCCGGATCCTCCTCGCGAGGGCGCCTGCGACCTCCACGGCGCCGACCGGATGGGTCCTCCGCCGCGGGAACGTCGTCTGCCGGCCGTGCGCCCGGTGACTCCAGCGAGAGCTCGCTGGTCCAGTCGAAGGCGCCGGTGCCGGCCTCGGGATCGTTTGCGGGGTCGGGCTCGGTTGCCCTCCTGCGCTCGACCCGGCGCGGGTTTGATGAGCTTGGCCGGGGCGGGAAGTCCAATGGACGGCCGAGCCTACTCCCGTGTGCCGAAGCGGCGGCGACGGGCCGCGTAGGCCTGCAGGGCCGCCTCCAGCGTCGAGCGGTCGAAGTCCGGCCAGAGGACGTCGGTGAAGAAGAGCTCCGAGTACGCGGACTGCCACAGCAGGAAGTTCGACAGGCGCTCCTCGCCGCTGGTTCTGATCACCAGCTCGGGATCGTGCATCTCGGGCTCGTAGAGGAGCTTGGCGAATGCCTCCTCCCCGCCGCCCTCGTATCGCTCGGCCGCATCGAGGATCTCCGCCCGGCCCCCGTAGTTGAAGGCGACGAAGAGGGTCATCCGCGGATTCTGGGCGGTCTCCGCCTCCGCCCAGGCCATCTGCTCCTGCATCTGCTCAGAGACCTCGGAGCGGCGCCCGACGAACACCATCCGCACGCCCTCGTCGTGAAGCTCCGGGGTCTCGGAGACGATCAGCTTGCCGAACATCTCCATCAGGCCCGCGACCTCGTCGCGCGGGCGGGCCCAGTTCTCGGTCGAGAACGCGTAGACGGTGAGCTGCTCGATCCCGAGGCCGACCGCGTCCTTGACCGTCTGCTTCAGGGTCCTGGCCCCGCGCCGGTGGCCCTCGAGGATCGGCAGACCCCGTTCGGTCGCCCAGCGACCGTTGCCGTCCATGATGATCGCGACGTTCGCCGCGCTCCCGTTGCCGGGCGGTTCCTGCGCCGTCATCGGCCTCGATCCAGCACCGACGGCGACGCTGGCCGCTAGACGGTGAGGATCTCCTCTTCCTTGCCCTTGACGAGCGTGTCGATCTCGGCGATCGCCTTGTCCGTGCGCTCCTGCAGCGCGCTCTCGCCGCGGCGCTCGTCGTCCTCTCCCACGTCGCCTTCCTTCTTCAGATCCCGGAGATCCCCGAGCACGTCGCGACGGATGTTGCGGACCGCGACCTTGCCCTCCTCGGCGACGCCGTGGACCATCTTCACCATGTCCTTGCGCCGGTCCTCGGTCAGCTCGGGCACCTGAAGGCGGATCACGTTGCCGTCGTTGTTGGGCGTTAGCCCCACGTCGGATTCCTGGATGGCCTTCTCGATGGCACCGATCGAGCCCTTGTCGTAGGGGGTGACCGTCAGCAGCCTGGCGTCCGTCGTCGCCACGTTCGCCAGCTGGTTCAAAGCCGTCGAGGTGCCGTAGTAGTCGACCTGGATGCGGTCGAGGAGATGGGGCGAAGCGCGGCCGGTGCGCACGGTCGCGAGCTCGTTCCGCGTCGATTCGACCGACTTGGCCATGCGCTCGGCGGCGTCGTCCAGAAGCTCGTCAATGAACTCGCTCACGATGCCACCAGCGTTCCCACCTGCTCTCCGGCGACGATCCTATCTATGTTCGACTCGTCGGCCATGTTGAAGACGTGAATGGGCAGGTCGTTGTCCATGCACAGCGACAGCGCCGTCGAGTCCATCACCTTGAGTCCGCGCTCGATCGCCTCCAGGTGCGTGATCCTGGGCAGGAACTTCGCGTCCGCGACCTTCGCGGGGTCGGCGTCGTAGACACCAGCGATCCCGTGCTTGGCCATCAGGATCGCTTCGGCGTGGATCTCGAGCGCCCGCAGCGACGCGGCCGTGTCCGTCGTGAAGAACGGGTTACCGGTTCCAGCCGCGAAGATCACGATCCTGCCCTTCTCGAGGTGCCGGACCGCGCGGCGGCGGATGTAGGGCTCGGCGACCTCGGTGACCGAGATCGCCGACATGACCCGGGTGTGCGAGCCGAGCCGCTCCAGCGCGTCCTGCAGCGTCAGCGCGTTGAGCACGGTCGCGAGCATGCCCATGTAGTCGGCGGTGGCCCGGTCCATCCCCGCGGCCGCACCCTGCAGGCCGCGGTAGATGTTCCCGGCGCCGACGACGATCGCGATCTCGATGCCGGTCGAATGGGTGCGCGCGATCTGCGCGGCCATCCGGTCGACCCGCTCGGGGTCGGTTCCGTACTCCAACTCGCCCATCAGGGCCTCGCCTGAGAGCTTCAGCAGGACCCGGTCGAAGGCCCGTCCGTTGTCAGCGGCCTCGCTCATCGTCTCGCTCAGCCGTTTCCCTGTCCTACTCGCCGTCGGCGTCGTTCTCGCCCAGTGCGAAACGAGCGAAGCGGACGATCTTGATGTTCTCCTTGAGCAGGGCGCCCGCCTCGTCGAGGAGCTCCTTGATCGTCTTACCGTCGTGCTTGTCGCCGTTGACGTGCACCTGCTCGAGCAGCGCGATCTCCTTGCGCCACTTGTTGAGCTGGCCCTCCACGATCTTCTCGCGGACGTTCTCGGGCTTGCCGTCCTCAGCTGCCTTCTGCTCGAAGACGCTGCGCTCGGCGGCGACCTCCTCCTCCGGGATGTCCTCGGCGTTGACCACCCGGGGCGCCGCAGCTGCGATGTGCAGCGCGAGGTCGTTCACGAACTCGATGAAGTTCTCGTTGCGAGCGACGAAGTCGGTCTCGCACTGAACCTCGACGAGCACGCCGATCTTGCCGGCGTGGCTGTACGTTCCAACCCGACCTTCGCCGGTCGAGCGGCCGCCGCGCTTGGCAACTTGAGCCTGGCCCTTGACGCGAAGCAGCTCGACAGCCTTGTCGGTGTCGCCGCCCGTCTCCTCGAGGGCCTTCTTGCAGTCCATCATCGCCGCCCCGGTGCGGTCCCGGAGCGCCTTCACGTCGGCTGCCTTGATCTGGACGTCGCTCACTCTGAGCCTCCTTCTGGCGTTGCGGCCGCGGGAGCGGCCGGCGTGGATTCCGCGGGGGCGGGCTCGGCCTCGGCGGCGTTCCCGTCCGCCGGAGGTGTCGCGGGCTCGGCCTTGGCCGGAGCCTTCTCCTCAGCCGGCGCGGGAGCCGGCTCCGCCTTGGCGGCGGCCTCGGCCTCGGCCTTGGCGGCGGCGTCGGCTTCAGCCTTCGCCTTGGCGGCGGCCTCGGCCTCCGCGGCCTTGCGGGCCTCTTCCTCCTCGCGGCGCTTGCGCTCCTCCTCCTCGCGGCGCTTGCGCTCCTCCTCCTCGCGCTTGCGGCGGGCGTCCTCGGCGGCCTGCCACGCGGTGGCGGACTCGAGGATCGCCTCTCCCAGCGTGCGCACGATCAGCTCGCAGGAGCGGATCGCGTCGTCGTTGCCGGGGATCACGTACTCGACCGGGCGCGGGTTGCAGTTCGTGTCGACGAGGCCGACGATCGGAATCCCGAGGCGGCGCGCCTCGTTGACCGCGATCTCCTCCGCGTTGAGGTCGATCACGAAGATCGCGTCCGGCGGGCGCTGCATGTCGCGCACACCGCCGAGGTTGAACTCGAGCTTGCGGAGCTCGGCCTCGCGCGCCATGCGCTCCTTCGTCGGGAGCAGGGCGAGCTGACCGTTCTTGTTGAGCTCGTCGAGCTCGTGCAGCCGCTTGATGCGCTTGTTGATCGTCTGGAAGTTGGTCAGCAGCCCGCCCAGCCAGCGCCTGCTGACGTAGGGCATGCCCGTCTCCTCGGCCCAGTGCTCGATCGAGTCGCGGGCCTGCTTCTTGGTCCCGACCAACAGCACCTTGCCGCCGCGGCCGGCGATCTCCGCGCAGAACTCGCGCGCCTCGCCGAGCAGCTGCTCGGTCTGCAGCAGGTCGATGATGTGGATGCCGTCGCGCTCGCCGTGGATGTAGCGGCGCATGGACGGATCCCAACGTCTCGTCTGATGCCCGAAGTGGACTCCCGCTTCGAGCAGCTCCTTGATGCCGGTGTCAGCCATTGATTCCCTTGCTTGCTTGTGTGTAGATCAGGTCCTGGACGCGATTCGGCGGGGACCCGGTCGCATATGGCTGCGCCGGGCAGGGCCCGCGGCCCGCGTCGGGACCGCTTTCGGTGAGCGACGAAGTCTAGAGACTGGGGAAAGCGCTGGAGCGAGGGCTGGGGAAAGCGCCCCTAGGCCGCCCGCGCCAGCTCGAGTGCGGCCGCCAGGTCAGCGGGGAGCTCGCTCTCCTCCTCGATCCGCACGCGGCTGATCGGGTGATCGAAGGCGATACGGCGTGAGTGGAGGAACTGCCGCTCGAGGCCGTAGCGGCCGCCGCCGCCGTACTGCGGGTCGCCCGCAACCGGATGGCCGATGGCCTGCAGGTGGACGCGGATCTGATGGGTGCGTCCCGTCTCGAGCTTGACGTCGAGGAGGGCGTCGCGGGCGAGGCGCTCGCGCACCTCGAAGTGCGTGACCGCGGGCCGGGGGCGGCGACCCCCCACCACGATCCGCTCGTGGGCGCGATGGTCGCGGCCGAGCGGCGCGTCGATGGTGCCGGTCCGTGACGGTGGGCATCCCTCAACGAGGGTCAGGTACTCCCGTGAGACCTCCCGCGCGGCGATCATCCGGCTCAGGGCAGCGTGCGCCTCCTGCGTGCGGGCGACGACGAGAAGGCCTGACGTATCGCGGTCGAGCCGGTGGACGATCCCGGGGCGCGTGGGGTCTTCGCCGCCCGCGAGCATCTCGCCGAGAGCGGCGACCAGGGTGGGGTCGTCGGATCCCGGCGCCTCGTGGACGATCATCCCGGCCGGCTTGTCGACTACCGCCAGGTGCTCGTCTGCGTGGACGATGCGCGGCTCCAAGACATCAGCCATCCCCGCTCGCCTCGGGCTCGGGGTCGGGGTCAGGCTGCAGCACGTAGATGGTCACGAGCAGGATCACCCCGACGGTGATCTCGATGTCGGCGATGTTGAAGGCCGGCCATCTCGGTGGGTCGATGAAGTCGGTCACGTAGCCCTCGCGCGCGCGGTCGATCAGGTTGCCGAGCGCGCCGCCGGCGAGCAGGCCCACGGGCAGCCAGAGACCCCGGCGCTCGGCGCTGAGCAAGAACATCGAAAGCAGCGCGGCGAACGCGATCGCAGCGATCACGATGACGATCGATCCCGCGTCGTCGAGCATGCCGAAGGCGATTCCGCTGTTGTGGACGCGAACGATCTGCACGCCCGCGATCAGGTCGATCTGCTCGCCCGGCAGCACGCGCCCGCGGACGATCGCCTTCGAGACCTGGTCGAGTGCGATCGCGACAAGCGCCACCGCCCCGGCCTTGCCGAGCTCCGAGCCGCGGAGGCTCACCCGGAGATCAGCCCGACGATGATCGCGCGGGCGAGGAAGAGCGTGATCAGCCCGACCATCGGCCCCAGGTCCAGCCCCATGCCGCCGATGCCGACCGTCGGGACCATGCGGCGGAACAGGTTCAGGTACGGCTCCACGCTCGACTCGATGAAACCGGTGACCGCGCGCAGCGGGCGGTTGTAGGGCAGCGACCCGCGGAACGTGACGACCCAGGAGATCACGATCCAGGCGAAGATCAAGATGATGTAGACGAGGAAGAGCGAGTCGACGTAGAGCGCGACGTCGTCGCGGTCGATTGCCGCGGCGATCACCGCTTCCCCTCCATCCGCTCCAGCGATGCCCTCACGGCGGCCGCGAAGGCGGCGGCGACGTCGCGGTCGGCGAGCACGTCGAGACCGGCCTCGGTGCTGCCGCCGGGAGATGCGATCGCGACCTGCATGGGTCCAGGATCGAGCTCCGCGAGGTGCCGGCCGACGCCCTCGATCGCCTCCCGCACGAGGCGGCCGCTGAGCTCGGGGTCCAGACCCGCCTCAACCCCCGCATCGGCGATCGCACCGGCCGCCAGGGCGACGTAGGCGGGCGCGCAGCCCATCACCGCGGTGGCGGCGTCGAGCTGCTCCTCCGGAAGCTCCACGACGCTGCCGAGTCCGGAGAGGATCCCGAGGAACTCGTCAATCTCCGGCACCCCCGCCGGCACCGGCGCGTGGCAGACGATCCCGCTGCCGATCTCGACGGCGATGTTGGGCATGGTCCGTAGGACGGGTGTCGGGGCGAGCGCCGCCTGCAGCCTCGCCAGCGAAGTGGCGCCGAGCACCGAGGCAACGGCAGCGGTCCGCCCCGCGATCTGGGGAGCCACCGCCTCGAGCCCGGCGGGCTTGACGGCCAGGACGACGACGTCGGAACGATCGGCGAGCTCCTCCAAGGTCTCGACGCGCTCCCCACCGAGCTCATCGGCGAGTTTCTGCGCCCGCCCAGAGCCGGAATCGGTGAAGAGCATCGCGGGCGGCGCCTGCCCACGCGCGATGCCACGGGCGATGGCACCCGCCATGTTCCCCGCGCCTGCGAAGCCGACAACCATGGCCCGGCAGGTTAGTCAGCCGCCACCGCGAGGCTCAAAAGCGGCACGGGCCGGGGGTGCATCGACCGGCACCTCCCAAAGAACCCGCCGAAGGCGGGTGCCGGGCGATGCACCCCCGGCACGGGCCGCCTCGCCGGCGCCAGAGAGGGGTCAGGACTGGTTGAAGAAGCCCTTTTCGACGAGGCGAGCCTTCTCCTCGGCGCTCACCTCGACGTTGGCCGGCGTGAGCATGAAGGTCTTGTCGGCGATCTTCTGCATGCCGCCGTCGAGCGCGTAGGTGAGCCCGGAGCTGAAGTCGATCAGGCGCTTGGAGAGGTCGGCGCTCGTGGACTGCAGGTTGAGGATCACCGGGACGCTGCGCTTGAAACGATCGGCCACCTCCTGCGCGTCGTTGAAGTTGCGCGGGGTGACGAAGTGCACCTGGACGTCGGCTCCGGCGTCGGAGACGGGCCGGATGTTGGCGCGGCGGCGGCGCGGGGCGGCGTCGTCGGCGAAGATCTCGTCGATGTCGTCCTCCGGGTGCTCGTCGCGGCGCAGGCGCCGCACGTTCGAGGTCTGCTGAGAGCGCTCGCGCTGGCGGCGCGGCGGCGGCGCGGCCTCGCCCTCCGAGAGCGTGTCCGGCTCGTAGTCGTCGTAGTCGTCGTCGTAGCGGTACTCGGGGTCCTCAGCGAGCCCGAAGTAGACGAGAGCCCTGTTCCATGTGTCGCGTACGGCCATTCTGCGCGCCTTTCTTCGCCCCCTCGGGCAGATCTCCTTCGCCGATTATGACGCCGCAGGTATCCCGCGGATCGTTCCGTTCACCGCAGCAAGCCGCTGCCCAGGCGAATCGTCGTCGCCCCCTCCTGCACCGCCACGCGCCAATCCTGGGTCGTTCCCATCGAGAGCCGATGGAGATCGTGCTCGGCGGCGAGCTCGGCCAGACGGGCGAAGTGCGGTCGCGAAGCCTCTGGATCCTCGGTGAACGGGGGCATCGTCGAGAGGCCGCTGACTCGCACCGGCAATTCGGAGATGAACCGCCCAAGCGCCTCCGGCTCCACTCCCCCCTTCCCGTCCTCGCCGGCCACGTTCACCTGCACGAGCACTTCGGTTTCAAGGCCCCCGTACTGAGCGAGCCGCTTGGCGACGCTCTCGCTTCCGACTGAGTGGATCAGCCGCACCAGCGGAAGGACGTCGCGGACCTTGCGGCTCTGGAGGTTGCCGATGAAGTCCCACGTGAACGTGTCGCCCCAGCGCTCCACCTTCGCCTCGAGGTCGGGGAGGCGGTTCTCGCCGATCAGCTCGACGCCCGCCTCGGCCAGGGAGCCCATCAGGTCGAGGGGGACGTACTTGCCCGCAACCAGGACCTCGACATCCGGCCCCGCAAACTCGCGCACCTCCTCCAGCCGGCCGCGCACTCGCGCCGGATCGATGTCCTCGACCATCTCGACCATCGCCTAGCCGCCCATTCTCACGATCCCGGCCTGGCGGCCGGTCGCGGGCCCCCCGCCGCGGTGGGAGAAGAGGAGGTCCTGGTTGCAGCGGGTGCAGATGCCGGCGGCTTCGATGGCCGCAACCCCGGCCCGTTCGAGGAGCCTCCGGGCCACCTCGACGAGATCGAGCATCCTCCCGTCGGCCACGCCCGGCCCGAGGGGCGCGAACGCGGCAAGCACCTCCTCGCCGACCTCGAAGCAGCATGGCCCGATGCCGGGCCCGATGGCCGCCGCGGTGGCCCCGGTCGCCTCCACCGCGCGCCCGACGATGCCGGCGGCGAGACCGCGCCAGCCGCCGTGGACCATGGCGACGCCCTCGGGACCGGAGAGCGCGATCGGCAGGCAGTCGGCCACGAACACGAGCGGCGCGAGGCCGGGGATCGAGGTCACATGCGCGTCGACCTCCGGCGGATCGGGAGTCGGCGCCAGCCAGGGCGCCGGGTCCTGGGGGCGGTCGTGGACCAGCAGCTCGGCGCCGTGAACCTGACGGCCGATCAGGACCGATCCGGGGTCGATCCCGAGCGCCGCGTCGAGGAGGCGGCGATTACGAAGGACGGTCTCGGTGTCGTCGTCGGTGAGCACGCCCAGGTTGAGGCTCTCGTAGCTCCCGGTGCTGAGCCCGCCCTGCCTCGTCGTGAACGAGGCGAGCGCACCGGGCAGCTCGGCCTCGAGCCACCTGAGCCCATCGTGCTCGCGCCATTCCATCGCGACGACGATCTCAGATCGACCTGCGCGCCAGCTCGACGGCCAGCTCGAGCTCAGCTTCGCGGCCGCCAGTCAGAGCGCCGTCGAGCTTCCGTTCCAACGCCCCCTGCAAGCCCGCCCCGACGGCGGGGCCCCTGGGTATCCCGGCGGCGATGAGGTCGTCGCCGTCGATCAGCAACCGCTGCTCGCGCCAGCGATCGACGTAATCGCTCACCCAGTCCCCGCCCGCGGCAGCGGCGACGAGCAGCTCCTCGGCCGCGTGGCCCCTCGCGAGCCGAACCGCCTCCGAGGGCCGCTCGGGTCGCGCTGCTGCGAGCTTCAGGGCCTGCTCCAGCGACCTGCCACCGGCGGCGACGAGAATGATCGCCGGCGTCCGCAGGTGGTCGCCATCTCTCCCGTCTCTCCATCGGGGCTCCGCCGCGAGCCGGTCCACCGCCGCCAGCAGATCCAACCGGCGGTCGTCCAGGTCGAGCACTCCCCACCGGCTGAGCAGCCGGAACCCGGTGGCCGCGCTCGCCTCCGCCGCGAGGCGGGTGAGCTCGGCGCGGCGGCGCGCCTCCGTGACCGTTGCGAGATCGGCGGCGCGCAGCTGCGCCAGCGTCCCGGGCTCCGGCTCGAGGCCGAGGCGCGAGGCGTAGCGGGCGGCCCGGACCGCGCGCGTCGGGTCGTCGGCGATGGAGCTGCCGTGGAGGACGCGCAGGACGCCCTCGCGCAGGTCGGCGCGACCGCCGAAGGGGTCGAGCAGCTCGCCCTCTCCGTCGAGGCGGATCGCCATCGCGTTGACGGAGAAATCGCGCCGGGCGAGGTCGGCATCGATCCCGGCGGGGCTGACGTCAGGGAGAGCCCCGGGGTGCGCGTAGCTCTCCGAGCGCGTCCTGGCCAGGTCGAGGCTGAGCCCATCGATCCTCACCGTCGCCGTCCCGAACCGGGAGTGCTGAGCGTCGATGGCGACCGGAGCGGCCGAACCCAGGCGGCCGACGATCTCCTCGACATCCCCATCGACGGCGATGTCCAGGTCGGTCGGTGCATCGCCTCCGGCGAGCAGATCGCGGACGAAACCGCCGACCACCCAGGTGTCGTCGGCGCCGATCGCCTCGCGCAGAGGGCGGATGGGGAGCTCGCGGAGGGCGGCGCGGAGTTCCTGCAGGCCGGCGTCCATGACCCGTAGCATGCCCCGTTCCCCAGATGAGACGGGTCCTCGACATCTGGCGCGCCATGACGGGCTCCGAGCGGGTCGTCGTCGGGGCCGCGCTCCTCGCCCTGCTGGCCACGATCGCCTTCGGGGCGGTCGGCCTGCTCAAGCGGCCCGGCGACATCTCCAATCCCGATGCGGCCTTCGACGCCGCCAAGGGCGCGGGGAAGTCGAACAAGCCGCCGACCCCCAAGGACCGCACGATCGACTGGCCCCGCTTCGGCTACGACCTCGGCCGCTCCAAGTTCCTCGACGCGCAGTCGGTCAAGCCGCCGTTCCGCAAGGTCTGGAAGTACAAGGGCGACGAGCTGATCGAGTTCCCGCCGATCGTCGTCGACGACCGCCTCTACTTCATCGACAACGACGGCCTCTACGTCGCCCTCGACGCGGCCGACGGCAAGGTGCTGTGGAAGGAGCGGCTCTCCAACCTGAACGCCTCCTCCCCGGCATACGACGACGGCGTGCTCTACAGCGTCTCCCTCGATCCCGGCCAGGCCCTCGCGGTCCGCGCCCGCGACGGAAAGGTGCTGTGGCGCAAGGATCTCGGGGCGCGAGCGGAGTCCTCCCCCCTGGTGCTTCGCGGTCGCATGTACTTCGGGGACGAGAGCGGCGCCCTGCACGCGCTCGACACCAAGGATGGATCGACGATCTGGGAGACGCAGCTGGGCGGTTCGGTGAAGGCGGCGCCCGCGTTCGACGAAGGGACTCTGTTCGTCGGCGACTACGGCGGCAACATGAACGCCGTTCGCGCCAGCGACGGCAACCTCGAGTGGCAGACTTCCGACCAGGGGACCGGGCTCGGCGGCAGCGGCCGCATCTACTCGACCGCCGCGGTCGCCTTCGGCCGCGTCTACGTCGGTGACGTCGACACCCGCGTCTACTCCTTCGAGGAGGACACCGGCAACATCGCCTGGTCGTTCTCCGCCGGCAACTACGTCTACTCGGGTATCGCCGCCGCCGACACGGGCAGCACCAAGCCGGCGGTCTACTTCGGCTCCCACGACCGCTACGCCTACGCCGTCGACGCCAAGAGCGGCGAGGAGATCTGGCGAGCGTCCGCGGGCGGCCAGATCAGCGGCCCGGCGACGGTGGTCGGCGACGTCCTCTACCTCTCCACCTTCAGCGGCAATGCGACGCTCGGCTTCGACCTGAGCTCGGGACGCCGCGTCTTCGCCTACGACGACGGCGAGTACGGGCCGGTCGTCTCCGACGGCCAGATGATCTACCTGACCGGCGGCGTCACCGTGACCGCCTTCGACCCGATCGACATCGGCAACTACAAGTACAAGACGAAGAAGGGGCAGAAGGGGATCGTCCCCCCGGCAGAGCGCCGCAAGGCTCTGGCGGAGATGAAGGACGAGGGCGAGGGCGGGAACAAGCCGCCGGGCGGCGACGACGGCGCCCAAGCGGGCGGGGGCGACGGCGCCCAATCCGGCGACGGCGGCTGAACGCTCAGATCCGGACCGGGATCCCGGCTGCGGCCATCGCCCGCTTCGCCTCGGCGATCGTGCTCTCCCCGTAGTGGAGGATCGAGGCGACGAGGACGGCGTC
Organism: Solirubrobacterales bacterium; assembly: GCA_046330415.1. Taxonomy (GTDB): domain Bacteria; phylum Actinomycetota; class Thermoleophilia; order Solirubrobacterales; family 70-9; genus RHKX01. The sequence goes on along the minus strand of JAXLSW010000020.1, from coordinate 32,212 downwards.
GGCACCGCCCTCGAGGATCCCCTCGGCCAAGTGCGAGAGCTCGCCGACGCCACCGGATGCGATCACCGGGACCGGCACCCGCTCGGAGACCGCGCGGGTCAGCGCGAGGTCGTAGCCGTCCTTGGTGCCGTCACGGTCCATGCTCGTGAGGAGGATCTCCCCAGCCCCCAGCTCGGCCGCACGCGCCGCCCACTCGACGGCGTCGGCGCCCTCGACGCGCTTGCGGCCGCCCTGCACGTACACGTCCCAACCGGGGCCTCCGGGATCTCCGGCCTCCCCCTCCCGCGCGCGGGCATCGATCGCGACGACGACGCACTGGGCACCGAACACCTCGGCGAGCTCGCCGATCAGCTCCGGCCGCGCCAGCGCCGCCGAGTTGACCGCGACCTTGTCGGCACCGGCGTCGAGCACGGCCTGGGCATCCGCGACGGAGCGGATGCCGCCGCCGATCGTGAACGGGACGAAGACGTCGGCGGCGGTGCGACGCGCGAGGTCGACGATCGTCTCCCGGCCCTCGTGGGAGGCGGTGATGTCGAGGAAGACGATCTCGTCGGCGCCCTCGCGGTCGTAGTGGACCGCGAGCTCGACCGGATCGCCCGCATCGCGGATGTCGACGAAGTTCGTCCCCTTGACGACGCGGCCCCGATCGACGTCGAGGCAGGGGATCAGGCGCTTGAGGACCACGTCAGCGTTTGCGGAGAGGGACCGCGCGCAGCGAGGCGCTCTTGGCGAACGCGCCGGGCTCGAGCTTGCGGACGAGCTCGTAGACGCGAGAGCGCTCCGCCTTGGTGAGGTTTCCGGGGCGCCCCTTCGACTTGACGACGAGGTCGCGCAGCTCCATGCCCTCACCGGGGCCGAGGCGGTCGAGATGGCGCTTGACCAGGAGCGCGAGCTCGGCGACCGCGAGAGCGCGGGCCCATGGGCTGAGCTTGGTGGCCGTGCGCGTCGTGTACCCGATCAGGCCCATCGGCCCTCCCCGGCGAGCGCGGCGACGCCATCGGCGACGCTGAAGCGGCGCTCGTACAGCGCCCGGCCGACGATCACGCCCTCGAGGCTGGAGGCGCGCAGGTCACGGAGGGCCACGAGATCGTCCAGGGTCCCGACCCCTCCCGAGTAGATCAGCTTCGCCCCCCATTCCTCGCAGGCGGCCAGCACGGGGTCGAGCCCGTCGAGCCCGGGACCCTCAAGGGTTCCGTCGACCTCTACCGGCGTGTAGACGAAGCGGCCGACGCCGAGGGCGCCGAGCCGAGCGATGGCGTCGGGCACGGAGGTCGAGGTCGGCTGCTCCCAGCCCTCGACGGCGACGTTCGCGCCGCGGGCGTCGACGGACGCGACGATCCGCTCTCCGTGGGCTGATGCGAGCTCGCCGAGCAGGCCGGGATCGCGCTGGGCGCTCGTGCCGAGCACCGCGCGCGCGGCCCCGGCCTCGAAGGCCGCTTCGACGGCGGCCCGGTCACGGAGCCCACCGCCGAGCTGCATCGGTACGTCGACGGCTTCAGCCAGCCGTCCGACGATCCCCAGGTTCTGGGGGCTGCCGGCGCGAGCGCCGTCGAGATCGACGACGTGCACGATCGCGGCGCCCCCGTCGACCCACCGGCGGGCGGCGTCCACCGGATCGGCGTCGTAATGGGTCTCGCGGTCGTAGTCACCCTGCAGAAGGCGCACGGCGCTGCCCCCGCGGATGTCGATCGCGGGCAGCAGCTGCGGGCCGGTCACCGTCGTCGAGCCCATCTCAGGCGACCCCTGCCGGCGCTGCGATCGACACGAACGAGGAGAGCATCGCGAGCCCCGCGGAGCTTGACTTCTCGGGGTGGAACTGCGTTCCGAAGACATGGCCGTCGCCGACGATCGCCGCGAACTCCTCGCCGTGCTCGCTGGTTGCGATCAGGTGCCGTTGGGCGGGGCGGGCGACGAACGAGTGCACGAAGTAGAAGGGCTCCCCCACCGGGTCGAGGCTCGCGGTCAGCGCTGAGTCCCGCCGCGGGATGACCGGCGACCAGCCGATGTGCGGAAGCTTGAGGCCATCCGCCCGGAGCGCGTCGACGCGGCCCTCGAGCAGGCCGAGCCCCTCCGCCCCACCGTGCTCCTCAGAGCCCGCGAAGAGGAGCTGCATGCCGAGGCAGATCCCGAGCAGCGGCGCCCCGGCCGCGACGCGCTCGCGGATCGGATCGGCCAGCCCGCGGGCATCGATCTGGCGCATCGCCTCGGGAAACGCGCCGACACCCGGGAGCACCAGCGCATCCGCCGCCGCGATCACGGCGCCCTCACCGCTGACGACGACGTCGGCACCGACGTGCTCGAGCGCCTTCGACGCCGAGCGCAGGTTGCCCATGCCGTAATCGACGACGGTGATCTGGGGGCGAGGCGCGCTCACCGGCGCCATGTTAGGCGAGCCCGCCGAGGTGGCTGGTGGCCCAGCGCCCCGCGCCGAGCGCTAGCGAGAAGCCGCGATGACCTGCTGGACGGCCTTCAGCGCCGGCTTGGCCTTGCCGTTGACGTCGACCAGCCCGGCGCCCGGGCACCACAGGCACGAGGTCGGCATCGTGAAGTCGTTCCACAGGTAGACGTAGGCGCCGAGGATGTTCCACTTGTTGCGGTTCTGGACCAGCATCTGCAGGCCCTTCTTGAGCCGCGTCGCCTGGCCCTTCGCGCCGACGACCTCCTCGCTCTTGCTCGGTCCGCTGGACGCCCAGCCGATCTCGCCGACGAGCACCTCGACGTTGCCGTCACCGGCCTTCTTGGCGACGGACCTGGCCTCGGCGATCTGCTTCTTGACCGTGCTGACGCCGGACCCGTAAGGGTGCACGTTGATGGCGTCGAACGACTTCGCGATGTTCTTCACCTTGTAGAAGCGCTTCAGGAAGTCGACGGCGGTCATCGAACGGCTGTCGCCCGATGGATACCCGTACATGCCGCCGAGCACGATCTCCGCCTTCGGGTCCTTCTCGTGGATCGCCTTGCTCGAGGCCTTGACGAGCTTCGCGTAGTCGACGGGATCGGGGCGCGGCTTCCAGAAGGCACGGGCGTTCTGCTCGTTCCAGATCAGCCACTTGTGGATCGGGGACTTGGGGATGTCGGGGAGCGCGTCCCAGAAGTCGCCGTCCGGTCCGTAGCGGTGGACCGCCGCCTTCAGGAACTCCTCCCACGCCTTCATGTTCTGCGAGGAGTTGGTCGGCGGGTAGAAGCCGTCAGCGTTCTTGCGGACGAAGCGCGGGGTCCCGTAGACGATCACCGACGGCTCCATGCCGGCCTTGGCGATCTGGATCATGCGGGCGTCGGCGTAGCTCCAGTTGTAGGCGCCCTCGCGGGTGCTCTGGATCGCCCCCCAGCTCAACTCGAAGCGGGACAGGCCGAAGCCAGTGTTCGCCATCCGGTCGTAGTCGTCGTTGGTCGGATCGACGGCCATGACACCGAAGAAGTCCTTGTCGACCTTTGCCTTGCCCTTGGGCTTCGCGCTCGCGGTGCCGGTGAGAACAAGCCCAGCCAACAGCAGGAGCGCGATGAGAAGAGTGCGCTTCATAGATAGGAGTCTAAGCACGCCTCAGGCGTGGAAGTTGCGGCCGCGGGGGCCGATCACGTCGTCAGCGTGCCCTTGGTCGAGGGCACACCGGGCTCCTCCGGATCGATGGAAACCGCATGGCGAAGCGCTCTCGCGAAGGCCTTGAAGCAGGCTTCGATCATGTGGTGTGCGTTTGCTCCGTAAGGGTTCGAGAGGTGCAGGGTGAGCTTCGCGTTGGTGGCGACGGCGCGGAAGAACTCCTCGGTCAGCTCCGCTTCGTACCCGCCGATCGTGACCGGCGGCAGATCGGACTCGAACCGGCAGTAGGGACGCCCTGAGACGTCGATGGAGCAGCGCGCCAGCGCCTCGTCCATCGGGATCTCGACGTGCGCGTAGCGGCGGATCCCGGCGCGATCCCCGAGCGCCATGTCGATCGCCTGCCCGAGCACGATTCCGACGTCCTCGACGGTGTGGTGAGAGCCGGTCTCGAGGTCTCCCTCGGCCTCGACCTGAAGACCCAGGCGCCCGTGGCGGGCGAGCAGGTCGAGCATGTGGTCGAGGAAGCCGACGCCGGTGCGCGCCGAGGCCTCCCCTCCGTCGAGGTCGAGGGAGAGGGAGATCCGGGTCTCCCCCGTCTCGCGGTCGATCTGAGCCGTACGCGCCATCGCTCTCTCAGGATGCCGACTCGGCCGGACCCGATGCGTCCTCGCCGAGGTGTCTGAGCGCGGATTCCCCGCGCACCGGGGAAGCCCTCGGCGCGGGCGATCGCGTCGACTGCCGCCGCGAGCGGTCCGCGCCTACCCCGTCGATGCTGACCCGCGAGATCCGCCGCCGGAAGGTCCCCGGCCCACGCCGGTCCCGGGTGTATCGCCCGGCGCCACCCGTCGGAAGGATGTGGTTGGAACCGGCGGCGTAGTCGCCGAAGGCGACCGCTGCGGCGGGTCCCGTGAAGACGCAACCCGCCGTCGTCAACTCGGCGGCGAGCGCTCCGGCATCGGCACAGGCGACCTCGACGTGCTCGGGCGCGTAAGCCTGCGCGAGGTCGACCATGGCGGCGGACCCACCGGAGTCGATCGCGACGAGGTCGAGGCGGGCGTCGTGGGCGGAGGGGCGATCGGGGCGAGCCGTCCCGACGGCGTCGGCGAGCCGCTGGAGGGCGTCGCGGTCGGTGGAGACGGCGACCAGCGGCGAGTCGGCTCCGTGCTCGGCCTGCGCGAGCAGGTCGAGGGCGAGCGGGGTCGCCTCCGTTGTCGCATCGAAGATGACCAGCAGCTCCGAGGGACCTCGCGTAGCCGTCGATGCCGACGACGCGTGAGCACCGCAGCCGCCTCCATCCACGGGCTGCCGGAGTGGATCACGTCGACCGCCGTCACGGACTCGGTGCCGTAGGCCAGCGCTGCGATCGCCTGCGCTCCGCCCATCGCGAAGACCTCGCTCGCGCCGCGATCCGTGCCGCCGCGAGCACGACAGGGTGCGGAAGGCCACCCTCGCCGGGCGGGGGAGAGCGACGACGACGCGCTCGACCCCGGCCACGACCGCCGGGATGGCGCCCATGAGGACGCTGGAGGGATAGAGCGCGCCCGCCTGGCGCGTGACGCGGCGCCAACCAGCACCTCAACGTCCCACCGCGCGGCGTCAGGTTCGCTCACCACGCCGATGCGCAGCCGCGACGGCCTCGATGTTCGCCGCCGCTCGCTCGAGGGCCTCGCGCGGCTCCGGGCGCGAGTGGGCTCAGCGCCGCTTCAGCTCCCTGCGGACCTGGGCTGCGGCGCCGACCGCGTCGAAACGCTCACCGAGCTCGATCACCGTGGCGTCGCCACCGGCTCGGACCGTCTCGATCGTGCTCGCGACCGCCTCGGCGATCCCGGCCGGCAACTCGGCTTCGGCCTCCGCGCGGAGCTCAGCGGCGAGGCCGCGCGCGTCGCGGCCGTCCCAGCTCCGGCGCTCGATCCTCACGGCGATTCCGCGGCGGCGGCGCGCAGCCGCTCGACCATCGCGTCGATCTCGTCGACCCTGAGCTTGTGCGCGACCCGGTTGGCGATCAGGCGGGCAGTGCAGACGGAGATCTCCTCGACGACCTCGAGGTCGTTCTCCGCCAGGGTCCTGCCCGTATCGACGAGATCGACGATCCCGTCTGCAAGATCGACGAGGGGAGCGAGCTCCACCGACCCCTTCACCTCGATCAGGTCGGCCTGCCTGCCGGTGCGCTCGAAGAACTCCTCGGCGATGCGGGGGTACTTGGTGGCGATTCGCATCCGCCCGAGCCTTCGCTCCGCCTCCGCGAGGCGGTCCGAACCCACCCGGGTGGCGAGGGCCATGCGGCAGCGACCGAACCCGAGGTCGGCGAGCTCGTAGACGACGCGATCGGACTGCTCCGACAGCACGTCCTTGCCGGTGATCCCGAGACCGGCGGCTCCGGCCTCGACGTAGGTGGGGACGTCGGAGGGCCTGACGGTGACGATCGTCAGCTCGCCGCCGAGGTCGAAGATCAGCGACCGCGAGCCGCTGCGCGGCTCGGATGTGTCGAAGCCGGCGCGATCGAGCATGTCGAGACACGGCTCGAAGAGCGCGCCGCGTGGCATGGCGAGGCGCAGCCCCTCGCCGGAGATCCCCTGCGCGGCCGGGTTCACGACGCCCGCTCCTGCTCCGCCGCCTGGGCGACGTGGAGCCGATCGAGATAGAGCGAGAAGCCGGCGGCCGGGAGCGACCGGCCGAACGTGCCGAGCAGGTCGTCGTAGCGACCGCCGCCGCCGAGGACATCGCCGTACGCGGGGTCGTAGACCTCGAGGATCGCGCCCGTGTAGTAGCCGAGGTCGCGAAGCAATCCGAAGTCGACCTGGACGCGATCGGCGATACCGAGGTCCTCGAGACCAGCGAACGTCTCTGCCAGGCGGCTCGCCGCGCGCTCGACGGCGCCGCCGCCGAGCGCCTTGGCCCGCTCGAGCACCTCGCTGCCGCCGCGCAGGTTCGAGAGGGTGACGATGGCGTGGCGGGCTTCGTCGTCGACCCCGGCGAGATCGCCCGCTTCGGCCTCTATCGCGACGAGGTCGTGAGCCGCCAAGCAGGCGAGGATGCGCTGCTTCGCGGCGCCTTCGACAGCCAGCTCGTCGAGGAGCTGGCCGAAGAGGTCGGCGTCCCCGAGCCCGACGACCGCGCGCTGCAGGCCGATCGCGTCGAGGGCGGCGATCAGCAGCCTGATCACCTCGATCGTCCCCGCCGGAGCCTCGGCGCCGATCAGCTCGATGCCGACCTGGTGCAGCTCACGCAGCTCGGCTCCCTGCATTCGCACCGGCCGGTAGATGCGGCCGGAGTACCGCAGTCGCAGCGCTCCCTCGTGGTCGGCGAAGCGGTTGGAGACGAGCCGGGCGATCGGCTCGGTCATGTCGCTGCGCAGCGCCAGCGAGGCCCCGGTCTCGTCGTAGAAGCGGTAGCGGGCGGCGGCCGAGCGCCCGGCCCCGGTCGGCGATTCCTCCTGGTACTCCAGCACCGGCGTCTGCACCTCGCCGTAGCCCTCGCGCTCGAACAGCTCCGCGAGCGACGCCTCGATCGCGCGCAGCTCGCGCATCTCGTCGGGCAGGACGTCCCGCGTCCCGGTCGGGATCGACTTGGCCATCAGCGAGACCCTCTGTCGCACGGCGTTCGCATCGGTTTCAGCTCCGGGGGGTCAGGTCGCTCAGGCGGGCGCCGGGACCGGCTCGACGGCGACCCGCTCGATTCGGGCGCCGAGCTCCTGCAGACGCTCGTCGATGCGCTCGTAGCCGCGATCGATCTGAGCGATGTTGCCGATCTCGGAGGTGCCGCGGGCCGCAAGCGCCGCGATGAGCATCGCCATCCCGGCGCGGATGTCGGGGCTCTCCAGGCGCTCCCCATGAAGCCGGCTCGGACCGCTCACGATCGCCCGGTGGGGATCGCAGAGCGTGATCCGAGCGCCCATGGAGACGAGCTTGTCGGTGAAGAACAGGCGGTTCTCGAACATCTTCTCGAAGATCAGGATCGTCCCGTCGGCCTGTGTCGCGAGGGCGAGGGCGATCGAGGTCAGGTCGGCGGGGAACGCCGGCCAGGGGCCGTCGTCGATCTTCGCGATCGCATCGCCGACATCGTCTTGGACCGCGAGGCGCTGGTTCGGGGCGACGAGCAGGTCGCGGTCCTCGATCGAGCTCTTCAGCCCGAGGCGACCGAACTGCCTGCGGATCATCACCAGATCGCTCGGCTCGACGTCGCGGATCCTGAGATCGCCGCCGGTCGCGGCGGCCAGCGCCATGAAGCTGCCGATCTCGATGTGGTCGGGGCTGATCGTGTGCTCGGCGCCCGAGAGCTTCTCCTGGCCGTGGACGGTCATCACATTCGAGCCGATCCCCTCGACCTCGGCGCCCATCTTGCAGAGCAGCCGCGCGAGGTCCTGCACGTGCGGCTCGCACGCCGCGTTGCCGATCACCGTCTTGCCGGGGGCCAGGGCCGCGGCGAGCAGGGCGTTCTCGGTCCCCATGACCGAAGGCTCGTCCATGAAGATCTCGCACGCCCGCAGTCCGCTGGGAGCGCTGAGCTCGATCGAGCGATCGGCTTCGACGGTCGCACCGAGGTCGCGGAAGGCGTCCAGGTGCGGATCGAGCCGGCGGCGGCCGATCGTGTCGCCCCCGGGGGGCGGCATGGTCACCTGGCCGAAGCGGGCGAGCAGCGGCCCGGCGAGCAGGAAGGAGGCGCGGATCTTCGCGGCCAGGCCCTCGTCGACCTCGGTGGTGCCGATCTCGGCGGCTCGGAAGCGCAGGGAGTTCTCACCGAGTCGCTCGACCTCGACACCGAGGTTCGCGAGGAGGCTGATCTGGGCCTCGGTGTCGCGGATCCGCGGCACGTTGTGGAGGACGACGTCCTCGCCCGTGAGCAGGCAGGCCGCGAGGATCGGCAGAGCCGCGTTCTTGTTGCCGGCGGCGGTGATCTCCCCGCTGAGGGGGACGCCGCCCTGGATGACGAACTTCTCCATGTAAATCGCGGGCTAGGGTAGACGACATGAGCGAACCGACCCGAGCGGATGCGTGGGAGCTGCTCTGCGAATGGACCGAGTCCGATTCCCTGCGCAAGCACGCCCTCGCCGTGGAGGCCTCGATGCGGCACTACGCCGGGATCTGGGGTGAGGACGAGGAGCGCTACGCGATCACCGGCCTCGTGCACGATCTCGACTACGAGCGCCACCCCGACCTCGAAACCGGCCACCCGCGCTACGGCATGGCCGAGCTCGAGCGCCTCGGCTATCCGCAGGACGTCATCGACGCTGTCGCCGGGCACGCCGAGTACCTCGGGGTGCCCCGGGAGACGCGGATGGCGAAGACGTTGTTCGCGGTCGACGAGCTCTCGGGGTTCGTGACCGCCTGCGCGCTGGTCCGCCCGACCGGGATCGAGGGGATGAAGGTCAAGTCGGTTCGCAAGAAGCTGAAGACGCCGGCGTTCGCCGCCAAGGTCGATCGCGACCAGATCAACCGCGCGATCGACGAGCTCGGGGTCGAGGAAACGGAGCACATCCAGCGCGTCATCGATGCGCTCGCCGGCGAGGCCGACGCGCTCGGGATCAGCGCCGAGCAGGTCGCCGCGGGCAAGCCGAGCGCCGAGGGCTGACCCGATGAGGCGACTGCTCCGCTTCGGCCTCCTCGCCCTTCTCGTCCTCCTGGTCCTGCTCGGCGTCAACGCCTGGATCCTCGACAAGGAGACCAAGCCGGCCGAGGTCAACGCACCCGGGGGCAAGCTCACCGATTCTGAGGCGTACGAGCTGCAGTACGTCGACCACCCGGCCACCGGCCCGGGCCCGGAAGGGGAGCCGATCGTGCTCCTGCACTGCTACACGTGCTCGCTGCGGTGGTGGGACCAGATGGTCCCGCTGCTCAACGAGAACCATCGCGTCATCACCTTCGACCTGCTCGGCCACGGCGGCTCGGAGAAGCCGACCGGGGGCTACGAGATCGAGACCCAGGCGGCGGCGATCGCCGAGGCGCTGAGCCAGCAGCTCGGCGTCACCAGCGCCACGATCGTCGGTCACTCGATGGGAGGGCTCGTCGCGACCTCGCTCGCCGAGCAGTCCAGCGACCTCGCCGACCGCGTGGTCCTGATCGACGTCCCCGCGCAGTCGGGGGACACGCATCTGCCCGCGACCGCGGGGATGGCGAGCTGGCCGGTGATCGGCGAAGCGCTGTGGCGCGTCAAGTTCAACGCGATGATCAAGAACGCGGCGAAGCGTTCGTTCGCCCCCGGGACCGACGTCAGCGAGGTCTTCCCGGGCCAGCCGAACCGCGTCGTCGACGACGTCGATGCGATGACGTTCAAGTCCTTCAAGGAGTCGCAGGCGGCGGCCGACGACTTCCTCGACCACGGCGGCGTGCCTTCACGGCTGACCGCGACTGGGGTGCCGGCCCTGGTGATCATGGGCACCGAGGACCAGATCCTCGACACCGACGAGGTGCTCTCGCAGTACGAGGCCATCCCCGGCGCCCGCCTGGTGCCGATCGACGGCGCCGGGCACTCGCCGAACGTCGAGGAGCCGCAGGAGACGGCCGATCAGATCCTCTCGTTCGTCGGGAACGCGCCGCTGGTGACCCCGCAGGAGCCGGGTGGCGGCGACAAGGGCGGCCAGGGGGATGGCTCCGGCGGCAACGGCAAGGGTGGCCAGGGGGATGGCTCCGGCGGCGACGGCAAGGGTGGCAACGGCGATGACCAGGGCAACGGCGGAGGCGGCTCTGGCGGTGGAGACGGAGGCAACGGCGGCGGCAACGGCGAGTAGCTGGGCCCGCGGGCGGGCAGCGTCAGGCCGGGCGGCCCCCACTCGCGCCCCGCGATTCGTATCGAGTCCGGATACCGGACCGGATACGCGTCGCAGGTGCGCTGCGAGGGTTGCCTGGCGGTTTGGGCGGTCCGGCAGCCACGCCCAACTCGCAATCGCAGGTCCCACAGACGTGCGATTGCGATTTGGTGCGGTGCCCATCGCCCCCGGCGCCTCGGCGCAGGCGCCTTTGGAACCTATGAGGTCCTATTCGCGCCCAGCGTCGGCGCTTGAGCGTTCCCGCCGCGGGCGCAGGGCGCGAAGTCCACGCTGTGCGTGGTTTCCGCGCCCCATGTCTGCACGATTGGCAGTGAAGGAGGTGGGGAGCTCACCGCGACGGCCGGCCTCACCGGGATCTCCCATGCTCCCCTCGCTGCCCATCGCCCCGGCGCAGGCGCACTTGGAACCTGTGAGGTCCTACTCGCGCCCAGCGTCGGTGGTTGAGTGTTCCCGCTGCTGGCGCGGGGCGCCTCGACCACGCTCTACGTGGTTTCCGCGCCCAGCGTCGGCCGGTGGGCTACTTCGCCGGCAACGAACCAGCGTGATTGGCGCCGCGGTCCACCCACCGCGCCAGCGACGGCTCGTCGTCGATCGCGTCGGCGTCGACGCGCAGCCAGCCTCTGAGCTCCTTGCCGCGCATCGCGAAGGGCGCCGCTCCGGGCTCCTCGAGCAACGCCTCCGTCTCCTCCGGCGGGACCCGGACCATCAGCCCTCCCTTGCTGCTGGCGACGACGGCGAGGTTGCCGCCGATCAGGAAGGCGAGCCCGCCGAACATGCGCTTCTCGGTGACGCCTTCGGTGGTGTCGAGGCGGGCGCGGATGCGATCGCCGAGGATCTCGTCGTAGGCCACACCGCAAATCTAAACCGACCCTGACCGCGTAGCCTCGCCCGCATGGCGCAGGAGCCGATCCGCATCGTCGTACTCGACGGAGACCAGACCGGTCAGGAGCTTCTCGACGCCGCGCTCGCCGTGATCGACCCGGACGTCGTCGGGCTCGACATCGTCCTCGACCGCTTCGACCTCTCGCTCGAGAACCGTCGCGAGACCGGCAACGAGGTCTGCACGGAGGCGGCGGTGGCGATGAGGGAGGCGGGCCTCGGCCTCAAGGCGGCGACGATCACCCCCGAGGGCAAGGACGACGTCGGCAGCCCCAACCGCCTGATCCGTGAGGGGATCGACGGCACGGTGATCGTCCGCACCGGGCGCCGCATCCCCGGCGTCTCCCCCTTCCCCGGCATCCATCACCCCATCTCGGTCTGCCGGATGGCGGTCGGTGACGCCTACGGCGCAGAGCAGTGGCGCGAGGGTCCGGAGGGCTCCGACGAGGAGGTGGCGCTGCGCACCGAGCGGATCAGCCGCGGCGTCTGCAGGGCCGTCTCCGAGCACTCCTTCCGCACCGCCGAGCAGCTCCGCGGGAAGGTCTACGGCGGGCCGAAATGGACGGTCAGCCCCGTCTACGAGGGGATGCTGAAGGAGGAGATGGACGCCGCCGCCGAGCGCCACCCCGACGTCACCTACGAGCCGGTGCTGATCGACGCCACCTATGCGGGGCTGATCAGCGGTGCCGCCGACCGGCCGCTCGTGATCCCGACGCTCAACCGCGACGGCGACCTCCTCAGCGACCTGGTGATGCCGATGTTCGGCTCGATCGCCGGCGCCGAGTCCGTGCTGCTCAGCCTCGACGCCGAGCTCCGGCCCGCGGTGGCCATGGCGGAGGCTCCGCACGGCACCGCCCCGGCGCTCGAGGGCAAGGATCTCGCCAACCCGATGGCGATGGTGCTGGCGTGCGCGGCGGTGCTGCACTACGCCGGCGAGCGCGGGAGCGAGGGGGCCGAGGCCGCATCCCGCGCCATCTACGAAGCGACGCTGGGAGCCGCCGGCGACGGCATCCGCACGCCGGACCTCGGCGGCTCCTCCGGGACGACGCGGGTCTGCGAGGAGATCGCGGCCAGGGTTTCCGCCGAGCTCTCCTGAGCGTCCGCCGAGGACCGGCGGGGAGGTCGCCGCGCGAACGCGGGCCGAACTTGCTTAGGATCAGCCCCGATGGAACCGGCGTCTAGCGCGGCTTCCGAAGGGAGCGGGCAGTTGAAGGCCTGGATGTCGGACAACCCGGCGAAGGTCTTCCTTGCCGTGATGGGGCTCGTGGCCCTCTTCCTGCTGGTCGATTCCGGGCTTCACGAGCTCGCCCAGAAGACCATCAACGGGGTCGTCGCGGGCTCCAACTTCGCCCTCGGCGCCATCGGCCTCACGCTCGTCTACGGGATCCTGCGGCTGACGAACTTCGCCCACGCCGACCTCCTCACCATGGGCGCGTACGTCGCGTACGCCTTCAACGTCTCGATCGGCATGCCGTTCGTCGTCGCGATGCTGGTCGCGGTCGTGATCGTCGCCCTGTTCGCGATCCTGACCGAGATCGTCATGTTCCGCCCGATGCGCAGGCGCAAGGCCGGCATCCTGCAGCTGATCCTGATGACGATCGGCCTCGGGTTCGTGATCCGGTACACGATCCAGTTCTTCGCCGGGACCGAGCCGCGCAAGCTCGACGTGAACGTCACCGACACCTTCGAGTTCCTCGGTCTTTCCATCGGGCGGACGCAGCTCATCGTCGTCATCGTCGGCCTGGTCGTGCTCGCGGCGGTCGCGATGATGCTGCGCTACACGTCGCTGGGCCGGCAGATGCGAGCGCTGGCCGACAACTTCGACCTCGCCGAGACGACGGGCATCAACACGACGATGGTCGTCATCCTGACCTGGGCGCTTGCCGGCGGGCTCGCGGGCCTCGCCGGGGTGCTCGTCGGGGCGAGCATCAACGACTTCCGGCCCGAGACGTTCTTCCCGTTCCTGCTCTCGCTCTTCGCCGCCGTCACCCTCGGCGGCATCGGCAACGCCTTCGGCGCCCTCGCCGGCGGGATGGTCATCGGCATCACCCAGGAGTGGTCGACGATCGTCATCGACTCCGAGTGGAAGGTCGCCATCAGCTTCCTCGTCCTCATCATCGTTCTGATCGTGCGCCCGCAGGGCATCTTCGGCAAGGAACGAACGCTTTGAGCCCGGAGCTGCCGCTCGCGGTCTCGCTCGACTTCCTGACCCTGACGTCGTTCTGGATCGGCGTCTTCATCCTCGCGGGCATCTACGGGATCTTCGCCCTGGGGCTGCAGCTGAACGTCGGGTTCACCGGCATCCTCAACTTCGGCCAGGCGGGGTTCATGGCGATCGGGGCCTACTCCGCCGTGATCCTCGTCGTCAGCGTCGGGCTGCCCTTCCTGATCGCGCTGCCCCTCTCGATGCTGATCGCAATGCTGGCCGGCGTGCTCGTCGGGCTGCCGTCGCTGCGGCTGCGCGCCGACTACTTCGCGATCGCGACGATCGCCTTCTCCGAGGTCATCCGCATCGCTGTCCAGAACTCCGACTCGCTCACGGGCGGCAACCAGGGGACGATCAGCCTCGAGCTCGACCACGAACGCATCTTCAGCCAGGCCTGGTTCGACACCTCCAACTGGATCACGCAGAACATCGTCGACCCGCTCGGGATGACCGGACCGGACTACCTCAACATGCCGCTGCTGCTGGTGATCTGGGTGACGCTCATCGTGCTCGCCTTCTGCCTCTCACGGCTCGTGCGCTCCCCCTGGGGACGGGTGCTCCGCGCCGTCCGTGAGGACGAGGACGCCGCGCGCGCCCTCGGCAAGAACGCGTTCTCCTACAAGCTCCAGTCGCTGGCGATCTCCTCGGCTCTGGGCGCGGTCGCGGGTTGGTTCCTCGTGCTCAACCTGCAGTCGGTCAACCAGACTCAGTTCGAGCCGATCTTCACCTTCTTCGGCTACGTGATCCTGATCCTCGGGGGCCTGGCCAGCTTCGCTGGGATCATCGTCGGCACGATCCTGCTCTGGGTGCCGCTCGAGAGCCTCCGCTTCCTCGACCTCGGCCTCGACGGCGGACAGGTGGCGGCGCTGCGCTTCATCCTCGTCGGCCTGATCCTGATCCTGCTCGTCGCCTTCCGCCCGCAGGGAGCCCTCGGCAAGAAGGAGGAGATGGTCCTCAGTGACTGACGCCGCGACGCAGGGCACGGCCATGCTCGAGGTCGAAGGCGTCCGCAAGACCTTCGGCGGCATCCAGGCGGTGCGCGACGCCTCCTTCTCCGTCAAGCGCGGCTCGATCACGTCCCTGATCGGCCCCAACGGAGCCGGCAAGACCACGCTCTTCAACATCGTCACCGGCTTCTACAAGCCCGATGCGGGCCAGATCACCCTCGACGGCGAATCGATCTACGGCAAGGCCCCCTATGCGATCGCGCGACTGGGCATGGTGCGGACGTTCCAGATCACCAAGGCGCTCGCGGCGATGCCGGTCATCGACAACATGATGCTCGCCGGCGCCGATCAGCCCGGCGAGCACCTGCTGACCCTGCTCACGCGACCGGTCGCCTCGCGCCGTCGCGAGGGCGAGGTTCGCGAGCAGGCCATGGAGCTTCTCGCCACGTTCAACCTCGACAAGAAGGCCGACGACTACGCCGGGACCCTCTCGGGCGGCCAGCGCAAGCTCCTCGAGCTCGCCCGAGCGCTGATGCCGAAGCCGCGCATGGTCCTCCTCGACGAGCCGATGGCCGGCATCAACCCGACGCTGGGGCGCAGGCTGCTCGCGCACATGGAGGAGCTCCGCGGCGACGGCGTCACGTTCCTCTTCGTCGAGCACGACATGGACGTGGTGATGAACCACTCAGACGAGGTCGTGGTCATGGGCCAGGGCGAGACCATCCTCGTCGGCACCCCCGACGAGGTGCGCTCCGACCAGCGGGTCATCGACGCCTATCTCGGCGGAGCCGCGGGCGCCACCGAGAGCGAGGAGGACAAGGAGCGGGCCGATGCCGGCGGCTGAGGGCGCGGACACGCTGCTGCAGGTCCAGGGTGTGGTCGCCGGCTACACGACCGAGGTCGACATCCTCAACGGCGTCGAGCTCGAGGTGCGCGAGGGGGAGATCGTCACCATCGTCGGCCCCAACGGCGCCGGCAAGTCGACCCTGATGAAGGCGGTGTTCGGCCTCCTCAGACCGCGCGAGGGCTCGATCTCCCTGCAGGGAAGCGACATCACCGGCGCCGCCCCCCACAGGATCACACGCCAGGGCGTCTCCTACGTCGCCCAGCTCGACAACGTCTTCGCGAGCCTGACCGTGCGGGAGAACCTGGAGCTAGGAGCGATCGCCGGAGGGTCCGGCAGCGTCGACTCCCGGATCGACCGCATGTACGAGCTCTTCCCACGCCTCTCCGAGCGCCGCTCCCAGGCCGCCGGGACGATGTCCGGCGGTGAGCGCCAGATGGTGGCCATGGCCCGGGCCCTCATGCCCGAGCCCAAGCTGGTCCTCGTCGACGAGCCCTCGGCGGGGCTGTCGCCGGCCTTCGTCGACGCCATCTTCGAGAAGCTGGTCGAGATCAACGCGGCGGGGGTGACGATCCTGATGGTCGAGCAGAACGCCCGCCGGGCGCTGTCGATGTCGGATCGCGGCTACGTCCTCGACCTCGGAGCGAACCGCTTCGAGGGGAAGGGCAAAGATCTGCTTGCCGACCCGAAGGTCGCTGAGCTCTACCTCGGTGGAACCGGGACCTCGCGCCAGGACGCCGCGGCGACGGCCGTTGAGCCCGACGCCCAGTAGGGACCAGGGATCTAGCGATCAGGGGGTCAGGGGCTGGAACGAAGAAGGGCCCCGGCGCGATGCCGGGGCCCTTCTGATCCAGTGCCAGTGTCAGAGCCGGACTACTCGCCCGAGCTCTGCTCGACCTGCTCACCGAGCGTGAACTTGCCGTTCTTGTACTGGTAGGTGTCGTAGGTGGCCGACGTCGGGTCACCGGCGTCGTCGAAGTCGAGGGGTCCGGAGACGCCGTCGAAATCGATGTCCTCACCGTTCTGGAGGGCCTCGATGGCCCCTGCCATATCGGTGAAGTCGTACTTGTCACCGGGAGGTCCGGAGACCGCCTGGATCTGCTCCTGGATGGCGGGACCATCGGCCGAACCGGCGGCCACCGCAGCGAGGACGCAGAGCGAGACCGCATCGAAGTTCTGGGCATCGAACGTGCCCCGATCCTTCGGCTGCTCGCTTGAGCCGTCCCAGAGATCCTGGAACGCGTCGGCGGTCTCGGTGTTGTCCGGCGTCGCGGGTCGCGTGCCCCGGGCGCCGTCGATGGCATCCGCCGGAATCGTGTCCGGGAACGTCGGGTCGAAGGCGAGACCATCGGCCGTGAACATCCTGGACGCGTCGAAATCGCCGGTCCGGGCCAGAGCCGCTCCAACCTTGCCGTACGGATCCTCGAAGTCGATGATCACCCAGCCGTCGGGGTCATCGGCCACGATCTCCTCGGCCTCGGAGTCGAACGTCGTGCCCTCGGGGTCATAGAGAACGGGGCCGGTGGTGGTGCCACCGTTGGCCTCGAAGTTCTCGATGAACGCGTTTGCGATGCCCTCGCCGTACGCGTCGTTACGCGCAGCGACGGAGATGGTCGCGTCGGCACCGAACTCCTGGGCGACGGCGTCAGCCAGAACCACGCCCTGCAGGGCGTCCGACGGGGCCGTGCGGAACACGTAGCCGTTGTCGGGGAGATCGGTGATCTCCGGGCTGGTCGACGACGGCGAGATCAGCGGCACCTGCTGGCGTCCCGCGACCGTCTGACCGACCGGGATGGTCTCGTCCGACGCCCAGGGCCCGACCAGGCAGGATGCGCCCTCGGAGATCAGCTGCTGAGCGGCCTGCTGGGCTGCCGCAGCCTTCGTCTCCGTGTCGGCGGTCGAGAGCTCGACCGTGATGTTGGTGTTCTCGAGTGCCTTCGAGGCCGTCTCGATACCGAGGTTCGCGCCCTTCTCGCCCGCGGGCGCGAAGGTCGAAAGGTCGCCGGTCTGCGGCAGCAGGCCGCCGATGGTCAGGTCGAACTGATCATCGGGACTGGCGCTGCCGCCACCCCCGCTGGTGCTGTCGTCGTCGCTGCTACCGCAGGCGGCGACGCCCAGCGTCAATGCCACGACCGAACCGGCCACGGCAAGAAGCTTTCTGCCCCTCAATTGTTCCTCCTCTGGGTGTTTGCGCTCCCGGCGGCACGTTGCCCGCCGGCGAATCACCCGGAACCTATCCGAATCCATCCCGTCGGGTGGTCCCAATCGAGGACCAGTGAAGTCCGCCGACGAGGTCCCTTGAACCGTCCGCTACGGTAGACGAACATGTGTTCGCTTCCCTCGATCGGCACCCCCGCGTTCACAGGCGCCGCGCTGATTCCGCGCTTCTCGCTGCTGGCGGCCATCGGGGAGCGGAGCGAGTTGCTCGGGGAACCCGCCGCCCTGGCCCCCCAGCCCGGTCAGGAGCAGGTCGTCGGGGAGGTCAGCGGAGCCGCGGAGGCGTTCGGGATCAGGGCCGGGATGCCGGTCTCGGAGGCGCTCGGGCGCTGCCCGCGACTAGCCCTCGTCCCGCCCGACCCGGGCAGGGCGGCCGCCGGCTGGGAGCGGGTGCTGCGCTCGCTGGAAGGGATCGGCGCCGAGGTCGAAAGCGACCGCCCAGGCGAGGCGTTCTTCGCCGTCGACGGGCTGCGCTCGCTCTGGGGGCCGCGCCGCGAGGACGTCCTCGCCCGCGCCGCCCGCACGATCCACGGCGCGGGTGGAACGGCGCGGGTGGCGGGGGCGAGGACCCGCTTCTGCGCCTTCGCGGCTGCGAGCACCGCGCCCGCCCGGCGCCGGGGGCGCAACCGAGTGCCACGAGTCATCCGCGGCGGCGGCGAGGAGAGCTTCCTGGCGCCGCTGCCGGTGGCGCTGCTCGACGGGCGCCTGCGGGCTGAGGGGGGCGACGCCGGGGGTCGCCTCGTGGTCACCCTCGAACGCCTCGGTGTCGCGACGCTGGGCGACCTCGCCGCCCTCCCCCGCGTCGCGATCGCCGATCGCTTCGGCGCGCTCGGCCTGCGGGCGCGCGAGCTCGCCCGCGGGCTCGACACACCGCTGCGGCCACGCCGCCCCCACGAGGAGCTGGTGCAGGTGATCGGCCTGCCCGAGTCCGCCTACGGGGTCCAGCTCGACCGCGCGCTCGACCTGCTGATCGAGCGGCTGATCGCCGATCCGCGGCGTCGCGGGCGGGCGATCCGCGCGCTGCGCATCGAAGCGCGGCTGGCGAGCGGCGGGAGCTGGACCGCGCGGGTCGCGATGCGCAGCGCGAGTGCCACGCCCGAGCGCCTCTCCCTGGCGCTGCGCCCGCGGCTCGGCGAGCTGAACGCGCCGGCCGCGACGCTCGCCCTGCATGCGCTCGAGCTGGCCGCAGCCGGGGGTGAGCAGCCAGCCCTCTCACCCGACCCCGCCGACCGTCGCCACGAGCGCCTCGCCGAGGCGGTGCGGCAGGTGCGCGCGGCGGCGGGAAGGGACTCGGTCCTGCGCGTGCTCGAGGTCGACCCCGGCTCGCGGATACCGGAGCGGTGGGCGGTGCTGGCGCCCTACAACGAATGAGCCGGCGGGGCCGGAGGAGCTGATGAGCGGGCCGCTGTACGCACCTCGACCCGTCCACGTCCGGCTCGAGGGGGAGCGCCCCGTCGCGGTGGACGGACGCAGCGTCGACTCCATTCGCGAGGAGTGGCTGGTCGAGGACCGCTGGTGGTCGGGGAAGCCGCTGCGCCGCCACTACCTCGAGCTCGTGCTCGAAAGCGGGCGCTGCATCGTCGTCTACCGCGACCTCGTCGGCGGCGGCTGGAGCGAGCAGCGATGAGCTACGTCGAGCTGCACGCCCATTCCGCCTTCTCGTTCCTCGATGGAGCGTCGAGTCCCGACGAGCTGGCGATCCGCGCCGCCGAGCTCGGCTGCGGGGCGATGGCGCTGACCGACCACGACGGGCTCTGGGGGTCGATGGAGTTCGCGAAGGCCTGCGAGAGCCAGGGCGTGCGGCCGATCACCGGCGCCGAGCTGACGGTCCTCGCTCCGGGGGCCCCTCCCCCGCTCCACTCACCGGCCAGGCGCGAGAGCTGCCCGCCGGGAGCCTTCCACGTGACGTTGCTGGTCGAGGACGCGAATGGCTACTCCAACCTCTGCCGCCTGCTCACCGCCGCCCACGCGGGAACCCGGGAGCGGCCGCAGGAACCGGTGCCGGCGGCGGTCACGATCGGGGAGCTCGTCCGCCACTCAGAGGGGCTCGTCTGCCTCTCCGGCTGCGCCCGGGATGGCGCGCTCGCGGGCCGGGTGGAGCGCGGCGATCACCGGCTCGCCGTCCAGCTCGGCCGCCGGCTCGCCGGGGCGTTCGGGCCCGACCACTTCCGGGTCGAGCTGCAGCGTCCGTTCTGGCGCGGCGACCGGTCCCGCAACCGCAGGCTCGCGGAGCTCGCGGAGCTGCTCGGCGTGCCCTGCATCGCCACCGGCAACGTCCACGCTCACGATCGGCGACGCGTGGCGTTGCAGGACGCGCTGGTCGCGGTCCGGCTCGGCGGCACGCTCGAGTCGACGGAGCCGGAGCGCCGTGGCAACGGCGTCTCGGCGATGGTCGACCCCGCCCGCCAGGCGGCGCGCTTCTCCGAGCATCCCGAGGCGGTCGCCGAGACCGCCAGGCTGGCGGAGCGGCTCCGCTTCGACCTCAACCGCGACCTCGGCTACGCCTATCCGGGCTCGGAGGACGGCAGCGCCGACCGCCGCCTCGCCGAGGCCTGCCGCGCCCGCTTCGGGGAGCGCTTCGACCGCAGCCCGCACCGGGCCGAGGCCGAGCGCCGCCTCGCCGAGGAGCTGCGCGTGATCGCGAAGCTGAAGCTCTCCGGCTTCTTCCTCCTCCACCGTGACCTGCTCGAGCTCGCCCGCGACGTCGCGCTCGAGGTCCGCGGCCCCGAGAGCGCCAGGGCGCTGCTGCCGCCGGGAAGGGGACGGGGCTCGAGCGTCTCCTCGGTCGTCTGCTACCTGACCGGCCTCTCCCACGTCGACCCGATCGAGGCTGGGCTCTTCCTCGGCCGCTTCCTCAACGACGAGATCACCGAGGCCCCCGACATCGACCTCGACTTCCCCCGCGACGTCCGCGAACGGCTCATCCCGCGGATCCACGAGCGTTACGGGACCGAGCGCTCGGCGCTGGTCGCGGCCTTCCCCACCTACCGGGCGAAGGGAGCGGTGCGCGACTTCGGCAAGGCGCTCGGGCTGCCGCCGGGCGAGATCGAGCGCGTCGCCCGCTCGATCAGCCCGTACGCCTCCTACGAGCCCGACACGCGCACCGGACGCGAAGCCGAGGATGCGCGGTCGTCTCGCGACGGCAGTAGCGACCTGATCGACCCCGAGAACGGGCTCAACGGGGAGATCGTCGAGGCCATCGGGGAGCGCCGGGCCTCCTCGGAGCGCTGGGTTGCGCTCGCGCGGCTGATGGAGCAGGCCTACGGGCTGCCGCGACACCCCTCCCAGCATCCCGGCGGGATGGTGCTCTCCACCCGGCCTCTCACCGAGCTCTGCCCGGTCGTGCCGGCGGCGATGGAGGGTCGGCAGATCGCGCAGTGGGACAAGGACTCCTGCGCGGACGCCGGGTTCCTGAAGATCGATCTGCTCGGCCTCGGGATGCTGTCGGCGGTCGAGCGCGCGGTGAGCGAGATCGGCCGCGTACGCGGCGAGCGCATCGATCTCTCGCGGATCCCGCTCGACGACGAGGAGGTCTTCAGGCGGATCAGGGCGGCGGAGACGACCGGCGTCTTCCAGATCGAGAGCCGCGCGCAGATGCAGATGCTTCCCCGCTCGCGGCCGGAGAACATCGAGGACCTGACCGTGCAGGTGGCGCTCGTACGGCCGGGACCGATCCAGGGCGGCGCCGTCCATCCCTACCTCGAGCGCAAGAGGGCGCTGCGCGAGGACCCCGACTACGTCGTCCCCTACGAGCATCCTTCGCTGGAGCCGATCCTCTCCGACACCCTCGGGGCGATCGTCTTCCAGGACCAGGTCATCCAGGTGGCGATGGCGCTCGCGGGCTTCAGCGCCGGCGAGGCCGAGGGACTGCGGCGGGCGATGAGCCGCAAGCGCTCCGACGCCGCCCTGCGCGGCTACCGCGGCCGCTTCGTCGAGGGTGCGGTGAGCGAGGGCGTCGAGCGCGAGGTCGCCGAGCGGGTGTTCGACCAGATCAAGGGCTTCTCCGGCTTCGGCTTCCCGAAGTCTCACGCCGCCGCCTTCGGGCTGCTCGCCTATCAGTCGACCTGGCTGCGGGTCCACTACGGGCCGGAGTTCCTCTGCGCCCTGCTCAACGAGCAGCCAATGGGCTTCTACCCGCCCGACGCGCTCGTGCACGAGGCGCAGCGTCGCGGGATCGAGGTGCGAGGCGTCGACGTGGGCGAGAGCGCGGTCGAGTGCCGCGTCGAGGCTGCGGACGCTTCCCCGGAGGGCGCCGGGCTCGCCGTCCGCATCGGCCTCGGCTACGTCAAGGGGCTCTCCGCCGAGGACGCCGCCGCGGTCGTCCTCGAACGCGAGCGCGGCGGCCGCTACGCCGACCTCGCCGACCTCGCCTCGCGCTCAGGGGCCTCCCGCGACGGGCTCGAGCGGCTCGCCTGGGCGGGGGCGTGCGCGGCGATCGGCGGCGGTGCTTCCGGCGACGGACGCCGGGAGCCGCTCTGGCGCCTCGGCGTCGCGCGCGGTTCCACCCGCACCCGCGGCGGCGAGCAGCTGCCGTTGCCGCTGCCGGTTCCACCAGCTCCGGCGCTCGCCGAGCAGACGCCGTGGGAGCGGGTCACGGCCGACTACGCCGCGAGCGGCGTCTCGCTGGCCGAGCACCCGCTGCAGCTCCTGCGCCCCGATCTCCACGAGGGAACCGTGACCTGCGCCGGGCTGGAGCGGATCGCCGACGGCAGCTCGCTGCACGTCGCCGGGCTGCTCGTCGCCCGCCAGCGCCCGGCGACGGCGAAGGGTGTGATGTTCCTGCTGATCGAAGACGAGACGGGCGTCGCCAACGTGATCGTCCTGCCGCCCGTCTACGAACGGCATCGGCTCGTCGTCAGAACCGCCCCGCTGATCACCATCGCGGGCAGGCTGGAGCGACGCGAGGGCGTCATCAACGTCGTCGCCGACGCCGTGGAGCGCCTCGAGCGCCCTGACGCGCCCCTCGCCGACGTCCACAGCATCGAGCCCGATCCGGTCCGGGAGACCGGAAAGCCTCTGGCCGAGCTCGACGCGGTGCTGCCGGCGGCGCACTCGTTCGGCCGCAGGGGGCGGTGAGCCCCGATGATCGCGATGAGGCGGCAGGCGGATCCCCTGCAAATCAGCCGGTTCCATCCGATTCCTGCAAGATCTCTTGCACGAACACCTGTACGTCCGGCACCATCCATACCTTCGCACCCGTGAACAGCAGACAGCATCAGAGCAAGCAGAGCACACCCCGCACCGCCCGCGCTCGCGGCGCCGATTCCGTGATGAACCGGATCGCCGACCGCATCGACCTCGCGATCGACGTCCTCACCCTCGGTCAGTACGGGCTCGAGCAGGTCCCCGAGGCCGCCGCCTGCAAGGTGGAACGCGACGAGCGTCCCCGCAAGCGGACGAGCTCCCGCCGCCGCGGCGGATGCGAGCCCACCGCGACCACCGGCTCGATCGGTTTCAGCTGGGACTGGCCGCCGGCGCGCCGCGGCGCGGCCTCGCGCTGAGCTCCTGGTCGGCCCCTCAGGCGTTCGGGCTCGCCAGCCGCGTCGGGCGCGGCCGTCCCCGCAGCTCGACCTCCTCCCTCTCGCTCCAGCGATCACGCTCCTCCCCCTTCGCCGCGACGAGGGCGGCGGCCGAGGCGAGCACCACCTCGCCCCGCTCCTTGGCCAGGTCGCAGAGCCGCGAAGCCTCGTTGACCGCGTCACCGATGACCGTGTACTCGAAGCGCTTCGCGGCACCGATGTTGCCGGCGACCACGGCGCCGTGGGAGACGCCGATCCCGGCCTCGATGCCGTCGACGTCGGTGGCCAACCGCGCCGCCATCTCGCGGCCCGCCGCCAGCGCGGCCCCGGCGGGATCGTCGAGCGGCGCGGGGGCGCCGAACACCGCCAGCGCTGCATCGCCCTCGAACTTGTTGATCCAACCGCCGTGGTCGTCGACCGTCTCCACGACGACGCTGAAGAACTCGTTGAGCAGGTCGACGACCTCGGTTGGTTCGCGGGTCGCGGCCAGCTCGGTCGAGCCGGTGAGATCGACGAACAGGATCGCGACCTCCAGCACCTCCCCCGCGAACTCGCCATCGCGCTGAACCGCCTCGCGGGCGACGTCCTCGCCGACGTGACGGCCGAAGATGTCGCGGATCCGCTCCCGCTCGCGGAGCCCGCCGACCATCTGGTTGAACCCGCTCTGCAGCATCCCCAGCTCGCTGCCGTCGTAGACGGGGACCTCGACGTCCAGGTCACCCGCCGCGACCTCCGCGACCGCATGCCGCACCGAGACGACCGGGTCGGCTGTGACGCGCGCCGCGATGAAGGTGGCGAAGAAGCCGACCAGGAGTCCCGTGCCGGTCAGCGCCAGAACCGCGATCGCGAGCTGGTCGGTGCTCAGATCCTGCCCGAGGAGCGTCGAGAGGCCGAGGATGGCCAGGCCGAGCATGGGCACCCCGGAGGCCAGCCCCCAGGTGAACATGGTCCGCGCCGCAACCCCGGGGAGCGCGGGATCCTCCAGCGGACGCTCGGCCAGGGCGCGGGCCGCGATCGGCCGCAGCAGCCACTCCGTCAGCAGGTAGGTGATCTGCGCCGTGGCGAGCCCGGCCAGCAGGACGGTGACGAACACCCGCGCGCCGAGCTCGATCGAGTAGATCGCGTTGAAGATCCCGAACACGAACGCCGCCAGGAACCACCCGACGCCGACGCCGAAGGAGACGCTGAGCGGCGCCCTCAGGAGCGAGAGCTGCTCCTCGGCGGTCGGCTCGCGCTCCCGCTCGTGCTCGACCCAGCGACGCCCCGGACGTACCGTGCGCATCGCCCAGAGGACCCCCAACGGCGCCGCGAGCAGGACGTAGGAGCACGCGAGGATCAGGTTGACGATCGTCGGCGCGTCCGCGTCCGTGGGAATCACCCAGACGAGCAGGGCGAAGACGATCGCCGTGCCGATCACGTTCGCGGTGATGACCGCGAACGCCGTCAACCAGCGGAACGTGCGCAGGACCGTGCGCTCGCTCGGCGTCGCCAGCCGCGAGATCCGGCGCAGACGTCGCCGCGCCGAACCGGCGGCGCTCACGGTGGCGGTCCGTCGGCGATCCCGCCGTCGACGGCTTGGACGATGCCGCGGGCTGCAGCAAGGGTTCGCCTCACCCCGTCGGCGTCGGCGTTCTCGACCGTGTCGGACGGCTGGTGCAGGTTCGGGATGAACCCGTCCTGGACGCTCAACGTCAGCGCCCTGCCTCCGGCCGCAAGCACGGGGCTCGAGTCGTATGTGAGCCCGGCGGGAGCGTCCTCGGACGCCATCCGCAGATCGGGCTCGGCGCGGGCCGTCTGCTCCGCGGCCGCGATCAGCCCTGGATCCGCCCTCCACTTCGCGATCACACCCTCGCGGCGCAGGTAGCGAACCGACCCGGAGCCGGCGACGTTGTCGACGTTGAGGAAGAGCCAGCCGTCGGTCTCGTGATCGCGAAGGAAGGCTCTGCTCCCCAGCGTCCCGGCCTCCTCGCAGCCCGTCAGGCAGACGACGACGCGGGTCGATGCGAGCGGCCGCGCAGCCAGCTCGGCGGCGAGCGTCGCGACGACGGCCACACCGGAGGCGTTGTCGTTGGCGCCTGCGACGTCGACGCCGCGCACCTCGCGCTCCGCGAGGATGCCGAGGCTGCCCGTCAGAGCCGCGCGGGAAATGCCGAGGACGCGCCGCAGGATCCGGCTTCTCCCGGCGAGCGGCTCGGCGAGCCCGGCGAGGACGAGGGCAGAGTTGAGGGTGATCCAGCGGTTCATCCATCCAACGACCCTGGGGTCGAACATGAAGCCGCTACGCGAGGTGTCGAGGTGCGCCATCAGGCACAGGGTCCGCTCGGCGCCGGCGCTGGGCTCGATGGTCGCGACGACGTTCTGGCTCGGGCACCTCGAGAGCAGATCGCCCAATGGGGTGCGAACGAGCGAACCCTCGCTGAGCAGAGCCGCCACCGCGGCGAGGGCGAGACCCGACCGGGCGACCCGCCGGCGCCGTGGCACGAGCCCAGGGGCCACGGCGGCGCCCATCGTGATCGCAAACGGCAGCGCGAACGTCGAGTAGCCCAGGAACGGCTCCAGCCTGGCGTCCAAGCCCTGTTCGCGGAGCCGTCGAGCGATCAGATCCGCGGCGCGAAGCTCGGCCGGGCTGGTCGGCCGCCGCGGACCTACGGTGGCGGCGAGGAGCGTGATCCATTCCAGGAGCTCCCGCTCCTCGCCGGAGGATGCAGCGCGATCCGCGCTCGAATGGCTCTGCGCTCCCGGCACGTGGTGCATCCTCGCACCGCCGCCGGGCGAAGGTGCAATCCTGCGCCCCCGTGCAGTCCCCCTCCGAGCGTCCCCGAGAGCTTGCGCTTGCGCTCAGCGTCGGCGTCGTCCTCGCGGACTCCTCCATCGTCACCCTGGGGCTCCCCGAGGTCATGCAGGAGTTCGACGGGACCGTCTTCGGAGTCTCGTGGGTCCTGACCGCCTTCAACCTCGTTCTGGCGCTGGCGATCATCCCGGCCGTCCGTTTCGCACGCACCAGCGCTCCGCAGCGTGGCTGGGCCGTCGGCGTGGTCGTATTCAGTGTGGCCTCCGCCCTGTGTGCGTCCGCCGGCTCGGAGGCCGTCCTGATCTCCACCCGGGTCGTGCAGGCGCTCGGCGGGGCCCTGACCGTCGCCTGCGCGATCGAGTTGATCGCTCGCCTGCGCGGCAGCCATGAGCGCGCCGTACCGATCTGGGCGGCAGCGGGCACGATCGGCGTCGCCATCGGCCCGGCCGCCGGCGGCCTGCTCACCGAGATCCTCTCCTGGCAGGCGATCTTCTGGGTGCAGCTGCCGATGCTCCTGCTCCTGCCGCTGGCGGCGGTGAGGAGCCCCGGGCCACCCGAGCCGGGCCCGGAGGGGCACGCCGATCTGCGCCCCGAGGTGGCGCTGGCACTGCTCTCCGCCGGACTCACCGCCGCCCTCTTCCTGCTCGTCGTCCTGCTGACCGAGGGCTGGGCGCTGAGCCCGATTGCCGCCGCGGCCACGATCTCGGTGATTCCCGCGGCCGCCTTCGCGGCGCGCTGGCTGATCGACCGGGCTGGCCCTCCCCTCTCGGCCGCGCTGGCGGGTGGAATCGCGGTCACCGGCGGCCTCGCGGCCCTCGGGGTGCTTCCGGGAGCCTCGTGGGCCCTCACGCTGCAGCCCCAGCTCCTCATCGGCGTGGGCCTGGCGCTCGCCCTGCCGGTGCTGACGCTTGCGGCCGTCGGCGGTCACGACCCGCACGGCAAGCGGGCGGCCACCACGATCGCCGCTCGTCACGCCGGCATCGTCGTCGGCATCGTCGCCCTGGCGCCCGTGCTCTCCTGGCAGCTCGAGACGCAGCGGGAGCGCGCTCAGGACTCGAGCGCAGCCCTGCTCCTGGACGCCAAGATCCCGACCGACACCAAGATCGCCCTCGGTGAGGCCATCGCCGAGCAGATCAGCGCCGCCGACGGACGACTTCCCAAGGTCGGACCCGCGTTCGACTCCGTGACGCCGCCCGCCGAGGACGCCGCGGCCTACGCCGCGCTCGAGGCGGACGTGCAGGACCAGATCGAGCGCGGTGCGACAAATGCCTTCAGCCTCCCCTTCCTGGGAGCGGCAGCCTTCGCGCTCCTCTCCCTGATCCCGATCGCGAGGCTGCGCGCCACGCGCGAGGAGCGGGACTGAGATGCCGGCACGTCTTCGCGCCCCCCTGATCGCCCTCGCCGCATCGATCGGGCTGATCGGGGTCTACCTGGCCTTCGGAGGAGCGTCGTACGACCCAGCCGGCGTCGCCGACCCCTGCGTGCAGCGAGCGTCGGCGACAGACCCGGACCGCCCCCTGTTCGAGGCGATCGCCCTCTCCGCGCTCGACGGCGCCGCGTGTGATCTCGGCGTCAGCCGGGAGGAGCTCGCTCTCGCCCTCACGGATGAGGAGTCGACTCAGGAGTTCGCCGATGCCCACGACATCAGCGAGGACGATCTCGAGGACGCGGTCAGAGCCGGGCTCATACGGGCGGTCGATGATGCGGCGGCAGCGGGAAGAATCGACGGACTCGACGAGACCATCCTGCGACAGCTCGCCGAGCACGCCCCGGTCGGTGCCCTCATCGCCGCGCTCCAGGCGCTTTCCGACGATGACAGCGTGCAGGGACTTCTCGAGCAGTTCGGGGGCCTGCAGGACATCACCGTCCCATCCCTCCCGAGCCTCGACGACCTGCTGCCCTGAAGCGGGCAGAGGTCCAGGCGGCCGGGAATACCCCCACAACGACGACGAGCCGCATGAACACAAGGCTCATACGGCTCGAAATCGGTCATGAAAGACCGGCGGCGACCTACTCTCCCAGGCGGTTTCCCACCAAGTACCATCGGCGCTGAGGGGCTTAACGGCTCTGTTCGGAATGGGAAGAGGTGTATCTCCCTCGCTATTGCCACCGAAATCAACCGGGACCGCGTGGAGCGCTTGCCGGCGAACCGGCCTGCGCCCCACCGTCCGGCGAGGCTTGAAAACTGCACGCGGGCCAATGAGAAGAAGAAGAGGTATAGAAAAACGTCAAGACCTCGACCCATTAGTACCGGTCTGCTGAGCGCATCACTGCACGTACACAGCCGGCCTATCAACCTGATGGTCTATCAGGGGTCTTACTTCCTTATAGGAATGGGAGAATTCATCTCGAGGTCGGCTTCCCGCTTAGATGCCTTCAGCGGTTATCCGATCCGGGCGTAGCTAACCTGCCATGCCCTTGGCAGGACAACAGGTACACCAGCGGCCCGTTCATCCCGGTCCTCTCGTACTAAGGATGACTCCTCTCAATTCTCCAACGCCCATGGCAGATAGGGACCGAACTGTCTCACGACGTTCTGAACCCAGCTCGCGTACCGCTTTAATGGGCGAACAGCCCAACCCTTGGGACCTACTTCAGCCCCAGGATGCGACGAGCCGACATCGAGGTGCCAAACCGAGCCGTCGATGTGGACTCTTGGGCTCGATAAGCCTGTTATCCCCGGAGTACCTTTTATCCGTTGAGCGACAGCACTTCCACTTGCTACTGCCGGATCACTAACCCCAACTTTCGTTCCTGCTCGACCCGTCGGTCTCGCAGTCAAGCTCCCTTGATGCGTTTACACTCTTCGCACGATTTCCGACCGTGCTGAGGGAACCTTTGGGCGCCTCCGTTACTCTTTAGGAGGCGACCGCCCCAGTCAAACTGCCCACCTGACACTGTTCACATCCCGGATTACGGCGATGTGTTAGAAGCCCAGAACACCAAGGGTGGTATCTCAAGGGCGGCTCACCAGCGACCGAAGTCACTGGGTCGAAGCCTCCCACCTATCCTGAGCGAGAAGTCCCAGACTCCAATATCAAGTTGCAGTAAAGGTTCACGGGGTCTTTCCGTCTAGCCACGGGTACTCGGCATCTTCACCGAGACTTTAATTTCACCGAGCCCCTCGTTGAGACAGCGTCCAACTCGTTGCGCCATTCGTGCAGGTCGGAACTTACCCGACAAGGAATTTCGCTACCTTAGGACCGTTATAGTTACGGCCGCCGTTTACCGGGGCTTAGCTTCACAGCTTCGCACCGAAGTGCTAACCGCTCCGCGTAACCTTCCGGCACCGGGCAGGCGTCAGCCCCTATACATCGTCTTGCGACTTAGCAGAGGCCTGTGTTTTTGGTAAACAGTCGGTTGGACCTAGTCACTGCGGCCTCCTCGGGCTCCACCAGCAAGTGGCTTCACCCTATTGAGGCGTCCCTTCTCCCGAAGTTACGGGACGATTTTGCCGAGTTCCTTAACGAGGGTTATCTCGCTCACCTTACTATTCTCTAGTAGTCCACCTGTGTCGGTTCTGGGTACGGGCACGAGCAACCTGCCTAGAGGTTTTTCTAGGGGGCATGGCTTCAGGGACTTGCCGGCGGTCAAGCCAGCTGGCATCGCATCTCGTGTGAACGCCGCGACGGATTTGCCTATCGCGACTGACTACATGCTTGCCCCAGGACGACCATCGCCTGGGTTCCCTTAGCCTTCCCCGTCACCCCATTGGTCATAGCGGTTGCGACGTGGTACAGGAATATCAACCTGTTGGCCATCGACTACGCCTTTCGGCCTCGCCTTAGGTCCCGACTAACCCTGAGCAGACGAACTTTACTCAGGAAACCTCGGACTATCGGTGGAGTGGATTCTCACCACTCTTGCGCTACTTATGCCGGCATTCTCACTTCCCAGCCCTCCACGGGATCGCTTCCGCGCCCGCTTCACAGCACTGGGAACGCTCTTCTACCACTCGTATCGCCCGCAGGCTTTACGAGTTCACAGCTTCGGAGACTGGCTTGAGCCCCGTTACATTCTCCGCGCCCGAACACTTGACCAGTGAGCTGTTACGCACTCTTTCAAGGATGGCTGCTTCTAAGCCAACCTCTTGGTTGTCTATGCATTCGGACATCGTTGTCCACTTAGCCAGTACTTAGGGTCCTTAGCTGGTGATCTGGGCTGTTCCCCTCTCGCGTATGGAGTTTATCCCCCACACACTGACTCCCCAGCTGGTACGAAATGGTCTTCGGAGTTTGCCTGACGTCGGTAACCTGGTAGGGCCCCTAAGCCAAACAGTGCTCTACGGCCAAAACGCACATACTGGAGGCTATACCTAAATATATTTCGGAGAGAACCAGATATCTCCGAGCTTGTTTAGCCTTTCACTCCTATCCACAGGTCATCCGCCCACTTTTCAACGTAGGTCGGTTCGGCCCTCCACGAGGTCTTACCCTCGCTTCAGCCTGCCCATGGATAGCTCGCTCGGTTTCGGGTCTACCCCGCGCGACTGAACGCCCTGTTCAGACTCGCTTTCGCTGCGGCTCCGCTCATCGCTTAACCTTGCCGCACAGCAGTAACTCGCCGGCCCGTTATGCAAAAAGTACGCTGTCACACCCGAAGGTGCTCCAACAACTTGTAGGCACGCGGTTTCAGGTACTATTTCACTCCCCATCAGGGGTGCTTTTCACCTTTCCCTCACGGTACTAGTTCACTATCGGTCATCAGGTAGTACTTAGCCTTGGAGGGTGGTCCCCCCAGGTTCAGACCACGTTTCACGGCAGTGGTCCTACTCAGGTACTCGATCGACAGGTTGATGCGCTTTCGCCTACGGGACGATTGCCCTCTATGGTGCGAGGTTCCACTCGACTTCGACTAGCACTCAACTTTGTAACTGTCGCCGGATCAGACACGATCCGGGCACGAGCCCTACAACCCCGAGCAGGCAACGCGTGTCTGCTTTCATCTGCTCGGTTTGGGCTATTCCCCGTTCGCTCGCCACTACTAGGGGAGTCTCGGTTGATTTTCGTTCCTCCGGATACTTAGATGTTTCAGTTCTCCGGGTTACCTCCCAGCTCCTATGTATTCAGAGCTGGGTAACACCGCATTACCGGTGCTGGGTTTTCCCATTCGGAAATCCGCGGGTCAAAGGCTGTTCAGCGCCTAACCGCGGCTTATCGCAGCCGTCCACGTCCTTCTTCGGCTCCTGATGCCAAGGCATCCACCGTGTGCCCTTTCTATCTTGACGGTGAGCCCATCGACGTTTGCATAGTTCATCGATGGGGTCTATACCCATTACTTATCTTCTTTACTTTGGCCTTTGTGCAGTTTTCAAGCTTCGCCGTGGACGGCCGGCGGGGGATTCCCGCCACGCGGTCCCTGAGAACTGAGCAGCGCAAATGCAAGAGCTCAAGGCTCTTGCAAGACCGAGTCCGGTCGACTTTTCAGGAACGCCCCGCCGGCCCTAAGGCCTTTGGGGCGGACTCCCTGGCCTGTGGACGCTTGATGCGACCACTGGCGTGGAAGCTCCCTAGAAAGGAGGTGATCCAGCCGCAGCTTCCGCTACGGCTACCTTGTTACGACTTCACCCCAATCACAAGTCCCACCTTCGACGGCTGCCTCCCGTAAGGGTTAGCTCACCGGCTTCGGGTGTTACCTGCTTTCGTGGTGTGACGGGCGGTGTGTACAAGGCCCGGGAACGTATTCACCGCGGCGTTGCTGATCCGCGATTACTAGCAACTCCAACTTCATGGAGGCGAATTGCAGCCTCCAATCCGAACCGGGACGCGCTTTGTGGGATTTGCTCCACCTCACGGCATTGCTTCCCTCTGTGCGCGCCAATGTAGCACGTGTGTAGCCCTGGACATAAGGGGCATGATGACTTGACGTCGTCCCCACCTTCCTCCGGTTTGTCACCGGCAGTATCCCATGAGTCCCCAACTTAATGATGGCAACATAGGACAGGGGTTGCGCTCGTTGCGGGACTTAACCCAACATCTCACGACACGAGCTGACGACAGCCATGCACCACCTGTGATGGTGTCCCGAAGGAAGGATGTGTTTCCACACCTGTCACCAACATTTCAAACCCAGGTAAGGTTCTTCGCGTTGCATCGAATTAAACCACATGCTCCGCTGCTTGTGCGGGCCCCCGTCAATTCCTTTGAGTTTTAGCCTTGCGGCCGTACTCCCCAGGCGGAGAACTTAATGCGTTAGCGACGGCACGGGAGGAGTCGACACCTCCCACACCTAGTTCTCATCGTTTACGGCGTGGACTACCAGGGTATCTAATCCTGTTCGCTCCCCACGCTTTCGCGCCTTAGCGTCAGTAACGTCCCAGCAAGCTGCCTTCGCTATAGGTGTTCCTCCTGATATCTGCGCATTCCACCGCTACACCAGGAATTCCACTTGCCTCTTCCGTACTCTAGCCCGACAGTATCCACCGGCTTTCAACAGTTGAGCCGTTGACTTTCACAGCGGACTTATCGGGCCGCCTACGCGCGCTTTACGCCCAATGATTCCGGACAAC
>JAXLSW010000019.1:0-121040 GCA_046330415.1 Solirubrobacterales bacterium | reverse complement strand
GCGAGTTGGCGCAGCCGAGCCGCCCGGCGAGCAGGGGCTCGATCAGCAGCTCGCCGAGCTCCGTCGGGACGCCGTCGGCGCCGAGGAGGCGCTCGTCATCGATGCGCCGGTAGATGACGTCGACCCGGCGCTCCCCGGCGCCGTCGCGGACCAGCAGCTCCGAGCCCTCTCTGCGCAGGTCGGCGGCGGTCGCGACCCGAAGCCCGAGGAGGCGGCCGAGCTCACGATGCTCGTAGAAGGCCCCGGAGATCCCCGGGCCGTCGCTGAGCAGGACGATGCAGGGGTCGGCGACGCCCGCCGGCGCCGCGCCGACCAGCGCCGCGCGCAAGGCGACCAGGGCGCCGTCCAGCGGGCGGGGCCGCAGGCCGCCGGCGAGGATGAGCGGGCCGAGCGCCTCCCGCGCCGCCAGCAGGTAGGTGAGCCCCGACGGAGCTCGCAGGTTGTCCTCGAGCACGGCGAAGCTGCCATCGGGACGGCGCACCAGATCCGGACCGGCGACGTGCGCCCGCACGGGCGGCGCCCCGCTCAGCGCCATCGCGGGCTCGTACCAGCCCGCCTCGTCGATCACCCGCTGCGGGATGACGCCGGCGGTGAGGATCCGTCCCTCGCCGTAGACGTCGGCGAGGAAGGCGTTGAGCGCGTTGACCCGCTGGATCAGGCCCGCCTCGATCGTCTCCCACTCCTCGAGCTCGAGGATCCGCGGGACGGGATCGACGGCGAACGCGTGCGGCTCGGCGCCGCCGAAGACGACGCCGCGGCGCGCCAGCTCGATCCTGATCCACTCGGCCGCGTCGTCGAAGGCCGGCGGGTCGAGCCGTCCGAACAGGCAGCCGTACGCGCCGCGCGGCCGCCCCTCGGGGTCGAAACCCTCGTCGAAGGCGGCGGCGGCGAAATCCGCGCCGGACCTCTCCGCAGATGGCGTCAAAGCAGCCTTTCCCACGCTCTCAAGGTAGGTCACCACTCGTCCATTCCGTTTATCCCTGCGGCTAAACCGCCATGGCCGTTTCTCGACGCAGGGGAGTCGGGTGTCGTACCATTTTCGCCTACCGTCCGGGCCGCAGTCGGCGGCGGACCCAGCGGCGGTGTCGTGCGCAGGTGGGGAGGCGCCCACTTGCCGACCCCCCGACCCCTGATCCATGGCCAGAGCTCACAACACCTCAGCGACCGCGCAAGGCGCCCATCCCGAGCCCTTCGGCGGCGTTCACGATCCGTCCTTCTTCCACGACGGCTGCGGCGTCGCCTTCGTCGGCCGCCTCGACGGCAAGCCGATCCACGAGACCATCGACCGCGCGCTCGTCGCCCTCGACCGCCTCGAGCACCGCGGCGCGACCGGCGCAGACGAGTCCACCGGCGACGGCGCCGGGATCATGATCGACCTCCCCCACGAGTTCCTGAAGATGCGGGCTCGCGAGATCGACACGAGCCCGTCGGAGCTGCCGCCGCCGGGCCGCCTCGCCGTCGCCATGTGCTTCCTCGGGCGCGACCCGGCCGGGGGCTCGGAGCTCGCTCAGAACCGGATCGCCGAGCTCGTCTCCGACGCCGGCCACACGCCGATCGGCTGGCGCGATGTCCCCGTCGACGAGACCGCCTGCGGCGAGCAGGCCCGCGCCAGCGCCCCGCAGGTGCGTCAGCTCTTCGTCGCCGCCGGCGAGGATTTCGACGATCCCGACGACTTCGAGCGCAGCCTCTTCGTCATCCGCCGCCGCGCCGAGCGCGAGCTCTCGCCGAAGGTCCACTTCCCGAGCTTCTCGTGCCGCACGCTCGTCTACAAGGGGATGCTGACCGCGCCGCAGCTGCCGCAGTTCTATCCCGACCTGCGCGACATGTCGCTGCTGAGCCGCTTCGCGATCGTCCATTCGCGCTTCTCGACCAACACCGCCCCGAGCTGGGAGCTGGCGCAGCCGCTGCGGATGATCGCCCACAACGGCGAGATCAACACGGCGCGCGGCAACTTCAACTGGATGCGCGCGCGCGAGGCCGTGCTCTCCTCCGACACGCTCGGCGACGACCTGGCCGACTGCCTGCCGCTGATCGACGAGTCGTGCTCCGACTCGGCGGGCTTCGACCGCGCGCTCGAGCTCTGCGTGCTCGGCGGGCGCACCGTTCCGCACGCGATGATGATGATGATCCCGGCCGCCTGGGAGGGCATGGGCGACGACCTCCCGGCCTCGCTGGAGGGCTTCTACCGCTACCACGGCCGGCTCATGGAGCCCTGGGACGGGCCCGCCGCGATCGCCTTCTGCGACGGCAAGACGCTCGGCGCGATGCTCGATCGCAACGGCCTGCGCCCGGGTCGCTGGACGATCACCCGCGACGGCTGGGTCTGCCTCGGCTCGGAGTCGGGGATCTTCACCGTCGAGCCCGAGAAGGTCGCGCGGATGGGGCGCCTGCAGCCGGCGCAGCTCTTCGTCGTCGACCTCGACACCGGTCTCGTCCGCACCGACGGCGAGATCGAGCAGGCGATCTCCGAGGCCGCGCCCTACGGCGAGTGGTACGCCGAGGGCAAGCTCGGCGTGCGCCAACTGCCCGACCCGATGGCGACGATCCAGCCGGTCGAGCCGCTGCTGAAGCGCCAACTCGCCCACGGCTACACCCAGGAGGACATGCGGGTGCTGCTCGCGCCGCTCCTGCGCGACGGCCGCGAGCCGACCGGCTCGATGGGCAACGACCTCTCGCTGGCGGTGTTCTCCGACCATCGCCCCTCCCTCTACTCCTACTTCAAGCAGCGCTTCGCCCAGGTCACCAACCCGGCGATCGACTCGGTCCGCGAGGCGAACGTGATGAGCCTGCGCACCGACATCGGCCCGCAGGGGAACCTGCTCTCGACCGCGCCGCAGGTCGTCAACCACGTCGAGCTCGCGCAGCCGATCCTCACCGACTTCGAGCTCGAGCGGCTCCGGCGCAACCCCTACGGGGCGCTGCACCCGACGACGATCGACATCACCTTCTCGCTCGAGAAGGGTGAGGACGGCCTCACCGACGCGCTCGACCGGATCCGGCGGCAGGCAATCGAGGCGCTCGAGGAGGACACGACCCTGCTCGTGCTCAGCGACCGCGCGACCGGCCCCGACCGGGTGCCGATCCCCTCCCTGCTGGCCTGCTCGACGGTGCATCACGCGCTCGTCCGCGAGGGCACGCGGCTGCGTGCCGCGCTCGTGGTCGAGTCGGGCGAGCCGCGCGAGGTCCACCACCTGGCGGCGCTCATCGGCTACGGCGCGACGGCGATCAACCCTTATCTGATGCTCGAGACGATGACGATGCTCGACGAGCCGACGGTCGGCCTCGACGGGCCGCTCCTCGACGCCTCCGACCGCGCCATCGCCGGGATCAGCAAGGGCCTGCTGAAGATCCTCTCCAAGATCGGGATCGCGACCGTCCGCTCCTATCGCGGCGCGCAGATCTTCGAGGTCATCGGCCTCGACGAGGACCTCGTCGAGGAGCACTTCACGGGTACCCCGTCGCGGCTCGGCGGCATCGGGCTCGGCGAGATCGCCGCGGAGGCGCTCGATCGCCACTCCCGCGCCTACCCGGAGGAGCACGGCGCCGCGCTCGCCGAGCACGTCGAGCAGGCGCGCCTGCCTGCCGCGAGCGAGGACCTGCTGCCGCAGGGCGGCGTCTACCGCTGGCGCAAGGACGGCGAGAAGCACATGTGGGATCCCGAGACGATCTCGACGCTGCAGCACGCCGCGCGCTCCTCCGAGGGCGGCGGGCAGGAGTCCTACGACGAGTTCAGCCGTCGCGTCAACGACGAGAACGCCCACCACGCGCTGCTCCGCGGCCTCCTCAAGCTGCGCGAGACCGACACGCCCTACGACCTGCACGAGGTCGAGCCGGCGAGCGAGATCGTCAAGCGCTTCTCGACCGGTGCGATGAGCCTGGGCGCGCTCTCCCCGGAGGCGCACGAGACGCTCGCGATCGCGATGAACCGGATCGGCGCGTGGTCCAACTCCGGCGAGGGCGGCGAGGATCGCCGCCGCAACACGCCCGAGCCGAACGGCGACAGCCGCCGCTCGCGGATCCGCCAGGTCGCCTCGGGCCGCTTCGGCGTCGACATCGACTACCTCTCCCGCGCCGATCAGATCCAGATCAAGATCGCCCAGGGGGCCAAGCCCGGCGAGGGCGGCCAGCTCCCCGGTCACAAGGTCGACGAGTACATCGGCTCGCTGCGCTTCGCGCTGCCCGGAACCGAGCTCAGCTCCCCTCCCCCCCACCCCGACATCTACTCCATCGAGGACCTCAAGCAGCTGATCTACGACCTCCGCGCCGCCAACCCCGGCGCGAGCGTCTCGGTCAAGCTGGCGAGCGAGTCGGGCGTCGGCACGGTCGCCGTCGGCGTCGTCAAGGCCGGTGCCGACCACCTCGTCATCGCCGGTCACGACGGCGGCACCGGCGCCTCCCCGCTCTCCTCCGTCCAGGGGGCGGGAACTCCCTGGGAGCTCGGCCTCGCCGAGACGCAGCAGGCGCTGCTCGAGAGCGGGCTGCGGACCCGGGTGATCCTGCAGACCGACGGGCAGATGCGGACCGGTCGCGACGTCGTCGTCGCCGCGCTGCTGGGCGCCGACGAGATCGGCATCTCGACCGCCCCGTTGATCGCGACCGGCTGCATCATGATGCGCGTCTGCCACCTCAACACCTGCCCGGTGGGCGTGGCGACCCAGGATCCGGAGCTGCGGGCGCGGTTCTCGGGTAAGCCCGAGCACGTCGTCAAGTACCTGTTCTTCGTCGCCGAGGAGGCGCGCAAGCTGATGGCCTCCCTCGGGGTCAAGCGCTTCAGCGACCTGGTCGGGCGCACCGAGCTGCTGATCCCCGACGACGAGGTCGACCACTGGAAGTCTCGTTCGCTCGACCTGCGCCCGCTTCTCGCGATCCCCGGCATCGCCATCGACGCGCCGCGCGGGTTCGTTCCCGGCGACGCCAAGGAGCACCCGGTCGGCGCGTCCTTCGACGAGCGCGTCCTGATCCCCCGCTCC
This sequence comes from Solirubrobacterales bacterium, assembly GCA_046330415.1. Lineage (GTDB taxonomy): Bacteria > Actinomycetota > Thermoleophilia > Solirubrobacterales > 70-9 > RHKX01. The sequence continues at coordinate 116,070 of JAXLSW010000019.1, read as the reverse complement.
AAGCCGGCCATCGAGACCGCGGAGAAGGTGATGATCGAGTCCCGCGTCACCAACATCGACCTCGCCGTCGGCGGCCGGCTCAGCAACGCGCTGATCACCGCCCGCGGGCCCGAGGGGCTTCCCGAGGACACGATCGAGGCCCGGCTCACCGGCTCGGCCGGCCAGAGCGCCGGGGCCTGGCTCGCCCCCGGCGTCTCGCTGACCGTCATCGGCGACGTCAACGACTACGCCGGCAAGGGCCTGAGCGGCGGCGTGCTCGCGGTGCGCCCGCACGAGCGGGCCGGCTTCAAGGCCGAGCGCAACGTGATCGCGGGCAACGTCGCCCTCTACGGGGCGACGGGCGGCAAGGCGTTCTTCCGCGGCCTCGTCGGCGAGCGGTTCGCCGTCCGCAACTCGGGCGCGCTGGCCGTGGTCGAGGGGGTCGGCGAGCACGCCTGCGAGTACATGACCGGCGGCTGCGTGATCGTCCTCGGCCCGACGGGCCGCAACTTCGCGGCGGGCATGAGCGGCGGCGTCGCCTGCATCTGGGACCCCGAGGACACCTTCGAGGCGCACTGCAACATGGGCATGGTCGACCTCGAGCCGGTCCATCCCGACGGCAACGAGTTCCTGCGGCGCCTGATCGCCGAGCATCAGCTCCGCACCGGCTCCCCGGTCGCGGCGAGCATCCTCGAGCGCTGGGAGCAGGCCGCCGACGAGTTCACCGTCGTGATCCCGCCCGGGTTCCGCGCCGCGCTGGCCCACACCGAGCCACCGGCGAAGGCGAGGACGGTGAACCTCGCATGAGGACCGTCGGAGCGAGCTGATGGCGAACCCCCGCGGATTCCTCGAGGTCCATCGCGTCAAGTCGCCGGAGCGCTCCCCCACGGAGCGCGTCCACGACTACGGCGAGATCTACGGGACCCTGCCCGAGGAGGAGCTGCGCGAGCAGGCGGGCCGCTGCATGGACTGCGGCGTCCCCTTCTGCAACAGCGCCTGCCCGCTCGGCAACCTGATCCCCGACTGGAACGACCTCGCTCGCGTCGGCGACTGGAAGGGCGCGATCGCCCAGCTCCACGCGACCAACAACTTCCCCGAGTTCACCGGCCTGATCTGCCCGGCGCCGTGCGAGTCGGCCTGCGTGCTCGACATCGACGACGACCCGGTGATGATCAAGCAGATCGAGTACTGGACGATCAACCACGCCTTCGAGCAGGGCTGGGTCGTACCCCAGCCGCCGGAGACCCGGACGGGCAAGAGCGTCGGCGTCGTCGGCTCCGGCCCCGCCGGGATGGCCGCCGCCGCCGAGCTCAACCAGGTGGGGCATGACGTCGTCGTCTACGAGCGCGACGAGGCGCCGGGCGGCCTGCTGCGCTTCGGCGTTCCCGACGCGAAGCTCGAGAAGTGGATGATCGACCGCCGGATCGAGATCCTCGAGCAGGAGGGCGTCAGGTTCGTCTGCGACGTCGAGGTCGGGCGCGACATCACCGCCGACGAGCTGCGCGCCAAGCACGACGCCGTGGTGTTGGCGACGGGTTCGCGGGTGGAGCGCGACCTCGAGGCTCCCGGCCGCGAGCTCGACGGCGTCCACTTCGCGATGGAGTACCTCTACCAGCGCAACCGCTGGGTCGCCAAGAGTCAGGGCAAGCCGAGCCGCGAGCCCGAGCGCGAGGTGACCGCGCGCGGCAAGCGCGTCGTCGTCATCGGTGGCGGCGACACCGGCATGGACTGCGTCTCCAACGCTCTGCGCGAGGAGGCCGAGGACGTGATCCTCCTCGACGTCTACCCCGAGGTCCCCGACGACGGCCGCTATCCGAACACGCCGTGGCCGATCCAGCCGCGGCGGCTGGTCACGACCTACGCGCTGGACGAGGGCGGCAAGCGGACCTTCGGCCGCCAGGTGCTGGGGCTGGAGGGCGAGAACGGTGCCGTCAAGCGGGTGCTTGCCCGCGAGGTGACCGGCAACTCGTCGCGCACCCTGCAGCCCGTCGAGGGCAGCGAGTTCTCCCTGGACGCCGACCTCGTGCTGATCGCGATCGGCTTCAGCCATCCCGAGCGCGAGGGGCTGCTCGACGGCCTCGGCGTCAACCTCGACTCCCACGGCAACGTCAAGGCCGGCGCCCACGCCACGAGCGTCGAGCGCGTCTACGCGGCCGGCGACGTGCGCGTCGGCGCTTCGCTGGTCGTCACCGCGATCGCCGAGGGCCGCCGTTGCGCCCGGGTGGTCGAGGCCGCGCTGCGGGACTGAGCCAACCCACCTTTCGCCGAATTTGACCGTGCGGGCCTCATGCCCGTGCCGGAGGCGCCGATACGGGGCATATGACCTCCTCGGGGGATGCGTTCTGGGATGAATGGCAGCGCCTCACGCGCTTCCTCGAGAGCACGCAGGTCGCCTACGACCGCGAGATCCAGTCCCTGAGTTCCCTGCGCGGCAACTCCCTCACGGTCCGCAGCGCCGGAACCTACGAGGTGCCCCTCGACGAGCACCTCGCGACCGTCAAGGACAAGGACATCCTCTTCGCCTCGGTGCTGATCCACAGCTACGCGCTCGCTGAGTCCGCGGCAGCGACCCACTTGGCGATCCCGCTGCGCGAGCTCGACGGGATCGAGGAGTGGGGAACGACGCTCCTCGAGAACGCCGGGGCCTCCTGGGAGCAGGTCGACGGTGGTAAGGCGGGGGCCGCCGAGGTCGCCGTCGCCCGCAACGCCTTCGCCCACGCGAACCCCGAGCTCGACGCCCAGGCGGTCAACCGCCTCCGGCGCGCGGGCGCCAAGGGCCACACGATCGGCGACCCCGTCTCACTCCACTACGGCGCGCTGCAGCAGTACCGCAAGCGGCTGCGCGTGCTTCTCGTTGTGGGGGGAATCCGGCGTCTGAGGGCGAGCGGGAAGCCGGTCGTGCGCCCGCTGCGCCGGCAACCCGACCCTTCGCTCGCGTAGAGCGGGACGCCGCCGGGCGTCGCTGCACGCCGGCTCGGGCGCCGTGGCACGCCGCCCGCGGGACACCGCCGGGCGCGGGGTTCCTTTTCGCCCCTCCATGCCGCGGCTATCACCGAGATATCCCCCGCTAGATGCTTGATTCCAAGAACTCAGGCGACGTAGTCGTCCAGAGCTCGGCTCGGACTCCCGAGCCTTTGGTTGAGCGAGATGCAGGCAGCGAGGGGTGAGAAGACGAGCGCCGATCCGTTCGCCGAGGGCAGCGGCGCCCTGTTCCCCGCGCTCGGGCGACGCTTGAAGGTAGCGGAGCCCTCGCCAGCCCATCGTCAGCCGCCCACACGGGACTTGGGGTGAATCGCCCGATAGCACCTGCTATCCCGGCGATCGCCGCGGCATGTGCGCGCGGAGGGGCACCACACCCCGGGCTGCGCTGCGGGGTAGACAGGCCTGCGCCCACCGGGGGCGCGTCGCAGCCCCGTGGGGTTCACCTGGGCATGGGAACGATCTGGTTTGGAACCGTCGCGACACTGGGCGCGCTCGCCGTAATCGGCGTCTGCTGCCGCCGCGCTCAGGCCGGTGAGGGAGAGGGAGCGTGGCGCGCCATCGCGCTCGCGGTGAGCTCCATCTATGCCCTCGGTGCGGCCCTTGCGCTGCTCTTCGCTGTTGCGCTTCTCGCCCACGGCTGCGACGACGCCTGTGGGGGAACCGGGTGGCGATACGACGAGGGCGCGTGGCAATGGCCGGCGCAGCTCGCCCTCGCAGCGGTGGCGGCCGCCGTAACGCTCACCACTCCGCTGCTCGTCGCCACCCGCTCCTACGGGCTCGCGGTGCGCTTCGCCGGCGGCGCGACCGCCGTCTGGCTCCTCTGGGCGTGGGGCTTTCTCGCATGAGCGCTGCGGTCACCGTGTCTGTGACCAAGAGTCACAGTGAGCAAACGCTCACATCGGTACCGTGTCCACCTACGCGCGGGTCATTCCAGGTTCTCCCGCACCCGCGCCGAAGGTAAGTGCAGGGGTAGCCCGAATGACCGAAAGGCGACCGGGCATGGGTATCGATCTGGACCACCGAGCTTCCGGGGCTCCGCTCAACTGACCGCCTGACCGACTGACCGACTGAACCGTATGAACGTATTCGCAGCACCACCGCCTTCAGCCCTCGAGCTCGCCGAGATCGAGACCGACCCGACACTTCGCGTCGTCGAGGAGGGCCTCCCGGCCGCCGCCCCCGAGCGGTCCTGGCTGAAGCGTCACTCGCGGGCGGTCAGCGTCGCCTTCGCCGCGCTCGTCACGACCGCGCTCGTCGTCGGGCTCCACGGCAAGCAGGACGACTTCGTCAGCGCCGTCGACTCCGCCTCCTGGGGCCTGCTCGCCATCGCCTGCGTGCTGCAGGTCGCCTGGCTGCTCGTCCGCAGTGAGGCCTGGCACACGTGCGTCGACGCCGCCGGGGCCGAGTGCGGCCGCCGCCCGCTCTTCCGCGCCGCCGCGATCGGCAACATCGGCAGCATCTTCACGCCGAGCTTCGGCCTCGCCGTGCGGATCGCCGAGCTGCGCCGCACCGCTCCCGACAAGTCGCCCTGCGCTGGGACGCTCGTCGCCGCCGAGATGCCGATCGTCGTCGTCGAGATCGCGCTCGCCGCGGTCTGCTCCTTCACGCTCGTCGGCCCGCTGGGCATCCCCTGGTGGGTGCCGCTGATCGCGCTCGCGGCGGGGGTCGGCGTGGTTGCCTCGCTGAGCACACTCGCCAACCGCAAGCGCCACGGCTTCTGGAACGGGCTCGCGGTCCTGCGCGGGTTGCGCCACCGCAACACGATCGTCGCCCTGACGATCACCGCGGTCAGCCTGCAGGTGGCGCGCAACTGGCTGATCCTCAAGGGCATCGGCCTCGACATCTCCGTCTTCGATGCGATGGCGCTCCTGATCGCCACCGCCGCGCTCGGCCTGCTGCCGATCGGCCCCGGCCTCGGGATGACGACCACCGTCCTCATCCTCGGCTCCAACGGCGTCGCCGCAACGGCCGCCGCCGGTGCCCTGCTGACCGCGACCGGGGTCGCCGGAGCGCTCGTCTTCGCCGCCTGGGCGCTGCTCGACCGGCGTCGTCACAGCCAAACGCAGCCGCGGCGCGCGCCGCGCGCCCTCGGCCGCAGGCGCCGGCAGCCGGCTAACTACCCGAACTTCGCCGGCAGCAACGGACGCAGCTCCGGAGGGCCCACTCGAGGAGCCCCGGCCGCGATGGCGTCGCGCCAGCCGACGCCGATCGATCCCGAGCTGCCGCACTCGGTCTCGAGGCTGCTTGACCGCGAAACGCGGAAGTCGGCCGAGCCGGGCGCGAGCGCGACCGGCTCCCTCAGCCCGAGGAAGCTGACCGAGAGATCGCCGGTGAGCCTCTCGCCGCTGAGCGCCCCTGCACCGCTGAACGGGAACCCGGGCTGGACGGTCGCGGCGGGCGGGTCCTCCTGCCAGATGAAAGTCGCCGGATCGTCCTGCAGGAACACGGTGCGGAAGACGAGCACGTCGTCGCTCGGCAGCTCGACCATGTCGGCGAAGTGGAAGCTCCTCGCCCGCGGCCGGTCGGCGTAGGCGAGCACTCCGTAGCTCGCGCCGGTTCGCCGGTTGCAGGCCGAGAGCGCAGCGAAGCGAGGCGGCTTCTCACCTTCGTCGCGACCGGCCTGGCAATCACGCTTGCCATAGGTCGTCAGCGTCGCCTTCACCCGGTGCTTGCGCACGGGCTCCACGCCCGGGACTCCCCGCAGGACGATCTTGCCGACCAGGTAGCCGTGGCGGTCGACGGTCTGCGACACGCAGACGTCCTCGCCGGGGCGACGCTCCCCGCCACGCCGCGGCACGAACTTCGCCCGCACCCGTCCCTGCGAACCGAGGTCCGCGCGGACGCTGCCGTCGTCACCGAGCACCGTGAAGCGCTGGTTCGCGTGCAGGTATGAACTGGCGCGAAGGGCTCCGCCACCCCGCTCCACCACCGCGAGCTCGGCGACGTTGTTGTCGGCTCCAAACAGCACCCGGATCCCGTCCTTCTTCGGCAGCGCGACCGAGAGCTCGACCTCCTCGGCTGACGCCGGCGCCGTCGTCGTCGCCGCAAGCGCCACCGCGCCCAGCAGCGCCACACCGATCCCCCTCGAGAACCCTCTCACGCGCTCGACGCTAGCAGCGGGCGGCTGATCAGGTGCTGGGTCCGTCAAGCTCCCCGCCGTGAGAGCCGCCGTCGACTCGCTGCGGATTCGCGCCGTCGCGGCTGAGGCGCTCGCGGTCACGCGCACGAGCTGGCGGGAGCTGCTGCTGCTCGGGCTGCTGCTCTTCGTGCCGCTCGGCCTGCTCACCGCGTTGGCTCCCGGAGACGGGATCGAGGTCGAACGCCTCGACGATCCCCACCTCCTCACCGCGGTCCCGCTCGGGATCGCTCAGGTCGTCGCGCCACTCATCGGCACCGTCCTCTTCGCCGGCGCCGCCTCCTCGGCGGTCTCCCGCCACCGCGGCCACGAGGTCGACGGCGTCCTCGCCCTCGCCCGCAAGCTCCCCTACGGCAAGCTGATCGCGGCCGACATCCTCCTCGTCGTGGCGATGGGCCTCGGGCTGCTCGCCTTCATCGTCCCCGGCGTGATCGCGCTCGTCTGGTTCTGCCTCGTCGCGCCGATCATCGAGCACGAGGGCGGCACCGTCCGGCATGCCTTCGGCAAGAGCCGCGAGCTCGTCCGCGGCCACTTCCGCCAGGTCGCCTGGCTCGTCTGGCCCGCGGTGCTCCTGCAGTCGGTCATCGAGGGACTCGCCGAGACGGTCGCCTTCGGCACGCTCGGGCACGGCTTCCTCGCCGAGTGGCTGGCCTCGATCCTCGGCAACATCCTCTCCGACCCGGTCTTCGCCCTCGTGGTCGTGATCCTCTACCTGGAGCTGAACAGGGTGAGGGGGAGCGGCACTCCGTCGCGCGAGGCCGACTAGGTCAGCGGTTGCGCCCGTAGATGTCGTGCGCCTTCACCCACTCCTCGGCGACCACCGCTGAACCGAGCGAGAGCTCGCCGCACAGCACCGTGGCGGCGATGATCTCGGCGAGCTTGTTGACCTTGCCGGCGCCGGCGCAGCCGAGCAGCTCGAGGCACTCGCGCTGCGTCGCCAGGTGCGTGCCGCCGCCGAAGGTGGCGACGATCAGGGATGGGATCGTGACCGAGTAGTAGTAGTCGCCGTTCTCGTTCAGCTCGGTGTAGACGAAGGCGGCCGACGACTCGGCGACGTTGGCGACGTCCTGGCCCGTGGCGATGAAGATCGCGGTGATCCCGTTGGCCGAGTGGGAGCCGTTGTTGTTGACGCCCGACATGAAGCCGCCGAGGTTGGCCACCTGGCGCGCCTTGAACAGCTGCCTGGTGTTGGAGCGCATCACCTGGGAGACGAACTCATTCGGGATCGTCGCCTCGGCGACCACCCGCTTGCCCCTCGTGTTCAGCATGTTCACCTGCGAGGTCTTCTTGTCGGTCGCGAACGCCGACTCGAGCTGGAAGTGCGTGATCTCGGCCCCGTCGTAGTTGGCCAGGATCCAGTCACAGGCCGCCGAGGTCGCCTTCCCGGAGAGGTTCTGGCCGGCCGCGTCGCCGGTCGTGTAGTTGAACCGCGTGAAGAGGATCTTCGAGGCGGTGTACTGCTCGATGTTGCGCAGCTTCCCCGAGCTCGTGGTCGCCTCGGCGGCGGCCTTGATCTCGTCGAAGTGCTCGTTCATCCAGCGCGCGAAGGGAGTCACCTCGCGGGCGCTCGCGAAGCCGAAGCAGGGAGCCCGCTGCATGGCGTCGTCGAGCACCGTCGTCTTCACGCCGCCGACCTGCCGCAGCAGCTTCATGCCGCGGTTGTAGCTCGCGACGAGCGTCCCCTCCGCGGTCGCCATCGGCACGTAGAACTCGCCCTGCGCATGCTCACCGTCGACGAGCAACGGCCCCGCGAGGCCGATCGGCACCTGGGCCACCCCGAGGAAGTTCTCGACGTTGCCCGGCAGGATCGCGGGATCGAACGAGTAGCTGCCGACGTTCTCCAGGGACGCCCCGGAGACCTCCTCGGCGAACTCCAGCCGCGCCTCCTGCGCCGTACGCGTGTAGTCGTCGTCGGGGTCGCGGGGGACCCGTCGTGCCTCGTCGCTCACCTGCACCTCCCGTGTCGAGTCGGCAGCGATCCTAGACGGGGTCTCGCCCCGGGACGCCTGTCGGCCAGTATGGGCGTGTGGAGGCATCGCCCGTCCATGTCCGCCTCGCCGGCCCCGCCGACGCCGACGCGTTCGTCGCCGCGTCCATCGCGAGCGCCGAGCTGCACGGCGCCTGGATCCAGCCCCCGCGCACCACGACCGCCTACGCGGAGATGCTGCGCCGCGCTGAGGCTCCCAACCGCTTCCAGTACCTCGTGATCGCCCCCGACGGCGGCATCGCGGGGACCGTGACCGTCGGCGACATCATCCGCGGCAACTTCCAGTCGGCGTTCCTGGGCTACGCCGCCTTCGCTCCCCATGCCGGCCGCGGAGTCATGACGTCCGGTCTGGCGGCGGTCGTCGACCGGGCCTTCAACGAACACGCCCTGCACCGGCTCGAAGCCAACATCCAACCCGGGAACCTCCCCTCGGCGGCGCTCGTCCGCCGCCTCGGATTCCGGCTCGAGGGTCACTCCCCGCGATACCTGTCGGTGCTCGGCGAGTGGCGCGACCACGACCGCTGGGCGATCACCAGCGAGGAGTGGAGCGGCGTCCGCCCCGACGTGGACGTGGCCGAAGGCTGACCTGCGCGCCAGACCGCGCGCTCAAGCGATTTCGGGGCTCTGTCGATAGCGAGACGTGAGCTCGGATCCGCAAGTGGAGGGCGGCGGGACCGCGGTGCTCACCGAGCCCCGCGAGGCGAGCGGCCTGACCACACGCCTCGTCCTCACCTTCGTCGAGCGCGAGGGGGGCCGCGCCGCCGTCGAGGAGGTGCTCGGCCGCTGTGGGCTCACCGACCGCGAGGACGAGCTCCGCGACGAGAACGCGTGGTTCCCGGACCGGACCCGGATCGACCTCTTCGAAGCGGCGGCGGCCACGCTCGGGGACCCCGACATCGCCCGCCGCATCGGCGCCTCGGCGATCGACCTCAACGTCGGCCAGCCACTGAAGCTCTCGCTGCGGGCGCTCGGATCGCCCCGGCTGATCTACTCGAACATCGGGCGGGCCAGCGGCAAGTTCAACCGCGTGCATCGCATGGACGTCCTGCACTGCGGGACGACCTCGGCTCGCATCCGCAACGTCCCGATCGGCGACGCCACCCACCACCCCTGCGACTGCGGCTACAACATGGGCCTGCTGAGCTGCGTGCCACTGGTCTTCGGGGAGCCGCAGGCGCGGGTCCGCCACCCGCGCTGCATCGGCAACGGCGACCCTGAGTGCATCTACGAGGTCGAGTGGAGCGCCCTCGACCGCCCCGCGATCATGACGGCGGTCGTCGCCGCGGCGTTGATCGCTCTGGCCGTCGCCGCCATTGCGCTCCCGGGCCTGCTCCCGGTAGCAACCGCGGTCGCCGGCGCGATCGCGCTCTTCGCCGCCGCCCGGGTGATCGCCGACCGGCGGCGGCGCTGGCGGCTCCTGCAGAGCCAGCTCTCCGGTCAGGCCGAGGCGACCGACCTGATGGTCAAGTCGATGCAGGATCTCGTCTCCGCGCTGCAGCTCGACGACGTGCTCTCCAAGGTGACGGCGAACGCGCAGTCGGCGGTCGGCGGCGCCGACTTCGCGCTGCTCGTCGCCGAGCCCGAGGGCTTGCGCGCCCGCTCCTCCTCCGATCTGCCGGCGAGAACCGTCGCGACGCTGGAGGCGTGGGGAAGCGCGAACACGAACCTGCTCCGCGACCCGGTACTCATCGACGACCTCACCACCGTCCCCGAGCTCGCCGGGTTGCCGCTCGACCACACCGTCCCGCTGGGCTCGCTCTGCGCGTCGCCGCTCGTCTACCGCGGCCGCTCTCTCGGCGTCCTGGTCGCCCTTTCCACCGCAGACAGCCCGTTCTTCCCGCGCGACATCGACCTCCTCTCCTCCTACGCCGCCCAGGCCGCGATCGCGCTCACCAACGCGCGCCTCTTCGAGGCCCAGCAGGAGCTCGCGATCCAGGACCCGCTGACCGGCCTCTTCAACCACCGCCACTTCCACGAGACCCTGGGACGCGAGCTCGACCGTTGCCGGCGCCACGGCGGTGAGCTCGGGCTCGCCGTGTTCGACCTCGACGGCTTCAAGGGAGTCAATGACACCGGCGGCCATGCCGAGGGTGACGAGGTCCTGCGCCGAGTGGCCGATGCGCTGCGGAGCACCTGCCGCAGCTCCGACCTGCCGTTCCGCGTCGGTGGCGACGAGTTCGCGCTCGTGCTCCCAAGCTCGGGGCCTGCCGCGACGCTGCGGGTCGCCGAGCGAGCCTGTGAGGTGATCGACCGGATCGACGAGCGAACGACTATCTCCTTCGGCGTCGCCTCCTGGCCCGACGCGGGACCGACCAAGGACGCCCTGCTCGATCGCGCCGACCGCAGCCTCTACCGGATGAAGCGCGCGGCCGATCCCGAGGACGAGACCGTCGGGGCCATCGACACTCGCCAGCTCAGCAAGCACGAGCGTCTCGCCTGCGCGAGCCGCGTGGCGGTGAAGCTGGCGCCGCTGCTCGACGAGGCGGAGATCTCGCGGACCGCCGTCGCCGAGCTGCAGGAGACGTTCGGCTATCACCGCGTCGCCGTTCATCGCAGCTACGAGTCCGGGCTGATCCCGGTCGCAGCCGCCGGGCGCGGTGGGCTTCCCGACCGCGCCACAACCGAGGCGGGCTCGCCCGGGCGCGCCGCCCGCAGCGGCGAGGCGGTGCTGGTCGCCGACGCTCCCAGCCGCGAGGCGGGCTCGGAGCTGGCGATGCCGATCCGGGTGGACGGTGAGCCGTGGGGTGTGCTCGAGCTCGCCCACCACGAGCCGGGCGGATTCGACTTCGACGACCTCCTCTTCGCCGACACGATCGGTGCCGCGATCGGTGCGGCGCTGCACCGTTGCCAGCTCTACGCCGAGCTCGAGGGCACGTTCATGAGGACGCTCGCCGTGCTCTCCGACGCGCTTGAGGCGAAGGACTCCTACACCGCCGCCCACGCCCGCGAGGTCGCCGACCTGTCCGTGCGGACGGCCGGGGCACTGGGCGTGGGGGGCGACGACCTACGCACCCTCCGCTACGGCGCGCTCCTGCACGACATCGGCAAGATCGCGATCCGCAGCGAGATCCTCCACAAGCCGGGGCCGCTGACCGACGACGAGTACGAGGAGATCAAGGAGCACACGATCGTCGGCGCCAAGATGCTCGAGCGCATCCCCTACTTCGCCGACGTGCATCCGCTCGTCCGCTCGTCACACGAACGCTGGGACGGCGCGGGCTACCCCGACGAGCTGGCGTTCGAGGAGATCCCCCTCGGCGCCAGGGTGATCGCCGCCTGCGACGCGTTTCACGCGATGACCTCCGACCGCCCCTACCGGGCGGCGATGGATCGCGCCGAGGCGATCGCGGAGCTGAGGCGCTGCTCGGGCTCGCAGTTCGACCCGTCGGTGATCGACGCGCTCATCGGGCTGCTCGACGCAACGCCCCGTGCGCCCCGGGAGGCCGCCGCCGCCCGGTAGAACTCACGGTTCGTGCACACCGACGTCGCCGTCCTCGTCATCCTCGTCGCCGTCGCGGGGCTGCTCATCACCTCGCAGTTCATCCGCGTCCCGTACCCGATCCTGCTCGTCCTCGGCGGGCTCGGGCTCGCCTTCTTCCCGGACCTGCCGGAGGTGGAGCTCGAGCCGGACGTCGTGCTCGTCGCGGTGCTGCCGCCGCTGCTCTACTCAGCCGCCTACTTCACGCCGCTGCGGGAACTGCGCCGCAACGTCAAGCCGATCACGGCGCTGGCCATCGGGTTGGTGCTGGCGACGATGGTCGGCGTCGCCTTGGTGGCTCACGTCGCGCTCGACTTCGGCTGGGCGGAGGCGTTCGTGCTCGGCGCCATCGTCTCCCCCACCGACCCGGTCGCGGCGACGGCGATCGCGCACCGCCTCAACGTTCCCAACCGGATCGTCGCGATCATCGAGGGCGAATCGCTGATCAACGACGGCACCGCGCTGGTCGCCTTCAAGTTCGCCGTGGCGGCGGTCGTGACGGGGGCCTTCAGCCTCGTCGAGGCGACCGGCGACTTCTTCGTCACCGTGGTCGGCGGGATCGCGGTCGGGATCGCGGTGGGCGCCGGGATCGCCTGGGTGCGGCGCCGGATCAACGAGCCGCCGGTCGAGGTCACCATCGCCCTCTTCAGCGGCTTCTTCGGCTACCTGCCGGCGGAGGCGCTGGGCGTGTCGGGAGTGCTCGCCGCGGTGACAGTCGGTATCTACATGGGGCGTCTGACCTCGGTGCTGACCACGCCGACCACCCGGATCCAGGGCCAGGCCGTCTGGGAGATCGTCCAGTTCCTGCTCAACTCGGCGCTGTTCGTGCTCGTCGGCCTGCAGCTCCCCCAGGCGATCGACGGGCTGGAGAGCCTGTCGACCACCGAGGCGATCCGCGGTGGTCTGCTGATCGCCGGGACCGTGATCGTCGTACGGCTCCTGTGGGTGTTCCCGATCACCTACCTGCCGCGGATGCTGACGCCCAACCGCCGCAGGGAGCGCAAGCCCCTGCCCTGGCGGGGGACTCTGGTGGTCGGCTGGACCGGGATGCGCGGGGCGGTCTCGCTTGCGGCAGCGCTCGCGGTGCCGCTGAGCGTCGACGGCGGCGGCGCCTTCCCCCACCGCGAGGAGATCATCTTCCTCACGTTCGCCGTGATCCTGGTGACGCTGCTCGTCCAGGGCCTGAGCCTCCCGTGGCTGATCGAGACCCTCGGGATCGACCGCGTCGACGATGGCACCCAGCGCGAGGAGAACATCGCCCGCAAGCGTGCCGCCAAGGCCGCGCTCGACCGGCTCGAGGAGCTGAGCGCGGAGGACTGGGTGCGCGAGGACACCGTCGAGCGCGTCGGCGGCGCCTACCGCTATCGCTACCGCCGCTTCTCCGCCCGCTTCGACGAGGACGACGGCGAGAGCGTGGCGATCGAGGAGCGCTCAGAGCACTACCAGCGCCTGGCGAGGGAGCTGCTGGAGGCGCAGCGCGCGACCGTGATCGAGATGCGCAACTCCGGCGAGATCAACGACGACGTGCTCAGGATCATCGAGCGCGAGCTCGACCTCGAGGACTCGCGGCTGGAGATCTGAGGCGCGCGCAGGCGAAACGCCCCCGGCCGGCACCATCCCCGCCGCGTATCGATGCCATATGTCCCTCTATTTGAGGGTCATATGGCGACGGTTCGGGCCCCGTGATCGCTTGGCGGCGGCTCACCTTCTGCGGTGACCGCTGCCGCGGATCCCCATCCGCGAGACTCCCGGCCGTGTTCGTGTTCTGCCTCCGCCACGGGGAGTCCGTTTCCAACGCCGCCGTCGACGCGGTCGCGCTTCCCGAGGAGGAGGGTGACCGGCTGAGCGAGCTCGGCGCGCGGCAGGCGCGGACCGCGGCGGAGCTGATCGCCGGGGACCTCGACATCCAGCGCATCGTCTGCTCGCCGATGGGGCGCGCACGGGAGACGGCCGCGCCGATCGCCGAGCTGACCGGGCTCGAGCCGGAGATCTGGGACTGGACCCACGAGCTGCGCGAGCCCGCCGGCTACGGCGAGCTCCCGGCGGACGAGCAGCAGGCGCGGCGCTGGTCGAACCGTATGCTCGAGCACGCCGACGACCCCGGCCACGCTCCCGCAGGTGCCGAGTCCTTCGGCGATCTCCTCGCCCGGGTCCGGCGCACGCAGGAGCAGCTCGTCGCCGACGACGTCGACCGCACCCTCCTCGTCAGCCACGGCATCTTCCTCCGCTTCGCCTTCGCCTCGGCGATGCTCGGCGATGCGTTCACCCCACACCTGATCGACCGGCTCTGGCGGATCGGCTCGATCAACTGCGGCCTCTCCACCTTCCAGCACACCCTCGACGGCGACTCGCCAAACCCCGCCGACATCGACGGCTGGCGCTGCGTCAGCTGGATGGCGCCCACGGTCCCGCCGGAGCAGATCACCGGGACGGGCGGGGGCGGCGCCGGGAACTAGCCCGACTTCGCCGGGACCAGGTCGAACTCGGTCCCGAGTCGGAGCTCGCTGAAGCGCCTCGCCCAGTCGTCGTTGACCGAGTCGGTCTGGCTCTTCATCTGCGGCTCCTCGATCACGAGGTCGCCGGGAACGTCGATGCCGAGCCGCTCGAGGACGTTGCGGGTGCTCACCTCGTAGTCGGCGGCGAAATTCTCGTAGAGGACGAGCACCGGCTTGATCCGCGTGTGCTCGAAGAAGGCGTCCCAGCTCGCCTCGGCGGCGAGGATCTGCTCGAGCAGGTGGCTGATCGCCCGGTAGTGGAAGCGCAGCTGCGGCTTGTGCTGGTCGATGAAGGCGTAGTAGGGAGGGTCGTTTGAGTTGGTCTTGTCGGCGGAGCTCCAGCTCGCGGTCTGCACCGCCTTCCACAGCGACACCGCCTGGCGGATCTTGTTCGCGCGGATCACCCGGACGAAGGTCAGGTCCGGGAAGGCGGCCGGCAGCAGCTCCGAGAGCGGCAGGTCGCGGTAATCGGGGACGTTGCGCAGCAGGCCGACGAAGTCGCCGAGGTACTGCCACATGAGCTTCGCGCCGAAGACGCCGTTGGGCGTCGTCCCCTGCTCCTTCGCCCAGTCGAGGTAGCGGTCGTAGGCGGTGCGGCTCCAGGCGGGCGGCGGGCCGGCGCCGTCGTCGGGATCGCCGAGCTCGTCGAAGATCGAGCGGTCGTCGATCCCGGCGAAGTACTCCTCCGGGCGCCGCGGGCGGCCGGTGCTGCGCAACGCCTCGAAGTACTCCTCCGGCCTCCCCGCCACGCCGGTCTCTCGCAGCGCCTTGCAGACGAGCGTGCTGCCCGAGCGCGGGGTCGCGCAGACGAGGTAGGAGCGTTCCGGCTTCACCGTCCCGGGTTCCGCGCCGCTCATCGCCGCACCACCCGGTGAGGCCCCGTCTCCTCGAGGGGGTCGACGCCGCGCGGCTCCTCCGCGGGCGAGATCGCGTCCTGGGCGTTCACGACGGCTCCCGGCGGCGGCTTGATCGGCCCGTGCCGGAGCGGGTCGTCGGTCGCCTCCATCCACAGGTCGAGCCGCGTTGCGAGGTCGCCGAGGACGTCTCCGTAGTCGGGATCGTCGGCGACGCTCCGGTGCTCGTTGGGATCGTGGATCAGGTCGTAGAGCTGCTCGCGGGGAACGATGTGCCGCCCCCATCCCGTCTCCACCATCAGCTCCTTCGTCGCGCTGTCGTCGCAGTTGGCGAGGACGGGGTGCGGGTAGTCGTGGAAGCGGCGGATGTACTTCCAGCGCTCGGTCCGGATCGCGCGCAGCGGCTCGTAGGCGGCGTGGAAGGTCATCTCCGTGAAGATCTCGTCGTGCAGGGAGTCGACCTCGCCGCGCAGCAGCGGCAGAAGCGACGTCCCCTGCGTCCATTCGGGGACCTCGACCCCGGCGACCTCGCACAGCGTCGGGTAGACGTCGAGATGGCTGACCATCGAGTCGATCACCTTCCCGCCGGCGAACTCCCCCGGTCCCCGCATCAGCATCATCACGCCGGTCCCGCGGTCGAACAGCGTCGCCTTCGCTCGCGGGAACGCGAGGCCGTGGTCGGTGGTGCAGAGGATCAGCGTGCGCTCGTCGAGCCCGAGCCGGTAGAGCTCGTTGAGGACCGAGCCGATCCCCTGGTCGAGCGAGCGGGCGCTCGCCTTGAACGCGGCCATGTCCTCGCGCGTTGCCCGCGTGTCGGGGAGGTTGGGCGGCGGCATCGAATACAGCGAGTCGCGGACCGAGGTCGGGGCGGCGAAGTCGCGGTGCGTCTCGAAGAAGCCGACCGAGAGGAAGAAGGGCTCCGGCAGATCACCCAGCGCAGCGCTCGCCTTCGGGGCGACGTCGTTGACCAGGTTGGAATCGACGTCGATGATCCGGTCGAAGCCGATCACGCCGGGGTCCTTGGAGACGTGCTGCTCGCCGATCAGCGCCGAGGTGTAGCCGGCCGACTTCAACGGGTGGACGATGTGCTGGGAGTAGTCGTTCAGGGACCAGCCGCGATGCGCGAGCCCGAACATGCCGTTGGAGTGGCAGTACTGGCCGGTCAGAAGCGACGCGCGCGACCCCGAGCAGGTCGGGGCCGCGCAGAACGCCTGCCGGAAGAAGACCCCCTGGTCGGCCAGCATCTGGATGTTGGGCGTGGGGATCTGGTAGCCGTACGGCTGCACGAACCTGCCGGTGTCGTGCGAGTGGATGTAGAGGATGTTGGGCTTGCTCAAGCCGCGGCGACCTCCCGCAGCCTGCCGGTCTCGACCTCGTAGACGAAGCCGCGCACGTTGTCGGTCTTCGGGATGAACGGGCTCTCGCGGATCCGCCCGATCGCCTTGCGGACGTCCTCGTCGAGGTCGGTGAAGGACTCGGGAACCCAGTCCGGCCGCTCGCCGGTGGCGTCCTCGAGCTTCGCCGCGAGCTCCTCGTCGGTGAAGGTCAGCATCCCGCAGTCTGTGTGGTGGATGAGGATGATCTCCTCAGTACCCAGAAGGTGCTGGGAGATAGCGAGCGAGCGGATCTCGTCGTCGGTGACGACCCCGCCGGCGTTGCGGATGACGTGCGCGTCACCCTCCTCCAGCCCGAGGACCCGAGCCGGGTCGAGGCGTGCATCCATGCACGCGACGACCGCGACCTTCTTGGCCGGGGGGAGGGGCAGATCCCCCTTCGTGAAGCTCTCCGCGTAGGCGTCGTTGTTGGCGATCAAGGCCTCGGATGCGGTCATGGTCGTCCTTTCTGAACTTTGTTGAGTGACCTACTCGACAAGACCGGCGCAAGGTATCAGGTGGCCGACGCCGTGGCAGCCTCCCGAAGCCGGGGCTCGCGCGGCAACGGCGCTTGGCCGAACCAACGCCATCTGACATTCGCCGGCAAGGTCATATGGCGTCGATACGGCGTCCTGAGCGACGGGACCCGGCGAGCGGTGCTCAGACCTGCCCAGAACGACGGCGGGCGGCCCCCCGGACCGCCCGCCGCATTCATGTCCCCCGCCTCAGTCGGTCAGGAGACGATGAAGCCCGTCTTCTTGACCGCCTTCAGGATGGCGCTGGCGCCGAGCGGCTCATCGAAGGAGCCGTTGGGGGCGATGCCCTTCTTGCCCTTGATGATCTGCCCGACCACGCCGGCGTGGCGCGCCTCGATCGAGTGGATCGAGAGCGCCGCGTGGACGATGTCGGCGTCCTTGATGTTGGTGCCCTGGCCCGCGTAGGCGGCGACACCCGTGTTCTCGAGGACGAACGCCGTCGCGAGGAAGGTCTTCTCGTCCTTCGTCGCATCGCCGAAGTCGAACTTCGGCTCCGCCGCCGCGTTCTTGCCGAGCGCCTTCTTGAGGAACTTGACGTGGGCGTTCTCGTCCTTGACGACCACCGAGAGGAACTGCGCCTCCGCGCCCTTGAGCTTCAGGTTCTTGGCGGCCTCGTTGTAGAACGCGGCCTCCAGGTACTCGAGGGTCAGCGCGTAGTTGAGGATCCCGATGTCGCCCTTGCCGAACGACTTCGGCGGCGCGTCGAGCTTGCCGCCCTTGGCCGCCGCGGCGGTGCCGGGCACGAGCGCGCTCAGGAGCGCGCCGCCACCGATCACCGCTCCACCGGCGATTCCGGCCTTCCTGAAGAACTCCGCGCGCGTATCGCCATCGGTGGCGAGCTGCTCGCCCGCCTCCGCGGCCGTCTCACGGATCGCGCCGTCGACGTCGATGTCGGCGAGCTTGATCTCCGAGCTCATCTTCCCTACCTCCTGTTCGAATGACCGGCAACGGGGCCCCGCACGCCGGCTCTTACCGCGTGCTACTCGCCCGGCAGCCCGCCGGATCACCTCCGCGGCGGATCTTTAGGAAGCGGCCGGCACGCACGCGGCGGGCGTGGCGGTAGGCTGGCGCCCATGGCCGGGAAGCTGGAGGAGCTGCTCAGCGGAGGCGCGTTCTTCGAGTCGCCGCGCTGGCACGAGGGCCGCTGGTGGGTCTCCGACTTCTACCGCCGGATCGTCCTCGCGATCGACGAGCGCGGCGAGCCTGAGGTCGTGATGGAGGTCGACGGCCAGCCATCGGGGATCGGCTGGATGCCGGACGGCTCGATGCTCGTCGTCTCGATGAAGGAGCAGCTCGTCCTGCGCCGCGAGCCCAGCGGTGCAGTCAGCATCCACGCCGACGTCGCCGAGTTCTGCGGCGGCAACCTCAACGACATGGTGGTCGACTCCTCCGGGCGCGCCTACGCGGGGAACTTCGGCTTCGACCTGATGGCCTTCGCCGAGCCGTCGCCCGCGAACCTGATCCGGATCGATCCCGACGGGACGGCGTCGGTCGCGGCCGAGGAACTGCTCTTCCCCAACGGCTCCGTGATCACGCCCGACGGCTCCACCCTGATCGTCGGCGAGACCGCGGGCGCCCGCTACACCGCCTTCACGATCGCCGAGGACGGGTCGCTCACCGACCGCCGCGTCTGGGCGCAGGTGGCTCCCGAGCCGGACATCGGCGGCAGCCTCGAGGCGACGCTCGCCCAGCTCCAGTTCGGGCCCGACGGCTGCACCCTCGATGCCGAGGGGATGATCTGGGCCGCCGACGAGGTCAACGGCCGGCTCGCTCGCGTCGCCGAGGGCGGCGAGATCGTCGACGAGATCCCCTCCCCCGAGGGCCTCAACTTCTTCGCCTGCGCGCTCGGCGGCGAGGACGGCTGCACGATGCTGATCTGCGCCGCACCCGACTTCCTCGAGGCGAACCGCGTCAACGCGCGCGACGCTGTCCTGGTCACGACGCGCGTCGACGTCCCCCACGCGGGCCTGCCGTAGCGGTCAGGTGCCCGCGCAACCGGCCATCGACCTCAACGCCTCCCCGGCCGAGGTCTACGCATCCATCAAGGAGCTCGACGAGGACGAGTTCGCGGAGCTGATGGCGGTGACGGCGAGCCGCGAACGGGTGATCGACGGCCTCGTCGACCACCTCGCGAGCAGCCTGCGGCCCGATCAGGCCGAGGGCCTCGACAAGGTCATCCACGTGAAGCTCTGGGACCGGCCCGAGGGCGGCTACGACCATCGCGAGCTGGTGATCCGCGACGGTGAGTGCACCGCCGACTCCGACCCGGCCGAGGAGCCGGACCTGACGCTCAAGGTCCGCCCCGAGGACCTGCGCAAGATCGTCATGGGAGACGCCGGGCCGAAGCGCCTCGCGCTCAAGGGGCGACTGCGGGTGCTGGGCGACATCCGCCTCGGGATGCAGCTGACCGAGATCTTCGACCTGCACTCGTAGCGACGCCGGAGCGCGACGGTTGACGCGCGCTTGAGCGCGGGGTGGGACGATCGCCGGGCCCGCGCGCCGGCGCGCGGCTGATCTATGTGGTTCGACGGCGACAACCTGGTCCTGATCACGATCCAGGCGCTCTGCATCGCGTTGCCCGCCGCCGGGCTGCCGGTCTGGCTGCGCCGCTACACCTCGAGCGCCTGGGCGCTGGTGCTGCCGGTCTCGATCGCCGCGGTCGTGATCGGCATCTCCGAGTTCCCCGAGACCGCCGACGCGCTCACGTGGATCGCGCTGTTCGGCGTCCCCGTCGGCGCCGCGCTCGCCTTCGGCTGGGCCTCTCACGGTGCCCGACCCGCGCTGGCGCTGCTGGCGATCCCGCTGCTCGCGCTCGCCTGGGCCTTCCCCGACGATCGCTTCGGCCAGCTCGCCACCACCCTCCTCGTCGCCGGATCGGCGATCACCCTCGGCCGCCTGCTCGCGGGCGCCGCCCCGCTCGGCTGGATCAAGGCGGGTGTCTACGCGATGGCCGCGCTCGACGCCTACCTCGTCTTCTCCGGCCGGCTCCAGCCGGCCAACCACGTGCTCGTCACCGCCGCGCCCGCCCCCGAGTCGGGCCTGCAGCTCCCCCAACTGCAGTCGGCGGGCTTCGGCACGTTCTCGATCGGCTACGGCGACTACTTCGCCGCGGCCGTCGTCGGCGGGGTCATCGCGGCTGAGCGCTTCCCCGGCGGCACCCTCCGGATCCAGCTCGCCGCCGCCGCGGCCCTACTGCCGCTCGCGCTCGCCTGGGACCAGCTCTTCCTCGTCTACGACGTGCTCCCGGCGACGATCCCGCCCGCGGTGGCGCTGCTCGGCGCCGACCTGTGGATGCGGTGGCAGCGGGGCAGAGAGGCTCCGGCGGAGTCCGAAACCGGCACCACTCACACCGAGATGCAACGAACGGGAGCATCTGTCCCGCAATCTGCATCTCGATGAGGATCGGGACGCCGCTGGGGCTGCCTCGGCCCCGGGCCCCGGCCGCCGTCAGTCGAACGGGCGCAGGCGGCCGTCGGGGGTCAGCTCGGCGAGCGCACGCGGATCGGGGTGGTCCGTCCCCTCCCCGTGGAGGTACTTCGCGTAGCTGGGCTGCAGCCCGCGCATGCGGCCGATCGCGGCGAGCGGCGCGATCGTCAGCTTCTGGACGATCGCGGGCGGGGTCTCGAAGACGATGACGTCGCTGAACTCGCTGCCGATCACCGCGAGCTGTGGCGGGCTCGGCACGCCCTTCGCATTCGTCTTGCCATCGCGGGCGAGCCCGAAGATCGTCGTGATCATCTCCTTGAACCGGACCCCTGGGGTCACCTCGACGATGACGTCGGCGGGCTCGTCGCCGACCTGCCACCAGTCGTGGACGACGTTCGGCTCCACAACCGCGTGCTCTCCGGCCCCAAGCACCAGCTCCGCACCGTCGAGCAGGAAACCGACCTCACCGGATAGGACGAGGAACCGCTCGGTGAGCGTCGGGTGATGGTGGGCCGCCGCGACGCGGCCGCCGGGTCGGACGGTCATCTGCGCGACGAGGACCTCGTCGGGATGCTCGCTGGGGTCGGTCAGCGCGACCACTCGCTCCCCGGTGACCGGGTTGTCGTGAAGCTCGCGCGGCTGGTCGTCCATCTCTTCCCCCCGTTTGGGAGTGGAGGCGGCCGGTACTGCCCCGGCGTCCGCGAAGGACGACCCGATGCGTCAACGAGCGTTCCCTTCGAGTCTGTCTCGGCCTCCGGCTAGGTCAATCCAAGGGGCACGTTGCCGGCGCCAGATCCTCCTGTTGATGTTCCCTTCCGGCCGAGGAAACTGCCGGTGGGTGATCCCACTGATGATGCCGCTGACCCGGAACGTGGGCTATCCGGAGCGACAGCTCTCTACTGGTGTTTAGGCAGCGAGAGCGAACTCGTGAGAGTCCGCACTTATTGGTTTCCCTGGGGAAGTTTTACGAGGCCAAACCCAGGATCCTCGACTCGCAACACCGGGACGTAACCGTTCACGTCGAATCTGGTTCGCCCCCTATGTATGTGTCTATGTCGGGTCAGTGTAGGCGCCAACCGGCTCAGGCGCTAGGTTTCCCCCATGGGCTGCTTCGTCTTCCTCTTCGCGCTGATCTCGCCGCGGCTCGCGCTCTTCTTCATCTGGATCTTCTCCGACCTGCTGAGCCGCGCCTTCGACGCCTGGTTCGTCCCCTTCATCGGCTTCTTCATCCTGCCGTGGACGACGCTCGCCTACGCGGTGATGTGGAGCTCCGGGAGCGACAGCGTCAACGGCTTCGAGTGGTTCATCGTCATCTTCGCCTTCTTCGTGGACCTCGGCTCCTACGCCGCGAGCCACAATCAGCGCATGGCGCGCGCCTAGCGCTCCCCTAGCTCCCGGCCGTCACGCCACTCAAGCCAGCTCGGGGATGAACTCCTCGAGGTGGCGGGCGATCGTCTCCCGCACCCAGCGCCGCTCCTCGGCTGACGCCATCCGGTAGCGGCCGACGAGCATCGCTTGCTCGTCGATGGGGAGCCCTGCGACCTCCCAGCGCACGGCGAGACGCTCGAAGAGCGCCTCCTCGCGGCGCTGCCAGGCGTCGTCGACCGAGGCGGCGGCGCTGCTCGGCCCCTCCCCGAGCTTGCGGATCGTCCCCGCGCTCAGCTCCTGTCGCAGGGAGAGGACGTTGCCCTCGACGTCGGTGTAGTCGGAGGTCGCCGCCTTGCGCCGCGGCTTTCTCGGCTTGCGCTTGGCCACGCGGGGAGTCTCGCACCACCGGCCAGGGGCGGGTTCGGGCGCGAAGGCAGCGGGTAGGTACGGTCCTCGCATGGCCGAGACCGAATTCGACGTGATCGTGATGGGAGCCGGCCCCGCCGGTGAAGTCGTCGCCGGGAGACTCGCCGACGGCGGTGCGAGCGTCGCGCTCGTCGAGCCGCACCTGGTCGGCGGCGAGTGCTCCTTCTACGCGTGCATGCCCTCGAAGGCGCTGCTGCGCCCGGCCGCACTCCGGGCCGAGGTCGAGCGCGTCCCGGGCGTCGCCGACCCCGGCGAGCTCGACGTCGAGCGATCCTCGCCCGCCGCGACGAGGTCGTCCACGACCTCGACGACTCCGTCCAGCTCCGTGGCTGGAGGAGCGCGGCATCGAGCTGTTCCGCAAGTCGGCGCAGATCGTCGGCGAGCGCAGGGTCCTCGCCGGGACCGAGGAGCTGACCGCGCGCAAGGCCGTCGTCGTCGCCACCGGCAGCACCGCGGCGATGCCGCCGATCGAGGGGCTCGCGGAGGCGCACGCCTGGTCGAACCGCGAGGTGACGCTGGCCGAGGAGGTCCCCGCGAGCATGATCATCCTCGGCGGTGGCGTCGTCGGGGTCGAGATGGCGCAGGCGTGGAGCTCGCTGGGATGCGACGTGACGATCGTCGAGGCCTTCGACCGGCTCATCGCCCGCGAGGAGGAGTTCGCCTCCGAGCAGGTGAGCCAGGCGCTCGCCGAGCACGGCGTCGACATCCGCACCGGGGTGAAGGCCACGCGCGTCAGCCGCAGGGGCGAGGGCGACGACGGCCCCTTCCGCCTCGAGCTCGGCGACGGTGAGACGGTCGAGGCCGAGCGGCTGCTCGTCGCTGTGGGCCGCAAGCCGAACGTCGAGGGCATCGGCCTCGAGTCCGTCGGCGTCGAGGCCGACGGCCACCCGATCGAGGTCGACGACCGGATGCGCGTCGGCGGCCGCGACTGGCTCTACGCGATCGGTGACGTCAACGGCCGCGCCCTCCTCACCCACATGGGCAAGTACCAGGCGCGTGCCGCCGCCGACAACATCCTCGGCAAGGACGCGAAGGCGACCCGCGACACCGCGCAGTCACCGCGCGTGATCTTCACCGACCCCGAGGTCGCCGCCGTCGGCTACACCCTCGCCGACGCCAAGGACGCGGGCATGAAGGTGAGCGCCGTCGACGTCTCGACCGCCGGCACCGCCGGCGCCTCCTTCCACGGCCGCGGCGCGGAGGGGACGAGCAGGCTCGTCGTCGACGACGAGCGCCGCGTCGTCGTCGGCGCCACGTTCACCGGCCCCGACGTCAACGAGCTCCTCCACGCAGCGACGATCGCCATCGTCGGGGAGGTCCCGATCGAGCGCCTCTTCGAGGCCGTCCCCGCCTTCCCGACCAGAAACGAGATCTGGCTCAACCTGCTGCAGGCCTACGGCCTGTAGGGCCGGCGCTCCGGCGGGTGTCCGCCCGGGCTACACCGTCAGCTTCGGCTTGACCTGATCGAGGAAATCGCGGGGGAAGCCCGGGATCTCGTCGAGCTCGTCGATCGTCGAGAAGCCGCCGCCGCGCTCGCGGTGGGCGAGGACGCGGCCGGTCTGGGTGACCGAGAGGCCCGCCTCGCGGAGCTCCTCGAAGCTGGCCGTGTTGAGGTTGATCGGGCCGGTCGGGGACGCTGCCTCCGGCTCGCTCGGGACCACCGGATCCGTCGAGACGGGCGGGGTCACGGGGGCAGGGAAGTGGCCCGGGCTGCCGATCTGCTCGGACGCCCCCTCGTTCTCGAAGTCGGGAGCCACGTGGTGCTCGTCATGGCGGTCGGTGGGAGATCCGGGCAGGTAACCGGGGGCCGGCGGCGTCGCCGGCGTCACCGGCACCGGCACGTCGCCGGGGCTGCCGACGCGTTCGGACGCGCCCTCGTTCTCGAAGTCGGGGGCGACGTGGTGCTCGTCGTGACGGTCGGCCGGTGAACCGGTCAGGAAGCTGGCGGCGGGGAGATCAGCGGTCCTGATCACGACCTCCTCCGGCTCGCTGCTCGCGGCCTCGGCTGAGGCCTCCGGCTCCTCGGCGACCGGCTGCTCGGGCTCCTCGGCGGGCTCTGCCGTCTGCGTCACCGACGGGCCGCCGATGGAGGTGTCCGGCGCCACTGAGGGGCCACCGACGCCGGTGTCCGGCGCCGAGCCGCTCTCGGCGAGCTGCTCGATCGTCGCCGGATCGGGCTCGGGCGGGAGCGGCACCGGTGCCGCCGTCCCCGGATCGAAGGGCTTGGAGACGCCGGCGACGGCCTGGCGGGCGCGGGCCTCGGCGTCGCGGGCACGCTGCTCGGCGTCGTTGATGCGGCCGAGCATCTCGTGCAGGCGGCGCTCGCGGTCGGCCTCCTCACGGCGGAGCTCGGCGAGGCGCTCGGCGCGCGCGGCGCGCTCCTCGGCCTCGCTGGCCTGCGACTCGATCTGCTGGAGCCGGGCCTCGGCGTCCTGCAGCGCCTGCTCGGCCTTGCTCTTGTTGGTCTCGATCGTCGTCTCGGTGCGGGCGAGCTCGGCCTGCAGCTCTTCGTCGCGCTGGCGACGGCGGGCGATCTGCTCGTCCGTCATCGCCAACTCGGCGGCAAGCGGCCCGGGATCAGCGGGCGTGGCGAACGGCTGGGCCTCGGCGCGGCGTGCCTCGTCGGTTGCGCCGAGCTCGGCGTCGGCGGCGCGGCCTTCGGCGGCCATCCGCATCTGCTCGACCTCGCGGATCCGGCGCTCGGCGTCGGCGTCGGCCTGCCCGGCCCGGGCGGCGACGATCGCGTCGTCCTCACGCTGCTCGGCGTCGCTGATCCGCTGGGAGGGATCGGCCGGCGCGGCGGGCGGGATCGAGGAGAAGGTGTCGGGACCGTCGGCACCGGCTGGGGCCGCGGCGATACCGCCGACGAGCGCCGCCTCGGGCGGCGTTCCCGGCTCCTGCGCGGCGAATGGGGCGGTGACGACGTCCTCGGTGGGAGGCTCAGCAGCGACCGGCTCACCCGCGGGCGGGGCGCCACCGACGGGCGCACCCGCCGGGGGGGCGCCCGCGATCGGGGCTCCACTCGGGGGCGCCTGCTGCTCGTCGTCACCACCGGCGCGGGCGGCGGCGAAGCCACCGGCAGCGCCGGCGGCGAGACCGGCGGCACCTGCCGCGGCGGCGCCGAGCATGCCGCCGCCACCCTCCTCGGGCGCGGAGCCGGAGGCGGAGGCGCCGACCTCCGTCGGCGGATCGACCTGGGCGGGGGAGCTCTCGGAGACCATCTGCGCGAGCTGGGCCTGCGCTCCGGTCGGCTGCGAGGACGCGACCGCGGGGGTGCCCGCGGCGGGCTGGGAAGCGGTCAGGTGGGCTGGCGGCGCCGGGGCGGGCAGGCCCTTCTTGGCGGCCTTCGCGGCGGCGCGCTCGTAGCGGCGCTGCTCGATCGCCCGGCGACGCTCCTCGCGGACGCGGTCGCGCTCGGCCTGCGCCTGCGACTTCTTGGCCTCCTTCTCGGCCTTCTTGAGATCACGCTTCGACTTCTGCGCGGTGGCCTCCGCCGCCTGGGGGACGGGCTTGAACGCGGCGGTCGGTCCCTGCGCGGGATCAGCACCGGCCTGCGGGGCGCCGGCGGGCGGCGTCGCAAGGCCCGCGGCCTCTGCGGCGGGTGAGACCGGCGCGGCTCCTGGCGCGGCGGACGCTGGGGTGGGATCGGGCTGCGGCACTGGGGCTCCCTTCTTGGCGGCCTTCTTCGCCGCCTTCTCAGCGGCACGGCGCTGCTTCAACTCCTCCCGCTCACGCTTCTTGCGATCGCGGGGCGACTCGCCGGCGGCAACGGCGGGAAAGGACGTCGCCTGCCCGCTGGGCGGCTCGCCGCCAATCGGGGCACCGGCTGGTGGAGCGCCCTGGATCGGGGCTCCGGAGGGAGGTGCTCCCTCCACCGGGGCGCCCGCCGGCGGTGCCCCCTGAAGGGGGGATCCCACAGGGGGCGCGCCCTCGACGGGAGCGCCCGCGGGAGGGGCGCCCTCGATCGGCGCCCCTGCGGGCGCTCCGGCGGCGGTCGGCGGCGGCACGCTCGCGGACGTGGGATCGGCGCCGGAGGCGGGGTTCTGCTGTGGGTCCTGCTCGCTCAAGACTTCTCCGGTCTTCCGGTCTTCTTCAGGGCGCTTCGGCGCTCAGCCGACATTCAACCAACGATGGGCGATGTTGGCGAGAGCCGCATCCCGCTTGAACGTGGGCGTTCAGCGAAAACGCTGCTTCATCTCGCGCTCGACGTCCCGCGCAGCGTCGCGGTCGCGGATCGTCCGGCGCTTGTCGGCGTGGTCCTTCCCGCGGGCGAGCGCGAGTTCCACCTTCGCGGTCTTGCCCTTGAAGTAGATGCGCGTGGGGATCAGCGTCAGCCCCTTGCGCTGCATGCGGCCGACGAGCCGCTCGATCTCCCAGCGGTGCAGCAGCAGCTTGGCGCGAGCGCTCGGGTTCGTGGTTGTCGCGGGCGGGCGGGTAGGGAGGATGTAGGAGCCGCGGAGGTAGACCTCGCCGTCGTCGATCACGCAGTAGGAGTCCTGCAGTCGCGCCTTGCCATCCCGCAGCGACTTCACCTCGGTCCCCTGCAGGGCGATCCCGGCCTCGAAGGACTCGACGACCTCGTAGTGGAAGCGCGCCGCGCGGTTGGTGGCGACGTCGGGACCGCGCCCGTCCTTGCCCTTGGCCGAATTCGCCGCCGGCGCGCTCATCGTCGCGACCCCTTGCGCTTCGCTCCTCCGCCGGAGCCGCGTCCGCCGCCGCCGCGCGACGGGGCGCCGCCCCTCGTTCCCCGGCCGCGCTCCTCCCGCTTCTCGCCCGACGAGAGGTCCACCCTCCCCCGCGGCGCCTCGATGGAGTCGACGCGGACCTCGACCGGGTCGCCGTAGCCCACCCGCTTGCCCGTCCGCACCCCGATCAGCGACGACTCGACGTCGTTGATCTCGTAGCGGTCGCCGGGCATGCGGCGGGCGGGGAAGAAGCCCTCGTAGACGTCGGAGCGCGTGCCCTCGAAGGTGACGAAGACGCCGGGAGGGATGACCCCGGAGACCTCCCCGGCGAAGACCTTCTCCCGCCCCTCCTCGTAGAGCTCGCGCTCGAGCAGGAAGGCGGCGCAGACGTCGTCGGCGGAGCGCTCCACCTTCATCGAGTCGCGCTCGCGGTCGGAGCAGTGCAGCGCCGCGCCGGCGATCTCGTCGGGGTTCGGGCGTTCCTCGCTGCCGTCGACGGCGGAGAGCAGCGCGCGGTGGGCGATCAGATCGGGGTAGCGGCGGATCGGCGAGGTGAAGTGAGCGTAGGCGAGGCTCGCCAGGCCCGCGTGGCCGAGGTTGCGCTCGCTGTAGCGGGCGGGCCGCATGGCGCGCAGGACCAGCGAGGAGAGGGCGCTCGCGCCGTGGCCACGGCGCTCGGCCTCGGCGGCGACGAGCGCGCTCGCCTCGGCGGCGACCTTCCCCGCCTCCGTCAGCCCGGCGAGCTCGCCGATCTCGGGTGTGGGCACATCGAGGGAGGAGAGCTGCTCGATCATGAAGCGGATCCGCTGCGGGTCGGGCTGCTCGTGGACGCGGTAGAGCGTCGGCACGCCCTTGCGCTCCAGGAGCTGCGCGACCTGCTCGTTGGTGAGGATCATCAGCCGCTCGATCAGGCGGTGCGACTCGGTCTGCACCAGGCGGCGGGAGCGCTCGAGCGTGCCGTCCTCGGCGAAGACGAACTCCGGCTCCGAGCTCGTCACGGTGAGGCCGGCGCCGGTGGCGGCTGCGGCATCGGCGAGCGAGGCGGCGGCGGCTCGGGCGGCCTCGATCGCGTCGGCGACGTGCTCGGGTGGGCGTTCGGTCCCGGCGAAGATCCGGTCGAGGTGGTCGTAGTCGAGGCGCACGTCGGAGCGGATCAGGGAGCGGTAGAAGCTCGCCGAGGTCGCGCGGCCGCCGGGCCCGAGGACGATCTCGGCGGTGACGGCGAGGCGCTCGACGCCTGGGCGCAGGCTGCAGGCGTCCCCGCTCAGGGACTGCGGCAGCATCGGCACGACCAGGCCCGGCGCGTAGGTGGAGTTGGCGCGGGCGAGGGCCTCGCGGTCGAGGCCGCTCTCGGGCTTGACGTGAGCGGCGACGTCGGCGATGTGGATCCAGAGACGGAACCCGTCCCCCTCGCGGCGCGCTGAGACGGCGTCGTCGAAGTCGCGGGCGGTGGCGGGGTCGACCGTGAAGGTCGGCTCAGCGGTGAGGTCGCGGCGATCCCCGGGGTCGCGCTGCAGGCGCTCGATCGCGCGGGCCGCCTCCTGCTCGTGGCGGTCGCGGAAGGTCGCCCGCAGGCCGCGGTCGGCGACCAAGGCCTCGACGACGTCGCGGGGACGGTCGGCGCGGCCGAGGTCGACGATCGGCTGGGCGCTGCGGGCGCCCATCTTGCAGAGAGCGATCCCGCCCTCCCCCACCTGCACCCGCCCGCGCGCGAGCGCGATCTGGGGCGCGCGGTCGAAGAGCGGTTCGCCGACCCAGAACTTGCCGCGGCGGGAGACGACCAGCGCCCGCGGGCGGGAGTCGTCGAATGGCTCGGCCACGCCGCTAGCCGCCGTCCCCGGTGTCGGTGTCGGAGCCGGAGCCGATTCGCGAGCCGACGTCCTCGAGGCCGGCATCGAGCACGGTGTCGTCGCCGTCGGCGAGGTCCTTGTCGACGACCTTCTCGTCGGGGATCACGCCGACGCCGAGGATCGAGCTGCCGTCGGCGGTCAGGTACTCGCCGACGGTGATGTCGAGCGCGCCGCCGCCGTCGAGCTCGATCACCTCCTGGAAGACGCCCTTGCCGTAGGTGGTCGAGCCGATGATCGTCGCGAGGTCGTTCTCCTGCAGCGCCGCCGAGGTGATCTCCGAGGCGGAGGCGGTGTTGCCGTCGACCAGCACCGCGACCGGGCCGAGGTCGTCGATCGCGTCGCCTGTCGCCTGGAAGGTCTGCTTGTCGCGCTCGCGGCCCTCGATCGTCACCACCGGGCCCTCGTCCTGGAAGATCGAGGTGACGAGCACCGCCTCCTCGAGCAGGCCGCCGCCGTTGCCGCGGAGGTCGAAGATCAGCCCCTCGGCGCCGCGGTCCTGCAGGTCCTCGATCTTCTTGCGCAGCTCGGCGTGGGCGCCGCGGCTGAAGGTCGAGAGGTGTACGTAGCCGATCTTCTCGCCGCTGCCATCGCCCTCCCCGGGGGCACGGAGCATCTTGCTCTGCACCGCGGGGACCGAGACCTCCGCGCGCTCGACGTCGATCGTGCGCTTCTCACCCGTCTCGCCGTCGACCACGGTGATCTCGACCTCGGTCCCCGGCTCACCCTTGATCCGGGAGGAGGCCTCGTCGGCGGAGACCCCGCGCAGGGAGTCCCCCTCGACGGCGATGATCAGGTCGCCGGGCTTGATGTCGGCGCCCTGTGCCGGGCTGCCCGGGAAGACGTCGACGACCTCGAGGCCGCGCTTGTCCTCGGAGACGCTGAGGCCGATGCCCGAGAACTGGCCCGAGTTCGCCTCCTGGAACTCCTCGTAGGCCTCGGCGTTGAAGTAGTGGGAGAACTTGTCGTCGTTCTGCTTGGAGATCTTCCGGACCATGCCGTCGATCGAGGCGTCCTGGAGCTCCTCGTCGTCGGTCTCGCGGAAGTAGGAGTCCTGGATGATCTGCCGCGCCTCGTCGGTGCGGCTCTGCCCGTGGTCGGGCAGGAGATCGTTGATCGGGTCGACGAACGCGACCAGCGCGACCGCGACGGCGAGACCGGCCAGCAGGCCGATCAGGAAGGCCGGTAGGCGCTTGCTCAAATGCGCAGGAACCGGCGCAGCGTGACGCCGCTGCCAAGCGCCGAGAGCGCCATCGCTCCGACCACCAGGGAGGCGATCAGGGGTCCGAATGCGATCGTGTTGAAGTTGTCAATCAAGGTGAGGTCGTCCGACAGCGGGTCGACGATGATTGCCTTTGCGACGATCATTATGCCGACGGCGATCCCCGCGCCGACCATGCCGACGACGACGCCCTCGATGACGAACGGCCAGCGGATGAACCAGTTGGTCGCGCCGACGAGCTGCATCACCTCGACCTCGCGGCGGCGCGCGTAGATCGAGAGGCGGATCGTGTTGCCGATCAGGAACAGCGAGGCGATGCCGAGCAGGACCGCGATCGCCAGCAGCAGGATCTTCACCGCGCCGGTGACCGAGCGGATGGCCTGCGTCTGCTCGCCGGTGACGATGTCGTCGATGGCGGAGCTGATCGGCTGCGGCTTGCCGGTCGAGTCGGGCGGCGAGAGCGCCGACTGCACCGACTCGAGGTTGTCGGGATCGTCGAGCTTGACGTTGAAGGCCGGCGGCAGCGGGTTCGAGTTGAGCTCGTCGAGCAGGCTCTTGTCCTCGAGGCGCTGCTCGAGGATCTTGAGCGCCTGAGCCGGCGAGACGTACTCGACGCTGTCGACGTGCTGGATCCCCTCGATCCGCGTCTGCAGGTTGTCGATCTCGTTCTGCGTGGCGTCGTTGAACAGGAAGACCTTGAGCTCGAGCTGGTCGCGCACGTCGTTCGTCTTCGAACCCGAGGCGTCGAGGACGGGGACGAGCACGCCGACGAGCAGCACCGTGACGGCGATCGTCACGACCGCTGCGATCGAGGGCGCGGCGTTGCGGCGGAGCGCTCGGTAGGCCTCGCCGAGGAAGAAGGAGAAGCGGCTCACAGGACGGCTCCGATGTCGTCGCCGTCGTGTCCGTCGTCACCGAAGTCGACGCCGAGCTCGTTGCTGACGCGGACTCCGAACTCCTCGGTCGACTCGTCGGTCGCGTAGAGGCCGGCCGACTGGTCGCGGATGACGCGACCGTCGTACAGCTGGACGACGCGGCGGCGCATCTTGTCGACCATCTCGCGGTCGTGGGTCACGACGACGACGGTCGTGCCGGTGCGGTTGATCCGGTAGAGCAGCTGCATGATCCCGATGGAGGTCTCGGGATCGAGGTTGCCGGTCGGCTCGTCCGCCAGCAGGAGCGGCGGGTGGCTGACGAAGGCGCGCGCCACGGAGACGCGCTGCTGCTCGCCGCCGGAGAGCTCGTCGGGGTAGTTGTGGATCTTCGCCCCGAGGCCGACCATGCGCAGGATCTCCGGGACCTGACGCTTGATCTCGGCGCGCGGCGTGCCGGTGACCTGGAGCGCGTAGGCGACGTTGTCGTAGACGGTCCGGTTCGGGAGCAGCTTGAAGTCCTGGAAGACGGTGCCGATCCGGCGCCGCAGCATCGGCACCTTGGAGCGGTCCATCTCGTTGATGTCCTTGCCGGCGACCATGACCGAGCCGCTGGCGGGCTCGAGATCGCGCAGGAGGAGCTTGATGAAGGTGGACTTGCCGCAGCCGGTCGGGCCGACGAGGAAGATGAACTCGCCGCGGTCGATCTTCATCGAGACCCGCTCGAGGCCGACGTGGCCGCCGGGGTAGACGACCGTGACGTCGTTGAGCTCGACGATCGGGGGGCGCGAGGGGCGGGTGTGGGCGTGGGACTCCTCCATCCGCGAGCGGCGGGTGCGGAGCCGGCTACCGGTGCGTGCTCTGGCCATGGCGCGGAAGTGTGCTTCCTCTCTCCGTCCGGTGCCAGGGTTTCCGGGGCGCTGAACGCGGCCCTGCATCCTGGGCGATCGGTTGCATTTCGACCGCCGGCCTTGACGGCGCGGCGACCTCCTGTCATTAGCGGATGCTAACGGATTGCACACATACCGCTTGCAGGTGATGCGGCCGCCCTGCCGCAGCGTAGGATCGCCGCGTGATCCATCTGCGGATCGTCGCCCCCCGAGCCAACTGCTCCCACGTCCTCGAGCTGCTCGACGACACCGACACGGTCGTCAACGTCGCCTACTTCAAGGACGCGGTGATGAAGCCCCCCGCGGACCTGATCCTCTGCGACGTCGCGACCCGTGACGTGTCCCTGCTGGTCGCCGACCTGCGGGAGCTGAACGTCGACCGCGAGGGTTCGATCTCGATCGACGAGATCGACGCGGAGATCGGGATGACCTCGACCGACCTCCACCGCCGCCGCCGCGACGACATCGGCGCCGCCGACCCGGTCGTCTGGGAGAACGTCGCCCGCCGCACCTCCGATAGCGTCGAGCTCTCCCACAGCTTCCTCATCTTCATGGCCCTGGCGATGCAGATCGCCGCCGTCGGCATCTACTTCAACCAGCCGATCCTGATCGTCGGCGCGATGGTGGTCGGCCCCGACTTCGGCCCGATCGCCGGCGTCTGCGTGGCGCTCGTGCAGAGGGACATCGGGTTGGCGCGACGGTCGATGCGGGCGCTCGTCGTCGGCATCTTGATCGGCGTGGTGCTCTGCTTCTTCACGACGCTGCTCCTGCAGTGGGCGGGGGCGCTGCCCGACAACATCAACTTCGACCAGCACACGCTGACGAGGTTCATCTCCAACCCGGACTTCTTCTCCGTCTACGTGGCAGTCGCCGCGGGGATCATCGGGGTGCTCTCGCTGACCACCTCGAAGTCGAGCGTCCTCGTCGGCGTCCTGATCTCGGTGACGACGATCCCAGCCGCCGCCAACATCGGCGTCGCCGCCGCCTACCACGACGGGGCCACGGCCTGGGGAGCGACCGCGCAGCTCCTCGTCAACCTCACCTCGATCTTCGTCGCCGGCTTCCTCACCCTCTACATCCAGCGGCGCCGCTACCTGCGCCGCCGCCGCGCCCACCTCAACAGTCCCTCGCGTCGCGACGCCGGCCTGCCGATCGGCAAGAGCCGCCGGGACGGCGACAAGGGCTACGAGCCGTCAGTGCACTGAGGCGGCGCGGCGCCGGGGCGGGTCGGCCATGGCCGGGACCCCGGGGACGTGGGGGGGTCCCTCCGCGCGCACATGCAGTGGCTATCACCGAAGTATCGATCGATAGCCGCCGCATGCCCTCCGCTATCACCGGATAGCGCCGGATATCTCGGTGATAGCCGCGGCATGCGAGCGCGGAGGGAGGATGCCCAACCCCTCGACGGCCAGCTTCGCCCGGCTAGGCGAGCCGGAACCTGAGATGGATGTGGACGAGTGAGGGCGGCGAGGGCGGCCGGTCGGCCGGGCGGCCGGTCGGCCGGAAGCGCCTACACCCACTCCGGCCCGTGCAGGGGCGGGTGGCTGACGATCGGCTTCAGGACCAGCGCCTCGCGGGCGCGGTCGGCGATGCCGCGGGCGGTGAGCCCGAAGTGCTCCATGCAGGCCTCGCCGGTGCCGGAGATGCCGAACTCGTCGCCCATGCCGACGGCGAAGACTGGAACCGGGTGCTGCTCGGCGGCGACCTCGCGGACGGCGTCGGCGAGTCCACCGACGACGCGGTGCTCCTCGGCGGTGACGGCGAGGCCGGTCTTGGCGAGCGACTCGATCACGGCCTGGCTGGCGAGCGGCTTGATGATCGAGACGTTGAGGACCTCGGCCTCGACGCCGTCCTCGCGCTCGAGCGACTCAGCGGCCTCGAGCGCGCGCCAGACCATGTGGCCGGTTGCGATCAGGGTGATGTCCTTGCCCTCGCGGAGGACGTCGACGCCGTCGCCGAGGCTCTCGGGCACCTCCTCGTAGACCTGCGGGGTCGAGGGACGGCCGAAGCGCATGTACATCGGCTCGGGGTTCTCCCAGGAGTGCTGGACCGCGGCGTAGGCCTGGTTGTAGTCGGCGGGGACGATCACCTGCATCTTCGGCATCGCCCGCATCAGCGCGATGTCCTCGATCATCTGGTGGGAGGCGCCGTCCTCACCGAGCGAGACGCCGCCGTGGCTGGCGCCGATCCGGACCTTGAGCTCGTTGTGGGCGATCCCGAGCCGGACCTGGTCGTAGGCGCGGCCGGAGGCGAAGATCGCGAAGGTCGAGCAGTAGGGGACCTTGCCGGTGGCGGCGAGGCCGCAGGCCATCGACATCATGTTGGCCTCGGCGGCCCCGACGTTGAAGAAGCGATCGGGGAACTCCTTGCCGAACTTCAGCGACTGGGTGGAGCCGGCGAGATCGGCGTCGAGCGCGACGATCTCCTCGTGCTCGGTTCCCAGCGCCAGGAGCGCATCGCCGTAGGCGGCGCGGGTGGCCTTCGGCTCGCCCGGTGCGGTGGTCGAGGCCATCAGCTCGGCGCCCCTTCCGTCTGACCGGCTCCGGTCAACTCCGATGTCTGTCGCTCCAGCGTCTCCTCGAGCTCGGCGAGCGCGTCGGCCGCGAACTCAGGGCTGACGGCGGCCTTGCCGTGGAAGCCGAAGCGGCCCTCCATGGTCGAGACGCCCTTGCCCTTGGTCGTCTGCGCGACGATCGCGGCAGGGCGGTCGAGGGTGCGGCTGCGCTCGAGCGCCTCGACGACGGCGCCCATGTCGTGGCCGTCGATCTCGACCGTGTCCCAGCCGAAGGCGGCGAACTTGGCGGCCATGTTGCCGATGTCCATGACCTCCTCGGTGGTGCCGTCGGTCTGCAGGTGGTTGTAGTCGACGATCGCGGTGATGTTGGAGGCCTTGAAGTGGGGGGCCGCGGTGGCCGCCTCCCAGGTCTGGCCCTCCTGGCAGTCACCGTCGGAGAGGACGCAGAAGACGTGGGAGTCATCGAGGCCGTCGAGGCGGAGCGCCAGCGCGATCCCCAGCGACATCGAGAGGCCCTGGCCGAGCGAGCCGGTCGAGACCTCGACGCCGGGCGTCTTGTTCATGTCCGGGTGGCCCTGGAGCTGGGCGCCGATCTTGCGCAGGCCCATCAGGTCCTCGAGCGGGAAGTAGCCGTGGCGGGCGAGCGCCGCGTACTGGATCGGCGCCGCGTGCCCCTTTGAGAGGACGAAGCGGTCGCGCGCGGGCCAGTCGGGGTTCTTCGGGTCGTGCTTGAGGACCCGGTGGTAGAGCGCGGTGAGGATGTCGGCGGAGGAGAGCGAGCTGTCGAGGTGGCCCGACTTGGCGACCGCGAGCATCCGCACACAGTCGATCCGCAGCACCGTCGCCCAGCGCTCGAGCTGCTCGATGGAGGCGGGCTCACCCTCGATCGGGGCGACCGGGGGCTTCGGGTCTGGAACGGGGCGGAGGTGGTTCACGGCGGAGACTGTAGAGCGATCCGGCAGACGAGCGGCTTCCATGGCGTCGATTGTCCTTGCGGCGGTGACGGAACCGGCGTCGTCGGGGCTCGCAAATTGCGCCTTTCGTGGCGGTGATGGTGGCTCCGGGGCGCGATCGCACCTACGGCTAGCCTCCCGTCGGTGCTCTCGCGGATGGCGCGCCTCTCCCTCCTCTCCGCCCTGACGCTGCTCTGCGCGGCCTCGCTGCTTGTCTCCGGGTGCGGGGACTCCGGGGGCGACGGCGGTTCGACGGAGCCGTCCGGCGGCGAGGGAACGGCTGCGGTCGGCGAGACGGCGGCGGATGGGCCCGGCGATCCGGGCGACTCCGGCGACCCCGGCGACTCACCCGGCGATGAACGTCCCGACCGCGAGGGCGCGGGCGGCGGCTCGGGGAAGCCGACCGACGCCGAGCGCGAAGCCGCAATCGAGGAGGTGCAGGCCGCCTACCGCGACTACATCGACGCGATCGACGCGCGCGACGGCGCCACGCTCTGCGACCTCCTCTCCCCCGCCTCCGTCCGGGAGCTGAAGCCGCCGGTCCAGCGCGGCTCCTGCGAGGCCACCCTGCGGGCCTCGATCGGCTACAGCGATCCGCGCGGCCTCCCGGTCTGGAAGCGCACGCTCCTCAACGGGATCGACGGCACGCAGGTCGCCGGCGACCTCGCCTCCGCCCGGATCACCGCCGCGATCGTCACCGAGTTCGCCGACCGCGACGAGCCCTCCGTCGAGAGCGACATCGCCTACCTCGAGCGGGCGGGCGCCAGGTGGCGCCTGGCGAAGCCGTCGGGAGCGCTGTATCGCGCGGTCGGCGCGGAGCCGCCGCCGGACGTGATCGTCCCGCCGCGGGGCTGAACTACCGGCTCACGCTCACCAACGTCCCGCGGCCGCCGCGGGCGACCTTCGTGACGTAGATGCGGTCGGGGGTGAGCGCCGTTGTCCACAGGGTCGGTGGCGCCTTGCGCTGGCGGTAGACGGTGTTGCCGAGGCCGCCGCCGCCGAGGCCACGGACGCGGATCGTCTGGCGCTTCTTCGTGGTGGCGACGTAGGCGATCTTGCCGCCGGAGATCGAGGGGCCGGTGATCGCGACGGTCTTCGTCGAGATCAGGCGGCGCTTGCCCTTGACCCCGTTGTCGGTGAGCTTTGCCCGCACGAGCGAGTTCCGCGCGCTCTTGCCGAGGGCCCAGACGACCGCCCCGCCGTCGACGGCGGGGCGGGAGAGCTGCGCCGGGGACTTGGCGCTGGCGACGAGGACCGGGGTGCCGGAGCCGTCGGTCCGGCGGGCGCTGAGGACGTCGCGGTTGCCCTCGCGGTGGCGACTGACGACCCAGCGGTTGCCGACGGCGATCGCGTCGACGCCGGAGGCGGGCAGCGAGGCGACCTGCTCGAGGCCGTCGAGCTCGAGCACCGCGATCTCGTTGCCGCGGGCGACCGCGACGTAGCGGCCGCCGACCGCGGCCTCGCTTCCCTGCAGGTCCACCCGGCCCGAGGGGGTGCGGAGCAGCGCCTGGCCGTCCTTGCCCTCGTAGACGAGCGCCGGTCCGGAGACCGACGGGTCGGAGCCGGGGTTCGCCTCCTTGCGGGCGGCGCTGGCGGAGGCGGCGCTCCCGATCAGGAGCGCCGAGACGAGGAGCAGAGCGACGGCATCGCCCGCGCGGGCGCCGCGCAGCAGGCCCGGGCGCATCGCCATCGCCTCGCAGGCGCGCTCGCCGGAGCGGCGGTCGGCGAGCGGGGCGAGGACGACGATCGGCAGCGCCCGCCCGATCCCGAAAGCGATGCCGACGACGAGCCCGGCCTGCACGTCCCCGAGCGCGAGGCAGATGCCCATCAGCGCCCAGACGCCGTAGGAGAGAACGAAGGTGGTGAAGCCGAGGCCGAGGAGGACGCCGTAGCCGGCGGCCGCGAGCGGCATCGGCACGATCCGCCGCCACGCGATCGGGAGCTGGCGGCGCACCTGCGGGACGATCGGCGTGCCACGCGCCTCCGCCATGGCGGCAGCGACGGCGACGGCCGCCGCGACGACGTAGGCCGCGGTCCCTCCCGCGCCGCCGACCGCCTCGCCGAGCAGCGCCAGCAGGCCGAAGGTGATCGCGCCGCCGAGCACGGCGAAGGGAGCGAAGGTGGCGCAGGCGGCGATCGTCGTCCGCATGCCGCCGGTGTGGCCGGTCGGGCCGATCGTCTCGATCATCGAGAAGCCGCATGGCGACCAGGTCCCGGTGCCGCCGACGAGCAGGCCCGCCAGCGCGAGCGCGATCAGGAGCGCCTCAGGCACGGCGGCGCCCCGGTGCGCGCGTGCGGTTCAGCACGGCACGTTGGTGTCGAAGTACATGACGCAGAAGACCTTGCGGCCGTGGTAGCAGTAGCCCTCGAGCGCGGCGTCGCCGTTGATCCGCTTGTTGCTCTGCGAGCAGCAGTCGACGAGCTTGCGCACCTGCCCGCCGCAGCAGCGGTACCAGCCGCCGTCGACGTGGGTCTTGAAGCCGAACTCGCGCGCGACTCCCTCCTGGCAGACCTTCGTCCGCGGGCCGGGCGGCAGCGGCCGGCCGTCGGGGTCGGTCAGGGCCTTGCCGTCGGAGTCGACGGGCTCGCCCTTGCCGTTGACCCGGCGGCCGAGGTTGTCGATCGGCTTGCCCGAGTGCGGGTCGAGCGGGTAGCCGGCGCGGTCGATCCGCGGCAGGGAGGGTCCGAGCGGGTGCGGGCAGGAGTCGGTCGTGTAGATGTGGCCGCAGAAGTGGTAGCCGTCGGCCTCCCCGGGCTGGACCAGCTTGGCGACGGCGCCCCCGGCGGTGAGCGCCGCCATCCCCTTGCCGACGCGCGCGAGGAAGCCGCGGCGGGAGGTGTTCGAGGCGATGCCCTCGAGGGCGCGGCCGAAGCGGCCGCGTTGGGGTGTGGGCTCGTCCTCAGACACCGAGGGCCTCCACCCGCCGCCGCTCGGCGCCGCGGCGCTCGGCGGTGGCGAGGATGCTCTCGAGCTGGGCGAGGTTGTTGAAGGTGCCCTTGGCGCCGACGGTCCCGCCGCGGTCCAGCGCCACCGCGTAGGGGGCGCCGGGATCGCGAGCTCCTCCCAGAGCGCGGACTCCGTGCCCTCGGGGAAGACCTCGACGGCGAGCGCGGGCTCGGCTCGCAGTGAGTCGACCGCAGGCTCGAGCGCCTGGCAGACGTGGCAGCCCTCGGAGCTGAAGACCGCGAGCGCGAGCTCGTTGCGCGGCTCGAAGCTGAAGCGCTCGACGAGGGCGCTGCGCCCGCCGACCTCGGGGCCCTCGTGGGCGATCTCGAGCGCCGCCTCGGGGCCGAGGCGAAGGCGCAGCATCCCGACCTCGCGGGCGAGGGCGAGGACGGCGAGAGCCAGCGCCGCGCAGGCGAGCAGGGCGACGGCGAGCCCGAACGCGAGCCAGCCGTCGGTGGAGAGGGACCCCGGCAGGGACGGGACGGCCGCGAAGGCCGCGGCGAGCACGACGTTGCGCGCGATCGCTCCCCACCCCACCTTCGAGTCGCCGCCGAAGCAACCGCAGGGCTCCCCGGCCTTGCCACGCAGCATCTCGCCGCCGAGTGTGAGTGCGAAGAGCGCCATCAGGAACGCCGCGCCATAGGCGGCCTCGTCGCTTCCGAGCGCCACCCCGACGGCCAACGCCAGCTCGGCCGTGACGACGAACGCGAAGGCGATCCGCCGCGTCAACGGGGTCCGGAACCCGTGCGTGGCCATCGCCGCGGTGGCCTGCCGCGGCCGCGCCAGCTTCGCCGCTGCGGCGGCGACGAGCACCCCCGCCAGGATCAGCCGTACGAGCAGCTCCACGGGCGCAAGCTAGCAAGGGAGTTGGAGGCCGCGGCGCAACCGCCACCGGCATCGACGCCCTAGCCGATCGCCACCATGCGCTCGATCGGGATCCGCGCCTTCTCGGCGATCTCCGGCGGGACCTTGACCTCGCCGGTCATGTCGCGGAGGCAGTCGCGGAGCTTCGGCAGCGTGATCAGCTTCATGTACTTGCAGAAGGCCATCCGGTTGGCGGCGATCAGGTGCGCCTGCGGGGCGGCCTTCTCGAGCGGGTAGAGCATCCCGGTCTCGGTGGCGACGATGTAGGAGCCGGTCGGGTTCTGCTCGACGTGGCTCAGCATCCCCGAGGTCGAGAGCATGTGGACGCCCTCGCCGGAGATGTCGCCGGCGGCGACGTACTCCATCGCCTGCGTCGAGCAGCC
The DNA here is from genome assembly GCA_046330415.1 of Solirubrobacterales bacterium. Classification (GTDB taxonomy): domain Bacteria; phylum Actinomycetota; class Thermoleophilia; order Solirubrobacterales; family 70-9; genus RHKX01. The sequence continues at coordinate 76,852 of JAXLSW010000019.1, read as the reverse complement.
GCACTCGGGGTGGATCAGGAACTCGGCCTCCGGATGCTCGGCGCGCATCTCGGTGATGTCGTCGGGACGGATTCCGGCGTGCACGTGGCACTCGCCGTCCCAGACGTGGAAGCGGGCGCGGCGCTCGGGGTCGTCGACGAGGCCGGTCTCGCGCTCGACGAACGCGCCGAGCCACATGTCGGGGCCGAACAGGATCTCCGTCTCGGGGCCGTGCTCGGCCCAGATGTGCTCGACGACCTTGACGGCGTTGGAGGAGGTGCAGCAGTAGTCGGTGATCGCCTTCACCTCGGCCGAGGTGTTGACGTACATGACGACCAGCGCGCCGGGGTGCTCGTCCTTCCACGCCTGCAACTCGGGTGCGGTGATCGAGTCGGCGAGCGAGCAGCCGGCTCCCAGATCGGGGATCAGGACGGTCTTCTCCGGGGACAGCACCGAGGCGGTCTCCGCCATGAAATGAACGCCGCAGAAGGCGATCACGGAGGAGTCGGTTGCGGCGGCGGCGCGGGAGAGCCCGAGCGAGTCGCCGACGTAGTCGGCGAGGTCCTGCAGCTCGGGGAGCTCGTAGTTGTGGGCGAGGATGACGGCGTCACGCTGCTTCGCGAGCTCGCGCACCTCCGCCGACATCGCCGTGATCTCCTCGGGGGTCAACTCAGGCCCCTGAGCGGGCGGCGCCTGGATCGTTGGAAGCTCCTGCATGGGTACCTCCTACCCACCCCTGCGGGCGGTGGAATCCGTGATGTTCGCCAGCCGGTCTTCGGACGGGCGAATGACTGCGGCGAGTGTAGCCGGTGCGGGGTGCGACGCTCAGGAGGGCGCGACGCGGCGGACGCGCTCGCAGCCCTTGCGCTTGTCGCGGCGATCGAGCACCGCAGTGTCGTGCTTGCCCTTGCCGCAGTCGACCTTGTCGCGGAAGCCGTCGGAGGCGTCGATCGTGTCGTTTCCGGGGCCGCCGTCGATCTCGTCCTTGCCGTCGCCGCCGTCGATGGTGTCGTTGCCGGAGTCGCCGTCGAGTTTGTCGTTGCCGGCGCCTCCCTTGACGTCGTCGCGGCCGCGGCCTCCCATCAGCTTGTCGCGGCCGTCGCCGCCATCGAGGCAGTCGCCCGCGTCGAAGGACTCGGCCCGGTCGTTGCCGGCGCCAGCGAGGATCGTGTCGCTGTCGTTGCTGCCGTAGAGGAGCTCGTTGCCGGCGCCGCCGATGTAGACGCGGGCGCAGCTGCCGCCGATCAGCGTCGAGCGCTCGCAGCCGACGTAGGTGTCGTCAGGGTCGGCGGCGGTGACCGTGTCGTCGCCGGGGCCGCAGTCGATCGTCTCGGCGAGCCCGTCGGCGGCGTCGATCCTGTCGTCGCCCGCGCCCGCCAGGAAGGTGTCGACCTCGGAGCCGCCGACGAGCGCATCGTCGCCGTCACCCGCGTCGAGGGTGTCGGCGCCGGGGCCGCCGTTGAGCCCGTCGTTGCCGGCTCCGGCGTCGATGCCGTCGTCGCCGGAGCCGGCGTCGATGCTGTCGTTGCCATCGTCGCCATGCAGGCAGTCGGCGGCGCCGAGGCCGCTGATCCTGTCGTCGCCGCCGCGGCCGAAGAGCTCGTCGTCGGCGTCGCTGCCGCTGAGATCGTCGGGACCGGAGGTGCCGAAGCTGAGGTGCGAGCAGTAGCTGCGGTCGAGCGTGACCTGCTCGCAGCCGTTGAAGTTGTCCGTCGGGTCGGCCGAGAGCGTGTCGCTGCCGTCGCCGCAGTCGATCGTGTCGACCTCGCCGTCGATCGCCGCGATCGCGTCGTTGCCGGCTCCACCCGTCAGGTTGTCCCGCCCGGGCCCGCCGACGAGGGAGTCGCTCGCCTCACCGCCGCTGACGCTGTCGTTGCCGTCGCCGCCGTCGAGGCAGTCGTCGGCTCCGAGGCCGCTGATGGCGTCATCGCCACCGAGCCCATCGATCTCGTCGCCGCCGACGGTCCCGGTCAGCGTCTCCGGCCCGGAGGTCCCGGACTTCACGTTCGAGCAGGCGGCGAGCGTCACCTCGCAGTTCGTCAGCACGTCGCCGGGGTCGGCGTCGGTGGCGTCGGTGCCGGGGCCGCAGTCGACCGTGTCGACCTCGCCGTCGAGCAGGGAGATCGCGTCATCGCCACCGCCGGCGTCGACCGTGTCGGCTCCGGGGCCGGGATCGATCCCGTCGCCCTCGGAGCCGCCGTCGATGTCGTCGTCACCGGAGCCGCCGGAGATCAGGTCGTTGCCGGACTCGCCGTTGAGGCAGTCGTCGTCGCCGAGGCCGCTGATCGTGTCGTTGCCGCCTCGGCCGAACGCCTCGTCCTGGCCGTCGGTACCGGTGAGGCTGTCGGGGCCGGTCGTGCCGAAGAGCTGGTGCGAGCAGGTCGCGCGGTCGATGTCGACTACCTCGCAGTTGCTCACCGCGTCGATCGTGTCGGCGACCGCGTAGTCGGAACCGGGGCCGCAATCGAGCGTGTCGATCTCGCCGTCACGCGCGGCGAGGATGTCGTTGTCGTTGCCGCCGATGACGACGTCGTTGCCCGCCTTGCCGTCGAGCAGATCGTTGCCATCGCCTCCGTTCAGGGTGTCCGCCCCGATCCCGCCGTCGAGAGCGTCGGCGGCGCCCTCACCGTTGAGGACGTCGGCGCCCTCCTCGCCGAGCAGGCAGTCGCCGCCGGCGCCGGCGTTGACCGTGTCCGCACCGTCGCGCGCCTCGATCTGATCGCCCCCCGGCGTCCCGTTGATCGTCTCACCCGCCGCGGTGCCGATGATCGGGTTCGAGCACGGCGTCGCCCCGAGGATGACCTCGCAGTTGGAGGAGATCGAGTCGTTGGTGTCGGCGCGGACGGTGTCCGTCCCGGCACCGCAGTCGATCGCGTCGACCTCGCCATCGAGCGCCTCGATCGCGTCGTTGCCGTCGCCGCCGAGGATCGTGTCGGCGCCGGAGCCGCCGGTCAGCGTGTCGTCGCCGGCCTCGCCCTCGAGGGTGTCGAGCCCGGCCTCGCCGTCGAGGTCGTCATCGTCGGTGCCGCCCCAGAGCCGGTCGTTGCCGCTGCCGCCGTTGACGTCGTCGTCGCCAGGATCGCCGTAGAGGGTGTCGTCGTTGGCGCCGCCGTTGACCGTGTCGGGGCCACCTTCGCCGTGCGCGTCGTCGGTGCCATCGCCGCCGTCGAGCAGGTCGGCCCCGTCGTCGGCGCCGCCGAAGAGCTTGTCGTTGCCGACGCCGCCGAAGACGTCGTCGTCGCCCTCCATCCCGTTGGCGTAGTCGGTGTCGTTGCCGGCGTCGAGGAAGTCGTCGCCGCTGCCGCCGTAGATCGAGTCAACGCCGGGACCGCCGATCACGCGGTCGTCACCGCCGTCGCCGATGGCGTAGTCGCCCGCGTCGCCGCCGTCGAGGTAGTCCTCGTCGGCGCCGCCCTGGAGGCTGTCGCCGCTGCTCTCCCCGTACAGGCAATCGAAGCCGCCATTGCCGCGCAGGTTGTCGTCGCTGCCGCGGCCGTAGACGCGCTCGTTGAGCCCGGTTCCCTCGAAGTCGTCGTGCCCGTCGGTGAGGATCTGAGTGACGTTGCAGGCGACCGGCGGGTCCGGGGGAAGCGCCATGGTCGGTTGGGCGAGGGCGGCGAGGGCGAGCAGGAACCCGGCGCTGAGCACCGCGAAACGGATCAGGGAGCGCGACGGGCTCATCTACTCTGCTCGCGTGCCCGAGCTACCGGAGGTCGAAATCACCGCGCGGCGGCTCGCCACCGCGCTCGCAGGGGCGGAGGTCGAATCCGCGCTCGCCCCCGGGATGGTCGCGCTGAAGAGCGTCAAGCCGCCACTGGACGCGCTCACGGGTCGCGAGATCGTCGGGGTGCGCAGGGTCGGGAAGATGCCCATCGTGGAGTTCGGCGGTGCGAAGGGCGACCGGCTCGCCCTCCTCGTCCATCTGATGTCGGCCGGAAGGCTCCAGCTCTTTAGCGAGAGAGCCTCCTTGCGTGATCGGCGCTCGCGTGTCCTGGTCAGGCTCACCGACGGCCGCGAGCTGCGACTGCGCGAGTTCGGGACCAAGCAGCGAGCCTGGGCGAAGCTACTCGACGACGCCGACGTCTCCGCCGACGACATGATCGCGACGCTCGGACCCGAGGCGTGGCCGGCCCCCTCGCTCGCGGAGCTCGGAGCGGCGCTCGACACCACCGGCCACCTGCACTCCCTGCTGCGCAACCAGCGCGTGATCGCCGGGATCGGCCGCTCCTGGGTGGACGAGATCCTCTGGGAGGCGAAGCTCTCCCCGTTCAAGAAGGCCGCCGACCTCGACGCCGCCGAGCTCGAGGCCCTGCACGACGCCCTCGGCGTCCTCGGCCGCGCCATCGACCACTACGAGGAGGTCGTCGGCGAGACGATCCCCGACAAGATGCCGATGCCGCTGCAGGTCCATCGCCGCGAGGGCGAGCCCTGCCCGCGCTGCGGCGACACGATCGCCGCGATCCACTACGCGGAGCGGATCACCTGCTACTGCCCGCGCGAGCAGACCGATGGACGCGTGCTCGCCGACCGGCGCCTTTCCAGGCTGCTGAAGTAGCTCTCGGGGACCGACGCCGCCAATACTCTGAGCCGATGCGGCGCCTCGGCCCGATCGCAATGCTGCTCGCGCTCGCCCTCGCCGGGGCGGCCGCCGCCGCGCCTGGCGGCGGGGACGACGCCGGCACCGTCCGGGTCGCGACCAGCGGCAGCTACTCGGAGCGGATCGAGAAGCTGCCGATCACCAAGCGACCCGGCGCCGAGACGCGCGTGGTCATGTCGCTGGGGCCGAAGCAGCTGCCGCGGCTACGGCGGGGCGACGAGCTGAAGCTCACATCGGAGGTGCAGGTGACGCTCAACTGCACCAAGCGGGTGAAGCGCTGCATCGGCCCGCCCTACGACTACAACCCCGACCTCCGGGTGCGTCTGCTGCTGACGCGCTCGGCGAGCTCGAGGAAAGGCCTGCAGATCGGCCCCACCAAGCGCGCCGAGTGCGGGCAGAAGCAACCGCGCGAGCACCACTGCGTGGTCGTCACGACCAAGGCCGGCCTGCGGATCGACGACCCCGGCGAGCTCCCCTGCCCCGCCGACCGCTGCTTCGTCAACCTCGTCATGGACGCGAGCAGCCCGGAGGCGAGACGCGACGACGTGCTGCTCGTCGGTGGCAACAAGCCCGACGGGTCGATCCCCCAGGACCGCGGAAGGATCAACGCGGTGGTGCTCCACCCCGCCGACGGCGACTACCCGAATCCGCGCCGGACGACCAGGCGCGAGATGGCCGAGCTGCCGCTCGACCTGAAGCGGCACGTCGTCTACTCGCAGAAGCTGCGTGGAGTCGAGGCGGGTGAGCAGCTCGCGGTCGCGGCGAAGGTGGTGACCGACCGCGCCCACCTGCCCTACTCGGTGCGCACGTCCGCGCAGCTCATCCTCGCCGGGAGCCCGACCGAGACCGAGCCCGGTCCATTCGCCCGCCGCCTCGGCGGCAAGGGCGAGATCAGCGAGTCCAACGGCTTCAACTGCACCGCCGACCGCGACACCTGCACGACCCGCAAGGTCGGCGTGCTGCGCTTCTCCACGAGCGCTCGCGAGAAGGGCAGACCGCAGCCCGTCTACGTGAACCTGGTGATGATCGTCGGGCCCAAGCAGCTCGAGGCCAAACCGGGCGACCGCTACGAGGTCCGGCGCAGCGGCTGGCTCGACGTCACCAGGTACCCGAAGCCGGGCGGCGGCTGAGCCCGCGGCGACCTCCCGCGCCAATACCCTGGCGACACAGGGGACATGCCGGAGATCAACCCGACCTACCAGCAGTCGGCCGCCGAGCTGCAGCGGCAGATCGCGCTCGAACGCGAGGGCGAGCCGTTCGTCGTCCATCGCGACGGCGACGGCGCTCAGCGGCTGACCTCGCTCGCCGGGCGCGAGCGGGTGACGATCGGGCGCGAGGAGGCCGTGGACGTCGACCTCGCCGGTGACGAGCAGGTCAGCCGCGTCCACGCCGAGCTCGAGCTGATCGGCGGCTCCTGGGTGATCGTGGACGACGGCCTCTCGACCAACGGGACGTTCGTCAACGACGAGCGGGTCGGCTCCCGACGGCGGCTCGCCGACCGCGACCTGATCCGCGTCGGCGACACGGGCCTGCTCTACCGCGATCCGGCGGCCGCCGAGCGCCCCGCCGGGACCGTCGCCGCCGTCGGCACGACCGCTGCGCAATCGCTCACCGACACGCAGCGCAAGGTGCTCGTCGAGCTCTGCCGTCCCTACGGGAGCGGTGAGCAGTTCGCGACGCCGGCCACGAACAAGGAGATCGCCGACGCGGTCTTCCTCAGCGTCGACGCCGTCAAGGGGCACCTGCGGGTGCTCTTCGACCGCTTCGGCCTCGCCGAGCTGCCGCAGAACGAGAAGCGCGCCCGGCTCGCCGAGCAGGCGCTGCGGACGGGCGCCGTGCGCGCCGCCGACCTCGCCTGAGCAGCGGAGGTCGGGCTCAGGGCGGGACGATCCGGCTGACCGTGCTGTTGCCCTGGTTGGCGGTGTAGACGGCGCTCTCGCCGACGGCGATGTCGGCGGGGTCGACCCCGACCTCGATCGGATCGCCGATCGGCTCGCGCGTCTGCGCGTCGAAGCGCTCGACGACGTTCGAGGGACCGCTCGCCACCCAGATCGACCCGAAACCGACCGCCACCCCGCGCGGTCCCGGCTCGAGCTGGATCGGCTCGCCGCTGAGCTTCGCGGTTCGGACGTCGATCTCACGCATCAGGTTGTCGTCCTGGTCGGCGACCCAGACCGACGACGGACCGGCGGCGATCGACGTCGGCTGCGTGCCGACCTCGACGCTGTCGACCACCTCGGCGTCGGCGGCATCGATCTTGTCGACCTCACCCGGTGCGGGATCGTTCTCAGCCCCGGCGCAGGCAACCCAGACGAGCCCGTCCTCGGCGTCGATGGATCGCGGCCCATCGCAGACGGGGATGGTCTTCGCGCCCGGCATTCCGTCGGCGTCAGGCGCGCTCGGATCGAATCTGATCACGGCGTCGCCGGCGAAGTCGCTGACCCAGACGTAGTTGGGATCGACGGCGACATCGTCGGGCTCCTGCCCCGCCGGGATCGCGACGACCTCCCGGCTGCCTCCGAGCCTGAAGAGGGACTCGCCGTTGACGACCCAGACCGAGCTCAGCCCGGTCGCGAGTGCCTTCGGGCCGGGAACCGGGATCGGTCCCTTGCCGCGCTTCTCGACCGGGTGGCTGAGCAGCAGCCGGTCCACCTCGCCGGGCGGCACGCCGGGAGCCTGCTCGGCATCGCGCGCCGCCACCCAGACGCGCTGATCGCCGACGGCGATGCCGACCGGCCCCTCGCCGACCGGCTCGGTGATGACGGAGGGGGCCCCGTTCCCGTCCCCGTCGTCGTCGCCGCCGAGCAGGAGGACGGCGGCGGCGACCGCCACGACGAGGACGAGGGCCGCGGCGAAAGCGGCGAGCTTCCATCCGCGTCCCCGGGCGCCGTTCCCGGCTCCCCCGCCGATCCCCCTGGTCCCGGCGGCGGCGGCCTCCTCCTCGCCGCGCGGCAGCCGCGCCGTCGGCTTCTCGTGCGGATCGGCGGCCCCGGGCCGGGAGCGGGCGAGCGGCGTCACCTCACCGCGCACGGCGGCCTCGAGCTCGGCTGCGAACGCGCCCGCCGACCCCGGACGCTCGTCGGGGTCGATCGCCATCCCACCCTGCAATGCCGCGTCGATCTCAGGGCCGAGCGTCGGCACGAGCTCGCTCGCTCGCGGCCGCGGCGCCTTCGTCTGAGCGATCAGCGTCGCCAGGTCGGTGTCGCGACGGAAGGGCGGGGCGCCGGTGAGCGCGTGGAAGGCGACGCAGGCGAGCGAGTAGACGTCCGAGCGCGCATCGGCGACGCCGTGCTCGACCTGCTCGGGAGCGACGTAGTCGGCGGTTCCGAGGATCTCGCCCTCGATCGTCAGCGACGTCTCGGGCGGCTGCTCGCGCCCGCTCGCCGTCTTCGTCGCCGTCGGCTTGGCGATCCCGAAGTCGGTGAGGTAGACGTGCTCGCCACCCTCCGCGGGCTCGATCAGGACGTTCGCCGGCTTGACGTCGCGGTGGACGAGCCCGGCGCGGTGGGCAGCGTCGAGTCCGGCGGCGACGTCGCGGATGATCGGCAGCGTGCGCTCGGGCGGCAGCGGCCCGTCGGCGATCAGGCGGTGCAGGTCCACCCCCTCGACGAGCCGCATGACGATGAAGAGCAGGCCGTCGTCCTCGCCCGCCGCGTAGACGGGGACGACGTTGGGGTGCTCGACGGATGCGGCGAGCCGGGACTCGCGGCGGAAGCGGGCCGCGTAGGCGGGATCGGCCGAGATCTCGGGGGCGATCACCTTGATCGCCCGGGGCCGGTCGAGCGCGACGCTGCGAGCGCGCAGCACGATCCCCATCCCGCCGCGGCCGATCACGCCCTCGATCTCGTGTCCCTCGAAGACGTCCCCCGGCTCTGGCGCCTGCCTCATGCCGGCTCGAGCAGCATCGACAGGTCGAGCGTCGTCGCCGAGTGCGTGAGCGCTCCGACGGAGACGAACTCCACCCCGGTCGCGGAGATGGCGCCGATCGTGTCGAGGTTGACCCCACCCGACGCCTCGAGGTCCGGGCGGCGGCCGGTGCGGGCCTCGTCCGCGTCGCGGGCGGCGACGCCGGCGCGGAGGCCATCGAGATCCATGTTGTCGAGCAGGAGCCGGTCGGCGGCGCAGGCGAGCGCGGCCTCGACCTCGTCGAGGTTGCGGCACTCGACCTCCACGGCGAGATCCGGCTGTGCGCGCCGCGCCCGCCCCACGGCCTCGGCGAGTCCGCCGTCGGCGAGCGCGATGTGGTTCTCCTTGATCAGGATCGCGTCGTAGAGGCCCATGCGGTGGTTGCGGCCTCCGCCCGCGCGGACCGCTGCCTTCTCGAGCTCGCGCAGGCCGGGGGTCGTCTTGCGGGTGTCGAGGACGGTCGCGGTCCCTCCCTGCGAGGCGGCCGCCTCGACGTAGCGGGCGGTCAGCGTCGCGATCCCGCAGAGGCGGCCGAGCAGGTTGAGCGCGACCCGCTCGCCGGCGAGGAGCGCCCGCGCGGGCCCGGCGATGACGGCGATCTCACGAGGGACGTCGGTGGCGAGCTCCCCCTCCGGTACGAGCCGGTCGAGGTCGCCTGCGCCGACCTGGTGGAAGACCTCCGCCGCGACCCCGAGTCCGAAGATCACACCCGCCTGCTTCTGGACGATGACCGCGCGCGCGTGCGCTTCGGCGGGGACCGTGGCTTCGGCCGTCACGTCACCCCCGCCGATGTCCTCGACGAGCGCCCGCGCGATCAGATCCCGCCAGCCCTCCCCCGCCGCGGCGCTCACGCCGCGTCCGATGCCGTCTGCAGTAGGTACTCGCGGATGAAGCCGTCGAGGTCACCGTCGAGGACGCGCTGGGCGTCGCCCATCTCGAAGCCTGTCCGGTGGTCCTTGACCCTGGTCGTCGGGTGCAGCGTGTAGCTGCGGATCTGCGAGCCCCACTCCACCGCCTTCTGCTCGCCGCGGGCGGTCGCCATCTCCTCCTCGCGCTTGCGCTCCTCCTCGGCGATGAGGCGGGCGCGGAGCATCTGCATCGCGGTCGCCTTGTTCTGCGTCTGCGAGCGCTCGTTCTGGCACTGCACGACGATCCCCGTGGGGATGTGGGTGAGGCGCACGGCGGAATCGGTCTTGTTGACGTGCTGGCCACCGGCACCGGAGGCGCGATAGGTGTCGACGCGGATGTCGCCCTCGTCGAGGTCGATCTCGACGTCGTCGGAGACGAGCGGCGCGACGTCGAGCTGGGCGAAGGCGGTGTGGCGGCGGCTCTGGGAGTCGAACGGGGAGATGCGGACGAGTCGGTGGACGCCGCGCTCGGCGGCGAAGAGCCCGTAGGCGTTCTCCCCGTGGACGATGAAGGTGGCTGACTTGAGGCCGGCCTCCTCCCCCTCGGAGGCCTCCTTCATCTCGACCTTGAACCCGCGCGCCTCGGCCCAGCGCAGGTACATGCGCAGGAGCATCTCGGCCCAGTCCTGGGAGTCGGTGCCGCCGGCGCCGGAGCGGACGGTGACGACGGCGTCACCGGCGTCGTGCTCGCCGGAGAAGAGGCGCTGCTCCTCGAGCTCGGCGAGCCGGGACTCGATGGACGTCAACTGGGAGCCGAGCTCGGCGGCGATCTCCTCGTCCTCAGCCGCCATCTCGGCGAGCTCGCCGAGATCGTCGGCATCGGCCGAGATCCCCTCCCAGAGATCGATCTTGCGCTTCGCGCGCGTGTGCTCGGCGGAGACCTTGGCGGCGTTCTCCTGGTCGTCCCAGAAGCCCGGCGCCTGCATCTCCCCCTCGAGCCGCTCTACCTCGTCCTGCAGCCCAGCCGGGTCAAAGGTAGTCCCGGAGCAGGGTTAGCTGCTCGCGGACCTCCGCGATGCGGGCGTCGGTGTCGACTGCCTCGGTCATCGGGCCGGGAGGCTAGCGGGCGCGGGCGCAACCGCACCGAGTGGTCCAATCCGGCGACGCCATCGCCGGTTCGTGCCACTCAGTGCAGATAGCCCGCCCGGCTGCCCCTCAGCCCTTCTTGATCTTCGTCTTGCGCTCGACCTGGATCTTGTTGCCGGCCGCATCGCGGGTGGTGACCGTCGCGGTGACCTTGCCCTTGGTGCCGTCGCGGACTTCGAAGGCGATCGTCTGCTCGCCGACCGCGAGCGGGGCCATCTTGCGGCGGCCGACGGCCTTGCCGTCACGGTCCTTGAGGATGACCTTGCCGTTCAGGGCCTCGCCGGCATCGATGTCGATGCTGAACTGCGACTTCTCCACCTGGGCCTGTCCGATGTTGGCCACCGCGACTCCGGCCGGGATGTCGCTCTCGCCGGGGCTGAGCTCGTAGGCGCCCCACGGCGGGTTCGCGTTGATGATGCGGCCCGGCTCGCAGGTCGCCAGGAAGCTGGCGAACCGCGTGGTCGAGCTCCGGGTGACGATCCGGTAGGTGCCGGCGGGGACCTCGGTCCAGACGATCCCGCCGTCATCGGAGGTCTCGGTCTTGGACGGGTCCGGGATCACGTTCTCGTTGAAGTAGATCGGCCCCGGGATCTCGGGGAACTCGATCGAGGTGGCACCGGGGACACCGTGCGGCGTCCGGTCCCAGAACGTCTGGTAGTCGACGTCGCGCACGTTGCGCGCTGAAGCAGTGGTGACGATCGCGCAGTCCGTGGGCCTGCCGTCAGGGCCGGCCGGCACGCCGAGGAGGAGCTTGAGGCCGAGGAACTCGGCATCCGCCGGCGTCTGGAAGTTCGCGTTGACGAGGTTCTCGCCGCGCGTGTGGAACGTCTGCAGGTCGATCTCGTTGTAGCCGGAGGGCGGGTCGATGTACGGCGTCACGGTCGTGTCGTCGGGGACCGTGAGGACGTAGTCGCCGTTGGCGTCCGTCGTCGCAGTGACGTCGGGGAGCTCGCGAACGCGGATCGTCGCGCCGGGGATCGGCGTGTCCATGTGGTTGAAGACGTAGGCCTTGCCGGAGATGGTCACGGTGTCGTCAGCGGACGCCGAGGCGGGGACCAGAAGCATGAGGAGGGCGATCAACCCAAGAATTCGATTACGCATGACGCGGCAGGCTAGAGATGCGCGCCAGGGGGCACGCCGGTAGCCGCTACCGAAGGCGGTGCCCGGCCCGCCTCAGGAGCCGTGGCACTTCTTGTATTTCTTCCCGCTCCCGCACCAGCAGGGGTCGTTGCGGCCGATCTTCTCGTCCTCGCCCTTGACGACCGTGGTCGCGTTCGTTCCCCCGGAGCCGTTGCCGCCCGACCCGTTGCCGGCGATCGCCGGGGCCGCGGTCGCGGTCGCCGCTCCCCCCGCAGCGGCTGCGGCGGCGCGCGCCTCGGCGAGGGCGGAGGGCTGCTCCTCCTCGGTCCCGCCGGAGTAGCTGACGTCGACGTCCTCCTCCTCGGGAGCGAACGCCTCCTCGACCTCGGCCGGCTGGAGCTCGACGTTGACGTGGAAGATGAGGCGGGCGAACTCCTCCCAGATCGCCTCCATGAGGGCCTCGAACATCGTGTAGCCCTCGTTCTTGTAAGCGACGAGCGGATCGATCTGGGCGAACCCGCGGAGGTGGATTCCCTCGCGCAGGTAATCCATCTCGTGGAGGTGCTCCTTCCACCGGGTGTCGATGATCTGCAGGAGGATGTGGCGCTCGAGCGCTCGCATCAGCTCCTCGCCGAACTCCTCCTCGCGCTCGTCGTAGGCGGCGAGCGCATCCTCGATGAGCAGGTCGGTGACCTGCTCACGGCTCGAGGTCTGCGGATCGAGCTCGGCGAGATCGACGGATACGGGCCAGAGGGTGTTCAGGTAGGTCTCGAGGCCGCCGAGGTCCCATTCCTCGAAGACGTCGGAGGTCGTGTACTCGAGCACCTTCGCGGAGACGACGAGCCCGAGCTGCTCGCGGGCGACGTCGCCCATGTCGCGGCCCTCGAGGACCTCACGGCGGTACTTGTAGACGACCCGCCGCTGCTCGTTCATGACGTCGTCGTACTCGAGGACGCGCTTGCGGCTGAGGTAGTTCTGCTCCTCGACCTTCTTCTGCGCGCTCTCGATCTGCTTGGAGAGCATCTTCGCCTCGAGCGGGAACTCCTCCCCGTCCTCGTCGACGGGGCCGAGGCGGTCGAGGATCTTGTAGATCCGGTCGCCGGCGAAAAGCCGCACGAGGTCGTCCTGCGCGGAGAGGAAGAAGCGTGAGGCGCCCGGGTCGCCCTGGCGGCCGGCCCGGCCGCGAAGCTGGTTGTCGATCCGGCGGGACTCGTGGCGCTCGGTGCCGCAGATGTAGAGCCCGCCGGCCTCGCGCACCTTCTCGCCCTCGGCCTTGCAGCGCTCCTCGAGCCCCGGCATCAGCGCCGCCAGCTCCTCGTCGTAGTTCTCGTCGCCGGGGCGCACGCCGAGCTTGCGGAGCTCCCCCTCGGCGAGCATCTCGGCGTCGCCTCCGAGCTTGATGTCGACGCCGCGGCCGGCCATGTTGGTCGCGATCGTGACCGCCCCGAGGCGGCCCGCCTGCGCGACGGTCTCACCCTCGCGCTGGGCGTACTCGGGCTTCGCGTTCAGGACCTCATGCTCGATCCCCCGCTTCTTGAACTGGGCGGAGAGCATCTCGGAGGTCTCGACCGAGACGGTTCCGATCAGGATCGGCTGCCCGGTCTTGTGGCGCTCGTCGATCTCGTTGACGACCGCCTTCCACTTGCCTTCCTTGGTCTTGTAGATCTGGTCGTTCATGTCGTCGCGGACCATGTCCCGGTTGGTGGGGATCTCGACGACGGGGATCTCGTAGATCTTCATGAACTCGGTGGCCTCGGTGAGGGCCGTGCCGGTCATGCCGCTGAGCTTCTCGTAGAGGCGGAAGTAGTTCTGGAGCGTGATCGTCGCGAGCGTCTGGTTCTCCTCGCGGATCGCGACGCCCTCCTTCGCCTCGACCGCCTGATGCAGACCCTCCGACCAGCGGCGGCCCTCGAGGATGCGGCCGGTGAACTCGTCGATGATCATCACCTCGCCGTCGACGACGGCGTAGTCCTTGTCGCGCTTGTAGAGCGACTCCGCCTTCAGCGACTGGATCAGGTGGTTGACGAGCGTGCCGTGCTCGGAGAGGTAGAGGTTCTCGACGCCGAGGAACTTCTCCGCCTTCTCGACCCCGCGCTCGGTGGGAGCGACCGTCTTGTGCTTCTCGTCGTACTCGTAGTCGTACTCAGCCTCGGAGGTGTCTCGCGACTCGCCGAGCGCCTTCAGCTTCGGCTTCGCCTCGACGCCCTCGAGGCTCTTGGCCAGGCGGGCGAACGTGTAGTAGAGGTCGGCCGCGGCCTCCGGGGAGCCGGAGATGATGAGCGGAGTGCGCGCCTCGTCGATGAGGATGTTGTCGACCTCGTCGACGATCGCGAAGGGATGCCCGCGCTGGAAGCACCGCTCGAGCGAAGGAGCCATGTTGTCGCGCAGGTGATCGAAGCCGAACTCGGAGTTGGTGCCGAAGGTGACGTCGGCGTCGTAGGCGGCGTGGCGGCGGTCGCCGTGCTCGGGGAGGTCGTTGTCCTGCAGCACGCCAACGGAGACGCCGAGCATGTCGTACAGGGGCTTCATCCACTCGGCGTCGCGGCGGGCCAGGTAGTCGTTGACGGTGACGACGTGGACGCTCTCGCCCGCGAGGGTGTTGAGGAACACGGCGAGCGTCCCGGTGAGCGTCTTGCCCTCACCGGTCTTCATCTCGGCGATGCCGCCCGAGTGCAGGACCATCCCGCCGATCAGCTGGACGTCGTAGTGGCGCTGGCCGAGCGTGCGCTTGCCGGCCTCCCGGCACAGCGCGAACGCCTCCGGGAGCAGGTCGTCGAGCGACTCGCCGCCTCGGGCTCGCTCGCGGAGCTCTTCGGCCTCCTCGCGGATCTCCTGATCCTCGAGCAGCTCCATCTCCGGCTCGAAGCGGTTGATCTCCGCGACGCGCTTCTCGTACTCCTTGAACTGCCGCGACTCACCGAGCCGCAGCGCCTTGTCGATCAGTCCTCTCGCCATCTAGGACGAGGGTAGCGGACGACCGGCCCGCGGCCCGACGGGTGTGGGAAGCGAGACAGTCGCATCCCGACCCGAGTTCTTGGCGGCGTAGAGCGCCTCGTCGGCACGTCCCAAGAGCTCCGAGGCCGACTCCGCACGACTCCATTCCGCCACGCCGATCGAGCACGAGAGCCCGTCCGGGAGCGCGGCCCGGAGCTGGTCGCCGATCCCGACCGCCTGCTCGAGGGTGCAGCCGGGCATGGTCACCGCGAACTCGTCGCCGCCGATCCGCGCCAGGATGTCGGTGAGGCGGAGGCGGCGGCGCCATCGGGCGGCCGCCGTAAGCAGGACCCGATCGCCCGCGGCGTGACCCCAGCGGTCGTTGTAGCTCTTCAGCTCATCCAGGTCGAGGAGGCCGATCGCGAGCGGCTGGCCGCCACGCTCGGAGCGGGCGAGCTCCCTGGACAGCTCGTCCTGCCAGGCGCGGCGGTTGCAGAGCTCGGTGAGCGGGTCGGTCCGCGCCATCTCGGTGAGCTGCTCGAGCGCGGCGGCGCGGTCGATCGCGACCGCGGCCTCGCCCGCGAGGAGTTCCATCGAGCCCATCATGCGGTCGCCGGGGGGAGGCTGGGGATGGCGCCAGCCGACCACGATCACCGCCCGGATCCCGATCGAGCGGCGAACCGGATGCCAGGAGGCCGTATCGACGCCCGACTCGCCGAGCGGCCACCCGGCGGACCCGGCGGCGGGTCCGATCGCGGGGGTGAACTCGGCGCGGCCCGTCGAGAAGGCGCGGGCGGCGTGGAGCGCGCGGTCCGTCGCGATCGTCCGGCCCTCGATGTCGGCTCCGCTCGCCGCCGCAACGACCAGGCCCTGGCCGTCGGCGCTGAGCTCGATGAGAGCGGCCGTGTCCGCCCCGGCCACGTCGATGGCGGCCTCGCAGATCGTGCGGCGGGCTTCGTCGGGGTAGCTGCTGCGAGCGAGCGCGCGAGCCGCGGTCGCGAGCGTCTCGAGATCGTTGGCGCGAGATCGGAGCTCCTCGATCTCGTCGCTGTCGTCGACGCCGGCGTTGCCGTTGCCGCCCTGCTCGTCGGTGATCGCGATCAGGGTCAGCGGCTCGGCGCGCTTCGGCGCGCCGCTGAGGGGAACCAGGCGCAGCGTCCGCACCCCCGACGGGAGCTGCAGCTCGACTCGAGTCTCGCTGCCCGACCGCGCCCGCTCGGCGGCATCCCGGAGCCGCTGGGCGCTGGGGCCCGCCTCGAGGACGTCGAGCAGCGACGCCCCGAGCAGTGGTTCGGCACCGAGCTCGGCGGATGCCTTCTCAGAGCTCATGCGGATCCGCAGCTCGTCGTCGACGAGGAGGACGGGGGTCCCGGGGTCGTTGAGCGCGCGGCGGCGCAGCTCGGCGACAGCTGATCCGCTCACCGCGACGGGCTCGGAGGCAGTCTGCGAAACGGAGCCATCCCGGGTCATCAGCTCAGACTAGCCGCCGCGCAGTACGGCTCCGCGACGGGCTCGGCTCAGACCGCGTCGCCCTTGGCACGGCCGGCCATCCGCCGCGCCACCGAGCGCTTGCGGCGCAGCTCACGATGCCGCTTCACCTGACGGCGGATGTCCTGGGAGACGGACTTGACGGCCGCCTCCATTCGGGTCGCCCGCTCCTCCGCGTGCAGGGTCACGCCCTTGAGCCGGAGCGTCGCCTCGGCGACGAACTTCTCGGGGATCGAGGGGTTGGCCTCCTCGCGCAGGACCACCTCGAGGCGCGCGTGCTCGGAGACCTGCTTCTCGACCCGGTCGAAGCGCTTGCGGATCCGGTCGCGAACTTCCTCGTCCACCTCATAGCCCCGGCCGACGACGTCGATATCCACGGTTGTCCTCCTGCGGTCGCTGACCCCGTCCACTCTATGCACCTCGTCCACCCGCCCGCGAGGCCGGCACCGCGGCGAGCGCGACGGCGCGGACCCGCTCGGCTCCACCGCGCCGCAACGCCCGCGCGCAGGCATCGACCGTGGCGCCGGTGGTGACGACGTCATCGACGAGCACGACCTCGGTGGGGAGTGGGCCGCTGACGCGGATGCGGGGCGGAGAGCGCATCCGCCGCTCGCGGCCGCCGCCGCGCTGGCGGCGCAGGTCGCGGCGGCGCAGCGGGTCGGTGACGGTGGCTCCCGTCCGCGCGGCCACGGCGACCGCGATCTCCCGGGCGGGATCCATGCCGCGGCGAGCGAGCCGCAACGGAGAAGCCGGGACCGGGACGAGCACACCGGCCGAGAGGACGCCGGCGGGGTCGCGAGCCTCGATCAACGCCGCCGCGAGGTCCGCGGCGCTGCGGAGGCGGCCGAACTTGAGCGCGGCTACGAGCTTTCGGCCCGCCCCCGTATACGGGAGGGCCGCGAAGCCGTCGTCGATCGCGTCCGCGCGCAGGGACGCCGCCGGCGCCGCCTCGATCGCGGCCTCGCAACGACGGCAGAGCGTCGGCCCGGCCGGAGCGCGCACGAGCGGACGGCGGCAGATGAGGCAAGCGGGTGGGGTGAGAGGCGACACCCTTCGAGAGTGACGGCGGTGGTGTCACACGTGGGTGACCCGATGTGACGTTTGTGTCGAGGATTGCGGAGGAAGGCGAACGGACGGCGAGGCGAGCGCCTCGACGTCACGCGACCCGGCCCCTCAGGCGAAGACGACCTTCTCGACCGCGGCCAGGTCCGGCTCGCAGCCGATCACCGCGGGGGCCTTGCCGAGCGCGGTGTCGGGGTCCTTGAGGCCGTGGCCGGTGAGGACGCAGACGACGGTCTCGATCGGTGGCTCACCCTCCTCCTCCGGGAGGCCGTGGGCGAGGAGCCCCGCGACCGATGCCGCCGAGGCCGGCTCGCAGAAGACGCCCTCGCCCGAGGCCAGCAGCCGGTACGCGTCGAGGATCTGCTCGTCGTCGACGGCGGCGATCCGGCCGCGTGAGGAGGTGACGGCGTCCATGGCCTCCTCCCAGCGGGCGGGATTGCCGATCCGAATCGCGGAGGCGATCGTCTCGGGCTTGTCGACCGGGTGGCCGAGGACCAGCGGGGCCGCTCCCGCCGCCTGGAAGCCGAAGAGCCGGGGATGGGCGCCGTACTCGTCGAAGCCGCGGCGGTAGGCGGTGATGTTGCCGGCGTTGCCGACCGGGATCGCGAGCGCGTCCGGCGGGCCGCCAAGCTCGTCGCAGATCTCGAACGCTGAGGTCTTCTGCCCTTCGATCCGGAACGGGTTGACGGAGTTGACGAGCTCGATCGGATGCCGTTCGGCGAGCTGGCGGACGATCCGCAGGGCGTCGTCGAAGTTCCCCCGCAAGGCGACTACGCGCGCGCCATGCATCAGCGCCTGCGCGAGCTTGCCGATCGCGATCTTGCCCTCGGGGACGATGACGGCGCCACGCAGGCCCGCGCGCGCTGCGTAGGCGGCGGCGCTCGCGGCGGTGTTGCCGGTGGAAGCGCAGATCACCGCCTCCGCGCCCTCGGCGACGGCGCGCGAGACGGCCACGGTCATCCCTCGATCCTTGAAGGAGCCGGTCGGGTTCGCGCCCTCCACCTTGAGCAGCACCCGGGCGCCGACGCGCTCGGAGATCACCGGCGCTTCGACGAGAGGCGTCGAGCCCTCGTTCAGCGTCACGACCGGGTCCCCCTCGGCGATCGGCAGGTACTCGCGGTACCGCTCGATCAGCCCCGGCATCGCAGGCTCCAAGCCGCGGTTCCCGAGTTCACCTGTACTCCTCCTCGACCACCCGGATCGCCCGCGCCGGAGCGCGCATGAAGTCGAGCCCGGAGATCTCCTCGAGCGCCGCGTAGAAGGCCGCCTCCGACGCGCGGTGGGTGACCATCACGAGCCGCGCGTCGGTTCCCTCCCCACGCTGGACGACGCTCTTGACCGAGATCTCGTGGCGGCCGAGCACGTCGGCGATCGCCGCCAGCACGCGCGGCCGGTCGGCTACCTCGAGGTGCAGGTAGAAGGAGGACTCGAGATCGGAGAGGACCTCGAGGCGCTCTTCGGCGTGGTGGGGCGGCGCCTCGCCGCCGAGGATCGAGACGACGTCGGCGAGCACAGCCGAGGCGGTCTCGATGCCGCCGGCGCCAGGTCCGGAGATCGTGATCTCGGTGATCGCCGGAGCCTCGACGGTGACCGCGTTGAACGGTCCCTCGACCGGCGCCAGCGGATGGCCGGCGTAGAGCAGGCAGGGGAAGACGCGGACGCTGATCCCGTCGCCGTGGCGCTCGGCGATCCCGAGCAGCTTCAGCGACAGGCCGAGCTCCTTCGCGTAGGCGATGTCGTCGGGGCGGATCTCGGTGATCCCCTCGTAGGAGACGGCGTCGAGCCCGACCGGCGTGTGGAAGGCGAGCCGGGCGAGGATCGCCATCTTCGCCGCCGCGTCCGCACCCTCGACGTCGTCGGTCGGGTCAGCCTCCGCGTAGCCCAGCTCCTGGGCGCGGGCGAGCACCTCGTCGTAGGAGGCGCCGCTGCTTGCCATCTCGCTGAGGATGAAGTTGGTGGTGCCGTTGACGATCCCCGAGATCCGCTCGATCTCGATCGTCCCGAGCCCCTCCTGGACGGTGCGGATGATCGGCACCGCGCCGGCCACCGCGGCCTCGAAGCGCAGCTCCACCCCCGCCCTGCGGGCGGCGGCGAAGAGCTCGTCGCCGTGCTGGGCGATCAGCTGCTTGTTGGCGCTGACGACGGGCTTGCCCGCCGCGAGCGCCGCGAGCACGTACTCGCGCGCCGGCTCGGTCCCGCCGATCAGCTCGACGATCAGGTCAGAGGCGGCGAGGATCTCCTCGAAGCTCCCCTCGCTGCGCCGCAGGACGCCGGAGATCTCGGGCCGGGCCCCGACGGAGGCGGCGACGGCGTCGGCGCGGTCGGCGACGAGGTCGTGGAACGCACCGCCGACGGTCCCGCGGCCGAGCAGGCCGATCTTCACGACGGGGGCACCAGCGGCCGGATCGGTTTGCTCAGTCATCGGATACGTCCCTCGCTGTCAGGTCCTCGTAGGTCTCGCGACGGACCACCACCCGGGCGTCGCCGCCGGAGCAGAAGATCACAGGCGGCCGCGGGATGCCGTTGTAGTTGTTCGCCATCGCGTAGCCGTAGGCGCCTGTCGCCGGGGTGACCAGCACGTCGCCCGGTCGCGGATCGGCGAGCTTGGTGTCGGTCACGAGCACGTCCCCGGACTCGCAGTGCTTGCCGGCGATCGTCACCAGGCTCTCCGCCGGCGCGGCGGCGCGGTCGGCGATCAGCGCCTCGTAGCGTGAGCCGTAGAGCATCGGCCGCAGGTTGTCGGACATGCCGCCGTCGACGGCGACGTAGGAGCGCACCCCGGGAATCTCCTTCACCGTGCCGACCGTGTACATGGTGACCCCGGCATTGCCCACCAGCGAACGTCCCGGCTCGATCAGAATCCGTGGGACGTCGCCGAACAGACGTCGCACCCCCTCGACCTTGACGCCGACGTACTCGTCGATCGACGGCGGAGCGTCATCGGCCTCGTACGCGATGCCGAGGCCGCCACCGACGTTCAGCAGTCGCGGCCGCATCGACGCGGCGAACTCCGCGAGCGCCTCGATCGCGCGGACGTAGGGCTCGAGCTCGAAGATCTGGGAGCCGATGTGCGCGTGGAAACCGGCGAGCTCGAGGTTCCGCGCCGATTCGACGGCCGCGACCGCTTCGCTCGCCTGGCCGTCGGCGAGCCCGAACCCGAACTTGGAGTCGACCTGGCCGGTCTGCACGTAGGAGTGCGTGGAGGGCTTGATCCCCGGCGTGAGTCGGATGAGGACGTCCTGCGAGCCGGCGGCGCGGTCGCTCAGCAGGGAGTCCGCGCGGGCGATCTCGTCGAGGGAATCGACGACGATGCAACCGACGCCGGTCTCGAAGGCGAAGGAGAGCTCGGCCTCCGACTTGTTGTTGCCGTGCATGTAGATCCGGGCGGGATCGAAGCCGGCCCGCAGCGCGGTGTGCAGCTCGCCGCCGGAGGCGACGTCGACGCTCAGCCCCTCCTCGCGGGCGATCGAGTAGATCGCCGTGACCGGGGCGGACTTGCTGGCGAACAGCACCTCGCCGTCGGCATCGCGGTCGGCGAGAGCCGCGGTGAACCGGCGGGCGCGCGAGCGGATGTCGTCGGGGGCGTAGATATAGGCGGGGGTCCCGAACTCGCGCGCGAGCTCGACGACGTCGCAACCGCCGATCTCGAGATGCCCTGCGTCGTTGACCCGGGAGCCGCGCGGGTACACGGGCGAGCCCGCGATCGGGTCGGTGGTCTGAGCTGTGGCCTGTCCGGCGGTCATCGGAGTGAGCGAGCCATTGTCACAGCACTCGGGCGACGTCGCCGACACACGTACAGTGACCGCCGGTGCGGCTCCGTACGCCTCAGGGTCCCGACGAGCGCGGCGTCCACAACGGACGCCCCTACTGGCTGTGGCAGCCCTCGACCCCACCGCCGTGGCCGGGGATGGTGATCGTCCACGGCGCCGGATCCGGCAAGGAGAGCCACGCAGACTTCGGGCGCCTCTGCGCGGCTTCCGGGTGGGTCGCCCTCACCTTCGACCAGCGCGGCCACGGCGAGAGCGAGGACGTGATGGCGCCGGCGGCGCTCGGCGACGTCGGCCGCATGGCCGCGTTCCTCGCCGCGCGCGACGGCATCGACGGCGCTCGGATCTGCGTGCGCGGCTCCAGCCTCGGCGGCTACCTCGCGATCCATGCCGCGGCCACCGAGGACGGCATCGCCGGGGCGATCGCGATCTGCCCGGCCGGCGAGGACGGTCTGCGCCGCGGCCTACGCGACGGCTCGCTGGAGATGCGGGCCGACGTCGATGCCCTCGACGCCTGGCTCGCCGAGCACGACCTCCGCGAGGCCGCAGCGGCGATGGCGCCGAAGCCGCTGATCCTGCTCCACGCGCAGGGGGACGAACGGGTCCCCTACGCCTGGTCGGAGGAGCTGCACGAGCGAGCCGGCGACGGGAGCAGCCGCCTGCTGATCCTCCCCGGGGGCCACCATCGCTCCGTCCAGCACGATCCCGAGCTGCAGGCGACGGCGCTGAAGTGGTTGTCGAAGGCGTTGGCGGACTGAGCGGGGCGCCTTCCGGCGGCGCGCCCGCTGCAGCCGACCTGTCGCCCGGAAACGGAGCTATTCCCTGTTTCTCGGTGACAGGTGCGCCGGGCGGGCGGGAGTTGGCGCCTCATCCGCGACGTGTCACCCGGAAACGGAGCTATTCCCCGGTTCTCGGTGACAGGTCCGCGGCGGGTGCGCGGTGGGAGGCGCGGCGACGCGGTGCTGCGGTGCCGGAGCGCTACGGGGCGGGCGCGGGGACCGGGGTGGCATTGGCTGCGTCGCCCTGGCCCGTCAGTCCCTTGACGATGTCGTCGACCGGCTGGGTGATGGGCTCCGTGATCGGGCCGAGACCGGGATCGACGCCGGTGATCGCGCCGACCGTGTCGTCGACCCCGTCGACGGTCGAGCCGAGCGGGCCGTCGCTGCCGTCGCCGGCCGGCGCCTCGGGCTCGGGGGCCGGCTGCTCCGCGGCAGGCTCCCCACCGCTCGGGGGCTCCCCGCCGCCGGGAGGAGTCTGCGTGGGGGGCTCCTCACCACCACCGCCGCCGGGCTCGCCCTCGCCGCCGCCGGAGCCGCCGCTGCCATCGTCGCCGTCGCCGGAGCCCCCCGTCGCGCCGGAGTCGTCGCCATCGCCTGAGTCCGAGCCCGAGCCCGGCCCACGCCCGTCGTCCAGACCCGGGGACTGACCCACCGGGCCGCCGTGGGCCGGATCGGCGACCGCGTCGAGCGCGGGGTCTGCTGCGGCGAAGAGGTCGTCGGCGAGGGCTGAGTCGACGCTGACGCTGGTGCTCCCGGCCGCACCGGTCGCACTCGTCAGGCCGTCGGAGCCGACGATCCCGCCGAGCGATGCGGACGCGACGACGATCGCGACCAGCAGTGCGGCGCTGGAGCCGATTGCTGCGATGTAGCTGCGAAAGAGGGGCACGGTGTGGTTCCGGCCGATGACGAACGGGTCCCGCTCGGCCGTCGTGACCTAGATCGGCAGCCTCCCGGGCGGCCTGAAGCGTGTCCCGCTTCTTAGCTCGCGCTTAGGCGCCTGTAGATGGGTGATTCGACGGATTCCGCCGCGGGCTCCAACGCTCCACCTGGGGTGACGAGGGACTGGCATGCGCTGACGATGGGCTGACATGGGCTCCGCTACTGCAAGCGTCGCCCGAGCGCTTGGAACAGGGCGCGACTGCTAGTAGGCGGTCTAGCTAGGCGCCTACAGGTATGCCATCGGGTCCGTCGGGACCCCGTTGATGCGCACCTCGAAGTGGAGGTGGTCGCCAAAGCAGTGGCCTGTGCAGCCGACGTATCCGATGATCTCGCCCTGCTCGACCGAGCCGGAGGTGATCGCGAAGCTCGACTGATGGGCGTAGCAGGTGGAGACGCCGCCGCCGTGGTCGATGCAGGTGTAGTTGCCGTAGCCGCCGCTCTCGGCCTCGGTCTGGTTGAGGACGATCGTCCCGGCCTTGGCGGCTCGAATCGGCGTCCCGGCGGGAACCGCGATGTCCACGCCGGCGTGCAGGCGTCCCCAGCGCATCCCGAACGGCGAGACGATCGGGCCGTTCACCGGCCAGATGAAGCCGCCGCCGGCGGCCTGGACGGCACCGGCCGGAAGCGCTGCGACCCCGCTGTCGGCGAGTGCCGCAGCGGCCAGCTGCTTCTGGATCTTGTCCTCGATGTCGCTGACGTCGTCGTGGAGCTCGTCGACGTGGCCGCCGACCCGCGAGAGCGCGTTCTTGCTCCGCGCCCGTGCGGCGTCGAGCTCCGCCTCGCGCTGCTCGAGCGTGGCGCGGGTGGCGCGCAGCTCCTCGCGGCGGGAGCGGATCGAGTCGCGGGTGGTGCGCACCTTCTCGACCGTCTCGGCGGTGTCGTCACGAAGATCGCGGACGCGGCCGACCAGATCGGAGTTCTGCGACTGCAGCGTCTGCAGGTACTCGTAGCGGCTCAGCGCGTCGTCGTAGCCGTCGCTCTCGAGGATCGCGGTCAGCGTGTCCGGCTCCTCCTGCTTGTAGATGTCGACGAGCCGGTCCTCGAGCGCGTCGACGGAGCGCCGCAGCCGCTCGCGGAGCAGCTTGAGGTCGTGCTGGGCGGAGTCGAGCTGGTCCTGGGCGACGTCGAGGTCGGCCTGGACGGCGGCCTCGCGATTGCGGAGCGCAGCGACCTCCCCCGTGAGCTGGTCGATCTGGTCGTTGTAGCGGCTGACCTCGGTGGTCAGCAGCTCCTTCTTGTCCTCCGCCTTGTCGAGCTTGTTCTGCTTGGAGTCGAGCTTGCCCTGCAGGTCATCGGCGGGAGCCTGGGCGACGGCGGCGAGGCCGGCGACCATCAGCACGGCGAGCGCGAGGAGCAGCGCCGGCAGGCGGCGGGGTGTTCGGGAAGGGGTCGGCATGGGGCTCGAAGGCCGCGCCACAGTAGCAGCGCGAACCCCCTTTGTGAGCACCTCTTAACACTTTTCGGGACCCCTGCAACGCCCTTTGCCAAAGGCAATTTCCCTTGCAAATGGGGAAGATCCCCGGGACCGCCTCCGGCCCCGGGGAAAGCCGTCGCGGCTAAGCGGAGGTGAGTTCCCTGCCGGCGTCGCCGACGGCGTCGTCAGCCGCCTCGGCGACGATCCGCTCCGCCGACTCGACCGCGGCCCGGGCCCCTTCCATCCGCTCGCGGAACTCGGAGGCCTGCATGCGCGAGATGACCAGCCGCTGCACCTGTGCCGTGCCCTCGAACAGCTGGTAGATCTTGGCGTCGCGGAACCACTTCTCGAGCGGGGTCTCGGCGGCGTAGGGACCGACGAGGTCCATCAGCCGCGTCGTCGCCCACATCGCCACGTCACCGGCCTTGAGCTTCGACATCGAACCCTGCCCGCCCGCGAGCGGGACGCCGTTGCGGCCCATCCAGGAGGCGCGCCAGACGAGCAGGCGCGCGGCCTCGATCTCGGTGGCGACGTCGGCGAGCACCTGCTGCACGTTCTGGCGCTCGATCGGCGGCCTGCCCGCGGTCGAGCTGTCGTCGAGGAAGCGCTCGATCGGGTCGGCCACCTCGCCGCCGTTGAGGAAGTACTCCATCGTCCACTCGTAGGCGGCCTGCGCGATCCCCAGCGCCGAGGCGCCGACCATCGGCCGGGTGAGCTCGAAGGTGGCGAGCGCGTTGGACGCACCCTTCGCCGACGTCTCGCCGGAGCGGGCGCGCTCCAGCTTGCGCTCGAGCTTCTCCATGCCGCCGAGCAGGTTCTCGAGCGGGATCCGGCAGTCCTCGAAGATCAGCTCGGTGGTCTGGGAGGCGCGGATACCGATCTTCGACTCCTTCTTGCCCTGACGGAAACCCGGGGTCCCCTTGGGAACGACGAAGGAGGCCTGCGCGCGGTGGCCGAGCGCCGGGTCGACGGTGGCGACGACGACGGTGACGTCGGCGATGCCGCCGTTGGTGATGAAGACCTTGGTGCCGTTGAGGACCCACTCGTCACCGTCGCGCTTGGCGGTGGTACGGAGGCCCTTGACGTCGGAGCCGGCCTGCGGCTCGGTCACCGCGTAGGCGCCGATGCCGAGCTCGTCGCCGACGCCGAGCGCCTGCGGCACCCACTGGCCGATCTGCTCCGGGGTCCCGGAGGCGGCGATGCCGGCGGCCGCCAGCGTCGAACCGGAGATCGCCAGAGCGATGCCGGCGCAGCCGAAGTGCATCTCCTCGGCGTAGATCGGGCCGAACAGCCCGTCGGGATCGGAGCCGGTGCGTTCGATCGCGGCGAGGCCGCTGAGGCCGGCGGCGTTGGCGGCCTTCATGACCTCCCACGGCACGCTCTCCTCGCGGTCGTGGATCGGGGCCGCCGGGCGGATCACGTCGGTGGCGAAAGCGCGGCATCGCTGCTGCCACTCGAGTTGCTCGTCGTTGAGGGCGAAGTTCATCGGGGTGCCTCCCGTGGTGACCGGTCGGCGGCGCGGGCGAGCCGTCGGCGCGGTTGATTGACTGGTCAGTCAACCAGTCTATTGGCCCCACCCGGCGCCGGAGCCGATGAAGGGCGCTGCGCCGCACCCGGCGCCGGTACTGCAAGACTCCGCGCGATGCCGGGACTGCCCACGCCGTCGCTGCCGAACCCGCCCTCCCTCTGGTCCGACACCTCGCGGCGGATCGGGGCTGCGGTCGCCGTCCTCGCCGTCGCCGCGATCGGCTTCGGCGTCGGCTACCTGGCTTTCGGCGGTGGTGACGACGACTCCGCCCCGGCTCCCACGGTCGTCGTCGAGGGGAGCGGTCAGACGCCGGCGATCGCCTTCCCGACCTTCGCGACCCGCAACACGACCAGGATCGGCGGCGCCGATCCGACCGCCGACGCCGCCGGCGTCGCACTCGCGTCCTACCCGACCGGCGGCGGCGTCGACGGCCCCAACGCGGTCGTCCTCGCCTCCGTCGAGTCCTGGCAGGAGGCGCTCGCGGCCACGCCGCTGGTGGCCGATCCCGTCGGCGCCCCGATCCTGCTCAGCGAGCCCGATGCCGTCCCCGACATCACCGCCGAGGCGATCGACGGACTGCAGCCGCGCGGCCTCTCGGGCGCCCAGGGCGCGCAGGTCGTGACGATCGGGAAGGTCGCGGCGCCGCCCGACCTCGTCTCGCTGCCGATCGAGGGCGTCAACGAGACCGCGATCGCCGACCAGGTCGACTCGCAGCTCACCAAGCTCACCGGCGAGGAGGATCCGGGGGCGCTCGTCGTCGTCTCCTCGACCGACGCTCCCTACGCGATGCCCGCCGCCTCCTGGGCCGCCCGCTCCGGCGATCCCATCCTCTTCGCCGACGGCGACGAGGTGCCCGAGAGCACCCTCGCGGTCGTCAAGCGTCACCCGGACACGCCGATCTACGTGCTCGGCCCCGAGTCCGTGATCTCCGACGAAGCGCTGAAGGCGCTCGGCAAGGACGGCGGCACGGTGACGAGGGTCGGGGCCGAGGACCCGGTCGAGAACGCGATCACCTTCGCCCGCTTCGTCGACGGGGACTTCGGCTGGAACATCAACGACCCCGGCCACGGCTTCACCATCGCCAACATCGACCGCCCGCTCGACGCCGCGGCGGCTGCGCCGCTCGCCGCCACCGGCGGCACGCCGGGCCCGATGCTGCTCACCGACGACGCGAACAAGGTCCCCGATGCGCTCGCCGGCTTCCTCATGGACACCCAGCCGGGCTTCGTCGACGACCCCTCGCGCGCCGTCTTCAACCGGATCTGGATCCTCGGCGACGAGGCCGCGATCTCGGTCGCTTTCCAGGCCCAGGTCGACCAGCTCACGAGGCTCGCTCCGGTCAAGGGCTCAGAGGCCGACGCGCTCCCCGGCGACACCTCGAACGACACCGGCTCCGACGAGAGCGAGCCGGGCGCCGACACCACCTCCACCGACGAGGAGGAAACGACGTCGACGGACGAGGACACGACGAGCACCGACGACACGACATCGGGGGACACGACCGACGACTCCGACGCCGCGCCCTGAGCGCCATCTCCGCGTCGCCGCCCCCGCCCGCGGACCCTGCGGATAACCTGCGCGACGATGAGCGAGGCTGAACGCGCCGACCGGCGTCATCCCGATCACCGGCCGACGGTCGAGGACATCCGTGCGCTCGCCGGGCCCTCCACCCCCCACTTCGCGCTGCAGATCCGCAACAGGATCGCGACGCTGATCGAGCGCCTCCCCGCCGACGACCCCGCTCGCGTCGAGGGCGACCGCCAGATCGCGAGGCTCAACGAGCTCGCTCGCCACACCGGCGATCCCCGCGGCCCCGGGCCGTCGCGACAGAGGAACTGAGAGCGGTGGACGCGAGCGCCGGGACGCAGGCGGCGCGCGAACGCGCCCTGTCCCTGCTCGACAGCCGCAGTCGCGAGCGCGGCCGCTGGACGGAGCCCGGCTACTTCGACCTGCTCGACGAGGAGACCGAGCCCGAGAGCACGGGCCCGACGCAGGATCTGATGCTGACCCGGCTCGTGCCGATGGTCTACGAGCGCTGGTGGCGCCCCGCGCTCGGCCGCGCCGTCAAGGGCGTCACCGGGCCGGGGATGAGCGAGGAGGTGCGGATCGCGCGGCTGCTGCTCGGCCTCTCCGCTGGGCACACCGTCCTCGACGTCGCCTGCGGTCCCGGGAACTTCACGCGGTCGTTCGGCCGCACGGTCGGTCCCGAGGGGCTAGCCGTCGGGATCGACGCCTCGCCGACGATGCTCGCGCGCGGAGCCCGCGACCTGCTCCGCGATCGCGCCGACAACGTCGCGCTGATCCGCGGTGACGCGACCGACCTCCCCTTCCGCGCCGGGAGCTTCGACGCCGTCTGCTGCTTCGCCGCCCTGCACCTCTTCTCCGACCCATTCGCCGCGCTCACCGACATGAGCCGCGTGCTGGCCTCCGGCGGCCGCATCGCGGTGATGACCTCGGTCCGCCGCCAGGTGCAGCTCCCGCCGCTGAAGCCGCTGATCGAGCGGGGCAGCGGCATGCGCGTCTTCGAGCACGACGAGATCGTCGCCAAGCTGCAGGCGCTCGGCTTCGGCGACATCCACCAGCGGGTCTCGGGCCTGGTGCAGTTCGTCGGCGGCAGGCTCGAGGCGTGAGCGTGAGCGTGAGCCGATGAAGGCGATCGCCCCCGGCCTCTTCCAGCTCCGCGGTCTGATCCCGAACGCGATCAACGTCTACCTCGCCGGCGACGTGCTCATCGACGCGGCGACGAAGCTGTCGACGCGGCGCATCCTCAGCCAGATCCAGGACCGGCCGCTGTCGCTGCACGCGCTCACGCACGTCCACCCCGACCACCAGGGGGCCTCCCACGCGGTCTGCGAAGCCCGGCACATCCCGCTCGCCTGCCACGCCGACGGGGTCGATGCGATGGAGGGACGCGCCCCGGTGCAGACTTCCGATCCCAACAACCCGCTGAACAAGCTGATCGGCGCCGTCTGGGAGGGGCCGCCGCATCCGGTCGGGCGGGTGCTGGCCGAGGGCGACGAGGTCGCCGGCTTCCGCGTCATCCACGCGCCCGGCCACGCTCCCAGCGAGGTGATCTTCTTCCGCGACTCCGACCGGGTCGCGATCTGCGGCGACGTCGTCAACACGATGAATCTGGTGACGACGCGGCCGGGCATCCGCGAGCCGCCGGATGCCTTCAGCCTCGACCCGGCACGCAACCGCGAGTCGATCAAGCTCCTGGCCGAGCTCGAGCCCTCGCTGATCTGCGCCGGCCACGGCCCGCCTTCGCGGGACCTCCAAGGCCTGAAGAAGCTCGCCGCTTCCTTCTGACGCCGTCAGACGCGCTGGATCAGCGTCCCGGTTCCGAGACCGCCGCCGCAGCACATCGTGACCAGGCCGGTCTCCTTGTCGGCGCGCTCCATCTCGTGCAGGAGCGTCGTCATCAGACGGGCGCCGGTCGAGCCGAGCGGGTGGCCGAGCGCGATCGCGCCGCCGTTGACGTTGACGCGGTCCCAGTCGGGATCGTGCTCGCGGCGCCAGGCGGCGACGACTGAGGCGAACGCCTCGTTGACCTCGAACAGGTCGATGTCGTCGATCGTCATCCCGTTGCGCTTGAGGATGCGCTCGGTGGCGGGGATCGGGCCCGTGAGCATGATCACCGGGTCGACTCCGACGGTCGTCTGATCGACGATCTTCGCCCGCGGGGTGACGCCGAGCTCCTTCGCCTTATCGGCCGTCATCAGCAGGACCGCGGCGGCGCCGTCGGAGACCTGGGAGCTGTTGCCCGCCGTGATCTTGCCGTCCTCCTTGAAGGCCGGCTTGAGCTGGCTCAACGTCTCGACGCTGGAGTCGGGCCGGATGCCCTGGTCGGTGACGAACGTGTCGCCGTTGCTCTTGAACGGGACGATCTCACGCTCGAAGCGGCCTTCCTCGGTCGCCCGCGCGGCGAGCTGGTGAGAGCGGACACCGATCTCGTCGAGCTCGGAGCGGGGGATCTCCCACTGGTCGGCGATCATCTCCGCGGAGATCCCCTGCGGGACCAGATTGAAGCGCTCGTTGAGCTGCTCGGAGAAGGCGAAGCCGTGCTCCTTCATCACCTCGAAGCTGTCGGCGAAGGAGATGTGGCCCATGTGCTCTACGCCGCCGCCGATGGCGACGTCGTGGACGCCGGAGGCGATCAGCGCCGCCGCGAAGTTGATGCCCTGCTGGGCGGAGCCGCACTGGCGGTCGACCGTGGTGGCGGGGACCTCGATCGGCAGGCCGGCCTCGAGCCACGCGTTGCGCCCGATGTTCAGCCCCTGCTCGCCGAACTGCTGCACGCAGCCGCAGATCACGTCGCCGACCTCCATCGGATCGACCCCGGAGCGCTCGAACAGCGCGCTGTAGACCGTGGCGAGGAGCGTCGAGGGATGGGTGTCCTTGTAGTAGCCCTTCTCCAGGTGGCCACGGCCGACGGGCAGCCGCGCCGCCTCGACGATCACGACCTCGCGGCCACTGAACTTCCCGTTGTCGTCGCTCATGCTCCTCGTTCCCTCTCCTCGGAATCGGTTCTCGAACGGGACCATAGACCGCCGTCCCCGGTGCCACCGTCCGTGACCGGCTCACACATCGGACCGGTGCGTGTGCTTCCCTCGCCTGTCCGTGCTCTCGTCCCTGCTCACGCTGCCGTCCCGCCCGCGCCTCAAGTGGGTCTTCCTGATCGCCTGGCTCGCGGCGATGTTCGCGATCGGCGCGGCGAAGCTGCCGGAGAAGTTCGACGAGGCGCAGAGCAACGAGTCCTCCTCCTTCCTGCCGAGCGACGCGGAGTCGACGAAGGCGCTCGCCGCCGCCGAGGACATCCAGGGGGGCGAGCTCGCACCGGTCGTCGTCGTCTACAGCCGCGAGGCCGGGCTGACGCCGGAGGACAAGCAGCGAATCGTCTCCGACCGCAACGCGCTCAACCAGGACCTGCCGCCGCGCACCAGTCCCTACGAGGGCCCGGTCCTCTCCAAGGACGGGACCACCGCGCTGCTGCAGGCCCAGATCAAGAGCAACGGCGAGGGCGACACGATCATCGACCCGGTCGAGGCGGCCCGTGACCAGCTCGAGGAGTCCGCGCAGCCCGGCGTCGAGACCGCCGTCACCGGCGGTGCCGGCTTCTCCGCCGACGCGATCAAGGTCTTCGACAACATCAACGGCACGCTGCTTCTGACCACCGCAGCGATCGTCTTCCTGCTGCTGCTGATCGTCTACCGCAGCCCGATCTTCTGGTTCTTCCCGCTGCTCGCCGTCGGCTTCGCGGAGCTCACCGCACGGGCCATCGGCTTCGGCCTGACCGAGATCGGCGTCACCGTCAACGGGCAGTCGGCGGGGATCCTCCCGGTGCTCGTCTTCGGCGCCGGGACCGACTACGCGCTGCTGCTCGTCGCCCGATATCGGGAGGAGCTGCGCGCCCACTCGGACAAGCACCAGGCGATGGCCGAGGCGCTGCGCCGCGCCGGCCCGGCCATCGTCGCCTCGGGGATGACCGTGATCGCGGCGCTGCTGTGCCTGACGATCGCCGAGGTCGAGGGCACCGCCGGGCTCGGCCCGATCGGCGCCGTCGGCATCGCGATCGCGATGCTCTCGATGCTGACCGCCCTGCCCGCCGTGCTCGTGGCGACCGGCCGCTGGGTCTTCTGGCCGTTCGTCCCCCACGTCGGCGACGACGCCTCCGACGAGACCCACGGCACCTGGCGGCGGATCGGTGAGCGCATCGCCGCCTCCCCGCGCCGCATCTGGATCGGCACCGTCGCGCTGCTGCTGCTCCTCTCGCTCGGCTGGCTCAACCTCGACACCGGCCTCACCCAGGGCAACTCCTTCCGCGGCGACGTCGAGTCGGTGCGCGGCCAGGAGCTGCTCTCGGAGGCTTTCCCGGCGGGAGCGAGCGGCCTCACCGATGTGATCGTCCCCGATGCTGAGAAGGCACCCGAGGTCAAGACCGCCCTCGAGCAGGAGGACGGGGTCGAGCAGGTCACCGTCGCAGGCGAGAGCGAGGAGGGCGTGCTGCTGCAGGTGACCCTCGCCGACGATCCCTACTCGACCGACGCCTACGACGAGATCGACCAGATCCGCGCGACGGCGAAGGAGGCCGGCGGAGACGACGTGCTCGTCGGCGGGCCGACCGCAATCGAGAAGGATCTGCGCGTCGCCGCCGCCAAGGACTCGAAGCTGATCCCGCCGATCGCGCTGCTCGTCGTCTTCCTGATCCTGATGCTGCTGCTGCGTGCGGTCGTCGCGCCGCTCGTCCTGATCGGGACGGTGATCCTCTCCTTCGCCGCCGCGCTCGGCGTCGGCTTCGTCGTCTTCGATGTGATCTTCGGCTTCCCCGGCAGCGACCCCTCCCTGCCGTTGTTCGCGTTCATCTTCCTGGTCGCGCTCGGCGTCGACTACAACATCTTCCTGACGGCGCGGGTGCGCGAGGAGATGAGCGCGGGGCCGCGGGAGGGCGTGCTGCGGGGGCTCGCGGTCACCGGTGGCGTCATCACCTCGGCCGGGATCGTGCTCGCGGGGACCTTCTCGGCGCTCGCCGTCCTGCCGCTGGTGTTCCTGCACCGAGCTCGTCGTCGGTCGCCTTCGGGGTCCTCCTCGACACCTTCATCGTGCGCTCGATCCTGGTGCCGGCGATCTCGCTCGATCTCGGCCGCCGGATCTGGCTGCCGTCGTCGTTGGGACGCGGCGACGGCGATCACGGATAGCTTTCCCTCCCAGATGAGTTCGGGAACGTCCAACGGCTACCCGAGCCCGGGCTGGCGGGGACCGGCGCGATCGCGCTCGGGGTCGCCGCGGTCTCCTCAACCCTCGGTGAGGTTCGGGTCCTCGCGCGCAGCGACGCCTCCGCCTGGAAGGCCGAGGAGAGCGCGGTGAAGCTCTGCACGAAGCTCGAGGGGGGCGACCCGAAGCGGGTGAAGGTGACGACAGAGGCCGCGGACCTCGCCGGCTGCGACCTCGTGGTCGAGGCATCGCCGAGGACGCGACGCGAAGGCCACGCTGCTCGCGACCCTCGCCGACGCCTGCCCTGACGCCGACCTGGCGACGACGACGTCCTCCTCTCGGTGGTGAGCGCGGCAAGGCCCGGCGCGCCCGGAGCGCTTCTTCGGCCTTCACGTCTTCAACCCGGTCACGCGCATGGAGCTGATCGAGCTCTGCCTGCCGGAGGGACTGCGGGAGGGAGCCGCCGACCGCGCCCGCGCCTTCTGCGCGGCGCTCGGCAAGCACGCCGTCGAGGTCCCCGACCACACCGGCTTCGTCGTCAACCGGCTGCTGTTCCCCTACCTGTTCGAGGCGGTGCGGCTGATGGAGGACCTCGACCTCAGCGCCCAGGACGTCGACGACTGCATGGCGATGGGAACCGGCCAGCCGATGGGGCCGCTGAAGCTCCTCGACTTCGTCGGCATCGACGTCGCCGTGGCGATCGGCGAGAGCCTCCATCAGGCCAACGGCCACGACCACCACCATCCCCCGAAGCTGCTGCTGACGATGGCGGCCGAGGGCAAGCTCGGCCGCAAGAGCGGCGAGGGCTTCTACACGTACTGAGGCTCAGGCCGCCGAGGCCGTCTGGCCGCAGCGGCCCCGGTCAGTGGCCCTTGCCGGCGAGGTCCCAGACGACGTCCGCTTCGCTGATGCCCTGCCGGCCGGCGAGGTCGCCGACCTGATCCCAGGGGAGTTGCGCGTGGGGAGCTCGTCCCAGCGGGCGAGCTCGAGCGACTCCAGAGCCCGCGCCAGCGTCGGCCCATGCCGCTCCTCGGCGTTCACCAACGCCTTCAGGACCTCGAGTTGCTTGTCGCTGAGCCTGACGACCCACATGGCGCCTGCCTCCCGGTACGCGCTCTCGTGACGAAGGGTCAAGCTAGACCGTGGACGGACGTAACGCCGGGGAGGAGATGAGCGGGCCGGAGCCTCCGCGGGAGGCGGCTGCGGCCGCGCCGCGATGCGCGACTACGCCGGCTCCCGGCAGCGTCACTACGAGGCGTTCGTGTTCGCCCCCGAGGCCACTCAGGTGCTGCGCCGCCGGTTCCTGCCGCTGGGATGGAACGTCGTCTCCTGGGACGACGGCCGCGGCCACACCGTGCGGCTGATGCACCTTCCTTCCGAGGAGGGGGAGCGGCACTGGGTGACCGTGCTCGTCCGGCCCGCCGCCGCGAGCGCCGGCTTCGCGGCCCGGATCGTCTGCCACGACCGCGACGTCGAAGAGGGAGTTCGCGAAGGACGCCGACGCCGACCTGCAGACCGTCAGCGCTTGCAGACGTCGACGTCGAGCTCGGAGAGCGACGCCTTCGACCGCCGCTACCGGGGTCCTGGGCGACGCCGACCAGGACCCGATCGCCCTCCGGCGCCTCCTCAGCCCCGACCTTGATCGACGACCTCACCGAGCTGCCGCTCGACGGCTTCTCCTTCGAGCTCCAGGACGGGGCGCTGAGCTGCTTCCTGCCGGGCATCCACACCGACCGCGGCTGAGCTCGACGCGCTCGAAGCCGCCGCCGGGCGGGGTCCACGCCCGCGCCGAGGAGATCGGGCGCGGATCGCCGCAACGGCGTACCGCGGTCGTCGGCCGCGAGCCCAGGATCGAGGCCGCGCTCGCCGAGCACCTGTTCCCCCCCGCCGGGCGGCGTGCGCGAGGCCGCGAAGGTCTTCCGGCGGTGGCCGATCCCGTTCTTCATCGACGACGCTGCCTTCGGGGCCTCGGTGCCGAGGCCTTCTTCCGGCTCCTACGTCGACTCGATCGGGATGGAGCTGAGCTCTCCTGCCGCCGTCAAGTCCACCCACTACGAGGCCGCATGCGTGATCGGCGATCCCGTGCACGTGGCCCACGGCCCGCTGCCGGGAGCGACGCGCGAGGCTGGGCCGTGCGCGGGAGAGGATCCGAAGCTGAGCGGGTGGATCGAGATGATCGTGGACGTCTCTACGCGTCGAACACCTACGCTCTGGGCGGGGAGCGAGGACGAACGCGGGGCGAAGAAGCGCGAGATCGACATCTCGGGCACCGCCTCGGCGATCTGCGCCTGGAAGGTCGACGAGGGACAGCGGGGCCGCCGACGCTCGAGGGGGGTCAGCGCGTTCGTCGGCTTCGGTCGCGCCGCTGCTCGACAAGTACGCCGCGCTGGCGGGGCCGGGCATCGCCGACCCGGCCGGGGAGAGCTGAGGACCGCTCGGGCAATCGAGTGGTCTGAACCGGCGGTCCCGCCGCCGGGTCGGACCACTCGGCGAACGCCGCTCGCCTAGCCCTGGGAGTCGCTGCCTTCCGCCCGTCCCTGCTCTACCGCCTGGTGCTCCTGCGTGGCCGGGCCGTCGGGATGGATGCGCAGAGCGACGATGCGGTTCTCGCGCACCGACTCGACCCGGATCGTGTGACCGCCGGCGTGGATCGTGTCGCCGCGCTTGGGGAGACGGCCGAGCTCGTTGAAGACGTAGCCGCCGATCGAGTTGTAGGCGTCGGTGTCGACCGGAAGCTTCACCCCCGCGTCCTCGATGTCACCGAGCGAGACGTGGCCGCGCACGTACCAATCGCCGTCGGTGAGCCGCCGCACGTGCTCGCCGCGCGGGTCGGTCTCGTCCTCGATCTCGCCGACGACCTCCTCGAGGATGTCCTCGACGGTCGCGATGCCCACCGTACGGCCGTACTCGTCGACGACGATCGCGATCGAGCTGCGCTGCCGCTGCAGCTCCGCGAGGAGGTCGTCGAGAGGCTTCGTCTCGGGGATGATCGGCGCGTCGCGGACGGCGGGCTCGATCGAGGCGTCGGCCCCGGCGTTCATGTAGAGGCGGGCGAGCGAGTTGTTGTGGACGACGCCGCGGACCCGGTCGGGGTTGTCGTCCTCGATCACGACCAGCCGCGTGTGCCCGGAGGCGACGCAGCGGCGCAGCGCGTCCTCGACGGTGTCGGAGGAATCGACGGTGACGACGGCCGGGATCGGCGTCATCACCTCGCGCGCCTCCTGCTCGTGCAGGTGGAAGACCCCGCCCAGCATCCCCGCCTCGCTCTCCTCGAGGTCGCCCTGCTCGTAGCCGCGGCTGATCAGCACCCGGAGCTCCTCGGGCGATGTCTCGTCCTCGCTCACGATCGGGATCCGGAAGACGCTCTGCACGATCCAGCGGGCGGGCTTGTTGGTGAGGAGGATCAGCGGCTTGAAAGCCGTGCGGAAGAACTCCAGCGAGCGGCCGATCCGCAGCAGCAGCTGCTCGCCGCGCGCGATGCCGACCATCTTCGGCGCCTGCTCGCCGAGGATCACGTGCAGGAGGGTGACGATCGCGTAGGCGATGATCAGCGCGATCACGACCGAGGCGGCGTGCCCGAGCCAGCCGCCCAGCACCGGCTCGAGCAATCGCGCGATCGCGGGCTCGCCGAGGAAGCCGATGGCCAGCGAGGCGAGCGTGATCCCGACCTGCGAGGTGGCGACGTACTCGTCGACGTGCCCGATCTGGTGCAGCGCCCGCTTCGCTCGCGCGTCCCCCTCCTGGGAGAGCTGCTGCAGCTTCGCCGGGCGCGCCCGCACGATCGCGAACTCGGCCGCGACGAAGTACCCGTTGACGAGGACGAGGATGAAGACGATGGCGAGAAGCAGGACCTCGGTCATGCGGAGGCCTTCCGGCGCAGGCGGATGCTCATGCGCCCCGGCTCACGGTGGAGCGCTGCGCTGGACCCCAGCCCGTCAGGGCGGGGACCGGTACTTCGAGGAGGGTCGTCATTCACGGGCGACGACGCGCAGGCTAGCAGCGCCGGGAAACGGCGTCGGCGCTACCTTGGGTGGCGATGGGGGTTTGCAGGTACATGGGAGTGACCAGGGGAAGGTTCGTGGCCATCGTCTTGGCGACCATCGCCGTGCTCGCGCCGAGCGCCGCCACCGCCGCTCCGGGTGACCGAGACCCGAGCTGGGGGCAGCGTGGGATCGCCCGGCCACCCGCGGGTTTCGTTTTCGATGTCGACGCCACGCCGGACGGAGGCGCCGTCTACATCGCCCGACCCGACGGTAACGCTGAGAGCCCGCTCGAAGTGCTCAAGCTGACCGCCACCGGAGCAAGCGATCCGGACTTCGGGACTGGCGGCCTCGCGGACCTCCCCGCCGGTTTCGCAGCCTCCGCGGTCGACGTAGCGCCCGAAGGCCAGATCCTCCTCGCTGGCCACGCCAACGGCTCCCCCGGCCGGCTTGCCGCGGCACGGCTCCTCCCGGACGGCGCGGTGGACCCGAGCTTCGGTACCGGCGGACTCGCGA
The DNA here is from genome assembly GCA_046330415.1 of Solirubrobacterales bacterium. Lineage (GTDB taxonomy): Bacteria > Actinomycetota > Thermoleophilia > Solirubrobacterales > 70-9 > RHKX01. Next base: position 40,178 of record JAXLSW010000019.1, on the reverse strand, counting down.
CGGCCAACCTCCCCGGCCAATCGCCATCTGCCGCCGCGATCCTGGCCGCGTCGGGCGGCGGCGCCGCGATCGCCATCACCGCGGATGACCCAAGCACCACCCCCTACGACCCTCAGATGGGCGTTCTCCGGTTCACCGCCGAGGGCGATCCGGATCCGGACTTCGGCACAGGCGGGTTCTCCGACCTCATTCCGGGCCGGGCCTCTCAGATCGCGGATGCGGGCTCCGGCCGATATCTCCTCGGCAACTCGTTCGACTACGCCGTCGAACCGACCGTGGCGAGGGTCGCGCCCAGCGGCGCCCTGGATACGTCATTCGGTCAAGCAGGCAGTGCGACTCTCCCGCAGCCACAGTTCGGGCTCTACAGCGGCTCGGTGAACGGTCTCGCCGTCGATGACTCCGGCCGGGTGGTGGTCGAGTACTCCGCCTACGACCTGGCCTCGACGAAGGGAGGCAGCTACGCCAAGCTCCTCCGGCTTGACTCCGTGGGAGCGGTGGATGAGTCGTTCGACCCCTCCGCGATCCTCGCTCCGAGCCAGAAGCAGCATCGCGTCTTCTCCCCCGTCGACGTCGCGATCGACGACTCCGGCCGGGTTATCGTCGCCGGTACCTGGAGCACGACCCTTTACACCGGGAGCGCGTATGAGCCTGCGGCAGCGCGACTGCTCGAGGATGGCTCGCCGGATCCGTCCTTCGGAGAGCACGGACTCGCGATCACCCCTGCGCTCGAGCTTGGGGGCGGCGCGATCTCGATGCATGAACTAACTCTGGAGCCGGGCGGGGAGATCCTGGGAGTGGCCGCCGGCTACGGCGGGGACTGGGAGCCCTACTTCATCCGGCTGCTGGCCCAGCCCGGCCGGGCTGACGCGGACGCGGACGGCGTCACCGACCGGCACGACGGCTGTCCGCTCGTCACCGGCAAGAGGAAGCGCGGCGGTTGCCCGCTCCTCGCGAGGAAGCTCGCCATCTCCTACGACGCCGAGGGCGACCTGCTCGAGGGGACCGTCACCGCGCTGGGGGGCTGCGTGAAGTCGACGCGGCTCAGCATCCTCCGAGCGACGCGGGGCCGCGACGAGACCGTCGCGAGGATCCGGCGCACCAACCGCGGAACGTGGAGCGTCAGCGGTCCCTTCGAGCCCGGCCGCTACTACGCGGCGGCGAAGCGCGTCCGCAACGGGACGGTGGGAATCTGCAGGGCTGCGCACTCACGGAAGATCGAGGTTGGGAAGTAGGTGAAGGGTCCGCTCTGCATAGCCGCAGCGGCCCTCGGGTTGCTGTTCAGCGCAACGCCCGCGCTCGCCGCGCCGGGCGATCTCGATCCGGACTTCGGCCTGCATGGGATCTCGCCTGTCAGGGGTGGAGAAACCGTGGTCATTCCAAACGGCAAGATCCTCGCCCGGTTTGGCAAGGCCGTGACGAGAACGAATCCCGACGGCTCGCTGGACACGTCCTTCGGTGCAGGCGGATCAGCTTCGACCGGCAGCGTCTGCGACCGCGACATCACCGTCGACTCGGGTGGCCGGATCCTTACGACTGGGACTGCCTACAACGGCACCTCCAACTACTTCCCTCACGTTTGTCGCATGCTGGCCGATGGCTCCCCGGATTCGACCTTCGGCGACAACGGTGAAGCGACAATCGACCTGGGAACGGGCTTCGGCTCAGCGAACGCCGTGGGCGTCGAGCAATCGGGGCGCATCCTCGTCGGCGGCCAGACGCTGGGCCACGGAACGGTCACCGCGCTGCTCGAGGACGGTTCCGTCGACCACGGTTTCGCCGACGACGGGACCCTCGACCTCGGCGTCAACGGTGTCGTCTCAGCCCTCGCGCAGGACGACACAGGACGCTGGTATGCGGCGGTCAGCTACAACGGCGACATGGCCGTCGTCAGGTTCGATGACGGCGGAGTGCCGGACGCGACCTACGGCGAGAACGGGACGCAGCGGGTTCCCGGTGGGTCACTGAGCCAGCCCGAAGGCATCCTGCTCACCGTGGCCGGGGACGGGCGTGTGGCAATCGGCGGCACCGCCGGTTACTACGCCATTCACGGCGTCGACTACGTGACGTGGCTGAGCGTGCTCGGCCCGGACGGGGAGGTCGACAGCAGGTTCAACGCCGGTGTGATTCGAAGCCCCTTTGACGACGTGTCCGGCTCGCAGGCCATCGACGGCCTTACATGGGATGCCCGCGGCAACCTCCTCGTCTCGGGAGGCCTGATCGTCCAGAACTACCCTCGCGGAGGGAGCAGCACCGGGTACATCGCCCGCCTTCGACCCGACGGTCAACTCGATAGCACGTTCGGCGAGGAGGGCGGCGGCCTCTTCCCGGCCAGTTTCAGCACTTTCCCAGGCGGGGCGATCTCCTACGTATCCGTGCAGCCCGACGGGCGCATCGTCGGCACCGGTGGCATCACCCTCGTCCGCTTCCTCGACGGTGGCGACATCGCCGACGCCGACGCCGACGCACTCCCTGACGAGACTGACCTGTGTCCTCGCAGATATGCGGAGACCGCCACCGGCTGCGAGCTGGTTCACATCTACATCGACGCGACGCTCGAGCACAGGCGGCTGACTGGGGACGTCTCCGGGCCGAGCACCTGCGTGAAGGAGCAACGCGGCGTCAGGACCATCACGAGGAAGGTCTCCATCTACCGGAAGATCCGGGGTCCAGATGAGCTGGTGGGACGGACGCAGTTGAGTCAGCGGCGGTTCCGGATGCGGGTTCGGCCTCGTGGCTTTGAGTACTACGCATTGATGCCGCGCAAGCTTCGACCTGGCGTCGTCATCTGCGGAAGGTCTCGCTCGGGCCTCCTGCCCTGACCGCCGCGTACTACCGTGGCCGCATGGAGCAGGACGAGACCCCCTATCTCGACGCGCTCGTCGATCTCGCCGAACGTGAGGTCGGGCGCTTCCACATCCCCGGGCACAAGGGCGGGCGAGGGGCCGACGCGCGCTGGCGCAAGGCCGTTGGCGATCTGGCGCTCGCGCTCGACTTCCCGGCCGGGACCGAGGATCTCGACATCGGCCCCGACCCGCTCAATACGCCCTTCCAGCAGGCGCAGCGGCTCGCCGCCGATGCGTGGGGAGCAAAGCGCTCGTGGTTCCTCGTCAACGGCGCCTCCGGAGGCAACCACGCGATCTGCATGGCGCTCGCGCACCTCGGAGAGGTCGCGGTGGTGCAGCGCAACGTCCACTCCTCGGTCATCGACGGGCTGGTGCTCAGCGGCCTGAAGCCGCGGTTCGTCGCGCCGGCCGTCGACGACGACCTCGGGATCGCCAACTGCATGACGGTCGAGGGGCTCGAGCGCGCCCTCGACGAGGACCCTCTTCCGGTCGCCGTCTTCATCGTCTCCCCCACCTACTTCGGGGCGGTCGCCGATGTCGCCGCGCTCGCCGAGGCCGCGCACTCCCGCAACGTCCCCCTCGTCGTCGACGAGTCCTGGGGCGCCCACCTCGCCTTCTCCGACGAGCTCCCCGCCAATGCCCTGGCCTGTGGCGCCGACGTCGTCCTCAACTCCGTCCACAAGCTCGGCGGCAGCCTCACCCAGTCGGCGATCCTCCACCTCGGGACCGAGCGCATCGACGGCCGCATCGTCGACCGCTCGGTGACCCTGGTGGAGACGACGAGCCCGAGTGCCCTTCTCACCGCCTCCCTCGACGCCGCCCGCCGCCACAACGTCGTCGACGGCCACGAGCTCCTCTCGGAGACGATCGCCTCGCTCAAGGAGCTGCGCCGCGAGGTCGTCTCGATCGACGGGCTCGACGTCCTCGACGAGGAGATCGCCGAGGCGCCGAGCGTCTTCGCCTGGGACCCGCTGAGGCTGTCGGTCGACGTGCGCGGCACCGGCGCCACCGGCAACGAGATCGCCCGCCACCTGCGCCTCGAGCACGACATCTGGCTCGAGCTCTACGCGGAGAACGTGATCGTCGCCGTGTTCGGGATCGGCGAGGAGGTCGCCGAGACCGGCAAGCGCCTGATCGCCGGGCTGCGCGACGCGGTCGAGAAGCTGAGCCGGCCGGTCCACGGCGAGCGCGCTCCCTTCGCGCCGCCCCCACCCTGGGGCCCGACCGTGATGACGCCGCGCGCCGCGTTCCTCGGTGACCAGGAGGTCATCCCCTTCAGCGAGTCGAACGGGCGGATCGCCGCCGAGTCGTTGGCCGCCTACCCGCCCGGGGTCCCCAACGTCCTTCCCGGCGAGCGGCTCAGCGCCGAGACGATCGCCTTCATCGAGGACTCGCTCGCCCACGGCGGCCAGGTGCGGGGAGCGAGCGACCGGACCCTACGAACCGTCAGAGTGGTCGTCGAGGAGGAGTGAGAAGAGCGTGAGCGAGGAGATCCCGGGGACCGAGGCCATCGAGTGGGGCAGCGACTCCGAGTACGGGCTGCTGCGCGACGTCCTGCTCTGCCCGCCCGACAACTTCCGCTGGCTGCCGACGAGCGTGATCAGCAAGGGGACGCTGGAGAGCGACCGCGTCTACGACGCCGAGCTCGCCGCCGCCCAGCACCGCGAGATGGTTCAGGCATACGACCAGGCGGGCGTCCAGGTCCACCTGCTCGAGCCCGACCCCGCCCTCCCCTACCAGGTGTTCGCGCGCGATTCGAGCGTCGCGACGCCCGCCGGGCCGATCGTCACCCAGCTCTCACAGCCTTGGCGCCGCGGCGAGTACGCGCCGGTGATCCGCTTCTACCAGGAGGCCGACATCCCGATCCACCGGATGGTCACGGCGGGGACGCTCGAGGGCGGGGACGTCGTCATCGTCGAGCCCGGGAAGCTCCTGATCGGCAACGGCGAGGAGCGCACCGACACCAAGGCCGCCGCCCAGCTCGGCGCCTGGTTCGAGGAGCTCGGCTGGGAAGTCCGGATCGAGCCCATCCCCTCCCACTTCGTCCACATCGACGTGCTCGTCTCGATCCTCGCGCCGAAGCTGGCCGCGGTCTGCACCGAGGCCTCCTCGACCGGCCTGGTGGCCTGGCTGCGCGACGCCGGCTTCGAGATCCTCGACGTCTCCGTCGAGGACGCCTTCGGGCTCGGCGTCAACGCGATCTCCCTGGGCGAGGACCGCGTGATCTCCACCAAGCGCTCCGAGCGGCTCAACGAGCAGCTGCGCGCGCTTGGCCTCACCGTCTTCGACCCCGATCTCGAGATGTTCACGCTCGGCGGCGGCGGCGCCCACTGCCTCGCGCAGCCGCTGCGCCGCGAGCGCGTCGGCTAGCCGGATGACGACGATGACTGCGCATCCTCTGCTTCCCGTCCGGTGCGCGTGACCGCACAGGAAGCGCCGGCGATCGACGCGGCGCAGGTGATCGCCGACCTGCGGGAGCTGGCGCGGCTGACCGGGGACGAGCGCGGCTCCCAACGTCTCTGCTTCGGCGAGACCTGGCGCGAGGCGCGGGCGTTCCTGCGTTCGCGGCTGGCTGAGATCGGGATCGAGGGCGATGACGTGCAGGTCGACGCCGCCGGGAACCTGACCGCGCGCCTTCCCGGAGCCGACCGCGGGGCGCCCGCGCTCGCCGTCGGCTCCCACATCGACTCGGTGCCCGACGGCGGCTGGCTCGACGGCGCGCTCGGCGTGATGGCGGCCCTCGGGGTCCTGCGCGCGTGGTCCGGCGCCGCGTCCCCTCCCCCGCGCGACATCGTCCTGATCGACTTCGCCGACGAGGAGGGCGCGCGCTTCGGCCGCAGCCTGTTCGGAAGCTCGGCGATGGCCGGGCATCTCGACCCGGCCGAGCTGGCCGGTGTGAAGGACGCCGCCGGTGTCGCCATCGAGGAGGCGCTCGCCGAGAACGACCTCACGCTCGAGGGCGCCGCGGCCGCGGGCGAGGCGGGCCTGCTCGACACGCTCGGCGCCTACCTCGAGCTGCACATCGAGCAGGGGCCGGCGCTCGAGGCGGCCAGCATCTCATGCTCCGCCGTCTCCGGCTGCGCAGGCGTCGAGCGCCACCGCCTCACCTTCCGCGGCCAGGCCTCCCACGCCGGTACGACCCCGATGGACCTGCGCCGCGACGCCGGCCTCGCAGCCGCCGAGACCGCGCTTGCGGTGGAGCGGGTGGCGCGGGCTCATGGCGGCGTCGGCACGACCGGGACCCTCGACCTCGAGCCGGGTGTGATCACGGCGCTGGCCGGGCGGGCCGAGCTCGGCGTCGACCTCCGCCACGCCAAGGACGAGCCGCTCGCGGACATGATCTCCGAGGCGCTGAGCGCAGCGGCGACGATCGCCGACGAGCGCCGCTGCGTGTTCGGTGGCGAGCCGGTCTGGCGGATCGCGCCGACGCGCTTCGACGACGAGCTCGTCGCCCGCGCGGCCGAGGTTGTCGCCGCCGCCGGCGGGCGCGGCGAGCCGATGGTCAGCGGCGCCCTCCACGACGCCGCCGAGGTCGCCTCGCGCGTGCCCGTCGCGATGGTCTTCGTCGCCTCGAGGGAGGGCATCAGCCACGCCGTCGAGGAGGACAGCAGCGAGGCCGACCTGACCGTCGGCATCGAGGCGTTCGGCGCGCTCGCCGCCGAGGTGCTCGCCGAAGGCTGAGAAGCGGCCGGCGCTCGACGCGCGACTCGCCCTCGCAGCCTCCCCCGGTCTCGGCCAACCCCCACAACTCGCCGAGGCCCAGGTGCCGGAGGGGACCTCGTCGAGTTCTGCCGCTCATAGGCCCCACTTCTCCCCGAGGTCCCCCGTCGCCCGAAGGGTCGTGGAGTTCTGGGGGTTAGAGGGGGAGCGACGAAAGGGGCGCGAGCGGCGGAGTGGGGCTGGAGCGGCGGAACGGGACGCGAGCGGCGGAGCGGGGCTGCGGCGGTCGACCCGGTCGCCCTCCGTCGGGACTCTGCTTCAAGTTCTCGAAGTCGGGCATCACCTAAGGCAACACGAACGACCAGGGAGGTTCGAGTGGAATCGGCAACGGTGAGCGCGACCGGGCAGCGCGACGAATCCGCGGGAGAGCAGGAGTCGAAGCTCGCCCGCAAGGTCGGGCCCGTCCTGCTGCTCTTCTTCATCGTCGGCGACATCCTCGGCGGCGGCATCTACACGCTGGCGGGCGCGGTCGGCGCCGAGGTCGGCGGCGCGATCTGGCTCGCCTTCCTGACCGCCTTCGCGGTGGCGCTCCTGACCGCCTGCTCCTATGCCGAGCTCGTCTCGAAGTACCCGCGCGCGGCCGGGGCGGCTCTGTACGTCAACAAGGCCTTCGACATCCCTTTCCTGACGTTCATGATCGCCTTCGCGGTGATGGCCTCGGGCATCACCTCGGCGAGCACGCTCGCCCGCGGGTTCGGCGGCGACGCGCTCTCGGCGTTCGTCGACATCAAGGTGATCCCGGTCGCGATCGCCTTCATGCTCGTGATCGCGCTGGTCAACGCGCGCGGCATCGCCGAGTCGGTCCGCGCCAACGCCGTGCTCACCTGCGTCGAGGTCGGCGGCCTCCTGCTCGTCATCGTCATCGGCCTCTTCGCCTTCGGCGAGCCGGCCTCCGACTTCGGCCGCAACTTCGAGTTCAAGGACGGGGTCGGGCCGATCTTCGCGATCCTCTCCGGGGCCGGGCTCGCCTTCTACGCGCTGATCGGCTTCGAGGACTCGGTCAACATCGCCGAGGAGACCGAGAAACCGAGTCGCAACTACCCGCGGATCCTGTTCGGCGGGCTCGCCATCGCGGGAGTCCTCTACATGGCCGTGCTGCTCGTCAGCTCGACCGTCATCCCGACCGCCGAGCTCGCGAACTCGACCGCGCCGCTCGTCCTCGTCGGCGAGAGCGGGCCGCTCGGCGTCGACCCGAAGGTGTTCTCGGCGATCACGCTCTTCGCGCTCGCCAACGGGGCGCTGATCAACATGATCATGGCCTCGCGACTCGTCTACGGGATGTCGGAGGAGGGCATCGTGCCGGGGTTCTTCGGGCGCGTCTTGCCGAGCCGGAAGACGCCGATCACGGCGATCGTCTTCACGACGCTGCTCGGGCTGATCCTGGTCTCAACCGGCGACCTCGCGAGCCTCGCCGACACGACGGTGATGCTGCTGCTGATCGCGTTCACCGCGGTCAACGTCTCCGTGCTCGTCCTGCGCCGGGACCCGGTCGACCACGACCACTTCACGGCACCGACCTTCGCCCCGATCGTCGGGGTTGTCGCGTCCATCTACTTGATCGCCGACAACGAGGCCGAGGTGTTCGTGCGGGCCGGGCTGCTGCTGCTCCTCGGGCTCGCCTTCTGGCTCGTCTCCTACGCCGGAGGTCACCGTCCCCGCGAGGCGCAGGCCGAGCGGGCGGCCGACGCCCCATAAGCTCCGTGCGGATCTCGCGGCGGCCCGTTCCCGAGGCTCCCGTGGCGGACGACGAGAAAAGGAGCTGAGGCGGAGACATGAATGGCGGCAACTGGGACGAGCTGGCTGGGCTGGCGCTGACGATCGAGAGCTACGAGCTCAGCGACCACGACCGTGACTACGGAAGCTTCACCCGCCCCTCCACGGTGGTGCGACTGCGCGGCGGCGGTGAGGAGGGGATCGGCGAGGACGTCGTCTACGACACGCTCGATCAGATCGCCCACCGCGACAACGGCACCCCGCTCGACTTCGGCGGCGTCTCGACGCTCGGGGACTTCTGCGCGCAGATCGCCGCTACCGACCTGTTCCCGCTCGCAGCACCCGGGATGGAGGCCTCTCGCCACTACCGCCGCTGGGCGTACGAGAGCGCCGCGCTCGATCTCGCGCTGCGCCAGGCCGGCGTGCCGCTGCACGAGGCGCTCGGCCGCGACCCCAAGCCGCTCAACTTCATCTGCTCGACGCGGCTGACGACCTTCGACAGCGAGGAGGGTTCCTCGGTCGAGCCGATCACCAAGCGGCTCGCGCGCTACCCGACGCTCGAGTTCAAGCTCGACCCCGAGAACGACTGGACGCCGGAGCTGATCAGCGAGATCGAGGGGCTCGCGCCGGTCCGGGTGCTCGATCTCAAGGGCCACTACAAGGGGACGCCGGTCGACGTCGAGACCGACCCCGAGCTCTACGCGGCAGTGGCTGAAGCGTTCCCGGAGGCCTTCCTCGAGGACCCCGACGTCAACGACGAGACGCGGCCGATCCTCGAGCCGATGCGCGACCGCTGCACCTGGGACGCGCCGCTGCACTCACTCGACGACATCAAGGGCCTCGAGTGGAAGCCGAAGGCGATCAACTCGAAGCCCTCGCGCTTCGGTTCGATCGAGGAGGTGCTGTCGGTCTACGAGTACTGCGCGGCCGAGGGGATCGCCGTCTACAGCGGCGGGCAGGGCGAGGTCGAGTGCGGGCGCGGCCAGATCCAGTACCTGGCGTCGCTGTTCCACGCGGATACGCCGAACGACTGCGCGCCGTCCGGCTACAACGACCCGAGCGTCCCGGAGGGACTGCCGACCGCGCCGATGGATCCGGTTCCGAGCGAGACCGGCTTCCGCTGGGGCTAGCGGGGCTCCCCCCGCTTCCCGGCCGCCTCTTCGGGCAGCCGAATCCGCGCTTTCCATTACGGTCGGGGGCGCAACCCGAGACCGGAGGTCAGATGAGCGACAGCAGCTTCCCCGAGGCGCTGAACGAGCAGATCGGCAACGAGTTCGCCGCCCACCAGCAGTACGTGGCGATCGCCGTCCACTACGACGCGGAGACGCTGCCTCAGCTCGCGGCGTTCTTCTACCGCCAGGCGGTCGAGGAGCGCAACCACGCGATGATGATCACCCAGTACATGGTCGACGCCGACCTCGAGGTGAGCACCCCCGGCGTCGAGGCGCCGCAGAGCCGCTTCGACGACATCGTCGCCCCGGTCGAGCTCGCCCTCTCCCAGGAGAAGCGCGTGACCGAGCAGATCGGCGCGCTCGCCGCGAAGGCGCGCGAGGCCGGCGACTACCAGGGTGAGCAGTTCATGCAGTGGTTCATCAAGGAGCAGACCGAGGAGGTCGCGACGATGTCCGACCTACTGCGCGTCGTCGAGCGCGCGAAGGACAGCCCGCTGCTGATCGAGGAGTACCTCGCCCGCGAGAGCCTCGGCGACGAGGGCGACGACCCGACCGCTCCCGCGGCGGCCGGCGGCGCGCTTTGAGCGCCGCCGCTGCGGGGGACCAGCAGCGCGGGGTCAGCCGCCGCGGCGTCGTCGGCGGAGCGCTGGCGGGCGCCGCGGGCTACGCGGTCTCCAAGGCTCCCGGCGCCTCGGCCGCGCTCAGGAAGAAGCCGAAGCGCAAGGCCGACGTGATCGTCGTCGGCGGCGGGCTCGCGGGCCTCGCCGCGGCGCGCGAGATCGACAAGGCGGGGAAGTCCGTCGTCGTTCTCGAGGCGCGCAAGCGCGTCGGTGGCCGCACGCTCAACCACGACATCGGCGGCGGCGAGATCGTCGAGATCGGCGGCCAGTGGGTCGGCCCGACGCAGAACCACGTGCTCTCGATGATCGACGAGCTCGGACTGCAGACCTTCGACACCTACGTCACGGGCGACAACGTCTACTACCGAGGCGGCGTGCTGACGAAGTACACGGGGGCGATCCCGCCGGCCAACCCGGCCTCGCTGGTCGAGGTCGCCGTGACGATCCAGAAGCTCAACGACATGGCGGCGAGCGTGCCCGTCGACTCCCCCTGGAACGCGCCGAACGCGAACGCCTGGGACTCCCAGACCTTCGACACCTGGCTGCGCGACGAGAACCTCACGCCGGAGGCTCGCGATCTCGTGATCCTCGGCATCCAATCCGTGTTCTCGGCCGAGCCGCGCGATCTCTCGCTGCTCTTCGTCCTGCTCTACATCGCGACGGCGGCGGGGGACTTCAACCTGCTGATCGACACAGAGGGCGGTGCGCAGGAGAAGCGCATCGTCGGCGGCTCCCAGCAGATCTCGCTGAAGATGGCCAAGCAGCTCGGTAAGGCGGTGCAGCTGCACCAGCCGGTGCGGACGATCCGGCGCAGGAAAGGCGGCGTCGAGGTCCAGACCGGCTCGGGCAAGTGGCAGGGCAAGCGCGTGATCGTCACCCTCCCGCCCGCGCTCTGCGGCTCGATCCGCTTCCTTCCCGACCTGACCGCGCAGCGGGCGCAGCTCGACCAGCGCGTCCCGATGGGGACCGTCTACAAGTGCATGGCGATCTACGACAAGCCGTTCTGGCGCGATCAGGGCCTGAGCGGGATGGCGACCTCCGACACCGGGCCGGTCAAGCTCACGTTCGACAACTCGCCGCCCGACGGCTCCCCCGGCGTCCTGCTCGGGTTCATCGAGGGGCAGGAGGCGCGCGACTTCGCCGGCAGCTCGAAGGACGACCGCAAGGAGGCGGTGATCGATTCCTTCGCCCGCTACTTCGGTGACGAGGCGCGCAACGCGACCGACTACCTCGACAAGTCGTGGGCCGCCGACCGCTGGAGCCGCGGCTGCTACGTCGGCTTCATGGGCCCGGGCGTCCTGCTCGGCTACCGCGACGCGATCCGCACGCCGGTGGGCGAGATCCACTGGGCGGGGACGGAGACGGCGACCGAGTGGGCCGGCTACATGGACGGCGCGATCCAGTCCGGACAGCGCGCCGCGAACGAGGTTCTCGGCGAGATCTGAGCGGATCTGGTCCATCCCCCGACCGGGGGATGTGACTACCCCCAATCGGGGGGCTGTGACGATCAGCACGAACCTCGGCGAAATCCGCTACGGTTGCGATCCCGACCGTGAGAGACGACGTGAAGTCCTCGGGGTCAACCTACTTCGGAGCGGAGTCGAACCCGCTCTCGGGGAGGGGAGGAGGAGAGCAGAACGACACCCGCCCAGCGGGTGTCGTTTTGCTTTCGGGGCCGGTTCGCAGCCGCTCGTCTACAGGTCGTAGGAGATGCCGGCGATGCCGTTGGCGCGCATGCGCTCCTGCAGCGAGCGGAGCGTGCGGCTGCGCGGAGCGATCTCCTCGGCCACCTTCATCGCCGAGTACAGCGCCGTCTCCTGCAGGTCGGAGCCGGTTGTGTAGGAGCCGCTGAAGTAGAGGCCGCGGCGGCCCTGGAAGCGCTGCAGCCTGCGAGCGGCGGCGATGGTGCGCGAGGTGATCAGCGGGTGCTGGAACTCCCGTTGGAAGATGATGCGCCGCGGATCGGCGGAGCGCCGCTGCGCCCAGGACTTGAAGAGGTCGATCGGCGCGCCTGAGGCCAGCGGGTCGGTCAGCGCTCCCATCCAGGCGCTGCCCTCGCACTCGCTCCCGGTGAGACCGGCGTTGTAGGCGGTCCAGTAGGAGGGGTCGGCGGGCACGTAAACCGGGTCGCGATGGACGAGCAGCCGCGAGCTGAAGTAGCGGTACTCGCTGAGGGGCTCGGCGACCTTGGCGAAGTGGGGAAGTCGCTTCAGCAGCGCCCGGGATACGTGCGGGGGCGCGTTCATGACGAGGTAGCGGTAGCCGCCCCTGGTGCCGTTCGGTGTGGTCACGCTCCAGCCGTCGCGGCCGTGATCAAGCGCGGTGACGATGGAGTTGCGCCGGACCCGCCGGACGCGGCTCGCCTCGAGCAGTCGCTGGAGGTTCCCCTGCAGGCCGATCCGCGAGCTGAACGTGGAGGCACCGGCGGCCGGGTTCTCCGGGAAGGCGAGCGCGAAGGTCTGCAGGATCGACCGCGCCGAGACGCGAGCGGCATCGGCCCGCGAGCAGCCGATTGTCGCCGTGATCCAGGGGTAGAGGACATCGGCCTTGAAGGCGGCGTCGAGCGGAAGCGAGGCGATCCACTCATCGACGGTCACCTCCCAGGCGAGTCCGTCGATCACCGCCTGCCGCGCCTGCTGCGTGAAGGTCGCGAAGGCGAGCGCGGTGGGCAGGTCGTCCAGCGGGTGGGTCGAGGTGAAGCGGGGCGCGCCCCCGTCGGTCGGGAAGACGGTCAGGCTCCCCTCCGAGCGGCGTGTCTGCAGCCCGTTGGGGTCGGAGCGGTCGAACAGGCCGAGCTGCTCGAGCAGGGTCACGTAGATCGGATGGGTGTCGGGGTGGAAGAACTGCGCGGCCAGGTCGACGACCACCTGATCGCCCCCGACGTCGACCCAGCGCGAGTCGCAGTGCCCGCCGATGCGCGTGCGGCCCTCGTAGATGTCGACGTCGCAAGTGCCGCCGAGGAAGTAGGCGGCGGCGATTCCGCCCGCTCCGGCGCCGACGATGGCGACGCGGTCGCGCTTGCCGGCCGCGCGGGCGGATGCGCTGAGCAACGGCCCCGCGCTGAGGGCGCCGGCGCCGACGGCGGCGCCGGCAGCACCTCTGAGGACCTGGCGGCGGGTGAGCGGGGTGGACATGGGCGGCGAGGGTAGGGCAAGGGCTGGGGTCCGCACGCCGGGTGGGGAGCGGCGCCATCCGGCGGCAGCCGCGCGCCGGCGCGCGCCGACCTGTCACCCGCGACCAGACAAGAGCTCCGTTCTTCGGTGACACGTCGCCGTTACCGCGCGCTCCCGTGTGAACCGCCGGGAATCACTTGGCTCAGAGCGACGCAATTCCAGGCGGTTCGATGACGGCGCGGGGAGCCACACCGCCAGGCCCGCAATCGCTGCCTCAGTCGCGGAGCTCCTGCCAGTCGCGCTTGCTGAGAGGGGTGGCGGTCCAGTCCTGCTTGCCGGTGTGACACACCCGGACGTAGTCGTGCCGGATGTCGTCGAGCCGGAAGCGAGCCTTGTAGAAGCCGACGGCGCTCGCCGTTGTGATGAAGGTTCCTTCGACCTTGCTCTTCCCGCCGTCGAAGACGCTCTTCGTGTCCTCGAAGACTCCGGCCTCGATCGCCATCGGACCGTGCAGGTCGATGAGCCGCGAGTTCGGAGCCGGACCGCCACCCGCCGCGTGACAGCGAATCCGGACCTCCGCCTGCAGATCCGTGACCCGCCCATCGACGACCTTGAACGTCATCGTCGCCCCGGGCAGGTTCTTCCCCATCTCGCCGCCCCAGTACTGGGGAGCTGTCGCGCCGAGTGCCGGTGCCGCGGTGGTCACTAGCGTCACGGCAGTGATCAGCAAGAGCTTCTTCATGGTCCCCTCCTTGTTGCTTCCTCCCCACCCAAGCAGATCAGCAGGTGCGGCGCCACGGCTCGAAGGCACTGCACCTGTCACCCGGAAACAGACAAGAGGTCCGTTCTTCGGTGACAGGTCGCCGCGACGGTGCCCTCCCGCGCGAACCATCGGGAATCGCATGGCTCAGAGAGACGCGATTCCAGGGAGTTCGTCGAAGGTACGCGTAGCCCGGGTCGGCACCCCAGGCGTTCGGCGAGAGCAAAGGCCACCCCTGGCACCGCGTCATGGCAGGCGGGGACGGGAGCGACGGGACTTGAACCCGCGACCTCCGGCGTGACAGGCCGGCGCTCTAACCAACTGAGCTACGCCCCCACAGAGACCGGGCGCCTGAGCTCCCGGGGGGCGGCGATTATGGCATGCCGACCGTGGCCGACATGGCTCGGACGACTAGGCTGCGGCCCATGCGGCTGGTCTCCTACCGATCCGAGCGCGGCGATCGCGCGGCCGTCGTCCGCGACGGGGGGCTGATCGACGTCGCCGACGCGATCGGGGAGGGACCCGAGAGCCTGCGCGGGCTGCTCGGCGCCGGACCGCTCGACCTCGTCGCCGAGGCCACCGCCGACGCCGCCCCGACGCTCACCGTCGCCGACGCGGAGCTCCTGCCGCCGATCCCGAACCCGCAGAAGATCATCTGCATCGGCCTCAACTACGCCGACCACGCGGCCGAGGCGAACATCGAGGCGCCTCCCGTCCCCACCTTCTTCGCGAAGTTCGCCAACGCGCTGGTGCCCGACGGCGCCACGGTCCCCCTCCCCGGTTCATCCACCAAGGTCGACTTCGAGGCCGAGGTCGCCTTCGTGATCGGCCGCCCCGCCAAGGACGTCGCCGCCGGCGACGCGCTCGACCACGTCGCCGGCTACACGCTGCTCAACGACCTCTCGGCCCGCGACCTCCAGTTCCAGACGCCGCAGTGGATCCCAGGCAAGGTCTTCGACGGATCGGCCCCGTGCGGGCCGGAGCTCGTCACCCCCGACGAGGCCGGCGATCCCGCCGCCATCGGGATCGCCCTCGACCTCAACGGCGAGCGCATGCAGGACTCGAGCACCGAGCACCTGATCTTCGGCGTCGCCGACCTCGTCGCCCACCTCTCCTCGCTGATGACGCTCGTCCCCGGCGACATCGTCTCGACGGGGACCCCGGCCGGTGTCGGCTCCACCCGCGATCCGCGGATCTGGTTGCAGGCTGGCGACGAGCTCGTCGTCAGCTCCCCGCAGCTCGGCGAGCTGCGGACGACGCTCGCCTGAGCGAGTTCCCCGCGATCTCCTCCTGGGAGCCGAACGCGTTGATCAGCACGTAGGGCGCCCACCAGAGGATGAAGAAGTAGAACCAGTGCTGGGAGCCGACCTGGGTCGCGATCAGGATCGCCGCACCCAGCGCCGCCGCCTGCAGCGCGTCACGCCGCTTCGGGACGAAGTAGAGCGCGATGCCGAGGAGCACCGGGAAGATCCGGGTCAGCGTCTGCAGCGGCTCCAGCGACGGTTTCAGTCCCCAGATGCTGAACGGCGACCCGCGTGAGGCCTGGTAGCCGAAGGTGCGGTCGTAGAACTCCGAGAACCCGCCGCCCGGGAGCAGCGGGATCAGCACGACCGCCCAGACGGCGGCGAACACCGCCCCGAAGATCAGGGTGGAACGCACGCGCCGCTTCCCCGATCCCGCCGCCAGCAGGGGCGCCACCGCGAGCGGCCCGAACTTGGTCGCGGCGGCGAGGCCGACGACGAGGCCCCGCCAGGCGGGAGCCGTGAACGCGATGATCGCCGCGACGAGCAGCGCCGCGACGAGGGCGTCGTTGCCGCCGTTGGCGTCGAGCGCGTAGAGCGTGTAGGGGTAGGCGAGCCAGGCGAAGGCCAGCGCGACGCCGAGGTCGCGGCCCTCCCTCCCCTCCCGCAGACGGCGCCCGGCCAGCAGCAGCATCCCGGCGACGAGCAGGTCGAAGACGATCGCCGCGGCGTGCGCGGCCGGCAGCGAGTCGAGCCCGCCGTCCCACGGCAGCGCCTGCTCGAAGGGGACGTAGGAAAGATAGGAGACGGGGCCGTAGGAGTCGCCGCGGTCGATCAGCGGAGTGAAGTGACCGTCGTAGATCTCCTCCCCGTCGGCGATCCGGTCGGCGCCGACCACGTTGGCGAAGCCGATGTCGATCACCTGCGAGTCGGCGACGTTCATCCCGATCCGGAAGATCGCCAGCACCACTGCCGCGATCGCAAGCCAGCGGATCGGCACCACCGGCACGAGCGGTCCCCTCCCCCGCCGCGGCCGCAGCCCGGCGAGCAGCATGCGCACGAAGAGGTAGGCGAGCACCGGGTAGACGAGCGGCACCGAGAGCGTGATCTCGCCCTTGTTGAAGAAGAACTGCGAGATCGAGAACGAGAGCAGCACCAGCAGGTCGAGGTGCAGCAGCCGAAACGGGCGCTTGGGGTCGAAGAACGGCGCCACGAAGAGGATGCAGAGCGGGATCCAGACGTACCACTCGTTGACGTTGCCGGCGACCGCGTCCTCGTAGCCACGGGCGAGCTTGACCTCGACCTGCTGGTTGCGCCACGACTCGATCACCTCGCCCGTGCGGTCGTCGATCACCGCCTGGGCAACGTCCGTGCGGTGGAGGAAGTAATCGATCTGCCAGCGGTCGTCCCCGCGGGTGGAGGCGCGCGGCTCCATGCCCGGGCTCTCCTCGCGCTCGGCGACGACCGCCTCGGCGGTGTCGGCGATCGCGATGGCCTCCCCGGCGCTGAGCTCGAAGCCGGGCGGCACCCGGTCGGGATCATCGACCGCGTGCAGCGGCGCAAGCGGCTCGTCCCCGAACGGCGGCTGATGAGCGGGGTTCTCCTCCGCCCCTGCCGCGGCGGGAGCGAGGGCCAGCGGCGAGCAGACCGCGGCAAGCGCGCAGAGGAGCGCGGCCAGGAGCAACGCGGGGGCGGGCCGGAGGGATCCCATCGAGCGCATCATGAACGGCGCGGGCGAGCGGTGGGGGGTGTCCGTCTCCCGCCCGAGTACTCAGGGGTACTCGGGGGAGATCAGGCTCCGGTCGAAAGGAACGGGGATGCCGCCCACCCCACGCACCCACCTCCTCCTCGAACGTACGTTGTGGGTCGCCATAGCGCTCATTCCCGTACGTTCGGCGCGCTGGGGGAGAGCTTCCGTGCCTCGGGACGGCCGGCCCAGGCCGAGCTCGAGTACATAATGCGCCCATGCGTGCTCGACACCTGCTGGTCCCGCCCCTCGCCGTCCTCTCGCTCGCGCTGGCCTTCGCTGCATGCGGCAGCGACTCCGGCGACAACACCGGCGATGGCACCGACTCCTCCCAGCCCGCCGACGCCGGCCTCGAGGTGCTCGTCGAGCCCGAGCGGGCGGCGGCCGGCGACACCGTCAAGGCGGAGGTCGTCAACGGCACCGAGGAGCAGTTCACCTACGGCAAGGCCTTCGAGCTCGAGCGTCAGGAGGGCGAGGACTTCGTCAAGGTCAAGCTGCCGCCGACCCCGACTCCGATGATCGCCCTCATCGCCGAGCCCGGCGAGACGGGCCCGCCGATCCAGATCAAGCTTCCGAAGGACCTGATGCCCGGCCAGTACCGGGTGGTGATCCAAAGGGACGTGCCCGACGTCGGTGACCTCAGTGGCGCGTTCGAGGTCACAGGCGATTACTGATCCCCACCCCGCCCCCGGCGGCGGGGCGAGCGCGGGGATGGGAACGACACGCGGCCAGGCCGCGGGCGTCGTCTACGAGCGGACTGGGGGACCCGGCGCCGGCCCGGCGCTGCTGCTCGTCCACGGGCTCGGCGCGAGCCTGCGCATCTGGGACCCGCAGATCGAGCGGCTGGCGCGCGAGCGCGACGTGATCGCGGTCGACATGCCCGGCTTCGGCGACTCGCCCGTGCTCGCGGGCGGGGAGGCGCCGACGCCGTGGGCGCTCGCCGCCGCGCTGACGCGCCTGTGCGGGGAGCTCGGGGTGGAGCGTCCACACGTCGCCGGCAACTCGCTCGGCGGCTGGGTGGCGATCGAGATGGCCAAGCTGGAGGAGGCCGCCTCCCTCTGCCTGATCTCCCCCGCGGGCCTGTGGCGCCGCCCGCTCGGGCCGCGGTCGGTCAACACCCGCGGCGCCGCCAAGCTGCTGAAGCCGTTCGTCGGGCAGCTGATGCGCAGCAGCCGCGCCCGCGAGGCGCTGCTGCGCACCACCGCCGCCCGCCCGGCGCTGATCCCGCCCGAGGAGGCCCGCGAGCTGATCGAGACCTGGCTCGACGCGCCCGGATACGACGCCGCCAACGCCGAGATGCGCACCCACATCTGCACCGACCTCGACCGCGTCACCGTCCCGACCACGATCGCCTGGGGCGAGCACGACCGTCTGCTCGCCCCCGCCCGCCCGGAGCGCCGCCCGCCCGGGAGCCGCTTCCTCATCATCGACGGCTGCGGCCACACCCCCAACTGGGACGAACCCGTGCTGATCGCCGAGCTGCTGCTCGAGGCGAGCGCGGCGGGCGTCGCCACCTGAACCGACTTAACCGACTTAACCGACTGGACGCTCCCAGCGGCGCGGCGGCAGCGCCGGGAGGCCGTCGATGCTCTCGGCACCACGCTCGCGGCGGAAATCCTCGACGGACTCGGGGCTTCCCATCGTCCGGATTCGCTTGGCGGAGCTGAGGGCGTGATGGTCGCGGTGGCCCTCCATGCTCATCAGCGGCACGCCGTAGCCGCAGGAGTCGGAGATGCGCTCGACGTCGACGACGACGATCGAGCGGCGCGACTCGGGGATCGAGACGTCGGCGAAGTCGGCGGAGCCGTAGAGCTCCTCGTAGCGGGGATCGTCGTTGAGCACCGCCTCGCCGCGGCCGTGGAAGCGGAGGATCCGCGGCGGTCCGTCGAAGGCGCAGAGCATCACGCAGATGCGTCCGTTCTCGCGCAGGTGGGCGATCGTCTCGGCGCCGCTTCCGTGCGCGTCGAGATAGGCGACGCGACGGGGTCCGAGCACGGCGAGCGAGCCGATCGGCCCCTTGGGCGAGACGTTCACGCGACCCTCCTCCGCCAGCGGCGCCGTCGCGACGAAGAACAGCGCCTGCTTGGCGATCCACTCGCGGTGGTGGTCGGTGATCTCGTCGAAGACGGTCGCCATCAGCGAAGCCCGTCCCGGCCGTCAGGCCACCGCGGGCACGGCCGCGGAGGGCGCCACCGCTCCCGCGGGCAGGTGCGGGTTCGAGAACACGATGCCCTCGTCGACGACGTTGCCGTGCCGCAGCTGCAGCACATCGATCGGGTAGTTCTGCCGCAGCCGCCAGGGCGTCCTCGCCCCCTGCTTGGGGAGGATGTCGATCGTGCGCAGCACGTAGCCGGCCTTGAGGTCGAGGAACGGCTCGCGCGCGACCGAGGGCGGCGGCTCCTGGGGCGTCCACTGCCGCAGCCCGGTCGCGTCGAGGTGCTGGATCAGGCGGCAGAAGTACTCGCTGACGAGGTCCGCCTTCAGGGTCCAGGAGGCGTTCGTGTAGCCCATCGTCATCACCAGGTTGGGGATACCGCTGAACATCATCCCCTTGTAGCTGACGGTGTCGGCCATGTCGACGTCTGCGCCGTCGACGGCGATCTCGGCGCCGCCGAACATCTGCAGGTTGAGGCCGGTGGCGGTGACGATCACGTCGGCCTTGAGCTCCTCGCCGGAGGCGAGCAGGATCCCGCTCTCGGTGAAGGTCTCGATCGTGTCGGTGACCATCGACGCGGAGCCGTCGCCGAGCGCCTTGAACAGGTCGGAGTCGGGAACGAGGCAGAGCCGCTGATCCCACGGGTCGTACCGCGGGCTGAAGTGGCGATCGAAGTCGACGCCCTCGGGAACCTCCGGCTCCACCCAATGGCGCAGGAACGCGCGGGCCCGGTTCGGGAAACGGCGCATCAGGTTGAAGGACGCCACCATCAGCAGCGCGTTCCACCAGCGCATGAACGGGTAGACGAACCGCCCCGGCAGGCGCTTGCGCAGCGCGACCGCGAGCGGGTCGACCGCGGGCCTGGTGACGACGTAGGTCGGGGAGCGCTGCAGCAGCGTCACGTGCGCGGCCCTCGCCGCCATCGCCGGGACGAGTGTCACCGCGGTCGCGCCGCTGCCGATGACGACGATCCGCTTGCCCTCCCACTCGAGGTCATCAGGCCAGAGCTGCGGGTGGACGATCGGCCCCTGGAAGCGCTCGGCGCCGGGGAACTCGGGCGAGTAGGGGTTCTCGTAGTCGAAGTAGCCGGTCGATGCCGCGAGGAAGGAGCAGGTGAGCGTCTCGGTGCCGCCGCCCGCGAGCTCGACGTGGAGCGTCCAGCGCGCCTCCGGCGTCGACCACTCCACGCGCGTGACGCGATGGCCGAAGCGGATGAGACCGTCGACGCCGTAGGCGGCCGCGGTCTCGCTCACGTAGCTGCGGATCGAGGGGCCGTCGGCGATCGCCCGCGCCTCCTGCCAGGGCCGGAAGTTGTAGCCCAGCGTGAACATGTCGGAGTCGGAGCGGATGCCGGGATAGCGGAAGAGGTCCCAGGTGCCGCCGATCGCGTCGCGGGCCTCGAGGATGGCGATCGACTTCCCGGGGCACTCGGTCCGGATCCGGCAGGCCATCCCGATCCCCGAGATCCCGGCGCCCACGACGATCACGTCGTGGTGCTCGGGCCGCCCTGGACCCCCGGCGGCGGAGGCGCCGTTCGCGGAGGTCGTGACGGTCCCGTTGCCCGTCGGCATCGTCACATCATGGCCGATGGGCGGGAGGCGTCCGCGAGACGTCGCCCCCGCCGGCCCCACCCGGCGTCGCCTCGCCCGTCTCCCCCACCGCCGCCGCGACGTCGCGACGCCAGAGCTCGCGCTGCAGGCGCCAGCGTCCCCACCCGATCATCGAGTGGAGGGCGACGAAGAAGAGGGTGACGAGGATGACCGCCAGCGCGATCGCACCGCGGACCGGCGCTCCGGAGTTGAAGGTGGTCTCGACCATGTCCTTCCAGTTGACCCCGAAGACGACGGTGACGACGAAGGCCGCGTAGATCACCGTCGTCACGCGCCCGAAGAACTCGAGGTAGCGGTTGAGCCGCACGCAGGTCTCCCAGGAGAGGCGGCCGACCGTCAACCGCTCGGTCAGGGTCGCGTTCCGCGTCCGCTCCGGGGTGAGCCGCGAGGAGAGCTCCGCGCGGACGCGCGCGATCGCCCGCCGCGACACGGAGGGCGGGCCCGCGTCCTCCGGCGGCGAGGTCGCGGCGGCGTCGCCGGTCGTCTCCCCGGCACCCTCGCCCGACGTCTCGCCTGCGCCACTCATCCGCAGCAGTGTCCCGAAACCGGGATGCGGGCGATGTCGTGCGAGCCGCAACTGCCGCCGGGGGCGCGGGTTCAAGGTTCCTAGCATGCATTCGATGGCACGGGACACCTCCAGGCAGGGGGGAGCCGGGCACGTAGCCGGTGTCGTCGCGCTGCTCGCGATGGCGCTCTCCCTGCTCCTGCTGCTGGTACCGGTGCAGCCGGCGGGCGCGGTCAGCCGCGTGCCCAAGGGCGCCGTCAAGAAGCTCCTCAACCAGCCCTGTCCCCCGAAGTACGCGGTTCGCGTGGCGCGCCCCGCCGATCCCGACGAGATCGCCGCCGCCAAGCAGGGGCGCTTCAGCCTCGAGGGGACAGAAGTCCACATCGGCCGCAACATGAACTGGGCCTACAACCCGCAGGGATCGCTCGCCTTCCAGGCTCGCCTGCACGACCTCCGCTACCTCGACATCCTCTTCTACGCCTACCGCGAGAACGGCGATCGCGGGGCGCTCAAGGAGGCGAAGCGGATCTTCGTCGACTGGGTCAAGAACAACCCGCTGAAGAGGCCGACGACGCCGCGGACCTGGTTCGACAAGGTCGCCGGCGATCGCGCCCCCTACATCGCCTACGGCACCCGCGCCGCAGCCTGCGAGGGCCTCCTCAAGCAGGGAAAGCTCGCCCGCACCCTGCTCGGCTCAGTCGAGCAGCACATCCGCTTCCTCGGCGATCGCGATCGCTACTCGGACACCAACCGCGGCCTCTTCATGGACCTCGGCCTGATCTTCAGCGGCCGCCAGATGCGCTTCCTGCCCGGCGCCACGAAGGCGCGCAACCGCGGCGAGCGCCGCTTCGCCGGCAACGTCCAGCACCACGTGCTCCCCGGCGAGGGCATGTGGCTGGAGCACTCGAGCACCTACCAGTTCCTGACGATCTCAGCGATCGAGCGCTACCTCGAGGTGATCAAGGGGAAGAAGCCGTTCCTGAACGAGATCCTGCCGACGATGAAGGACACCGCCGCCTGGATGACGATGCCCGACCAGCGGACGCTGCAGAACGGCGACTCCTACCAGGACAAGGCCGACCGCTTCGCGCAGTCGATCAACCGGACCCAGCAGGGCATGCGCGTGCTGGGCGGCAGCGGCATCGCCTTCGTCAAGCCGAGCAAGAAGAAGAACTACCTCTCGTTCCTGTTCGGCTACCACTCCTCCGTCCACCGCCACTCCGACGACCTCAGCTTCGACCTCTACGACGACGGCAGCCGGATCGTCTCCGACAGCGGCATCCCCGACAAGGACTTCGGGACGCCCTACATGTACGCCGTCTCCTCGCCCGCGCACAGCGTCGTCACCGTCGACGGCCAGGACTTCCCCCGCGACGACGCACACGCATACGGCAGCGGCTACATCGCCGCCGGCCAGGGCGCGGGCTGGTACGCGCTGCTGGCGACGAACCCAACCGTGGCCGCGCAGGGCGTGACGCACAACCGGCTGCTTCTCTACAAGCCCGGCAGCGCGCTGGTGGTCGCCGACATGCTGCGCTCCACGAGCGAGCACACCTACACCAGCTACCTGCAGTTCGGCCCCGACTGGGGCGCGCAGGAGGCGACCGACGGCGTCCGGCTGTTCAACGGTCCCAGCCAGGTCCAGGTCTTCAACGAGAGCACGGCGCCGCTGCAGCGCTCGCTCACCCGCGGCCAGAGCGACCCGCTGCTCGGATACGTCTGGGAGGACTTCCGCGACCGCGAGCCGCGCTGGGTGGAGACGACCACGGCACGCGGCGGCGACGTCGACAACATGACGACGCTGTCCTTCGACGAGGACAAGGTGATCCGGGCGAGCGCTGCGTCGCCGCTCGGCGACGCGAGCACGTTCACGATCAGCGAGGACGGCGTGCCCAAGAAGACGCTGGCGGTGACGCGCAGCGAGGGGCAGCTGACGATCCAGGAGACGAAGCTCCCGTAGCCGGCGGCTCGGCTGCGGCGGCGGTGCCTCCCGCTACCTTGCCCCCATGCGCGTCGGCTGGATCTCCTACGCACCCGTCAAGGGGATGCGCCTGCAGTCGCTCGAGCGCACCGAGCTGACGAAGGCGGGCATCCCGGGCGACCGCGCCTTCCTCGTCGTCGACGCCGAGGGTCGGATGGTCAACGGCAAGGGCGCCGGACCGCTGATCAGCGTCGTCCCCGACCACGACGCATTGGCGGAAACGCTCGCGCTCACGTTCCCGGACGGGAGCACCGAGCGCGCCGCGATCGAGCTGGGCGATCCCGAGGACGTCGCCTTCTTCGGCCTGACCCTGCAGGCCCAGCCGCTCGTCGGCCCGCTCGCCGCCGCCCTCTCGGACTTCTGCGGCCAACAGCTGCGCCTGTTCGCCTCGCCCCCGAACCGGCCCGGCGCCGACCGCGGCTTCGAGGGCGCCGCCACGATCCTCTCCTACGCCTCGCTCGAGCGCCTGCGGGAGGTCGCGGGCGCCGCCGACGACGTCGACCCGCGGCGCTTCCGGATGAACTTCGGCGTCGAGGGCGCGACCGCCCACCTCGAGGACGACTGGGTCCGCCACCGCGTCCGCATCGGGACCGCGCTCGTCCGCGTGGAGGCGCACGTCGGGCGCTGCGCGGTGACGACTCGCAACGCCGACACCGGCGTGGTCGACTTCAAGACGCTCCATCACCTCGCGACCTACCGCAAGGACGTCGAATCCTTCGAGCCGCTCCCCTTCGGCGTCTACGGGCGCGTGCTGGAGGAGGGCGAGGTCGCCGTCGGCGACCCGGTCGAGCCGCAGAGCTGACGCGAGCGGCGCGCGGCTCCACTCGGCGCGGATACACTCGCGCCCATGCGCATCGCCAGAGCCCTGACCATCTTCATCGCCGGCGTCCTCGTCGGCGCGATCGCCGTCGGCGGCGCCTTCGCCGCGAAGTACATGACCGACGGAGACACGCAGGTCAGCGGCATCAAGCTGACCGGCGCCGGTCTTCCCGACATCGACGCCTCCACCACCTACGGCATCGCCGAGATGCCGGGAGCGCTCCGCAGCTACCACGACTCCGGCGGCTACGCGGCCGACCTCGCGACCGTCGGCGACAACGCCGAGCGCTCTCTGGGCAAGCAGCTGAAGCGGCTCGAGAAGGCACCCGGCCCGGGCGAGTTCAACGAGTGCAACAGCAAGGGCAAGAAGTGCAAGGAGGTGAAGCCGGCGATCGTCTTCGACATCGACGAGACGTCGCTCTCCAACTACACCGGCCTCGAGGCGGCGAACTTCTCCGCCGGCGGCAGCGTCGCCGGGATCGTCGGCGGTGGCCTGCCCGCGATCGGGCCGACCCTGGACCTGTACAAGGACGCCGTCTCCAAGGGCGTCACCCCGTTCTTCATCACCGGGCGCCCGGACGCGCTGCAGTCGGTCGCCGAGACGAACCTGACGCAGGCCGGCTACGACTCGCCCCAGACGGTGATCACGAAGCCGTCGGGCGCCGGGACGACGATCGAGTACAAGAGCGGCGAGCGGGCTCAGATCGAGGAGGAGCTCGGCTACAAGATCCTCGTCAACATCGGCGATCAGGACTCCGATCTCGCCGGTGGACACGCGGTCCGCGCGTTCAAGCTCCCGAATCCCTTCTACTACATCCCGTAGCCGCCGCCGGGGACTCCGGCGGCCGGACTCGCCGCGCTACGGCGTGACGATGTCGAACCAGAACTCGAACTCGTCGAGCAGGCCGATGAACTCGACGAGCGCCTGCGGGTCGCCGTCGAGCTTGGCCTCGCCCGCCCCGATCAGATCGGGAAGCGAGGAGATCCCGAGCATCACCTTGTCGAAGTCGGAGCGGTTGATGATCACCGTCACGTCAGCGTCGGGAGCGAGCCCCGTGCGGTGGCTGAGCGCCCCGTGGCGGACCATCAGCGTCCACTCCTCGTCCTTGTCCGGCATCCCGAGAGCCAGCGTCAGCCGCTTGTCGCCGGCGCGGGCGCCGTTCAACCGCACCCCGAGGTAGTCGATGAACAGCTCCATGCTCATCGCCTTGACGTTGTCGGCGCTGGCCGCGTTCGGGGTGGGCAGGTCGCGGACCCCGTTGCGCAGCTCGCTCGCCGCCGAGAGGTAGAAGTTGCGCCAGGGTCCCGACTCCGCCTGGTAGCCGAGCTGCTCCAGTGCGTCGGCCTGCAGCGCCCGCGCCGCCTCGTTGCCGGGGTCGGCGAAGACCACGTGGTTGACGACCTCGGCGACCCAGCGGTAGTCGCCGAGCTCGAACGCCCCCCGCGCCTTGTCCAGGACCGAGTCGGCGCCGCCCATGAACTCGACGTAGCGCGTCGCCGCCTCGACCGGGGGGTGCTGGTGCAGGTTCGCGGGGTTGCCGTCGAACCAGCCCAGGTAGTTGACGTACGTCGCCTTGACGTTGTGGTTGAGCGTGCCGTAGTAGCCGCGCATCGCCCAGTGGTCGGCGAGCTCGGGGGTGAACTCGATCTCCTCGGCGATCTCGTTCGGCGTCAGCCCCTGGTTGGCGAGCCGCAGCGTCTCGTCGTTGATGAAGCGGTAGCCGTCGCGGCCCATCTCAAGCAGCTCGTGGATCCGCTCCCTCCCCCAGACCGGCCAGTGGTGCATCCCGAAGATCACCTCGGCGCGGTGTCCCCACATCTCGATCGTCCGCTCCAGGTACTTCGACCAGCTCAGCGGGTCGCGGATCTTGGCCCCGCGGATCGTGTACGTGTTGTGGAGGGTGTGGCAGCAGTTCTCGGCGGCTGTCACCGCCTTGTACTGCTCGATGAACCAATGCATCTCCGCCGGCGCCTCGGAGTCAGGCGCCATCATGAACTCGAAGTCGAGCCCGGCGATGTTGAGGCGCTCACCGGTCTCGCTGACGGTCTCCGTCGGGGGCAGCAGGCCGATCGCTCCGGAGGAGGTGGTCATCCCGAGCCCGGCGCCGACCTGCCCGCGCGCGTCGGCGGGCAGCAGGTTCCCGTACATGTAGCTGGCACGGCGGCTCATCGCGTTGCCGGCGAGGACGTTCTCGGCGATGGCCGCCTCGAGGAACCCCTCCGGCGCGATGATGCGGACCTTCCCCGCCTCGACGTCGGCCTCGTCGACGATCCCGTGGATCCCGCCGAAGTGGTCGACGTGGCTGTGGGAGTAGACGACGGCGACGATCGGGTCGTCGTTGCCGCGGACCTCCCGGTAGAGCTTCAGCGCCGCCGCGGCGGTCTCGGCCGAGATCAACGGGTCGAAGGCGATCAGCCCCTCCGGCGCCTCGACGAAGGTGATGTTGGAGAGGTCGAGCGTCCGCACCTGGTAGAGCCCGGGCACGACCTCGTAGAGGCCGCCCTGCACGACGAGCCGCATCTGCCGCCACAGGCTCGGGTTGACCGTGTCGGGTGCGTCCTCGTGGTCGTGGATGAAGTCGAAGCGGGAGAGGTCCCAGACGAGCTTGCCGTCGGCGTCGGTGACGCGGCCACCGTCTGGCAGCGGCGCGATCAGGCCACGGGCGGCGTCCTCGAAGTCGCGGGTGTCCTTCCAGGGGAGGTCGGCGGCGAGGGCGTCGTTGGCGGCGCGCGTCGCGTCCGTCGCTCCCGCGCGCCCGAACTCGTCTCTCTCGCTCATCGCTCTCCTCTCGCGGCCCGGCGGGCTCATCAACGGTTCCGCCGAGGATATGTGCCGCACGCCGCCGGGCGTATGTAAGAATCGCCGGGTCCAGGAGGGATCGGCCGGGAGGAGCTGAGGATCATGAGGGGTATCGCATTCGTCTGCGCGCTGTTCGCTGCGCTCGCGTTCGCCACGACGGCGCAGGCCGCGGGGCCGGCGCCGATCGAGGACCCGTTCTACGACCAACCCGACGGGCTCGCGAGCGCGAAGCCCGGCGAGATCTTCCGCACGCGCGACGCCGACGACGCGCTCGGGGGCTCCCCCGGGACCGTCGGCGCCACGCAGGTGCTCTACCGGACCTCCGACCAGCTCGGCCAGCCCTCGGCGACCGTCGCGACGGTGATCAAGCCGCCCACCCCGGTCGGCTCCACCCGCCTGCTCAGCTACCAGACCGCCTACGACGGAGTGGCCTCGACCTGCCGTCCCTCCTACGCGCTGCAGCCCGGCAACTCCGGGGGCAACTCGATCGTCACCGCCGAGAGCGGCCTGATCGGCGCCTACCTGCTGCAGGGCTACACGGTCGTGACGAGCGACTACCAGGGCCCCAGCGACGACTTCGGCGCCGGCCAGGAGGAGGGACGCGGAACGCTCGACGCCATCCGCGCCGCCGAGACTCAGCTCGGCGCCCAGCCCGGCTCCACCCCGACCGGGCTCGTCGGCTACTCCGGCGGCTCGATCGCGAGCATGTGGGCGGCCCAGCTCGCCCCCGAGTACGCGCCCGAGCTGAAGCTGATCGGCGTGGCGGCCGGCGGCATCCCGACCGACTTCGAGCACAACCTCGGCTACATCGGCGGCAGCGAGGACTGGGCTGGCGCCATCCCGGCGGTCGGCCTCGGACTCGCCCGCGGCAGTCGCATCGACCTCGGCAAGATGCTCAGCGACCGCGGGCGCGAGGTCGCGGCGAAAGTCCAGCAGGGATGCCTCGATCCGGGCGGGTTCCCGGGCCTCACGCTCGAGGACATGCTGAAGCCCGAGTACAAGGACTTCCGCCAGGTGCCTTCGCTCGTCAAGGTCTTCAACGAGTCGATCATGGGCCGCGACGGAACGCCCGACATCCCGCTGACGATGGCTGTCGGCAACGACGACGGCACAGGCGACAGCGTCATGATCGCCAAGGACGTCCAGGAGCTCGCCCACACCTACTGCGACCGCGGCCTCTCCGTCCAGTTCACTGAGCTGACCGGGATGGATCACACCGTCGCCTTCGCCGGCTTCGCCCCGATCGCGGCGACGTTCCTGCAGCAACGCTTCGCGGGCCTTCCCGCCACGAGCGGCTGCCCGATCGCCGCCGGCAATCCGCTGACGCCGCTTCCGGAGCCCCCGGGCAAAGTCGAGCTCACCGACGGCGTGCTGCTGTCGGCGATCAAGCACAAGCGACGCAAGCCGACGATCCTCGTCCGCGCCACCGCCTCCGACGTCAACAGCGTCGAGCTCACGGTCGTCCGGCGCAAGAAGGGCAAGGGAAGGAAGGCGAAGCGCTCCTCGACCGCGATCGAGGGCCTGGTCGGATATGAGGGCGCTCGCGTCCCGCTTCCGGTCCGCAAGCTGAAGCGCAACTTCCGCTATCGGATCATCGCCGACGCCCGGCTCGGGACGGCTGACATCAGCACGACGATGAAGGTGAAGAAGAAACGCTCGAAGCGCTGAGGCGCGACGGGCTACTGGCCGTCGGCCTCGAAGTGCTCGAGGGCGATCTGCTTGGCGCCGAGGATGTGCGCCTCGATCCGCTTGACGACCGCCGTCGCGTTCCCGCTCTCGAGCGCGTCGATGATCTCGCGGTGCTCGCTGACGGTCACGTCGTGCTCCTCCTCGCTGGCCTGGAGGTGGTACATCCGCAGCGCGCTCGGCATCTGCCAGAGCTGCGCGAGCATCCGCTTCATGATCTCGTTCGAGTAGGGCTCGACGACGAGGCTGTGGAACCGCTCGTTGAGCTCGTACTTCTCGCTCAGCGAGCCTGAGGAGACCGACCCGATCGCCGCGTTGATGTCCCGCATCTCCGCGATCTGCGCGCCGGTGTGGTGACCGGCGGCCCCGCGGGCCGCGACCGGCTCGAGGGAGAGCCGCACGTCGTAGATCTCGAGCACCGCGTGCGGGGTGAACTCACGGACGATGAAGCCGCCGCGGACCGGCGCGGGATCGACGAGCCCCTCCTGGACGAGCCGGGAGAGGGCGTCGCGCACCGGCGTGCGCGAGATGCCGAGCTGGTCGGCGAGGGCGTTCTGCACGAGCCGCTGCCGAGGCGGGATCCGGCAGTCGCAGATCGCCTCCCGCAGCTCGCGGTAGACCTGCGCGGACAGCTCGCCGGAGATCCCGTCCGGCGCCCGCAGCTGGAGGTTGGCGAGCTCCTCAGCCTCCCCCCACGTCGTCGCTCGAGATCGCTTCGTCGCAGCGGGCATCACGTCACCTCGCGGCGCTCGGCGAGCGTCGAGATCGCGACGAGGATGGCGACGAAAGCGAGCAGCACGAAGGCGATCGCGGCGCCGAGGGGCCAGTTGTTGGTCGCCCCGAACTGGCTGTAGATCTGGTTGGCGATCATCACGTCGTTGGGTCCGCCGACGAGCTGCGGGGCGACGAAGTCCCCCGTCGAGAGGCCCATCGTGAACGTGGCCCCCGCCACCACCCCGGGTGCCGACAGCGGCAGCACGACCGTGCGGAAGGTCTTGAACCGGCCGACTCCGAGGTCCTTGCTCGCCTCGATCAGGTTGCTCGGCAACCGCTCGAGCACCGCGTAGATCGTGAGCACCATGAACGGGGTGAAGATGTGGGTCATCGCGATGATCACCGCGGCCTGCGAGTAGAGGAGGTCGTTGAGGAAGGTGTGCTCGAGGCCGACCTTCTCCAGCACGGAGTGGAAGAGACCGTCCTGACCGAGGATCACCTTCCACGAGTACGCGCGCAGCAGGTAGCTGGCCCAGAGCGGGACGATGACCAGCGTGTAGAGCATCATCCGCGTCCGCGAGCTGCGGATCTTGAACGCGAGCAGGTAGGCGAGCGGGAACGCCAGGATGGTCGAGAAGAGCGTGACGAGCGCGCCGATCTTGATCGACTTGAGCAGCGTCGGCAGGTAGATGTTGCCGGTGAGCTCGTCGCCGGAGAAGACGAGCTTGTAGTTGTCGAGGTTCCAGTTGTGGAGGGTCCCGAACGGTCCCGCCTCCCAGAAGCTCTGCAGCAGCAGCAGGAAGTAGGGAACCGCGAAGAAGATGAGCATCCAGCCGACGACCGGGATGCCTAGGTAGGCGCCGCCGAAGCGGCTCGAGCCGTCGGCCCGCCGGCTCCGGCGCTCCTTGCCGCCGGGGGGAGAGATCTGCGTCGGCGTGGCTGACACTCAGCTCTCCGGGCTCTCCGGGCTGTCCGCGAAGATCCGGATCCGCTCGGATTCGACGCTGAGCCGGACGCTCTCGCCGGGCGCGAGCCCGCCGGAGCGCGGCACGTGGGCGATCAGCTCCTCGTCGCCGCCGACGATCTTCATCTCGACGTGGCCACCGACGAGAACGGAGTCCTGGACCATCGCGGCGCCCTGGTCGGGAGCGCGGGTGACCGCGACGTCCGTCGGTCGGATGCTGACCCGGACCCGGTCTCCGGGCTTGAGCGAGTCGTAGGTTCCGCCCCCGACGATCCCGAGCTCACCGAGATCGACTCGCGCGGTGTCGCCACTGCTTTCGACGACGGTCCCGGCGAGCAGGTTGGTGTCGCCGACGAAGCCGGCGACGAAGCTCGTGCGGGGGCGGTCGAAGACGTCCTCGGGAGTTCCCAGACCCTCGATCCGCCCGGCGTTCATGACGGCGATCCGGTCGCTCATAGTCATCGCCTCGTCCTGGTCGTGGGTGACGTAGATGAAGGTGGTCCCGACGTCGCGGTGGATGCGTTTGAGCTCGAACTGCATCCCCTTGCGGAGCTTGTAGTCGAGCGATCCGAGGGGCTCGTCGAGGAGCAGAACCGCCGGGCGCATGACCAGGGCCCGCGCGAGGGCGACCCGCTGCTGCTGCCCGCCCGAGAGCTGGGACGGGCGGCGATCCCCGACGTCGGGGATCTCCATCAGCCGCATCATCTCGGCGACGCGGCTCGCTACCTCCGCCTTCCCAACGCCCCCATGCCGGAGGCCGTAGCCGATGTTCTTCTCGACGGAGAGGTGAGGGAAGAGCGCGTACTGCTGGAAGACGGTGTTGACGGGGCGCCTGTAGCTCGGCAGCCCGGCCACGTCCTCCCCGTTGATTCCGATCACTCCCTCGTCGGGCATCTCGAAGCCGGCGATCAGCCGCAGGGTCGTCGTCTTCCCGCAGCCGGAGGGCCCGAGCAGCGTCAGGAACTCGCCGCGGCCGACCTCGAGGTCGATCCCGTCGACGGCGGTGAGCTCGCCGAAGCGCTTCCTCACGCCCTCCAGCGCAACCGAGCTCGACGCCGCCCGCCCCCCCTCGGCGGCGGCGCTCGCCGGCGCCACCGCCGCTGCCTGAGTCCCCTGCTGGGTCACGCCGCGACCACCGCGTTGAGGACGTCGAGGTACTTCTGCCGGTCGGGCACGGCCTTCCAGTAGTCGAGCCCGGCGATGAAGTCCGGATCTTCGAGGTGGTAGACCTCGGCGTACTCCTTCGGCACCTTGTCGACCGCGTTCTGGTTCGTGATTCCGTACCCGGTCGCCGCCGCTATCTTGACCTGCGACTCGGGGGTGTTGAGGTGATCGAGGAACGCCAGCGCGGTCGCCGTGTTCTGCGACTGCGCCGTGATCATCCAGCTGTCGAACCAGGAGGTGGCGCCCTCCTTGGGGATGATCTCGGTGACGTTGCGGCCCTGGTCGCGCAGCTGCGTGACGGTGAGACCGCCGAACGACATCCCGGCGACGACCTCGTTGTTGGCGAACAGGTTGGTCAGCTCGCCGGCCGTGGTCCAGTACTTGCGGATGTTCGGCTTCTGCTCGATCAGCTTGTTCTTGACCTGCTCGAGCTCGTCGTCGCTCATCTCGTAGACGTTGTCGAAGCCGAGGAGCAGGCCGGTGGTCCACAGCATCGAGATGTCCTGCCACATCGAGATCGAGTCCTCGTACTGCGGATCCCAGAGGGCCTCCCACGAGTCGGGCGCGGTCTTGATCGCGTCCTCGTCATAGATCAGCGGGATGAAGCCCCAGCACATCGGGACGCCGTAGAGGCTTCCGTCGACGTTCACGTTCGGCGCCGTCCGGAAGAACTCGAACGTGGTCTTCGCGTTCGGAACGTCGTCGAGGTTGATCGCCTGGACCTGCTCGTTGTCGATCAGCAGGTTGGTCGTGTCCGAGGAGGGGCTGACGAGGTCGAACTGATCGGGAGCGCCGCGGAGCTTCGCGACCAGCTCGTCGTTGGAGCCGATGAACGTCGAGTTCACCTTGACGTTGTTCGCCTTCTCGAACGGCTTCGTGAAGGAGGGGTCGGTGTAGCCCTCCCAGCAGAGGACGTTGAGGGTGCCGCCGACGTCGCCCGAGTCCGCCGCGACGGTCGTGCCGCTCCCTGAATCGCTGCCGCATCCGAGCAGCCAGCCGGCGGCGGTCAGTCCGAGCGCACCTCCGGCGGCGTTGCGCAGCAGCACCCGTCGGCTCAACTCGCGCTGCAGCAGCTCGTCGTGCAGCCGCCGCGGGCCTGAGGGGTTGATGTCGGTCATGGGCGATCTCATCCTGATATCCAGCCGGAGCTGGGTTTGTGGTTCTCCCCCGAGACGCTCACCGGTTCTCCTCCCGGGTGAGCAATGCAGATGCGGTGACAAGCAGGGCGCCGCCGACGGCGATCATCGTCGCGAGGGCGTTGAGCTCCGGGAGCTTGGTGCCGCTGCGCAGCGCCGACCAGATGTACATCGGCAGCGTGTTGTCGGCGCCGATGGTGAAGATCGTCACGGGGATCTCGTCGAAGGAGAGGGTGAACGCCAATAGGGCGCTGGCGATGATCGCCGTACGGATCGCGGGCAGGGTGACGAGGCGGAACGTCTTCAGCGGCGGCACGCCGAGATCGAGGGAGGCCTGCTCGGGGCCCCGGTCCATCCGCAGCAGACGCGCGTAGACGGTGGTGAGCACCGTGGAGACGAGCGCGGTCCCGTGCGCGAGGGTGACGGTCAGGAGCGAGCGGTCGAGGCCGATCGCGTTGAAGAAGGTGAGGAAGGCGATGCCGGTGATGACGCCTGGGAGGATCAGCGGCAGGAGGACGAACTTGCGGAAGACCGACTTGCCGGGGAAGTCGTAGCGGTCGACGAGCATCGCGCCGGGCACACCGATGCTCACCGCGATCAGGACCGCGCCGAGTCCGACCACGATCGAGTTGACGAGCGCCGAGACGATCTGCTCGTTGTGGATCACCTCGGAGTAGCGGTCGAACGTGAAGGAGCCGAGCGGGAGCGCGGCGACGTCGTTGTCGACGAAGGAGAAGACAGCGATGACGACGATCGGCAGGTAGAGGAAGGCGAAGAGGATGGCGGCGTAGACGCCGAGTCCCCACTTGCTCGCCGACGGGCCGCCTAGGCGGTCTCGCAGGGTCGGCTTCCTGGCGGCGACTGCTCCCAACTCTTCTCTGGATTCACTGTATGTACTGGAGGCGCCCGATGTCAACTCCCTTTTGGGAGGAACCCCGCGAACGAGCAATCCGCCGCAGCGCTCAGCGCCGCGGGCTGCTCTCGAGCACGGTCCGGGAGAGGTCGATCACGCCGTCGACATCCGGCTCCTGATCGGTCGCGATGTTGGCCCAGACGAGGGTCCGGGAGACGACGCTGATCGCGCGGATGACCGACTCGGGTGGGTCGACCTCGGGGGCGACCTCGGACAGGAGTCGGGAGATCGTCGCGTCGGCGTTCGCGGCAACCGCACCCGAGCGGTCACTGAGGACGCGCATGGCGAGCGCCGGCTCGCGCCGGGTGAACTCGGTCAGCGGCTCGAACTCGGCGCCGAGCTCGAGCACGCCGCGAAGGATGTCGAGGAAGCCCTCGACGCCCGCGTAGTCCCGCTCCGCGCGGACCGCTTCGAGCCACTCGTCGATGAGGGCGCTGAAGAGAGTCCCCATGAGCTGCTCGCGCTCCCCCACCCAGCGGTAAAGCGTCGTCCGGTTGATTCCGAGCTGAGCCGCGAGTGCTCCCATCTCCACCCGCTCCCCGGCGAGGAACTGATCGCGTGCCAGCGCCAGCGCATCGTCGGCGGTAGGGCGTCTGAAGATCGTCTCGGCCGTCTCGGAAGCCATGCGGGGAACACTACCTACGAGATGCGACGCATGGTTGGAACGATGCTTATGCAACATCTTGACAGAATGTTGCATCACGGCTAGGGTGCTCGTCACCCAGGGATCGAGAGCACCCACGGAAGGACGAAGCGATGACCGCAACGACGATGCCCTCCCTCGAAGAGCTGGATGTCAGCAACCTCGAGCTGTGGCAGGACGGACCCCCGCACGAGGTGTTCCGCGAGCTCCGGGAGATGCCCGGCATGCACTGGAGCGAGCTCGGCGACTTCCCGGCGGAGGGGGGCTTCTGGTCGGTGGTCCGCTTCGAGGACATCGCCGCCGTCGGGCGCGATCACGAGACGTTCTCCTCCGACCGCAGCATCATCCTCGTCGACAAGCTGGCGCCGGAGGGTGCGCCGGACCCGATCGACCTCGTGGCGAACATGCTGATCTCACAGGATCCGCCCCGCCACGACCGGCTCAAGTCGCTCGTTCAGCGCGCCTTCACCCCCAAGCGGGCAATCGAGCACACCGAGCGGATGCGCGAGATCATCAACCTCGTCTGGGATCGCGCCCTCGAGGCGAACCCGGACGGCCGCATCGATCTGGTGCAGGACGTCGGGGTCTACGTCCCCTCGATGGTGATCGGCGACATGCTCGGCGTCCCGCGCGAGGACGCGGAGCGGCTCGTCGACTGGACGAACCGGACGACGGCGTTCGAGGACCCCCGCCTCGTCCCCGATCTCGGCGAGGTCTGGCGGGCGCTCGAGGAGTTCATCCCCTACGTGAACGAGATGATCACCGAGCGCGAGTCGAACCCGGCCGACGATCTCACCACCGCGATCATCGAGGCGGAGATCGACGGCGAGCGCCTCTCCCACGAGGAGGTGCTGATGTTCTTCTTCCTGCTGATGGTCGCCGGCAACGACTCGACGCGCGCGGTCTTCACCTCGGGAATCAAGAGCCTGCTCGATGACCCCGAGCAGATGGAGCTCGTCCGCTCCGGCGCCGTCCCGCTCGAGCAGGTCGTCGAGGAGTTCGTCCGCTTCCATCCCGCCTTCGCCTACATGCGGCGCACGGCCACTCGCGACACCGAGGTCGCGGGCCAGGCGATCGCCGCCGGTGACAAGCTCGCCCTCTGGTACGTGTCGGGGAATCGCGACGCGACGGTGTTCGAAGATCCGGACACCTTCGACGTCCGCCGGGACCCGAACCCCCACCAGGGCTTCGGCGGCGGTGGCCGCCACTTCTGCCTCGGCGCCGGCCTCGCCCGGCTCGAGCTGAAGCTGTGGATCGAGGAGACGCTGCGGCGATTCCCGGAGATCGAGCTCGACGGTGCCTCGGAGCGCCTCAGCTCGACGTTCCTCAACCAGTACCGCTCGATCCCGGTTCGGGTCGGTCAGTCCGGCACGACCTCGTAGCGGTGCCCGGCCGCGTTCAGGCGGTCGGCGAGCGGCCGGCCCATCGCCGTCGCCGGGGTCAGCACGCCGGCGGCGTCGGGGAGGTCGTCGAGCGCGAGACAGAGGGCGCTCTCGCCGAGCATCACCGCGGTCGCCTTGTAGCCGGGATCGCCGGAGACACGGATCTCGCATCGCAGCCGGGTTCCGTCGCTCGTCGTCGTGTGGACGTCGATGTCGAAGAAGCCCTTCTCGCGCGCCTCCTCCGACGGCCCCTCGCCGGGATCGGGCAGGACGCGATCGAGCAGCTGCCGCGCCCCGGGCACGGCCATCCCGGTGAACATCCCGGCGATGCCGGCGGAGGTTCCCGACGCCTTCGCGAGCCCGAGCGGGCCGGAGCCCGTGAGCATCAGCTCGCGGTAGCGGAACCCGGCGCCGTAGGCGTGGTCGAGGAGCGCATTGCTGCGCCTCACCACGCGGGTGTTGACGCTGCCCATGACGAACGGGGCGAGCCAACCGCCGAGCCGCTCGTCGCGGATCGGCTTCAGGGAGTCACGCTCGTCGCGGCCGGCGGGATCGGCTGCGCGGTCGGGGCTGAGCGCGTAGGGATCACCGAGGATCCCCCGGGCCGGCGGATCCTTCTTGACGACGTCGACGGTGGTTCGCGCCGAGTCGATCGTGCCGCCGCTGAGGCCCCCGCGCGTCCGCTTGACCACGTAGGAGGTCTCCCCCAGCCCGCCGTGCCCGCCGGCCTCGGCCGCCTCGTGCAGGAGGAAGGTCCCGATGTCGGAGGGGATCGAGTCGAACCCGCAGGTGTGGACGATCCGGGCGCCGCTCTCGCGAGCCGCCGCGTCCGCGTTGTCGATGGACCAGCGCATGAACAGGACCTCGCCGGTGAGGTCGGCGTAGTGGGTGCCCGCCGCCGCGCACGCCTCGACCAGCGGCTTGCCGTACTTGAAGTAGGGGCCGACGGTGCTCGCCACCACACGCGTGGATTCCGCAAGCGCGGCGACCGCCCGCGTATCGGCGCTGTCGGCGACGACGAGCGGCCACTCGACGCCGAGCTCGGCGCGGACGCGCTCGAGCTTCTCCTCGGAGCGACCGCCGAGCGCGATCCTGGCCTCCGGCGGGGCGTTCTCGGCCAGGTACTTCGCGGTGAGGATGCCGACGAAGCCGGTGGCCCCGTAGACGACGACGTCGTGGTCGCGATCTGAGCTGCTCATGGTGGGCAACCTAACGTCAGAACGGCCAAGCGCCGCGGACGGTCATCATCCGCTGATGCAAGTCGCAACCCACCACGGATCCTTCCACGCCGACGAAGTCTTCGCCGTCGCCGCGCTCGGGCTCCTGCCGGAGCCGCTGGAGATCGTCCGGACGCGTGATCCCGAGCTGCTCGCAACCGCCGACCTCCGCGTCGACGTTGGCTTTCGCCACGATCCCGCCACCGGCGACTTCGACCACCACCAGCGCGACTTCGACCTCGTCCGCGACAACGGCGTCGGCTACGCCTCCTTCGGGCTGATCTGGCGCGAGTTCGGCGCGCGGATCTGCGATGGCGATCAGGAAGTCGCCGACGTCGTCGAGGAGACGCTCGTGCAGTCGGTCGACGCCAACGACACCGGCCAGCGGATCACGGAGTCGCTGATCGAGGGCGTGCGGCCGATGACCGTCAACGGCGTGATCGGCGGCTTCAACGCCCGCTGGGACGAGGACCTCCCGGCG
Source organism: Solirubrobacterales bacterium (assembly GCA_046330415.1). GTDB lineage: Bacteria > Actinomycetota > Thermoleophilia > Solirubrobacterales > 70-9 > RHKX01. The sequence continues at coordinate 3,079 of JAXLSW010000019.1, read as the reverse complement.
GAGGAGGAGCGCGAGCGTTTCGACGCGGCCGTCGAGCTCGCCTCTGGGATCCTCGCGCGGGAGATCGCCTCGGCGGCATCGGGGAGGCGGGCGATCAGGATCGTGCGCGACGCGATCGCGGCGGCCGCGGACTCCGGGAACCCGCGGGTCGTGACGCTCCCCGACAACGTCCCCTGGAAGCAGGTGGTCGTGACCGAGGCTCCCGAGGCGCTCCTCGTGATCTACCCCAAGCGCCAGGGCTTCGGGGTCGAGACGGTTCCGGCCGCCCTCGGCACCTTCGACAACCGCCTCGACCTCCCGGAGGAATGGGCCGGCCTGGAGAACGACGACCTCGTCCGCGTGAGCGGCGTCGAGGACGCGCTCTTCTGTCACGTCAAGCGCTTCCTCGCGGTGGCGAGGTCGAAGGCGGGAGCCGAGCGGTTGGCGGAGCTGGCGCTTGCCGACGCCGCCGCCGCGCAGCCCGGCCAGAGCGGCCCAGAGCCTTCGCTCAGCACTCGACGACGTTGACGGCGAGCCCGCCCTCGGCGGTCTCCTTGTACTTGTGGTGCATGTCGGCGCCGGTGTCGCGCATGGTCCTGATCACCTGATCGAGGGAGACCTTGTGCTCGCCGTCGCCGCGCAGCGCCATCCGCGCCGCGTTCACGGCCTCCACCGAGGCGACCGCGTTGCGCTCGATGCACGGGATCTGCACCAGGCCGCCGACGGGATCGCAGGTGAGTCCGAGCTTGTGCTCCATCGCGATCTCGGCCGCGTGCTCGACCTGCTCCGGGGTGCCGCCGAGCGCGGCGGTCAGGCCGCCCGCCGCCATCGAGCACGCGGAGCCGACCTCCCCTTGGCAGCCGACCTCGGCGCCGGAGATCGACGCCATCTGCTTGAACAGCGAGCCGATCGCCCCGGCCGTGATCAGGAACTCGACGATGCCGTCCTCGTCGGCGCCGGGGACGAACCGGTCGTAGTAGTGGAGCACCGCGGGAACGATCCCGGCCGCCCCGTTGGTGGGCGCGGTGACGACTCGGCCCCCCGCCGCGTTCTCCTCGTTCACGGCGAGCGCCCAGACGTTGAGCCAGTCGACGTGGCCGAGTGGATCCGACGGCGACTCCCCGCAGAGCTGACGATGCATCTCCGGCGCGCGGCGCTTGACGCGAAGGCCGCCGGGCAGCACGCCGTCGGTCGCCACCCCGCGCTCGACGCAGCGCCTCATCGCATCCCAGATCGCGAGGACGCCCTCACGGACCTCCGCCTCGCTCCGGCGGGTGTGCTCGTTGGCCAGCGCCAGCTCCGCGATCGACATGCCGGTCCCGCTCGTCAGCTCCAGCAGCTCCGCCGCCGTCGCGAAGGGGTAGGGGATGCCCGCGGCGGGATCCGTGGAAGGCCCCTCCTCGAGCTCGGCCTCGGTGGCGATGAACCCGCCTCCAACTGAGAACCACGTCTGCGCAAGTACCGGCTCCCCGCCTGCCCACGCCTCGAAGAGCATCGCGTTGGGGTGATGCGAAAGGCGCCGGTCCGCGTGGAACCGCATGTCCTCGCCGGGATCGAACGACACCGTCCGGCCGTCGCTGAAAACGAGCGCGTGAGTGCTTCCAACCTCGGCGACGATCTCCGGGATGCGGTCCGGGTCGACCTCGTCCGGCTTGAACCCCATGAGCCCGGCGATCACCGCCGCGTCGGTCCCGTGACCGCGGCCGGTCAGGCCCAGCGATCCGAACAGCTCTACCGACACCCGGTCGAGCCGCTCCGCCTCCGGTGAGGCGCCCAAGGCGTCGGTGAAGCGCCGAGCGGCCCGCATGGGCCCAACGGTGTGAGAGCTCGACGGGCCGATGCCCACCGTGAACAGGTCGAAGAAGCTGATCAACGTGCGCTTCCGGATCGGGGGTGCTTGGTCGTCTGAGCGTACTCCCACGACGGCCGCGCGCCGAACGTACGGGAAGGGTCCTCATGGCGCCCAGTTCCGTACGTTCGGCGAGGTGGTGCATGGGGGGCCCCGCGCCCGGCTCTCGATCCAGTCAAGCTGCCGGGGATGAAGATCTGCGTCATCGGTGCCGGGCTCGCCGGCCTCGCGGCCGCTGAATCCCTGGCTCGCGGCGGGGCTGACGTGATCGTGCTCGAGCGCAGCGACCGGATCGGGGGGCGGGTCTGGTCGGAGAGGCTGCCCAACGGTGGCCTGGTCGAGCGGGGCGGGGAGTTCATCACCGCCGGCTACGACGCCACCGAGGAGGCGGCCTCGCGCCTCGGTCTCCACCTCGACGGCATGGGCATCCGCTATCCCGACCGCGAGCTCGCGCCCGACCCAGGTTTGGAACGTCAATCGGTGCTCGACGCCGCCGCGGCGGTCGCGGCGGCGGCGACGACTGACCCGGACGCCCCCGCGGCGCTGGTGCTCGAGCGAGAGGTCGACGATCCAGCCATTCGCGACCTCTTCGCCGCCCGGGTCCAGAGCGCGGCCGCCTACGCGTTCGATCTGATGGACGCGCGCTGGCTCGGCGACGTCCCCAAGCTCGTCGACCGGGCCGAGACGCGACGCGTTCGCGACGGCAACCAGCGGCTGGCCGAGGGGCTCGCGGCAGGGCTCCCGCGCAAAGTGGAGCTCGGTGAGCACGTCGTCGCGATCCACCACGACGCCGCCGGGGTGCGGGTCCGGACCGAGCGCGAGTCGATCGATGCCGACGCCTGCGTGCTCGCCGTGCCGAGCTCGCTTCTGGGAGAGATCGAGATCGAGCCGGCGCTTCCGCCGGAGACATCGTCGGTGGTCGAGAGCATCCCGATGTCCGCCGCCGCGAAGCTCGCGGTGCCGCTGCGTTCACCGGCCGCCTCCCGAGCGGTGATGTCTGTGCCGCACCGGTTCTGGGCCTGGACGACACCCAGCGACGAGATCGGTGGACGCGTCGTGGGGGCGTGGGGCGGTTCGCTGCCAGTCCTCGAGGACCTGGACGCCCGCTCGGGCGATCCCGGTCGTTGGCTCGAGCGCCTCGTGGAGCTGTGGCCGGAGCTCGAGCTCGAGCCTGAAGCCGCCGAGCTCACGCTCTGGGACGAGACCGCATGGCCGCGGGGCGCGTACTCGGTGCGGTCCACCGACGTCGAG
>JAXLSW010000018.1:0-131222 GCA_046330415.1 Solirubrobacterales bacterium | reverse complement strand
TACCGAAGACGCCTTCGCCCCCGTGTTCGCCGCCGTCCCCAACGACCTCGACGGCGTCGGCTTCAGCGTCGAGCGGCTGCGGCTCTGGCCGGGGATGGACTCACGCGAGGCCGCAGCCCCCGTACTCGAGGGCGCAGCCGCCGCGATCGGGCGCCCGGTGGCCGCGGCGGCGCGGGGAGGGGCCAGCGACGCGAGCAACATCGCCCCGCACGTGCCGCTCTCGATCGACGGCCTCGGCCCGCTCGGCGGCTTCGCCCACAACCCGCACGAGCACCTGCTGATCGACTCGCTGGCGCCGCGGGCGGAGCTGGCGCTGGCGATCGCCGACGCGCTGCTCGACGAGTAGCTCGCGCTACTCGCGGGGTGGAGACTGGCTACGTAGCCAGTCGGGATGCGGCGGCGGTCCCGGTGCGCGATGATGCCCCGACACCTTCAGGGCATACCAACGAGCAGAGGAGCAACGCAATGGCGCGCAAGCAGGTCAAGTCGGTCGCGGGCAAGATGGTGGCGATCACCGGTGGAGCCCGTGGAATCGGGAAGGCGACCGGCCTCGCCCTGATCCGCCGCGGCGCGCGCGTCGCGATCGGCGACCTCGATCTCGAGCTGGCGGAGAAGACCGCCGCCGAGCTCGGCGGCAACGCCGTCGCTTTCAAGGTCGACGTGACCGACCGCGACTCCTTCGCGACGTTCCTCGACGACGCCGAGAAGGAGCTCGGTCCGCTCGATGTCCTCATCAACAACGCCGGGATCATGCCCCTCGGCCGCTTCGAGGAGGAGACGGACGAGACGGCGCGGATGATGATCGACATCAACCTGCACGGCGTCATCTTCGGCACCAAGCTGGCGCTCGAGCGGATGATCCCGCGTCGCAGCGGCCACATCGTCAACATCGCCAGCCAGGCCGGAAAGGCCGGGATTCCCGGCGGCGCCACCTACTGCGCCACCAAGCACGCGGTGGTCGGGCTCAGCGAGGCCGTCCGCCTCGAGAACATCGACAACGGCATCGAGATCTCCTGCGTGATGCCGGCGGTGGTCAACACCGAGCTCGGCAGCGGCCTCACCGACACGCGCGGCGTCAAGAAGCTCGAGCCGGAGGAGGTCGCGGAGGCGATCGTCGAGGCGATCGAGACCAACCGCTTCGACGTCTGGGTGCCGAAGTCGTCCGCCGGCATCTCCGTCGTCCTCAACATGGTCCCCCGCAGCGGCCGCGAAGCGATCGCCAAGGCGATGAAGGCCGACAAGGTCCTCGCCGAGGTCGATGACGCCAAGCGCGCCTCCTACGAGGACCGCGCCGCCCACAGCACAGCCGACAGCGCCGAGGGCGCGACGGTCTCGGAGACGTCCTCGAGCTGAGACCGCGGCGCCGCTCTTCGGGGCCGGCGCTTCCGTAGGCTCGACCCCGGATGGCCGCGCTGATCCCATCGGTTCCGTCGGTCCCGCGGCCCCCGCTCGGGCTGCCCGATCCGCTGCGTCGGGTCCACGTCAAAGGGGACCTGGAGAAGATCACCTCGCGCGGGGAGGAGGCTCCCGCCGCCGACGGTGGCGCCACCTCCGATCAGGTCGAGGCGATCTGGGAGACGGTGCTCGACTGGTACCGCGCCGGGGCCCACCCGGCGCTGCAGGTGTGCGTCCGTCGCAACGGGGCGGTGATCCTCGACCGTGCCGTCGGCTACTCCCACGGCAACGCGCCCGGGGACGGTCGCGAGGACGAGCGCACGATGTGCTCGACCGAGACCCCGTTCTGCATCTTCTCCACCTCGAAGGCGATCACCGCGTTCGTCGTCCACAAGCTGATCGAGCGCGGCGTCCTCAGCCTCGACGACGCGGTCGCCGACTACATCGACGGCTACGAGGCGCACGGCAAGCACGAGATCACCGTGGGTCACGTGCTCGCCCACCGCGCCGGCGTCCCCAACCTGCCGCCGGAGGCGCTCGACCTCGAGTTCATCGAGGACCGCGAGTTCCTCGCCGGCATCCTCGCCGACGCCAAGCCGTTCGCTCGGGCCGGCAAGTACCTCGCCTACCACGCGGTCTCGGGCGGTTTCATCCTCGGCGAGGTCGTCCACGCCGCCACCGGCAAGGACATCCGGACGGTCGGCTGACGGAGGAGTTCCTCGACCCGCTCGGCTTCCGCTGGACCAACTACGGCGTCGCCGACGACGACCTCGACGCGGTCGCCGTCAACTACGTCACCGGCCCGCCGACGGCGCCGCCGCTCTCCACCCTGCTGGCCCGCGCGCTCGGCCACCCACTCGATGACCTCGTCGCGACAACGAATGACCCACGCTTCCTCCAGGGGATCGTCCCCGCCGCGAACGTCTGCACCAACGCGCGCGAGCTCTCGAAGTTCTTCGAGGTGATGCGGCGCGGGGGAGAGCTCGACGGCGTCCGCGTGATCGAGGCCGACACGATCCGCACCGCGCTCGAGGAGCGCTCGCACCTTGAGTTCGACTTCTCGCTCGGCTTCCCGTCGCGCTTCTCCTACGGGCTGATGCTGGGAGCCAGGCTGATCAGCCTCTACGGCCGCGACACCCAGCACGCCTTCGGCCACCTCGGCTTCACCAACATGCTCGCCTGGGCGGACCCCGAGCGCGCGATCTCGGTCGCCGTCCTCAACAACGGCAAGCCGGTCATCTACCCCGAGGTCTACAAGTTCCTCGGCACGATGCAGAAGATCACGAGCGAGATGCCGAAGGCCCCCGCGGACGAGCGGTACCTGTAGCCCCTACTTGCCCTTCTGGAGCTTGGCCGCGAAGCTGACCTTCACGTCGGTCGCGGTGCTCGGGCAGTTGAGCGTCGCGGTTCCCGTCGCCTTCTTCTTCGACGTGAACTTGCCCTCGATGATCACGTTGTCGTTGTCGGTCGGCTCGGCCATGTCGGCGCTGCCGCTGTAGCGGAAGCTGGGGCCGGAGACGAAGAGCACGGTCTTCACCTTCGCCTTCTGCGTGCAGCCGGTGCCCGAGAAGGTGAAGTTCTTGAGCTCGAACCCCTTCCCCTTGACCTTGAAGTCGACCCGCCCGGTCGGTGAGGAGGAGCTGTAGGACCCGGTCTTCGCGTAGCCGCCCCACGCGGTGGCCGCTACGACTGCGAGGACGATCGCGACGCCGACGAAGGCGCCTCCAGCCCGGAAGCTGCGGTTGCTCATCTTCTTCCCCTTCGTTATCTGTTCAGGACAGGCGAGACGGAGCGGAACCTAACCGGGGGGCGTGCGGATGTCGAGGCGCCTTGCCCTCGCCGTGGCCTACGGGCGCATCTCGTACTGGCCCGCCAGCGCGCGGACCTTCCGCCACACGGCCTCGGTGCGCTCGTCGCCGGTGACCGGTCGCGTCACCGCTCCCCGCGCCCACTCGCACTGGGCCTCGGTCGCCGACGCCTTGCCGTGGAGCTGGGTCGCGTAGGCGGAGAAGTCGCGGATGAGGACGTCGAAGATCTGATCGAGCGTGTCGTCGGGGAGGTCGATCAGCTCGGCCTGCTCGATGATCAGCTGCCCGTAGGGGATCAGCGTGAACAGCTCCCCGAGCGTCAGCAGGTAGTCGAGGTCCTTCTGCTGCCCCTCGTCCGGTGCGGCCGACGCGAGGAAGTCCTTGAACGAGTCGGCGAGCTCGCCGAAGCGGGCGACGTTGGGGACGTCGGCGCGGCGCTCGTAGACCGCGCGCCAGTCGCCGAAGCGGATCTTGCTCAGCCCGCGTGCCGGGCCTTGCCGGAAGAGGAACTCGTCGTCGCCGGGCTCGAGCTGCCGCTCCGGGGCCTCGATCGAGGCGTCGGCACCGAACAGGTACCCGGCCATGAACTTCAGCGTCAGCGCCATGTTCACGTGCACGGTTCCCTCGAGCTTCGGCAGCCCGCGGATGTCGACGGCCGCGATCGCGAAGTACGTGTCCTTCTCGAACCCCTTGGCGGCCATCACCTCCCACATCTCGTCGATCACGCGCTCGCCCTCGGTCGTCACCTTCATCTTGGTGAGCGGGTTGAAGAGCAGGTAGCGGCGATCCTCGGGGGTCGCGGTCCGGAAGTAGTCGATCGAGCGGTTGGCGAACAGCTTCATCGCGATCAGCCGCGCGTAGGCGTCGGTGAAGGCCTGGCGCACGTGCGGGAAGTCGGTCACCCGGTTGCCGTAGAGGATCCGGTTGTCGGCGTGGGTGATCGCCTCGAGGAGCGCGTGCTCGCAGATCCCGATCGAGGCGAACCCGAGGTTGAACTTGCCGATGTTCACGGTGTTCAGCGCGGCGTCGAAGGCGCCCGGACCGGTGTGGAGGATGTCCTCCGGCGCCACCGGGTAGTCCTCGAGTTCGAACTGGCTGACGTAGTTCTGGGAGGCGACGACGTTGCGGATCAACTTGTAATTGGCGTGCTGGGAGTCGGCCGCGAAGAACACGTAAGCATCGGGCCCCTCGATGCCCTCGACCCGCCCGAAGACCGAGACCATCGCCGCCTTGTTGCCGTTGCCGATGTAGTACTTCCCGCCGCTGGCGCGGTAGCCGCCCTCGACCTCGGGGTCGGGCGTGAGCACCATGTCGGTCGAGTAGATGTCGGCGCCGTGCGCGCGCTCGGAGAGGCCGAAGGCGAAGATCCCGCCCTCCTCCAGCAGCTTCGCCGCCTTCGCTCGCGCCGCCTCGTTGTCGGACTGGAAGATCGGCCCGAGCCCGAGGATCGTGACCTGCCACGTGTACCAGTAGGCCAGCCCGTAGAAGGCGGAGACCTCGTTGAAGGCACAGATCCGCTGCGTGTCCCAGCGCCGCTCCGGGTCGCCCTCGCCGTCGCGGACCGGCGTGAGGAACCGGCTGAAGATCCGCTCGCGCGCCTGGAAGTCGAGGTAGTCGGCGTACCACTCGTGTGCGGCCGCGTCCTCGGTGAGCGCAACCTTCCCGCGCTCCTCGAAGAACTTGATCGTCGCCTCGATCGCCTCGCGGTCGGCGTCGGCGAGATGCTCGAAGCCGGGCGAGTTGGGGTCGAGGATCAGCCCGTCGCCGGGAGCGCCGGCGGCGAATGGATCGTCGGCGGACTCGGGCGTGGGCTGGGATGCGATCTCCATGCGGGGAGCCTAGTCGGGATCCGCCGCCGCTCGAGATCCCTGAAAGTGGGGTCGGTCGCCTTATGCTCGGCTGGTGAGCGTCAACGGGATCGGCGGCTTCTTCTTCCGGGCGATGGACCCGGACGCGCTGGGCGCCTGGTACGCGGAGCACCTCGGAGTCGGCGGCGAGCACGGGCAGTGGGCCACCGAGGCGGGGCCGACGGTCTTCGCGCCCTTCCCCCGCGACAGCGACTACTTCGGCGCGGACCGCGAGTGGATGCTGAACCTCCGCGTCAGCGATCTCGACTCCCTGCTGGAGAGGCTCCGCGCGGCCGGGGTCGAGGTGACGACGAACCCCGACTGGGACACGCCGGGCGTCGGTCGGTTCGCCCGCATCCACGATCCCGAGGGCAACCCGATCGAGCTCTGGGAGCCCGAGGCCGGCTGACGCGAGAACTGCGGCGGGCCGAGTGCCTTCGCACCCTTCGGTGCCATAGCGCCCTCTCGGCTGCGAGTCACCGGAGGGGGAGAGGTGTCCATCGCGGAGCGACGCGTCGTTGCCGGCCTCCCGAGGTTGCAGCGGGGCGCCGGGCCGACCGCCACGGGACCTGTCACCGAGAAGCGGGGAAGAAGTCCGTTTCCGGGTGACACGTCGGCGGGACACGGCGCCTTGAGCCACGCCGGCGCCGAGGCACGCGGACTCGACGGCTCCCCGACGCCGCCGAACGTACGTCGTTGGGCGCTATGGGGTCCAGCTCCGTACGTTCGACGAGGTTGTGGCGCCGACGATGGCGCCGGCGCACGGGTCGTCGCCGTGGCGATGGGCGGTAGCCCCGCCGATGGGCGCGCCCGGCCGCCCTCGCCTCAGACCAGCTTCGCGGCCCAATCCGGCACGAACTGCTGCAGCTCCTCGGGCGGGCGCCTGTAGCCCTGGTCGCTCTGCTTCTTCGGCATCTTGATCCGCTTGCGCTTCTCGGTCTCGTAGGGGACCTGCGAGAGCAGGTGAGCGATGCAGTTGACCCGCGCGTTGCGCTTGATCGTCGAGTCGACGACGTTCCAGCGGCACTCGGGGATGTCGGTGTGGACGAACATCTCGTCCTTGGCGCGCGAGTAGTCGACCCAGCGCGTCCGTGACTCGAGGTCGGTCGTCGAGAGCTTCCACCGCTTGAGCGGATCGTCGATGCGGGCTGTGAAGCGGCGCTCCTGCTCGTCCTCGCTGACCGAGAACCAGTACTTGATGAGGATGATCCCGTCCTCGATCAGCATCCGCTCGAACTCCGGACACTGGTGGAGGAAGCGCTGATGCTCCTCGGCGGTGCAGAAGCCGAGCACCTTCTCGACGCCGCCGCGGTTGTACCAGGAGCGATCGAAGAGGACGACCTCCCCGGCCGCGGGGAGGTGGGCGATGTAGCGCTGGAAGTACCACTGCGTGGCCTCGCGCTCGGTCGGCTTCGGCAGTGCCACCGTGCGGACCACACGAGGCGGCACGTACTCGGTGATGCGCTTGATCACGCCGCCCTTGCCGGCTGCGTCGCGCCCCTCGAAGACGATCGCGATGCGGGCGCCCGTGCGGTTGACCCACTCGACCATCTCGACGAGCTCGGTCTGCAGGCGCAGCAGCTCCTTCTCGTAGACCTTGCGGGGAAGCTTCGGGGTCGGCTTCGACATGCGACTACACCTCCAGCTCGGCGCCCTTGGGGCCGAGGTTCGCGATCTCGGTGGGACCGACCTGGGAGCGCTGCCCCCAGGCCTCGTGGATGTGGCCGCAGACGGCCAAAGGCGGCTGCTTGGCCCTGATCGCGGCGAGAATCGCGGCGCTCCCGAGATGGTCTCCGCCGAGCTCTGGTCGCAGTGGCCCCGTGGCGGAGAGTGCACCACGAGCACGGCGCCGTCCGGACAGTCGGCGAGCCGCCCGGAGGCCTCATCCTCGCTGAGGTCGAAGCTCCAGTCCCACGGGGTCGTCGGGATCCCGGCGCCGAGCCCGAAGAACGTGGTCCCTGCGATCTCCGCCGACTCGCCGTGGAGCACGGTCGCCGCCTCCCAGCCCTCGCAGGCGGCCCGCAGCGCGTCCTCGGTCTCGTTGTTGCCCGGGACGAGGACGGTCGGCGTCGCGATTCCCGTCAGCGCGTCGATCGACTCCTCCAAGCCGTTGTGCTGGTTGGCGAAGTCGCCCGCGGCGATCACCACGTCGAACTCGGGGCTGCGCTCGACCAGCGACGCAGCCGCGTCGAGGTTCCGGTGCAGATCGCTGAAAGCGAGGATCCTCATCCGCCTGCAGCCTCCCAGAACGTGGGCCGGCGCAGGGTCCTCACGCCTCCGAAGCTTCGCCGATCGGGTCGTTGCGGCGCTTGACGTCGAGCTCCTCGACCGTGAGACGGCCGACCTCGAGCTCCTCGATGCGGAGCTTGCCGATCTCGCCGCGGCCGACCTTGAGCCTGCCGATCGCCAGCGCCCCGATCGCGCCCGCGCCCATCGCCAGCGCCGCGATCGCCACCGGCGCCGCCGCGGTCGGCCCGAGCAGGGCGGGCCCTCGCGCCTGTCCGCTGCGCACCTCAAAGCCGAGGAAGTTCACGCTCGCGAGCTTGTCGCCGATCTCGGCCAGCTTGCCGTTGCCGTCCATCACTACCTCCAGGTTGCTCCAGTTGCTCCGGTTGATCATCCGGCTCGATTCGGCTCGCCGCTCGACGGGAACCGTCGGCGAGGCTCTACCCTCGCCCACATCGAAGCTACCGCTCCCGCACCAACTCGGACCATCGTCGCCTGCAAGGACCTGAGCCGTCGCTTCGGTGAGGGAGAGGCCGCGGTCGACGCGCTGCGCGGCGTGACGATCGACTTCCCCTCGGGCGAGCTGACCGCGATCGTCGGTCCCTCCGGCTCGGGCAAGTCGACGCTGATGCATCTGCTCGCCGGGCTCGACAAGCCGACCGGCGGTCAGGCCTGGATCGACGGGGTGGAGGTGACCTCGCTCGACGACAAGGGTCTGACCGAGCTCCGCCGCCACAAGCTCGGCTTCATCTTCCAGTTCTTCAACTTGGTCCCGGTCCTGACGGCGGTCGAGAACGTCGAGCTGCCGCTGAAGATCGCCGGTGAACCGGTCGACGAGGAGTGGCGCGACCGCCTGCTCGAGACCGTCGGGCTCACCGACCGCGCCGAGCACCGTCCGTCCGAGCTCTCCGGCGGCCAGCAGCAGCGCGTCGCCGTCGCCCGCGCCCTGATCTCGCGCCCCGCCGTGATCTTCGCCGACGAGCCGACCGGAAACCTCGACTCGACGTCCAGCACCGGCGTGCTCGAGCTCCTGCGCAACTCGGTCTCCGAGCTCGACCAGACCGTCATCGTCGTCACCCACGACCCGAAGGTCGCCTCCTACGCCGATCGCGTGGTCGTCCTCGCCGACGGTCAGATCGCCGCCGACGAGAGGATCTCCGGCGAGGAGCAGGTGATCGACCTGATGCGCGACGTCTGATGATCCTGTGCTCGCGCTAGCGCTGCGGGGGCTCGGGGCCCGCAAGCTCCGCTCGGCGCTGACCGCCTTCGCGATCCTGCTCGGCGTCGCGATGGTCGCCGGCACCTTCATGCTGAAGGGGTCGCTCGACACCGCCTTCGACGACATCTTCGCCACCGCCAACGAGGGCATCGACGTCACCGTCCAGCCGAAGCTGGCATTCGACAGCGGCATCGACACACCCGGCTCCGGCGTCAACGTACCCGCCTCGCTGGTGAAGAAGATCGAGGGAGTCGACGGGGTCGCCAAGGCCGCCGGCGACATCGGCGACGACACCTCGATCGCGATCCTCGACGAGAACGGGGAGCGCATCGGCCCCGCCGGAGGCGGCCCGCCGCAGATCGCCAACAACGTGCTGCCGGAGCCGTTCAACCCCTTCACCTGGATCGAGGGGGCGGCGCCGACGAGCGACGACGAGGTCGTGCGATCGACTCCGTCACCTCCGAGGAGGAGGACTACGAGGTCGGCCAGACGATCTCGATCAGCGGCCGTGAGGGCGTCAAGGAGTACACGTTGTCGGGCATCGGGCGGTTCGGCAGCGGCGTGCTCCTCGGTGGCGCCAGCCTCGCCGTCTTCACGACGCCCGAGGTGCAGCGCATCGCCGACATGGAGGGCTGTACGACTGTGTCGACGTCGAGGCGGCCGACGGCGTCAGTTCGAGGATCTCCGCGACAGGATCAACGACGCGCTTCCCGCCAAGTTCGAGGCGAAGACCGGGGCGGAGGCCGCCGCCGAGCAGTCCTCCGATATCAAGGACGGCTTCGGGGTTCTTGACGACGGCGTTGCTGGTCTTCGCCGGGATCTCGGTCTTTGTCGGCGCCTTTCTGGATCTTCAACACCTTCTCGATCACGGTCGCGCAGCGGACCAGCGAGTTCGGGATGCCGCGGACCTGGGCGCCTCCTCCCGTCAGGTGCTCGCGAGCGTGATCGTCGAGGCGCTCCTGCTCGGCGTGGCCGCCTCGCCCTTCGGGATCGGGCTCGGCTTCGGCTCGTGCAACTGGTCACCGTAGCCTTCATGATCGGTTTTCGAGCTCCTGCAGTCGGGTGTCGTGGTCCTGACCGCGGCGATCGTCGCGCCGCTGATCGTCGGCGTGGTCGCGACGCTCCTCTCCGCCGTTGTCCCCGCGATCCGCGCGACGCGCGTGACCCTTGCTGGAGGCGCTGCGCGACACCGCCACCGTCGATGAGCGGACGACGCGTCGCCGCGCCGGATCGCCCGTGGCCTCGTCCTCGTCGTGGATCTCGCCATCGGCTACGGGCTGTTCGACGGCGTCGTTCGGCGGCGCCCGGCGCCGATCTCGGCTCCGGGCTGATCCTGCTTTCGTCGGCCGCGATGCTGGCCGGTTCCATCGTCTCGCCCTCGCCTCGCTCGTCGGCCGCCCGATCGAGGCGCTCCGGGAGTGACCGGGCGCCTCGCCCGCGAGAACACCTCCGCAACCCGAGCCGCACCGCGGTCACCTCGGCGGCGTTGATGATCGGCGTCGCGCTCGTCGTCTTCGCGGCGATCTTCGCCAAGTCCGCCAACAAGTCCGTCGCCGACGCGCTCGATCAGACCTGGTCGGCGACATGGCGATCACCAACACCGACGTTTCTCCCCCTTCACCGTCGGTCGGGAAGGCGGTCGCCGAGGTGCCCGGGGTCGAGACCGTCTCGCCGATCGGCGGCGCTGGTGCCCTGGTCGAGGTGACGGTGATCATCACCGGCCTCGACAGCAACCTGACGTCGGTCGCCAACCTCGATTGACCGACGGCGACGACGCCACCTTCGAGAACCTCCGCCCCGATCAGGCGATCGCGGAGGAGCAGGGCCGCCGACAACGGATCGCGGCCTGGCGATGACGTCGAGATCACCGCCCAGAGCGGGAACAAGGTGACGGTCGAGGTGGCGGGCATGGTCCGCGACGAGGTCCAGCTCCTCGTTCCCCACGCTCGCCCTTCCGATCGACACGGTGCGGGACGCAGTTCGACTCCAACGTCGACTTCGACCTGGTCGGCTTCGAGCCCGACGCCGACGTCGGCGAGACCGAGGCAGCGGCCGCGCTCGTCGAGAAGCGGCTCCCGCAGGCGCAGGCGCAGAGCCAGCAGGAGCTCAAGGACAGCCAGTCCGATTCGATCAACCAGCCTCGCGGTGATCTACGTGCTGCTCGCTCCGTCGGTGATCATCAGCCTCTTCGGCGTCGTCAACACGCTCGTGCTGACGATCTACGAACGCACCCGAGATCGGAATGCTGCGGGCGATCGGTGCCTCCTGTTCCCAGATCCGCAGGAGGTCCGTTACGAGTCGCTGATCACGGCGATGATCGGCGCGATCATCGGCGCTGGTGATCGGCACGCGGTCGCGGTCGCGGCCGTCGAAGCGCTCTCCGACGAGGGCCTGGTGCTCGGCATCCCGGTCGTCGGGATCATCGTTCGTGCTCGTGCTCGCCGGCCTGGCGGGGATCCTCGCCGGCGTCTGGCCTGCGCGCCGCGCCTCGAAGATCGAGGTGATGGAGGCCCTGCAGTGGAGTAGGACGGCTGTCGCCCGGAGGCCGTGAGTCCCAGGGCCGGTCAGATCAGCTCGCTGCGGCGCGCAGCGTGGCGTCGAAGTCAGACTCCGGGGACCGGGCTGACGCCGGGAGACGTCGCGCCGGCGTCGAGGTAGCGGGTGACGGCGGCGCGGACGTCGTCGGGCCCACCATGGCCGCCCAGGGAGCTCAGCATCTCCTCGCTCATCGCCGCCTTCGCGCGTTCGACGTCGCCGTCGGCGATCCCGGCGTCGAAGGCGGCGATCTCCTCACCGAAGCCGGAGCGTTCGAGCATCGAGCGGTAGAAGGGGAGGGAGAGGTAGGTGACCAGGTCACCGCGAACCCGCGCCAGCGTCGCCGCTCGGTCCTCGGTCACCGAGACCGGCACGGCGGGGACGATGTCGAAGCCCTCGAGCGTCTTGCCGGCGGCCTCGCGCCCCTTCGTCACCTCGGGGATGACGACGTCGCGGATGTAGGGCGGATCGCAGAGCCACAGCAGGACGCCGTCGCCGATCTCGCCGGCGAGCCGCAGCATGTTCGGTGACAGCGCGGCGATGTAGATGGGGAGGTCGGGGCGCACGTCGTAGCCCATGAACCGGAAGCTCGTGGGCCACTTGCGCTCCTCGCCGCCGGGGACCTCCTCACCGTGGAACATCGCCCGCATCGAGGTCACGTACTCGCGCATCTCCTCGACGGGCTGGTCGATCGTCGCGCCATACCAACCCTCGACCGTGACCCGGTGGGAGACGCCGAGCCCGATCACCATGCGCCCGCCCGAGATCTCGTCGATGGTCGCCGCCGTCTGGGCGGTTGCGACGGGCGTTCGCGAGTAGATGGGGAGCACCCCGGTGCCGAGCCGGATCCGCTCGGTGGCGCCTGCGTATGCGGCGAGCACCGTCAGCGAGTCGCGCCCGGCGATGTGGGTGACGTAGGTCGAGTCGTATCCGAGCGACTCGGCGAGGCGCACCCGCTCAATCGCCGCGTCCAGCGAGCGTCCCGCGGAGATGAAGGTCCCGATCCCGGCCACCCCCCACTTATATAGGGGACATGAGGGTCAGGCCCTTTCGTTCTCAGTTCCTCGACGTTTGCGGGGCGTGGTCGGAGCGGAGCTCGGCGGCGAGCGCGCGGGTGTCGTCGTCGAGCTCGGCGTCGACGAGCTCGTAGTCGCGGGAGAGGACCTCGCGCAGCGCCGCGATCGCGCGCTCGATCAGCGGGTCGCGCTCGCCCGCGGGGATCGTCTCGTCGTCCTCGCCGATTTCGGCGGCGAGGCTCCCGGTCGTCTCCGGCTTCCAATCCAGCTCCAGCGCCTCGTAGATCGGTGTGAGCACGTCGCGGATCCTGCCCGCGCCGCGGAGGACGACGACGCCGCCCACGTGGGCGCCGCCGGTGATCACGCGCTGGCCGATTCCGGCGAGCTTGACCGCCCCGCGGGCGTTGACCGAGAACTCGCCCGGGCAGTACTCGCCCTCCACCTCGCCCACGTGGGCGTCCGCACCGAGCGCGCCCAGCGCGGCCGCGATCTGGCCGGCCATCTCCTCGAACCGCGGACGCGTCCCAGCGTATGCGCCCGCGGCCCGGGTGGCGTGGGAGAAGGAGATCGTGCCCTCGTGGAAGACCGCCGCGCGGCCGCCGGCGAGCCGCTCGACCGGCTCGTAGCCGTGCTCGCGCGCGATCCGGACCGCGTCGGAGTACCCGGGCCGGAGCTTGTCGAGGCGGCCGAACGCGAGGATCGGTCCGGTCCGGTGCATGCGCACGGTGGGGGCGATCTGCCCGCGCGCGACCCGCCGCATCAGCGCCGCGGACATGCCCGTGCCGAGGTCGGCGCTGCCGGCGAAAGACTCGTCGATCACCCGCAACTGCGGCTTCTGGGGGTCTGGTGGGAGTCCTGCACTGTGTGAACGCTCGATTGCGTGTGTGACCGGACCCACACAAGAAACCCTCGAAGGTGGGGATCGTGTGTTCGGTCAACTGACCCAGGGCAGCGCGGCCCGGTGCCGCCCTTCAACCTACCCGCCCGGCGTCTCGCAGGCGACGCTCGACTCGATCGCCTCGTGCGAGTCCGGCGGTGATCCGACGGTCGTCGACGCCTCAGGCACCTACTACGGCAAGTACCAGTTCGACATGGGCACCTGGGCATCCGTCGGTGGATCCGGCAGCCCCGCCGACGCTTCCGAGGCGGAGCAGGACTACCGCGCCGCGCTCCTGTACTCGCGCGCCGGCTCCAGCCCCTGGCCCGTCTGCGGCGGCTGACCCCGGGCCCCGGGGATGCCCGTGCGCCTTGGCCGGTTCGCCGGCCCGGTGGCTCGACACCGCTAAAAGCCGCGCCGCCCCGCGCCGATGTGCGTGGGGTGAGCGCGGCGCACGAAGCGACCACCCCTGTCCAGTCCTCGCAGGTCCCGCCCGAAGGGAACGGCGAGGCCTTCGCGCTGGCGGAGGGCGTGCGCGACAGCCGCGCCGCGTTCAAGCGCTGGGAGCGGGACCCCGGCTCGGTCCTGATCCCGTGGTTCACCGGCGCGGTGCTGATCGCGGCAGGGCTGCTGGTCGCGGTCTGGTTCGTCTCCCTGCACGTCACCCCGGACACGGTGCGGCTGCCGCTGCCCGGCGTCGGCGACCCGCCGGGGCTCGCCGACCTCGGTCACATCCTCGGGCGCAACCTGCTGGTGCTCGCCCTGCACGCGACGGCGTGCGTCGCCGGATTCATCGCCGGCAGCTCGATGCATCGGGTTGCCGCGACGAAGTCGGGGTTCTCCCGGGCGCTGCACGAGCGCGCGGGTCAGGTGGCGATCGCCTGGGTCGGGTTCGTCACCGTCTTCTCGCTCCTGACCCAGGCGCTGGGGCTCGGCATGTACGCCTCGACGCTTGCCGACCAGCTCGCGATCCCCACTTGGCAGCTCGTCCTGACCGTCCTCCCGCACGCACTCCTGGAGCTCACCGCGGTCTTCCTGCCGCTCGCCGCCTGGCTGATCGCCTCCCGCCGCGGCCAGTGGGATGAGCTGCTTGCGGCGACCTTCGTGACCGTCGCCCTGGCGCTGCCGATGATCCTCCTGGCCGCGGCGATCGAGTTGGAGATCTGGCCGCGCATCATCGAGAGCGTCTCGCCGGTCGTCGGTTGAGGTCCCGGCGTCAGGCCGGCGTAGCCGCCCACCGCAACCGCCGAACGTCACTGAGTGCCCCCTATAGGGGGTAACGAGTGACGTTCGATGATCGCCGCGCGGCCACAACGCGTTCACGCCGCCACCCGCGCGCGGTGGGAGACTGGCAACGATGAGCGATCACGGCGACCACGACGACAGCAACGGCGCATCGATGGAGCCCGACGGCCGCCCGTTGCGTGAGCGCCTTTCCGACGTCCGGATCCGGATGCCGACTCGCGGCAACCGCAAGCTGGAGAAGCTGATCGAGCGCGCCTCCTCCGACCAGCAGGTGCTCGCCTGGTGGCACCTGCAGCAGGTCGGCTCCGAGCGGCTCGGGATGTCGGACCACTCGTGGGTCCACATCCAGATCGTCGCCAACATCGCGCTGCGGATGCTGCGCCTCGCCGAGCGCGCGGGCCTACCGCTCAACATGGTCACCGACCACGGGATGAGCCCCCGAGACTCCGAGGTCGTCGTCACCGCCGGCGTGTTCCTCCACGACACCGGCATGTCGATCCACCGCGCCGACCACGAGGCCTACAGCCTGTTCCTGGCCGAGCGCAAGCTTCGCGAGCTGCTCGCCGGCGTCTACGAGGATCCCGAGCTGACCGTCGTCGTATCCGAGGCTCTGCACTGCATCATCGGCCACCGTCGCCGCGGCGAGCCGTACACGCTGGAGGCGGGCGTGGTGCGCGTCGCCGATGCCCTCGACATGGCGCAGGGACGGGCCCGCGGCCCCGTCGAGCGCGGCGAGGTCGGTATCCACGCGATCTCGGCGGCGGCGATCGACGACGTCAGCATCGAGAAGGGCGAGGAGCGCCCGATCCGAGTCGAGATCCGGATGAACAACTCCGCCGGGATCTTCCAGGTCGACGACCTGCTCGCGACGAAGATCCGAGGCACCCCGCTGGAGGGACACATCGAGGTGATCGCCTCCGTCGAGGGCGACAGCGAGAAGCGCCTGCTGCGCGAGTTCCGGATCTAGGGCCAGGCCCGCCCCTCAGACGCCCGCGCCCGCGCCGCCGCGACCCTCGCCGCCGGCGAAGCGGCCGGCGCCCTTCAGGCCGACCGCGATCGAGGCGCGGCCGAGCGCGGCCTCGAACTCGAGGCTCTCGGCGAGCGGGAGCGTCGAGCCCTCGATCGCGGAGCGGCGATCGGAGAGCATCGTCTCCTGCGGGAAGCGGGCGAGCGCGTCGGCGATCTCGACCGCGCGGTTCAGATGCTCACCCTCCTCGACCACCTCGGTGAGGAGGCCCCAGGAGAGCGCCTCGTCGGTCTCGATGATGCGGCCGGTGAGGATCAGGTCGAGCGCGCGCCCGAGCCCGACGATCCGCGGCAGCCGCAGCGTGCCGCCATCGATCAGGGGGACGCCCCATCGCCGCTCGGGGTAGCCGAGCCTGGAGCCGCGGGTGGCGATGCGCAGGTCGCACCAGAGCGCCACCTCCAGGCCGCCGGCGAGAGCCCAGCCGCTGATCGCGGCGATCGTCGGCTTGCTCGCGAGCGCCCGAGTGAAGCCCATCGGTCCCTCGGTGCGGTCCGCGACCTCCTGGATCTGCTCGATTGAGACGTCAGGTCCCGCCTCCGCCAGCGCTTTCAGGTCGGCGCCGGCGCAGAAGGCGACATCGCCGGCGCCGGTCAGCACCATCACGCGCGCCTCGTCATCGGCCTCGAAGCGGCGGAAGCCCTCGAGGAGCTCGGCCGCGGTCTCCGCGTCCACCGCGTTGCGGCGTTCGGGGCGCTCGATCGTGAGGACCGCGGTCGTGCCGCGAAGCTCGTAGCTGGTCCGGCTCACGAGGCCGAGCCTACCCCCGACCCGTCGAATGCGCCCGTGACATCGACATATGGGAAGCGTGGCGGCCCAAATGTCGATCTCACCGGGGAGTCGGGGCGGGGCCGCAGCCGAAAGGTCGATCTCACGGGGGGGCGGGTGCTTGTCGCTCCCGTGACATCGACATATGGGAAGCGTGGCGGCCCAAATGTCGATCTCACCGGGGAGTCGGTGGGGTCCCGACCCCTCGCGGGCCTCAGCCCGAAGGGTCCGTCTCCCAGCGCTTGAGCTCCGCGAGCGGGTCCGACGGGGCGCCATAGGGATCAGCGCCGGCGCGGATCTCGAAGTGGAGATGGGCGCCATCGCAGGAGCCGGTGCAGCCGAGGAGCCCGATCTTCTGACCGGCGTCGAGCTTCTGCCCCGCCTTCACCGCGGCGGGCTCGAGCATGTGCATGTAGACGTAGGTGCGATCGCGCTCGGGGTCGTAGAGCGCTGCCCAGTTGCCGCGGCCGCCGTCGGTGCCGGTCTCGAGCACCTTCGTGGCGACCGGGGAGATGACCGGAGTCCCCTCGGGGGCGAACATGTCCTGCCCCTCGTGCTCGCGCATCCCGCCGCCTCCGAAGGTGTTGATCGATGTGCCGTAGTCGACCTTCGCGGCGACCGGGTTGAAGGGGCCGTCTGGCTCGGTGCCCTCGAACATCGTCCCGACCGTCACGAGGACATCGACGATGCCCGCCTCGTCCCCGGCGCCGGTGCGAGGAGGCGCCGGAGCGGCCGAGTCGTCAGCCGCGGGTGCCGCGATCGCCGTCGCCGGGAGGCAGAGCGCGATCGCGATCGCGAGACGGGAGGGGAGGTGCTGCAGCAGCCGCGGCGAGCCGTGCGTGTGGGTGTGCGCGGAATGTGGGGACATGAAGAGGCGCAACGAGGGAGCACCCTCGATCGCGCCGGACCGTTCCTTTACCCATCGCCCCGAAAATCCCTGCATTCCATTAGGGAACTGTGAGCGATGCCACACATCGGTGACAGGTCAGCGGGGAAGCCGTGCACGAATGTGCGGCCTCGACTCGGCGAGCGCGCCTGGGCGGTGGGACCGGTGGCCGCTACGACCTGGAAACAGGAGGCGCTAAGGCCGGTGGACGCGCTCGAGCTGCTCGCGCATCCGTTCCTTGCGGCCCTCGAGGCGCGCCTGGATGATCGAGAGCACGATCGGCAGCAGCATGAAGAGCGCGATCACGCCGAAGCAGAAGAAGGTGACGCTCTTGTCGGTGGTCGTGCCGCCGAGGCCGATGCCGTCAGCGGCGAGCGCCGCCGGGGCGGCGGCGAGACCCGCCACGCAGAGCGCGGTGAGGGCGAGGCCGATGCGACGGACGAGAGTCACGGCCCGGCACTCTACCTGAGCGGGGGCTTCCAACCGCATGCTCCGTAGGATGCCGAGCCGATGTCGGCCCTCGAAGCCATCATCCTCGGGATCGTGCAGGGTCTAACTGAGTTCCTGCCGATCTCATCCAGTGGGCATCTGCGGATCGTCCCGGCCCTGCTCGGCTGGGAGGACCCGGGCACCGCGTTCACCGCGGTCGTGCAGCTGGGGACGATGGCGGCCGTCCTCATCTACTTCCGCAAGGACCTGTGGCGCATCGCGCGCGCCTGGGTCCATGAGATCAAGCTCCCGTACCGGCGACGCAGCACCGACGCCAACCTGGGCTGGTTCATCGTCTTGGGCACGATCCCGATCTCGATCTGCGGGCTCGTCTTCAAGGACCAGATCGAGTCCGGCGCCCGCGACCTCTACGTGATCGGCTCGATGCTGATCGCCTTCTCATTCGTGATGATGCTCGCCGAGGCCGTCGGCAAGCGCCAGCGCGAGATCGAGTCGATGGGGCCGCGCGACGGGTTCCTGATCGGCTGCGCGCAGGCGCTCGCCCTGATCCCGGGCGTCTCCCGCTCGGGGGCGACGATCTCCGCCGGCCTGCTGCTCAACTTCGACCGCGCCGCCGCCGCCCGCTACTCCTTCCTGCTCTCGGTCCCGGCGGTCGTCCTCAGCGGGCTCTTCGAGCTGCGCGACATCGGCGGCGGCGACAGCGCCTCCGTCTGGGCGACGATCGTCGCCACCATCGCCGCCTTCGTCAGCGGCTACGCGGCCATCGCCTGGCTCCTGCGCTACCTCGCCCACCACACGCTCGGCATCTTCGTCGCCTACCGGATCCCGCTCGGCATCCTCGTCATCGCTCTGGCGGCGAGCGGCTCGATCAGCTAGAGCCGCCCGCCCGGAGGGACCCCGAAAAGAAAGCGCGCGGCCGGGGCAGGAGGAGGCCGCGCGCGCGCGAGATAGCTGGTCTCACGGTGATCGGAACCCTCTCCTGTACACGTCATCCAGCCGTGAACATCCGGGGACGGCCTTGTGAAAATCCTGTGACCGTGCGCTGATTCACGCTTCTCGCCGCCTGAGCACCGCTACGATCGAGTCGATCCGTCAGCCACCACCGCGTCGGACGAACCCACCCCTTGCACCCATGAGCGCTCCAAGCTCGATACTCCGGGTCGCGATCATCGATCGCGACAGCGCTTTCCTCACCGTCCTCGGTAAGCGCCTCGACGCCGCCGGCTGGCAGCACCGCGCGCTCGGCGGCGCCGTGCCCGCGGAGGAGCTCGTCGCGATGAAGATCAACGCGTTGCTCGTCGACCTGACGGTCCTCCCCGCCGAGGACGCCTGGCCGTTCCTCGAGCGCGTCTGCGGGATGATGCCCGGCCTCGGCGTGATCGTCTGCACCACCGACTCGACGGTCGCCCAGCGGGTCCGCGGGCTGCGGCTCGGGGCCGACGACTGGATCGCCAAGCCCTGTCATCCCGAGGAGGTGATGGCCCGGATCGAGGCCGTGGTCCGCCGCCGCCGCCGCGCCAGCGGCGAGACCGAGAAGGGCCCGACGGTCGTCGGCGAACTCGAGATC
This sequence comes from Solirubrobacterales bacterium, assembly GCA_046330415.1. Taxonomy (GTDB): domain Bacteria; phylum Actinomycetota; class Thermoleophilia; order Solirubrobacterales; family 70-9; genus RHKX01. The sequence continues at coordinate 112,359 of JAXLSW010000018.1, read as the reverse complement.
CGCCCCGACCAGTTCCAGGCCTTCGTCGGCGGCACCAGCCTCGACCTGACCCGCCGTGAGTTCGAGCTCGTCAAGACCCTCTCGGAGTCCGCCGGCTCGGTGATCGAGCGCGGAGAGATATATAGGCGCGTCTGGGGTTACGAGATGGCGCACGGCGACCGTTCGGTCGACGTCTTCGTCCGCAAGCTCCGCTCCAAGATCCAGAAGCTCTCGCCGAGCTGGAACTACATCCACACGCACTTCGGCATCGGCTACCGCTTCCAGCCGGAGCCGGTGGACGGAGTCGCAGATCTCCCCAGCGCCGACGACCTCGGGACCGCCGCCGAAGAGCGGTCGGCTGAACCCGAGGCCTCCGCCGCAACCGCGTAGCTACGCGCCCGGGCCGCCTGTCCAGGTCCCCTGGAGCAGCCGCGACTCGTTCACAGCTTCTTCACAGGTCGGGCACACGCGAGTAACAAGCCCTCCTGAACCGGCTGGGACATTCCTCTGCGCCGACACAACGCGGGCCCTGCGAGCCCCTGCTCGCCCGCCCTCTCGGCATCCATTCCCAGACAGACAAGGAGTGACGTGAACTCACGTAAGTTCTTCGCAATTGGCGCCTCGACGGTGCTTCTCGCGTTCGGCGTGGCCGCCTGCGGCAGCGACGACAGCGACAGCACCAGCAGCGGCAGCGACCTCTCCGGCGACATCGCCGGCGCGGGCGCGAGCTCCCAGGACGCCGCCCAGCAGGCCTGGATCGCCGGCTTCCAGACGGACAACTCGGGCGTCAGCATCGCCTACGACCCGGTTGGGTCGGGCGGCGGCCGCGAGGCGTTCATCGCCGGTGGCAAGACCGACTACGCCGGCACCGACTCCCCGTTCGCCGACGACGAGCTGACCGGAGCGGAGGATCGCTGCAAGAAGGCCGGGGGCGAGTTCATCCAGATCCCCGTCTACATCTCGCCGATCGCGGTGGTCTACAACCTCCCCGAGGTCGAGAACCTGCAGCTCTCCCCCGACACGCTCGCGGGGATCTTCGCTCAGGAGATCACCAAGTGGAACGACCCGGCCATCGCCGCGGACAACCCCGACGCCGACCTGCCGGACACCGACATCACGCCGGTGAACCGCTCCGACGACTCGGGCACGACGGCGAACTTCACCGACTACCTGTCGCAGACGGCTCCGGACGTGTGGACGTACGAGCCCGACGACGCGTGGCCGGTGGACGGCGGCGAGGCCGCTGAGGGCACCTCCGGTGTCGTCGAGGCCGTCGGCGCCGGTGAGGGCACGATCGGCTACGCCGACGAGAGCCAGGCCGGCGATCTTGGCATCGCCTCGGTCAAGGTCGGCGACGAGTACGTCGCTCCGTCCGCCGACGGCGCGACGGCTGCCGCCGACGCGGCCAAGGAGGTCAAGGACGGTGACTACGTGTTCTCGTTCGAGATCGACCGGACTACGACGGATCCGTCGCAGTACCCGCTGATCCTGATCTCGTCCGCCGCCGCGTGCACCGCCTACGACGACTCGGCCACCGCCGACATCGTCAAGGGCTACCTCGGCTACGTGATCAGCTCCGACGGCCAGCAGGCCGCCGCCGACAACGCCGGCTCGGCGCCGATCTCCTCGGACCTGCAGAAGCAGATCCAGCCGGCGGTCGACGCGATCGGCTCCTAGGTAGCGGAGGTCCCGAGGCATGGAAGCAGCGACCGGACCGAGCGTATGGGGTCTCCGAGGCGGCGAACGCCGCCTCGGAGATCGCCTCTTCTCGGGCGCCGCGATCGCCTCGGGGATCGCGATCCTGACCGTCCTGGCCGGGGTCGCGATCTTCCTCCTGATTCAGGCGGTGCCGGCGCTTTCGGCGAGCACGTCCGAGCTCGCCGAGGGCAAGAGCGTCGTCGCCTACATCGCGCCGCTGGCCTTCGGGACGGTGCTCGCCGCCACCCTGGCGGTGATCATCGCGGTCCCGCTCGCGGTCGCGGTGGCGCTCTTCATCAGCCACATCGCGCCGCGCCGGCTCGCCCAGCCGCTCGGCTACATCGTCGACCTGCTGGCGGCCATCCCCAGCATCGTCTACGGGCTCTGGGGCATCTTCGTCCTCGGCCCCGCCGCGGTCGGGGTCATGAAGTGGCTCGAGGACAACCTCGGGTTCCTCCCCTTCTTCGAGGGTCCGGCGTCGGTGACGGGCCGGACCATGTTCGTCGTCGGGATCGTCCTGGCGGTGATGATCCTGCCGATCATCTCCGCGGTCGCCCGTGAGGTCTTCTCGCAGGCGCCGAGGAAGCAGCAGGAGGGCGCCCTCGCGCTGGGCGCCACGCGCTGGGAGATGATCAAGATGACGGTCCTTCCCTTCGGCCGCTCGGCCGTGATCAGCGGCTCGATGCTCGGCCTCGGTCGCGCCCTCGGCGAGACGATGGCCGTCGTGATCATCCTCTCGGGCTCGGGCGGGGTCACCTTCAACCTGATCGGCTCCGGCAACCCGCCGACGATCGCCTCCAACATCGCGAGCAAGTTCCCCGAGTCCTCGGGCATCGAGGTCAACGAGCTGATCCTCTCGGGGCTCGTCCTCTTCGCGATCACCCTCTTGGTCAACATGGGCGCTCGCGCGATCATCTCGCGCTCCGAGCGCCACGCGGCCGAGGGGAAGAAGAGGGCCTGATGTCGGGCACCACCGCACCCGTCGGATTCGATTCCCGCGACGTCTTCGGGGGGGAGGCGGGCATCGGCCGTGGCCGGCTCCCGGATTGGGCCCCCTACGCGCTCGCCGGCGCTTCGCTGGCCCTCACCTTCCTGATCCTGACCCTGCTCGGACAGGTCAGCATCGTCAGGCTCGTGATCGGCACCGCGGTCGTCTCGAGCATCTCGATCTACGCCGTCTCGCGCGTCGTCGAGAGCGCCCGCCAGGCCAAGGACCGGCTCGTCACCGTGACGATCGCGTCGGCTTTCGTGCTCGCGGTGCTGCCGCTCGCCTCGCTGCTGTGGACGGTCGTCGACCGCGGCATGGCCCGCTTCGACACGACGTTCTTCACCGAGTCGGCCCGCAACGTGGTCGGCGAGGGCGGCGGCGCGACGCACGCGATCTGGGGGACGCTGGTCATCACCGGCGTCGCCGCGGCGATCTCGGTGCCGATCGGGATCATGGCCGCGATCTACCTCGTCGAGTACGGCAAGGGCAAGCGGTTGGCCCGCTATCTGACCTTCTTCGTCGACGTCATGACCGGCATCCCTTCGATCGTCGCCGGCCTCTTCGCCTACGCGCTCTTCGCGCTGATCTTCGGCCCCGGCATCCGCCTTGGCGTGATGGGCTCGGTGGCGCTCTCGGTCCTGATGATCCCGATCGTGATCCGCTCGGCGGAGGAGATGCTGAAGATCGTCCCCGACCACCTGCGCGAGGCCTCCTACGCGCTCGGGACGCCGAAGTGGAGGACGATCGTCAAGGTCGTGCTGCCGACGGCGCTCGCCGGGATGATCACCGGCGTCATGCTCGCCGTCGCCCGGATCATCGGCGAGACGGCGCCGCTGCTGGTCACCGCCGGGGTCATCGACTCGACCAACCTGAACCCCTTCAGCGGCCGCATGGAGACCCTCCCGGTCTACGCCTACTTCGAGTACAAGACGCCGGGGATCCCGCAGGACGCCTCCTACGACCGCGCCTGGGCGGCCGCGCTGACCCTGATCGTGATCGTCCTTCTGCTGAACCTGATCGCGCGGCTCTTCTATCGGCGGTTCGGAACCGAGATCCGCTGACTTGCAAGCTTCGAAATGAAAGAGGACGGTGAGGACTTGACTGAGACAGAGACTCCGGAGCTGATCGATAGCCCCGTCGACGCCCCGAGGGCACCCGCGACGGCCGGCGCTGCGCCCGTCGTCGGCGAGACCGGGACGGCCGCCTCCGCGGACAGCCGCGCGAAGGCCATCGAGGTGTCGGGCCTGAGCCTGTTCTACGGCGACTTCAAGGCCGTCGAGGACGTCGAGATGTCCATCCGCCCGAACAAGGTGACCGCCCTGATCGGTTCCTCGGGCTGCGGCAAGACGACCTTCCTGCGCTCGATCAACCGCATGCACGAGCTCACCCCCGGCGCGCGCGTCGAGGGCCACCTGACCCTCGACGGCGCCGACATCTACGGCCCCGGCATCGATCCGGTCGAGGTGCGCCGTCAGGTCGGCATGGTCTTCCAGCAGCCGAACCCGTTCCCGACGATGTCGATCTACGACAACGTGGCCGCGGGCCTGAAGCTGAACGCGAGGAAGGTCAAGAAGGCCCAGCTCGACGAGGTGGTGGAGAGGGCGCTGCGCGGCGCGAACCTCTGGAACGAGGTCAAGGACCGGCTCAACAAGCCCGGCTCCGGCCTCTCCGGCGGTCAGCAGCAGCGTCTCTGCATCGCCCGCGCCACCGCCGTCCAGCCCGAGGTCCTGCTGATGGACGAGCCTTGCTCGGCGCTGGACCCGGTCGCGACCCTGGCCGTCGAGGATCTGATCCAGGATCTGAAGAAGAACTTCACGATCGTGATCGTCACCCACAACATGCAGCAGGCGAGCCGCGCGAGCGACTACACCGCCTTCTTCAACCTCGAGCGGAGCGGCGATCCCGGCCGGCTCGTGGAGATGGACGAGACGACCACGATCTTCTCGAACCCGTCGCAGAAGGCGACCGAGGACTACGTCAGCGGCCGCTTCGGCTGACCGCGGACGGGAACAGGGAAGCGAGCAAGATGCCAGAGACCAGGCACAAGTACGCGGAGGAGCTGCGGACGCTCGAGGAGCGGACGCTGGGTGGGCTCGACCTCGTGGCCGAGACGCTCGGCCGGGCGCTCGAGGTCGTCCAGCACCGTGACATGGAGCTCGCCGAGATGGTGATCGCCGACGATGACCGGATCGACGGCCGCTACCTCGAGGTGCACCAGTCGATCCTGACGCTGCTCGCGACCCAGGCGCCGGTCGCAACGGACCTGCGGCTGATCTCGGCGCTGCTGCACCTGATCAAGTCGATCGAACGGATGGGCGATCAGTGCGTGAACATCGCCAAGCTCGTGCCGCTCTCAGGCCACGAGCCGCCCGTCGACGATCGCATGCTGCGCGACGTGATCACGATGGGCAAGCAGGTCCTCGCGATGCTGAGCCAGGCGAAGCAGGCGTTCGCCGGCCGCGACGTCGAGCTCGCGCAGGACCTCGTCCGCGGCGACGACATCGTCGACAACCTGAACCGCCAGTGCTTCCGGCTCGCGATCGAGATCGGCGACACCGAGGACGTGCGCGAGTGGGCAACCGGCATGCTGCTGATCGCCCGGGCGATCGAGCGGATGGGAGACAACGCCGTCGACATCGGCGAGCAGACGGCGTTCGTCGTCACCGGGCTCTTCCGGGAGTTCGAGGACGCCTCCCACCCCGAGCAGCCGGTCCGCAGCTAGGGACCGTCAGGTGTCAGCCGCGGAGGAGCAGCTCTACGGCCGCAATCTGCGCTCCGCGAGGCGGCGCTGGGAGGCGTTCGGGGCGAAGCCGCCGCAGGCCGAGATCTTCGAGCTGCTGCGTGTTGCCGGGCGTAACGCGCGCGACGCCGCCGCTCACATGGACGCCCTGATGCGCACCTGGCCCGAGGACCGCGGCCTGCGCCGGGAGATCAGCGACTGCGAGGAGGAGGGCGATCGGGTCACCCACAAGATCGTCAACCGACTGCGGGTGAGCAAGATGACCCCGTTCGACCGCGAGGACATCCACATGCTCGCGGGAGCCATCGACGATGTCGTCGACGACATCGAGGAGGCCTCCGAGCAGCTCGCGACGAAGCACGTCGAAGCGCCGATGGAGCAGGCCCAGCAGCTTGCCGGCGTCCTTCGTGACTGCGGCCGCGAGCTCTCGGCCGCGCTCGACGACCTCGAGCGGCTCGAGGGCATCGAGGAGCACCTCTCAGGGATCCGCAAGCTCGAGCAGGAGGGCGATCAGATCTACCGGGGTGCCCTCGCAGCGCTCTTCGACAACGCGATCGACCCGATGTTCGTCTTGCGCTGGAAGGACATCTACGCGGCGCTCGAGGAGGCGATCGACTCCTGCCGCTCGGCGAGCAACTCGATCGAGAGCATCGTCGTCAAGCACACGTAGGCACGGCGGGCGGCGGCGGGGACCCTCCCGGCCTTAGCGCCCGCTTCGCTCGGGAGGGCGGCCGGGTGGGTCCCCCGCCACCGCCCTTTGGCTCCGCTGCTTCGCTCGGGAGGGTGGCCGGGTGGGTCCCCCGCCACCGCCCTTTGGTCCCGCGCTTCGCTCGGTGGGGGTCAGGCCGCGGTGTCCGCGGGCAGGCGGGTGGGGGTCGGGGCCGCGTCCATCGCGGCCAGGGCCGCGTCCATGAGCTCGGCGGGGGCCGGCCGGGGCGGGTGGATCTCCCAGATCATCGGGGCGCCGGTCTCCAGCAGCGACGGCGCCACCGTCTCCCACTGAATCGAGCCGCGTCCCGGGGGGAGGTGGAGGTCGAGGCGCACCGGGTCGAGCTCGGGGCGCTCGTCGCGGATCCAGCGGGCGCCTAGGTTGTCGTGCACGTGGAGGAGGGCGACCATGTCCAGGACGGGCTCGACCATGCGCGTCAGCGACGTTCGCCGCAGCCCGGCGACGACGTTGGCGTGTCCGACGTCGAGGCAGAGCCCGACCGCCGGGGAGGAGATGCGCCGGGCGAGGGCGCGCAGCGCCAGGGGGTTCGCCGAGATCGTCTCCGGGCCGGGGAAGACCGGAGCGAGGTTCTCGAGCGCGAGCGTGACGCCGAGCCGCTCGGCCGTGACGGCGAGCTGAGCCAGCGAGCGCGTCTCCGCGAGCGCGCGGTCGCCGGCGCCCGGTCCGTCGCAGTACGCGCGGGCGTGCAGGACGACCGCGGCCGCGCCGCACTCGGCCGCGTACGCGATCGCTCCCTCGACGGCGCGGTCGGATTCAGGCCGCCCGGCGATCAGCTCGGCGGGCGCGTGCAGCACCGAGCGGAGCCCGGCCGCAGCGACCGACTCACCGGCTCCGCGGGCGTGGCGGACGCAGCTTCGCGTGTCGAGGAGCACGCTCTCCGGGGGCGCCGGAAGCTGCACCCAGCCGAATCCTGCGGCCTCGATCTCCTTCATCAGCGGGCGGGCGGGCCACCACTCGGTCGGGACGGAGAGCCCGAAGCGCGATGGCAGCGGCGTATCGATGTCCATGGCCCGAACTTCGACGAAGGCCGAGGGCCCGCGGTGAAGATGTCGTGAACTACCTGCTAGGAGCGAGAATTAGTCGCCGATCTTCACATCTTGTTGACGGCTTCCGCCGCTGCCTGCAGCAAGATCGAATCGACGTGGCAGCAGTAGCCCTACGCCAGCGCCCGACTCGTCGCTCCCAGCGCCGACCCGACTCCCGGTCCTCTGACAAGATCGGCCTGCGGGAGATGCTCTGCGCGGCGATCGACATCGGCTCCAATACCACGAGGGTGCTCGTCGCCGAACCCGAGGACGGGCAGCTGCGCAAGGTCATGGAGCAGCGCGCCTACACGCGCATCAACAAGGGTCTGGGCAAGAACGGCGCGATCACCGAGGAGAAGGTCGAGGAGGTCTGCGACGTCGTCGCCACGCAGGTCAGGCTCGCGCACGAGGTCGGGGCGGAGGCCGTCCGCATCGTCGCCACAGCGGCGATCCGCGAGGCACCCAACGGCGAGGAGGTCGCTGAGGCGATCAGCGCCGCCGCCGGATTCCCCGCCGAGATCCTCTCCGAGGAGGAGGAGGGCCGACTCGCGTTCATCGGTGCCACCAAGGCGCTCGGCCATCCGGTCGAGGGCGAGATCGCCGTCGTCGACGTCGGCGGTGGATCCTCCGAGGTCGTTCTCGGCACGCTCGCGGGCGGTGTCCGCGAGGTGCGTTCCTTCAGGGTCGGGTCGGGAGCACTGGCCGAGGAGTTCCTCAAGAGCGACCCCCCTGGTCCGGTGGAGATCCGCCGGCTCCGCGACGAGATCGCCGACCGCTTCGAGGGTGTCGAGCTGAGTCAGCCCGAGCAGGCTGTGGCTGTGGGCGGCAGCGCCACCTCCCTACGGCGCCTCGTCGGCGCCGTCCTCGAGTACGAGACCTTGGAGCGCGGCGTCCGCGTCCTCACCAGCGACCCCGCGGCCGAGGTCGCCAAGCGCTTCGAGCTCGACGCCCGCCGCGTCGAGGTGCTCGCCTCCGGCGTGCTGATCCTCGAGCAGCTCTCCCAGCTGCTCGGGCAGCCCCTGCAGATCGGCAAGGGCGGCCTGCGCGAGGGCGTGATCCTCGACCTGCTTGCGAGCCCGGCCGAGTAGGCGGCTCAGTCCGCCGGGATGCCCTCGAGCGCGAGGGCCGCGTTCGAGTAGCGCGAGTCACCGGTGAGCTCGCGCCCGAACCATTCCGGGGGAGTGAATGCGCGCGCCGCCTCGATGGAGGGGAACTCGACCTCGACCACGACCAGGCCCGTGAGCCCGCCCTCGTAGACGTCGATCTCGCAGATGAGCCCTCCCGCCTCGACGTAGTGGCGCCGCTTGCTCACGCGCCGTCCCGAGGTCAGCTCCCAGAGTCGCTCGAACTCCTCAGCGCCGATCGCGAACTCGACCTCGTCGCGGCGCTCGCCGCTGCCGCGCTTGACGGTCAGCACGGTGGAGTCACCTCGGCGCCGTACGCGGACCTCGGCACCCGCCGGATCGACCGCCAGGTACCCCTGCGCAATCGGCTCCGATCGTGAGGCCGCACGGGTTCCCTCGGCGGGATCGCCGACCAGGAACTTGCGCTCGATCTCCTCGCTCATCCGACCCTCTCGCTCTGACCCGGTCGCCTCGATCGACCTACCACTAGTCTCGCGGACGCACATGGCGAAGGCCAGGGACATCCCCGGATTGACCACCGACCTCCCGTACGGAGAGGTTGCGGCAAGGGTGCTGGAGGTGCGGGTCGCGGAGCTCATCGAGCACTCCCAGAACGTCCTCGACATGGAGGAGATCGAGGGCGTGCACTCGATGCGGGTGGCGACGCGACGGCTGCGCGCGGCGATCGAGATCTTCTGGCCGTGTTTCCCGAAGGAGGACGAGAAGCGCGTCCTCAAGCAGGTCAAGGCGCTTGCCGACGCGCTCGGCGAGCGGCGTGATCGCGACGTCGCGATCGAGGCGCTGGACGCCTTCGCCGCCGCGATGCCCGCGCCCGACCGCCCCGGCATCCAGTCCCTGGTCGAGCGCTACGGTGACGAGCAGCGGCAGGCCAACGTCGAGCTCGAGCCCTTCGTCGACCCCGCCCGCCTGCGGCTCATCCACGACGAGGTGCTGAAGCTGGCCGCGGCCGCGCGCGAGGGCATCGGCGGGGACGATTCGCCGGATTCGCCGGCGGAGGCGACCGAGCCCGAGCGCCCGGCCGTCGTGCCGGCGGATGAACCCCCGGCAGATCCCGAGGCCGACGCCGAGGCCGACACCGACACCGCCGGGGTGGGCGAGGAGTCGTGAAGGCCCGACGCGTCAAGAAGCTCGACCCCACGGGGCCGTTCGGTGAGAACGCGGCGAAGATCGTCAAGGTGCGGCTGCGCGAGCTGCAGTCGTTCGCGCCGAAGGCGCTCGACCCGACCGAGTCCCTTCAGCAGCACGACATGCGCATCGCCGCCAAGCGGCTGCGCTACGTGCTCGAGGCGACCGGCTTCTGCTTCGGGCGCGCCGCGACGACCGCGCGCCGCAACGCCAAGGAGATCCAGGACCTGCTCGGCGAGGTCCACGACGCCGACGTGATGACGCCTCGGCTCCACGAGCACCGCGCGATGATGCGCGGCGAGGACGCCGAGGCGGTGCTGCGACGCGCCGTCGGCGAGGAGGACCTCGACCCGGCGCTCGCCGGGCGCGCCCCACACCGGACCGCCTACCGGGGGCTCGAGGTCCTCGAGGTCTACCTGCTCGCCCGCCGCACCCTGCTCTTCGATCGCTTCACCGAGCTCTGGGAGGAGTGCGAGCGCAAGGGCGTCTGGCGCGCCCTCGAACGCGCCGCCGACCGGGAGCTGGAGCGCGCCGCCGAGGTTCGCCGGCAGGCGGAGCGCGCCGATCGGGCCCGGCGCGCGCTCGCCGCCGCCGAGCGTGCGCGGCGGGAAGCCGAGGAGCTCGCCGCGAAGGCCGCCGCGGAGCTCGCCGCCGCCGAGCGCACGAGCATCTAGCCCCGGGGGAGACCGGGGCCCCGCCTCCGGCTCTCCGAGATGCAACGAACGGGACGATCTCTCCCGTTTGGAGCATCTCGATGGTCGTTCACCGCGGCTTTCACCATCTCGTAACTCCGCGTTTGCAGGGTTTTCACGAGCGCGGGCCCGGCGGCATCGAACCTCCTGATGGATGGTTCAAGCGAAAGAGGGAGCACCGATGACCCCGAACGACCAGGCGACGCCCAGCAGCCGCGCCGATCTCCACTGCCACTCGACCGCCTCGCAGATCTCGAAGCTCGGGGTGCAGCGCAGCGCCGGGCTCCCCGAGTGCGCGACCCCTCCCGAGGAGGTCTACGAGCTCGCCAAGCGCCGGGGCATGGACTTCGTGACCATCACCGACCACGACACGATCGACGGCGCCCTCGAGATCGCCCACCTCCCGGGCACCTTCGTCTCCGAGGAGCTGACAGCTTCCTTCCCCGGCGAGCCGCAGGCCGTGCACGTGCTCTGCTTCGACATCACGCCCGACGATCACGAGTGGCTTCAGGCTCACTCCAGGAGCGTCGAGGAGTGCGCGGAGTACCTGCATGGGAACGAGATCGCGTGCGCGCTCGCCCACCCCTTCTATGCCGTCGCGGCCCCGCTCGAGCCGCGCCACCGGCGGCGGCTGGCCGACCTCTTCGGCGTCTGGGAGGTCCGCAACGGTTCCCGCGCCGCCGAGCTCAATCAGCCCGCCGCGCTGTACGTCGACACGCGCGGCAGCGTCGGGGTCGGGGGATCCGACGACCACGCCGGCGTCGACATCGGCCGCACCTACACCGCCACCGCGACAGTCGCCACCCCGCAGCAGTTCCTGGCTGAGGTCATGGCCAGCCGGGCGAGCGCCGGGGGAGCACAGGGGAGCGCCGCGAAGTGGGCGCACGCGGCGATCGCCATCGCGACCCGAAGCCTGCTCACCGACTCCGACCCCGCCCGCCCTGCGCCCGACGCGGTGCTGCGGTTGATCGAGCGCGTCGTCGGCGAGGGACGGCAGCGCAGCGGGGAGGAGGGCGCCGACTTCACCGCCTCCGACGCGCAGGCGCTCCTGGCCGCATGGCTGGACTCGGTCGGGCTCCCTCACGGCCGCGAGCTGATCGAGCTGATGCAGGAGGACGGCTTCTCCCACGGCGACCTCTTCCGCCGCGCCCGGACCGTCCACGATGCGCGACTGCGCGAGACGGCTGACGTGCTGAGCGCCGAGATCGCCTCCGGAAGCCCCTCCTCCGGAATCCTGCTCGACCTCTTCGATGCCTGCATGCCGGTCGTCCCCTATCTGCCGGCGACCACCTTCCTCGCCGGCGAGCGCGCGAAGCTCCGCGGTCGCGACGGCGAACGACGGCGGGTCGCGATCGTCGTCGATTCGATCGACTCCCAGCACGGGGTCTCGCACACGATCGAGCGGATCCGCGAGCTCGGCGTGGCGGGCTTCGACGTCGAGGTGGTCGGTACCGACCGCGGCGTCGACCGGCGCCTGCCGGCCGCGGCCGAGATCGAGATGCCGCTGTACGAGGGGATGCGGGTCGGGGTGCCCTCCCTCCCGAGTCTGATCGAGACGCTGACGGAGGGCCGATTCGACCTCATCCACGTCGCCACGCCCGGCCCTGCGGGGGTCGCGGCCGCGTTGACCGCGCGGATCGCCGGGATGCCGCTTCTGGGCAGCCATCACACCGAGTTCGTCGCCTACGCGCGGATGCGCAGCGGCAGCGAGGAGCTCGCCTTCACGGCCGGGCTCGGGATGAGCATGCTCTACCGCGAGTGCGCGATGGTGCTCTCGCCCAGCGCGGCCGCCGACGCCTCGCTGGGGGAGCTCGGGGTCCCGATAGAGCGGATCGCCCGCTGGATCCGCGGCGTCGACACGTCCCGCTTCTCCCCGTCCAGGCGCCGCCGGCCCGAGGGCATCGAGTGGCGCGGCGAGCGGCCCATCCAAGTTCTCTACGCGGGTCGCCTCACCCGCGAGAAGGGCGTGGACCTGCTCGTCAACGCCTTCCGCCTCGCCCGGGTCGAGGAGCCGCGGCTGCAGCTCGTGCTCGCGGGTGGCGGGCCGGAGGAGGAGAGGCTGCGCCGGCGGCTCGGCGACGCCGCGGAGTTCCGCGGCTGGCTGTCCGGCGATGAGCTTGCAACCGCCTACGCCGACGCCGACGCGTTCCTGTTCACCTCCGAGACCGACACCTACGGGCAGGTCGTGGTCGAGGCGCAGGCGAGCGGTGTCCCGGTGCTCGCGGTCCGGGCCGGAGGCCCCGCCGACCTGATCGACGACGGGCGCAGCGGCCTGCTCTGCGAGCCCAGCGCGACCGAGCTGGCGGCCAAGCTCGTCCGGCTGGTGCGCAGCCCGGCGCTGCACGCGCGGCTCGCGCGCGGCGGTCTCGCCGCCGCCTCGGGGCGGAGCTGGGCGACGGCGCTCGGGCAGCTCGGCGACGGCTACGCTCTCGCGCTTGCTCCCCGCGACGAGGGCGGGGCCCGTACCGCGTTGGTCCCCGCTGTCGTCTGACCTCCTTCACACCTTCCTTGCCCGTGTCGCGGACGCCGCGGGGAGGATGCGTGCACGAATCCCATTCGGTAGGCAGCCCGGATTGGCAGGGCCGCGGGCTTTCCCTACAGTGGTCGATGTCCAGATGGAGTCCGGCGTGGAGACAGAGCCGACCGAGCCGAGCGAGCCGGCGGGGTCGAGTGAGAACGGTGCACCCGTAGCACCCGCGGCGCCGTCCGTGCCGGTTGTCGACCTCGAGGATCCCGACCTCCTGATCAACCGCGAGGTCTCCTGGATGGCCTTCAACGACCGCGTCCTGCAGCTCGCCGAGGACGAGTCGATCCCGGTCCTCGAGCGCCTCAAGTTCTGCGCGATCTGGGAGTCCAACCTCGACGAGTTCTTCATGGTCCGCGTCGCCGACCTTCACGATCAGGTCGCCGCCTCGCTTCCCGCCGGCGCCGATGGGATGAAGCCCGTCGAGCAGCTCGAGACGATCCGCGAGCTCGCGATCGCCCAGCGCGAGCGGATCGAGAGCTGCTTCGTCGGTGAGCTGCTGCCGAAGCTCGAGGACGAGGGCATCCGGATCGTCACCTACGTGGAGGCGAACGCCGAGGAGCGGCGCGAGATCGACGAGATGTTCGAGCGCCAGGTGTTCCCGGCGCTCACCCCGCTCGTCTTCGGCGTCGGCCGTCCCTTCCCCTACATCTCGAACCTGTCGCTGAGCCTGCTGGTGATCCTGCGTGACCCCGAGCAGGAGTCCGAGGTCCTCGCTCGCGTCAAGGTCCCGAAGGAGCTGCTGCGCCGCTTCCTGCCTATCGGCGACGGCTCGACCTTCGTGCCGCTCGAGGAGGTGATCTCCAACAACCTCGAGTCGCTGTTCCCGGGAATGGAGGTCGTCGGGCACACGCTCTTCCGCGTCACCCGCGACACCGACTACGACGTCTCCGACGAGGCCGACGACCTCCGCCAGGCGGTCGAGGAGGAGATCCGCCGCCGCCGCTTCGGCGAGGTGATCCGCCTCGAGGTCTCCAGCGATCTCGACCAGCACCTGCTCGAGCGCCTCGAGGGGCTCCTCAACACCCAGCCCGGCCAGGTCTACGTGATCGACGGCTGGATCGGCCACGACGACCTCTTCGACGTCGCCGGGGTGGCTGGGCACGGCGACCTCCGCTTCAGCCCCTTCTCGAGCGTCACCCAGGCGGTGCTGCAGGGGCCGGAGGGCGAGGGCGACATCCTCGCCGCGATGCGCGAGGGCGACATCCTCGTCCATCACCCCTACGACTCGTTCACGACCTCGGTCGAGGCGTTCGTCCGCCAGGCCGTCGCCGACCCGGACGTGCTTGCGATCAAGCAGACCGTGTACCGGACCAGCGACGACTCGCCGCTCGTCCCGGCGCTGATCTCGGCCTCCGAGCGCGGGATCCAGGCGGTCTGCATGGTGGAGCTGAAGGCCCGCTTCGACGAGCAGGCCAACATCACCTGGGCGAAGAAGCTGGAGAAGGCCGGGGTTCATGTCGTCTACGGCATCCCGGCGATGAAGACGCACGCCAAGTGCGTGCTGATCGCGCGCCGCGAGGGCGATGGCGTCCGCCACTACGCCCACGTGGGTACCGGCAACTACAACCCGAAGACCGCGCGGCTCTACACCGATCTCGGCCTCTTCACGACCGATCCCGACATCTGCGCCGACATCGCCGAGATGTTCAACCACCTGACCGGCTACGCGCGTCCGCAGGGCTATCGAAAGGCGCTGATCGCTCCCTACAACATCGCCAGCGGCCTGCTCGCGGAGATCGACGCGACCATCGAGTCACACTCGCCGGAGAAGCCCTCGCGGATCCGGATGAAGATGAACTCGCTGCTCGACCCGGCGATGATCCGGGCGCTCTACCGCGCCTCGCAGGCGGGAGTTCCGATCGAGCTCAACGTGCGCGGGATCTGCGCGCTGACCCCGGGCGTTCCGGGCGTCTCCGAGAACATCGAGGTCATCTCCGTCCTCGGCCGCTTCCTCGAGCACTCGCGCATCTACTGCTTCGAGCGCGGCGACGAGCGGCGCGTGTACACCGGCTCCGCCGACCTGATGCCGCGAAACCTCTACAAGCGGATCGAGCTGATCATCCCGATCGAGGACCCCTCGGTACAGGCGGAGATGGTCGACATCCTCGAGCTCAGCCTCGACGACACCGCGGGGGCCTGGACGCTCGACGCGGAGGGCGGGTGGACGCGCCGGCGGCCGGCCGCGGGCGAGGAGCCCTTCAGCGTCCAGCAGGCGCTCATCGAGCGCAGCGCCGGGCGCGCGGCGGAAGCCCACTCGCCCTCGCCGGCGGAATAGCCGACCCCACCCGCTCACCCGCTCCCTCATACTGCGACCTGCATGCGGCACGACGCGCACGGCTACTGGATCGCCGAAGCGGGCCTCTCCGACCGAGAGCCGCTGCCGCCGCTGACCGAGAGCCGCGGCGCCGACGTCGTCGTGATCGGCGGTGGCTACACCGGCATGTGGGCGGCCTGGCGCATCAAGGAGCGTGAGCCCGACGCCGAGGTCGTCCTCCTCGAGGCCGATCAGTGCGGCTTCGGCCCGAGCGGGCGCAACGGGGGTTTCGTCAACTCGATGTGGTTCAGCCTGCCGACGATGCGGGCGATGTTCAGCGACGAGGACGCCCTCGCCGTCGCCCGCGCCGCCGGCGAGTCGGTGGGCCAGATCGGGGCCTGGTGCGAGGAGCACGACGTCGATGCGTGGTTCACCCCCGGCGGTTATCTGCAGGCCTCGACGGCTCCCCACTTCGACTCCACCTGGTCGGCGATCGTCAGCTCGTGTGAGGAGCTCGGCGAGGGGTCGCGAGTCGAGGAGCTCGACCGCGAGGCGACCGCCGCCCGCTGCGCCTCGCCGCTCTTCCGCGCATCCGCCTACTACTCGCAGGGAGCGACGGTCCAGCCGGCCAGGCTCGCCGAGGGCCTACGGCGGCGGCTGCTCGAGGCGGGCGTCGCCATCCACGAGCACTCGCTGGTCCGCTCGGTCACCGAGAAGGGCGGCGAGGTCATGGCCGATTCGGGAACGGGCACGGTCCGGGCGAAGGCCTGCGTTCTCGCCGCGGGCAGCTCCCTCCTCCGCTTCCGGCCCCTGCGGCGCGCGCTGACGGCGACCTCGAGCCACATGGTCATCACCGAACCGGTCCCCGGCCTGATCGACGAGCTCGGCTGGCGCGGAGGCGAGTGCATCACCGACTCGCGCGCGATGGTCCATTACTTCCGCACCACCCGAGACGATCGGATCGCCTTCGGATGGGGAGGGGGACGGATCGTCCGCGGAGCGCGGCTGAGCGGCCGCGCCGAGATCGATCGCGACATGGCCGCCCAGGTGGCCGAGCACCTGCGGCGCTTCTTCCCGCAACTCGCCGGCCGTCGCATCGACCACGCCTGGGGCGGTCCGATCGACGTCTCACCGACGCACGTGCCCGTGATCCGCTCGACCGGAGAGCGCACCTTCGCGGGCTTCGGCTACACCGGCAACGGCGTCGGGCCTTCGCAGATGGTCGGCCGGGCGCTGGCCTCCCTCGCCCTCGGAGCCGACGACGAGTACTCGCGCCTCGCGATCGTCGACCCTCCGCGCGTCCGCGTCCCACCTGAGCCCTTCCGCTTCGCCGGCGGCACCGTGATCCGCCGCGCGATCCTGCGCAAGGAGCTTGCCGAGGAGGAGGATCGCGTCCCCGGGCCGATCACGCGGATGGTCAGCGGTATCCCCGAGAAGATGGGGATCCACGTCGGGCGTTAGGCCCGGGCCCAGGGAGGAGCCGAGATGCCCGATCGCGACTCAATCGACCGCTGGCTCGCCGACTACGTCGCCGCCTGGAAGAGCTACGACCGAGACGACATCGCGGCTCTCTTCAGCGAGGACATCGCCTACCGCTACCACCCCGCCGACGAGCCGATCATCGGCCGGGACCCGGTCGTCGCCTCCTGGATGGGGGAGGACACCTCCGACCCAGTCTCCGACCGCGACGAGCCGGGGACGTACGACGCGAGCTACCGGACGGTCGCCGTTGACGGCGACATCGCGGTCGCCGTCGGCGAGAGCCGCTACTCCGAGGAACCCGGCGGCCCGTTCGTGAGGACCTACGACAACTGCTTCGTCATGCGCTTCGACGAGGAGGGCCGCTGTCATGAGTTCACGGAGTGGTACGTGCTCCGGAAGTCCGAGGGTGGTTGATTCCACGAGCTCAGGCGACGTAGTCGACCAGAGCCCGGCTCGGACGCCCGAGCCTGTGGTCGAGCGAGATGCAGGCAGCGAGGGTGAGAAGACGAGCGCCGGTCCGTGCGCAGAGGGCAGCGGCGCCCTCGTCAGCCCAACGTCAGCGGGGCAGGGGTGACTCAGACCAGGATCGTGGTCTCCGTCACCCCTGGTGGAGCGAAGGAGCCCACGGCGGTTCCGCGGCGGTTCCGTGGAATCGCTCAGCTAGCGGGACTCGCCGCTCAGCCGCTCAGCGGCCGAGGACGATCCGCTCCCAGCGGACGCGCCCGTCCTCGACCACTTCCCTGACGGCCTTCTCCCGAGGGGAGAGCGTCGGCCGGCCGCTCTTGATCTCGACGAAGACGATCTCCCGGAGCCCCCTCTCAGGGTCGGAGAGGCCGTCGAAGACGATCAGGTCGATGGGGGCGCCGAGGAAGCGGGCGTCCTCGCGGTCGAACCGCTCCTCGAACTCGGGCAGGAACGGGACGAGGTTCTCGTAGGCCTTGCCGCCGCGGGTGGCGCGGCTGATCCGGACCGACTCCTTCCGCGCCGCCTCGAGGTCGGCGGCGGTGTGCGGATGGGTCGACCGGTAGGCGATGTACTTGACCACGACGAGGAGGAGCGCCAGGAGCAGGGCGGCGGCGAGAGCTTCCATCGGCCGATCGTAGGTCGGCGTCCGGCGACCTGAAATCGCGCTTGCAGCGTCCCCCGGCTACCAGCGTAGCCAGCGCTGGCGGGCGTTCTTCTCACCGGCTCCGCCGCGTACCTTCGGTGGCTCGTCCGCCGGCTCTCCGCGGCGCTCGGCGCCGGGTCCGCTCCGAGGCTCGCCGCGCTCAGCGCGCTCCCCCTCCGCCTTCATCTGGTCGAGCATCCGCATGCTCCGCCGCTTCCGCGGATCGGTGAGTGCGGTCTGGTCAGCGGGCCGATCCAGCTTCGCGTCGATCCGGTCGACGAGGTCGGTAAGCCAGGACATGCGAGGAGCCTAGCCCCGGATACCCGCCCCCTGGCCGACACTTCGTCGAACCAACGCCATATGGCCTGCTCATAGAGGGTCAAATGGCTTTGGTACGACGTGGCGTCGCGAGGTGCCTGGCGTCCAGCCTCCGTCTGAGGCAATATCGAACGCGTGAGCAGCGCTCGCGGCAGAGATTCGCTCGGGCTCGGCGTCGTCCTGTCGGTCGGCGCCGTCGCGGTGACCACCGGTTTGATCTACGCCCTCCGCGAGGTGATGCCGGTCAGCGCCGCCGGCGTCCTCTACCTGCTCCCGGTACTGCTCGCCTCGACCTACTGGGGCTTCGCGCTCGGGGTCGGGACGGCGTTCGTCAGCGCGTTGTCGTTCAACTTCTTCCACATCCCGCCGACCGGCCGCTTCACCATCGGGGACGAGCAGAACTGGGTCGCGCTGATCGTCTTCCTGGTCGTGGCGGCCGTCGTCTCGACCCTCGCCGGAGCCGCGCGGTCGCGGCGGGAGGAGGCCGATCTGCGCACCAGCGAAGCCGACCTCAGCGCCGAGATGGCAAGAGTGCTCCTCGGCGGCACCGAGCTGGACGAGTCGCTCAAGGTCGTCGGCCAGCGGATCGCTCAGGCGTTCGATCTCCCGTGGGTCGAGGTCGAGCGGGGATGGACCGACGGCGATCAGCGCCGCCGGGCGCTGCCGATCGTCGTCGATGGCGTTCGCGCCGGGACCGTGTCGGTTCCACGCGACGCCCCGGAGGCTGAGGTGACCGCCTTGAGCGAGCGCGTCATCCCGAGCCTCGAGACGCTGCTGACGGCCGCGCGAAAGCGCGAAGGGCTCGAGGCGCAGGTGATCGAGACGCGTGCGCTGCGACGCAGCAACGTCGTCAAGACGGCGCTGCTGCGGTCGGTCTCACACGACCTGCGCTCGCCGCTGACGGCGATCAGGACCGCCGCCGCGGGTCTCTCCTCGGGTTCGATCGACGACGCTGACCGAGCCGAGCTCGCGAGCGTCGTCGAGACGGAGGCGGAGCGGCTGACGCGGCTCGTCGACAACCTGCTCGACCTCTCCAGGGTTCAGTCGGGGCAGCTCGAGCCGCGAGCCGACTGGACCTCCGCCGAGGAGCTCGTCGAGGAGGCGGTCTCCTCCTCAGGTGTACCGCCCGCTCGGCTGGAAGTCCGCTTCGAGAGCGATCTGCCGCTGTTCGAGGCCGATGCGGGTCAGATCGAGCGCGCGCTGGCCAACGTCCTCGAGAACTCCGCCCGCTACGCGGGGGACGACCCGGTCGTGGTCACCGTCAGGCGCAGTGGCGAGGACATCGCGTTCCGCGTCTCAGACCACGGTTCGGGCATCGCCCGCGAGGAGCTGGAGCGGATCTTCGAACCGTTCCACTCCGGTGAGAGCGGCGGAACCGGGCTCGGGTTGGCGATCGCGCGAGGCTTCGTCGAGGCCAACGGTGGCTCGCTGCGGGCGCAATCGCTCCCCGGGCAGGGAGCGACGTTCGTCCTCAGGCTGCCACTCGCGCCGACCCCGGAGCCGGCGAAGCCGCAGGGCGCCGCGGTCGAGCCGTGATCCGCTGATGGTCGCGCGCGACCGTGTCCTGATCTGCGACGACGAGTCGCAGATCCTGCGTGCCCTCCGGGTGATCCTCGGCGACGCCGGATTCGACGTCGTGCCCGCGACCACGGCGAAGGAGGCGCTGGACGCCGCCGCCGTGCAGCGCGTCGATGCGGCGATCATCGACCTCGTGCTGCCTGACGGAGACGGGGTCGAGGTGTGCGGGTCGATCCGCGAGTGGTCGCAGATGCCCGTGCTCGTCCTCTCCGCCGTGGGGGAGGAGCGGGAGAAGATCCGAGCCCTCGAAGCGGGCGCCGACGACTACGTGACCAAGCCGTTCTCGCCCGGTGAGCTGGTGGCGCGCCTGCGAGCGGTGATGCGGCGCTCGGCGAGCGCGGAGTCCGAGCCGGTGCTCGCGTTCGGTGACCTCGAGGTGGACCTCGCGGCGCGCCGGGTCCGCCGCGATGGCGTCGACATCCATCTGACCCCGACC
The DNA here is from genome assembly GCA_046330415.1 of Solirubrobacterales bacterium. Classification (GTDB taxonomy): domain Bacteria; phylum Actinomycetota; class Thermoleophilia; order Solirubrobacterales; family 70-9; genus RHKX01. The sequence goes on along the minus strand of JAXLSW010000018.1, from coordinate 92,534 downwards.
GAGCTCGACCTGCTGCGGGTGCTGGTTCGCGACCGCGGCAAGCTCGTCACCCACCGGGCGCTCCTGCGGGAGGTGTGGGGTGTCGGCTACCAGGACGACACCCAGACATTGCGGGTTCACGTCGCCAACCTGCGCCGCAAGATCGATCCGCCGGGCGAGGGTCCGCGCCTGATCCGGACCGATCCCGGCGTCGGTTACCGCTTCGCCGACGCCGACTGACCCGCGGCCAGCCGGGCGCCCCGAGCACCTACACGGCTTCTTCACAGCCAAGGACCGGATCTTGAGATCAGCTTGACGCGAGGAGCGCGACGCTGATCTCGTGGACCTGATCTCGATCGCAATCGCAGCCGCCTTCTTCGGCCTGATGCTGCTTCTCATCCAGGGGCTCGACCGGCTGTGAGGGCCGCCGAGCTCATCGGGCTGATCGTCGCGGCCGCTCTCTCCCTCTACCTGCTCTACGCGTTGTTCCGTGGGGAGGAGCTCTAGATGTCGGCCAACGCGGTCCTCCAGATCGCCTTCTACCTCGGCGTCCTGACCGCCCTCGCCGTCCCGCTCGGCTCCTACATGGCTCGGGTCTACGAGGGCGAGCGGCTCGTGCTCGACCGCGTCTTCGGCCCGCTCGAGCGGCTCCTCTACCGGGTCCTCGGCGGCTCGGCCGAAGTCGAGCAGGACTGGAAGTCGTACGCCCGCACGGTCGTGATCTTCAGCTTCGTCTCCTGGATGGCGCTCTACGCGCTCCTGCGCTCGCAGGGGCCGCTGCCCTTCAACCCCGAGGGCTTCCGCGCGGCGTCCTGGGACGTCACCTTCAACACGACGACCTCGTTCGTCACGAACACGAACTGGCAGTTCTACGGCGGCGAGACGACTATGTCGTACCTCTCGCAGATGGCCGGGCTGGCGGTCCAGAACTTCCTCTCCGCCGGCGTCGGGATGGCCGTGCTCGTCGCCGTGATCCGCGGCATCCGCGGTCGAGGCGGCAGTTCGCTGGGGAACTTCTGGCGGGACCTGATCCGGAGCGTGCTCTACGTGCTGCTGCCGCTGGCGATCCTCGGCACTCTGATCCTCGTCTCGCAGGGAGTCATCCAGACCCTGAGCGGCACCATCGACGCCTCGCCGCTGGGTGGCGGCACACAGGCGCTCGCGCTCGGCCCCGTCGCATCCCAGGAGGCGATCAAGCAGCTCGGGACCAACGGCGGCGGCTTCTTCAACGTCAACTCCGCCTACCCGTTCGAGAACCCGACCGCCTTCACGAACTTCGTCGAGGTGCTCTTCATCCTGCTGATCCCGGCCGGCCTCGTGTTCACCTTCGGCCGCATGGTCCGCAGCCGCCGCCAGGGCTGGGCCCTGTACGCGGCGATGGCGGTGCTGCTGGTCGCGGGATCGTGGCGACTACCGTCGCCGAGCAGAACGGCTCGCCCGCCCAGGAGGCGGCCGGGGTGGAGGTCGCGGCGTCGGACGGCTCCACTGGCGGCAACCTCGAGGGCAAGGAGCAGCGCAACGGCATCGCCGCGAGCTCGGAGTGGGTGGCGGCCACCTCGGCGGCCTCCAACGGCTCCGTCAACTCCGCCCACGGCGCGCTGACCGGGATCGGCGGCCTCGTGCCGCTCGCGAACATGATGACCGGGGAGGTGATCTTCGGCGGCGTCGGTTCCGGCCTCTACGGGATGCTGCTCTTCGTTCTTCTGACCGTCTTCATCGCCGGGCTGATGGTCGGCCGGACCCCTGAGTACCTCGGCAAGAAGATCGAGGCGAGGGAGATCAAGCTGGTGATGATCGGCGTGCTCGTGATGCCGCTGGTCGTGCTCACGTTCACGGCGCTCGCCGTCTCGACGAAGTACGGGGCGCCTTCGATCTACAACCCGGGCCCGCAGGGGTTCTCGGAGACGCTCTACGCCTACGTCTCCCAGACCAACAACAACGGCAGCGCCTTCGCCGGCTTCACGGGGTTCGTCCAGCCCAACGCCCCGGGCAACGCAGGCTCCTACGGGATCACCTTCGCCGACCTGATGGGCGGGCTGGCCCTCTTCCTCGGCCGCTTCCCGTCGATGATCGCGGTCCTCGCGATCGCGGGCTCCCTCTCCGGCAAGCGCATCGCTCCCGCCGGCCCGGGCACGTTCCGCACCGACAGCCCGACCTTCGTCGTCCTGCTCCTCGGCGTCATCGTCATCGTCGGCGCGCTCACCTTCTTCCCCGCCCTGCTCCTCGGACCGATCGTCCAGGGCCTCTCGACGGAGCTCTTCTGATGAACGTGGGCCGGGATCTGCGCGCATCGATCGTCGCCGTCGTCGCATTCACGGCGCTGCTCGGCCTCGCCTACCCGCTGGGGATGACCGGGATCTCGCAGGTGCTGTTCCCCGGCAGCGCCGATGGCAGCCGGATCGAGCGCGACGGGACGCTCGTGGGCTCGAAGCTGATCGGGCAGGACTTCACGAAGCGGATCCCGAATCCGGCGAAGAAGGGACCCGATTTCGTGCGGGTCCCCGACCGCAGGTACTTCCAGAGCAGGCCTTCGGCGACCGGCTACAGCGGCGACGTCACCTACTTCAACAACCTCGGTCCCAACAACGCCGACCTGGCGAAGTTCATGAAGGACCAGCTGACCGAGTATCTGCGGACGGAGCGCCCCTACGTTCCCGGCCTCGAGCGTGATGACATCCCCGTCGACGCCGTCACCACCTCGGCCTCGGGCGTCGACCCGCACATCTCGCAGGCCAACGCCCGCATCCAGGCACACAGGATCGCCGCGGTGAGGGGGATCCCGCTCGAGGGGGTCGAGAAGCTGATCGACGAGAGCACCGACGGCCGCGGCCTCGGTTTCCTCGGCGAGCCCGGGGTGAACGTGCTGGAGCTGAACATCGCGCTCGACGACGCGAGCGACGAAGAAGGAGGGCCCCGATGAGCGGCAGCTCGATGCTGAACGCCGACAACCTGCGACCCGCGCTGGTCGGCAGCGTCCGCAAGCTCGACCCGCGGGCGATGGTTCGCAACCCGGTCATGTTCGTGGTCGAGGTCGGCGCGCTCTTCACGACCGTCGGGTTCCTGATCCAGGTTCTCGGGGGTGCCCCGCTCGGCGGCGGCGAAGAGCCGACCTGGTTCTCGGGGGTCGTCGCCCTGTGGCTGTGGCTGACCGTGGTCTTCGGCAACCTGGCGGAAGCACTGGCGGAGGGCCGCGGCAAGGCCCAGGCGGCGGCGCTGCGGTCGATGCGGACCGACACGACCGCCCGCCTGCGCGACGGTCGCGAGGTGGCGGCGACGGAGCTCGGTCGCGGGGACGTCGTGATCGTCGAGGCGGGGGAGCTGATCCCCGGCGACGGAACGATCATCGAGGGCATCGCCTCGGTCGACGAGTCGGCGGTGACCGGCGAGTCGGCCCCGGTGATCCGCGAGGCCGGCGGCGACCGATCGGCGGTCACCGGCGGCACGCGCGTGCTCTCCGACAGGATCGTCGTTGAGATCACCCAGGAGCCGGGGCAGAGCTTCCTCGACCGGATGATCGCCCTCGTCGAGGGGGCGAGCCGTCGCAAAACGCCGAACGAGATCGCCCTCGGCATCCTGCTCGCGGGGCTGACGCTCGTCTTCCTGGTCGTGGTCGTGGCGCTGAAACCCATGGCGGAATTCGCCGGCACCGACGTCTCGATGGTGACGCTGATCGCGCTTCTCGTCGCGCTGATCCCGACGACGATCGGGGCGCTCCTGTCGGCCATCGGGATCGCCGGGATGGACCGACTCGTACGCCGCAACGTCCTCGCGCTCTCCGGGCGCGCCGTCGAGGCCTCCGGGGATGTCGACGTCCTTCTCCTCGACAAGACCGGGACGATCACGCTCGGCAACCGCCAGGCGACGGAGTTCGTGCCGATGCCGGGGGTGAGCGAGGTGGAGCTCGCGGAGGCTGCCCAGTGGGCCTCGCTCGCCGACGAAACGCCCGAGGGTCGCTCCATCGTCGTGCTCGCCAAGCAGTACGGCATTCGCGAGCGCGACTTGAGCGGCGCCGAGTTCGTGCCGTTCACGGCCGAGACCCGGATGAGCGGGGTCGACGTCGACGGGGTCAGCATCCGCAAGGGGGCCGGCGACGCGATCCAGCGGTTGGTCGTCTCCGCCGGCGGTCAGGAGCCGCCCGAGCTCGCATCCGCGCTCGAGGTGATCGCCCGCGACGGTGGGACGCCGCTCGCGGTCGCCCGCGACGGCGAGATGCTCGGGGTCGTCCACCTCAAGGACGTGATCAAGGACGGGATGAAGGTCCGCTTCGATCAGCTTCGCGCGATGGGGATCAGGACGGTGATGGTGACCGGCGACAACCCGCTCACGGCCGCGAAGATCGCCTCCGAGTCCGGCGTTGACGACTTCCTCGCCGAGGCGACCCCTGAGCGCAAGCTCGAGCTGATCCGCGAGTACCAGGAGGGCGGGCAGCTCGTGGCGATGACCGGCGACGGCACCAACGACGCGCCGGCGCTCGCGCAGGCGGATGTCGGCGTCGCCATGAACACCGGCACCCAGGCGGCGCGCGAGGCGGGAAACATGGTCGACCTCGACTCGAACCCGACGAAGCTCATCGAGGTCGTGGAGATCGGCAAGCATGGGCTGCTGATCACGCGCGGCGCGCGACGACCTTCTCGGTGGCCAACGACGTCGCCAAGTACTTCGCGATCCTGCCGGCGATCTTCGCGGCCACCTACGTCGCCGCCGGCGCATCGAGCGGCCCGCTCGATGCGCTCAACGTCATGGCGCTCGGGTCCCCCGAGTCGGCGATCGTCTCCGCGATCATCTTCAACGCGCTGGTCATCCCCGCCCTGGTGCCGTTGGCGCTTCGCGGGGTCCGCTACCGGGCGGTCGGCGCCAGCGCGATGCTGCGGCGCAACATGCTCGTCTACGGGCTCGGCGGCCTGATCGCCCCCTTCCTCGGGATCAAGCTGATCGACCTGCTCGTTCACAACGTGCTCGGCGCCTAGGTCGTCCCGGACCGCTTCGACCCGCCGCCCTGGGCGCTGCCACACTCACCGCGATGGCACGGAGCGGTCGCGGACGCCACAAGGTCTTTCTCGGGATGGCCGCGGGCGTCGGCAAGACGTACCGGATGCTCGCCGAGGGCGGTGAGGAGCAGCGCCGGGGCCGCGACGTCCTGATCGCCTACCTGGAGCCCCACGGGCGGGTCGACACGATCGCGCAGGCGGAGGGGCTGGAGGAGCTGGCCCGCCGCCGGGTCCCCTACCGCGAGACGACGCTCGAGGAGATGGACCTCCCGGCGATCTTCGAGCGGGCACCCGACCTCGCCCTGATCGACGAGCTCGCCCACAGCAACGCGCCAGGCCTCGAGCACGCGAAGCGTTTCGAGGACATCGACGATGTCCTCGAGGCCGGGATCGACGTCTTCTCCACCGTCAACGTCCAGCACCTGGAGAGCCTCAACGACCGGGTCGCCGACCTGACCGGGGTTCGCGTCCGCGAGACGTTCCCCGACAAGGTGCTCACCGACGCCGACGAGGTCGTCCTGATCGATCTCACCCCCGAGGCGCTGATCGAGCGCCTGCGCGCCGGGAAGATCTACCCGGAGGAGCGGGTCAGCGCATCGCTCAACAACTTCTTCCGGATCGAGAACCTGGCGGTGCTGCGGGAGCTCGCCCTGAGACAGACCGCCGAGGAGGTGGAGGCGAAGGCTCGGCCGCACCGCGCGGCGACCGCGCCGGGACGAGGCGAGGAGGGTGGAGAGCATCCCGCCGGCGGATCCCCGTCCGTGGCCGAGCGGGTGCTGGCGTTGGTGACGCTCGAGCCCCGTTCGCAGCGGATCGTCCGCCGGGCCGCTCGCTCTGCCCACCGCATCGGTGCCGATCTGGACGTCCTTCACGTGCAGCCTCCCGGTTCGAAGCCGGACGCCTCCGAGCGGGAGCAGCTCGGCATCCTCCGTCGCCTCGCCGAAGATCTGCGGGCGCGGATGCTGGTCGAGGAGGGCGATGACGTCGCCGCCGTCGCCGCGGAGGTGGCCTCTGAACGCGGGGTCACCTACGTGATGGTCGGGTGCCCGCGGCGACGCTCAGGCGTGAGGCGTTGGCGCGAGCCGCTGGCGGAACGGCTCATGCGCCGCATCCCCGGAGCCGACGTCCGGATCGTCGCCGACCCCGAGTCGCCCGCGCGAAGTGAGTAGCGCGCCGGACACGCGCCCTCTTCTCTGGACAGGGAATGCCATCGGTGACATCCTGAGCGGGCGATGCTGGGAGGCTCTCGCTCGATCTGCTTGGGGCTGATGGTGAGCGTTGCCCTGTCCGCGTGCGGGGGTTCGGGGGACTCGAGTGAGGAGGAGGCGAGCATCGGCTGCGGCGAGGCGCCTGCCTCCCCGAGCGTGACGATGACCTACCAGGTCGCTTATTCGAGCGACGGCGGCGTCGCCGAAACCGCCGACGTCATCTGCGATCGCCTCGAAGCTCGTGGTCTGGAGGGCCAAGTGTCCAACCCGAGCGACGACAGCATCGACGTGACCCTCGCGCGCGACGACGCCCGTGACTTCGCCGCCGGGCTGATCAGCCAGGGCAGCATCTACTTCTACGATTTCGAGCCGAGCGTCGTCCCGCTCACGGCCGGGCTGAAGCTGGGCGAGGTGACGCCCGGCGATCTCGAGGAGCAGTCGACCGACCGCCAGCTCGACGCCGTGGAGGTCGCCTCCCGGCAGCCGCCCTCCGGTTGCGACGATTGCTCCTCGCCGTCGCCGTCCTACTACCTCTTCGATGAGGACGGCAAGCGCCTGGCCGGGCCGACCTCGAGCAAGGTCGGGGCGCTGGCGCTGGCCGCGGTCGACTCCCCCTCGTCCGGCCAGAAGCTCCTGGATGTTCCGATCGGAACCATCGTCGTCTCCGACAGCACCGACGGGTCCGAAACCAGGTACTTCGTCCTCAGGGACGATCCAGCGTTGAGCGGCGCTGACATTACCGACCCCGTGCAGGGCATCGATCAGGCGACGAACGCCCCGAACGTCAGCTTCGGCTTCACCGACGAGGGCGCCGCCGCGTTCCAGGCGGTGACCCGCGACATCGCCCAGCGGGGCCTCGAATCCGGGGGCGGGGAGCCGTACTCGCTCGCGGTCGTCGTCGACGACGAGATCGTCTCGCGCCCGATCATCGACCCGAACGAGAACCCCGACGGCATCGACGGCAGCACCGGAGCGCAGATCTCGGGAGGCCTCACGGCCACCGAGGCGCAGCAGCTCGCCGCGACGCTGCAGGCGGGCTCCTTGCCCGCTTCGCTGCAGCTCACCGGCGTCTCGACCGGATAGCGCGGGCTCGGCGTCTCAGGCCTTCGCCGGCACGATCACGACGGGCACCGTCGCGATGTGGACGAGCTTGTGCGGCGTCGAGCCGAGGACCGCCCCCTTCAGGGGGGACTCCCCGTAGGTGCCGACGACGATCATCGCGGCACCCTCCTGCTCCGCCAGGTTCGCCAGCGATTCGGCCGGCCGTTGCGGGATCACCACCGCCTCGGCCGTCACCCCGCGGGCCTTCGCCTGCTCCACGCCCTCGGCGGTCAGACGATCGCCCTCCTCGTGCATGAGCTGTCGTTGGGTGCCGATCTCGCCGGCCCCCTGGTAGGGCTGGTAGCCGTAGGCGACCAGCAGCTTCGAGCCGAGCGCGGACGCCAGCTCGCAGGCTTGGTCGAGGGCGGCGTGGCCGCACTCGGTCCCGTCGTAGCCGACCACGATCTCGTTGCTCATGAACCCGTACCTCCCGTCAGCGACCCGGCTGGGGCCACCGTCGCCTTGCGCTTGAAGAACTCGGGATCGGCGATCCGCTGCGCGAGCATCAGGACGATCCCGAAGATCGTGAAGAAGATCCCGATGGCCAGCGGCGGACCGAGGCCGAGAACGTCGCGCTTCCCGGGCTCGGCGAGGTCGCTGATCGACTTGACGAGGATGTAGGTCAGCGAGACGCCGCCGAGGACCGGCATCAGCCCGGCCATGAAGAACGCCTTCGCGCTCTTGAAGATCTCCTTGCGGTAGAAGACCGCGCAGGCGAAGCCGGTGAGCCCGTAGTAGAAGGCGATCATCAGACCGAGAGCGGCGATCGAGTCGCCGAGGATGTCCTCGCTGATGAGGGTCAGCACGACGTACCAGGCGATCGAGAGGCCGCCCATCAGCAGCGTCGAGAAGTCCGGCGTCTGGTAGCGGGGGTGGACGCGGGCGAAGATGCGCGGTAGCGCCTTCACCGCCCCCATGGAAAGGGAGGTTCGCGCCGTCGGCAGGATCGTCGTCTGCGTCGACGCGGCCGCCGATGTCAGCACGGCGATGATCAGGATCTTGTCCAGCGGGGATCCGAACACGTCGGCGCCGAGCGCCGAGAGGACGTCGTCCTTGTTCTGGCGCAGGAAGTCCTCTCCGTGCACCGCCTGCGCAGCGATCGAGACGATCACGTAGATCCCGAGCAGGATCAGGGTCGAGACGACGGCGGATTTCCCCGGCCCCTCGGTCGGGTCCTCCGTTTCCTCATTGACAGTCACCGCGCTGTCCCACCCCCAGTAGATGAAGACGGCGACGAGGATCCCGTCGATGAGGGCGGTGGTGCTGTCGATGGTGAACGGGTTCAACCAGCTGAGGCTGGGATCGATCGAGTCGGGGAAGTCACCGGCGTAGACCTTGATCAGGGCCACAACCGCGAAGAGGGCGAGGGTCGCGATCTCGGCGCCGAGGAGGAAGATCTGAGTTCGGGCCGAGAGCTCGATCCCGATGTAGCAGATGGCCGTCATGATCACGATCCAAGCGACGCCCACCGTCGTCACCGCGAGCGTCGAGGCATCGTCGATGCCGAGCAGCAGGAAGCTGTAGAGGCCGGCGATCTGCGAGAGGTTCGCCATGACGATGATGTCGGCGACGATGATCGCCCAGCCTCCGAGCCAACCCATGGTCGGGCCCATCGCAGACGTGACCCAGGTGAAGGTGGTGCCGCAGTCCGGGTCGGCCCTGTTCATGTAGTAGTAGGCGAAGGCGATGCAGAGCATCGGCAGGAACGAGACCCACAGGACCGCGGGGGCGGCCAGGCCGACTCCGGCCGCGACGACGAAGCCGAGGCTCGCGGCGAGGCTGTAGCCCGGCGCGGTCGAGGCGACGCCGATGACCACGCTCGAGGCGAAGCCGATCGCACCACCGCGAAGTCCCTTGTCGCCGCTCGAGGCGCTGGCGGTGGCCGCCTTGGCGCCGGTCGGGTCGTCCATCGGTGCGGACGCACTCTCCAATTTGTACTCCTCCCAAGTTTGTCCGGGCGAACCTATGCCTCCCCGCCCCCCGATGCAAGTGCCGCTTAGTACAAGCGTCCCGAAGTATCTGCGCCGGTTGGACAACCCGAGGTTGCAGGAGCGGCGTCGCGGAGGCCGAAACCGCAGTCTGGAGGGAAAGATCCCCCCGATCCCCAAGCTGAACGGAGAGGAAGAACCATGGAAGCATCGAGCGGCGGACCCCCACCCGAGCTGAGGAGCGCCCTGCGCGGGCTCTCGAAGCTCTGGTGGCTGTGGTTGGTGTTCGGGATCATCTGGACCTTCGTCGCCGTCGTCATCCTCCAGTTCGATGACGCCTCGGTCACGACCGTCGGGATCATCATCGGCCTGATGTTCTTCGCCACCGGCCTGCAGCAGCTGGCCATCGCCGCCCTCGTGGACCGGGGAGGCTGGCTGTTCGGGCTCTTCGGACTCCTCTTCGTCGTCTGCGGCGTGATCGCGTTCATCAGTCCCGAGAACACCTTCACGGCGATCGCCGACATCCTCGGCTTCCTGTTCCTGATCGTCGGCGTCTTCTGGGTGATCCAGGCCTTCGACGAGAAGGACGAGAGCGAGCTCTGGTGGCTTGGCCTCGTCGGCGGCATCCTGATGTTGATCCTCGCCTTCTGGACCGCCGGCCAGCTCCTGATCGACAAGCAGTACATGCTGCTCGTCTTCGCTGGGATCTGGGCGCTCATGCAGGGCGTTCTCGACATCGCCCGCGCCTTCATGATCCGCTCGCTGCGAAACGTCTAGGAGGCCGAGCTTCGCGCAATGACGCGGGGCGCGCAAGCCACGTCGTAGGTCGTCCATGCGCCCCGCGCCGGGGCGACGGGCAGCGAGGGGAGCATGGGAGATCCCGGTGAGGCCGGCCACCGCGGTGAGCTCCCCACTTCCCTTCGCTGCCGATCGTGGGGATGCGGGGCGCACAAACCACGCAGAGCGTGGTTCAGGCGCCCCGCGTCGGCAGCTGGAGCGCTCAACCGCCGACGCTGGGCGCGCAAACCACGTCAGACGTGGTCCATGCGCCCCGCGGCCCGCGCCCCGCACGGAATCGCAATCGCAGGTCTGTGGGACTCGCGATTGCGCGTTCGTCGCGGCTGCGGCCGCCCAAACGCGCCTGGCACCCTCGCAGCGCCGGAGCTGTGCGAGCCTCCGGGTGGGGCCGGCTTCGACTGGCTCGGACCGGACGTCAGCCCTGGCGCAGGTGCGCGAGCGTCTCGCTCCGCAGCAGCAGCTCCGGGGAGCGGACCTCGATGCCGACCAGGCGCCCCTCCTCGTCGAGATCGAGGACGATGTCGTCGGCCCCCTCGCCGAGATCCTCGACCTCCTCGAGGGTGACCGCGCGCCGAGGCACGAAGCCGGCCTCCTCGGGGATCAGAGAGATGTAGACGGAGCCTGTCTCGGCGTCGTAGGAGAGGAACACGAGCCGAAGACTAGGCGACGCTGGGAGGTCTCAGGGTGGGGTTGGCGTGCGCCGATCAGCGCGCCGCGGGTCAGCCGGTCTGCGTAGGCCCGTACTCCGAGTACGGATACCACCATTCCTTGCGCTCGATCTCCGTCTCCATGTGGACGTGCTTGGTCTCCTGGAAGGCCTCGAGGCCCTCGCGGCCGAGCTCGCGCCCGATCCCGGACTGCTTGAAGCCGCCGAAGGGTCCGGCGTCGTTGTCGGTGAGCGGATCGTTGATCCAGACGGTGCCGGCGCGGAGCTCGCGCATGCAGCGGACGGCGCTCTTCAGATCGCCCGTGTAGACGTTGGCGCCGAGGCCGAAGCGGGTGCCGTTGGCGAGCTCGATCGCCTCGTCCAGCGACTTGACGGGGACGATGGGGGCGACCGGGCCGAAGGTCTCCTCGCGGAGCAGGTCGGTCTCCGCCGGCGCGCCGGTGACGACCGTGGGCGCGAGGAAGTGGCCGCGCTCCTGGCCGCCGTCGCCGCCGCCCGCGAGGATCTCGGCCCCGGCGCCGACCGCCGCCTCGACCTGGTCGACGACCTTCTGCCGCTGCGGCGCCGAGACCATCGGGCCGATGTCGGTGCTCACCTCGAGCGGGTCGCCGAGGACCAGCGACTCGGTGTGGGAGACGAAGGCGGAGACGTAGTCGTCGTAGACGTCCGCCATGACGTAGAAGCGCTCCGAGGAGGTGCAGACCTGCCCGGCGTTGAGGAACGCCGCCCAGGCGCCGCCGCGCGCGGCGATCTCCAGTGACTCCGCGCCGGCCATGTCGGAGCAGACGATGAAGGGGTCCTTGCCGCCCATCTCGAGATTGACCCGGGCGAGCCGCGCCGCGCAGGCGGAGGCGACGCGCTTGCCGGTCGCCACCGAACCGGTGAACGCGACGCAGTCGACGCCCTCGTGCTCGCTGATCGCGGCGCCCACCTCGCCGCCGCCGGTCACCAGGTTGACCACCCCGGCCGGGAGGTGGTCGAAGCAGCCGGCGAGCTGGAGCGTCGAGAGCGGCGTGATCTCCGAGGGCTTGCAGACCACGGTGTTGCCGGCCGCGAGCGCGGGGGCGACCTTCCAGATCAGCAGCAGCAGCGGGTAGTTCCAGGGGACGATGCAGCCGACGACGCCCATCGGCTCCTTGACCACGAGCGCCACCTGCGAGGACTCGATCGGCGGGATCACGCGGCCGGCGCTGTCGCGGCCGATCTCGGCGTAGTAGTCGAAGCAGGCAGCGCACCAGTCGATCTCGTCGCGGTTCTCGACGAGCGGCTTGCCGCCCTCGAGCGTCATCGTCCGGGCCAGCTCCTCCTGCTGGTCCCGCAGCCTGCGCGCGACCTCGTGCAGCATCTCGCAGCGCTCTCCGGCGGGTGTCGCCGACCAGCCGGTGAACGCCTCGCGGGCGGTGGCCACGGCCGCGTCCACCTGCTCCGGCGTCGCCGATGGGACCTCGGCGATCGTCTCCGTCGTGAAGGGGTTCTCGACCGCTACCGGGGAGCCACCGCCGGCGACGCTCTCGCCGCCGATCAGCAGTTCGGTGTCGCTCACGAGGCCGGCGCGGGGGCGGCGGCCGGGGCGCTCGGGGTGCCCCCGTCCTCCTGATCGGGCCGCACGGACGCGAGCTTCTCTGCCCGTCGTTGCTGGATCACGGTGGCGATCATCGCGATCACCGTGAGCATGAACAGCATCGTCGCGAAGACGTTCACCTGGACCGGGATCCCGCGCTGGGCGGCGCCGTAGATGTAGAGCGGGAAGGTCACTGTCGTGCCCGAGTTGAAGTTCGAGATCACGAAGTCGTCGATCGACAGGGCGAAGGCGAGGCCGCCGGCGGCGACGAGACCGGGGGAGATCAGCGGCAGGGTGACGGTGCGGAAGGTCGTCCGCGGATCGGCCCCGAGGTCGCGCGCCGCCTCCTCGAGGCGGCGGTCGAATCCGATGAGCCTCGATCTGACGACGACCACCACGAAGCTGATGCAGAACATCACGTGCGCGATCACCAGCGTCACGAAGCCGGTCGAGATCTGCGCGTAGACGAACATCGACAGCAGCGCCGCGCCGATGACGACCTCGGGGCTCGTCATCGGGATCACGATCAGCAGGTTGGCCATCCGCCGGCCCTTGAACTCGTAGCGGACAAGCGCCAGCGCGATCATCGTGCCCAGGATCGTCGCGATCAGCGTCGCGATCACGGCGAGCTCGAGGCTGGTCAGCATCGCCTTGTTGAGGTCGGAGATCGCGAAGGCATCCCCCCAGTACTGCGTGGTGAAGCCCTGCCAGGTGAAGTTGAACTTGCCGGCCGGGTCGTTGAAGGAGAACGCGATGATCACCGCGATCGGCAGCAGCGTGTAGATCACCACCAGGATCGCGAAGATCATCACCCCGCGCTCGCGGATCCAGTTGACGGCCTTCACTTCGCCAGCACCTCCGCGTCGTCGCCCATCAAGGATTCCTCACCGGCGAACTTGATGTAGATCGCGATCATGAGGACGATCAGCGCCATCATGATGAAGGAGATGGCCGCGGCCACCGGGTAGTCCTTCGTCACCAGGTACTGACTCTGGATGACGTTGCCGATCATCGCCTGGTTGGGGCTCCCGAGGAACGTCGCGTTGACGTAGTCGCCGACCGCCGGGATGAACGTCAGCAGCGTCCCCGCGATCACCCCCGGCATCGAGATCGGCAGCGTGATCTTGAAGAAGGCGGTGCGCGCGTTCGAGTACAGGTCGCGGCCCGCCTCGATCAGCCGCGTGTCCATCTGCTCGAGGCTCGCGTAGATCGGCAGGACCATGAACGGCAGGAAGTTGTAGGTGAGCCCGGCGATCACCGCGGTCGGCGTCTTCAGCAGCGTGCCGTTCTCGCCGACGATCCCGAGCGTCTGGAAGATGTTGACCACGGTGCCGTCGTTGGACAGGATCGTCTGCCACGCGTAGGTGCGGATCAGGTAGGTAGTGAAGAACGGCGCGATCACGCAGAGCAGCATCACCTGCCGCCAGCGCCCGGCCTTGAAGGCGATCGCGTAGGAGAGGGGGTAGGCGATGACGAGGCACAGCAGCGTCGCGATTCCCGCGTAGATGAACGAGCGCACGAACTGCGTGTCGAACTCGGTGATCGCGGTCTTGAAGTTCTCGAAGTGCCACGTCATCTCGAACGTGGTGTCGAGCGAGCCCTGATACAGCGACACCGAGAGCATGAACAGCATCGGCAGGACGAAGAAGATCGTCAGCCACAACAGGCCCGGCCCCATCAGGAAGTAGGGGATCCCTCTCGACTTCGCCCACGCGCTCAAGGTTCAGCCTCCCGTCACCAGGCTCTGGAAAGCCTTCTCGATCTCGGCCGTCTCCAGCCGCGGCGGATCCGGCTGGGTGGAGCAGTTCTTCGTGAACTCCTCGGTCGGGAAGATCAGCGGGCTCTTGGCTGCCTCGGGGTTGATCTTCTTCAGGTAGGGCTTCACGCCCTTGACCGGGGAGAAGTAGTAGTTGTAGTTCGCGATCTGCGCCTGGTTCTGCGGCTGGTAGACGTAGTTCATCCACTCGTAGGCCGCCGCCGGGTTCGGCGCTCCGACCGGGATGACCATGTTGTCGGACCAGAGGATGCAGCCCTGCTCCGGCATGACGAACTGGATGTCGGGGTCGTCGGCCTGCAACTGGATCGCGTCGCCCGACCAGCCGATCGCGGCGACGACGTCACCGCGCGCCATGTCGTTGATGTAGGAGTTGCCGGTGACGCCGATGATCTGACCGGAGTCGACGGCGTCCTTGAGCTTGTCGATCGCGTTCAGCCAGTCGTCGGCGGTCGCGTCCGCGGGGTCGATCCCGCCCGCCTTCATGATCAGCGGCACCGTGTCGCGCATCTCGCTGAGCACGGTGATCTTGCCCTTGTACTGCGGGTCGAAGAGGTCGTTGATGCTCTTGATGTCCGGCGCCTGGGCGGTGTTGACGACGAGCCCGGTCATGCCGCTCTGCCACGGAAGCGAGAACTCGCGCTTGGGGTCGAACGCGGGGCTCTGCAGGCTCGGCACCAGGTTCGCCATCGCCGGCGCGACGGACTTCTGGTCGAACTTCTGCAGGTAGCCGAGGTTGTGCATCTTGTTCGCCATCCAGTCGGTGACGACGAAGATGCTGCGACCCGCCGGATCGCGGTTCTGCAGGGTCGGCTGGAGCTTCGAGAAGAACTCGTTGTTGTCGTTGACGTCCTCGATGTAGTCGACCGAGATCCCGGTCTTCTCTTCGAACTCGGAGACGGTGTTCTTGTCGATGTAGGCGGGCCAGTTCGAGATGACGAGCTCGCCGTTGCCGGGTCCGGGAGCCGCCTCGGCGGTCTCCATCGGGCCGTCGAGCCCGCCGGCTCCGAGGTCGCTGCATCCCGCCGCCAGCAGCGCGCTGGCCAGGAGGCCGAGCAGCGCCAAGACGATGCGGAAGGGCGGCTTCAAGCGCCCGCTCCCTCCTTGCGGGCCTGCCCGATCGCCTCGTGGTCTGCGGTTGCGCGCTCGGTTCCCGACTCGCGCACGAGGTGGATGTGCTCAGGGGTCCAGGAGAGCCGGACGTTCGCCCCGCCGCCGGGAAGGGACTGTCGCTCGGCCTCGTCGGTGTTCGGGCAGAGGACGGTCATCCTCGCGTCGCCCTTGAGCTCGACGACGAGCTGCGTCGCGGTGCCGAGGTAGACGGAGCTCGCGACCACGCCCTCGACGCTCTGGGTGTTCCCGGTCGGGGCGTTGTCGCCCGCCGTCGTGACGTAGAGCTTCTCCGGGCGCACGACCGCGTGGCAGCGCTCGCCCGTCGCGAGGCCGTTGCTCTCGGCCTCGACGGTGATCCCGGCCTCGAGCTCGACCTCCGCCTTGTCGCCGTGCAGCGAGCGGACCGTGCCGGGCATCAGGTTCGAGACGCCGATGAAACCGGCGACGAAGGTGGTCGAGGGGCGCTCGTAGATCTCGACCGGGGGAGCCACCTGCTCGACGATGCCGCGGTTCATGACCGCGATCCGGTCCGACATCGTCAGCGCCTCCTCCTGGTCGTGGGTGACGTAGACGAACGTGATGCCGATCTCCTGCTGGATCCGCTTCAGCTCCACCTGCAGGTTCTTGCGGAGCTTCAGGTCGAGCGCGCCGAGCGGCTCGTCCAGCAGCAGCACCTTGGGGAGGTTGACCACGGCGCGCGCGAGCGCGACCCGCTGCTGCTGGCCGCCGGAGAGCTGGTTGGGGCGGCGGTTCGCCTCGCCCCAGAGGCCGACCCGCTCGAGCTCGGCCTGCACGCGGTTGTCGATCTCGCCCTTGTCGACGCCCTTCCGCTTGAGTCCGTAGGCGACGTTGTCCTTGACGCTCATGTGGGGGAAGAGCGCGTAGCTCTGAAAGACGGTGTTGGTCGGCCGCTCGTGGGCGGGCTGGCCGGCGACGTCGGTGCCGTCGATGCGGATCTCGCCCTCGTCGGGCGACTCGAAGCCGGCGATCATCCGCAGGGTCGTTGTCTTGCCGCAGCCGCTCGGGCCGAGGAGGGTGAAGAACTCACCCTGGCCGATGTCGAGGTCGAGATCGTCGACCGCGACGAAGTCCCCGAATCGCTTCGTCACCCCGCGCAATGCCACGCTGGGTTGAGCGTCCGTCGATACCTCGCTCACCTGTGCCTCCATCTGGTTCTCCTCCGGCGCCCGCGTCTGCCCACGAGGCGCAACAGGAATCTAACTATGTCCTACGGGGCAAATGTTGCAATCCCCATAAGTCCCAATCCTCACACGCAACGTTGTACGCCATGTACAACCGGCGTTCGCTAACTTGAACTCAATCCAGCTTGTGCCCTCCAATGACAGGGTCTACGGTTGTGCAAAGCGTCGAGTCAAAGAGATAGGAGAGCTCATGGCAACGACCAGCGCCCGGCCTGCTGCGGCCGGCATCGACCTTCAGGAGACCGCCCGCAAGCATCTGTGGATGCATTTCTCGCGCATGGGCGGCTACGACGGCGATCACGAGATCCCGATCATCGCGCGCGGCGAGGGGGCTTACGTCTGGGACGACCACGGCAACCGCTACCTGGATGGACTCAGCGCCCTGTTCTGCTGCAACGCAGGCCACGGCCGCGCCGATTACGGGGAGGCCGCCGCCGCCCAGATCCGCGAGCTCGACTTCTACACGAACTGGAGCTACGCGCATCCGCGCTCGATCGAGCTCGCCCAGCGCGTCGCCGAGCTCGCTCCCGGTGATCTCAACCACGTCTTCTTCACCAACAGCGGCTCGGAGGCGGTCGAGGCGGCGATCAAAGTCGCCCGCAACTGGCACCGCGTCCATGGCCGCGGGCAGCGCACCAAGATCATCACCCGCGAGGTCGCCTACCACGGCACCACGATGGGCGCGCTCAGCGCGACCGGCCTGACGGACCTCAAGGTCCCGTTCGAGCCGACGATGCCCGGTGGAAACCACGTCCCGAACACCAACCAGTACCACTGGCCGGAGGGGCGGGATCCCCTCTGGGCAGCCGAGCGGCTGCGCGAGCGGGTCGAGTTCGAGGGCCCGGACACCGTCGCCGCGGTCATCCTCGAGCCTTTGCAGAACGCCGGCGGCTGCATCCCGCCGCAGGAGGGCTACTTCCAGCGGGTCCGGGAGATCTGCGACGAGCACGGGATCCTGCTCGTCAGCGACGAGGTCATCTGCTCCTGGGGGCGCCTTGGCCACTACTTCGGCTGCGAGCGCTACGGCTACCAGCCGGACATCATCACGACCGCGAAGGCGCTCACCGGGGCTGTCATCCCGATGGGCGCGATGATCGCCTCCGACGAGGTGTTCGAGCCGTTCTCGAGTGGGAAGGCGTCCTTCGCGCACGGCTCCACGTTCGGCGGCCACCCGGTCGCTTCGGCCGTGGCGCTCCGCAACCTCGACGTCTTCGCCGAGGAGGACCTCTGCGGGCACGTCCGCGAGAAGGAGGGCGAGTTCCGCGGCAAGCTCGAGGAGCTGCGCGACATCCCGATCGTCGGTGACGTCCGCGGAGCCGGGTTCTTCCACGCGCTCGAGCTGGTCAAGGATCGCGACACGAAGGAGAGCTTCACCAGCGAAGAGGGCGAGTGGCTGCTGCGCGGCTTCCTCTCCGGGGAGCTGTATCGCCGCGGACTGATCTGCCGCGCCGATGACCGCGGCGACCCCGTGATCCAGCTCTCGCCGCCGCTGACCTGCGACACCGAGCAGTTCGACGAGATCGCGTCGGTCCTCCGCTCCGTCCTCGAGGAGGCGGCGGAGAAGGTCGCCGCCGCCGGCTGATCCGGGCGGCGGAGAACGACCGAGCGATCCCGGCGGACGCGCTTTGCTGACGCTCTCCGATCTGCTCGAGGAGCTCGAGCTCGAGCTCCTCGTCGCGGGTGATGCCGACGCGCGCATCCGCTGGGTCCACATCTCCGAGCTGGCCGACCCGACCCCGTTTCTGTCGGGCGGCGAGCTGCTGCTGACGACCGGAATCAACCTCGGCTCGGCCGAGCTGCAGCGGGAGTTCGTCGGGAGGCTGGCCGACAAGCGGGTTGCCGGGCTCGGGCTCGGGACCGGCTTCGACCACGGCTCCGTCCCCGAGGCGCTGGCGGAGGAAGCTGAGGAGCGCGGGCTTGCGCTCTTCGAGGTGCCCTACGAGATGCCGTTCATCGCGATCACCGAGCGCGCGTTCACGAAGCTCGTCAACGAGCAGTACTCAGTGCTGGAGCGCGGGATCGAGCTGCACGCACTGCTCGAGGGTCTGGTCCTCGCCGAGCGCGGCCTCGAGGCGATCATGAAGGCGATCGCCGAGGCGGTCGGCGGGGCGGCGCTCCTGCTCGACGGCCGTGGCGCCGAGATCGCTCGCCATCCCTACGAGAGGGGGCTCTCGCAGTCGGCCGTGGCGAGCATCAGGACCGAGATCGAGCAGCGGGCGGGTGCCAGCCGACAGGCGATGTTCGTCGCCGAGCGCGGCCCGCTCGCCGGCCGCGCCGTCGCGGTTCCTGTCCCTGTGGGCGGCGCAGGCTCGCGGGGGCACTGGCTCGTCACCGCGCGGCGCGCAGGGAGCGTCGGGGACCTCGAGCGGCTGGTCGCCAGGCAGGCGGCGATGGTCGTCGCGCTCGAGCTGATGCGCGACCGGGCGGTTCGGGAGACGGAACGGCGGCTCGCCGGGGACGTCCTCGCCGAGGCGCTCGGCGGCCGGCTCGGCGCCGAGGAGCTGCGAGGGCGGCTGCACCCGTTCGGGATTGGCGGGCGGGTGGCCGTGCTGCTCTACGACCTCGATCCCACGGGCGAGGACGCCGAGACCCTGAGCGCGGCCATGCGCGCCGCCGGGGTGAACGCGCTGGTCGCAGTCAACGGCGCCGCCGGGCGCCCGTTGCTCTGCGCGATCGCGGATCCCACCGACCGCGACCCGGTCGAGCTCGGCCGCGAGGGCCACTGCGGGCGCTCTCCACCGAGGGGCGGCCGGTGCGCGCCGCCGCCAGCCGGGCGCTCCCGGTCGCGTCGCTGCGTCGCGCGTTCCACGAGGCCCGCTGCGCCCTCGAGGCGACCGCGATGGCCAACGGCTCCGCCCCGGAGGTCGCTTCCCATCGTGATCTCGGCGCCTTCACGCTGCTGCTCTCCATCCAGGACGACGAGGCGCTGCGCACCTACGCCGACGAGCTGCTCGCTCCCATCGCCGACGGCGAGGGCGAGTACGGGCCCGAGCTGCTGCGCTCGCTGGAGGCGTTCATCGAGCGCAACGGCCAGTGGGAGCGGGCCGCGCGCGACCTCTACTGCCACCGCCACACGCTCCGCTACCGGATCCGCCGGATCGAGGAGCTGACCGGCCGCGACCTCAGCCAGGCGCAGGACCGCATCGAGCTCTGGCTGGCGTTGCGAGCGCGGGAGCTGGTCCGATGAGGGCCGCATCGGCGCCACCGCCTCAGCTCAGCCCGGCAGATATGTTCGCGGGGCAAGAGACACGAGGCTTCAGATTCGAGATCCACGAGACCCAGGAGGTCTGATGAAGGTCGGAGTCCCCACCGAGATCAAGGACGAGGAGTATCGAGTCGCGCTGACCGCCGTCGGCGCGCGCGAGCTGGCAGAGCATGGGCACGAGGTCTACGTGCAGAGCGGCGCCGGCGAGGGCTCGGCGATCGCCGACTCCGACTACGAGGCGCAGGGAGCGAAGATCGTCCCGACCGCCGAGGACGTCTGGGGCGAGGTCGACCTGCTGCTCAAGGTCAAGGAGCCGCAGGCGTCCGAGGTCGAGCTGCTGCGCGCCGAGACCGTCCTGTTCACCTACCTGCACCTGGCGCCGGCGCCGGAGCTGACTGAGGGGCTCTGCAAGACGGGGGCGACGTGCATCGCCTACGAGACCGTCGAGGACCGCAACGGTGGCCTGCCGCTGCTCGCGCCGATGAGCGAGATCGCCGGCCGGATCGCCACTCAGGCGGGCGCGTTCTTCCTCGAGAAGCCGATGGGTGGCCGCGGCGTGCTGCTCGGCGGCGTCCCCGGCGTGGCAGCGGCGAACGTGATGGTCATCGGCGCGGGGGCGGTTGGGATCAACGCGGCGCAGATCGCCGTCGGCATGGCCGCCGACGTGTTCCTGTTCGACCTCAACATCGACGCGCTGCGTCGTGCCGACCTGCAGTTCTCCGGTGCGCTCTCGACGGTCTACAGCTCGACGCTCTCCATCGAGGAGATGCTGCCCCGCATGGACCTCGTGATCGGCGCGGTGCTCGTCCAGGGAGCCCGTGCACCCCACGTGATCAAGCGCGATCAGCTCGGGCTGATGAAGCCGAACGCCGTGCTCGTCGACGTCGCGATCGACCAGGGCGGTTGCTTCGAGACCTCGAAGCCGACGACCCACTCCGACCCGGTCTACGAGGTCGATGGGATCACCCACTACTGCGTCGCCAACATGCCCGGCGCGGTGCCGATCACCTCGACCTACGCCCTCACCAACGCGACGCTTCCCTACGTGCTGTCGCTCGCCGACAACGGCGTCGAGGCGGCGATCGATCGCGACCCGGGCCTGCGTCCCGGCGTCAACGTCGCCGCCGGCAAGGTCACTCATGAAGCGGTGGCCGAGGGGGTAGGGGCCGAGTACGTCCCGCTCGAGGAGGCGCTCGGCGGCAGCTAGACCGAGGCGACGGGCAGGTTCAACGTTCGTTCGACAACCAATGAATCAGAGGAGCAGAGAGAGATGAGCAGCTACGCGGTCGTCAACCCGGCCACCGGCGAGAAGGTCCAGGAGTACCCGGAGATCACCGACTCCGAGCTCGACGCGGCGATCGGCAAGGCGTGGGACGCCCACGTCGGGTGGGGCAAGTCCTCTGCCGTCGCAGACCGCGCGGCGATGATCCAGAAGGTCGCCGACCTCCACATCGAGCGTCGCGAGGAGCTTGCGGCCATCGCCGTCAAGGAGATGGGCAAGCCGATGGATCAGGCGCTGATGGAGGTCGACTTCTGCGGCGACATCTACGGCTACTACGCCGAGCGCGCCGAGAAGTTCCTGGCGGACGAACCGATCGAGCTGCTCGCCGGCGAGGGCACGGCGCTGATCCGCCGGACCGGCATGGGGCCGCTCATCGGGATCATGCCGTGGAACTTCCCCTACTACCAGATCGCCCGGTTCGCGGGCCCGAATCTGATCGTCGGCAACACGATCCTGCTGAAGCCGGCGCCGCAGTGCCCGGAGTCGGCCGAGGCCGTGCAGAAGATGATGGACGAGGTCGGCTTCCCCGACGGCGCCTACCAGACGATCCTCGCCACCAACGACCAGATCGCGGAGGCGATCGCCGACCCGCGCGTGCGCGGCGTCTCGGTGACCGGCTCCGAGCGAGCGGGCTCCGCGGTCGCCGAGATCGCCGGCCGCAACCTGAAGAAGGTCGTGCTCGAGATGGGCGGCTCCGACCCGTTCATCTTCCTCAGCGGCGACGTCGAGGAGGCCGCGGAGGCGGCCGTCGGCGCGCGGCTCGACAACACGGGCCAGTCGTGCAACGCGGCCAAGCGGTTCATCGTCGCCGACGACCTCTACGAGGACTTCCTCGGCAAGGTCACGGAGAAGATGGGCGCGGCTGAGCCGACCGATCCGACGGCGGACGAGGCGCCGATCGGGCCGCTTTCGTCGACGGCGGCGTCCGAGCGCCTGCAGGACCAGCTCGACCGAGCGGTCGCGGGCGGCGCAGAGGTAGCGCTCGGCGGTGAGCGGAAGGACAACTACTTCCCGACCACCGTCCTCACCGGGATCACGAAGGACAACGACGCCTACCACGAGGAGTTCTTCGGACCGGTGGCGAGCGTCTACCGAGTCGGCTCCGAGGAGGAGGCGATCGAGCTCGCCAACGACACGCCGTTCGGGCTCGGCTCCTACGTGTTCACCGACGACGAAGCGCAGGCGGACCGCATCGCCGACGCCCTCGACACCGGGATGGTGTTCATCAACGGCGTCGGCCTCGACGGCGCCGAGCTCCCGTTCGGCGGTGTCAAGCGAAGCGGCTTCGGCCGCGAGCTCGGCCCCTATGGGATGGACGAGTTCGTCAACAAGAAGCTGATCCGCGCCGTCAAGTAGGCGCGTTCGAGCACGGCGGCGGCCGGGCGGCGAGGGAGCCGTCCGGCCTCAGCGCCTCGCTTCGGATACGGCGGCGGCCGGGCGGCGGGGGACCTTCCGGCCTTAGCGCCTCGCTTCGCTCGGGAGGGCGGCCGGATGGTCGCCACCCGGCCACCTTTGGTCCGCCTTGGTCGCGCCCGCGCCCGTTGTCCGGGCTTTGTGCGCCGAGTGGCACGAAAGGGACGGCGGCCGTCCGATTCGTGCCACTCGGTGGGGTTTCCAGCATCTCCGGTGGTCATCTGCCCGTGGCGGGCGGGCGCCTGGCTCAGAGCAGGGCGCGCAGCAGCGCCGTCACCGCCGCCGCCACGAAGACCGCGGTGAGCATGCGGTCGCGGCGCCAGGCGAGGACGGCACCCGCCGCGGCGACTCCGGCGATGCGGGCGTCGGGGTCGAGCCCGCCGTCGCTGCCGCCGACCGTCTCGACGATGATCAGCGCCGCCAGCAGAGCGGGGGCCAGCAGCTCGACGACGCCGGCGGTGCGGCGGCCGAGCTCGCGCTCACCCATCGCGACCGGCCCCGCGCCCCGGACGAGCACCGTGGTCACGAGCAGGAGCCCGATCGTGAGCCAGACGTCGCTCATGCCTGCACCTCCTCCAGCTCCTCGGGCTCGCCGGCGGCCCCGCGGCGTCCCGCCTCGTCCAGGCCGATCAGCGCTCCCAGGCAGGCGGCGATGACCGGTACCCCGGCGGGAGCGAACGGCACCAGCGCGAACGCCACCGCGCCGCCCAGCAGCGCCGCGACGATCGCCCGTCGTCCCGCGGAGACCTCCCCGGAGAGGAGCAGGGCGAGGAAGAAGGCCGGGAAGATCGCGTCGAGGCCCAGGCGCTCGGGATCGCCGATCAGGTCGCCGGCGAGGACGCCGACCACCGTCCCGAGAACCCACAGCGGGTAGGCGGGCGCGGTCGCGCCGAGCATGAAGCGCCAGTCGAAGCGGCCGCCCTCCCGCGCGGCCCCGGCCCAGGAGAAGTCGATCATCCCCTGGCCGACGAGGAATCGCTTCCACGCCGGGCCCTCGACGGATGGGCCGAGGGCGATGCCCATCGGCAGGTAGCGCATGTTGAGCAGGGTGCCGGCGACGACCGCGGCGATCGGTCCACCGCCGGCGGCGAGGACCGCGAGGGCGCCGAACTGCGCGGAGCCCGCGTAGACGATGGTCGACATCACGATCGGCGCGATCGAGCCCATGACGGGCTGGGCGAGGACCCCGAAGGTGGTGGAGAGGATGAAGCTCGCGATCGCGAACGGGATGCCTGCGCGGAAGCCCTCGCGGAACGACGGATGGCGCAGGAGGTTCATCCCCTGATCATGCCCGCCGAGGGCGGATACGCCCATTCGGATCGCTTGCGGCGGCGATCAGGCGTACTTACGCCGAACGAGCCGTGCCACGGTGGCGCGGCCTCCGGCGGGTTGCCGAGGCCCCCACCGCGGACCGGAGGCGTGGGGCCCCGATCCGCGGTGAAGTCGTCGGCCCCGAAGGGGCCCGGGTCCTAGAGACCCTTCGGGTGGCGGACCGTGAAGCCCGCGCTCGAGCGCATGTCGGTGTGCCAGCGCGGGCCGGGGCCGCCGGAGGTGTCCCAGCGCAGACCGGCGACGACCGCGTAGACGTGCCCGGAGTTGGCGTAGATCGTGATCCAGTCGCCCTTGCGCTTGTTGCCCCAGGAGGCGAGGCTCCCGGAGTCCAGCGGCGTGTTGAGCACGCCGGCGCCATGGAGCATGTAGCTCACGGAGCCCGAGCAGTCGTAGCCCTTGCTCTCGAAGCTGCCGTGGCCGCCGCCCCACACGTACTTGGTGTTGGAGATCTTGTTGGCGGCCTTGATCGCCCGCTGCACGCGCTGAGGGGCGCAGGCGGGAGCGACGGCCTTGCCGTTGCTGAGCAGGCGCGCCTTGCCGCGGCAGTTTGCGTCGTTGCCGCTCGCGGGCGGGTCGATGCCGACGCCGCCGCTGCCGGCGAGTGCCTTCGCGGGGCCGATCAGCAGCACCAGCGCCGCCATTGCGGCGATCGCAACGGCGAGCAATCGAATCGTCGGCGCTTGGGCACCAGATGTATGGGGGCTGTTCACGTGTCCACCTCTTGGCTCGTCAGCGCCTGCGGGGTTAGCTGTCGGGCTGGCGCTGCAGTTGGAGCCTGCGCCCCGGCTCGCTCTCTCGGCGAGCCGATTAGCCCCGGGGTCCTGGGTGGGTCCCCCGCTCTCCATGTCCGGAGATTCGGCGTCGGTGTATGTCGGAAGTCCCGGCACTCTAGCGAATCCTTAGGCAAATGCAAAGAAACGCTAAGAAACCTCGCGGGACAGCGGTTGGAACACCCGGTCAGGCTGTAGGTTGCGCTGCCATGCAGATCGAAGGCAAGAGGGCACTCGTCACCGGAGCCACCGGCGGTCTCGGCCGCGCGATCGCCCAGGCGCTGGCCGCCCGGGGAGTGGAGCTGGTGCTCTCCTCTCGCAAGGAGGCCGAGCTGCAGGAACTCGCCGACTCGCTTCCGGGCAGCGGCCACTCGATCGCGGTCTCCGACCTCGCCGAACCCGGCGCGGCCGAAGCGCTGGCCGTCGTCGCCGGCAGGGTCGACCTCCTCGTCGCCAACGCCGGTCTCCCGGCGTCGGGCTGGGTCGAAGACTTCTCTCCCGACCAGATCTCCCGCGCGGTCCGGGTCAACCTGGAGGCGCCGATGATCCTCGCCCGCCTGCTGATGGGCCCGATGATCGAGCGCGGGGAGGGCCATCTCGTGTTCGTCTCCTCGCTGGCCGGCAAAGCACCATCGCCGCGAGCCTCCCTCTACAACGGCACCAAGTTCGGCCTCCGCGGCTTCGCACTCGCGCTGCGCGAGGACCTGATCGGCAAGGGAACGGGGGTGAGCGCCTCGGTGGTCATGCCCGGCTTCATCCGTGACGCCGGCATGTTCGCCGACTCCGGGAGCAGGACCCCGCCGGGGGTCGGCACCGCCTCGCCGGAGGACGTCGCCAACGGCGTCATCCGCGCGGTCGAGTCGAACCGCGCCGAGGTCGCCGTCGCCCCACCTCAGCAGCGCGCGCTGGCCCACTTCGCCCACTTCTTCCCGTCTGTCTCCCTACGCGCTCAGCGCGGTGGCGGGACCAAGGTCGCGGAGAAGCTCGCCAGAGGCCAGACCGACAAGCGGTAGCTCCCCTGGGCCATCGCCCGTGCGGAGCGCCCAACGTCGCTCAATGCGCCCTATAGGGGGTAGTCAGCGACGTTCGGCGGGGAGGTCGGGGACCTCGCGGGTTGCCGGTGAGCCGGGAGGGGTAGCTTTGGGGGAGCACCCCAATCCGACCCGATCCGAGGAGGCACCTTGACCGACCGCGAAGACGAGCTCGACCCCAACAGCCCCGCGGACCGGGAGAACTTCGGCGAGGCCGGCCTCGGCGAGGTCGCGTCCGAGTCCGACCCCGACCCCCTCGACGAGCGCGACGCCTACGAGGAGGAAGAGGAGATCGCCGAGGCCGCCGGCGAGGTCGTCACCGATGTCCCGGCATTCGAGCCCGATCCCAGCGAGGCGACCCTGCTCGAGGAGGAGGAGCTCGCACGGGAGGAGGCCGGTGCCATCGGCGGCGTCTCCGGCGACGAGGGCTTCCCGGAGGCCGAGCGCCCGCTTGCCGAGGCCGGAGAGGGCGAGTCGGAGGGCTTCGAGCTGGCCGAGGAGGCCCTGATCGAGGCGGCTTCCCATGGCAGCGGCAACAACAACCCGCTCGGCGACCGCTCGACGATCGACGAGGAGAGGTTGGACGGCATGGCCGAATATGGTGAGGCCGACCACGAGCGCTCCTCGGAGGAAATCGACGACGACTGACGCTCCACGCATCGGGGCGTCCGAGAAGGAGGACGGATGACGGACAGCTTCGGCGCACGATCGACCATCGAGGTCGGGGGACGCGAGTACGAGATCCACCGGCTCGACGCGCTGCAGTCGAAGTTCGACATCGCGCGGCTTCCCTACTCGATCAAGGTGCTGCTCGAGAACGTGCTGCGCCTCGAGGACGGCGAGAGCGTCACGGCCGACGACGTCGAGACGATCGCCACCTGGGACGCGAAGGCGGAGCCCTCGAAGGAGATCCCCTTCCAGCCCGCCCGGGTCCTCATGCAGGACTTCACGGGCGTCCCCGCCGTCGTCGACCTCGCCGCGATGCGCGACGCGATGGAGGAGCTGGGATCGGACGCCGCCAAGATCAATCCGCTCGTTCCCGTCGACCTCGTCATCGACCACTCCGTGCAGGTCGATGCCTTCGGCAACGCGCGCGCGTTCGAGGTCAACGCCGAGCGCGAGTTCGAGCGCAACGAGGAGCGCTACGAGTTCCTGCGCTGGGGCCAGAAGGCGTTCGACAACTTCCGCGTCGTCCCCCCGGCGACCGGTATCTGCCACCAGGTCAACCTCGAGTACCTCGGTCGCGTCGTCTGGTCGGAGGAGGGGGGAGACGGGCCCGCGAAGGCTTACCCGGACACGCTCGTCGGCACCGACTCCCACACGACGATGATCAACGGGCTCAGCGTGCTCGGCTGGGGTGTCGGTGGGATCGAGGCCGAGGCGGCGATGCTCGGCCAGCCGATCTCGATGCTGCTGCCACAGGTGATCGGGTTCCGGCTCGAGGGCGAGCTGCGCGAGGGCGCGACCGCGACCGACTTGGTGCTTCGTGTCACCGAGATGCTGCGTGAGCGCGGCGTCGTCAGCAAGTTCGTCGAGTTCTTCGGCCCCGGCCTCCCGAACCTCGGGCTCGCCGACCGCGCCACCCTCGGCAACATGTCGCCGGAGTTCGGCTCGACTTGCGCGATCTGCCCGCCCGACGCCGAGACCCTGCGCTACCTCGAGTTCACCGGTCGCCCCACGGACGTCATCGAACTGGCGGACGCCTACACGCGCGAGCAGGGCATGTTCCACACGCCCGACTCCGAGGAGCCGACCTTCTCCGACACGCTCGAGCTCGACCTCGGCGACGTCGAGCCCGCGATCGCGGGCCCGAAGCGTCCGCAGGATCGGATCGCCCTGAGCGGGTCCAAGAGCGCGTTCCTGGAGATGCTGAGGGGCGAGAACGGCGACGCCGCCGAGCAGCTCAACGGCCACGACGAGACCGTCGAGGAGACGTTCCCGGCCTCCGACGCGCCCGGTGACGACCGCAGCGACACGGCGGAGGAGAGCTCGAAGCCCGCCGCCCCGGGTGACGCGAGCACCGCGGTGGCCGCGCCGAAGAAGTCGAGCGACTGCGTCGAGGTGACCGATGCCGACGGCAACACGTTCGACCTCGATCACGGCCGCGTCGTGATCGCCGCGATCACCAGCTGCACCAACACCTCCAACCCCTCGGTGATGATCGGCGCCGGCCTGCTCGCCAAGAACGCGGTCGAGCGCGGCCTCGACGTCAAGCCCTGGGTGAAGACGTCGTTGGCGCCCGGCTCGACCGTCGTCACCGACTACCTCGAGGCGTCCGGGCTCGACGAGTACCTCAACCATCTCAAGTTCGATCTCGTGGGCTACGGGTGCACGACCTGCATCGGCAACTCCGGACCGCTGCCGGACGAGATCTCGAAGGCCGTCAACGACAAGGACCTGGTCGTCGCCGCGGTGCTCTCCGGGAACCGCAACTTCGAGGGCAGGATCAACCAGGACGTGCGGGCCAACTACCTGGCATCGCCGCCGCTCTGCGTCGCCTACGCGCTTGCCGGCCGGATGGACTTCGACTTCGAGAGCGAGCCTCTCGGGACCGGCAGGGACGGCGAGGACGTCTACCTGCGCGACATCTGGCCCGGCAACGACGAGATCCGCGACACCGTCGCCGACGCGGTCCGCAAGGACATGTTCGAGAAGAACTACGCCAACGTCTTCGATGGCGACGAGCGCTGGCAGGCGATCGCGGTCCCCGAGGGGGATCGATACACGTGGCCGGACTCGACCTACGTGCGGCGCCCACCGTTCTTCGAGGGCATGGACTCCGAGCCCGCCGCGGGTGCCGAGGCGATCGAGGGGGCGCGGGTCCTCGCGAAGCTCGGCGATTCGATCACGACCGACCACATCTCCCCGGCGGGCGCGATCAAGCGCGACAGCCCCGCGGGCAGGTGGCTGCAGGACAACGGCGTCGAGGTCCGCGACTTCAACTCCTACGGCTCCCGTCGCGGCAACCACGAGGTGATGATGAGAGGCACCTTCGCCAACATCCGCCTCCGCAACGAGCTCGTCGACAAGCAGGGCGGCTGGACCCGTCACATGCCCAGCGGCGAGGAGATGTTCATCTACGACGCGGCGATGAAGTACGCGGATGAGGGCGTGCCCCTCGTCGTGCTCGCCGGCAAGGAGTACGGATCGGGCTCATCGCGAGACTGGGCCGCCAAGGGAACCCTGCTGCTCGGCGTCAAGGCGGTGATCGCGGAGAGCTTCGAGCGCATCCACCGCTCCAACCTGATCGGGATGGGCGTGCTGCCGCTGCAGTTCCCCGAGGGCGAGAGCATCGCCTCGCTGGGACTCACCGGGGAGGAGGAGTTCTCGCTCCCGGAGCTCGACATCGACGGCGCGACGACGCTCGCCGTCACCGCGACGCGGGAGGGAGCCGACCCGATCGAGTTCGAGGCGCAGGTGCGCCTGGACACCGCCAACGAGCGTCAGTACTACCGCCACGGCGGGATCCTCCACCGGGTCCTGCGCGAACTTCGCTGATCCCGGGCCGCTTTCGGGGGTGGTGCGCACTTCCCAGCACCCTCAGTAGCTACCCCCTAATTCGCCGAATTGGCATTGCGTCAACGAGGGCGATCGGTAATGATTGACGAAGCAGGTTTCATAAAGCTCGCTCCCGGTCAGTCCCGCCTCCGGGGGCGATCGCGTCGGCATCCCTCCCTGGCTACCGACGCGTTGGCTGGGGTGCGGGTCGCGTGGACCCCCTGCCTCCCGCGGCCCCGCCCCAGCCTTTCTCTTGGCTAAACAGCCAGTCAGGTTTCGGAGCGGTCCCTGAGGACCGCTCCGAAGGCTCAGGCGAGCGGGTCCCGGATCGGCGGCAGATCCGCCGCCGCGGTCGGTTCGGCGGGCGGGGGAGCGCCGGGGGCAGCTTCGATTCCGAGCTGGCTGGTGTCGATGCCGTGCTTGGCGAGCACGCCGAGGATGTCCCCCTGCAGGCCCATCAGGTCGTTGGGATCCTCGTCGATGGCGGCCGCGACGCCGATTGCGCCTCTCCCGTTCGTCGGCACCCCGTGCTTCTGCAGCGCAGCCATGATCTCGTCGCGCATGTCGGCGCCTGGAAGGTCATGCATCCCAATGCCGGCGCCGATCCCGCCGGATGCGCCCTGGAACTGCTGCCATTGGCTCATCAACGCGCCGACATCCCCGAGCCCGTTGATCTCCGTGACGGCTCCCGGCGGCGCGGCGACGGCGCCACCACTCAGCTTGGCCATGCGTCGGCGGATGAACCAGTCGGTGAGCCCCACGGGGGCGAGTCTACGCCTCGGTCCGTCGGCGCTCGATCCACTCGATCCCGATGACCGAGCCGAGCGGGCCGACGGGCGTCAACGTCGCCGCGAGCAGCCACCAGGGCGCCTCGCGGCGCAGGATCGCGACGAAGATCAGCGCGCAGAGCGTCAGGTAGCCGATGCCGTGGCTCATCCCGAACCAGAACGTCGGACCCTCGAGGCCGGGGATCGCCCAGACGATCAGCAGCCCGGCGAACACCGCGAGCTCGGTGAAGGACGCGATCTTGACCCACCGGAAGGTTCCGGCGGGCGTCCAGGACCGGTACTCGTAGGTGGCCGTCTCGCTCACCGCGGGGAGGCTAGCGACGCCGCGGACCCGACCCTTACGAACGTGAGAACTCGGCCGCGCGGATACTGGCCCCGCGTACATGTGAGGGACTCCGGGCGAACGGCAAAGTACCGCCCATGCAGAGTTCCTCATATCCGAGGATCGGAGAACGGACGATCGTCCGGGTCCGGGAGGCGCGGCGCGCATTCGTAGGGCACGCGCCTCGTGTTTCCTGTCCCGACTGCGGATCCGGGCGCCGCTCAAGCCGAGCACATGATTCGTGCACGGTGTGCGGCGCGACACCGGCCATTGCGGCCGGTAGGACCGTCACCTAGTCGTCCCCTCCTCTCTCCCGTGGGTGCCGCGAAGGGCATCGGCTTTCTCTCGGCCGGTGCCCTTCGCACGTTCTGGGACGCCGCCGACGCTCAGGCCGGAAGCTCGCCGCCGAGCATGACCACGGCGAAGGCGCTGGCCGGGTTCTTGGGCAGCTTCGGGGCGCGGCAGGGGATCGGCTTGCGGCCATCCAGGTGCAGGGTCATGCCGTACGCCAGCGCGCCTTTCTCGGTCTCGCCGAAGCGCGCCGATCCCCGCGGCCACCTCGCCACCTCCTCCTTGAACTGCGCGTCGTGAGCGGCTCGCGGGTGGGCGATGTTCGACGGATCGAACTTGCAGGCGATGACCTCATCGGCGGTCACGGCGAGGGCGAAGTTCGGCGGTAGGCCGGTGCCGAGCTTGGTGTAGTGGCGCTGGAAGGCGGCCGCCAGCTCGATGTCATCGCGACCGAGCGCCAGCCCGGCTGCGACCCGCCAGCTCGCCAGGATCATCCCGACGACCGCGGCGTCCGGAGGATCGAAGTAGCCGGCGTTGCGCTCGGCCCACTCCTCGGGGGTCTCCATCGAGACCTCGCGGGCGCCCGGTCAGGCTCCCCGCGCCTGCTCGCCTTCGAGCTCGACGTGGTCGTGGGCGCAGAACAGGCGCACCTCGTCACCGTGGCCGGCCGCGAGCTCGCGCAGCCGCTGCTGGTTGTTCATCCGCGCCGCGTTGTCGGCGGCGATGATCCGCTCGAAGACGGCGATGCCCTTCGGCGAGACGGGCGGCGTCTCGAGCTCGGTGCGGTTGAAGTAGGCGTCACCGCAGTGGAGCATCCAGCCGTCCCCTTCGCGGACGGCGACACCGGTGTGCCCGGCCGAGTGGCCGGGTAGCGGGATCAGCAGCACCTCGGGATCAACGCCCGGGAGAACCCGAACCGACTCGAAGCCGAACCAGCGATCGCCCCCGGCTCCGGTCTGATGGATGAGCCAGCGCGGGCCGTGGTCGAAGTGGAAGTGGCGGTAGCGGCTGCTGTCGCGAAGCGACGGGTTGACGGCGACCCGGTGCTCGTCCGCGGTCACGTGCACCCGGGCCGCCGGGAAGTCGGGCAGGCCGCCCGCGTGGTCGAGGTCGAGGTGCGTGGGGACGATGTGGCGCACGTCGGCGGGATCGAGCCCGAGGGCGCGGACCCGCTCGATCGCCGTCCCCGCCGGATCCACCCTGACCCCGAAGCCGACCTTGAACGGCGCTCCGAGGCGACGGTAGGGATGGCGCATGTCCTCGGTGCCCATGCCGGTGTCGACGAGGACGAGCCCGTCGGAGCTCTCGATCACGAGGCAGTGGCAGGTGACGAGCCCCCGCCCGAGGCCCGGATCGCCGGTGAAGTACTTGGCGCCGAGCGGGCACATCGTCCCGGCGTTGACGTGGTGGACGCTCATCGCGCGGGGGGCGCTCAGCCGGTCAGGGCCGTCAGCACGATCCGCTCCTGCTCGGAGCGGTGCGCCGCCGGGTAGCCCTCGGAGGGGCTCGCGCGCTCGGGCCGGCCGACGTAGCGGACGTCGATGCCGCGGTCGCCGACGGCGGCGGGGAGGCGGCGCTCCATCGCATGCCAGGGGCCCATGTTCTCCGGCTCCTCCTGCGCCCAGATGATCTCCTCGAGGTTCGGGTAGCTCGCGATGAGCTCGGCGATCTGAGCGCGCGGGAAGGGGTAGATCAGCTCGACGCGGGCGATGGCGACATCGGTCGCGTCCTCGCGGCGGTCGTGGCCGTCGAGGTCGTAGAAGACCCGGCCCGAGCAGAGGATCAGGCGCTTGATCTCCTCGTGGCGACCGGCGGTGCGAGGATCGTCGAGCACATACTGGAAGGAGCCCTCGGTCAGGTCGCTGAGCTTCGAGGCCGCCTCTCCCAACCGCAGCAGGCCCTTGGGCGTGAAGACGACCATCGGCCGCGGCTTGGCGATCCGCGCCTGGCGGCGCAGCAGGTGGAAGTACTGAGCGGCGGTCGTCGGGTTTGCGAGCCGCATGTTGCCCTCGGCGCCGAGCTGCAGGAAGCGCTCGATGCGGGCGCTCGAGTGCTCGGGCCCGGAACCCTCGTAGCCGTGGGGGAGAAGCAGCGTCAGCCGTGTCGTCTGGCCCCACTTCGACTCGCCGGCGACGATGAACTGGTCGATGATCACCTGCGCGGAGTTGTCGAAGTCACCGAATTGAGCCTCCCAGAGGATCAGGCTCTCCGGTGAGGCCGCCGAGTAGCCGTACTCGAAGCCGAGGCAGGCGTTCTCCGACAGCGGTGAGTTGTGGATCTCGAAGGGCGCCAGGGCTCCGGAGAGGTTCTGGATCGGCGCGTACTTGAGGCCCGTCTTCTCGTCGTGGAGCACGAGGTGGCGGTTGGAGAACGTGCCGCGCTCGGAGTCCTGGCCGGTGAGGCGGATGTGGGTGCCCTCCGTCAGCAGCGACGCGAACGCGAGCGCCTCGGCGTGGCCGTACTCGATCGGCCCCTCCTCGAGGATCTCCTCGCGGCGCTCGAGCGGCTTGCGGAGCTTGCGGTGGACGGTGAACGAGTCGGGGAACTTGATCAGCTCCGAGTTCAGCGTCCGCAGACGCTTCTCGGAGACCTTCGTCTCGACCTCGGGGCTCTTCGTCCGGTCGAGCTCGCCGGTGCCTCCGGTCACGGTCGGGTCCTCGAACTCGCCGCGTTCGATCTTGCCGCGCAGCGTCTTCAGGATCTCGCTGAGCTCGTCGCGGCGCTCGTTCGCGTCCTCCTCGACCTCGCCCTCGGTGACCACTCCGCCCTCGATCAGCCGCTTCGCGTACAGCTCGCTGAGCGGCGGGTGCTTCTTGATGGCGGCCGTTTCGTTGGGCTGGGTGTAGGCCGGCTCGTCGGTCTCGTTGTGCCCGTAGCGGCGGTAGCCGATCAGGTCGATGACGACGTCGCGGTGGAACTTCTCGCGGTACGCCATCGCGAGACGGACCGCCGCGATGCACTCCTCGGGCTCGTCGGCGTTGACGTGGATGATCGGGACGTTGAATCCCTTCGCCATGTCGGAGGCGTAGGGGGTCGAGCGACCCTCCTTGGGATCGGTCGTGAACCCGACGCTGTTGTCCTGGATGATGTGGACCGTGCCGCCGGTCGCGTAGCCGTTGAGGGACTGCATGTTGAAGGTCTCGGCGACGACTCCCTGGCCGGGGAAGGCGGCGTCGCCGTGCAGGAGGAGCGGGACCGCGACCTTCGCGTCGTGGTTCAGGCGCGGGCCGGCGTGTCCGGTCTGGGCGGCGCGGGCTCCACCCTCGACGACGGGGCCGACGAACTCGAGGTGGCTCGGGTTGGGGGAGAGGCGCATCCGCACGTCTCCCTCGCCGGACTCGAACAGCCCCTCGGCGCCGTGGTGGTACTTGACGTCCCCGGTGCCGCCGTGGCGCAGCGCATCGGTGCGCTTGACGGCGTCGATCGCCTTCGCCCCCTCGAACTCGGCCATGATCGACTCCATCGAGCGCCCCAGGTTGTGGGCGAGCACGGAGAGCCGGCCGCGGTGGGCCATCCCGATCACGACCTGGTCGGCGCCGTTCTTCTTCGCCAGCGTCGCCAGCTCGTCGATCATCGGCACGGTCGCGTCGAGTCCCTCGATCGAGAACATCTTCTGGCCGAGGTAGGCCTTCTGCAGGAACCGCTCGAACTGGAAGACCTGGATCAGGCGGTGCAGGAGCGAGCGCTTCTCGTCGCTACGCAGCGGCTCGCGGTGCTTGCCTGTCTCGATCATCTCGCGCAGCCACATGCGCTGCTGGTGCGAGGAGAGGTGCTCGATCTGGTAGCCCATCGACCCGCAGTAGGCGTCCCGCATCCGCGGCAGCGCGTCGAGCAGCGTCTCGCCGGGGACGCCGATCCGCAGGATCGACGCAGGGATCCGCTTCATCAGCTCCGGCGTCAGGTTCAGGTTCTCGGGCTCCAGAGCCGGATCGCCCTTGCCGTCGCCGCCGAGCGGGTTCAGGTGAGCGGAGAGATGGCCATGGGTGCGGTAGGCCTTGAGCAGCGAGGTGGCGGCCTGGACCGCCTGCAGCAGCTCCTCGTCGACCTCACCGACCGACGGGGCGGCCACGACCGCGTGGGTTCCGGTCCCGGTCGCCAGCGGCGGTGCCGAGGCGGATGCCGGGTGGGCGTTGGTGACGGTCGTCGCGTCGATGCCGAGGCTTGCGGCGACGCCCTCGTAGAACTCGTCCTCGCCGGTGAGCAGCTCGTCGATGCGGCGCAGGAAGGAGCCGGACTCGGCGCCCTGGATGATCCGGTGGTCGTAGGTGGACGTCATCGTCATCACCTTCGAGACGCCGAGCGCGTTGAGCTTGTCGGGCGCGGCGTGCTTCCACTCGGGCGGGTACGCGATCGAGCCGGTGGCGACGATCGTCCCCTGGCCCGTCATCAGACGCGGGACCGAGGCGACGGTGCCCAGGCCACCGGGGTTGGTCAGGGTGATGTTGGTGCCGCGGAAGTCGTCGGCGGTGAGTGAGTTCTCCCGCGTCTTGCGGATCAGGTCCTCGTAGGCGGCGTGGAACCCCTTGAAGTCGAGCTGGTCGGCGCCGAGCACCCGCGGGACCATCAGCGCGCGCGAGCCGTCCTTCTTCTCGATGTCGACGGCGATGCCGAGGTTGACCTGGCCGTGGTCGATCACGTTGGGCTTGCCGTCCCGCTCCTCGAAGGTGCGGAACATCGACGGCCACTCACGCGCCGCCTCGACGATCGCCCAGGCGATCAGGTGGGTGAAGGAGACCTTCATGCCCTGCTCGGCGAGCATCCCGTTGATGGCCTTGCGCTTGGCGTCGAGCGTGTCGACG
The DNA here is from genome assembly GCA_046330415.1 of Solirubrobacterales bacterium. Lineage (GTDB taxonomy): Bacteria > Actinomycetota > Thermoleophilia > Solirubrobacterales > 70-9 > RHKX01. The sequence goes on along the minus strand of JAXLSW010000018.1, from coordinate 57,484 downwards.
GCGAGCGTCCGGAAGGAGGTCGCGGTCGGGATCGAGCGGCTCTCGTCCATCGCCTTGGCGAGCATCCCCGCGGGGCCGCGGAGGACCTTCGCCTCGCCCTCGCTGAGCGCGGGTGCGGCACCGTTGCCGCCCGAGCCGTCGGCCGCTGCGAGCACGTCGGCCTTCATGACCTTCCCGCCCGGGCCTGAGCCCTCGACCTTGCCCAGATCGAGGCCTTCGGCGGCGGCGATCCGCTTGGCGACCGGAGAAGCCTTCGCGTCGGAGTCGACCTCCTCGGCGGCCGCGCCGTTGCCCGAGGAGGCAGGTGCATCGCCCGCGCTCGGCGTCGACGCGGCGCCGGAGCCGGCTCCCACCTCGATCTTGGCGAGCGCCTGGCCGACCTTGACGACGTCGTCGGGCTCGACGAGAAGCTCGGTCACGGTGCCGCCTGCGGTGGCGGGGACCTCAGCGTCGACCTTGTCGGTGGAGACCTCGACGAGCGTCTCGCCCTCCTCGATCGAGTCACCCGCGGACTTGTGCCACTCGAGGACGGTGCCCTCGGTCACGGATTCACCCATCTCCGGCATCGTCACCTCGACGATCTCACCGGAGCCGCCGCCGGAACCTGATTCCTGGGTGGGGGCGTCGCCCTCGGCGGCCGGTGCGTCGCCGCCGCCCTCGCCGAGGTCTGAATCACCCTCGCCACCGGCACCGGTGTCGGGAAGCCCGTCGCCGGAGGCCTCGGCGCCCCCGGCACCGTTCGATCCGGATCCGGACCCGCCCTCGCCGGGCTCGATCTCGGCAAGCGGCTGGCCGATCTTGACGACATCGTCGGGCTCGACGAGAAGCTTGGTGACGGTGCCGCTGACCGTCGCGGGAACCTCGGCATCCACCTTGTCGGTGGAGACCTCGACGATCGTGTCGCCCTCGGAGACCTGATCGCCCTCAGCAACGTGCCACTCCAACACGGTGCCCTCGGACACCGATTCGCCCATGGCGGGCATCTCTATCTGAACGGTCCCGGTCGCCGGCATCAGGGACCCCCTCTAGATGACTTGGGCGGCTTGCTCGTAGGTACTCACAGAATCTTCACTGACTATATGCACCTGACCGCCCCGGCGCCGGTGGCCTCACCCGCGCTGGTCGCTCGGCCGCGCCAACACGCCTCGGGGCCGGTGGGCTGCAGGTCAGAGGGCCAGGCCCAGCGGCTCTTCGAGCGTGGCCCGGACCCGCGCGAGGAAGGCGGCCGCGTCGGCTCCGTAGAGGATGCGGTGATCGGCGGCCAGGGTCAAGCTCATGACCTTCCCCGGCACGATCCGCTCCTCGCGCACGATCGGTTCGGAGCGGATCTCCCCGACGCCGAGGATCGCCGCTTGCGGTGGGTTGATCACCGGTCCGATGCGCGACATCCCGTACATGCCGAGGTTCGAGATCGTGAAGGTACCCCCGGCCAACTCGGGCGGGGTGATCGAGCCGTCTCGGACCTTCGACGACAGGGTCACGGCATCGGCGGCGATTGCGCTGAGCCCCTTGGTGTCGGCGTCGAAGATCGTCGGCACCACGAGAGCGTCCTCAGCCGCCACCGCGATTCCGATGTTGATCCGGGAGTGGAGCTCGAAAGCCCCGTCGCGATATGACGAGTTCACCCGCGGAAACGCGCGCAGGCTGAGGGCAGCGGCGCGGACCACCATGTCGTTGAAGGAAGGGGCGGGGGCTCCTCCGAGGTTCGCATCAGCCTTGATTCGCATCCGCGCCTCGCTCGCGGCGGTCATGTCGACGTCGGTGGAGACGTAGAAGTGGGGAACGGTCGCTTTCGACTCGGCCATCCTCCTTGCGACCACGCTCTGCAGCCGCGACGGTTCGATCCGCACGACCTCGCCCTTGGCCGCGGTGGTCTCGCCCGCAGCCGGCGTGGGCGGCGAGGGGACGGGGGGTTTCGACGCAGCCGCCGCCGGTCTCTCCTCCACGTCCGCTCGGACGATTCGGCCCCCGGGTCCGCTGCCGCGCACCGTCGCCAGATCGATGCCGCGGTCGGCGGCGATTCGCCGCGCGAGCGGCGAGACCCTCGGCCCCCGGTCATCGGCGCCCGCCCGCTCCCGCCCGGTGGAGATGTTCGGGTCCGGTGGTGCCGGCTTCGGAGCAGGCTGCTCATCGGCGCTCCGATCCTCCCCGCTCGTCGACGGGGTGTTGGCCTCTTGCTTCTCGGAGGTTCCAGGGTCGCCGATGCGGGCGATCACGGACCCGATCGGCAGCGTGTCGCCCTCGGCCGCGACAAGCTCGAGGACGGTTCCGCTCGCGTCGGACTCGACGACCATGTTGGCCTTGTCGGTCTCGATCTCGACGAGCTCCTCGCCGCGCTCGACCACATCGCCGAGCGACTTCAGCCAGGCGAGGATCGTGCCTTCCTCCATCGAGTCGGAGAGCCGAGGCATGAGGATGTCGGCGCTCGTGCTCACGGACGCGCTCATGGCGCTCCGATCAGGTCGAGGGCGGATCCGACGATCGATTCGGCGTCGATCATGTGGTGCTCGTAGAGGCTCTGCATGTCACCCGACTGGCCGAAGTCCGCGACTCCCAGCGCCGTTGCGGCTACCCCGAGCGCCGAGCCGAGAAAGGCGAGCGAGCTGGGGTGACCGTCGAGCGCCGTCACGATCGGCCACGAATGGGGGAAGTTGTCGGAGAGGGCATCGTCGGCGCCCCCATCGAGGCCGCGCATCGCGCGCGCGGCCCGGAAGAGGAGGTCGGCGCTGGTGATGCAGACGACCTCGACCGGGATCCCGGCATCGTCGAGGACATCGGCGGCCTCGAGGACCTCCGGCATCACGACTCCCATCCCCGCCAGGACCACTCCGGGCACGCGGCCGTCGGCGGTGCGGAGCCGATAGGCGCCGGAGAGCGCCTGCGCCCGGCGTTGCGAGCGCATCGCGGGGTCCGCCGGGACCTGCGCGAGGTCTTGGTCGATCGCCCGCGTTGAGAGGCGGAAGTAGCTCGAGCAGCCGTCTGACCTGCCGAGCCAGCTCATCGCCTGCAGGAAGCACCACTCGAAGTCCTGCCCGAAGGCGGGCTCCCAGGCGACGCAGCCGGGTTGCGCGACGCCCACCGCGGGCGTTACGACCGACTGATGGGCACCGCCCTCCGGGGCGAGGCTGATCCCCGACGGCGTGCCGACGAGGATCGACTGCCCGCCCGCGTACACGCCGAACGACCACGGCTCGAGGGCGCGGCCGACGAAGGGGTCGTAGAGCGTCCCTATGGGGAGCAGGGGTGCTCCCTCGGTGCGCCACGTTGCCCCGAGCTCGCCGAGGAGACCGACCAGGTTGGTCTCCGCGATTCCGAGCTCCACATGTTGACCGTGAGTGGTCTCGCGCCAGCGCACGAGGGTCTCGGTGTCCTCGGCGAACCAGTCGACCCGGTCGCCTATGGACCAGATGCCGGTCCGATTGATCCAGCCGCCGAGGTTGGTCGAGCTCGCGACGTCAGGGCTCACCGTGACGACGTGCGCGGCGGCGTCCCCGGCCTCATTGCTCAGGTCGGAGAAGAAGCGGCCGAACGCCTGCTGCGTCGACTCCTGGCCGGCGTGTCCTCGGCGTAGCTCTGCCGGAATGCTCGGGGGAAGGGTGGCGGGAGCCGGCTCTCGCGTCAGCTGCGCGGAGCGACGCGAACACAGCTCGGCCTCCGGAGTCCTCTCAGGGAACGTCGCCCAGGGGTCGGCGGGGTCGACGCCGAGGTCGGCGGCGAGCTCCTCGAACTGCTCGGGACCGATCAGCGCCGAGTGGTTCGCCGGGTGACCTTCAGTCGGGAGGCGCCAACCCTTGATCGTGTAGGCGAAGATCACGCAGGGGCGGTCGCTCACGGCGTCAGCGGCGGCGAGCCCGTCGAGGAGGCAGCCCAAGTCGTGGCCGCCGAGGTCGCGGACGGCGGCGGCCAGCTCGTGGTCCTCGAGCTCGCCGACGAGCTTCGAGAGGCGTCGGCTCCCGCTCCCGGAGCCGGGGAGCCTCGTACGCAGATCCTCAGGAGACGCACGCAGGAGGCTCTGGTACTCCTGGTTCGGCATCGCGTCGATCCGACTTCGCAGATGATCCCCTCCGGGGCGGGTGAACAGCTGCTCGAGCACACCTCCGTACTTGAGCGAGATCGCGTGCCAGCCCGCAGCCTCGAACATCGTCCGGAGGCGATCGGCGGCGATCTCGGGGACCACGCGGTCGAGGCTCTGTCGGTTGAGGTCGACGATCCAAAGGACCTCGCCGAGCTCACGTGTCATCGGATCGAGAAGCGCCTCCCATACCGCCCCCTCGTCGAGCTCCGCGTCACCGACGAGAGCGATCTGCCGGCCGCCGACGGGGATCTCGAAGTGTCCGGCTGCGTAGCGGTGCGCCAGAGCCCCCCAGATGGTCGCGGTTGCGCCGATCCCAACGGATCCCGTCGAGTAGTCGACGGGATCCGGATCCTTGGTCCGGCTCGGGTAGCTCTGGAGGCCACCGAACTCGCGCAGGCGCGTCAGGTACTCCACGGGCAGCCTGCCGAGCAGGTAGTTGATCGCGTGCAGCACCGGGGATGCGTGCGGCTTCACCGAGACGCGATCCGGCGCCTCGAGGAAGGCGAACCAGAGCGCCGTCATGATGCTCACGATCGATGCGCTGGACGCTTGATGACCACCGACCTTGAGGCCTGTGGGATTGGGTCTGACCTTGTTGGCGTGGTGGACTATCGCCGTCGCCAGCCAAAGCACCCTGCTCTCGATCTCGCGCAGCAGCTCGACGTCCCTGTCGGTGACCGCACGATCCTTCGCCGTGACGGTGGTCAACGGGCGTCCAGTGGGGTGCGGTTGCGACAATCAGAGAGCATAAGAGCTAACTATCTAATAATTAGATGAATATACACACCAGACCGAGGACATGCCACGGCGGAGTCCGCCGATGACTGATGAAGGGAGCGAGGGGATCGCGGAGCCGCGACCGGAGGCCGGTCAGTTCCCGGCCATCGAGTTGCCGCGAGCAGCGGACGCGGTGACGGCCGCGCTCGTCGATGGGCTCCGCGCCGGCGTCGCTCCCGTGGGCTCGGCGCTCCCCCGCGACACCGAGTTGGCGAGTCACTTCGGTGTCAGCAGGCTGGTGGTCCGCGATGCCCTGAACCGCCTGCGGCGCGCGGGCGTCCTCGAGATCCGCAGCGGTCCGGGGGGAGGCTCGTTCGTACGCTCGCTGTCGATCCCGACCGGTCTTCTGACCAGCCTCGACGAGCCCGAGGCCCGGGAGATCCGCTCGCTGCTCGAGGCCCGGCGCGCCATTGAGACCGCGACGGCGCCGCTTGCCGCCGCGCGCGCCACGCGGCAGGAGCTCGATGCGCTCGAGGAGCTGGCCGCGGCGCTGACCGAGCTTCACGACGATCCGCAGTCGTTCATCGAGATCGACGTGCGCTTTCACCTTCGCATCGCGGCGATCGCCAAGAACGAAACACTCGAGCGGTTCCTTGGGTCGGTGTTCCGCGACCTCGGTGCGGTCCGCAATCGCTACCCCAGCGCCTACGGCAGCATGCGGAGTGCCGAGGCGTTTCAGCTCGACACACTCGAAGCGCTTCGCTCAGGCGATCCCGCCCGGGCTGCGGAGAGCATCGACCGCCACCTCCACGGCCTCGAAGACCACTTCGATCTCTGAGCCTCAGGCGACGGTGATCATCGCCGTACCCGCGAGCGTGGCCACCACGCCGACCGCCTGCAGGCGCTCCAGTGGCTCCCGCAGGATCAGCACGGCCAAGAGAACGGTCACCGCCGGAAAGAGGCCGCCGAGCACTGCGACGATGCTGAGAAGGTCGCCGGTGCTCGCCACTGCCCAAAGGATGTTCGCGGTGGTGTCCAGAACGCCGAAGGCGATCAAGGGAGCCAAGGCAAGCGAGCGCGCGATCGGGCCCGCGGCAACCCGCCCGGCGACTACGACACCGAGAGCGACCGCGCCAAGGACGACGACGCCCGCGGTGCGGAACAGCAGCGTGGCCCAATAGGGGTCGTGGTGGGATGCGTGCTCGATCCCGACCAAGGAACTGCCGGCGGCGACGGCCGCCACGGCTGCCATCAGCATCGCGCGGCGGTTCTTCTGCGCCTCATCGGGGTCCGGCGGCAGCCGGTCGGCTTTGGGCCGCTCGGTGGAGACGAGCAGGATGCCGGTGATCGCGACGACGATTCCGAGAAGCTGGACAGTTGCCGGGTCCTCACCGCGAGCGAGCCCGTAGACGACAGGAACCAGGGTCGCCAGCCCAAGGATGGGGGCGACACGCGCCATGTTGCCCATGGAGAGAGCTGTGACGATCAGGTAGAAGGCAAGAGCGCCGACGGCGCCCGCGGCCAGTCCCGCGGCCATCTCGTCTCCGCCGGGCGCGGGGACGCCGCGGGCGGCGACAAGCAGGGTGAGCAGGACGAAGCCGCTCGCCTGCGCGACGAGGGCGATCGCCAGGACCGGACTGCGCCGACCCTGCACCCCGAGCAGGAAATCGCCGAGTCCCCAGCACGCGGCGGCGGCGAGTGCGAGGACAGCGGGCAGATCGGCCGCCCGTCAGCCGAGGTCCGCGGGCGCGACCGGTTGCCCACCGGAGGAGATCGACTCGCCGATCGCGAGCGCTGCGGCGACTGCCGCCCGTGCATCGTCCAAGGTCAGCGGCCAGGGAAGATCGCTCCGTACGCACTCCAGGAAGCGCCTGTCCTGGGAAGCGAGCGCGCCGCCGATGAAGCCCGCGATGCGCGGCCACATCACCGTTTCCGGATGGAGCGTCGTACCGCTGCGTGCCGAGAGAACAGTGACACCGCGCGAGCGGCCATCGATGTCCGCGATGCCGTTCGTGCCGCCGACCTGGAAGCTGAACTCCCAGTCAACGGGTACCTCCGTGGGCATCGCCCAGCTGTGGCACAGGGAGCCGACGGCACCCGAGGTGAACCGTGCAGTCGCCGTGAAGGCGTCGACGCCCTCGCTGTCAAGCACATCCACGCCCTCGGCCTGCACCCGCTCGATGTCACCGGCCAACCACCGCATCGCATCGAGGTCGTGAACGCCACACTCGAGCGCGAGGTCCGTTGTGGCGGCCAGTCGGATGGCGTCCTCGCGCGGGCAGTTGACCGAGCCGCGAAGGTGCAGCGGCCGCCCGACGCTGCCGTCTGCCACGGCCTCTGCGACGGCAATGAAACGGGGGTCGAAGCGCCTCGTGTGCCCGATGAGCAGGCGCCCGCGGGACTCGCGTGCCGCGGCGATCATCGCCGAAGCGTCGGCTAGGTCGTGGGCGATCGGCTTCTCGCAGAGAACCGTGAGGCCACGTTCGAGGGCGAGGGTGGCGACCTCGCGGTGCGTATGGGGAGGGGTGGCAACGACAACCGCTTCGATGTCGTGTACCGACAGGGCGTCGTCGAGGCTTTCGAACAGGGATTGGGACGACGAGCCGGCAGGGTCGGCAAGGGCTGGGTCGCAGCGCGCCAGCAGCTCCGCCTGAGCGGTCGTGGCGAGGTACTCGGCGTGGAGGGTCCCCATCCAACCGAGACCGACCACCGCGCAGCGAACGGGCTCCATTAATCTGATATTACAGCTGCGTGGCCTGCCACGGCTGGTTTGTGTGGTGCGATGTGGCGGTGCGAGCAGACGCCGATCCCGCATCGTCCCGACGGGTTGCCGGATACCCGACGTGATGCCGTACCTCGCCAGTGCGGCCGAGGCCGTCGAGTCGGGCGCAGTTGCCGCCGGACCTCCGAACCTGATGCGCTTCGCCGCGTTCCTGCCGTTCCTGGACCGCGAGCCGGCGATGATGCCCCTGGTCACGCGGATGGTGGAGCTCCCCGCCACTGCCACCGAACTCGGCTTGAGCGAGCTCCTGGTCAAGGACGAAGGTCAGCAGCCCAGCGGGTCCCTGAAGGCGAGGCCGTCGGCGCTCGCCGCGGCCTGTGCGCGGTTTCGGGGATTCGAGACGATCGCATGTGCCTCGAGCGGGAACGCGGCGATCTCCGTCGCGGCGGCCGCGAGTGCTGAGGGCCTGCGCGCGGTTACGTTCGTCTCCCAGGCGATCCCGGCCGCCAAGCTCGCACGGCTGCGCTTCCATGGCCCTCAGGTCGTCGTTGTCGAGGGGACGTACGCCGACGCCTACGAGCGTTGCGAGGCGGCCTGCGCCGAGTATGGCTGGTTCAACCGCAATTGCGGCCAGAACCCACTCCTGATCGAAGGAAAGAAGACATGCGGTCTCGAGATCGCCGAGCAGACGAGCGCAAGGCCGCCCGATTGGGTGGTGGTGCCGGTCGGCGACGGATGCACCATCGCGGGGATCTGGAAGGGGCTGCACGAGGCATTGGCCACGGGTCTGGCTCCGAGCGCCCCACGGATGCTGGCTGTCCAGGCCGAGGGCTCAGCTGTGATCGCCGACGCGTGGCGCGAGCGGCGGCCACCGGAGGAGGTCGAGCCTCGCTACGCGCGGCCTGTGACCTGCGCGGACTCCATCGCCGTCTCCCACCCCCGCAGTGCCACGAAGGCCATCGCCGCGATCCTCGCTTCGGGGGGGTCGGCGCTGACGGTCAGCGACCACGCGATCGCCGCCGCTCGGGACGAGCTGAGACGAGCGGGCATCGACGTCGAACTCGCTTCCGCGGCCACGCTCGCGGGCCTTCGCTTCGCCGTTGAAGCGGGGGTCGTCGCCGCAGGCTCGCGTGTCGTGGTCGTCGGAACCGCCACCGGCTCAGAGCAGCCCGGTAGGTAGGAGGCGGACGGGGGAGTTCCGCCCCGCCACCTACCGAGCATCGCCCGGCCTCAGGCCGGGCACCCGATCGTCTGCGGGCGAAGCTCTGTGCTCTTCCACAGTTGATCAGGACATCTGTAATCTAACATCTATGACTCGGGCAACGGACCCCTTCCGGATCCCTGAGGGATTCGATCCGATACGGATCGTGCGGGACGTCACACGAGAGACTCCACTCGAGCTCGCTCCCGGGATAAGCGACGATCACGAGGTCCTGCTCAAGCGTGAGGATCTCGGCCCCAACGGGTCCTTCAAGTGGCGGGGCGCGCTATGCGCATGCGCGACGCTGAAGGCCAACGGGGTCGACACCGTCACCACTGCCTCGACCGGCAATCACGGCGCCGCGACGGCTTGGGCGGCTGTGAGGTTGGGGATGAGGGCGCACGTCGTGGTCCCCGCCGGTGCCAGTGAGGTCAAGTGCGGCCAGATCTCCGCGCTCGGAGCTGAGTTGCATCGGGACGCCGACAGCATCGATCACGCGGTCCGGCGTGCGCTCGATCTGGCCGCCGAGCAGGGGGGCGTGATGCTCGAGGATGGCGCCAACGAGGCGCAGCTACTCGGAACCGGCACGATTGGCACGGAGTTGGCGGAGGCGGGGCTGGGGATCAACGTGGTCCTGACGCCGCTTGCCTGTGGGGCACTTGCAGGCGGAATGGCGACCCAGCTGGCGAAGCTCGAACCCAAGCCATGGGTGATCGGCGTGCAGTCGACTGAGTTCCCGCGTCTCGGGGCCCTCTGGCGCGGCGAGCCCGATCCCGGCCCGGACGCCGGGACCACCTTCGCTGGCGGCCTGGCCGACACGCGGATCGTCGAGCCCGCCTTCAGCGCCTGCAAGGACCACCTCGATGACGTCGTCAGCGTCGATGACAACGAGCTCGCCGCCGCCGTCCGGGAGTTGCACATCGAGCACAGCCTGCTGGTCGAGGGAGCCGCAGCCGCTCCACTTGCGGCCTTGCGAGCTCACCCGGAGGCTGTCCCTGCAGGCAGGGTGGTGATGATCATCTCGGGCCGGAACCTCGACGCGGACGTTGCCGAGTGGATCCTGGGCGGCGAGGCCGCCGAAGCTCAGCCCTGATCGACAGCGGCCTGCGGCGTCGCGAGGATGACCCGCAACCGATGCAGGCTCCGCTCCCAGTTACGGGTCAGACGCTCTGCTGCCAGCTCCATGTCCTGGTCGACCAAGGCGTCGAGTATCTCGGCGTGGTCCTTGATCGAAGCCGATGCGTCCTCGACGCGGAAGAACGCTCCCTCGAGCAGGCGGATCCTGACCTTGAGGTCAGCGATCGTCTCATGCAGGGCCCCGTTGCTGCTGAGGTGGACGATGATCCGGTGGAACTCGTCGTCAGCCGCCAGGCATCCCGGGACATCGTGCGCGTTGGCGGCGGTCGCCAGGGCGTCGTTCGCTTCCCGGGCGCGGGCGATGGCCTCCGTGTTCGCTCCGGGGGCGGTTCGGACGGCATAGGCCTCGAGCACCGACAGGATCGGGTAGAGCTCCTCGGCGACCTTGGGATCGGCAGCGGCGACGCGTGTCCAGCGGCGGGGTGACGTCTCGATCAGCCCGTCGAGCTGCAGCAGTCGCAGGGCTTCGCGCACCGGCATCGTGCTGACCCCATAGCGCTCGGCGAGCTCGGCGGGTGACAGCCGCGTGTCCGCCTCGAGCTCTCCGGAGAGGATCGATGAGCGCAGCCGGTCGTAGATCTGCTCCCGCAGTAGCGGTGCTTCGAGCAGGCCCCCATCCGCGCGCTTCGATGAGCTTTGCTCAGAAGCAGCCATGGACCCTGCAATCTAAGCGTTCGAGCGGCGGTCTCATGCTGTCGCCGCCGCGCTCGGTACCGATGCCAGAAGCTTCTGCGTGTACGGGTGCTCGGCGTGGGCGAAGATCCGTTCCGTCGGACCGCTCTCACAGAACCTCCCCGATTGCATGACGCAGACGCGGTCGGCGATCTGACGCACGATCGCGAGGTCGTGGGTGACGAACAGAACGGCGACCGACGAGCTCTGGATCAGATCCTCGAGTAGCTCGAGCAGGGACGCCTGCACAGAGACATCGAGGGCGGAGACGACCTCGTCGCATAGAAGCAGTCGCGGGTCGGCGGCGAACGCCCGGGCCATGGCCACCCGCTGCTTCTGCCCCCCGGACAGCTCGCTCGGAAGGCGATCGACGACGCTGCCGTCGAGCCGGACGTCGTCGAGAAGCGCGTAGATCCGGGCCCGTCGATCACGTCCATTCATCTCCGGGTGGAACAGCCTCAGGGGGCGATCGAGGATCAAACCGATGCTCTGCCGAGGGTTCAGCGAAGCGTGCGGATCCTGGAAGACGAGCTGGATGTCCTGACGGAGCTGCCGTGGCCTCGATACGGCGCGCGGCGCGAGATCGACGCCGTCGAAGGCAATCGACCCTGAGTCCGGCGGGTGCAGGCCGGCCACCGCCCGCAGCAGGGTCGACTTGCCCGAACCCGACTCGCCCACGACCGCGAGCGTCTCGCCGGGCTTGATCTCGAGGTCGACGCCACGGACCGCGGGAGCGGACCCGCCCTCCCCGTAGCTGCATTCAAGTCCGCTCACGACGAGGAGGGGGGCGTCGAGCTGCCCCTCCGGCGAGGGGCTCGTGCCTGCGTTGGGCGTCGAGCTCTCGACGAGCGATCCGAGATCGTCGGCGCGGATGCAGCGGACCTGACGCCGTGTGTCGCTGCTCGGGGGCGCGAGGGACGGGTGGATCTCGCGGCATCTCGGGATCGCGTGCTCGCATCGATCAGCGAAGGCACAGGCACCCTCGATCACCTGGGAGGGTGGGAGTCCGGGGATCCCGGTGACCCGTGTCGGGTCCTCGACGGTGGGTACCGCCTTGATCAGCGCTGCCGAGTAGGGGTGCCTGGGGTCGCGGTATACGTCGGTGGCTGCGCCGCTCTCGACAACCTCGCCCCCGTACATGATCACCATCTCCTGGCAGATCGAGGCCAGCAGGACGAGGTCGTGGCTGATCTGCAGCCCCGCCGTGCCAGTCCGGGCAACCAGGTCGGCGATCAATGCGCTGATCTGCTCCTGGGTCGTCACGTCGAGACCTGTCGTGGGCTCGTCCAGGATGAGGACGTCCGGCTCGGAGATCATCGCGGCAGCGAGCGAGATCCGCTGCTGCTGGCCTCCGGAGAACTCGTGTGGGTACCGGCGTACTGCGGCCTTTGGGTTCTTGATTCCGACCGCGTCGAGGATGGAGAGAACGCGATCGGTGCGTTCCTGCTTGGAGAGATCCGTGTGGAGTTGCAAGGCCTCCGCGACCTGCGCGCCGATGCGATGCGCTGGATTGAGGCTTCCCGCGGCGTCCTGGGCCACGTACGCGATCCGGCTTCCCCACAGGCCGCGCAGCCCGGAGCTGGGAAGGTCCAGGAGGTTGGTCTCACCGAGCATCGAGCGACCGCTCAACACACGTGCGCCGGGCCCGCGGTAGCCGATCGCCGCAAGGGCGGCCGTGGACTTCCCGCAGCCGGACTCGCCGGCGAGTCCGAGAACCCGACCACCTCTCAGCGCAAATGAGACCCCGTCGACGACTTTGATGACGCTGCCATCCGCCTGCTCGTAGCCCACCGCGAGCCCCTCGACCGCAAGCCTGGTCTCCACGGGCCCGCTCATCGCGTGTACTCCTCGGACGCCTTCACTCCCTTGCTCTGCGTCGCCGCGTCTGCGATCAGGCTGACCGCAATTGAGACCGCGCCGATGGCGAGCGCCGGTGCAAGCGTCGCGATTGGGTCCGTCACGAACGTCGAACGGTTCTCGTTGACCATCAGGCCCCAGTTCGGCGATGGCTGCTGGGCACCGAGGCCGAGGAAGTTCAGCGTCGCGATGAAGATGATCGCGTACGTGGCCGAACGGCGAACTCGACGAAGACCGTCGGGGCGATGTTCGGAGCGATCTCACGACCGACGATCGAGAGCACCGTTCGCCGCGCCTGCGCGGCCTGGACGTACTCACCGGCGGCGACTCCCTGGGTGGCGCCGCGAAGCACGCGGGCGATTCGCGGCGCGGAGACGATCCCCACCGAGATCACCAGGACGGGCGGAGAGCCTCCGGCGGTTGAGACCACGATCAGCACGACCAGCAGCGTTGGGACCGACAGGAGAACGTTGACGATGGTGGAGAAGACGCGGTCGAATCGACCTCCCACGTAACCGGCGACCATGCCTCCACTGCCGCCAAGTGCGAACGCGAGCATGGTTGCCAGCAGGGATCGCGACCACGGAGCTACGCCGGAGAGCAGGCGACCAGATGTCTCGGCCGAAGCCGTCGGTGCCGAGCCAGAACTCCGATGATGGACCTTGGTCGGGTACGCCGACGGCTGACTTCGTCGGATCGTAGGGGGCGAGCGATGGGCCGAATATGACCACGAAGATGAACACCGCGAGGATCCCCAGTCCGATCTTGCCCTCAACCGGTCCGGTCACGTTCGCGGCCGCCTTCCGCGCGCGGGTCCAGATGCTCGGCTGCTGGAAGCCCGCTGTCACTGCGGTCTCGTTCATCGGCCGCGCCTCGAGGTGCGAAGCCGGGGGTTGAGCGCCGCGATGATCGCGTCCGAGCCAGCGTTGACGACGACGAACGCGATCCCGCTGATGATCGCGATGGCCTGGACCGTCGGGATATCGGAGCCGAGGACGCTGTCCACCAGCAGCTGCCCGAGGCCAGGGAAGGCGAAGACGACCTCGACGACGACGAGGCCTCCGAGAAGCTCAGCCATGTTCAGCGCGATCACGTTGACCACGGGGATGCTGGCGTTGGGAACGACGTGCCGCCAGGTCAGTCTCCGCGTGCTCACGCCGCGCAGCACCGCACTGCGGACCCAGCCCTGCGAGAGCGAGTCCCGCACCTGGACTCTGACCATCCGCGCCATGTACGGCGTCGCCACCAGGACCAGGGTCAGGATCGGGAGGATGTAGGCCTCGATCTGCCCCCATCCGGAGGAGAAGATCACGCCGGTCGAGGCGACCGGAAGGATGCCGAGCCAGACCGCGAAGACGAGCGACATCAGCAGGGCGATCACGAACTCCGGCAGCGAGTTGACCAGCAGCAGGGCGACCGAGGTCCCGACGTCGGTCTTGGTTCCCGACCGCCTTCCAAGCCAGGTCCCGATCAGGAACGCCAGCGGGACGGCGATCAGCATCGCGATGATCGCGACCGTCATCGAGCGCCACAACCTGGGCAGGACCTCGGACTTGACCTCGCGCCTGCTTCGCGTCGAGGTGCCCCAGTCGCCGGTTGCGAAGTCGCCCAGCCAGGAGACGTAGCGCTTCACCGGCGGATCGTCGAGGCCCTGCTGCTCTGAGTAGGCCTTCAGCTGCGACTCGGTCGCCTGCTTGCCAAGGGCGATCTTGGCCGGGTCATTGGGTAGGACGACGGTCGCCAGGAACGTGACCACGGAGATGACGAGCAGGGTCGCCGCCGCGAGAGGCAGGCGCCGGAGGACGAAGAGGGCCACCGACCGCAGGGGGCTGCTGCGGCCGATGTCCTCCGCGTCCTCGGCGTCCGGAACGCCAGAGGCGCCCTCTGGATCACCGGCTGTCGATGCCGCCGACAACCCCGATCGTCTAGGTCTCGGAGACGTAGGCGTTGCGAACGTTGACGATCTCCGTCGGGTCGAGCGCAAGCCCGCCCACCCGGTTCTTCCGCGGCCACAGATCCTTCATGTGGAACGGCCAGATCGCTGCGGCCTTCTCGTTGTAGGTGGAGAGGACCTCCTTCAGGATCTCCTCGCCGCCGTCGTCGAGGGGAGTGCGTTCGAGTTCCTCGATCAGCTTGTCGAGCTGGGGATCGCTGATCCGCGCCTCGTTGTAGGGGCCGGAGCTCTTGTACATGAACGGGAACTCGGTGGAGAAGTGCTGCCGGAGCCAGTAGTTGGCCACCACCTTCTCCTGCAGGAAGCGCTTGCCGAAGAGATCGTCGAAGGGGACGTCCTTCGGCTGGGAGTTGAAGCCGGCGTCGTTCCACTGCTCGCTCAGAAGGGTCGCTCCGTCGCCGAGTGCCCGTAGCGAGGACGTTCCCCAGATCGTGAGTTCGCCGGAGAAGCCCGAATCCTCGAGCAGGGAGCGCGCGAGCTCGGGGTCGTACGGCTCCGGCTCGATCCCGCCGGGCCAGTACGGCTCGTTCGGGTTGACGATGCTGTCCGGGCTGACCGTCCCGTAGCCGCGAGCGGCGATGTCGACGAGGGCCTGCCGATCGGTCGCAGCCTTGGCGGCGCGAGCGATGTTGGGGTCCTTGAACGGTTCAGTGGAGCCATCGATACCGAACACGAACGCGGGGCCGAACGGCGACTCCTCGAACGTGGCGGTGCCCGACCCGTTGACCTGATCGACGGACTCGAACGAGGTCGGGTCCGCGAGGTCAGCGTCACCGGAAAGCACCGCCTCGGTGCGTGTGGTCGGATCGAGGATGACCTGACCGGTGACCGTGTCGAGGTAGGGGCGGCCGTCCTGCCAGTAGTTCGCGTTTCGCTCGAGCTGGAAGCCCTCACCCCCCTTGAACGACTTCACCTCAAAGGCGCCGGTACCGAATGAGCCCTTGCTGGCACTGAAGTCCTCCGTGCCCGCCGGCACGATCTTGCCGTACCAGAACCCAACCTTGATCAGGAAGTAAGCGTCCGGTCGCTTCAGCTTGAACTCAACCGTTCCCTTGTCCTTCGCGGAGACGCCCTTGGCATCGAGCACCGGATCGAACTGGCTCAGCCCGGCGGCGCCGACCTTGGGATCGAAGATCCGCTGGAAGCTGAACACGACGTCGTCTGCGTCGAGCGTCTTGCCGTCGTGGAACTCGATGCCGTCCTTGAGCTTGAACGTGTACGTCAGGAAGTCGCTCGAGAAGTCGTAGTCCTCGGCGAGCATCGGCGAGATGTCCCACTTCTGGCTGAGCGCGACGAGCGAATCGAAGACCATCCCGCTGTAGGAGAGGGAGAAGATCGTGAATGCGGTCGCCGGGTCGGGGCTGTCGCTCGAGAGCGCATCGCCGTACGCGATCGTGAGATCACCGCCCTGGGTGGCCTCCTCATCGTTCGCGTCGGATCCTCCCCCGGAGCTTCCGCATGCCGAGAGGGCGCCGCCGAGCGCGACTGCGCCGGCTGTCCCCGCCCCAACCTGCACGAAGCGACGCCTCGTGATGGGATCGATCGCGAATGGACTGTGCTCTGGCATCGAACTGGGCTCCTGTCGCACTGCCGAGACGCTCCTTGCGCCAGCAGTTATCTTAGATCTATGTTGTTCCTATCACCGGTAACCCCCGAATGTCAAGTGACGCTTCGGCGAGGGGTTGGGCTCCGGTGAGGGCGGGCGCCCTGGTGATAACCGGCGGCACGGTCGTCGATGGAACGGGTGCGCCAGGACGTCGCGCGGACGTCGCTATCGATGGCGGAAGGGTCGTTGCGATCGCCGAGAGCATCTCCGGCGAGCGTCGCCTCGACGCGCGGGGGATGATCGTCGCGCCGGGCTTCATCGATATCCACACCCACGACGATTTCACGCTGCCCCTGCGCCCCGAGGCAGAGGCGAGGGTCCGCCAGGGGACGACGACGACCGTGACCGGCAACTGCGGCTTCTCGACCTTCCCGCTCGACGAATCCGAGGCGGCTCGCGAGCACGGAGCGTTCTTCGAGCCTGATCTCGAGGAGCGCTGGTCCGACCTCCCCGGCTACGCGCGCGAGCTTGCCGCGCTCCGTCCGGCAGTGAACGTTGCGCCGCTCGTGGGCTTCGGCGCGGTCCGACTGGCCGTGATGGGGGAGGTCGAACGCGAGCCGACCGATGCCGAGCTCGGGCGCATGCGAGGCCTCGTCGGGGACGCCATGAACGCTGGTGCCTTCGGTGGCTCGAGTGGACTCGTCTACTCGCCGGGATGCTTCTCGACCGCGGCTGAGACTGTCGAGTTGACCCGCGCAGTCGCCGGCGCTGGAGGCTTCTACGCAACGCATATGCGCGACGAGGCTGCGCGCGTGCGCGAGTCGGTCCAGGAGTCCATCGAGGTCGCTCGAGAGACCGGATGTCCGGTCCACATTTCCCATCACAAAGCCATTGGCAGGCGCAACTGGGGTGTGGTGACCGAGACGCTCGGGATGATCGACCTAGCGGTCGGAGAAGGGCTCGATGTGAGCCTCGACGCGTACCCGTACACGGCCGGGAGTTCCACCCTCCTGTCCCTGCTGCCCGCGTCGCAGCAGGACGGCGGAATCGAGGCGATCAGGGAGAGGATCGGACATCCGGAGGGCCGCGCAGCGGCCGCGGCCGCCGTCCGCGAGGAGGCCGTCTTCGCGCTCGCGGACGTGGTTCTCGCGTTGGTTCCATCCCGTCCTGGGCTCGAGGGATCACGGCTCGTCGACGTCGCCCGCGCGTCGGAGCTCGAGCCGGAGGAGCTGGTCCTGGATCTGATCGATTGTGACGGCGAGAAGGTGGTGATGGTCGCGTTCGGGATGGACCAGCGGGACGTCGACGAGGTGCTCGCCCACCCACGATGCATGGTCGGAAGCGATGGCTGGGTGCAGGCGATCGATCAGCCCGGCTCGCCGCACCCCCGGAACTTCTCGACGACGGCCCGGTTCCTCGTGAGCTCATCGCGTGAGCGCGGTCTGCTCGACCTTCCAACGGCCGTCCGCAAGCTGACCGGGTTGCCGGCCGCGCGCCTGCGGCTCGATGATCGCGGGACCCTCGAGCCGGGTCAGGTCGCCGATGTGACCGTGTTTGACTTCGAGCGGATGGAAGACCTCGCAGACTTCACCTCGCCGGCGGTCCACCCGACCGGAATCGAGCATGTCCTGGTGGGGGGCGAGCCCGTATTGGAGGATGGGGAACCCACCGGTGCACGCCCGGGCTCCGTTCTCGCCCGACGAGTCTGATCTAAGTGAGGAGGAGCTAGCTTGATCTTTGATCTCAGCATGGTTAGGGTCGCCTGGATGAGCCTCGGGAAGGAAGTCCGCCCGTGTTGGACATAGCAGCCCCCCTGGACCGGGCACGCGAGGCGGCGAGGGTCGCCGGAGTCGACGCGGTGATCGCCGCATCACCGGGCATGGTCGCCTTCCTCACGGGTCACGTGGTTCCGGCGCAGCTCGCTCACCCCTCCCGCGACGGGAGGCTCGAGAAGCCGACCATCGCGATCGTCACCCAGGACGACGCTGTGACCGTCGGGCTGCGTCCGGATCCGGCGACCGGGCGCTCGATCCCGCTCGTCGGGGGCGGACTCGACGATTCGCCGGGAGGCTTCGAACCGCTCGCCGCGGCCGCCCGGGATTGCGGGCTCGACGGCCGCCTGGTCGCGGTCGAGAGCGCTTTCGTTCCCGCCGCGGCGGTGCAGGCCCTCGGCAACGGGATCCCTCGGGCCAGCCTCCAGCCTCTCGATGACCTCCTTCGCCGGGCCCGGGCGCAGAAGTCCGCTTCGGAGCGCGACGGCATCCGCGCCGCGCTCGCGCTTTGTGACGCCGGACAGGACGCTGCGCGGGCCGCAGTGGCCCCCGGAGCCAGCGAGCTCGATCTCTACTGCGCCGCGGTGGCGGCCATGAACGGCGTCGGTGCTGATCAGGTCCTGTCGCTGGGGGAGATCCAAGTGGGAGTGCGGGGCGAGCGCATCGCAGGGCCGCCGACGTCGGCGGCGATCTCCACCGGGGAGCTGGCAATGTGCGATCTCGCCCCCCGCCACGCCAACGGCTTCTGGGGTGACTCGTGCACGACGATTGCCTGCGGCGAGCCCTCCGCCAGGCAAACGAGCGACTGGCGCCGGCTCCGGGACGCCCTCGAGGCGGGTAGGAGGACGCTTCGGCCTGGTGTCGCCGCCGGCGAGGTGCACCGGGCCGTCATCGAGGTGCTGCCTGACATGCCCGGCCATGCGGGGCACGGCATTGGCCGAGATCACTTCGAGGAGCCGATCTTGTTGAAGGACAACCCCGAACCCCTCGAGGAGGGATCGATCATCGTCATCGAACCTGGCATCTACGGTCAAGGCCTGGGAATGCGGATCGAGCACGCGTTCGAGGTCTCAGCGGACGGCGGCATCCCGCTCTCCATGTTCGACTTGGAGCTCTGACCGGTGGCCGGCGAGCTCCAGGATCGCGTCGCACTTGTCACCGGCGGGGGCAGCGGGATCGGTCGTGCTTCGGCACTGGCGATGGCCGCCCAGGGCGCCGGCCTCGTGGTGGTGGATCGCGACCTAGACGCCGCGGCCGCGGTTGCTGCTGAGGTCGATCCGAGTGGAGCGCGCGTGCTTCCGCTGGACGCTGACGTCGCCGACCCGGAGGCGCTGACGCGGGTGGTCGAGGCGAGCGTGGAGCGCTTTGGGCGGATCGATGCGGTCCATGCCAACGCTGCCGTGCAGTGGTTCGGGGACGCGCTCGAGTGCACCATGGAGGAGTGGGAACGCACCCTGGCGGTGAACCTGACCGGAGTCCTCCACCTCGCCCGGGCGGTGATCCCTGAGTTCAGGCGGGTTGGCGGAGGGGCCTTGATCGCGACCTGCTCGGACTGCGCGATCCGCACCTGCAACACGGCGATGGCCTACACGGTCGCGAAGACCGGCCTGATCGGACTGATCCGGTCGATCGCCGTCGACTTCGGGCCGGACGGTGTGCGGGCGAACCTCGTCACTCCCGGCGTCACCGACACACCCGGCCTGCGGCGTCTCTACTCGTTGGGGGGCAGCGATCCCGAGGACGGGATCGCACGCGCGGCCGCGCTGAGCCCGCTCGGACGCATCGGCACCCCGGATGATCTCGGCGAGGTCGTCGCCTTCCTGGCCAGCGACCGAGCCCGCTTCATCACAGGGGAGAACGTCATGGTCGACGGTGGGAGGACGGTCACCTATGGGGCCGACTGACGAACCGCCGGAAGGTTGCCGCGATGCCCGCCTCCGCCGCGGGCGGCTCTGCGAGCGTCTGCGCGCCGAGGGAGTCGACGCGGCTCTCGTGTCCGACCGCGGGCACTTCACGTACCTGACCGGATATCCGACCCCGTCCTGGGAGAACCGGTCTCGGCCGATGGCGCTCCTCGCGGGTGCCGATGGCTCGACTCACGCGTTCATCAGCGAGGCCGAGGCGGCGCGCGTCGCCCTGGGACGAGGAGATCGTCACGATCGAGTACGCCGATCCGGTGGATCACAGCCCCTGCGAGCGGCCCCACCTATGCAGCCGCAGTCTCGAGGCCGTTGTCGCCAAGCTGAGCGCGGGGCAGGTCCTGGCAACGGAGGTGGCCGGACCCTCGCAGCCTGCGATGCCTCGCTCAGAGGTGGACGCGATCGTCGCCGATAGCGGGAGCGCGAGTCGTCGATCTCGACCGGCTGCTCTGGCCGCCGCGAATGAAGAAGACCGAGTTCGAGATCGCCGAGATCACCGCCGCCGCTGCGGTGCTGGCCGCCACTTTCGACGACTTCGCCTTGGCGAGGCGCCGGGCATGACCGAGCGTGACCTACGCAACGAGGTCATCACCGCGGCCTTCGACGCGGGCGCCGACAGCGTTCCCTACGTCGTGGTCGTCGCGGATGCGAATCAACCGGATGCTCGGCGCCCCGACCGACCGCGAGTGGCGGAGAGGGTGAACTGCTGTCCATCGACGTCTGCCTGACCCGCCACGGGTATTGGGCGGACTTCTGCCGCCACTACGCGGGATCGGATCCGAGCGCGCGGCAGCTACTCGCCACGCGCGGCTGCTCGACGGGCTGGAGGTCGGGCGCCAGGCGATCGAGCACGGGCGCCGGGTCGTCGACGTCGCCGCCGACGTCGCCAACGCCCTCGGCGCGAGAGCCACGGGGCTTCGGTGCTCGGACACGGCATCGGCCTCGAGATCGCCGAGCCGCCTTCGCTGCACCCGAACGACACAACCGAGCTCGTGACCGGCATGACGCTATGCCTCGAGCCCTCCGCTGCATTCGATGGCGTCGGGCATCTGGTCGCTGAGGAGATGTTCGTTGTGACCCCGACCGGGGGCGAGCGGATCTCGCCCGAATTCCCCCTGGAGCTGGAGGTGCTGAGCGCATGAGCTTCAATCAGAGTGCCGCTGAGTCGCTGCTCTCCGAGCTGGTCGCAGCGCGAACGACGAACCCGCCGGGGGACGAGCGCGCAGCGGTGCCGGTGATCGAGGCCGCAGCCGCGCGGTTCGGTCTCGGCGAGGCATCGCGCCTCGGCGCGGTCCGAAGCGCGAACCTGATCTACCGGATCGGGGAGGGGGCACCGACGCTGCTCATCGCCGCTCACATGGACACGATGCCGCCCGAGACCTCGACGCCTGGCACTCCGACCCGTTCGTGGCGACGATCGACGGCGATCGCATCCGCGGGCTCGGCGTCGCCGACATGAAGGGCGATCGTCGCGATGCTTCACGCTTCTACAAGGCGCGCGCCTGGTGGCTGATCCGCCACCGCGAGGCTGCGCTCGTTCTCGCCTTCACCGCCGACGAGGAGGCAGGCTCTGCCGAGGGGATGGCATGGCTCTGCGAGCAGGGCACCATCGCTGCCGACGCGGCGCAATGGCAGAGCGCGTCGAGCACCGGCCCCGGCTCGTGGGAGACCCTGTTCGTTGCGCAGCGCGGCTCCTGCATCGTCGAGCCGTCGCCACCGGCGTGCCCGGCCATTCGGGCGAGAAGGTGGACGCCGAGTCAAGGGCCGGTCCGATGTTGGCGCTCGCGATGCGGGCGATCGTCGAAGGAAGGCCGTTCGACTCGCTGGGGCATCCGGTTGACGGCATGTTGCCCACGGTCAACGTCGGCACGATGATCCGTGGGGGTGAGGTGCCGTTCGCCCATCCTCCCGAGCTGCGCGCGACGATCGAGGTTCGGGTCATCACCGGGATGACCGAGGAAGGGGTCGTGGCGCGATTCAACGAGGTCTTGGGCGATGCGGGTCTCTCGGATCGCGCATGGGTGGAGCCCGTCGAAGGCACGAGCTGGATCTCGCCGGGCGAGATCGTCACCGACGAGGCCCTGCTGACCGCCGCGAAGGGTGCGTGGCGATCGGTTCACGGCGTCGAGCCGACCCTGGGGGTGATGCCCGCCGGGACGGACAGCTCGATCGTCGATGCTCTCGGCATCCCCGCGCTGTCGGCGTTCGGGCCGGGCACGCTGGGTGTCGCCCATCGCCCCAACGAGTCGATGCCGCGCTCCGACCTCGAGACCGCCACAGCCATGCTCGAGCGACTCGCACGCAACTACTTCGAGGCGGCGGGGTGAGCCGATGAACGGATCGGCGGCGCCTCTCGTCGTGAAGCGCTGCGCGGCGCTGGCCGGCTTGCGGCCGGAGTTGATCGAAGGGCTCTCTGCGGCAGTCCGGATCCCGAGCGTGGTTCCGACCTTCCCCGGGGAGGAAGACGCCGACCACCTGGGGCGCGAGGGCGGACGTCTCGCGCCTTCGTGGCGGACTTGCTCGCCCCGGCGGGGTGCGAGATCGACCTGTTCGCCGTCGAGGCTGGGCGGGAGAACTGCGTCGCCGTGCAGCGAGGTAGCGGCGGCGGGCGCTCACTCGCGCTCAATGGCCACGTGGACGTCGTTCCCCCACAGCCGGATGCTCCAGTGGAGGCACGGCGGACCGTGGAGCGGAGCCGTCGAAGACGGCTGGGTCTGGGGGCGCGGCTCGTGCGACATGAAGGGAGGGCTGATGCGCGGCCGTGTTCGCGCTACGCGCGCTCGCCGCCGCTGGGGTTGAACTGCGGGGGGAGACCTGATGCTCCATGCGGTCGTCGGCGAGGAGATGATGAATCACGAGCTCGGGACAACCGCGGTCTTGGAGCGGGGCTACGTGACCGACGCAGCCGTGGTCGCGGAGCCCTCGCCCCATGGCGCCCCCCTTGCGGTTTGCCCCGCCACCGAGGGAATCCTGTGGTTCACGCTGACGATGCGCGGCAAGGGGGCGCACGCCGGCATGCGAGCCGAGTCGTTGCGAGACGGAGGGGAGACGGTCGGCGTCAACGCCGCCGACCTCTCGCTGTGCATGCAGACTGCGTTTGCGCAGCTCGAGCGGAAGTGGCTCGCGGAGCGGACCCACCCGCTCTTCCGGCCCGGCAGCTTCACGATCCATCCAGGAGTGGTGATGGCGGCACCCGATGCGGGGCCGATGCCCTTTGGGCTCGCCGAGGAGGCCGTTCTCGAGTACATCGTCTGGTACCCACCCGGCGAGTCAGCAGACGAGATTCGCGCGGAGATCGAGGAATGCATAGGTTCGGCCGCCAACGGACGCTGGCTCACGGAGCACCCGCCGACGGTCGAATGGCGCCACCACTGGCCGCCCTCCTCGATCCCGCCCGACCATGAGCTGGTCCTGGCGGTGAGCGAGGCGCATCGCCGCGGCCACGGCTCGCTCCCTGTGGTCGAGGGCCTGCCCGCCGTCGCTGACTCCTATTACTACGGGCTGGCGGGTGTCCCGGCCCTGACGTACGGGCCCGGCGACATCGCGCTCGCCCATGCGGCTGACGAACGCGTCAGCATCGACGAGGTTGAGGCGGTCGCGTTGACGCTGGCCGAGCTGGCCTTGGATTGGTGCGGCGTGTGAACGCCGCGGTTTCCCCGGAGGAGTTCGAGCGGCTCGCGGAGACCCCGGTCGCGATTGTCGACGTGGCGCAGCTGGAACGGAACCTCAATCGGGTTGCCGAGATGGCCGCGATCGCGGGGGTGGCGATGCGGCCCCACGTCAAGACACACAAGTCCCCGCGCATTGCCAGGCGCCAGCTGGAGCTCGGGGCGGTAGGCGTCACCTGCGCGACACTCGACGAGGCCACCGCGATGATCTCAGCCGGCGTCGATGACGTCCTCGTCTACTACCCGATCGTCGGCGAAAGGGCGCTGGGCCGTCTGCTCGACCTGGAGGCCAAAGCCACAGTCGCGGCCACCGTCGAGGGCGGGGACTCGATGGCGCGACTCGATGCCGCGGCTCGTCGCCGCGGGCGCACGCTCGACGTCCTGATCGACGTCGACAGCGGGCTGGGGAGAACCGGCGCGGCGCCTGCCGAGGTCGATGCGGTGGCCCAGGAGTTGGAGCGCTGCGTCGGGCTGAACCTGGTCGGTGTCGCCACCCACGAGGGGTTCTCCTACTCCCTGCGGGACGCCGGCGAGCGCGATCAGGTTGTCACTGAGCGGCTTCAGGAGCTCGTCGAGATCGGACGTCGCCTGGGGGTGCCGCGAATCTCGTGCGGTTCGACTCCCAGCATCGAGACCGCGCTGGGCGTTGACGGCATCACCGAGATTCGTCCGGGCAACTATGTCTTCCTCGACCGCATCCAGGTCGATCTCGGCGTCGCCGATCCCGCTGACTGCGCGCTGTCGATCCTCTCCACCGTGATCAGCGTCCGAGACTCCGAACGGGCGATAGTCGACGCGGGCTCGAAGGCCCTCACATCCGATCTGGGAGCGCATGGGATGGGCGGGCTCGCCGGCTATGGCCTGATCCGCTCGCATCCTGACATGGTCATCACGGCCTTGTCGGAGGAGCATGGGTTCATCGATACGAAAGGCACCCTCCTTGATGTCGGCCGGCGCTTCGACATCGTTCCCAACCATGCGTGCGCGTGCGCCTCGGCGATGGGTGCGCTCGCGTTCGTCGAAGGGTCCGGGGTCTCCGTCGAACCGATGGCCGGACGCAGGGGAGAGCGGAGATGACGATGCAGGCGACGCGGCGCGATGGCTGGCCCGGCTGGCTCGCAATCGAAGACGGGACGTTGACCGCCGACGGCTGCAGGCTCCCGGACCTTGCCGCGCGGTACGGCACCCCGCTTTGGGTGATCTCGCGGGAGCGACTCGAGGCCAACTTCGCCCGGTTTCGGGCGGCGTTCCGCCGCCGTGGGCCCGATACCGAAGTCGCCTACTCGATGAAGGCGAACAGCACTCTTGCGGTTGTCCGGGTGCTCAACGGCGCCGGCGCCAGGATCGACTGCTCGAGCGAGCACGAGATCGCGCTCGCCCGCCGCGCCGGGGTACCGGGTGGAGACATCGTCGTCAATGGCAACGGCAAGAGCGACGGGACGTTGCGCGCCTGCGCGGACGAGGGGGTGCTCCAGGTCAACATCGACTCGGAAATGGAGGCCGAGCGGCTCGACGCGATCGCCGCCGAGCGCGGAGTGGTCGTCGACTGCGCGGTCCGGATTCAGCTCAGCTACGACCGCCTCCTCGCCGAGGATCCGAGCTTCGAGTCGACCCTCACCGTTGGCGAAGGGAAGTTCGGCAACAACGTCTCCAGCGGCGATGCGATGAGCACGGTGGCGGCGGTCGTGGCGGCGCCGAACCTTCACTTCGTCGGACTCCACCACCACGTCGGCTTCTCCGGCTACATGGGGGACTACACGCCCGAGCGCGAGGTGATGCACCATCGCGAGTGCACCCGGGAGATCTGCGACTTGGCGAAGACCATCATGCGAGAGCTCGACGTCGTCTGCGAGCGCTTCGACCTGGGAGGCGGCTTCCGCGGCGGCGAGTCGGTCTACCTGGCCTCCCCCGGTGACGGCGAGGACGGCGGTTTCCATCCTCTGCCGGCGATCGATGACTACGTCGAGGCGATCGTCAGCACGATCGAGGAGGAGCTTCCGAGGGAACGCAACCCGCGGCTGATGTTCGAGACCGGCGGGTACCAGGTGGCCGACGCGGCGCTCTTCCTCACCACCGTCGCGGAGGTGAAGCGGAAGCACGGCCCGAAGGCTCGTGACTTCGTCACCGTCGACGGATCGATGCAGATGTTCACCAGCAAGGGAACCATGAGGGTGGCGTCGGAGGTGGTGGTCGCCAACCGGGTTTCCACGGAGGGTGTTCGCGGCGGCGGGCTCGCCGACGTCGTCGGACAGACCTGCGTGTACGACGCGCTGGCGGAGGCCATCGAGCTCGGCCCCGTCGAGGTGGGCGATCGGCTTTGCCTCCTCGGTCACGGCGCCTACTGCGACACGACGGGTACCCAGATGAACAGCTTCCCTCGCCCGGCCTCGGTGATGATCTCCAGCGGGGAGCCGGTCCTCGTCCGTCGCCGGGAGACCCTCGACGACGTGGCCGCGCGCGACCTCATCCCAGACCTGGGCGGCGGTTCTGGCTAGACCGGCAGGTGGGGGCCCGTGAGGTTCTCGACCGCGTCGGCCAGCACCAGGAACTCGTCTTCGACCAGCGCCGCGCCCTCGAGATTCTCGCGCCCCCACCAGAGCTCGATCGTCACCGCGAATGGGGCCCGTAGGGGAAGGTCGGCGTCGGGAACGTCGGGGCCCAGGAAGGGCCAGTCGAAGCCGGACGTGAACCCGTGGCCGAAGTGTCCGTAGTTCCCCCAACCGTTGACGAAGTCCTCGGGCGCGTGCCGGTCGATGTAGGCGGTGCCGATCGAGTGCACCTCCCGGCAGGTGATGCCGTCGTAGAGAGCCTCACCGAGATGGCGGACCATCGCGGTGCACCCCTCGATGAGGTCGGCCTGCTCCGCGCTCGGCCTGCCACCGGCGACCACGGTGCGCTGAACGTCGTAGATGGTGCCGTCGACGTAGCCGAAGCAGTCGGGATGAACCATGTCGCCCGCTTCGTAGGGAGTGGTGGGATCCCATGAGGGCAGCGATCCGCCGGCGTAGTCCATGACCCGGCTTCCGGAGCCGATGATGAAGTCCCAGTGTCGGGTGCGAGGCTTTCGCGCCGCGACCTGCCACCCGGCCGCAACCACATCGCCGTCTGTCGCCCCGATCTCCACCGCACCCAGGCCGGCGGACAGGATCTCGCACCCGACCTTCGCCGCGTGGCGCACGAGCTCGCATTCGGCGTCCGAGAGAGTGAGACGGAGCTGTGCGAGCAGGAGATCGCAAGGTTCGAAGGTCAGCGCGGGAAGCTCGCGCTCGAGGGTGCGGCTGAGATTCCAAGGGAGGACGTCGCTGCCGGCCAGGCCAACCGGCCCCTTCGTCAGTCCGAACTCGCGCAGTGTCTCCACGAGCAGCGCGTCGACGTCCATGCCGGTGCGGAGGTCCTCGATCATCGGTGTCTCGGTGGTGCCCACTGCGATCAGCGCAGAGCGACCGTCCGCTGTGATCACCACGGCGTCTTGACCGTACGAACGCCACGGACCCGTTGGCGTGATGAGCGGAGGGACGTGGTAGTGACGGGTGAGCCAGTGGACGTTCCCCATGTTGTCGAGGGTCTCGCTGCTGCGACCGATCACGACGATCGCATCAAGACCCCGCTCCGCAGCCGCGGTGGCGACGCGGTGGCGACGATCTGCGAACTCCGCGGCCGAGATCCTGGCTGGTGGATCCTGGGCTCCGGCTTCCATCAACTGAGATCTTAGTTAGATTCCCGAGGAGTGAGTGATCCCTTGAACAGGCGGGCGGTGTTGCGCCAGGGGATACGCGAAGCGGCGCGCGGCGTCGCACAGGTGACGCGGCGCGCCAGCACGGTGACCGATCTCCTCCAGGCAGATCAACCCCCGCCGGCGCCGGCGAAGCGCCCGGTCTCGCACCCGATATCCCCGACGCTGCCCGACATCGTTCTGGCGGGGCCGACCTCGCGCACGGTGAACATCGATGAGCTTCTTGCCGCGCCGCGGGGGAGCCCTGGAGTCTCGCCTCGAAGTGGTTCGCGCCCTGGCGCGAACGAGCGTCAGGGCCACGGTGACGCCCGGCCTGCGCGCATCTTCGTGGCTCGGCGGTGAGCCGTTTCTCGGGGGCGCGCCCTGGCCGCAACTGGGCGAAGAGCCGATGCCATTCCCTCGCCCGGCTCGAGCTTCCAAGGGGTGTCGATGGAACGCGGACGGCTCGATCGTCTTCGTCTCTCGTGACGGCAGCGGAGCGGAGGGACGGGCACCTCGTACCGGCGTGCTGCTGCTGCCCTCGGACGGTGAAGCGGCGGATGCCGACGAACATGAAACAACGGAACGCACCGCTGGGCATGAGCCGCGAGCTTCAGCTTCCTCGCGCGTGGTCGCGGTCCCGTCCACGATCTCGGGTTGAGCGAAGGGGAGCGAGAGGCGTGGGAGGAAGCAGCGGGTGGCTGGCGGAGGCGCAGCAGGTGTGACCACGTTCGACCGGGAGCGCGGCGTCCGATTGGGGGCATCGGCTCCTCGGCTTTCCCGACGAACGGTCCGGCAATCGCCGCTTCTCTGCGAGATGCAGGCTGCGGGTGTGCACGGGCTCAAGCAATCGCCGCGAAGCCATCCCGACTGGCACCGCCACGAGGAGGGTGCGAAGCGTTGGCGGCTGCTGCTTCAGCTGACCCGCGATCCCGCGACCGCCCGGCATTTCAGAGACAACGAGACCCGCCTCTATGTTCTGGCTCCGGCAGCCGACCTGGAAGCCGGCGACTTCAGTCGCGTCCAGGCCGTCTTCCGCTGACGTTCACCCGCGCTGGTCCCCGAACCGCGCGATGGCCTCCTCGCGGGAGTGCTTGAGGTCCACCAGCGGCTCCGGGTAGTCGCTGCCGATCAGGCACCCGGCCTCCTCCTGGACCTCCGCGGGGGCCTCCCAGGGCTCGGCCAGGTACTTGTCGGGAACGCGCTCCAGCTCGGGTACCCATCGCCGTACATAGGTGCCATCGGGATCGAACTTCTGCTGCTGCTTGACGGGGTTGAAGACGCGGAAGTAGGGCTGGGGATCGGCGCCGACGGAAGCCGCCCACTGCCAGTTGCCGTTGTTCTGGGATTCGTCCCCGTCGAGCAGGTGAGCCATGAAGTGCGCCTCGCCCTCGCGCCAGTCGATCAGGAGGTTCTTGGTCAGGTAGGAGGCGACGGCCATCCGCACCCGGTTGTGCATCCAACCCTCGGTGAGGAGCTGTCGCATCCCCGCGTCTACGTAGGGGACGCCGGTCTCGCCCCGCTTCCACGCGGTCAGCGAGTTGCGGTCGTCGTTCCAGCGCATCCCGCGGAAGCGCTCGTCGTACTCCTCGGTCCGGTTCGCCGGGAAGTTGCGGATCACGTTGAGCCAGAAGTCGCGCCAGCAGATCTGGCGGCGCAGCGCCTTCGCGCCGTTCGAGCGCTGCGGGACGAGCAGCGTCTCGACCTCGCGGGCGGAGACCGTCCCGAAGTGGAGGGGAGGGGAGAGGCGCGTCGTCTCGTCCAGGCCCGGGAGGTCGCGGATCCTCTCGTAGTCGGCGGCGCGCTCGGCGGCTCGTCGCATGAGCTTGCGCCCGGCCTCCTCGCCCACGCCGGCGGCCTCGGCGATCCGCTTCGCCTCGGCGGTGATCCCGAGCCGGTCCTCCGACAGGAGCTTGCCGACCTCGATGCCGGACGGGGATCGCAGCTTGCGCGGCTTCGTCGCGATCTCGCGCCGATCGGCCGCCATCCAGGCCTTCGAGAAGGGCGTGAAGACCCGGTAGGGGGCGCCCGAGCCGGTCTCGATCGTCGCGATCTCGGCGCAGGAGACCCCGGCGTGGCCGGTCAGCTCGACGGCGTCGCGGCCAAGCGCCTCCTGCACGCGCCGGTCGCGCGCGCGGGCGTGAGCGGTGTGGTCGCGGTTGACATGGACGACGTCGGCCCCGCATTCGGCGGCGAGGCGCTTGATCTGCACGGCGGGATCGCCCGAGCGGTAGTGCAGCTTCGAGCCGGCGTCGCGCAGGTTCGCGTCGAGCTCCCGGAGGGAGGCGCGCAGGTAGGCGTTCCGGTTCGCCGACCTGTGGCGTCCCCCGTAGAGGCCCTCCTCGAAGCAGAAGACCGGGACGATCCGGTCAGCCTCGGCGGCCGCGGCCAGCGCGGGTTGTCGCTCATCCGCAGGTCGCGGCGGAACCAGACGATCGCGGTGCCCATCGCGCTCAGTATTCCCCGCCCGCGTTGGTTCAAGCGGCGCCAGCCTCTTGCCAGCGTCACCCCGGATGCTCGGCTCCCACAGACGTGCGATTGCGATTCGGTGCGGGGGCCGGGGCGCGACCACGTCTGATGTGCGCCCAACGTCGGCGGTTATGCGACGCGGGAACCACCTGGCATCCCCACGATCGGCAGCGAGGATGGGGCAATGCCACGGCCATCGCCGGGACGGACCGCAACCGCGGCGCCGGCCGTGGCGGATCAGTCGTGGAGTCACTCGGAAACGGATATTCCCGGGTGACAGGTCGGCCGACCGACCCGGACGTGTCCGGAAACGGATTGCGGTGCCGCTCGGGGTGGGCGCGCGGGGCCATCGCCCTGCGTCCATCTCACGATCGGCAGCGAAGGGAGCTGGGAAGTCACCGCGACGGGCCCCACCGCGATCTCCCATGCTCCCCTCGCTGCCCATCGCCCTGGCGTGAGCCGTGGCGGATGGGCCCTGGACCTGTCACCGGGAAACAGGCCTATTCCCCGTTCCGGGTGACACGTCCGGCACGATTGGCACCGACATTAGGTGGGGGGTCCCGGTGGCGACGGGTAGCGTTGGTGCCGATGGAGCTCTGGCACGACTCCGCGGGTGAGGGTCGGGGGATCCTGCTGCTGCATGCCGGGATCTGCGACGCGCAGATGTGGGAGCGGCAGATGCGCACCCTGGCGCCCGCCGGCCGGGTCGTGCGCTGCGACCTGCCGGGGTTCGGCCGGACACCGATGCCGACCGTCGCTTACGCCGACGGCGCGTCCGTCGTCGAGCTGATCGAGGCCGGGGGCCTTGCGCCCACGGTCCTGGTCGGCGCGTCGATGGGCGGGGAGATCGCGCTCGACGTGACGCTCGCCCGTCCCGACCTGGTCGCCGGGCTCGTGCTGGTCGGCAGCGGCCACCCGAATCAGGAGTGGAGCGAGGAGATGGAGCGCTACGACAGCCGCGAGGGCGAGCTCGCGGCTGCGGGGGACGTCGACGCGCTCATCGAGCTCAACCTGCGCGTCTGGGTCGACGGCCCGACCCGCTCTCACGATGAGGTCGACCCGGCGATGCGCGCCTTCGTCGGGGACATGCAGCGCGACGCGCTCGTCATGCAGCTCGCCGAGCCCGATGTCGAGGGCGGGGCGCT
The DNA here is from genome assembly GCA_046330415.1 of Solirubrobacterales bacterium. Taxonomy (GTDB): domain Bacteria; phylum Actinomycetota; class Thermoleophilia; order Solirubrobacterales; family 70-9; genus RHKX01. Next base: position 26,918 of record JAXLSW010000018.1, on the reverse strand, counting down.
CGTCGACGCCCCCGGCGAGCGGCTCGGCGAGATCGCGGTGCCGACGCTCGCCCTCGTCGGTGAGCTCGACGTGCCGGAGATGGTCGAGAGCGCCGGACGCTTCGCCGCGGACATCCCCGGCGCCGAGCACGCCACGATCGCCGGTGCCGCCCACCTCCCGAGCCTGGAGCGGGCCGACGAGTTCGACTCGCTCGTGCTTGGGTTCCTCGGCGCTTCGGCGAATTGAGCCCCCGCTCACCGACACCACCCTCTATGGTCCGCACTCGGACTTCGGAGGAGGAGGGAACTTGAGCTACTTCGTCACCGGCGCGACCGGGTTCATCGGCCGCAACCTCGTCGAGCTGCTGCTCGAGCGCAACGGCACGGTCTACGTGCTCGTTCGCGAGGGCTCGAAGGGCCGGCTGGAGGAGCTCCGCAACCGCTGGGGGGTGAGCGAGGACCGCGTCGTCGGGGTCGTCGGCGATCTCTCCCAGCCGCGTCTCGGCCTCTCCGACGAGGACGTCGAGATGCTCAGGGGGAACGTCGACCACCTCTTCCACCTCGCCGCGATCTACGACATGAAGGCCGACGCGGAGTCCCAGCGCGTCGCCAACGTCGAGGGCACGCGCCACATGGTTCAGCTCGCCGAGGCCGTCGAGGCCGGACGCGTCCACATGGTCAGCTCGATCGCCGCCGCCGGGCTCTACAAGGGCACCTGGCGCGAGGACATGTTCGAGGAGGCCACCGACGTCGACAACCACCCCTACTTCCAGACCAAGCACGAGTCCGAGGGCGTGGTGCGCGAGGAGTGCTCGCGGCCGTGGCGCGTCTACCGGCCCGGGATCGTCGTCGGGCACTCCGAGACCGGCGAGATGGACAAGGTCGACGGTCCCTACTACTTCTTCAAGCTGATCAGGCGGATCCGCTCGATCGTCCCGCAGTGGGTGCCGGTTCCCGGGGTCGAAGGACGTGAGATCAACATCGTCCCCGTCGATTTCGTCGCCCGGGCAATGGACCACATCGCCCACAAGGAGGGGCTCGACGGCCGTGCCTTCAGCCTCACCGACCCGCGCCCGCACAGCGCTGGGGAGGTCATCGACATCTTCGCCCGCGCCGCCGACGCGCCGCTGTCGTCCATGCGCTTGCCGGCCGCCGTCACCGAGGCGCTGACGCCGCTGGTCTCATTCGGCGTCCAGAACACGCCGCTCGCCGAGGGCTTCACCGACAAGGTCCTCGCCGACTTCGGTATCCCGCGCTCGGTTCTCGTCTACCTCAACTACCCGACCCACTTCGACTCCAGCGGGACCGAGGCCGCCCTGCGCGGAACCGACATCTCGGTGCCGCCGTTGGAGGCCTACGCGGGCAAGCTCTGGGACTACTGGGCGCGCCACCTCGACCCCGACCTGTTCCGCGACCGCACCCTCGTCGGCGCCGCTCGCGGCCGCGCCGGGTTCTTCGGCGGGATCGCCCAGATCATCGAGCAGCAGATCCCCGACGAGGTCGTCAGGGTCGGCAAGAAGCTGCAGGGGACCGCATCGCTGGAGAAGTCGGTGCGCGGGAGCGTCGTCATGGTCACCGGTGCCTCCTCGGGGATCGGCAAGTCGGCGGCGCTGAAGATCGCCGACGCGGGGGGAATCGTCCTGCTCGTCGCCCGCACGCCGGAGAAGCTCGAGGAGACGCGCCAGCAGATCCTCGACCGCGGTGGCGTGGCGCACATCCACCGCTGCGACCTCTCCGACATCGACGACATCGACCGGATGGCGGAGGAGGTGCTCGAGCAACACGGCCACGTCGACGTCCTGATCAACAACGCCGGGCGCTCGATCAGGCGCTCGATCGCGCTCTCCTACGACCGCTTCCACGACTTCGAGCGGACGATGCAACTCAACTACTTCGGCCCGGTGCGCACGATCCTGCGCCTGCTGCCGACGATGCGCGCCCGACGCAGCGGCCAGATCATCAACGTCAGCTCGATCGGCGTGCAGACGAACATGCCGCGCTTCTCCGCCTACGTCGCGTCGAAGTCAGCCCTCGACGCGTTCTCGCGTTGCATCGCCTCCGAGATCATCGACGACAACGTCCACATCACGACCATCCACATGCCGCTCGTGCGGACGCCGATGATCGCGCCGACGAAGATGTACGACCGCTTCCCGACGATCACCCCCGACGAGGCCGCCGACATGCTCTGCGAGGCGATCGTCTACAAGCCGAAGCGGATCGCGACCCCGATGGGGACGCTCGGGCAGGTCCTCTACGCGATCAACCCGAAGTCGATCGACTACATCCTCAACAGCGCTTACCACCTGTTCCCGGATTCGACCGCGGCCAAGGAGGGGCGCGGGAAGTCGAAACCCGGCGACGGCTCCGCACCGAAGACCGCCACGCGCGGCACGTCGACCGACGAGCAGGCCAACCGCCAGCAGCTCGCGTTCGCGTACCTGATGCGCGGCGTCCACTGGTAGGCGGCGGCCGGCCGCTTCGTCGGACTCAGGCCGGCTGCGGCGCGGCCGGCTGCGGCGCGGCGATCTGAGCGTCCGCCTGCTCGACGTCCTTGTGGAAGCGCTTGTGGATCCTGAGGCTCTCACCGAGGGAATCCGTCGTGTACCAGAAGGCTCCCTTCGGCGGCCCGATCCGGGTTGAGCGCGGGAGCTCGGCGATCAGCTCCTTGGGGCTCGAGAAGCTGAGCTTGCCCGAGTTGAACACGAGGATCCGCTGGTCGGTGACCACCACGCAGCGGAACTCGTTGACGATGTAGAAGCCGACTCCGGCCGCAAGCAGCCAGTAGTTGCTCGCCGTCTGCGCGCCGAACGCGGCCTGGACCTGCTCGCCTGCTCGTAGCTGGCTTGCTGTCTTCTCGCGGATCTTGTCTTGCGGGCTGGCCATGGGAAGGTGCCTTTCGTGCTTGGCTGGACTTGGAAGGTCCACACGAGACGCTTGGGAAGGCCGCGATCTTCCTTGGCCCTCTGCCGGGCTTCAGGCCGCCGAGATCAGGAACTGCCGAGCTCTCGCGCGCCGGCGCTGATGAACGTCATCACGTCGTCGATGAGCTCCTGTGCCTCGGCCGGGTCGGCGGGGTGCTTGTCCTCACGACCGAGCGAACCCAGGGCCGCGAGCGTGGCCGCCGCGATCATCCGCGGCACGTGATGGTCGGCGGGTAGCTTCAGGTCCCGGGCGAAGGAGGCGGCGATCACCTCCTCGGCGTGGCTCTGCATCTCGAGCTCGTATGCGCGCAGACCGGCGTCGGCGTCGATCACGGCGCGCCGTTTCAGGCTCCGCTCCTTCTCCTCCGCGGGCTGCTGCACGAACGTCTCGGTGATCCATCGCGAGAGCGCATCGGCGGCGGTCTCGTCCTCCTCGCGGTCGTCGAGCGTCGCCGCGAGCCCTTCGATCAGCTCCCCGCGGTCGGGGAAAACGAGCTCCTCCTTGACCGGGAAGTAGTAGGAGACGGTGCGGGGGGAGACCTGCGCGCGCTCGGCGATCTGGGGGATGGTCGTCGCCGCGAACCCCTGGGCCTCGAAGAGCTCGTCGGCCGCCTCGGCGATCGCGGCTCGTGTTTGCAGCTTCTTGCGTTCGCGCAACCCGGTCGGGCTCGTTTCGGCCGTTCGTCCCATCTCGCCGGAAGCGTAGGACAAGGCGTGCATCAATTGCAACTTTGCAAGCCTTGCAATCACCTGCTACGTTGCCGCGCTCATGCCAGCCCTTCTCGCCTCCCTCGCCCGCAGCCTCAACCATCACTGGAAGCGGGGTCTCATCGGCCTCGTCGCCACGATCGTCCTGATCGGCGTCATCGTCGGCTCGCAGAGCCAGACCGCCGCGGAGGACTTCTCCATCCCCGGCACCGAGTCGCAGGAGGCGCTGGACCTGCTCGAGGCGAAGTTCCCGCAGGCGGCGGGGGCGCAGAGCCAGATCGTCTTCACGGTCAGCGACGGCACCCTCAACGAGGCGGCGCGCAAGGAGCGGATCGAGTCGGCGCTCGACGCGATCGGCGAGCTCGAGCACGTCAGCGGCGTCAGCGATCCCTTCGCGAAGGGCGCGCAGCAGGGGGACGCGGCGATCTCCCCCGACGGGCGCACCGCCTACGCGACGGTGGTCTACGACGTCCAGCAGACCGAGCTCGAGAAGGCCGATGGCGAGAAGCTCGAGGAGACCGCAGCCCAGGCGGAGGGGGACGGCGTCCGGGTCGAGGCCCGCGGCGAGCTGGTCGACCTCGCCGCCCAGCAGGAGGCGCCGGTCGGGGAGCTCGTCGGCGTCGCCATCGCGATCATCCTCCTGACCCTGCTCTTCCGCTCGCTCGCGGCGATGTTCGTGACGCTGATCGGGGCGCTGGTCGGCGTGATCATCTCCCAGATGATCCTCGCGGCCGTCTCGAAGCCGCTCGGCATCCCCGACTTCGCGACGCAGCTCGCGCTGATGCTCGGTCTCGGCGCCGGCATCGACTACGCGCTCCTGATCATCAGCCGCTTCCGCGAGCAGCTCGTAGCGGGCAACGACCCGCCCGAGGCCGCTGCCCGGGCGAACGCGACGTCCGGCACCGCGGTCGTCGCGGCCGGGCTGATCGTGATGGTCGCGATCGCGGGCCTGCTGGCGACCGGGATCCCGCTCGTCGGCAAGATGGGCGTCGGCGCGGCGATCGCCGTTGCGGCCGTGGTCGTCTCGTCGATCACCGTGCTCCCGATCCTCACCGGCGCGCTGCGCAAGCGGCTCAGCCCAAAGGACCCCGAGCACGTCGCCGCCTCGCCGGCGTTCACGAAGTGGGGGAGGAGGCTGACCAAGCATCCGGTCGCGGCGGTCGCCGTCGGCGCGGTCATCCTGATCGTCCTCGCGATCCCCTTCACGGCGCTCCGCCTCGGGCTGCCCGACGACGGCAACCAGCCGACCGACACCACCCAGCGCGCCGCCTACGACCAGCTCAGCGACGCGTTCGGTCCCGGCTTCAACGGTCCGTTGCTGCTCGCGATCGGCAGCAGCGACGACGGGCAGCTGGACCAGGCGGCGCTCGCCGACCTGCAGAGCTCGATCGAGGGGACCGACGACGTGGTCGCTGTCTCCCCGGCGCAGCCGAACGAGGCCGGGGACGCGGCGATCATGCAGGTGATCCCGGAGACCTCGCCGCAGGACGAGCGGACCTCGGAGCTGGTCGACCAGCTCCGCACCGACGTCATCCCCAACGCCACCGAGGGCACCGGCCTGGAGGTGTACGTGGGCGGTCAGACCGCCGCGCTCGAGGACTTCTCCTCGAAGATCTCCGAGCGTCTGCCTCTCTTCATCGCGGTGGTCATCGGGCTCTCGATCCTGCTGCTGATGGCGGTCTTCCGCTCGATCCTCGTGCCGCTCGCCTCGGCCGTCTTCAACCTGCTCTCGATCGGCGCCGCATACGGCGTCGTCGTCGCGGTCTTCCAGTGGGGATGGGGCTCGTCCCTCTTGGGAATCGGCGGCGAGGTCCCGATCGTGGCCTTCGTGCCGCTCTTGATGTTCGCGATCCTCTTCGGCCTCTCGATGGACTACAACGTCTTCCTGCTCTCGCGGATCCGCGAGGCGTACTTCGAGGGAGACTCCCCGCCGGAGAGCGTCGTCCACGGGCTCTCGCGGATCGCCAAGGTGATCCTCGTAGCGGGCCTCGTCATGGCGTCGGTGTTCCTGGCGTTCATCGCCGGCGGCGACGTGATCGTGAAGATGTTCGGCCTCGGTCTCGGCGTCGCGATCCTGATCGACGTGCTGATCGTGCGGATGATCGTCTCGCCCGCGCTGATGACGTTGCTCGGCGACCGCGCGTGGTGGATCCCCGCCTGGCTCGACCGGATCCTCCCCGACGTCTCGCTCGAGGGCGATCACATGGATCGCCAGGCGCGCAACGGCGGGACTGCCCCGGCCGAGAGAACCTGACCCGTTAGGTCAACACCGGGTCGGGCCCCGGCCCGCGCAGCATCCGCAGCGTGGTCAGGATCGCGAGCAGCACCATGATGACGGCGCTCGCCACGCACCACTGGCAGATCGCGTTGATCACGAACAGCTCCAGGTAGGTCAGGTAGAGGCTGAAGCCGGCCCCGATCAGGGCGAGAGCCATGCCCGCCGCGCGCCCGATCTCGCCCGGGATCAGCAGGCTGAGCGCCAGCGCGATGTAGCCGCCGAGTCCGATGACCGCGACGGGGATCCCGATCAGCTCCGCGTAGTCGGACGCCTGCACGGTGTGGCAGCCGCCGGAGCCGCCGGCGCAGACCGGATCGATGTCGGCGTAGTGGACGTAGGTGAGGTAGCCGGAGACCGCGATCCCGATCAGGATCAGCGAGGCGATCGCGAGGGTCAGACCCCGAGGTCCGCCCATCAGCCCTTGGCTTGGGAGATCGCGTCGTCGATGGCGTCGGTGAGGCCGTCTGCGTCGACGACCTTGGTGTCGCCGCCATCGGGCGTCACCGCGAAGGACGGAGTCGAGGAGACACCCTGCTCCTTGGCCTCGCTGTCGCTCTCGTCGGCGTACTTCTGGGCGAAGGGGGAGCCGGCGGCGTCGAGCGCCTGCTGAGCGTCGAGGCCGGGGACGGCCTCGGCCTGCTCGCGGAGGAAGTCGGTGGTCATGTAGCCGGAGTTCTCGGTGCCCTGGTTGTTGTAGACGTTCTCAGCGAAGGGCCAGATCAGATCCTGCTCGGCGGCTCCGGCCGCGACCTCGCGTCCGGTCACCGAATCGGGTCCGATGAAGGCGAGGAGGCGCAGCTCCATCTTCACGTCGCCCGGCTTCACGTAGTCGGTGACGATCCCGGGGAGGTCATGGACGGCGAAGTCCCGGCAGAACGGGCACTGGAGGTCCGCGAACTCGATGACGGTGACCGGTGCGTCCGGCTCGCCGAGGGTGATCTCCTTCTGCGGGACACCGGCGAACACGTCCTTCGTCTCGACCTTCTTGTCGTCGTCGCTGGACTGGCTGACGAGAACGAGCGAGACGACGACGATCAGGGCGATCAGGCCGACGCCCGCGGCGAGGTAGGCGGTCCGCTTACGAAGCGCTGCCGTGTGGGCCGCAGCGGCCTCCGCCGCCTCACGCTGCTCGCGCAGCTTGCGCTTCTGCTCCTCGCGAGACGCCATGGGCGAGCGAACACTACGCGCGGCGTCTCTGCGATGCCTAAAGGGTCGCTACGGAACCGCGTTGGGTAGCCGCCGCGAGAGGATCGAGCGCACCTCGACCTCGACCTCGATGTGGCCGCGGCCTACGGGAACGAGGCGAGGACGCGCTCGCCGCTCGCGCGGCCGTTGCTCTCGGGGCCGTGGCCGTTGCCGCTGGGCTCCGGTGCCGGCGCCCTGTAGGGCGGTGCCTTCCTGCGGGGCTTGCCGCCCGGGAACGCGAGACGAACCAGCGTCCGCTGCACCGAGCCCCACTGCTTGCGGAACGGACCGGTGTTGTAGGGGAGCTCGTAGCGCTCGCAGATGTCCTTCACCCGGGGGGCGATCTCCTGGTAGCGGGAGCTCGGCAGGTCCGGGTAGAGGTGGTGCTCGACCTGGTAGCTGAGGTTGCCGCTCATGAAGTGGAAGAACGGGCCGCCGTCGATGTTCGCCGCGCCGATGAGCTGGCGGACGTACCAGGCGCCGGGCCGGTCGTCGGCTCCCTCCTCCTCGGTGAACGTGTAGGCCTGGTCGGGGAAGTGGCCGCAGAAGATGATCGCGTTGGACCACACGTTGCGGACGATGTTGGCGGTGAAGTTGGCCGCCAGCGTCGCCTTCCAGCCCTTCGGGCCGCTCAGGGCCGGGAAGGCGATGTAGTCCTTGACGATCTGCCGCCGCGCCTTGCGGCCGATCTCCTTCAGCTCGTCCTTGACCTGCGACTTCGGCTTCTTGCCGGTCCGGATGGCCTCGAAGTCGAGGTCGTGGACGGCCACGCCCCACTCGAAGAACGCCATCAGCAGCACGTTGTAGAAGGGCTGCAGCAGGTAGTGGGGGTACCACTTCTGGCTCGGGTCGACGCGCATGATCTCGTAGCCGACGTCGTGGTCCTTGCCGACGACGTTGGTGAACGTGTGGTGCACGTAGTTGTGGGAGTGCTTCCACGCCGAGGCGGGCGAGGCGGTGTCCCAGTCCCAGGTGGAGGAGTGGATGTAGGGGTCGTTCATCCAGTCCCACTGACCGTGCATCACGTTGTGCCCGATCTCCATGTTCTCGATGATCTTGGCCGTCGAGAGCCCGGCGGTCCCGAGGACCCAGGCGGGCTTGTAGCGGGAGGCCATCAGCACGATCCGCGACAGCGCGGCGAGCCGGCGATGGAACTGGATGATCGAGCGGATGTAGACGGCGTCGCGCTCGCCGAGGTCCTCGTAGACCTCGTCGTGGATCGCCTGGAACTCCCTGCCGATCTCGTCGATCTGCTCGTCGCTGAGACGGTGAAGCGGGTTCTCCATCTCAGGCGGTGCGCCGGTCATCTGTCTGTGTCCCTTCCTCGTTGGCTTTCATAGTGCGATCTCGACGTGGCCCTCGGGGGCGTTCACGCATGTCCGGATCATCTGCCCCTCCTCTCCGTGCACCTCGCCGGTGCGCAGGTCCCTCACCTGCCCGTGCTCGAGCTTGCCGACGCACGTGTGGCAGATCCCCATCCGGCAGCCGAACGGGAGCTTCGCGCCGGCGTTCTCGCCGCACTCGAGGATCGGCGTCTTGCCGTCGCATTCGCCCTCGACCTCGGTGACCCGGAACCGCACCGTGCCGCCCTCGCCGACCTCCTTGGTCCCCTCCCCGCCGATCACCGGCTGGAAGCGCTCGACGTGGAGCAGGTCCGGATCGCCCTCCTGCTCCCAGTGCTCCTTGAACGCGTCGATCATCGCCGGTGGTCCGGAGAGGAAGGTCTCGCGCTCGCGCCAGTCGGGGACGAGCTCCTCAAGGTGGGCTGCGGAGAAGTGGTCGGACTCGTCCTTGCTGTGGTGCTCGGTGAGGTCGTAGCCGTCGGTGCGCTCGCAGAGGCCGCGAAGCGTCTCGCCGAAGATGAAGTCGTCGCTGCCGGTGCAGCAGTGGACGTGCCTGGCGTCGCCGAGCGCGTCGCTTTCGGCGAGGTCGCGGAGCATCGCCCAGACGGGGGTGATGCCACTGCCCGCGCTGATGAAGAGGAGCCTCTCCGGCCGCGGGTAGGGGAGCCGGAACTCGCCCTCGACACCGCCCAGGAAGACCATCGTCCCGATCTCCGCCTTGCGGGTGAAGTAGGGGGAGAGCTTGCCCTCGGGGACGTGCTTGACCGTGACGCTGATCAGGCCGTCGGGGTGATTGGGGTCCGACGTCAGGGAGTAGGCGCGCCAGTGGCGCCGACCGTCGATCTCGACGCCGATCCGCAGGTACTGGCCCGGCCAGTGCCCGAGCCACTTGGTGCTCGGGCGGATCACGATCGTCGACGTGTCCTCGGTCTCGGGACGGATGTCGACGATCTCGCCGCGCAGCTCGCGGGTCGTCCACATCGGGTTCATCAGCTCGATGTAGTCGTCGGGCAGCAACGGCGTCGTCAACGCCCGCGCAGCCGCGAGCATGCGCCGTCGAACGCCGGACACCCGTGGAGCCGCTCCCTGCTCTACCACGACGCCAACCTAACCGCGCGGAGCTGTCTTGAACATGTGAATTCGCTCATCGCAGAAGTCCGTGCTCCCGGAGCCAGGCCTCGGTCTCGGCCATCCCCCGCTCGAGGTCTACCGTCGGCTCGTAGCCGAGCACCTTCCGCGCCCGCCCGATCGAGTAGGTGGCCGGGCGCGCGAGGTGGCGCATCGTCGCTCTCGTCGCTTCCGCGTCGGTGCCGCCGATGCGAGCCGCGGCCTCGGGCACCGCGGCCAGCCCGAGCGCCGCCAGCGTCGGCACCACGGGGACCGAACCCTTGCCGAGCATGCGCGCGTAGTGGCCGAAGAACTCCCGGCAGGGCATGCCGCGCCCGTCGGTGACGTTGAGCACGGCGCCGGGGGCGTCAGGGGCGGAGCAGGCGAGCTCGATCGCGTCGAGCAGGTTGTCGACGTAGAGGGGGCTGAAGACGCCGTTGCCCTTGGCCGGGAGGACGAAGCGGTTGCTGCGGATCGCCTCGACCGGCCGCACCGTCCACTGCCGGGCACCGGGCCCGTAGACGTCGCCGGGCCGGAGGATCACGCAGTCGATCTCGCCCGCCGCCTGCGCCTGCAGGACGACCTGCTCGGCGGCGATCTTGGAGTCGGTGAAGGGGTCGCCGGAGAGCCGGACGGGCTGGGTCTCCTCGACGTCGGCCTCCTCGTCGAGCTCGCCGTAGACCCGCGCCGTCGAGAGGTGGACGAAGCGCGTGGCGCCCGCCGAGATCGCGGCCTCGATCGCGTTGCGCGTGCCGAGGACGTTCGTCCGCCAGGCGATGTCGCGGGTGACGCCGCGACGGGTCGCCGCGGCGGCGTGGATGACTGTCTCGTGGCCGGCGAAGGCGGCCGGGAGCCCGTCGCGCTCCGAGATGTCGGCGGCGACGATCCCGCGCTTCAGGTCGGTCTGGAAGTCGAGGCCCCTGACGGACGCGGCGGTCCGCGTCAAGCGGGCACGGAGTCGATCGCCGATGAAGCCGGACGCGCCCGTGACCAGCACGGGTCCGAGCGTGGTCGAGGTCGCGGGGGTGTGGGTGGGGTCAGACACGGCTCTCATGGAAGTCGTCTCATGGCCTCGACGGGAGCGGCCCGCTCGGCTAAGATCGTGGACTATATGACATCAAACGATGTAACACAATCTGACCTCACCGAGACGGCTGAGACGATCGAGCTGCACGGCAACAACGTGACCTTCCTGCGGGCGGGGGAGGGTCCGCCGCTCCTGCTGCTGCACGGGATCGCCGGCTCCTACGAGACCTGGGCGCCGCTGATCCCCACTTTGAGCCGTCACTTCACGGTGATCGCGCCCGACATGCTCGGCCACGGCCGCTCGGCGAAGCCGCGTGGCGACTACTCGCTCGGCGCCTACGCCGCCGGCGCCCGCGATCTCCTGCTCGCGCTCGGTCACGAGAGCGCCACCGTCGTCGGCCATTCGCTCGGCGGCGGCGTCGCCATGCAGTTCGCCTACCAGTTCCCCGCCCACACCGAGCGCCTCGTGCTCGTCTCCAGCGGCGGCCTCGGCGAGGAGGTCAACATCGCGCTACGAGCCGCCACCCTCCCCGGCTCTGAGTTCGTCCTGCCCTTCATCACCAAGGCCTGGGTGACCGGCACCGGCCGCCGGATCGGCGAGATCCTCAGCGCCTTCGGCCTGATGCCGAACGCCGACATGACCGAGATCGCGCGCGGCTACGCCTCGCTGGCCGACCCGCACGCGCGTTCCGCGTTCATTCACACCGCGAGGTCGGTCATCGATCACAAGGGCCAGCGGGTCAGCGCACGGGACCGCCTCTACCTGGCCGATTCGGTGCCGTCGTTGATCGTCTGGGGCGAGCGCGATCGGATCATCCCGGTGCGCCACGGGGAGCGCGCGGCCTCGGAGATGCCGGGCAGCCGATTCGAGCTGTTCGAGCGCTCCGGCCACTTCCCCCATCTCGACCAGCCGACCCGGTTCGCCCGGCTGCTCGCCGAGTTCGTCAACTCGACCGAGCCCGCCAAGCTCGATGTCGAGGAGATCCGCCGGATGCTGGAGGAACGAGGCGGGGCCGAGGCGGCTGCTGTCCCGGCCTGACACCAGCCGTCGGCTGAGCGGACCCCCAGCGGCCCGACGCTCCGTGTCCTGCTCGGCTAGGCGGCCAGGTCGTAGGGGTGGCGACGGCGGGCGTCGGAGATGCCCGACCAGCCGTCGTTGAAGGCCAGAGCCTGGGCCAGCATCACCGCGCGCGGCGATGCCTCCACCCGCGAGCCGTCGATCGAGCTGATCCGCATCGGCAGCACGGCGTCGCTTTCCTCCAGGCCCTCCTGGAGGCCGGCGAACTGCTGCCAGCGCTGATCGCTGAGCTCTTCTCTCATTCCTCCGCTCCCTCTGAATAGGGGGTCGACGGCAGCCAACATAGAGCTAGTGGCAGACGGCACCGAGTGGCGGAAGAGAAGTTCATCCATCGACCCCGCAAACTGCGGCGAAAGCCGAAGGGCGTCATCGGGATCCGTCTGTCGATCCCGTCCATATATGGTCGCCGCGAGGTGAGCGAGCAGCTAGCAGCGGCGAGCGGGAGCGGACGGCCGCGCAGCCGCTGGGGCTGGGGCTACGCCGACCAGGAGCTCGACCGCTCCGGGCTCGAGGCGCTTGCTCCGATGCTGCGAGAACGGCTTGGCTTCGGCGGCGAGTCGATCGAGGATCCCGTCGACGCTGCCTCGATCGAGCTTGCGCCGCCGCGCCTGCAGCCACCGAGCTCTCTCGACGGTCTGCTCACAGCCGCGCCCGAGGAGCGCATGCGCCACGCGATGGGGAAGGCCTACCGCGACGTGATCCGCGCGTTCCGCGGCCGCTACGAGCGCACGCCGGATCTGGTCGCGACCCCGCGCGACGAGGAGGACCTGCGCCGGGTGCTCGAGCTGTGCGCTGAGCGCCGCCTCGCCGCGATCCCCTTCGGGGGCGGCACCAGCGTCGTCGGTGGCGTCGAACCGCGCGTCGGCCACGGGTACCGGGGGGTCGTATCGATCGATCTCGGGGGGCTGAGCGGCGTCGTCGAGGTCGACGAGACCTCGGGCGCGGCGCTGATCCGAGCCGGCACCCTCGGCCCCGCCCTCGAGGACGAGCTGCGGCCGTACGGCCTCACCCTGCGCCACTTCCCTCAGTCCTTCGAGTTCTCGACTCTCGGCGGCTGGATCGCAACCCGCGCGGGCGGCCACTTCGCGACCGGGCCGACCCACATCGACGACCTCGTCGAGTCGGTGCGGGCGCTGACCCCGACCGGGGTCTGGGAGAGCCGTCGCCTGCCCGGTTCGGGGGCGGGACCCAGCCCCGACCGCATGCTGATCGGATCGGAGGGCATCCTCGGCGTCATCACCGAGGCGTGGGTTCGCGTCCGTCCCCGCCCCGGCCACAAGGCCTCCGCCTCGGTCCTGTTCGACGACTTCCGCACCGCGGCGGAGGCCGTGAGGGCGATCTCCCAGACGGCGCTGCAGCCGAGCAACTGCCGCCTGCTCGACCCTCTGGAGGCGGCGACCACGGGCGCCGGCGACGGCGCGCACGCCGTGCTCATCCTCGGTTTCGAGTCCCCATACGCCCCCGTGGACAACCTCCTCGACCTCGCCACCGAATGCGCTCTCGACCACGGCGGCCATCTCCCCGAACCCGCGACAAACGACGCGGCGGGGCCGGGTGGGGGTTCCCCGGGCACTCAGCGCGGAGCGCCAGAGCGCATCTCGGACCCAACTAACGCTGATCGCGGAGTCGCGCCCGGGGCACCCCCGCCCGGTACCGCCGCGCAAGGAGGAACCGCGCGGGATGACACCCCCGCCGAAACCTGGCGCAGCGCATTCCTAAGCGCCCCCTACCTCCGCGACAGCCTGATCCGCCTGGGCGTCCTCAGCGAGACCTTCGAGACCGCGATCACCTGGGACCGCTTCGGCGAGTTCCACTCTCGCGTCAGCGAGGCGGCCCGCCGCGCGGTTGCCGAGGCCGGGGGCACTCCGCCCGAGGGCGCGGGCGCCCCCCGGGTGATGTGTCGCTTCACCCACGTCTACCCCGACGGTCCCGCTCCCTACTTCACCGTCCTCGCGCCGGCGCGGCGGGGCTCCGAGGTCGAGCAGTGGGACGAGGTGAAGGCCGCGGTCTCGGAGGCGATCGTCTCCGCCGGTGGCACGATCACCCACCACCATGCGGTCGGCCGCGACCACCGTCCCTACTACGACCTCCAGCGCCCCGATCAGTTCGCGGAGGCGCTGGCGGGCGCAAAGCGCGCGGTCGATCCCGACGGCCTCCTGAACCCCGGCGTTCTCATCGACCCGTGAAACCGTGCCTGAGTGGACCGCCGTTTCGCGTCACGCATAGGATGCGCGCGTGGATCTGACTCTGAACGACTCCGAGGCCGCATTCCGCGACGAGGTCCGGACCTGGCTGGAGGCCAACCACCCCGGCCAGGAGCCCGACGGCGACATCGAGGCCTTCCGGTTCCGCCGCGAGTGGCAGCGGAAGATGCACGAGGCCGGCTGGGCCGGGATCTCCTGGCCGAAGGAGTTCGGCGGACGCGGCGCGACCCTGATCGAGCAGGCGATCTTCGCCGGTGAGATGGCCCGCGCGGACGCACCGTCGCCGGCCAACATCCTCGGTCTCGTCATGGGCGGGCCGGTGATCATGGCCCACGGAACCGACGAGCAGAAGGAGCGCTGGCTCGAGCCGATCCTCAGCGGCGAGGAGATCTGGTGCCAGGGCTTCTCGGAGCCGGAGTCGGGCTCGGACCTCGCCTCCCTGAAGACCAGGGCGGTCAAGGATGGCGACGGCTGGCGCGCCACCGGGCAGAAGGTCTGGACGACGTTCGCCCACGAGTCGAAGTGGTGCATGCTCGTCGCCCGCACCGACCAGGAGGCTCCCAAGCACAAGGGCCTCACGTACTTCATCTGCGACATGGAGCAGGAGGGCGTCGAGATCCGTCCGCTCGTGCAGATCACCGGCGAGGCGGAGTTCAACGAGGTCTTCTTCGAGGGCGCCTACATCCCCGACGAGAACGTGGTCGGCGGCGAGGGCAACGGCTGGATGGTCGCGATCACGACGCTCATGAACGAGCGGGCCGGGCTCGGTGGCGGTGCGGCGGTCGCGATCTCGCGCGATCTCGCGCGGCTGGTCGAGCTGATCAAGGAGCGCGACCTGCAGGACGACCCCGTGATCCGCCAGAAGGTCGCCGACCTCTCGATCCGAGCCGAAGCGCTGCGCCTCGGTGGTATGCGAGCGCTGACCGCGCAGATGAAGACCGGCATCCCCGGGCCCGAAGGGTCGATCGGCAAGTGGGAGTGGGCGAAGCTCAACCAGGACCTCGCGGAGCTCGCCTGCGACGTCCTGGGCGTCGAGGGTCTCGAGAAGGGCGGCGGCTGGACCTACAAGATGCTGCGCAGCCGCGCCAATTCGATCGAGGGCGGCACAACCGAGGTCATGAAGAACATCATCGCCGAGCGCGTGCTCGGGCTTCCGAGGCTCAGGTAGGAGGGCGAGGCAACCATGCGTTTCGACTTCGACGACGAGCAGCGCGAGATCAAGGACACCGCGCGGCAGTTCCTCGGCACCCGCTTCAAGCCGGAGAAGGTGCGCGAGCTGGCCGAGGCAGGTGCTTACGACGACTCCCTCTGGACCGAGATCTCCGAGCTCGGCTGGGCCGGCATCGCGATCGACGAGGAGCACGGGGGCCAGGGCCTCGGGATGGTCGAGCTGATGATCCTCTGCGAGGAGCTCGGCTACGCCTGCGCGCCGCTCCCGTTCCTCTCCAATGCCTGCGCGGGGCTCGTCCTCGACGTCGCCGGCTCCGACGAGCAGAAGGAGCGCTGGCTTCCCGGGATCGCCTCCGGCGAGGGACGGGGCGCCTTCGGCGATCCCGACGTCCTCATCGACGGCGAGGGCGCCGCCTGCGCGGTCGTCTACGGGAGCGACGACGAGGTCCGGCTCGCCGACCTCGACGGCGTCACGCTCGAGCCGCTCGACCTGATCGACGCGACGCGACGCTACTTCGCACCGCTCGGCGATGGCGCCGGCGAGGCGGTTCCCGGCGCGTTCGCGCCGGCCACCGACCGGATCCTGATCGCGGTCGCAGCCGACCTCACGGGCATCGCGCAGAAGGCGATGGAGATGGCGGTCGCCTACGCCAAGGACCGCAAGCAGTTCGACCGCCCGATCGGCGCCTACCAGGCCGTCTCCCACCAGTGCGCGGAGATGCTCTACGACGTCGAGGAGGCGCGCTCGCTGACCTACTTCGCGGCATGGGCCGCCGACGCCGACCCCGATTCGCTGCCGATGGCCGCCGCGATGGCCAAGGCGCGCGCCTCCGAGGCGGCGTGGTCGGTCTGCAAGGCATCGATCCAGGTCCACGGTGGGATCGGGTTCACCTGGGAGCACGACCTCCACTTCCTGCTCAAGCGGGCGCGCGCTGGAGCGCGTCTGTTCGGGACGGCCTCCCAGCACCGCGAGCGGGTCGCCGCTTTCGCCGGTCTCGGCTGAGGCGGCCCTTGCGCTACTACGTCCTGACGTCGCTCGCGGTCGTCGTCTTCGCCGGCTGCGTCTACCTGCTCTGCGACAAGCTCACCTACTTCCTCGACGTCGGCACGTGCGCCTCGGGAAACACCCCGTACGTCCCCAGGCGGGAGTGCCCCGACGGAACCGCCGGTGACTTCTTCTTGATGATGGGCTCGGTCATCGGGCTGTTCCTCGCCATGGGCATCCTCGGGGCGCGCGGCCCACGCCCCGGGGGTGGGGGCATCGGCTTCGGCAGCATGGTCGTGATCGGCTGGGGGCTCTTCTTCTCCATCGTCGGGGCCGTCTCGCTCACCCACGCGCTCACCTCCGACGTGATCGGCGAGGACGGCAAGCTCGGCGGGATCATCGTCGGAGCGACCTTCCTCGTGATGGGCGTGCCGGCCCTCCTGTTCACGCCGAAGCTGATCCTCGATGCGCGCCGGACCTCCCGCGGCATCCAGAGCGCGGAGACCGTCTATGCGAGCGACGAGCCGGGCGGCCAGGGCTGGTTGTCGACGCTGCGAACCAGCTCGAAGCTGATGAAGGATCTGTCGAGGCAGGTCAGCACCGGGGGCTCGGTCGGGTCCTCGGACTCCGTCGGCTCCACCGGCTCGTCGTCCTACGGATTCGGAGGATCGAGCGCCGGCTCGTCCGCCGACGACTCGATCACCAAGCTCGAGCGTCTGCAGAAGCTGCGCGAGTCGGGGGCGCTGAGCGAGTCCGAGTTCGAGCGCGAGAAGGCGCGGATCCTCGGCGGCTAGGGCGGACTGGACCGGCCTAGGAATCGGGGATGACGGCGAGGTCGGAGGCGAACTGCCGCTTGCCCTCGAGGCTGTACTCGACGTCGACGGTCTCGTCGCGCTGATAGGAGCCCACGAGCCCGAGTCCGAGCACGACCTTGCGGAAGGGGTTGAGCTCGCTCAGATCCTCCTTGAGGATCGGCTCCTTGAAGACGATCTCCCCGCCGACGATGTTGTAGTCGAGGCCGAGCTTCTGCTCGTGGCCGTTGATGTAGACCTTGATCGGGTCCGCGGCGCCACGAGGGAGCTTGACGTGGGTGCCGACCGGCTTGCCGCCGTGCTCCGACTTGCCATGTCCGCGGGGGCTTCCCTGGGAGGTGGGTGCGCTCATCTCCCGGATTCTCGCACGCCCCTACGTGCGGAAGACGTCGGCCACGGCGTCGAAAGGGGTCTGGCCCTCCCGCGGCTCGATCGGCTCCCGCGAGATCCCACCACGGAAAGCGACCAGCCCGCCGTCGCCCATCACGTCAACCCCGGCGTCGGTGCTGCGGAGCATCCGGCCGCTGGAGATCTCGAGCCTGGCGTGGACGCGCGCGCTCGGCTCGTAGGTGCGGAAGGCCGTCACCTCCGGCAGTCCGCCGTCGGCGCGGATCGCCGCCGTCTCCCTGCGCAGCGCTTCGACGGCATCGTCGAGCGTGGCGAACTTCTCACGCTTGACCCTGGGACCGTGCCTGATCGTCAACTTGTATCCGGACAAGGAGGCCGAGGCTATCTGTAGCGTGCGCGCGCGTGACTCCGAGTCGTCTCGCCGCCGCCCTCCTCGTCGCCGTGGCCCTGCTCGCGGCCGGTTGCGGGGATGACGAGGAGAGCACGGCCGGCGCGCCGCTCGGCGCCGACGATTGGCGCGCCCGCGCCGAGCAGTACTGCTCAGACGCCTACCAGGAGGCGACGGCGCTGCCGCTTCCGGGAAAGCTCTCGCAGGTCGCCCAGGATGCCTCGTCGCGGGCCGAGATCCTCGCCACGGTCCGTGACGGAATCCTCACGCTCGGCCAGCCCGACGGAATCGACTCAGACGACGTCAGCGCCTATGTCGACGCCCTCAACGCCGACATCGCCCAGCTCGGCCAGATCGCCGACGCCGCCGAGGACGGCACGCTCACGTCAGAGCTGGCGCAGCTCGACGAGGCCGCCGGGCAGGCGGCCGCGACCATCGAGCTCGACAACTGCGCAGCGCTGAGCCAGGCGATCGCCCGGACTCCCTGACCGCTGCGACGACGCTCAGGCGCCGCGGCGGCTCTTGACCGGGCGTCGCGCGGGCGGGCCGGTGATCTTCTCCGGGCCGTCGCGGTCAGCGATCGGCACGTAGGAGAGGTCGCGGTCGCCGGTGTAGATCTGCCGGGGACGAGCGATCTTCTGCTCCTTGTCGCCGTTCATCTCCATCCACTGGGCGATCCAGCCGGAGGTCCGCGGGATCGCGAAGATCACCGTGAACATCTCGCTCGGGATGCCGAGCGCCTCGTAGATCAGGCCCGAGTAGAAGTCGACGTTCGGGTAGAGCTTGCGCGACGTGAAGTACTCGTCGTCGAGCGCCTGCTTCTCGAGCTCGGTGGCGACGGCCGTCAGCGGGTTGTCCCCGGTGATCTCGAGCACCTCGTCGACGTGCTTCTTGATGATCTGCGCCCGCGGGTCGTAGTTCTTGTAGACCCGGTGGCCGAAGCCCATCAGCTTCTCCTCGCGGTTCTTCACGCCCTCGAGGAACGCCGGGATGTTCTCGACCTTCTCGATGCGCCGCAGCATCCGCAGCACCGCCTCGTTGGCGCCACCGTGGAGCGGGCCGTAGAGGGCGGCGACGCCGGCGGCGACTGCCGAGTACGGATCCACCTGCGAGGAGCCGACCGAACGCACCGCCGCCGTCGAGCAGTTCTGCTCATGGTCGGCGTGGAGGATGAAGAGGACGTCGAGCGCCTTCGCCAGCCGCGGGTCGGGCTCGTACTTGACCTCGGTCATCTTCCGGAGCATCGAGAGGAAGTTCGACGCGTAGTCGAGGTCGTTGTCGGGGTAGACGTACGGCAGTCCGAGGCTGTGGCGATACGACCAGGCGGCGAGCGTCGGCATCTTGGCGATCAGCCTGATCGCCGCCATGTAGCGCTCCTCGTCGTCGTCGATCTCCTTCGCGTGCGGGTAGAAGGTGGACATCGCGCCGACGCCCGCGAGGAGGATCCCCATCGGGTGCGCGTCGTGGCGGAAGCCGCGGTAGAAGGCCTTCATGTCCTCGTGGACGAAGGTGTGATGGGTGACGTCGTAGACCCAGCGCTCGAGCTGCTTCTCGGTCGGCAGCTCGCCGAAGATCAGCAGGTAGGCGACCTCCAGGTATGAGGACTTCTCGCAGAGGTCCTCGATCGTGTAGCCGCGGTGCTGGAGGATCCCCGCCTCGCCGTCGATGTAGGTGATCGACGATCGGCACGACGCCGTGTTCGTGTACGCGGGGTCGTAGGTCATCATCCCGAAGTCGTCTTCCTTCACCTTGATCTGGCGAAGGTCCATCGCCTTGATCGTCTCGTCGGTGATCTCGACCTCGTAGGTCTTCCCCGTCCGGTTGTCCGTGATCGTCAGCGTGTCGGAGCCGGCCGCGCCGTTCCCTCCCTGCTGTGTCTGCTCCTCCGTCGCCATGTGCCCTACTCCTCTGGTCGCGCCTGTAAGTCCAAGGGGCATTATCGCAATGCGGCTCCATCGGCCGGTGTCCGGGTGGGCACGGGGGGCGCGGGAGCGGCCAGCGGGGTGTCTTAGGCCAATATGTTGGCTTCAGGCACCCCGCTGGGAATATCGATCGCGAAACTGGCCTCACGCCAGTACGGGATCGTCGATCATGAGGAGCTTCTCGGCCAGGGCATGGCGCGTTCGACAATCACCCACTGGGTGAAGACGGGGCGGCTTCACCGAATCCACCGCGGGGTCTACTCCGTCGTTCCCCCCTCGCTGCTGAAGCTCGAGGGCAGGTGGATGGCGGCGGTCAGAGCGTGCGGCCCCGGGGCGGTCCTCAGCCATGGTTCGGCCGCTCAACTGCACTGGCTCGTCGACAGGAATCTGAAGGCGGGAATCCACGTATCGGTTCCGGCTCGACGACGGCTGAAGGTCCCAGGCGTCATCGTCCACCGGCCGGTCGATCTACCGAGAGGCGACATCGACGAGCGCTACGGCATCCCCGTCACCAGCCAGACGCGCACCGTCTGGGACGTCGCCTCCACGCTTCCTCCGAAGCCCGCCAAGCGGGCCTTCGAGCGGGCGCGGAGCCACGATCGGATCGACTTCGAGCGGCTCCGTGAGTTGCTCGCCGGGAGCCCTCGACACAGGGGGGCGGGCAGGCTGCGTCAGTGGCTGGCCAGCTCGGCCCTTCCACTGAGCGTCGTGCGGAGCTGGCTCGAGGATCTCCTCGTGAACGTCTGCTCCGAGCACGACCTTCCGATGCCGCTGGTCAACGTCCCCTTCGGTGAGTACGAGGTCGACTTCCTCTGGCCGGACGCGCGATTCGCGGTTGAGGCGGATGGCGGCGATCATGTCGGCGAGCAACGAGACAAGGACAACGCTCGGGATCTCGCCACCGGTCGAGCCGGGATCCTCACTCGCCGCTATTCAACGCGGGACATGAGCAGAGAGGACGAGGTGGCGACTGAGGTCGCCGATGTCCTCATCGAACGATTGGCTCCGGGGAAGCCGGGTGCCTGAGGCCAAGATATTGGCCTAGAACGCCCCGGCGCCTACTCGAACCGCGTCAGGTCGCGGAAGTCCTCCAGCCGGGCCTCGATCTCGTCGCGCGACAGGGCGCGGACTCGCTCGGTGCCGAAGTCCTCGACGTTGAAGGAGGCCATCGTCGATCCGTAGACCATCGCCCGGCGCAGGTCGGTGAGGTCGGGGTCGTAATGGCCGAGCGAGTCCAGGTAACCGAGGAAGCCGCCCGCGAAGCTGTCGCCGGCGCCGGTGGGGTCGCGGACGTCCTCGAGGAGCAGCGCCGGGAGCGCGAAGTGGCCGTCGCGCGCGAACAGCGCGGCGCCGTACTCGCCACGCTTGGCGACGACGATCCGCGGCCCGAGGTCCATCAGCTTGCGCGCGGCGAGGATCAGGTTCGGCTCTTCGGTGAGCATGCGGATCTCGGCGTCGTTGAGCAGGACGCAGTCGACCTCGGAGATCGCCGCCTCGAGCCCGTCGCGGGCGATGTCGATCCACAGGTTCATCGAGTCGAGGCCGACGAGCTTGGCTCCCGTCGCCTCGGCGCGGACCTGGCGCTGCAGATCGGGCTGGATGTTGCCGAGGAAGAGGAGCTCGGAGCCGGCGGCCTCGGCGGAGATCTTCGGCTCGAAGTGCTCGAAGACGTTGAGCCGGGTGTCGTCTGTGTGGGCGACGTTGAGGTCGTGCTCGTAGTGGCCGCGCCAGAAGAACGTCTCGCCGCCCGCGACCCGCTCGATGTCAGCCGTCTCGATGCCGCGGCCCTCGAGGATGCCGATCTCCTCGTCGCCGAAGTCGTCGCCGACGGGACCGACCATGCGGACGTCGGTGAAGAAGCTCGCGGCGAGCGCGAAGTGCACGGCGGAGCCGCCGAGCTGGCGCTCGCGCTCTCCGAAGGGCGTTCGCACGGCGTCGAACGCGATCGATCCCACGACGGTCAGGGACATGAGCGCGGCATGGTGCCACAGAGTCGCCGGGCGCCGCTGTCATAGCCTCCGCAGCATGCGTGCCGTGCAGATTCGCGAGTTCGGGGGGCCCGAGGTGCTGGAGCTGGTGGAGCTTCCCGACCCCGAGTCCGGCCCAGGCGAGGTGCTCGTCGAGGTCGCCCGCGCCGGGATGAACTTCGCCGACACGCACAAGCGCCACAACGTCTACATCCAGAAGTCCGCCACCGAGCAGCTGCCGCTGATCCCCGGAAACGAGATCAGCGGCCGGGTTGCCGCCGACGGCCGCCGGGTCGCGGCGATCCTCCCCGGCGGCGCCGGCGGCTACGCCGAGCGCGTCGCGGTCCCGGAGGAAGCGCTGGTTCCCGTTCCCGACGAGGTCAGCGACGAGCAGGCCGCGGCGATCCTCATCCAGGGGCTGACGGCGTGGGGGCTGCTGCGGATCAGCGCCAGGCTGAGCGAGGGGGAGAGCGTGGTCGTCGAGGGCGCGGCCGGCGGCACCGGGTCCCTCTGCGTGCAGCTCGCCAAGCGCATGGGAGCGCGCGTGATCGCGCTCGCCTCCTCGCCAGAGAAGCGCGAGCTTGCGATCGCGCTCGGCGCGGACGCCGCAGCGGACTCGCGGGCGGAGCCGGAGGCCATGACCGCCGCACTGCTCGAGGCCAACGGCGGCGAGCCCGTCGACGTGATCCTGCAGATGTCGGGGGGCGCCGCCTTCGATGCGCAGATGGACGCTCTCGCCCCCTTCGGTCGCATGGTCGCCTTCGGGATCGCCTCCAGCGAGCCCAACGAGGTCCGCACCTCGCGGCTCCTGCGAACGTCGCGGACCGTCGCCGGCTTCTGGATCCCGCACCTGCTCGCCCGCCCCGACCTGCTCGCCGCGGGAATCTCGGAAACGCTGGGAGCTGTAGCCTCCGGTGAGCTCGAGGTCGTGATCGGCGGCGTCCACCCGATGAGCGACGTCGCCCGACTCCAGACTGAGATGGCGGAGCGCCGGACGCACGGCAAGCTCCTCCTCGACCCGAGCACCTGACAGAAGCAAGCTCCGGGCCCTCGCGTGGTCCGGCCCAGAGAGAGTGATTACAACTTGACCACGTTCCGTGACCTAGGACTCAAAGAGGACATCCTGACCGCGCTCGACGAGCTCGGTTACGAGGAGCCCTCGCCCATCCAGGAGCAGGCGATCCCCGAGCTGCTCGGCGGCGTCGACATGATCGGCCAGGCGCAGACAGGCACCGGCAAGACCGCCGCGTTCGGGCTGCCGCTGATGCAGTACCTCGACCCCTCCAGCGACGAGACGCAGGCGATCGTCCTGACCCCGACGCGCGAGCTCTGCATCCAGGTGACGCAGGCGCTGCGCTCCTACGCCGAGCACCTCGACGTCAACGTCGTCGCCGTCTTCGGAGGCACCTCCGTACGCGACCAGGCGGCGCGGGTGCGCTCCAACGCGCACGTGGTCGTCGCCACCGTCGGCCGCATGAAGGACCTGATCTCCCGCGGCGCGCTCGTCCTCACCAGCGCCCGCTACGTGGTCCTCGACGAGGCCGACGAGATGCTCGACCTCGGCTTCATCGAGGACGTCGAGCGGATCCTCCGGATGTGTCCCAACGGCCGCCAGACGATGCTCTTCAGCGCGACCATGCCGCCGCCGATCGCACGCCTCGCCGAGACCTACATGTACGACCCGATCACGATCTCGATCACGCCGAAGAAGCTGACGGTTGACAAGATCGAGCAGGCCTACATCGAGGTCGGCGCCAAGGACAAGACCGACCGTCTGATCGAGGTCCTGAAGGCGGAGGAGCCGGAGCAGGCGATCGTCTTCTGCCGGACGAAGATCGGCACCGCCCGCCTCGATCGCGCCCTCCGCGACCGCGGCCTGCGCTCGAAGGCGCTGCACGGCGACATGAGCCAGGGCCAGCGCGACGGCGTGATGATCTCGTTCAAGGAGCACAAGTCGCCGCTGCTCGTGGCGACCGACGTCGCGGCCCGCGGGCTCGACATCGACCACGTCACCCACGTCATCAACTACGACCTCCCCAACAACAGCGAGATCTACGTCCACCGGATCGGCCGCACCGGCCGCGTCGGCCGCACCGGCCGCGCGATCACCTTCGTGACCCCGAAGGATCGGGAGGACTTCGCGCGCATCGAGAGCGACATCAAGATCGACATCGGTGAGTGGGAGCCGCCGGAGGACCGGCTCGAGCACGCGCCCCGGCCCAAGCGTCGCCACGAGCGCCGCTCCCGCCGTCGCGAGGAGGAGCCGAAGGAGGCGCCGCCCGAGCTCGACGAGGAGCTCGAGGAGGTCGAGGTCGAGGAGGACGTCGACGAGGTCCCGGAGCAGGAGCCCGAGGGCGCGGGCGCCGACGAGGAGGTCTTCGACCGCGACGGCGAGCCGACTGAGCCGGCCACGAACGAGGACGGCCACGTCAAGCTCTTCATCAACCGCGGCTCCCGCAGCGGGGTCGAGGAGGACGATGTCCTCTGGGCGCTGACCGAGGGGGCCGTGATCCCCGAGGATGCGATCCACGACATCCGCGTTCTCGAGCGGTTCACGTTCGTCGACCTCGATGGCGAGCATGCTGCGCAGGCGCTGGACCGGCTCGATGGAACCAAGCTCAAGGGCAAGCAGATCCGACTCGAGTACGCCAAGGGCTGAGCCCTTGGCCGAGCGCCCGGGGCCGCGGCTGCCGCGGCTCGGGGTCGTCGCGTGGTGCGGCCTGATCGCCGCGCTGATCGCCGTCCCCTACGTCGTCTTCGAGCCCGCGAGCACCGACCTCGCGGCGCAGACGTTCCGCGCCGATCTCTGGCGCGAGCACGGCTGGGTGCTGTGGAACGCCGACTGGTACTCCGGGCATCTCGTCCCCGGCTACAGCCTCATCTACCCGCCGCTCGGAGCGCTGCTGGGGCCGCAGCTCGTCGGGGCGATCTCGGCGGTGGCGATGTCGGTCGCTTTCGCCGTGCTCGTCCGCCGCGAGGTTCCGGGCCGAGGCGCCGACCTCGCGAGCGTCTGGTTCGCCGTCGGCGCCGGCGCGCTTCTCTACACGGGGCGGATCACGTTCCTGCTCGGTTTCGCCGTTGCACTGGGGGCACTGCTACTCGTCCACCGACCGCCGCTCGCGGCGCTCGTCGCCGGGCTCGCGGCGTGCGCGAGCCCGGTCGCGGGCCTCTTCGTCGCGCTCACCGGTGCGGCGCTGATCCTCGCCGGACGGCTGCGGGAGGGGCTGCCGCTCGCCATCGGTGCCTCCGTCGCGACGCTCGCGATCATCGTCGCCTTCCCGGTCGGTGGCGCCCAGCCCTTCGGCCTATCGAGCTTCTGGTGGGTCGCGGTCGCCTGCGGGCTCGCGATCCTCGTCGTCCCCCCGGAGCTGAAGGCGCTGCGTGTGGGGATCGCCCTCTATCTGGCGCTGCTCGTCCTCGTCTATGTGGTGCCGACGCCGATCGGCAGCAACGCACCCCGCCTCGGCGCCATGCTGCTGGGGCCGATCGCCGCTCTCGTCCTCTACGAGCGCCACCCGAAGCTGCTCGCGCTCGTATTCCTGCCGCTGCTCTACTGGCAGCTCGCGGCTCCGGTGGGCGACTACCTGCGCGGCGCAGGCGACCCCTCCACCGAGGCGGCGTTCTACGAACCGCTGCTGCAGGAGCTCGAGCAGCGGGTCGGTGACGAGCCCGTGCGCGTCGAGGTGCCCGCCACGCGGGAGCGCTGGGAAGCGGTCCACGTCGCCGAGCGCTTCCCGCTCGCGCGCGGATGGCTGCGCCAACTTGAATCCGGCGACATCTCCGACTTCCGCGACGGCCCGCTGACGCCCGAGATCTACCGCCACTGGCTGATCGACCACGGCGTCTCCTACGTCGCCCTCCCCGACGCGACGCTCGATTACATCTCCGAGCTCGAGGGGAAGCTGCTGCGCGAGGACGACCTGCCGTTCCTGAAGGAGATCTGGTCCAACGACGACTGGAAGCTCTGGGAGGTGCTGCCGTCGGTGCGCGGCAAGGGCGCGGACCCGAGCGGCGACCCGCTTGCCTCCAAGGGCGCGCGCGTGACGGAGCTCGGGCCCGACGGCTTCACCGTCGAGGTGCCCAGAGCCGGCGACTACCTTCTGAAGATGAGCTACACCCCGTATTTCCAGGTGACCGAGGGCGACGCGTGCATCCGCCGCGCCGACGCCGGCCTGGCGAGGCTCAAGGTGAGCCCCGAGGACGGCGACTCGAATCCGGACGATCCGCAGACGATCCGCGTGGACGCCCGTTTGAGCTTCGACGGCCTGCTGGGTGTCGATAGCTCCTGCTCCGGGTAGCGTCGTCTGCATGCCCGAAGTTCTCGTCGGCCCCATGCTCAGGTTCATCGGTGAGACCGAGGCCACGGTCTGGGTCGAGATGGACGAGGCGTGCGAGGTCGAGATCCTCGGTACGAGGACGCCCACCTTCGAAGTGAAGGGCCACCACTTCGCGCTCGTCGCGCTCACCGACCTCGAGGTCGGCGTCCCCCAGGAGTACGAGGTCGCCGTCGACGGCAGCCGCGTGTGGCCTCCCGAGGGCTACGAGTTCCCGCACCCGCAGATCCGGACCATCGCCCCCGACGACGACCTGCGGCTGCTCTTCGGCTCCTGCCGCTGCTCGGCCCCGCATCACTGGCCGCATACGACGCAGCGGTGGTGGAACAAGAAGGGGAGGGGAATCGACGCGCTCCATACCTTCGCGCTGCGGATGCTGCGTCAGCCGCGCAAGCTCTGGCCGAACGCGATGGTGATGCTCGGCGACCAGCTCTACGCCGATCAGCCGCCCAAGAACGTGCGCGAGCAGGTCGAGGGGAGAGAGGTCCACGCCGACGGCCCAGTCGACGTGCTCGAGGACTTCGAGGAGTACACGATCGGCTATCGCGACATCTGGACCTACCCGGTGGTCCGATGGATGCTCTCGACGCTGCCGACGTCGATGATCTTCGACGACCACGAGATCAACGACAAGTGGAACACCTCCGAGGCCTGGCTGGAGGAGCACCGCGAGCAGGACTGGTACGAGACGCGCATCATCGGCGGGCTGATGGCCTACTGGGTCTACCAGCACCTGGGGAACCTCTCGCCGCGGGAGCTGGCCGAGGACGAGACGTTCCAGCAGCTCAAGGACGGCGGCGACGGGAGTGAGCTGGTCGAGGAGCTCGCCCGCGACGCCGAGAGCCAGCACTCGCACTCGCGCTTCAGCTTCTGCAGCGACATGGGCAGCACTCGGCTCGTCGTCTTGGACTCCCGCGCCGGCCGCCAGCTCAAGGACGGCGAGCGGCGGATGATGAGCGTCGACGAGTGGCAGTGGGTCAAGGAGCGTGCCGATGGCGACTTCAAGCACCTGCTGCTCGCGAGCTCGGTGCCGTTCCTGCTTCCCGACGGGATGCACGACGTAGAGGCGTGGTCGGAGGCCGTCACCAACGGCGCCTGGGGCAAGCGCCTGATGCCGCTTGGTGAGAAGGTGAGGATCGGCGCCAACCTCGACCACTGGG